>NZ_LAQO01000015.1 GCF_000971975.1 Paenibacillus algorifonticola | reverse complement strand
ACACTGAATGGTTATTTGAGTCTAACTTCATTGATAACACAACCTTTTATCGTATACGACTGAATACTAAAATTATATTATTTTAAGTTGTAAGGGTCAATGTAAATCAGACCGTTGCCATTCATCCCCCACTTTAGAAGCTATGCTTGACCCACATTGAATACAAAAAATGGGCATTTTTCTTTGATTCTTGCGGATGACATTCATCCTACTCATCTATGCTACGAAACGTTATGATGATATCAAAACGATTTCTATGGCGAGGAGAGTTTAAGATGTCATTAACTATGAAACATGAGGATGCGAATCATTGGGCTTATAACGAATTCAAACATTTAGGGATATCCTGTGGAAGAACTATAAAACGGTTTGTGCGATCTATGATAACTCTCTCCAGAAATATCGGCGAATCCATTGCGGGAGCCAGCGACAATAAAGCAGAAGCCAAAGCCATCTATCGCCTCATTGACAACGAAAAGTTAACAGAAGAAGTTGTATTGCATGCTCATAGGAAAGCCACGATACAGCACATAAAGGAACGTGGCGAGCCCGTCATTTTAGCGGTTCAGGACACCAGTATGCTGAACTACACTTCACACGAAAAAACCAAGGGGCTAGGCGATTTTGGCGCAGGTGTCCATCACAAAGGATTAATCGTACATTCTGCACTAGCTGTTACTCCTGACGGAATTGCGCTCGGATTGTTGGATCAATTTGTGTGGACACGCGCCCTTGAGGAGCGCGGAAAACGGGCAACCAAACGGCAGAGACCGATTGAAGAAAAAGAAAGCTTCAAATGGCTTAAGAGTATGGATAATAGTCGCACGGGAATGCCAACTGACGTTCGCTTGGTTCACGTTGGTGACCGGGAAGCGGATATCTTTGAGTTTTTCGATCATGCGCTCGCTTGCGAGCAAGATTTTTTGGTACGCGTTGTTCAAAATCGAATGACGACGGAAGCCTGCAAACTGTTTGGTCAAGTCAAACAGGAGCTGTCAGCGGGCCACATCGTCGTTGAGGTTCCCCGGGATACACGCAGGAACTTGTCCAAGAGAGAGGTGACATTGGAACTCCGGCATAGCCGGGTCGAGATCGAAACCCCTGTGAACATGCCTAAAAAATGGATTAAATCAGTACTTAGTTACCAGTATGGACGTCACCAATCTGGATGAAGCTGTAGAAAAAGTGCAAGGGTACATCCACAGATGGAAGATTGAGCGATTCCATTACATTTTGAAAAGTGGCTGTGAAGTTGAGAAGTTACAAAGTCGCACAGCCGAACGTCTTGAAAAATTAATTCTGTTCTACTCGATCATATCCGTGCGTATTCTGGGTATGACTTACCTGGCTAGGAAACATCCAGACGAATCATGCACCACGTTTCTGGAGGAAGAGGAGTGGAGAGTGTTATACTGCATTTCCAATCGAACTTCTCTCGCTCCCTCTATCCCACCAACGATCAAAGAGGCTGTATCTTATTTAGCAAAGCTTGGAGGTTTCTTGGGACGCAAGGGTGACGGTGAACCTGGTGCTAAGGTGATTTGGAAAGGGTTGAATCAACTCCATACGGTACTCAAGCATTATAAGTATTTATCCCCATAATTAGGTTGTGTTGTGGGTCAAGCATAGCTTTAGAAGAGGGGGATGAATGGCAACTAACGGTTAAAATTTTATTTCTTTGTCAAAAGGTAGCATAACATGATTTTAGCAGGAATCCAGTCTGAAAATAAAACGGCGGAGGCTCCCGGGCAAACATTCGGGAGCTTCCGCCGTATTTTTATTTCGCTGGTTTCTCAGCTCATTCCCATTGCTTATTCTACGAATGCCGCCAAAATCGTCGCGACTTCCGCTCGAGTAATGCTTCCCTGCGGTTTGAGCGTGCCATCATCGTAGCCGCTCAGTACATTTGCTGCGGACAAGGCAGCTATCGCCTCCTTCGCCCAGTCTGAAATCACTGCATCGTCAGTGAATGAAGGTTCATCGCTATCACCACTTAGCGCAAGCTTTTCCTTCACGATGCGATATACGAGCACAAAAGCTTCCTCCCGCGTAATCGCATCGCTTGGCCTGAATGTGCCTGCGGCATCGCCGCTAACGATACCCGCTTCATGCAAGGCATGAACCGCCCCGCTGTACCAAGCATCCGTCCCCACATCGCTGAAGGCTGCCGTTGTTCCAGCAGCAGTATCCAGACCAAGCATGCGATAAATGACCGTCACAAATTCAGCGCGGCTCATCGCGGCATTCGGCTTGAAGCTGCTGTCCGGATAACCCTTCATTAGTCCTTTTTCCGTCAGCTTTGCAATCGAAGCACTTGCCCAATGGTTCGCTGTATCGCTAAAAGGGCCAGATGGCGGTGTGCTAGGTGCTATACTCGGCGTTGGACTCGATGTTGTTGGTATCGAACCCGGTGCTGTCGACGGAATCGATATGATCGGCGTCGGTGTTGGACTTGTCGTTGAGCCCGGTATTGTCGGTGTTGGACTCGGGTTCGATGTTGTCGGTGTCGGTTGTGCTGGTGTTGGACTAGGTGTCGGTGTTGGTGTCGTACCTGGCGTCGGTGTCGGTGTCGGCGTCGTTCCCCCACCGTTATCTTCGCCTGCCGTTACCGTTACTGCCGACACGGCGATAAATCCGCCATCTACCGTTGCTACGCTAATGTAGGCTGCACCTTCTCCAACCCCGTGCACATAACCTGCTGCATCCACCGTTGCCACAGCCAAATTGCTGCTCGACCAAACGACAGACTTATTCGTCGCGGCCACAGGCGTGACATCTGCCGCAAGCTGCGCTCCTTCCCCTGCTTTCAGTGCAAGCGCTGAAGGCGCGAGCTGCACACCGGTTACTTTCGTTCCAGCCTCAGACTGACCTGCCTGCGGCACGCTTACAAGCAGGCGGTCATATTCCGCTTGTGTCACTGGAATGACCGTGCCGTGGCGCGGCCTTGACGGCAGCTCATAGTTCGTCGATATCTTCCACTCACCCGAATCGAGATCTGTTGTCTCAAACGGCACATAACCTCTGCCGCCGAATTCATCGATGAACATATACCATTTTTCCTCAGTATTGGACTTGAATACGGTCGGACCTTCGCCTTGTGCAATTTGTCCGCGCCCAATACCCTCCTTGATCATCTTAAAGCTGCTGTCAAAGACGCTGCTGCCTGACTCCTGATAAATAAACTTCCCATTCGGCGTCGCATTGGTATTGCTGCGCTCATCCTTCGTAAAACGATAAACTTTGCCATCATGTCCAATCATCGTCGTATCAATAATCGAGTAGCCATTATTCATATACTCGACCGGCTCCGAGAACGTATAGAAGTCGCGTGTTTTCGCCACCATCATGCGCTGATGCGTGCCTGTGCTGTGGCTCTCGTCGGCATACATTTTCGATGCCCAAAATACGGCATATTCACCTGTCTCTTCGTCATAAAATGCTTCCGGAGCCCAAGTATTCCCAGCCTCTGGCGGAGATACCTCTACCATTCGCTGGTTCGACCAATTCACAAGATCCGTCGATTCCCAAACCATAATCGAACGGCTTCCACTCGTTTGGGCGGCACCCCAATCGCCATTGCCGTAAATTTTCAAATCGGTCGCGATCAGATAAAATTTGTCGCCCTCCGGTGAACGGATGATGAACGGATCACGCAACCCTTTTTCACCCAAATTCGACGTAATCGCTGGCAGCCCGCCATTCAGCTCCTGCCAATGCAGCGCATCGTTTCCTTTGCTGAGTGCAAAATAAATTTGCTCGCCGCTTGCCGAACCTTCTCCTGTAAAATAAGTGAACGCATAGCCCTTATAATCGGCTGGCGCAGGCAGCGGCTTCACTGTAGCTATGAACGCCTTCGATATCGAGGTTGCACCATTCGTAATGATGGCGGTCAGCTTAACGGTTACGTCCTGAGTGCCATGCGCGGGACGTGTAACCTCCCCTGTTGCCGTGATGACATTAGGCTGCTCGCTGGCCCATGCAATGGCCGATCCGTTTACACCCTTCACAGGCAGTGTCAAATGCCCGCGAACATCGGCCAAGTTGTGGACGATTAGACTTTGCGCATCCAGCAGCGCCTTCTCCATGAGACTGGCATCCTTCTCCACGATGACCGTAAAGCTGCGGGTCACTGATTTGGCTCCATCTGTTATCGTGGCTGTTAGCATGACGCTCTGATTGCCTGCCTCATAGGCAGGACGGGTCACAATACCCGTGTTCGAAATCACGTTCGGAGTGCCCGAAATCCAAGTTATCGTCGTGCCATGTCCGCCGCTTGCCGGAAGCTTCAAATTCGTGCGAATGCTGTCCTTGCTCGCATTGCCATTCAGAAAAGCGCTGTAATCCAGCCGGTTCGCCGCATATTCCAGCGTGAGCCCATCCAGCGCAGCGACCTTCGTCGCAGCCTCCCGTTGAAGCGCACCGACCTCGGCCCCGCTCAAGGCGCCGTTGAACAGTTTAAAATCGGCGACCATGCCGCCAAAATAAGGATCAGACGCATAAAAGGATTTGCCGATATAGCCGCTGATGCCGCCGGCATTTTGAATTTGAGCCATGGTCATGCCGCCCGTTGCTGTTGCTCCTACCATTACGCCATCCACATAGAGCGTTAGCGTCTGCTCCTTTTCGGATAAAACCGCCGTCACCAGCTTCCACTGATTGGTCGAAAGACCCGTTGCATGCTGCGCGGCTACTTCGTTGTTCCATGAATTTGTCGCAATGCCCGCGCGCGCATTCGCCGCCGATGTATTATAGCGCGGTGTAAAATACATATATTTGGTGCTGTTCTGCCCTAAAGCGAAAGCCCATTCTGCCCCGGCCTTACCGCTCCAGTTCATCAGCATGGACACCGTCGTATCGGTAAGGCCATCGGTCACCCCTTTTGGCAGCTCGATATAGGAGCTGGTCGTGCCCCCTGCGAAGCTGATAACGCCCGTCTGTCCGGCATGAATTCGCTCTGCATTTTGCGGATTGACCCAAGTGCCGTTAAAGCTTCCGGCCAAATCCTTCACCGTCGTGCCGTCTATTTGGCCCATATCATAATGGACGATCGCCTTCGGAGTTTCCGGCTGCTCGCCGCCTCCCGGCGTTTCCGGCAAGTCCGCTGCAAGCGCAGCAACCTGCTCCTTCGTCAGCGCCCGATTGTAAATGCGGAAATCGTCAAGCTTGCCGTCAAACAAGCCGTGGCTCGCATTCCGAGATTTCCCAATATCGTTCATCGACGTTTGCAGCAGCATGCGTGGCTCGACGTTAAAGGTGCTGCTGCGCGACACTTCTTTCCCATCCACGTACATGACCGCCTCGAAGCCGTCGATGGATACAGCTACATGATGCCAAACGCTTGCCGCTGGCGTCGCTGCGCGAAGCGCATATTTATAGCTCGCACCGAGCAGCGTCGATTCGCTTGCGAACTTCTCCGTGAATGGCGTCACGATAGCAAACTCAAGGCCGCCAGTATCGCCTGTGGTGCTCAAATACATCGTATTGCGGTTAGCGGCTCTGCCCGTGTCTGAAGCAAAGTCAAAAATCCGCTGGTTCAGCTTGTTCTGGTCCGCCTTCACCCAAGTGGCGATGGTCGTCTTCTCCAAATTCAAGTCGCGCACCAGATTGTCTGGCAGCTTTACATAACCTGTTGCGCCGTCCAGCTCCACCGAGCTGCCAGAGCTGCCTATTTTATCCGTCTCGTTAATGGAGGCTCCGCCAACTAGCGTCGCATGATGCCCCTGCCCGGACAGATCCTGCACAAGCGTGCCGGTTACGCTGCTGCTGTCGAATGTATAATGCACCACTGGCTGCTCCTTCTCCACTGGACCGGATAAGCCGTATTTCGCTTGCAGCGCATCATATTCCGCCCGCGTCACCGGAATGACCGTGCCATGGCGCGGCCCAGGCGGCAGTGCATATTGATCAGCAGCGAGCAGATTATCCCTAAACTGCGCTCCGTCCTCCAGATTGCTCGACACGCGCACATGATACGGCCAGGAATCGAGGAACATATACCATTTATCCTCCCGAATATCCTTGAATACGGTCGGCCCTTCATTGTTGCCGCCATGGCCAATTCGTCCCTGGTTGCCATTTTTCGTCCCGGCAATCGCCGCAAACTGGTAGCCATTGGCCGCAATGCCGTCAACATCGTCAAAGACGTTAGCTGCCTTCTCATAAAATACTTTGTAGCCGATTTCCGATTTCGTAAAACGATACAGGTCATTGCCCTCCTGCAGCATCGTCGTATCGATCGTCGGGAACGCTTCATCCATATACACCTTCGGCTCGGAGAATGTATAAAAATCCCGCGTCGTCGCGTAATACATCACGTTGTATTGCCCCGATGGGCGACCGCTTGCGTATTTGCCATACGTATCGGCAGCCTTCATCGAAGAAGCCCAGAATACGACGTATTGTCCCGTCTTCTCATCGTAGACCGCTTCCGGCGCCCAGGTGTTGCCGCCGTTTTTCGGCGCAACCTCAACCATGCGCTGCTCGCTCCAGTTGACGAGATCGTCGGATTCCCAAATCATAATGGAATGGCTGCCCGTTATTTGCGCCTGATCAAAATTCGTGCTTTCGCCCATGCGCAAATCCGTCGCCAGCAAATAAAACTTATCCCCCTCATGCGAGCGCATAATGAAAGGGTCGCGCAGCCCCTTCTCACCGAGTGTCGATTGAATAATCGACTGGCCGTTATTCAGCGCACGCCACTTCAGCGGGTCCTCGGCTGTCGCAAAGGAAATTTCTTCTCCGCCCTCATATTCCCCGGTAAAATAAGCAAAAAAATACGCGTCATAATCAAGGCTCGGCGGAGCCTGCTTCACGGTCAGCTCGAACAGCCGCTCCGCGCTTGCGCTGCCTTTTTTCACCGTGGCCTTCAGCGTAACGACAGCATCCTTGTCCGCAGGACGCACCACTCTGCCCAGCTGCGCCGCATCGCCCGCTGCCTGCGCCGAGCCTTTCACTACCGCCGGGTCGCTCGACTCCCACTCGATGCTGGAGCCATTCAATCCAAGCTGCGGCAGCGTCAGATTGCCCTTCACCTGATCTATACCATGGATGACCAACGCCTCCGCATCCGCCTGGGTGATAGCGCTTTCAGAAAACTCCTTCAATACCTTAAAGCTCAGCACTCGCTGCATGGAAAGCCCCTGATACGTCAGGCTCGCAGTTAGCTGTACCGACTTATCCGCTTCCGATGCCGCTGGACGTGTCACCTTTCCATCCGCGGCAATGACCGCCGCATCGCTGGAGCTCCATGCAATCGCTACGCCGTTTCGCCCCGTTGCCGGCAGCGTCAGATTTTTCGTAACCGCATCAGCGCTCGCATCGCCTACAGCAAGCATAGCTGCTGGAGCAAGCGCATCCGCTGCCGCTGTCAGCACAAGCTGCTTGAGATCCGCAATCGTGCTGGAAGCTTGCGTATAAAGCTCAGCTGCCTGCTGATCGTCCAGCGCATAATTGTAGACGCGGAAGTCGCCTACCAGACCGCGATAGAACGCATCGCCCGAGAAAATAGACTTGCCTATATAGCCGGAATAGTTCGTCCCCGTATTGATAATATCGGCAAGCTTAATGCCCTTCGCCGAGCCGGAGGCCGCCTTCACGCCGTCTATATAGAGCGTTATCGTATCGGCTGTGCCCGAAAATACGACCGTCACTTGCTTCCATGCTCCTGCTGCAAGCGTGGACGTTCCTTTCCAAAGCGCTTCATTGCGCCAGCCGCTCTTCGATAGGCCAGCAGCCGCATAATTGCCCGTGCTGCCATGGCGCGGTGTAGCAAACAAATATTTGTTGCCGTTCTCGGCATCGCTCGTCGTCGTTCCGAACCCGAATATCCAGCGGTTCGTGCCGTCATTTTCCCAATTGACGAGCGAGGAAATCGTGACATCGGTTAAGCCGCTCAGCAGATCCTCGCCGCCTGCGCCTTTCGGTATTTCAATATAGCCGCTGCTTGCGGAAGCGGCGCCTCCATTAAAGCCAGCAAAACCGGTAGAGCCACCAGCTACCAGCTGACCGTTCGACGGATTGCGGAAAATGCCGTCATACGCGCCTGTTCCGCCAGCTACATTTTTGACAATGGTCTGCCCTGCATCGGTCGCCATCGTTTTCATATCATAGTGCAAAATCAAGCCGGATTGGTAAACCGACTCCGCTGCCGACATACCTTCATTCGAATTTACAGGCTCCTCCTCAATTGCCCACACCGCGCGCGGTGCAAGCCCCGTCAGCGTACTGAGCAGCATAGCTGCAACCAGCAGCACCGCTGCTATTTTTCTTCGCTTCATGTTCCCCCTCCTAAATGTATGCGTTTTCATTGTTTCGTAATAATTAAATAGCATAGCGCCCCTCACCTCAATGGGATTATTTATGCCAGTCGTTTAATTTTTTGTTCAATTTAAGACGATCGATATCCGAGTTAGAATAAGCAGGCTGAAAAGTACGTTTTTCGCCTTTATCGCACGGCAAGCGCGGCGCAAAAGACCCCATTCCCCTGCTGCGTTCGGCTCAAAGGGGATCCGCTCTTTTTGTCATGGCTATGAAATGAATTGAATAATTTAATTTAACAAGGTAAAATTTTCATATTGCTAACTATACAATTTCATCATTTTCCGGAGGAGACCTGCGCAATGAAAAAAATGCTGCTCAGCCTGCTGGTCATGTGCCTGCTGCTGACGGGCTGCATGTCAGATGCCGCCAATGGCTTCAACGCCAGCATTAAACTGCTTAAGTATGCTTGGCAGACGCCGGAGAAGCTGTCCGTGCAGCACTTAAAGCAAAAATACGGTGAAGACCGCAGCAAACAAATTATGCCGCTCTACAATGTAGCCAAAGATATGAAATTTGAGTTCAATTTTCAATCCGATCTGTCGCAAATCGACATTTTAAAGTGGGAAGAAATGATTACCGTTCATACGGACCGGCAGGCGCTGCCTTCCAGCCAAATGGCTTCATTCAACCGGGTCGCTGCTGCGCCTGACAGCAAAAGCATCGTTACGGTCGAGCCGCTGGATTCCGGCGTGCTGCCGCTTCCTTCCGCTTCCTCCAATGATCAATTAAGCTGGGGAAATGCGCCGATTTATTATCTCCGCATTAATTATGACATGGCGTCCGCTACGCCCCAGAAGCTGGAGAAGCCGTTCATTATCCCGTTTACGGTGGAGTCCAAGCTGCCCGTTCCGAATCTCAGCTATGAAATTAGCGAGGATGGCAGGCTAAAGCTCGTCTGGGACAAAATAACCGGGATCAGCGAATACAAGGTGTACCAGACCTTCCCCGAAGCTCGGGTAAAAGATGGCACAACAAGCGCCGCTGGCAAAAAATCCGCTTTTTATTTGGAAAACCCTGTCCTCATTGAGCGGGTAAAAGGGACGGCGCTCGTTGATTTTGGCGATACCGCCTATGACCAATTAGAGCTGGATAGCGGTGAGAGCTTTACACTCGCGCAAAATACCGGGGTGCAGGGCAATTTTTATGTTACCGCCGTTGCAAACGGCAAGGAATCCAACTTCAGCGCTCCCGTCGTGACGGCCGATCTGTCGAGCCAGCTCCCGACGGAGGTTTCCGACGAATATGAAGGGGATTTGTTCGGCAACACCTACGAATACGTGGATGATCTGCCGTACAGCGTCGAGGTGAAGCATACGGATGGCTCTATCAGCTTTAAGGACATTATGTATGAAACGGAACAGCTTGTCCTTGAGCCATCCAGCCCCCTGCGCATTCCTTATTCCATTAAAGGCACGGCGCTGACAGGCGTCGTCTGGGTTGAAGACGTTACCCTTGAGGATATCGATTATGTCGCCTCCTGGTATGAGGACGAGGATGGGGAATCCGAGGGTACAGCTAATACCGGCTACGTCCAGCCGGAAAATACGACCTATTTTATACCGGATGCCAACGTGCCGACGATTATTACTCGCTTCACCAAAGCGACTTCGGCTACCGACAACCTGATTGATCAGCAAATCGAAAATACGCGCCGCGTCGTCGCCAAGGGCGATAAAGCAACGGTTCCAACCGATAAGCTGATGGAGAAGCTGCATATTTCCGCCGACTCGGCACTGGAGGAATATTTGGCCCGCAGCTTGATGACCGGAGAGGAAGACATTTCGCTGATGTCTTTTCCCGAAGCGCAAAATACCGAGGTTCTCATTGATGTAGTCGAAAAGGTGATGTACCAAAATCCTTATATTATCGGGCTTGCAAGCTACGGCTACGATTATCGTACACTTACGCTTTATGTGTCTTACGAAAATCCGGTTAAAGAGATGCGTGCGAAGCAGCGGGAAATTATGCTGGAGGCTCAGCGCATTGTTGCAGCCACGATTACACCTGAAATGAGCGATGAAGAAAAACGGTTGGCGATTTATGATTATTTGAACGATACGACGGTGTACGATGATGATGCGCTGGATAATGCGTATAAATATGATTTTCGCAAGGTGGACCCGGCGTTTTATGATGCTTACAGCACCTACGGCATTATGATTAATAAACTCGGCGTCTGCATGAGCTATGCCTACACCTACAAGCTGCTGAACGATCTCGCTGGCGTGGAGACCATAGTCGTAACCGGCTATTTGGATGGCGTTCCCCATGCGTGGAACAAGGTCAAGATTGGCGGAGAATGGCTGAACGTCGATCCGACCAACAATGCGACCAATTCAGACGTTCCTTATTTGCTCTATAACGCCAACGATGCGACAGCCATCAACGAGGAATATGTAGAGGATGTCTCTTATTGGCTGGACGATGAGCTGAACCAATATACCGGCGACAGCAATAAATACGACTACTATGTGAAAAATGGTCTCGAAGTAACCTCCAATAAGCAGTTCCGCATTGAAATGAAGAAGCTCGTGCAAAGCGGGCAGGATCAGATTATTTTACGCCTCTCCCCTGAGGTCGATTATTCGGAAATGCTGGATGACACCTGGGATATTGTGTGGGAGGAAGCACGCGATCAATATGACGATGCCGAAATGTATTATATGGGCAGCTACGTGCTGCTGGAATTATAAAGCATGGCGAAACACGGCCTTGAAAAATAGTGCCCAAGGTGAAACGGCTGTCGCCGTCCTTTGGCGGCGCAGCGCGTTTCATTCCGAGAAATATAGAGAAAGGATAGAACAATCATATACTTTCCTATATTTGCAGCAAAGCCCGCTCCTTCAGCTATCGTTGAAGGGCGGGCTTTTGTTGATTTACTGACGTTTACCGCTCTTCCGCGACTGAACTTTGCATCGTATGATGCGTCAGCTTCATGAAGGGCTGGAGCCCCAGCGATTCCGCGAGGCGGATCGAGGCGGCGTTCGTTTCCAGCACATGGTACCTCGGCCTCAGCCCTCCCTGCCGCAAATGCTCCAAGGCGGCGGCCACAAGCTGCCGCGCCAAACCTTGCCCACGCCAGCGTTCTCGCGTATGGACGCCCGCCACTTCCCAAATTTCATTATAATTGCAAAAAATAAAGCAGCCGGCAGCAGCTTCATCTTCCCGGTATATCACGAAGGCATAGGCGCCTACGGCAAAATAGCCGCGCAGCTCCTCCGGCGTATAACCGTTGCTGCAAAGCAGCGGCAGCAGTTCCTCTGCCAGCGCCTCTTGCTTCACAACGTCCTCATTCCTAAGCCCCTTATGCTGCTGCGCGTTGCTGCTGGTAAGCTCGTTTTGGCTCGTATAGGAAATATAAGCTCTCGCCTGCTCCAGCTCGTAATAGTGGGCAAGCTGTTCCCGGTACTCATCCTTCTGCAGCTTGAACACAAGGCGGGCGCCTGCGGGAACCGCCTTAAGCAGCTCGGGCAGCAGCGACTGCTCCGTATACGCGACAAAAGCGATAAAGTCGGCATCGGGATAAGTTTGCTGATCATAAGGATACGCTTCGACTGGCAGCAGCAAAAGCAGCCCCCATTGCGTGGGTTCAGAGCCCTTGATGAGCTTGCTGATGATGGCTGCCTCATAAGCCTCGATCATTTTCAGCAGCGTAATGTTCGTAAGCGTGTCCCGTTCCAGAAGCGGCACGATTTGATCCAGATGCTGCATGATTGCTCTCCCCTTTTATACGAACCATACCATAGCTGCACAGGGGCTTCAAACTATCCTTTTAGATGAAGCCGCCATTCTACCCGCATCGTCTGCCCCGTTACCCACTGCGACTCCCTGCTTGCCAGAAACAGCACCACTTGAGAAATGTCTTCCGGCTCGCCTAGCCGTCCAAAGGAGTTGGCATTGCTGATTGCCGTTATCTGCTCCTCCGTCTTTCCAACTTTAAACAGCTCCTTATTAACGGGTCCTGGTGCGATGGCATTAATCGTAATGCCTTTCGATGCGCCTGTAACTAAAGCCACTTTACTCGTTAAACTTTTCTCCATTTGCGTTCCCATCCTTTGTAGCTAGGAGCTATGCCTTGTTGTTATTGATTAGAGTATAGGCTTGACGGATGGC
Organism: Paenibacillus algorifonticola; assembly: GCF_000971975.1. Classification (GTDB taxonomy): domain Bacteria; phylum Bacillota; class Bacilli; order Paenibacillales; family Paenibacillaceae; genus Pristimantibacillus; species Pristimantibacillus algorifonticola. Next base: position 192,460 of record NZ_LAQO01000015.1, on the reverse strand, counting down.
TCGTAACTCCTACGCTATCTCACGGCCCATCAGACTTACTGGGTTTGCTACGCGGCAATCGATAGGTGCAGAAGGCGCGTCCCATGAGTTTCACCCTACTAGGGGGACAGAAGGGAAATTCCTAACAGGATCATGCATGCTTGGCAATGATCTGTATCTTGCCGTGGGGGATCTGACAGTTCTCAACGGCTAGCCTGTGAACTTTATGCTGCCCTATGGATCTGTGTGCGGCCCGTCTGTTTTTGCATACCGGGTTTGGGAGACTGGCTGCACTGTAATTGGCTGGACGTTTTTAGTCTGGAAGCGTTTCAAAAAAATTTTATGAAAGTATTGAGAGAGAATTTCCAATTTAATTTGAAAAAATTAAATTAATTGCAACTATTTACTAATTAGCTGTGTCTATATAGTGAATGGATTTTGTATGCTTCCATAGCAGCAGAATAGAAAGGGGGAGGAAATCAATTGAATGGTTAATGAGAATTAGTAAGAGGCAGAGCAAGATTATATTTATAACAATATAATTGGGAGGTTGGGCTGTGAAGAATCATAAAATGAGATATGTATATTCGATGACATTGTCTTTTTTGGCTGTATTTTTATTTGGAAGCGTAGTCAGTGCGGATTATTTTTCGGGGAATAGAAAAAACGGTGCAAAGCCACTTGCATATTATCATTCATCTGTAGCTGATAATGGTTATACAAGTCACTATGATGCGGGTAGAGCATATTGGAATGGTAATTCAAAGGTCAATATCGTTAAAACCGAGACCAATTCCGTTGTAAGCCGTCCCGATGTCTATTATATAGGAAATACTTCTATAGCTGGTTTCTTTGGGCAAACTATTGCATATACTAGCTCTGGGGATATTACTACAGCGGATAGTTACTGGGATTATACAACAGTATTTATGTATGATAATACAATGAGGGCAAAGGGTTCTGACTATTCAGCCCCTACTGTAAAGTATAATGCTGCACATGAAATTGGACACTCTATTAAAATGGCTCATGTACCGTTCCCATATAATTCAGTAATGGTGCAAGGTTGGAGATCCGTTCCTTCTGCAATAACAACATATGATTCCGAGCAGGTTGACAGTAAATGGGCTTCGTTTCCATAAAGATGAGAAAAATGGGCTGTAAAATGAGTTGTTCTTTTTTAAACAGTTTTGTATCTACTTAAATAACGAAATTTTTAGGAGGGTTCACATGAGAAATGTTAAGCTTTTGCTTTTGCTTGCATCGTTCTCTTTGTTTCTTTTTGCGTGCAGTAATGGTTCACCTGTGGACAATGCCGGTAAAGAAGTTAGCAAAGAAGACACTGTAGTGACAGTTGTAACTCATGGTAATTATCAGGAGTTTGATAAAGAAAACCGATTGTTTGATGATGCAGAGCTGGTTGTGATAGCAGAGACGGATACCAATTTCTTTGATCGCGAACATGTTGTCAAGTATGCTGAACAGGATGCTGCTGGAGCAGACTTACCACAAGCATTGGAAGATTTTTACACTAGAACTCCGATTAAGATCCTCAAAGTGTTGAAAAAACCAGAATCCGCGTCGGTCATTGAGAATGAAGAAATGAATATTATTGAACCTATTTCTCTTATCAAAGAAGACACTAAGTCAAAGATACTTTCCATTGAAAATTATAATGAAATAAACGAGGGCGAACAGTATGTTTTATACCTCAAACAGAATGCATATGGAGAATATAGCGTTATCAATATGAATAACGGCAGATTTAGTTTAGATTCTGATGCATTGAAAATACAATCATTAGATCATGGTCATGAAAACGATCAAGATAAACATAATGAAATCAAACAAGCTGTTGAAGAAAGATTCAAGGCTGAAATTGAAGAAGTTAAAAATATGTGAGGTATTACCCTACACTTAGATACCAAACCGAGAGCGGCCCGTATTATAGGGGCCGCTTTTTGAGACGCACAAAATCCCAACTTATATTCAACGAACGTTATATTTATAATCAACATGCCAGTAGCATTTAAAACCCGAATAATCCATAGTAACAGGGGGTTATCCTATCAAATACGATTAGGTATTATTATATAATGAGGTGAAAAATAGGGTAGGCTTTATACTAATCCTTCTCCTGTTGCTGAAGCATGAGCAGCAGGTCCCCCATTTTAAACGCAAAAAAATACGCCTGTTAGAAACGGCCGCCGGAGTAATCCGATCTGTTTCTAAAGGCGTATTTATTGTAATCCGGCAAGCAGCAAGCTCCATACGGCATCAAAATCCTGATCTATGTCCTTACTCGACCATTCGCGTACAAAAGCCGGATGATGAAATTTCGTCGTCGCGAGAAAAATAGCCCTTGCCATCGCATCCGCCTCACCCGGCTTAAACTCGCCGCTGTGCATGCCGCGTTCTACAATGACGGCGATCTGCTTGACCAGGTGGTCGATATGCGCCGCAATTAAATCAACGGCTTCCAGCGTTACCGCTGAGTACATCGCAAACATCTCTGCATCCTCCAACGCATACAACCGCTTCTTCTGGATGAGCGCCTCAAGCCATGAACGCAATTGTACAGCAGCGCTGCCGTCCGTTGCAGCCGCAATGCCTTCCAGAGGCTCAGATACGCATTTATCCAGCCATCTCTCCGTAACTGTCTCTCGAAGAGCTGCTTTGCTCGCAAAATGCCGATATAAGGTGCCATGACTGACCTGTAGAAACTTCGCAATGTCCGTAACCGACGTTTTATCCGGGCCGTATCGCCGAAGCACCTGTTCCGCGGCGTCCAATATTGCTTCTTTCGTGAGTGGTGTTTCATTCGCCATTGCTATCTCTCCTTTGCTGCTTCAACCATAACATACGGCCTGAGCCAATACAAATGTCAATATCTCAACTTTGTCAGTTGATCTTTTTTGCCTCTTAAATAATTAAAGCCGATAACGATGCAGCGCGGTTGCTTGGAGGAGCGCTTTGCTTGGTGCGCCCTTCCCGCTACGTTTGCTGATCGCAATCGGCTCTACCTGTTATTTCCGCGCAGGCTGCACCTTAAGCAGCTTGCCTTTGACCGTCGTGTTTTTCATCGCTTGCAGCACAAGGTCGCCTTTGCCATTCAAAATCTCCACATAGGTCTTATTGTCCTCAATCGTAATAATACCGATATCGACAGCTGTCATGCCTTCGATCTTCGCAATCGTGCCAACGAAATCAACCGCTCTGAGCTTATTTTTCTTGCCTCCGTTGAAATGCAGCTTGAGGATGTCCGCGCTCAGCTGTGACTTCTTGTCCTGTTTCAATTCGGGACTTGCTTTCAGCTTCAGCTCAAAGCTTTCCCTGCGGCTGTCCACAACATCTTCGGGCGGGGCTTCCGCTTGCCGGATTTTAAACCCAATGTACGCCTCAACATTCGCGAGAAAAGAATCCTCATTTGGCGTCACGAACGAGATTGCCTTGCCTTTGTTGCCTGCTCGTCCAGTTCGGCCTGCGCGGTGGACATAGCTTTCCTTCTCCATCGGAAAATCATAGTTGATCACATGGGAAATCCGATCAATATCAATGCCTCGCGCCGCTACGTCAGTCGCCACCAAATAACGGAACTCGCCTCTGCGGAACTCGCCCATTACCCGATTGCGGTCATCCTGCTCCATGCCGCCATGGATTTTGCCAATCGGATAACCGAGCTGGGTCAGCTCATCGTGCACCTCATCGACATTCACCTGCGTCCGGCAAAAAATGATGCAGCTGTCCGGGTTTTCCATTACCGTCACATCTTGCAGCAATTGCAGCTTGCGGTTATCCCGTACGATAAACAGCGAATGGTCGATTTCGGCCTTCGTGCTGCCCTCTCCTTTAATCTCAATATCAACGGGATCGTTCATGTAGCGATGGCACAGCCGCTCTACATCCTTCGGCAGCGTAGCCGAGAACAGCAGCGTCACCCGATCCTTGGGCAGCTCCTGAATAATCATTTCCAGCTGCTCAATGAAGCCCATGCTCAGCATTTCGTCCGCCTCGTCAATGACGAGAAAGCGCAGCTTCTCCAGATCAATCGTATCCTTTTCGATATGATCCATAATGCGGCCTGGCGTACCGACGACCACATGATTTTTTTGCGTCAGCTGCATGCGCTGCGGTGCAAAGGGCTGCTTGCCATAAATCGCGGTCGCTTTAATTCTTTTGTAACGGCCAATGTTCGTTATGTCCTCGGTTACTTGATCGGCAAGCTCCCGGGTCGGTGTTAGAACAAGCGCCTGCGGGCGATTTTCGTCCCAATCAACCATTTCACAGATCGGAATGCCATAGGCCGCGGTCTTGCCGCTGCCGGTGTGCGACTTGACTGTAAGATCGCGCTTGCCCAGCGCAATCGGAATCACTTCGCGTTGTACAACGGTCGGCTGCTTGTAGCCTAAGCTGTCCAGCGCCCGGGTAATGTCTTCACTTAATTGATAATCGTTAAAGCTTGCTTCACTCATCATAGAGCTCCTTTGGTGACTGTTAAGCTAGTCAATTAAATATCGTTCTTTCAATACGTTCAAATGGTGCAGCTCGTGACCGGCGATAATGTAAGCCAGAGCCAATGCCGTTACCTCGGAGCTGCTTGCGTTGCCGCGCCGTGCCAGCTCCTCATCGGAAAGCTTGCTAATCAGCTTAAGCGTCGATTGCCTGATCGCCCGATACTCGTCAGCAAGCTCCGCAATCGTATACTCATTAAACCTCGCACCCGCTATAAACAAATCCTGTTCAAACCCAGGCAGCGGCGTCGAATCGCCCCGCGAAATCCGCAGCAGGCGATAGCTCATGACGCGCTCGGTATCATTAATATGTCCAATGACTTCCTTAATGCTCCATTTGCCTTCTGCGTATTTATAACTGCCGCGCTCCTCCGGAATGCTTGCCAGCAGCCCGCTTGTCGTATCATACGCCTCAAGCAGCAGATCCTTAATGCTGCCTTCCGGCACTTTGCTAATGTACGTTTCAGAGAAAGTACTATAATCATTAATCGTAGGTCGATTGCTCATATTCGTTACCCGCCTCTCCTTATTTTCTGAACCTTAGTTTCAGAGATTGTAGCATTCCCGCCCCCGTTTGAAAAGGGTGCTGCCGCTTTTGCCCATCCCGCAAAGCTTCAAGCGCAAAGCAGGCTGCCCTGCCCAGACCGATGTTTCGGTCTGGGAGAACAGCCTTCGCTTCGCTGGCGGATGCTAACGTCCATCCACCCTCTTTTTCGCTACTCTAAATCTTATTATACGCTACTTCTCGGCTACAAACGGTTTATCTTGCGATACAGCCAGCTGATGCAAATAAATGCCGGTGCCATCGCCGATTGCATAGTTCATAATGCGCTTATTCACCGGAACAAGCTCGGAGCGGTACAAGGTCGGGAATACCGGAACCTGATCAACCATATACTGCTGCCATTCTTTATAAATGCCTTGGCGTACCGACACATCGAAAGCTTTCTCCGAGACACCCTCGGCAAGCAGCCTGCTATTCTCCTCCGTCTCAAAACGCGGGAAGTTATAAATCGCATCTTTGCCATATAAGCCAGCCGGGTCAACGTCGATCCCCACCTGCCATGCCGCTTGATACACATCGACCGCAGGATCATCATCGCCATTGGAGCCTACCCGGTCATAGAAGGAGTTGAACTCGACCATTTCCAGGTTCACATTGAGACCGATTGCCGCCCAGGATTGCACATAATAGCGGGCCAGCGGCTCAGCAATATCTCCGCCAGTCATCGAAATAAAGTTAATGACCAGCTCGCTGCCATCTGGATTGGTGCGGAATTCGCCGTTTAATTTGTAGCCTGCGTCATCCAGCAGCTTTTTCGCCGCTTCCGGATCGTAGGTTACACCTTTGTTCGTAGAATCATGGAACTCTGGGTGGGACGGCGGGATTAGCGTCGTTGCATTCCAGCGCAGGCCGTGATAGAACTTTTTGCCGACCGCATCATTGTCCACCGCCTGCCACATCGCCTTGCGCAAATTCACATCGCCCATTTTCGCCTTGTCATTCGGCTTAACCACTTTTGCTTCTTTATCCCATGTACCAAGCTTAAAGCCGATATACGTATAGGCACGGTCGATCATGCCGAGAAACTCGACGTTCGACATACCCGCATTGTCCGGATATTGGTCAACCGGGAAGGAATCGACGAGATCAACGCCGCCGCTCTCAAGCTGCTGCACGACCGTCGTCGGGTTGATGACCTTCAGCATAACCTCATCCAAAGCAGGTTCGCCGCGCCAGTAATCGGCATTTTTCTCAAATACGACCGACTCGCCTGGTACGATTGATTTAACTTTAAAAGGTCCGAAGCCGATCGGCTTCTCGCGCACTTCCTTGGAAGACGAAATTTTAGCAACATCCATATCTCCAAAAATATGCTTCGCCAGCGGATACGTCCAAACGCCGCCCGTCAGTAGGGACGGAGTAGATTGGATATACGTAATTTGCAGCTGCTTGTCTCCAAGCACCTTAATGCCGGAAATTGTTTTGGCTTTGCCATCATGATATTCCTGCATGCCTTCAATGTTCGTAAAATTGGAGTCGTAACGCGGACCGTCATAGTCCTTGTGACCGATTATTTCATGCGCAAACAGCCAATCCTCCGCTGTCACCGGCTGGCCATCCTGCCAATTGACATTGTCGCGAATGGTGAAGGTGAACGTTCGTCCATCCTCTGATACCTCATAGGTCGCTGCGCCATCATTCGTGTAGACGTAGTTTGCATCCCAAGTCAGCAGTCCCTCGTCGAACCACTGCAAGACCATCGCATCCGGGTTGCTCGAATAGAAATTGAAGTTCAGCGTACCTTCAAATGGCGTATCGGACACCAAGCCGTAAGTGACGGAGCCACCCTTCAGCGCCGTTCCTTCATTAATTTTAACCTTGTTGAAATCCTCAATTGAATAAAGACCATCATCTTCAGCTGGTGCTGCACTTGCACTAGCCGTAGGTTCAGCGCTGGCTCCAGGACTTGCGCTTTCTGCCGCCCCATTTCCGCCATTTGATGTACATGCCCCCAGCATTAGCGCGAGCACAAGCATCAGCGAAACGAATACATACCTTGACCCCATAACCTTTCTCATTACACCATCTCCTCCTTTTATTAGCCTTTTCTTTGCCTTGCGTCCGTCGCGCGCTTCAGCGCTTGACCAACATTATTTATACTCAACATCAATACCAAAATCAGCACTGACGCGGGTAACCAGATCCACCATCTGCTCTCCAGGGTTTGCGGGTTTCTCGCATAGCTGACTAAGGTACCGAGGCTCGGCGTGCTTTCGGGAAAGCCAAAGCCAAGAAAGGAAAGGCCGGATTCAAGGCCGATGTTCGCTGCCAGATTCAGCGTCATGGTCACAATAATAATGGAGCTGAGATTCGGCAGCAGCTGTGTAAACATAATTTTCAGATGGGAGGAGCCCAGCGTTCTGGACGCCTGAATGTAATCTAGCTCGCGCTCCTGCAGCGCCTTTGAGCGAATCAGCCGGGCAATGCCCATCCACAGGAATGCCGTCATAATGAGTGAAAATGAAATAATGCTGTATTTGGGCACGGCGGTGACGAACGCAATAACGATCATGAGCGTCGGCAAAATCATAAAAAAATCAACGAAGCGCATAAATACATTGTCTACGCTGCCGCCAAAATAACCCGACAGCAGCCCGATTAGAATGCCGATGATCCCGGTCATCAGCGTCACAATAATGCCGATGGACAAGGAGTTGCGCGTGCCAATAATGAGCTGACCGAACACGTCGCGCCCGCCATAGTCTGTCCCCAGCCAAAACTCGGCGGAAGGCGGCTTGTACAGCGAAAACAAATCGACGGTCACGATCTGCTTCTGATCCAGCACAAGCGAAATGCCATACACAAAGACGATAATGAGTCCTAGAAAAAGAAAGGAAGCAAACGCCACCTTGTCGCGGACAATTTCCCGCCAGATGATTTTCCAGCCGGAGGGGCTTCGGTCCGCCTCGGCGGTTGCAAGCTTGCTCATATTTAAAGCCTCCCTGCGTGCTTATTTGATTCGAATCCGGGGATCGACGATGCTCAAAATCAAATCAGAAATTAAAGCTCCCAAAATCGATGCGAGCCCATACAGCAGCACCAGCGCCGTCACGACGCTGAAATCCCGCAAGGAGATGGAGCTGAGGAACAGCTGGCCCATGCCAGGATAGCTGAAAATGCTCTCAATAAATACGGTGCCGCCGATCAAGCCCGTAATCTCATAGCCGAAAAAAGCAGCAATCGGCAGCAGCGAGTTGCGCAATATATGGCGGTTGTAGACGCGGGACTCCGAAGCCCCCTTAGCCCTTGCGGTCAAAATAAAATCGCGCTGCTTCGTATCAATAATTTCGCTGCGCAGCAGCTGCACCGTCGTCACTGTCGTGATTAGCGCCATCGATAGCGCCGGGAGCAGCAAATGATAGATTTTGCTGAAGACATACGCAGCCGTGCCAGGCTCTACCCCCGGCTTCACGCTGCCGCCTGTCGGGAACCAATCAAAGTGGAAGCCGAACAGCCACAGCATGACCAAGCCAAAAATAAACAGCGGCGCAGCAAAGCCCAAATAGGTATAGCCCGTAATCAGGCGGTCCGCCCAAGTATCGTTGTAGCGGCCGCTCGTAATACCGAGCGGAATCGCGATTAAATAAGTCAAAATCAGCGTCGCGACAGACAGCCAGATCGTATTAAAAATGCGCTGGCCAATGAGCTCGGACACGGGCATTTTGAAGCGGAACGATTGTCCAAAGTCGCCCTGCAGCGCATGGATCATCCAGTTCCAGTACTGCACATGCCACGGATCGTTCAGACCAAGCCGCTCTCGCTGCGCTTCAAGCGCCGCTGGATCAAGACTCGGATCAACAAGACCTGTGAGCGCATCGCCGGGCATCGCTTTAGCGAGCAAAAAGACGAGAATGCTAAGTAAAAATAATTGCGGAATCATAATGAATATACGGCGAACAATCGTTTTCCACATCGCTATCCACCTTTCCCAGGCAGAGCTACTAGATGCGTGCTTGAGATAGGCCTTAGAGAATAGGCCAGGCCCTCTTCGTCAAAATAGTCTCTGTAGGCTTGATCATATTCAGCTTTTACCGCTGCTCTAAACTGTCGCTGTTTTTCTCGCTCGGTAGGGTCGATATCAGGAATGGCTGCAAGGAGCCTCTTGGTGTAAATATGCTGAGGGTTATGAAAAATATCTGAGGTTGTGCCTTGCTCAACATGTCTTCCCTTGTACATAATGCCGATGTGATCGCACATATGCCGGATAATGCCAAGGTCATGGCTGATAAACAAGTACGTGAGGTTTAATTCCTTCTGGATGTCCTGCATAAAATTGAGCACCTGCGCCTGCACGGATACGTCCAGCGCCGATACAGGCTCGTCGGCAATAATCAGCTTCGGCTTTAAGGCAATCGCCCTCGCGATGCCGATCCGCTGCCGCTGCCCGCCGGAAAACTCATGCGGATATTTATAAATCGTCTCCGCGCTTAAGCCCACCTGCTCCAGCAGCTCGCGCACGCGCCGCTTCTCCTCCTGCGCAGACAGCCGCTCGAAGTTGCGCAGCGGCTCCGCCACAATGTCGATGACGCGCTTCTTCGGATTAAGTGAGGAATACGGATCTTGAAAAATCATTTGGACATCGCGGCGGGCATTCAGCAAGCTGCGCTTGCCTCCTTCGTTCAAGTCCTTTCCTTCAAACATAACGCGGCCGGACGTAATCGCATTGAGGCCGATGATCGCCCGCCCCGTCGTCGTCTTGCCCGAGCCGGACTCTCCAACAAGCCCGTAGGTGCTGCCCTGCTCAATGGACAAGCTTACGCCGTCAACCGCTTTAACCTCGCCAACCGCTCTTCCGAATAAGCCGCCGCGAATCGGGAAATGCACCTTTAAATCCTTAATATCAAGAAGCGCCATAGTCAGCCCCCTTCCCGTCCACTTTAGGAAAATAAAAAGTCCGATAACAGGTGCAGCGGACGAAATGACCGGGACTTACTTCATGCATAGCTGGCACCGGCTCATGCGCTGCTTCCTGAATCCACGGAATGCGGGAGCGGAAGCGGCAGCCCTCGCGGGGCAGCTTTTGCAAGGACGGCACGATGCCCTGAATGACATGCAGCCTGGACTTTTCAGCGCTGGCCGCCGGAATCGAGCTGAGAAGCGACTTCGTATAAGGATGCTGCGCATTCGAAATGAGTGTATAAATATCGGCGATTTCCACGATCTGTCCCGCATACATTACCGCCACACGATCGGCCATTTCCGCCACAACGCCAAGGTCATGGGTGATGAGGATAATGCCTGCACCGATATCACTCTTCAGCTTGCGGATCAGCTCCAAAATTTGCAGCTGAATCGTCACATCAAGCGCCGTTGTCGGTTCATCGGCAATAAGCAGCTCTGGCTCATTGGCAATCGCAATGGCAATGACGACGCGCTGCCTCATCCCGCCGGACAGCTCATGCGGATATTGCTGATACGTATGCTCTGGGCGCGGGATGCCTACCTTATCGAGCAATTCCAGTACCTTCGCCTTGCGCCGCTCCGCCGTCAGCATGTCATTATGCAGCAGCAGCGCCTCCTCAATCTGGCTGCCAATAATCATAAGCGGATTAAGCGCCGACAGCGGGTCCTGAAAAATCATGCCCATCTCCTTGCCCCGCAGCTTGTTTAATTTGCTTGGAGGCAGATGAGCCAAATCCTGCCCCTTATAATAAATATGCCCCTCGATTTTCGCCCGCGTATGGAGCCCCATAATCGAAAAGGCCAATGCGCTTTTTCCCGAGCCCGATTCGCCAACTATCGCTAAAATTTCATTTTTTCTGACCGTCAGCGTAACGTCATCCACTGCTGCATAATAGCGGTCAGCAATACGAAAGGACGTCGTTAAATGCTCCATTCTCAGCAATTCCTCACTCACATTTAATCACCCTAACGAATTATAATTTCGAGCGTTAATTAAATTGATAATTCTGAAAATAATAACGAGCTGTGCCTAGCGTTTTCATGCGAATCTAGCCGTTCGAATGTGACATCATGAGACTCAATCTATGTCACATTTTATATCATTAAGAATAGAGTTACAATACTTTTTATTTATCTTTCTCTCTTTTTTTAACATCTAGTTCTATAATAGAGGTAATGTTAGTCAAGTATTAACAAATAAGAGTTGAATATATTTATTTAAAATTGTAAATATATATTCATGGATATAAATTAATTATAAATTTAATTTAATATATTTTTTAATTATAATTCTTCCTGAATTTAGATATTGTGAGGTTTTCATAAAAAATAACGAATTTCCAATTTGCGACGTCAGTAAAAAATTGTAAATTTAGCTGAAACAATCGTATTTAATCATTCACGGTATACTGATCTTTATTCGCAGACATGTATAAATACAGCAAGCCAGCCCACGCAGCGCAAAAAAAACCGGCATCCATCTTCGGATACCAGCCTGCTAGAAGCCTATTTGTGCCATCTGCACCTTGTCTACTCCTCTCTCCCTCCAGATATAGCCTAGAGGAAAATCAGCAGCAAGATGCCAGCTATGAAGCAATAATACGAAAAATATTTTAAATTGCCGCGCGCCATAATGTTCATGAACCAGCGCATCGAGAAATACGTTACGATTAACGTTGCCAGAAAGGCAATTATATATGGGATCGCCAGCGAGGAGCGATTCGGATCATTCGCAATATCCGAGATGCCCAGCACCAAGCCGCCCAGGCTGATCGGTATGTACAGCATAAAAGAAAACCGCAGCGCCGTCTCCTGCTTCATCCCGACTGCGATCGAAGTAATAACCGTCGAGCCGGAGCGGCTAATGCCGGGAATGAGCGCTACTGCCTGCGCCAAGCCTACAATTAAGGCGTCCTTGACCGTTAGGTCGCCATCCCGCTTGCGCCCCTGCAAATTGCGGATGAGCCAGAGCGCCACACCCGTTATGAGCAGCGATATTGCAACTGTACGAACAGAGGAGAAATACGCTTCAATCTGATCCTTGAACAGCAGCCCGATGATAACGGCTGGCACCGTTCCAATGACGACATACATGGCGAACAGGAAGTCGCTTTTGTAAGCTTTGTCCCGTGTTCTCATGTATTTGATGGTGTTTACAATCAGCCGATTAATATCCTGGCGAAAAATGTAGCCAATCGCAATAAGCGATGCCGTGTTCGTTAAAATCTCGAATGCCAGCCCTCGCTGATCTACTCCCAGAAGCTGCTGGGCAATTATTAAATGTCCGCTTGATGATACGGGAATCGGCTCCGTAAAGCCTTGAATGATACCGAGAATCAAATACTTCAACCATAAGATTAGATTATCCATTTCGTCTCCTTTTTCATTTATTTACCGATTCTATCATAACGCACTCTAGCAAATATGATCAAATCGCCTCGGTTGCCCGCCTCCGGCAATCATGGTATAGTGACCATAATTTCCAGTGAGAACGTGTGAATAACATGAACGGCATTCGCCAAAATCATCAACAAGGAGGCTACCTTGGCTGCTATGAAAATCGAGCGAATACTTCCCGAACCTCTTGAAAGCTTCCCCTATCAAACAGCGTCGGCCGGCGGTGGTATCGCACAAGCCCCCTACCTGTCTGGCTCGCTTTCCGTGAAGCATTCGGCTGGGTCGCAGGCGTAGCGGGCAACCATGATATAATAGAGTCTACGGATATGGAGCTGCTGGCTAGAAGCGATTGTATGCATTTGATAGAACCACTAGTTCTGGCCGAGATTTGTGGGCTTCGCCTTGCTGGTCTTGGCGGCATTATCGGGCATCGCGCTGCGCTCGAACAACTGCCCGAGACGCTCGTATTTTGCGGGCATTCGCATTGGGAGCTTCCCTATACTACGCTTAGCAATGGAACCCAGATTATGAACGCTGACGGTAAAGCCTTCATCCTGCTGCCCGCTTAGCAGAAACACTATTAATAACGTTTTTATTATAAATGACAACATGAGGAGATGGACCGCATTGAAGCTGGTTTCATGGAATGTTAATGGGCTGAGAGCCTGTGTAACCAAAGGATTTATGGACTATTTTACAGAGATGGATGCGGATATTTTCTGCCTTCAGGAGACGAAGCTGCAGGAGGGGCAAATTACGTTGGAGCTTGGCGAGACGTATTCGGATTACTGGAACTACGCCGTAAAGAAAGGTTATTCCGGTACTGCTGTGTTCACGAAAATCCCGCCGCTTTCCGTTCGGTATGGCATCGAAGAAAATGAAGAGCCGGAAGGACGCATTTTGACGCTGGAATTTGAAGGCTTTTATTTGGTTAATGTGTATACGCCCAATGCCAAACGCGATTTGCTGCGGCTGGATTATCGACTGGAGTGGGAGAATCGTTTCCGCACTTATTTGCAGCAGCTTGATGCGGTGAAGCCCGTCATCGTCTGCGGCGATCTCAACGTCGCCCATCAGGAAATCGACCTCAAAAATGCCAAAGCCAACCATGGCAATTCCGGTTTCACCCCAGAAGAACGCGGCAAAATGACCGAGCTGCTGGCTGCTGGTTTTATTGACAGCTTTCGCCATCTCTACCCCGATCGCACGGATGCGTATACGTGGTGGTCCTACATGCCTAAAGTACGCGAGCGGAACGTCGGCTGGCGCATTGACTATTTTCTGATTTCAGAGCGACTCGCCCCAGTGTTGAAGGATGCAGCCATTGATTCCGCCATACTAGGAAGCGATCATTGTCCGGTGCTGCTCGATATCAACCTTTGATAATGAAGAAATAACGATTTGAGCCGTCAAATTCTGTTCGCAGAAATTGACGGTTTATTTGTATATAAGCTTTCATTTTCAACTATATTTGACGTTTATCGATGACTTTCTCCACCATTTGACATCTCCGTTCAGAATCGGTTCAGCCATGTTCAGTAGAATAGAGAAAAGTATCTCATATTCAGAAACGAAGGAGACTCAGACAAATGAATAACTATTTGCGTAAAATGGCTGTTTTTTCCCGCAGCAAAGGTCCCTCGCTATTGTTGTGCACTGCTGTACTAGGAACAACCTTGTCATTTTCAACTATGGCGGAGGCTGCATCTGGGCCATCGAACTACTTCCTGCCTGTCGTGAACAACGATATGCAATGGGTCAAGCCTTCTTCTAATTACGGCCCTGGCTCGGGGTCAGAGATTATCACTTCCGACTCCTCCATCAAGCTGGATACGACGAAGCTGTTCACTCAAGCAACAGTCGTCATTCTGTCCGCATCGTCCAGCGATGCTAATGTTGCATCGGTTAATGTGCAGCTGCCTTACATAGACATCGAAATTTTAGCTGCTGGAACAACCGAAATTAAAATTGAAGGTGTTACAACCGGAAATGAAAAGCTGATCGAGCATTTTCGCGTGACGGTTGACCGCTTCGCGGATACGAACAGGGACGGCATGGTTACATCTGCGGATGCGCTTCTGATCGCAAGAGCCGTGGACCGGAATACCGTATTAACCCCTGGCGAGGCCAATTTGTTCGATATTAATCGCGACGGTGCCGTCACTGCGGCTGATGCCACTGCTTTGATGAATCTCTATACCGGCAAAACCGCCCTTAACTCAACTGAAAAATACATCGTCACTTTAAGCTCCATTGACGATGCTCCCGCCGTATACAACACTTCCTTAAGTGCCGACTCATGGGCGCCAGGCGAGACGGCGACAGCACAATACAGCTATTTTGACGCTGAAAATCATCCTGAAGGCAATACCCGCATTAAATGGTTCCGCGGCACGCTGGCTGATGGCTCCGACCGTACGGAAATCAATGGCGAAATGGCACATGTCTACAGCCTTCAGCTAGCCGACGTGAATCATTATGTCTTCGCAGAAGTGACGCCGGTTGCCGCATCGGGCGATCTGCTGACAGGCCAGACCGTTCTCATAAAGTCCGATTCTATCGTAATGAGCGCTAATCCTATCATTGTTAGCCGTACACCTGAAAATGAAAGTGTAAATGTCAATAGAAATAACGATATTGTTTTCACTTTTGATAGAGAGGTCACTGCCGTTCCCGGAAAACTTATTCAGTTTTATTATGTGGGACCGAATAGCCCTGGGCTAAATTATTTAGCCAATGATACATCTAACATTGAGGTTAACGGAAAAACCGTTACGATCAAAAATTTAACAGGGAAATTGCCATGGGAGACACAATTTAGCCTCGTCATTAGCGCGGGTGCCTTTGAAGATGCAAGCGGAAATGAATTTGCAGGCATCGCATTTTCCGAATGGGTATTCACTACTGGCGTACCGGATTAACGCTGTAACGGCTTTCGGACTTAAAAAAAGATCAAGCTTCGCACATCTATCCTTACATTCATGGAGGTTATTATGCAAACATTATTGAAGCAAGCTCCTGCAAGACGCCTTCTGCTGCTCATGTTGAGCTGCCTGCTCGTTTTGCCAGCCGTTCTTCTGCCAGCTGCCGCACACGCTGAATCAAGCGCCCCTGCGCAGGTTACGATTACGAACACCAATGTTACAGCCGGACAATCGGCAACTGTGCCTGTCATGCTGACAAGTCCGGGAGACGGCGTTGGCGCATACAATATGCAAATCGACTTTGATCCTTCCATTCTGAGCATCGTCAGCATTACGCCTACGCATGGAGAAGCTGCTCCGGAAGACGGCGCTCCGTCGGCTACAGGCTATTTTCAGTCTAATTTTGACAACACGGCGGGATGGGCACGCGTCATCTGGATTGACTCTACGGGCGGAAGCTCGCGTATTATTGAGCCTGTCCAGCTGTTCGCCATTGAGGTTAAATCGCTCAGCAGCGAAACGACAGGAACCTATCACCTGACTGTAGATACCTCGAACGATGAGAATTGGGCGTTCTACCGAAGCTCATCGTATACGATCCCGTCTACCGTTGATGGAGGAGAAATTGTCATTTCGAAGGAGCCTGTAGCAACACCAACACCAACACCGACACCAACGCCAACGCCAGGCGGATCAGGAGGCGGTTCAACAACGACTCCTGTAGCAACACCAAGTGCTACACCAACCGCAACATCGACACCTGTCATCGTCTACATCGATGGCAAGGAACAACCGCAATTTGCGACTTCCAAAACCTCTGAGCAAAATGGACGTAAATCCATCCTGCTTGAAGTGGACAACGATAAAGTAATCAAGCAAATCAGCACTTCCGGCATTAATGAACTGGTGCTTCCGGTTCAAGATACAACTGCCGCTATTGTGACTGGCGAACTGAATGGTCAGCTCGTGAAAGAACTGGAAGGCCGCGGCGCATCCGTTAAAATCCAAACGCCAACGGCTGCCTACACGCTGCCTGCCATCGACATCAACATTGACAGCATTTCCGCACAGGTCGGAGCTTCGGTTGCCCTGTCGGATATTAAAATCACGATTTCCGTCAAAACAGCGGACAGTGCAGCGGCAAGCGCCATCCAAGCCCAAGCTTCCAAGCAAGGCTTGAACGTTGTTGGTGCTCCAGTAGACTTTGAAGTTATCGCACATTACAACGGAAAAAGCGTAGTTGTTAGCCAATTTAATCATTATGTAGAGCGTACGATCGCTCTGCCTGCTGGCTCTAACGGCAAAGCGATTACAACAGGCGTTGTATTTGGCTCAGATGGTACGCTGCACCATGTACCGACATATATTTCCGTGACAGGCTCCACGTACTGGGCTAACATCAACAGCTTGACGAACAGCAGCTACGCGGTCGTTTATGCTCCTGCTTCGTTCAAGGATGTTGAAAATCACTGGAGCAAAAATGACGTCAACGATCTGGGCTCCCGCCTGATCATGAAAGGCGTATCGAGCACTGAGTTCGCACCGAACGCTTCCATTACACGCGCTGAATTTACAGCGACACTGCTTCGCGCTCTTGGTATTCACAAGGCTTCCGGCAGCACTTCGGTTTCCTTCTCCGATGTGTTGGCAGGCAGCTGGTACGAAAATGAAGTGAAGCTCGCTGTATCGAACAAGCTCATTAGCGGTTACGCGGATGGCACATTCCGTCCAAACGGTTTGATTACCCGTGAAGAAGCGATGATTATTTTGAACCGCGCTCTTGCACTTACAACTTTGGCACAAGTCAGCGATGCCGCTGAAATCGACAGCCTGCTGGCTGCTTACGGGGACAGCGCATCCGTATCAGCTTCGGCGAAAGCCGCAGTGGCTGCTGCCTTGAAAAACGGCATTGTGCAAGGCGCTGACGGCGCTCTGAACCCGGACTCCAATATCACCCGGGCGGAGACAGCTGCTATCGTGAAACGCCTGCTTGTCAAAGCTGGGCTAATCAACGGCTAAGCCTCATAGAATGATTTCAAAAAGGCTCTTCGGAAAATTCAAAGCGATAAAGCGATTCTCCATACTGCTTCACACGCCATAACGAACAATAAGAAAGTAGTTTGAACAAGCCCCATATGCTTTGCTTGCATCAGGCTGGAGTCCGTTCTGCGAACGGCTCCGGCCTATTTTTTCATCTGTCTGAAAAAAAGCTTGCCATCCTCTGCCGAACTCGGTAGAATCGACAAGGATTATAGACATAGAACACGTGGGAGGTTCAATGGTTTATGGAAAAACGCAATACAATTGGAATTATGGATCGCCCTCCGCTGGGGCAGAGCCTGATGCTGAGCTTGCAGCATCTATTCGCCATGTTCGGCTCCACCGTACTGGTACCGAATTTGCTTGGCGTCGATCCGGCTGTCTGCCTGCTCATGAACGGAATCGGCACCTTGCTTTATTTATGGATTTGTAAAGGAAAAATCCCGGCCTATCTCGGCTCCAGCTTTGCCTTTATTGCGCCTGCCGGAGCGGTTATCGGCGAGCGCGCCGCAGGTGATCCGGACAATTACGCCGCGGCTTTGGGCGGCTTTATTGCCGCAGGCGTTATTTTCACACTTGTCGCCTTGATTATTCATTATGCGGGAACGGGCTGGATTAATATTGTTTTCCCTCCTGCAGCGATGGGTGCGATTGTAGCGATTATCGGGCTTGAGCTCATTCCGGTGGCAGCGAAAATGGCTGGCTGGATTATGCCGGATAACTATGCGGAACCAGCGAACTGGAAGATGGACGGCCCTACGGTTGCGCTGTCTACAATTACGCTCGCCGTAACGGTATTCGGCTCGGTGCTTTTCCGTGGTTTTATGAAGATTATCCCGATATTAATCGGAATCGTGACTGGCTATATCATCGCTCACTTCATGGGCCTGACCGACTTCGCCAATGTTGGGGAAAACGGCTGGCTGCAATTGCCCGAATTTACGGCGCCTGTGTTCCAATGGGCGGCCATTCTGGCCATCGCTCCAGCAGCGCTTGTCGTCATTGCCGAGCATATTGGACATCTGGTCGTCACAAGCAACATCGTGGACAAAGATTTATCCAAGGACCCTGGGCTGAGCCGCTCTATGCTCGGCAACGGAATCTCGACGATGATTTCCGGCTTTGTCGGCTCCACACCAAATACAACGTATGGTGAAAATATCGGCGTACTCGCCATTACGAAAGTGTACTCGACCTTTGTAATTGGCGGTGCTGCTGTTATCGCCATCCTGCTTTCTTTTTCAGGAAAATTCTCGGCGCTGATCTCCGGCATCCCCGTTCCTGTCATGGGCGGCGTGTCGCTGCTCCTGTTCGGCGTTATCGCCGCATCCGGCTTCCGGATGCTCGTGGAATCGAAGGTCGATTACAGCAAGCCGACCAATCTGTTTCTGACCACCGTTGTCATGGTGACCGGACTCAGTGGGGTCACCATCAAGCTCGGCGAGTTCTCGCTGTCTGGCATGGCGCTCGCTACAGTCGTTGCGATTTTGCTAAGCCTGCTGTTCAAGCTGTTTGATGTGCTGAAGCTGTCCAACGATCATGAGGCATCGGGACACTAATCGCCCAATGACAAGCAGAATCAACAGCAGATTGTTTTTAAAAAATAGAGGGCTGCCGTTTATTCGGCGGCCTTCTTCCATTTTTGGAGCGCAATAAGCCTGGGACCCTCCGTATTTTGTGCATTTATTCCTGAGAAATGGAGTGCTACAATAAATGTTGTCCACTTCAACCAATAGCCTTATCCGATAGAAAAGAGGTTTAACATGACTTTCCAACAGCTTGCCACGATAATGCCCTATCCCGAGCAAGTGACGCTCCATCACAGCAGCCAGCAGCTCAACTGCCCATCCGGGCACCATGCTATTATCGTGGTAAGAAGAGGGCATATCACACTGACATCTGCCAACAACAGCTCCCCCATCATTTGCTCACAGGGCTTCGCCTGCCATCCCCAATTTAGCCCCTATAGCATTGAGGTGCCCAAGACGAAGGAAGCCGAATATGCCATCATTGAATACCGTGCCCTGCCAGAAGACAGCAGTTGGCTGCTGGAAGGGCTGCTCACCACCTACAGTGAAGTCAAAATTCACTATATGGTCGATGAGCTTCTTCGAGGGGAAAATCAGACGAATGGGCTGCTCTCACAGGATGCCGAGCAAACCGCCGAGCAGGCTGCCGCCCAAAGGGTTAGGGAGCGTATGATGCTTGAGCGGATATTATATATTTTTTTGCGTGAAACACTGATGAAGGAAGCTGATCAATCCACCATACGATCGATTACGGAATCCATTTCCTATATAAATGAGCATTATATGCTCCCCTTGTCGCTCCCGATGTTAGCCAAGCGGGCCGGAATGAGCGAGGGGCATTATACCGTGTTGTTCAAAAAAGAAACGGGACGAACGATGACCAGCTATTTGCGCAGCCTGCGAATTGAGAAAGCCAAGCTGCTACTGCTGCAAGTCAAACTCCCTGCCAAAGAGGTGGCGCAAAAGGTCGGCTTTGCTGATTATTTCTATTTCAGCCGCATGTTCAAGCAGGAGGTCGGCTGTTCTCCCACGTTGTTCAAGAAACAAGCGATGAATGAAAAATAAGCAGCCGCAGCCTCCCGTCCGGGTTGTATACGGACTCAATGTCTAATAATAAGACATGTACATTCTTAATATTAGATATGTTCGAACAGCCACTCAGCTATTACAATGTGATTGATAATAATTATCATACTCATTATTTGCGGGAGGAACCTTACATTATGAAGCAGCACCAGCTTACAAAAGCACTACTCTTTACTATCATTGGATTGATTACGCTTATCCTTTCGGCATGCGGCAATTCCAATAGCACGACCGAGGCGGTGGCATCACCGACTGCTACTGCGGCAGCAGCGTCACCATCTCCATCAGCAGAGGCTGCGTCCCCTATCGTTATCGAGCATCAGCTTGGAACGGTCACGCTGGATAAGACGCCTGAACGCATCATTGTGCTTGAGTTCAGCTACACCGATGCGCTAATGACGCTTGGCGTACAACCGGTCGGCGTTGCCGATGACAGCGATCCAACGCTGTTCATGGATGCCGTTAAGGCACAGCTCGGCGAATATACATCGATCGGCTCGCGCTATGAGCCTAATATTGAACTTATCAGCTCCCTCCAGCCTGATCTCATCATCGCTGATCTAAATCATCACAAAAGCGTATATGAGCAGTTGAACGCCATCGCCCCGACTCTCGTGCTGAATGATCACCAAGCAGATTACAATGAAATGCTGAGCAACTACAGCATCATTGCTAAAGCCGTAGGCAAAGAAGCAGAGGGCAAGCAGCGTCTGGAGGAGCATGAAGCGAAGATCAAGGCAGCACAGCAAAAAATAACGGATACGAATTTGACGATACTGCCAGCAGTCGTCAATCCAAAAGGCTTTTTCGCTCATTCGGATCATTCCTACGCCGGTTCCTTCCTAACGGCGCTTGGCTTCACAGATCCCGTTGCTAATGAAGAGTCCTATCCGCAGCTTAGTCTAGAGCAGCTGGTTGAAACGAATCCCCAAGCCATCTTCCTGCTTCCGACAGAGGAGATCACGATTATTAAGGAATGGGAGAAAAACCCGCTTTGGCAGCAGCTCGATGCTGTCACGAACAGCAAAGTATTCACTGTAGAGCGCAAAGATTGGGCATTATCACGCGGGCTTATCGGATCTGAGAAAATTATTGAGGATCTAGTGAAATACTTGGGAGCGTAAGCCATATGATGAAAAAAATCTTTAAAATGAAGCAGAAACCTCATACGTTTCTGCTCTTTCTATTTCTTTTTATTCTGATTATTGTGAGCATCGTCAGCAATCTGAAATGGGGACAGGCGCCTATATCCTGGCGCGTCCTGTATGAGGCTGTTGCCTATCAAGGCGACAGCAAAGCGCATCTCTATATTCAGACGCTGCGTCTGCCGCGTACCTTGACAGCCTTCACCGTCGGCGTTCAGCTTGCGCTTGCCGGATTGCTTACACAGTTGATTACGCGCAATCCGCTGGCCTCGCCGCATATTTTCGGCATTAACGCCGGCGCTTCACTGGCGGTTGTCCTTGGACTCGTCGCTTTCGCCGGACTTTCGCTAATCCAGTCCATGCTGCTAGCCTTTGCAGGCGCGGCCTTCGGGGCTCTGCTTGTCTGGTCACTTGCCGGGTCGCAGCAGAAGCAGCATGTGCAGCTGGCACTTGCGGGCATCGCTGTACATTTTCTGCTTTCATCGCTGACGGAAGGAATTATCATATTAAACCAGCATTCAACCGACAGCATGATGTTTTGGCTTGTAGGCTCGGTGAATAGCGCCGGATGGGCAGAGCTGAGGGCTCTGCTGCCTTTCACTATTACAGGCTTAATTGCAACGCTGCTAATGCTTCCGTCATTTAAGCTGCTGCTGCTTGATGATGCGGTAGCCACAGGACTCGGGTCACGCATCATGCTCGTGCGTTCACTCGGCGTTCTGCTGGTCATTTTGCTAGCCGGTTCAGCTGTGGCTGTATGCGGCCCCATCGGCTTTCTATGCTTGATCGTGCCTCATGTCGCCCGCGCCCTAATGGGTGGCAAGCTTCCGCTGCTCATACCGTTTACCGCCTTGGCTGGAGGCTGCCTGCTCGTTAGCGCCGATTTTCTCAGCAAATTCATCGCATTTCCATTTGAATCACCTGTTGGCATTATAACCGCAGCCATTGGCGGCCCCTTCTTCATTTATTTGGCCCGCAGGCAAGGAGGAAAAGCTAGATGAGAAAATGGTATTCGCTATTTATCGCCCTGCTGCTGCTCCTGTTTCTAATCGTCATGTCACTTCGGACCGGAGCGGTTCCCGTTCCTTTCCGCGAGCTGTGGGCGAGCCTGCTGCTGCAGGATTCCCCCTCGGCCTATATTGTGCTGCAATATCGCTTGCCTCGTATCCTTACCGGCATTCTTGCAGGCTGCGGACTCGCAGCAGCTGGTGTCATTCTGCAAAGCATCATTCGCAATCCGCTGGCGAGCCCTGACGTTATCGGGATAACGAAAGGGGCAGGCTTTACAGCCGCGGCGGTTATTTTTCTGTTTCCTGGAGCACCGGGCTACGTATTGCCGATGGCCGCTTTCACCGGAGCGCTTGCCGCGCTGCTGCTCTTGCTGCTGCTGAGCAAGCGCATGACCCTTCCACCCGCTACCTTCGCTTTAGTCGGCGTGGCGATCGGTGCCATTTTTCAAGCGGGCATTCAATATTTGCTGGTGAAGCATCCTTCCGACATCAATATGGCGCTTCTTTGGATGTCTGGCAGTCTTTGGGGGCGCGGATGGGATGATGCCCTCTCACTGCTGCCGTGGATGGCTCTGCTGCTGCCTGTTGCCTGGATTCAATTTGCCAAGCTGAACGTGCTTCAGCTCGGTGATGAAGGAGGCACTGCTCTTGGACTGCGCATGGGACGCGAGCGCCTCGTTCTGCTCTTGCTCGCCGTAGCACTCACCGGAAGCTCCGTCGCTGCGGTAGGCTCGATCGGCTTTATTGGCCTCATTTCGCCGCATATTGCCAGACTCATTGTAGGTGGCCGCCATCAATGGCTCGTTCCGCTTGCCGCCTTAATCGGCGCAGATTTAATTTTACTCGGCGACTGCCTCGGACGAATCCTCATTATTCCGCGTGAAGTCCCGGTAGGAATTATGACGGCTGTCCTTGGCGCTCCGTATTTCATCTACCTGCTGCGCCGGGAACGAATTAAGGCACGATAAAGATGTTAGGATGATAAGAATTTAAGGATTACGACAAAGAAGGCCGTTCCGATAAGCAGATGCCTCTGCGAAGGAGCGGCCTTCTTCTAATTACTGTTTTCTCAGTCACCTCCCATTAACCCCCCGGCTATAATAGAAGCAAAGGAGGGAAACCTTTTATGGCTTCATACCGCATTATCGTTGATTTATCTGACCGCAGGCTGTATTTGCTGGATGGTAATACCGTCATACGCGCCTATCCGGTTGGCATCGGCAAAATGCTGACGCAATCACCCGTCGGGGAATTTACGATTATTAACAAGCAAGCCAATCCCGGCGGACCGTTCGGCGCTTTCTGGATGGGATTATCCAAGCCGCATTACGGCATTCATGGCAATAATGATCCTTCTTCCATTGGACGCATGGTGTCCCACGGCTGCATTCGCATGTACAACGACGATGTTGTAGCACTCGCTGCTATGGTTCCGATTCATACTCGTGTGACCATTCGGGAATAACGATTGCCGAGCCTTCTTTTGCCGATATGGATGTGTATTTCATTAATGCCAAGAACCCTGCACAGTCAGAAGCTCTCGCCCAGGATTTGAATACACGCTATAAAGATTCGGCTAAGGTTGTGATGCAGCAAACGCTGCTCGACTCGGTGTTCAAAGAAGCAACCGCTTTTCTCATCTATCCGATGAGCCTTATGGGTCTCTTGTTTTTAGTGGTCACCTTTCTAATTACGCACAGCACCTGCCGCATCCATATGCGAAAAGAAAGCAAAACCTACGGGATTTATAAATCCCTCGGCCTGACCTCATTCCGCATTCGGCTCTCCATCGCCATGGGAATCGGGATTTTATCAGCGCTAGGTGCTTTGATCGGATTACTCGCGGGCGTTTATGCGCTGCCGCTGCTGCTTGAAACGATTTTGTCCGGCTATGGCATTGTCGCTTTGCCGCTAACCTTCAGCTGGGGTGGCGTGCTCGTCGTCTCCTGCCTGAGTATTTTCTCAGCCGTGCTTGGCTCATGGGCCTCGTCGAAAGCGATTAAACAAGCTACGCCGCGTATTCTCGTGACGGAGTAGACGTTTGGGCATAGATAGGCATAGATGCATCAAAGCTGTAGGCTTACCCGTTTGGATATGTATGCAGAGACTATATTAAGTGGCTTAAAAAACAAGAAAAGTCGGCAGCGGAAATTTGGCGGATACAGAAGACGCTATTTGAACCAGATTAGGGTTTTTGGCGGTACTTGCGGACTCAGGAGCCGTTAATGAACGCCTCTTATTGAATTTAACGCAATTACGGGGACAATAACGGATTTCCTGTCCGCTCACAAGCTAAAATCGCATAAAATGCTAAAATAGCGGAACCTCAGTCCTCCAAAATGAAGGATCCCCTACCCGCGCTGCCAAAATCAAACTCCCCCTGCTCGACCACTTCATTTAAATAGGAGAAAAAGGGGTTGCCCTAGTAGCTTTTAACTACAGAGGGCAACCCTCCTTTTGCTTAAAAGCGGTGATTTTCAGCTTGTCATCAATAAAGTCTAGCACCTGCTGCAAATCTGCCATTTGCTGCTGCATTTGCTGCTTGTGATTCAGCATTAATTGCATCAGTTCGGAGTAATCCGACGGTTTATCGTCGAAAGATACGCCTATAAATGGCCTTATCTCGTCAAGCGACATACCTGTTTTCTTCAGGCAGACCAGCATCTTCATCGTTTCAACATCCTTCATCCGATAAAAACGATGGGTATTATTTTTGCGCTCCGCCTGCGGCAAAACGCCAATTTTCTCATAATAACGAATCGTATCCTCCGACAAGCCGCCAAGCTCGGCTGCTTCCTTAATCGTGTATATCTCTCCACTATCTTGTACACCTTGCATTTCCCGTGTTTCCTTTAATTCCGTCATCACGATTCCCCCTGTTTCAACATGGATATAGAGAGAGTAACAAGGTTTCGGGGAAATTGCCCGTTCACAAGATGGGCTGAGATATACATGTCTATCGTCCGTCGGACGTTCGTTTGTCTTATGTTGGTTTCCAGCATGCTTGGGGGAAGCATCGCTGCTGCCGATACGCACCTACCTAGTGACCACTGGTCAGATACATTAATGCAATGGGCCAGCGATAATGGAATCATTGAAGGTTATTCGGATGGAAGCTTTCAGCCGGATCGTCTTATAAGCGAGGCAGAGTTTTTGAAAATATTGTATGAGGCGTTCGATAATGGGTTGTTGAGGAACGCTGAGACGGATGGAACAATTAAAAGTCGATCTCATCATGTCTTTTTGGCTGCCTGTAATCAGCGGGAATGATTCATAGCGTATTTGTTCACATCTAATTACAAAAAATCCCCTCTGGTTTATCCCTCTTCCCTACGATTTGTATGGGAAACGGATAAACCAGAAGGGATTTCTGTTTGTGATTGTAAAGCTTAGTAAGCCGTCCAGCCCGCATCCGCGGTTACAACAGTGCCGTTGACGAAGCTTGCGTCATCCGAAGCCAGGAATAGAGCAACCTTCGCAATTTCCTCAGGCTCCCCCGTACGCGGGTTGAGACCCATGCCTGCCATGACGCGCGATGCTCCGAAAGGGTTAGGCTCATTAATCGTCGCCGAAATATTCGTTTTCACACCGCCTGGTGCAATCGCATTGCAGCGAATGCCGAGGTCGGCATATTGGAACCCGATATTTTTCGTAAGACCCACGACTGCATGCTTGGAAGCTGTATAAGCAGCGCCCGCTCTAGAGCCTTGCAGACCTCCAGCAGAAGCGACATTGACGATAACGCCACTCTTTTTCTCGGTAAAGAGAGGCAGCACTTTCCGGATGGTACGCATCGGTCCCGTTGTATTAATAGCGAAAACACGCTCCCATAGCTCGTCCGTTAGGTCCCCCGCTGGAACAAAGTTGTCCATAATGCCCGCATTATTTATTAAAATATCCACTGTCCCGTAAGTCGCTACGGTCGTATCGATTAATTGCTGGACGTCCTCTTCTTTCGCTACATTGGCAGCGATTGCAATCGCTTGTCCACCACTTGCTTCAATAGTCGCAACAACCGTTTGCGCCGCGTCTACGCGAAGATCCGAGACGACAACCTTAGCTCCTTCTGCTGCGAACAGCTCCGCAATCGCTTTACCCATACCTGATGCTGCGCCAGTTACGACAGCCACTTTTCCTGTTAGTCTCACGGTTCATTCCTCCATCTTGAATCAGGGATAAAATAAACACATGCTCATTACAGAACATCTGTTACTTCGAGTATAATAAATTGTAGAAACCGCTGACAATCAGCAAAAAAACCGCATTTGCCCGTTAACGAACAAAAGACGGTTTTTTGTATACTAACTGGTAGAAGGAGCGGATACTTATGTCCGAAAACCATTTAAAAATCGACCGCCGCATCGTTCGAAGCAGATACGCCTTGCGGGAAGCTCTCCTCGCCTTGATGGCGGATAAGCCCTTCCAAGCCATATCCATTACCGAGATTGTGGAGCATGCAGGCTACAACCGGGGAACCTTTTATGCCAACTATGAAAATAAAGAAGCGCTGCTGGATGAGATTACGACCGAGCTGCTCGACAAACTGCTGCAATCGTTCCGAGCACCCTACGAGCATGTAGAGGTCTTTAACGTTAGTGAGCTGCCTGCCCATGCAGTCACGATTTTCAATCATATTTACGAGCATTCCAACATCTACACGATTCTGATGAAAAATGATGTGCTGCCCAATATGAAGGAAAAAATGCTTCATGTCCTCAAGCAAATTTCAATGGCGGAGCTGCTTTTTCCTACGGATGATATTGATCGGGAGCTGCTAGCCACCTATAGTATGAGTGCCGTACTAGGCCTCGTATGGCACTGGATTGAAACCGGCTTTAAGCATCCGCCCGCTTATATGCAGGAACAGCTTGTTAAGATCATTCATTTATATCCCAATATTGCCGATGCGGCGCGTACAGGCAAGCCGCTTTAATTGCTGCTCTTAACATATAACGCAGCTCCACTTAAAAACCGCTGTATAGGCTTGTCTGAGATTGCCCTAGGCAGCGGTTATTACGTCGTTCTCCGAACCCAGACATCCTTATAATTGATGTTGCCCCAGGCATTCAAGGCAATGCCCTGCAAAGACTGGTGATGGCCGACCAACTGCCTGCTATGATGCAAAAATAATAGGCTGAATTGCTGTTTGAGCCGCTCTTGAATACGCATTAAAATGTCCAATCGGGCCTCCTGCTGCTGCTCCCGCAAACATAATGAAATATGCTCATCGACAAATGCGCGGTCTTCAGGGCGGAGACCGCTAGCTACGAAGCTCGTATCCGACTTATACAGTTCAATAAGCGTCATATCCGGCTGCTCTCCAAGCACCTCTCCGCCCAAAATAATATCGGCTTCCTTCCTATGCTCAGCGCACGCCACCAGCTCCTCAATTGGAAACACCCCAATCTCGATTCGAATACCCAGCTTCTCGCATGCCTGCCGGGTCCATTCCGCACTTTGCTCATTGCTGGGCATTTCATACGTGTACAGCTTGAGCATTTCGCCTGCGTAACCCGATTCGCTTACCAGCTGTACAGCATAGGAGAAATCATAGCTGGAGCCATAGTCAGTATCCATCTCATCTTCCAAGAAGCCCGTTGACGCCTGCTCGCGAATGCCGCCCAGGTCGGCAATCATCTGCTGACGGTTCAAGCCGTAATGAATCGCTTGGCGCAGCTTAAGCGACTGCAGCGTTCCTTTTTTGGCAAGATTAAAGGCTAAATAGGTACTCCCCTGCTCCAACTGCTCTAATTGTTCCAACTGCTCCCGCTTCCCATCCGCCTGCTGCTTTAGCTGCGCTTCAAAATAGGCAAGCTGTGAATCCTGTGCTGGAACAGACCACTCCCCGCTTGACTCATAGTTCGGCCACACCCACATTTCAATACGATTCAGATGGGGGCAGCCTTCGAAATACAGCTCATTCGCCTCAGCAATGAGCATCGATTCATCATTTCGAGTCAGGCGGAAGGGGCCTGTTCCGATTGGCATCCTGGAAAAATCGTCCGCTCCCCCCAGCTCGACCGCATGCTCTGGCACAATGCTGAAGCGTTCCGTGCACAAGCTGTGAATAAACAAAGCGTTCGGCTCCTTCAACGTAATGGTGAGGCTATATGTTCCGGTTATCGTAACCGATTCAATCATCGAGGTCTGCCAATTCGCAGGAGAGCTTGCCATCAGTCTCTTAAAAGTAAAAGCAACATCACGCGCCGTCATCCGCTTCCCATGATGAAAACGCACGCCCTTGCGCAGAAAAAATGACCACTGCGTATGCTCCTCATTGCTCTCCCAATAGTGGGCCAGCTGCGGCTGAAACGCCCCCTGCGTAAATTTCACCAGCGTATTAAATATTTGCTCGACCCAATGCGATTCCGTGCGCCGGGATACATAGGCAGGGTCCAGCCGTAGGACAGGCCGATAAAAGGGGAACCGCAGCACATCCTTCTCCTCCGTATCCTGCCGCAAGCCAAACTGCCGGGTCAGCCATGCCATGAACTCGGCTTTAACCGCTTGATCCTCAAACTGCTCCATGAGCTTCCATGCCTCATTGATTTTTTCCTTTT
This sequence comes from Paenibacillus algorifonticola, assembly GCF_000971975.1. Taxonomy (GTDB): domain Bacteria; phylum Bacillota; class Bacilli; order Paenibacillales; family Paenibacillaceae; genus Pristimantibacillus; species Pristimantibacillus algorifonticola. The sequence goes on along the minus strand of NZ_LAQO01000015.1, from coordinate 163,812 downwards.
CAACCAGCTCCTGCGCTTTCGCAAACGCCAGCTCCCTATAGGATTTCAGAAAAGCCAGCTGCGATAGATTTCCCCGCCCGCGCCCCGGAATCCATTCCACCAGCCCAAGCTCCGTCATTTTATGCAAAAGCATTTGCGTGTTGCGGCGTGTGCATGAAAGCAGCTCGCTCAGCTCCTCCATCGATACAGCAAACCGCTGCCGTTTCGGCACGGCAATATAATGCTTCCTTAATTGGCCGTAATAGTCGTGGACGTCCATTTAGACTCCTTTTCCAATAGGCAAAAGCTAAAAGGCGAAAAACAAAATCAACACCTTTCGCTTTTCCTTCGTCTTTTTCGAAAGTATACTTTGATCCATAAATACGGTCAAGAGGAGCAGCCCTGCATGATCATAAAAACCAATCGTCTTCCCCTATCGCAGCAGCAATCGCACACGACGATATGGGGCCATCGGAACTTCCTTATCCTTTTCTTTACTAGCGGTATCATTGCCTTCGGCAATAAAATCTATGAGCTGGCGCTGCCGCTCATTTTATATGATTTGACGCAGTCGGCCGTCGCCATGTCTACGATGAGAGGCATCGAGTTTCTGCCGAACTTATTGCTGGCCGTGTTCATTGGCGTATTAGTGGATCGGGTGCATAAAAAGAACTGGTCGCTCGCTTCGATTTTGCTGCAAATGCTCGTTCTGCTCGGCTTGTATGCCGCACTTGCCTATAGCGAGCCTTCGCTGTATGTTCTGTACGCAGGCGGCTTCCTGCTGATGAGCTTCGGCTATGCCTTCTCCAATGCACGGGTAGCGATCGTCAAGCAGGCGATCCCTACAGAGCTGCTGACCTCCGCCAACGTCTCGCTCAATTTCATTACGACGCTGATCGGCATTATTGGGCCAGTACTGACGGGGCTTATGCTCATGCTCCCGCGGCTTCATGACGGTTTGTTCGTGACGGCGGTGGCGTTCGGCTTTGCTTTCATCTTGCTATTATTTCTAAAATCCAATGAACAGCCGCGGGCTCAGCGGCATACAAGCTTTTGGAAAGAGCTGCTGGAGGGCTGGCGCGAGCTGCGCCGCAACCGCTTATTGTGGCTGATTACGTTAACGGTTATTTTCCTCAATTGCGCCTCAGGCATGGTCGATACAACGGTCATTTTTTATGCCAAGGATGCTTTGCTGCTGAGCAATTTTGAGCTGGGACTCGTATGGTCGGCGGCCGGGGTTGGCGGCCTTCTCGGCAGCTTCATCATTAGCTGGCTGCGCCGCAGGCTTAAGGTGGGAACGCTAATTACGCTAACGACCTTATGTTTAGCTCTCACCTATTTAATGATGTATCTTTCCCACTCTGCCATCATGCTAGGCGCGTCGCTTTTTCTAAACGGCTGGTTCGAGACCATCAGCGTCGTCTGCATCTGGACCTTCCGCCAGGAAACGACGCCGCAGCATTTGATCGGGAGGATTAGCGGCATTACCGGGTCGCTGTTCAAGCTTGGCATGCCCTTCGCCATCGCGGCGGCTGGATGGATTTCCGTTTTCACCGCGCCATCCATCGTCTTTCTTGTGGCTATGCTCATTAACTTGATTTTGTTCGTCTGCTGCCGCTTTAGCCCGCTATGGGAAAAGCAGCAAAGCGTGCTTTAAAAGCTGAATATACTTGTGAGGATCAAGCCTTTATAATAAAATTAAATATAATTAGATATAAAAAAATATATTTAGTCACATTAGGAAATGGGGAAATCATGTGATACAAAAAGCAACGTTTGCCGGAGGCTGCTTCTGGTGTATGGTCAATCCGTTTGAAGAGCAGCCCGGTAAAGGCAGCCCGCATTTAGGGGCTGCCTTTGCTTTTGAACGCGAACTTCCCCATTGTCGCGCGGCATACGTCCGTGACAGCTGTTCTATTTTTTCAATGCTTGTCTAATATTTAGTAAATCTTAACAATTCAAAAATCACCTGTTATATATTTATTAAATTCCTGTATCATTACTTTTTTCTTGTAAAGGCTTACATATTGAAATTGAAAATAAATCAAAAATACGAGCAAAACGTGAGAAAAGCAGTAATAAAATAGCATGTATCAACCGATATTAATAGGACACACACTTTATATAAAGGAGAATAGTAATGCCATTGAAGAATTCACGTTTTATTAGCAATTTGCTCATTCTTGGCTCGATTCGTCAGACCGCAGGTAGAATTGTATTGTCCACGCTGCTCATTATCGTCGTTTGTGTCTCCGTGCTCTCTTACACCTTCTACGTTCCAACCTCCAGGGAAGTCCAAAACCAAGCCGAAAAACAAATGGAGCTATACTCCAGCTTGCTAGCTAAAGAAATTGATGCCAATTTAGTAGAAAAGCAGGCTATTATGAAGGTCATCGCTGAGCAAGGCTCCAATGTGGAAGCAGATCGGCAGCAGCAGCTTGATTTTATCATTCAAGCCCATAATCAGCATCCTGAATTTGAATCGCTTTATTTCTCGCTTGATTTAATCGGCGCCAACGCCGTTAACGTCAAAAATACGGACGTCGATCTATCCGATCGGCCTTACATCAAGCTTGCCCAGGAAGGCAAACCGTTCATTTCTGATCCGGTTATTTCCAAAACGAGGGGCACCATGGTTGTTATTGTCGGCGCTCCCTTAATAAAAGACGGCAAAGCCTATGGATTTTACGGAGCCTCCTATTCGATTAGCGAAGCGGTGCAGGGTGTCAGCACGGCTCAATTCGGCGAGACCGGAAAAGCTTACATGACGTTAGCTGACGGAACGTTCCTTTCGCACCCTGATGAAACGTATCTATTAAGCAAAAAACTGTCCGACCTGGGCATCGCCCCACTTGATCAGGCTCTCGCAAATGCGACCCAAGGCAATACCAGCGCGATTCATTTTACGGAAAATGGCGCTAAAAAAATTGGGTTTATGAGTGTGACCGGCCTCAACTGGGTCATTACGATGTTCGCGGAAGAAAGTGAAATTTTAAAACCAGTCAATACTTTGCTAAATTTGATCGTCTTGGTCGGTTCAGGCATTATCATCCTTGCCCTGATCATGACAATTCTGATTGCTCTGCGGATTGTGTATCCGATTCGTCAATTAACACATGGCATTGATGTTTTGGCGCAAGGCGATTTAACGTATCGCATTCCGGTTAAAGGCAAAACCGATATTAGCAAGGCGCTGCATTCCTTTAATGCCGCTGGCGACCAAATACAGCTGTTGATGAAGGAGGTTAACGGCTTATCCGAGCAGCTAACGGATTCGGCGAAGCAGCTTGCTGAGGGAGCGGATCAAGGCGCGCGTGCCGCGCAAAGCATTTCCGAAGCCATTCTCGTCGTAGCCGAAAGCTCGGAACGCCAAACATCCAGCTTGCAGGATGGAAGCCAAGCAGCCGACAGCATCGCTGTACAAATTGATGGTATTGCTTCTTATAGTACAAATGCGGCTGATATCGCTTCCGAAGCATCCAATCTTTCCGATGATGGAGCGGCTTCCATGGATCAGCTTAATGGAAAAATGGTCGAGATGGAGCAAGGCATCGGAGAGCTTGCCCAAACGATTCATGCGCTCAGCGGTTTGTCCGGCAAAATCGGCGATGTCGTGGGCAGCATCAGCCAAATCGCCCGCCAAACGAATATTTTATCGTTGAATGCAGCGATTGAGGCTTCACGCTCCGGAGAAGCGGGACGCGGCTTTGCCGTCGTAGCGGATGAAATTCGCAAGCTTGCAGGGCAGTCGATGGAGTCAGCGGAGCAAATTGCTGGATTTATCGGAAGTATCCGCTTGGAAATTGATCGGACGCTGCAAGCCTCCGAACAGACCGTCACCCAAGCGGCTGAAGGAAGACATACGGGTGAAGAAGCCCGCGAGCTATTTACCCGCATTCGTTCTTCTATCCAAGAGGTAGCCGCGAGCATTCAAGGCGTATCAACAGCATCCAGTGAAATGGTGTCCGGCACAGCCACATTGGTGGAATCCATTCGCCTCATCTCCGACTCAGCCAGTGAAACTGCAGCAGAATCACAAAATGTTTCCGCTGCGGCAGAGCAGCAAATGGCTTCGATGGAGGAAGTGGCCTCGTCCTCCGCAGAGCTGGCTAATATGGCAGAGAAGCTGCGTATTCAAATTAATAAATTCAAGCTGTAGCATTGAGTTGAAAGAACAGTCCCGGTGCATCGTCAAAAACAGCAAAAGCCTCGTGCTCTTGCTGCTGACGATTCATCGGGATTTTTTTGCTGCTTATTTTTTTTAGGAGCCAGCCAGCTGCTTGCTTAGCGCTTATTCGAGGTCAATCTCATCTGATGATTCAACGCTGGTGAATCGCAACCTGCGATTGTTGCTGAAACCCTACAGCTGGCGACGCTAACTGCTTTTTTGGAGGACTGAGGTTCCGCTATTCTGGCTTTTGACCCGATTTCAGGCTGTAAGCGGACAGGAGATCCGTTATCGCCCTGTGTCCACCAAGTCTATCTTTGCGGAGGAAGTAAACCCTTGAAACGAAGAGCATGAAGCTGCCTTTCGGTACGTAGGTCTACATTCATGAGGTGTGATATTCCCGGTAGGAGAGGCGATACGTTTGACGCTGGCTTCTATCAGGATTTGGTTCACTTACATTTGCTACACGCCCTAGCATACCAAAAAACCTCTTCCGATGGAGGAGGTTTCATGAGCAAGCCAGTCCCTTTGAAGGGGATGGTCACTCTCTTTTAGAGTCGTGCTTATACCATTTCGACGGTACAATTTTTATAAGCCTGCTGCTGCTTTGATATGTGCCCGTTGCTCCATAATTAATGTCTTCAGGCTTTCTGTTCCGAATGCCCCGGCAGTAAAGCCGTTCCCCTCGGGATAATAAACGAGCCGGAAAGAGGTGCCGTCCAGCAAGTATACCCTTAGAAAAATACCGGATTCATGCTTGGTTTTTTCATAAACCTGATTAAACCCCACATGTTGTAGAGGAAGCAGCTCCTGAATAAATTGTGCGGACGCTTCTGCACTAAAGTCGCCGATCGGACTGCCATCCTGGGCACTTTCCAGACCAACTTTATCAACTTTGCCTTCGATATCGAATAATTGTCCCAGCGTTGCTGCATTTGGATTATCGCTCACTTCATAAATTTTGCTGTTCGCTATGACACGAAATTCCGGTTTGTAGCCCTTCATCGCATAGATCGCTGTACCGATTGGCAGAAAGGCGGCATCCCCATCCTTCTCCTCATAATCCGTGCAAGCATGATCGTTCAGCATATAAGATACCTCGCCTAATTTTTCTCCAAGCTGATCGTCAGATACCTTCCCAGACCCCTCGTAGTTGTAATGATATTTGATGCCATTAATCATCAGAAAATCGACCCAATCGATAATCGCGTTACATGATTCGGCCGGTTCCTCGGTTTCTGGCCCCGCAGCCTTAACCTGAACCTCGGGTACCTCGGGCGATCCCCTTTCTATCGCGATACTCCCACCGCCGCAGCCGACAGCTGTCAGTATAAGGAGCATCAGGATTAATGTCTGGCTCATTCGTCTAATCCCATTCATTGTCTATCACCTCAATTCCATAGACGCACCCGCAAATCACAATGTTTCAGAAATCTGGGAACGGCTGCGCTGTCCTCTAGCTTCATGCCCTATTATTTAAGTCTGTACACTTCTCCATAAAAATAAAATAGGGCTGCCCTCAGCCATCAATCATGGCTTCGGGACAACCCTCGCAGCATAGTGCACTCAGCTTAGCGCTCTATTATCGACCTAATTTAATTAATTGATCAAATCCTGCCTAAGCGGCGTGAAGGTGTCGAGCAGCTTGCTTGCTTTCAAGGCGCGGCAGCCATGCTCGGCATTGCTAGGAATGAAGATCGTCTCGCCCGCCGAAATGACGGTCTTTTCCCCATTTATCGAAAACTCCAGCTGTCCTTCCAGGCAGTAGGAAAACTGCTCATGTACATGGCTGTGCAAATAACCTTCCGCTCCTTCCTCAAAATGCACCTCCATCATCATAATCGTATCGCCCGGTGTGAAAATCTTCCGTTTTACGCCCGGCTCGGCATTTTCCCAATTGTTCAATCTGCTCATGATTCGTCATTCCTCTCAACTATTATCGTATTGGTTTACACATATTGTGGTTAAACATATTGCGTTTTGTTGCTGCTGCGGACGAAGCTCAGCTCATAATCATCCGCTGCGGTCAGCTTGAGGGCAGCGGAATCGAAGGCAGGAGCAAGCTGGTAGCATGCCGCTTTAAACTCATCCCAGCTGCCGAACTCCTGCTCCGAGCCCAGCTTGCAGAAATACGCGTTCTTGCGGCTGTATGCCCGGTATTCGCAGTGGAACAGGCGGTCGTGATGGGGAACCATCTGCTCGCTGCACCAGATCGCGGCGTAGCCGCTTCCTTTTTGCCCAAACAGCCAGTGTCCGTCCTGGTCAAACTCATCAAACTTCGCTTCCGGGAAAAAGAGATGCGTAAACGTTACCGGATGGTCCTCCCCGATTTCATAAATCGCGCCCAGCGCGCTGCCCTGCTGCTTGACCGCCGGCATGATGCCATTTCCATACCAGTAGCCTGGTCGCATGCCGCCATCGTCGGTCAGCTCTCCTGGATGGTTCGTATACAGCACCGTATCGTTGTCCAGCGCCGCATACCACATATGCTGCTGATACCCGTACACGCCCGGCTCAAAACGCGATGTGCCGTGAAAACGCTCATTAAACGATTTAACATAATCGCCCGATTCGATGTCAGCAGACTCGTCAAAGCTAATATTTTGCCAGAAGGACGGGTTAGCATCATATCTCGGTGATTGAACCGAGGTCAGCATATAATTCGGCTGCTTGTTGAGCTTCACCCATGCATTCCCGGTCTGGTACTCCAGCTCCAAAGACTCATTCATCAAGCTTGTGAAATGCTGCGGCATCACGTATTTGCTGTTCATCAGAAAAACGATCCATTCGCTGTTGCCCATAGGGGATTCAGGATTCAGCAGATGAATTAAAGACTGGGCCGACTGGGTAAACGGCAAAATGACAGAGCGATAAATGCGTGCTTGCGGCGCAATAATTGAGCCGCGGAACGTATGATAAGCAAAGGATTTCAGCATCTCGTCAATTAATCGGCTTGCCCGAGCTGATTCCTCTTCCTCCATATAATCGACGACATTGAGCAGCGCCCCCAGTGTCACGCACATATAATCCGCGCTGAGAAACTCCTCAAAGCCGTATTCCTCGACATCATCCAGCCACTCGCGGATTCGGCCTATCGCCACTTCACTGACCTGAACGCCCGTACGGCCCGATCTAGCGAATAGCTGATCCGGGTACTCGCGGCCCGCCATGTAAGCGCAAATATAGAACATCAGCGCGTGATTTTCGCTCCAGAAGCACATACCGTCTGAGCCGTTCTCTGTCATCCAGAAGCGGTAATTTAAAATAGCCTGCTCGGTGCGTTCCGTTAAATGGGCCGGAAGCTTATGCTGCTGCATGAAGCGCAGTAAGCCCGCGAGGATAAAGTCCGAGCAATCCTCGCGCCGCTCAATTTGTCCAAGCGCGTGCAAAATATGCTGTTCATCATTAACGCCGGGTTGTCCCAAGTTCCAGCGCGCCAGCACGTAAAATAAACCAAAGCGCAGCGGTTGAAACGCCTTCTCTGTGCCTATTGTGGCAATCTCCTCAAACATAGCGACTTTAACCTCGGCTGCCGCTGCTCCTTTGCGGTAAATCGGCTTTTTGTTTTGCAGCAGCTCGATTTTGCGAATCAGCTTTCTTGGTCCGATTTCACCGTATACAATTACCATTGGCGCACCCTCGTCAAGCTTCACGCTGCTCTTGCCGCTAATGTCCTCGCCAATCAGACGATCATTCACTTCTTCACCGTACGCTAGATAGATGCTGCACGGCGCTTCCGCCGGGAAGCAAAGCTCGCTGCCCTTCAGCGTAATGCCCGACAGGAAGCGGTCCAGCGCAAGAAACGGCTCGGCCTGCTCCGCATCTGGCAGCGTCACCGTAATCCGGTCCAAATGCTCCAATAATTGAATGCCGAAAATATTCCGCGTATCACGTACCGCCAAATTTTGCATGCGGATGACCATCGTGTTGCTGCCTTTGCGCAAAGGCAGCTGCATTTCCTGTTTATTAATCGGCTTATATACAGGCTCGGCGACGGAGCTGACCTTCTCCCCATTGAGCCATACTTCTATCGCTGTATACGTCCATAGATTTGCCAAGACGACAAGGTCTTCTTCCGCAACAAGCACGGTAGCGGCAAGCAGCTCTACTTTCTGGGGGGTAAACGAAAACTGGCTGAAATTAACGAAGCCGCTGCACGGGTAAAGATATTCCCAAGGCAGCCCCAGCTCGCTCTCGGCGCCGATTTGGATGGCTTCTGAAGCCACAGGTGCCGGAAGATCCCTGTCCGCGACAATCGAGCGTAAATATTGCTCATAGCGTATTTGGTTTTTATCGGTTTTGTCAGATATAAAGTCACTCAACCGCATTCCTGAAGTCAGATAATGAGTAATAAATCCGTTTTGCTTATCCACATGCTTCACTCCAATCGTTTCATTCAGGCATAGCGAACACGGTAAGGTGCCCGTCACGGTTTAAACTCAGAACAGGGCGACCATGCTCGCCTATGCTGACGCTCCATTCCGAGGTCTGCATCTGTTCCGTGCCAAGTGATGGCTTCATCACGGTAATAAACCATGCACCATCATTTTCTGTTGTCAGTAAGCCCTGAAGCACCTTCAGCGGCTGCATCTTCATTTGGTGCACCGATTCCCAGCTGTCCTCCACATCAAACTCCAGCTCCGGTGGGCCAAATACGAGCAGCTCGCAAGTCAGTGGCGAAGTGGAAGCAGCTTCTACTCCGTTGAACAAGCCGCTGCCTTTAGCATAGTAGCAGGCAGGCTCATCATTGGAGCCCGTTTGATTAGCCGCAACAGCGCTGCCCGCTACCCGTTTTTGCGTCTCCCACTCCAGCAGCCTAGTGTGCAGCCGATGTTGATACGTATGCTCGCCAGCAGAAGTCAGGCGGTCATAAATGACCCATTCCCCACTGTCCAAAAACCATAAAGCGCGCCTGTGCGTTACGCCGCGGGAAGCATAACCGTCATGCTCCGCGCAGATCATTTGCTGATTCGGCTCCCAAGCAATTAGGGAAACGGCAGCCTCCGGCAAGCCCCATCTTTGCGTACGCAAATAAGGCGTCTGATCTTGCCCGTCTACGAGAACGGTGTTGTGGGCGGATGTGCTTTTGAAATAACGGCGCCAAGGATTTTCCATATACGTGTACGTGCCTGGATCGACGAACAGCGCTTCGCCATAGGCGCACCATTCGAAGGACAGCGCATCGGCATGACCATGAGGTCCGCCAAGTGCAGCCGCATCGAAAATGAGCTGCTGCTCCGTATCGCCAAGCCCGTAATAGCCCGCCGCCGGAAAAGCAAACGGCAGCTGCTCCTGTGCATGAGCACCGGGCACTTCTGCTATGCTTGCCGTTGAATCCGACTGCGATGCTGCTGCTGGCGACTTAGCTGCCGCTGCCAGCAGGCGGTCGATGGCCTCAGGTCCGACCGTCCAAAACTGCTCATACAGCTGATCCTCCAGCAGCAGCCCCGGACGATCATAATACAGCGCCGCCGCATTCAAATCAGGCGGCTGGTTCGCGAAGGAATCGGCAAATGGCGCCATGCTGCCGTCCTGCCTGATCATCAGGCTTGCGAAACGCGTCATGCCGGCTACAATGCGCTCGTATTCTCCTGAGAACGCAAGCCCGCGCTTTTTCGCCATAACGGCACAATCGACGAATAGCTCCAGCGATACCATATGGTAGTGCGGCGTAAGCTCCGAATGGACGCCATCTGGCAGCACCTGCACGCGTATGCATTCCTCAAGCCGCTTCATCGCTATGCTGCGCCACTGCGCGCTTTCCTCCCACGTCACAAAGGTCAGCCCCGCGCCCAGCAGCCCGATCATATGCATAATCGAATGATTGATTTCAATACTCGCTTTGTAGGTAGAGAGAAACCAGGCATGCTCTTTCACCGATTGGAGAAACCGTTCCTTCGCCTCGCCATTCCAGCTGTCCGATTCATCGAAAAAATGATACGCATAAATCCATTGGCGCAGCCGGAGCCCTGTTTCGAGCAGCCGCCATGGACCCGGTCTTTGAAAATAGGTCAGTTCCACTGCCGGTACGTCCCGCGGACATGGCTGCGTATCGATCCAGCCTAAAATATGCTCCAGCGCTTTAGCTGCATATTTCTCGTCCCCGGTGCACGCATAGGCGGTGCCTAAGGAGCGAAGATGCTTAAAGCGGTTAATGCCCCATGTAAACTCCTTGTCCCCGGTTGGATTGTAAAGCCAATTGATAGGCTGGCCCAAATTGATTTCAATGCCTTTCCAAATCATAGGCCTATTCTCGCACCAGCGATCCGCCTGGGTAATCGCAGCGGCAGCCTGCTGCGGAAAATACTGCTGAAAGCTTTTTCCCCACTCGCTTCGCTGCTTCGGCCTAAAATACAAATGATCCATTTAAGCACTCGCTCCTCCCTCTGTTCATCCCCATCCACAAGGTGAAACGGCTGTCGCCGTCCTTTGGCGGCGCGGCGCGTTTCATTCCGAGAAATATAGAGAAAGGATGGAAAAATCATATTCTTTCCTATATTTCAAGGTGAAACGGCTGTCGCCGTCCTCTGGCGGCGCGGCGCGTTTCATTCCGAGAAATATAGAGAAAGGATGGAAAAATCATATTCTTTCCTATATTTTAAAAGCAGAGGCTGCCCGCAGGCAGCCCCTCTTTTCCTTCAGCTATACGGCTACTGGCCGAGCGAGCCTTGCAGGCTCTTGGCGCTGAACGACGGATTAGCCTGAATATTTGTCAGCCCTTCCGTACGAGCCGCTGCTAGCGCTTTGTTGTATCTCGTATTCAAATCTTTAATCGCTGCTTCCAAGTCTTGATTGCTGGTCAAAATGTATTCAATAAATACGTCGCTTGCTTTTTTGCCTTCCAGCTTCGTTTCTGTAACTGAAATCGGAGTTGCTGGATAGATGCCGTCATATTTCGTTGGAAGGAAGCCTTCGATGCCTTTCAGTTCAGGCTTGCCTGCCGCCTCATTTACATAAGGCAGAACGGAAAGTCCAAGACCCTTCTCTTGATATTCCGTACGAAGCTCCGTGTTGTACAAGTATTCTAAAAACTTCACAGCTGCTGCTTGCTTGTCGGATTGTGCATTGATTCCGATATAACCGCCTGCATTAACCCAAGTTACGCCGTTGATTTGGCCATCCTTCGTCGGCACAAGCGTCGATGCCCAGTTGATGTCCGTCGGGAATTGCGAAGTGTAGACTGCCGGCTCACTGGAGTGGTTCACATACATCGCGATTTTGCCTTGTGCAAACTGTGCGCGAAGCGGATCAATATCCAGTGATTCAGCGCCTGGAATCATGCTGCCATCCGTTTTCATTTGGTGAAGCGCCTCTGCAATATCACGGTACATGCCGAAATCAAATTCTCCGGTTTGGTAGTTAAAGCCCTCGTGGCTTGTTTCCGAGCTGAGCGAGCCCGATGCAAATGCCGGACGCGTAAAGCCGGAGCCATTTTTGAAATTGCTGGCGAAGCCGTAAATGCCTTCAGCCTTGCCTTGCTCGGTCACTTTTTTCGCGATCTCTACCATTTCGTCAAGCGTCTTTGGTGGCTCCATGTAGCCCGCCTTCTCCAGCAGGTCTACATTGTACAGCAGACGCCAGAACTGGCCTGTATTTGGAAGCGTATACACATGCCCGTCTTTTGTATATACATCCTCTACCAGCAAACCATCGAATTTCGCCAGAAACTCTTTGCTGAGCAGCGTATCGAGTGGGGCAAAGTAGCCTTTATTTACATAAGTCTGGAAGTCGCCGCTGCGGAAAATGTCAGGAGCCTGGTTGCTTGCAAACGCAACCTCTACCGCCTGATTGTAGTTATCCGCCATAACCTTCATTTCCACTTCGATGTTATCTGTATTCGTTGCGTTATATTTGTCCACCTGCTCCTGCATATAATCCATGTCATGACGATCTATCGTCCAATAGGAAATTTTCGTCTTTGCTGCGCTGCTTGCACCGTTTGTGCCTGCGCTTGCTTCTGGTGCGGCATTCGTTCCGTTACCCGTTGAGCATGCCCCTAGCATCAAAGCCATTACCAGCAAGCTGCAAAGCAAAAACGAGCGTTTCGTTGCGAATCTTTTTTTCATCTGTCGTACCTCCCCTTTGTTTGGCAAGCGGCGTTATAGCGGCGTCTACCGCCCAGCTCCTCCTGCTGACCCCATTGTAGCACCGTTGCACGCTTGCCCATGAAGGACAAAAACACGATTCTGGGAGGGCAAAATCACTATCATTCCGCTTCCGTTGTCCGGCTTTCGTATTTGCTGCGAAATTCCGTAGGCGTCAGCCCGGTATGCTTTTTGAACAGCTCGGTGAAATAAGGACGGTCCCGATAACCAAGCTCATACGTAATATCCTGCACCTGCATCCCTTCCAGCAGCAGTCCCTTCGCCTTGTCCATCCGTGCGGAGGTGACGTATTGCATAAACGTCATGCCTGTCTCTTTTTTAAACAAATTGGAAAAATAGCTCGGGCTCAAATGCACAACATTCGCACATTCCTGTACCGTCAAATCGGTGCCGAGCCGTCCGCCCACATAATTCATAGCCTGATGGATGAGCTGGCCGACATTATTTTTCTGGCGCTTCTGGAGCCAATCACAGCCGGTCAGTCCCAGCTCCTTCACGTCATTAATCAGCTCGGAGGTGGATAAATACCGGCCTTTCTTAATGATGCTCAGCCGTTCATCGAGCCACATGAGCTGCTTGCTGTCTGCCTTCTCGGCAATGACGCGGTAGATGGAGAAGGCTAGTCCATAAAATAAATTCGTCATCACATCAGGATCAGGCGGCGTCGGATAACGAAGGCATTCCTCAGAAATGCTCACCAGCAGCTTTTCTGTCCCTTCCCGGTTGCCTGAGCGCAAGCAATAGAGCAGCTCCACTTCCTTATCTGCGGAATAATGCGGTGAAATATGGTTTTGCCGTTCAATATCGCTATACGAAATGACGCAGCCGCTGCCGGAATAAAACTGGTAGCTGAGCGCTGTTTTCGCCTGATTATAGGAAAGCGCGATTTCGTCGATTCCTTCCACGCAGCTTCCGACGCCGATGGAAATGTCCCGCTTCGCGTAGCGATTCACATTATCCCGGCACGCCTCTGCCAGCGCCAGCATCTCTTCCTCCTCATTCGGATTGAGCAAAATGACAAATTGGTCCAGATGCTCTCGAAATACGACACCCTTTGCCTGCTTTTTAATCGTTTCCTCCATAATGTTTTGCACGGCGAAGCGGGTTAGCTCCACTTCCCGTACGGACAGGGAATGCTCATCCATTAGGCCCTCAATCAGCACGGACATCGCAACGAAACGGCGGGTATCCATATCGATGCTGAGAAACTCCCATTTGTCATAAGCCCGCTCGGGCAGCTCATCATGCCGGATCAGCAGCCGAAAATACTCTTGACGCAAATAAGGCAGACTTTCCCTCACTTTGCGCTCCAGCGTCAACCGGTCCAGCTGCTCCAGCCGCTGCGTTTCAATCTGCGCTTTAGCGCGCAGCACAACCTCTACAATTTGCTGCGTCGTAAACGGCTTAACCAAATAATCGAATGCCCCAAGCCTGACGGATTCCTGGGCATAGGTAAAATCGGTAAAGCCGCTGAAAAAAATAACCTTCGCCTCCGGCTCACCGCTCTCCTTCAGCTCACGAACCATATCAATGCCGCTGCGCATCGGCATCCGAATGTCAGTCAGCACAATATGCGGATGCTTCTCTTTAATGAGCTGCAAGCCATCATTGCCATTAGCGGCGGTTCCCACAATTTTGATTCCATGCTCTCCCCAGGGAATTTTGGACACTATGCCATCGATAACCGTCTTTACATCGTCTATAATGCACATCGTAATTTCGCTCATTCGTTTATCACCTCTTGAATAGGAATGATTAGCTTAACGGAGGTCTGCACGCCCGGCTCGCTTTCAAGCTCCATGGAAGCCTTGTATCCATAATACAGAGACAGCCTTGTTCGTACGTTCGCCAGCGCGTAGCTCGTCCGTTCCACCTCTGGACCGCTCAGCATTTTTTCCACTCGCTCGGCATCCATGCCAATACCATTGTCAGAAACGGTTAGCATCAGCAAGCCCATGGCAGCATCGGCTTCCACCTCAATGCGGATAACCCCCTCATGGGGCAGCTCCTGAAAGCCGTGCAATATCGAGTTTTCCACGAGCGGCTGCAGCAAAATTTTGAGCACGGGAGTATCCAGCAGCTTCTCATCGACCGTCTGTATGCTGTAACGGAATAAATCCGGATAGCACATTTCCTGCAAATTCAAATATTGCGCCACATGCTCCAGCTCCTGCCGCAGCGTCGTAATTTCCCGGCCATTGTTAAGGCCAAGCCGGAACAATAGGGAAAGCGACACAATCATGCCGCTGACCGCCTGCTGCTCCTCCATCTCGCTTTTCCAATAAATCGTATTTAACGTATTGTACAAAAAATGGGGATCAATCTGCGCCTGCAGCGCTTTGATTTCTGATTTACGCTTGTCCTGCTCGGATGCTTTAACCTCCTCGATTAATTCGCCGATTTGCTCCAGCATCCGGTTAAACTTGTAGCCAACCTGGCTGATTTCATCCTCAAATACGCTCTCGAACCTGACGTCCAGCTTATTCCGCTCGACCTTCACCATTAGATTACGCAGCTTGAATAGCGGCTGAAGCAGCAGCTCCGACAGCATGCTGGACATAACCAGTGCCAGTACAACGCAGCCGCCCATAATCGTAAGAATCGTCCAGCGCATGCGCTGAACAGGCTCCAGCAGCTCCGACTTGGATTGATACCCAATCAATACCCAATCTGGATTCATCCCAAGCGCCGCGTAATTAAGCAGATAAGCGTCTCCACTCTCGGTTGTAAATTCGAAGTTTCCTCTCGTGCTAGACCCGACACGCTCATAAATTTGCTGATTGCTTTGCGGCATGCCTCCTGTGGAAGCAAAAACGTTCTTTCCAGTGCGGTCAATGACAAGCTGACTGAGGCTGGCGCTCTGCATATCCGCCTGAATTAAATCCAGCAGGTGATCCTCACGGATGTTGACAACGACATACACACCCGGCAGCTGGATATCAAAAAACGGTTTAATAATTAATGTAATAACGGAGCTTCTCCGGCTGAACAGCTCATCGGCATGCCCAGGCACCCACAGCTTGCTCCATCTTTCCTGCGTATCCGTTATTTTCTGATTAATAATCGTGCTCTCAAAATTGCTGTTCAAGCTGCGCCGATTTCCCGTCGGATAAAAATCGCCGATCGGCGTATGCACCAGCACGGAGTCAATCGACTGCTCGGCCAGCATCAACTGGACAAACGGCGTCTGCAGCCCAGAGAGCCGATTATAATATTCCTTTTTGCTGCTCGACTGCACATCCTTCAGCGTGCGCTGGAAAGGTTCGCCCATCATGAGGGTGGAGACCAGCACGACGATATTTTTCAAGCGCTCATCCAGCACCCTCGCCGACTTATTGAGCGTATCCTGGCTAGTCTTCGTCGCCTGTGATTCCATTTCACGAGAAAAAAACACGGAAACATAAGTTCCCGTGACAGAAATACAAACGACGGTCAATAAAACGAACGAAACCCACAGCCGTCTTTTAAGCGACATTTTTCGAAATAAACGTTTCATGTTGTTCATCGCCTCAATGCATATGGAGTTTGTTAGCCTTTAACCGAGCCAACCGTAACCTGCATAAACGAACGGTTCGCGAAAATATAAACGATGAGCAGAGGGAAAATGGAAATACATGCGCCAGCGAGCATCAGCTGGTTTTCAACTGCGGCTCCCGCCCCGTAGCGCAAATTCGCGAGTCCCACGGGCAAGGTCTGAAGATCGGGCCGCGAAAGTGAAAAGACGAGCGGCAAAATATATTCATTCCATGCGTTACGGAAGGTAAATAGCGATACGACTGCCAGCGCCGGACGAAGGAGCGGCAATATAATGAGCCAGAAGGTGGAGTAGAAATTACAGCCGTCAATGAGCGCCGCTTCATCCAGCTCCCGCGGAATGCCGCGGAAAAAGCCGATTACCATAAAAAAGGCAGTCGCATGCGCGCTAATTAAAATGATTATGACGCCCCATAATGATTTTTGCAAACCAATGGATACCATTAGATCGAACTGCGGACGCAGCACGACGGCGCCGATGGAAATAAACAACGTAAACGATTGAAGCAAAATAAATAGTTTCTTTCCTCTAAAAGCAACGCGGTCGACCGCATAGGCCGCCATTGAAGAAACGAGCAAGGTACCAACCGTAGCGAACACGGCTACATATAAGCTATTGAAGGTATAAGCGGAGAAATCAGCTTGATTCCACGCCTGCAAATAGTTTTTAAATTGCCATGTGGAAGGGAGAAACGTCGCTCCCGTCGTCAGCTCCAGGTTCGTCTTGAAGGAGCCGAATAGCGCGATTACGATTGGAAAAAGCATCAGTGCTCCCGTAACAAGCAGCAGCAGCCATACTGGCGTACGAAGTAGTATTTTGCGAATGGTCATGATCGTTCCCCCTTTTTAATAAACGTTATTAAGCTTTTTCGACATCCAGAAATACAGCCATGTGACGATACCGACGATAACAGCCGTTGTGAAGCCGACCGCGCTACCGTAGCCGATATTTTGCACGGAGGTGCCTGACGTCGTTAGCGGGAAGAACAGCTTGTACAGGTATAAATACATAACCTCGGTTTTGCCGAAAGGACCGCCCTCCGTCAATACCATAATGCTCTCATAGCCTTTAAGCGAAGTTGTAATCGCCAGCATAATAATCATTTGCAGGACGGGGCCGAGCATTGGAATCGTAATGTACCACATCCGCTGCACCGGGTTTACACCATCCAGCGACGCCGCTTCATACACATCCTCTGGAATGTTCTGAAGACCCGCGATAAATAGCAGCATATAGTTGCCGACTGCTCCCCACACCGCAATAATGACGATCGTCGTCATTGCATGTGCAGCGCCCAGCCAGTCTACTGGAGCGGATACGATATTCAGCTTCATCAAGTACTGATTAATAATGCCGTTGTAGGAGTTGAACACAATATAGAAAACGATGGACATAACAGAGGCGCTGAAAATCGTTGGCAGGAAAAAAATCGCCCGAAACGCATGGCGTCCCCGCAGCTTCCGATTCAATATAACCGCCAATATGAGCGATAGCGGCAGCGTAATTATTAATTTTCCACCCGCATAGATGAAAGTATTCAGAACCGAGTGCCAAAATTCGGCATCCCTTCCCACTCGCGCAAAGTTCTCAAGTCCGATAAACTTCGGCGTCCCAAACCCTTGATATTCGAAAAACATATATCGAAGCGCCCATACAACCGGATAAATGCCGAGCGCCATGGTTAGAAAAAAGCTTGGAAAGCTGAACAAATACGCCCCGATTCGATTTTTATGCATGCCTTCATCTCCCCTTCTTTTGTAGCTTCATTGTATAGGATGCCGACTTCCATACGGGATGGGGCAATCAATGATGCTGGGGGGACGAAACGACTATTGTCGTTGTTGACTTGCGGACAATTGTCCGATAAAATGGTTTTCAGCAGTGCGGACAACTGTCCGCACGTAATGGGCGGCATGCGCTGCCTGAACGGAGGCTGAGTGAACCGATGGGAGCGGGGACATACTGATTTTAAAGAGAGACAGAAGCCTAGAGGAGGAACGATTTTGAACACAGCAAGTCTAGATACAGCACCCAAGGATTTGAGTGGAATAAAAAGAGGACCTATTGTAGCGGCACTTATTATTGGCGCGTTTGTCGCGATACTGAACGAAACACTGCTTAATATTGCGTTCCCCGATTTAATGAAGGAATTTGATATCAGCTACGCAACCATTCAATGGTTGTCGACCGCTTATATGCTCGTAGTCGGCATATTGGTTCCTATTACGGCACTGCTTCAGCAGTGGTTTACGACCCGGCAAATGTTTCTGTCGGCGATGATTTTATTTCTTGTCGGAACCATCGTCTGCGGCACGGCAACCGTCTTTCCTGCGCTGCTTGTAGGCCGAGTTATTCAGGCGCTTGGCACCGGGTTAATGCTTCCGGTCATGATGAATACGATTTTGGTCATCTTCCCGCCGGAAAAGCGTGGCGGCGCTATGGGCATGATCGGCCTCGTTATTATGAGCGCGCCCGCTATCGGCCCGACGCTGTCGGGATTGATTATTGAATCCTTCAACTGGCGCTGGTTGTTTTTCTTAGTTATTCCGCTCGCCATTTTTTCCATTTTGTTTGCGGCGGTTTATTTGAAAAATGTTTCGGATATCACTCGTCCAAAGGTTGACCTGTTATCGATTTTATTGTCATCAATCGGCTTTGGCGGCCTGATTTATGGCTTCAGCAAAGCTGGCGAGGATGGCTGGGACAGTCCAGTCGTCATTTGGTCTATCGTCGTCGGCGCAATCGCCTTGCTGCTGTTTATTGTGAAGCAGCTCATGTCGAGCCAGCCGCTGCTGGATTTGCGCGCCTTTAAATATCCGATGTTCAGCCTTGTCGCCCTGCTGATGCTGGTGATGATGATGACGCTGTTCTCCACGATGATATTGCTGCCGCTTTTCCTGCAAAACGCGCTTGGCAAAACCGCTCTGGCAGCCGGACTTATTTTGCTGCCTGGCGGCATAATCAACGGCTTGATGGCTCCGGTTTCCGGCGTGCTGTTCGACAAGTTTGGGCCAAGGGTGCTCGTCATTCCGGGGCTCGCTATTACGGCGGCATCGGTATGGATGTTTACTGGCATCGACGAGCTGACAAGTATAGGTTATATTATCTTTATCCATATCGTGCTGCTAATCGGCGTTTCTATGGTGATGATGCCGGCGCAGACGACAGCACTCAATCAGCTGCCCCGCCCGCTGTATCCGCATGGCACAGCGATCATGAACACGTTGCAGCAGGTTGCCGGCGCAATCGGCACCGCCTTATTCATCAGCATTATGTCATCCGGCTCAAAAAAATATTTGGAAAGCTCTGCTGATCCGGCCTCCCCGCTTGAGCAGGTCAAAGGCTTCGTATCAGGCATGCACAGCGCGTTCCTGGTTGGACTTATTATTGCCTTTATCGCCCTTGGGCTGGGCTTGTTCATCCGGCGCACCAAAGCACCTGATGTGGAGGAGAAAAGAGCGGCTTAGGGAGTAAAATAAAACCGGGTTTTTCGGTTTTATTTTACGACCAGGGATTAACAAAAAAACGGGCTTTTTCGGTTTTTTGTTAATCCCACGTCGAAGCATAATGCTGAGAAAGTTAGTTTTGTGTTTCGACCTCAGAGCAGCCTCACAGTGAGCTTAAAGGAAGTGAAGGTTAGTTGAATTTTGAAACGGATGTGGTGGGCCGGGATATTATCGAGAAGGCCCGCCAGCTGTTTAACGAGCATGGCGTTGAAGCAGTCAATATGCATCAGATTGCGAAAGGAGCAGGAATCGGACAGGGCACGCTTTATCGGCGTTTTCCGAATAAAGGCACGCTTTGCGTGTGCGTGCTGCACACCCAATTCGAGCAGTTCAAAGCGATTACGACGCAGGAATTAATAGAAAATGCCGCGCAGCCCGTCGTCAGACGCCTCTCGGCCTTTATACGTAGCCTGCTGTTTTTCGCCCTTGAGCTGCGAGAATATATACGTCCTATTCTTTCCGCTATTTGTGCCGACGAGAAGAACATTCAGGGCTGGTTCCAAGCTGAGCCATATGCCTTCATGCATGCGACGGTCAGCAAACTGCTGGAGGAAGCCGCAGCAGCAGGGCAGCTGCGGCCACAAATTTTGCCGACCATCGCCGCCTCCCTGCTGATTTCCTCGTTTTCACCGGAGCTGATGGCTCATTTCAAAGAACAGGGCTACAGCAAGGAATTCATTTCCGAGCAATACAGCGTGACTTTTATTGAGCCTTTGTTTATAGAAGCGCCAAAGGCGGAGAATGACGGGAACTGATAGCCTGATTGCAAAGAAGAGGGTGTCCTATCGGCTTTAATGGCCGTGGACACCCTCTTTCTGTTATATAAGACGGTTTATATGTGCTTATTGTATTTTATGTGCTTGCTCCGTTCGTACCCGCCGAAGCTCTTCTATACAGTTCTAGGCTCGTAGAAGCTGTTGTAAAAGCATGGTTAGCCCTGCCACTGGAATAGTAGATGTAGCACGTTTTTTCGTCAAACCTGTGAATCCGGGCGGCTAGAGCATGAAAAACAGCTGGGCAGGGAATTATTTTTAATAAAAGAGGTGATCTCCTGCGCTGCGAAAAAAAAGCCGTGGGCACGATTACAAATTCAGTATTCCGCTTTATATGGACAGCACATAGTAGCAACAGATTGGAAGGATGGGACGTCATGGATCGCCAAGTGAGCACCATGCAAGTAGGTGAATATGTGCTTGAATACTCCATTGTGGGCGAAGGACCGCCGCTGCTGCTTTTTCATGGCGGGCACTCCAACTGCTATGAAGAGTTCGGCTACCAGAACCTTGTCGCTTCGGGGTATTCCATTATTACCCCCTCCCGATCAGGCTATAGTCAGACCTTCCCTATTCCCGAGCTGCAGCAAGCCTGTGATCTATACTTGGCTCTGCTGGATCACCTGCATATTGCAAAAGTACATGTTATTGCAGCTTCAGCGGGAGGTCCAACAGGTATCCTTTTTTGTGCACAATTTCCTGAACGAGTGGCAAGCCTGACCTTACAATGCGCAATCTCCATGCCCTGGCTCTCTTCAAACGATAAAGCCTATCGCATGGGAAGGCTGATTTTCAAACCCGGGGTGGAAAAAGGAACTTGGCTCATACTAGCTGGGATGAATAACCTTCTGCCGCGACTCATGTTTAGGATGTTGCTTTCTTCCTTTTCTACCCTATCACCAGCTGAGGCGTATGCCAGGCTGGATAATCTTGCTATTGAATTATTTCGCGAAATGAACAACAGACAGCGTTCACATAAAGGCTTTCTTATTGATCTCGAGCAAACCCAGAAAGATTATACGAGAGAGTTATGTTCCATCAAAGCTCCTACGCTAATTATGCACAGCAAAAATGATCGTTCCGTTGCTCCCAGCCATGCTGAGTATGCCAAAGCCCATATTGTGCATTCGGAAGCCTTTATTCTGGATTCATGGGGCCACCTGATATGGATAGGCAAGCACGCTGCCGAATTTGATCGTAAGCAGATTGCCTTTTTAGCTGAAAATCAATAGCAGCCCTCTTCCTCCTTAAGACAGGTGGATTAAGACGGAAGAGGGCTGTTCGGGCAGCTTTTAGAAGCTAAGACAGCGACCCTTGGCTCCCGTGGGCTGCCATCATCTTAAGCTGCTCCCGGTACTGCTTTGGCGTAATGCCTTCATATTTTTTGAAAATCCGGATGAAATAGCTCGCCGTCTGCAGGCCGATTTGCTCAGAAATACCGTCCAAGCTAAGCGGAGAATGATAGAGCAGCTCCTTAGCCCGTTTCATTCGAAGCCGGATGACATAATCGCTGAAGCTTACGCCCGTCTCCTCTTTGAACAACACGCTGAAATAGCTTGGATTCAGATGGACATGCTGGGCGACCTCCTTGATCGACAAAGGCATGCCGATACTTTCATGGATATACTTAACGGCACTAAGAATATAAGCATTGGTGGAAGGCACGCCATAGGAAAGCCCGTTTGCCGCTTCCTCCGACTTGGACTGAATAACTTTTCCGACCGCCCGAATCAGCTGCTCCTGCCGAATCGGCTTCAGCAAATAATCGACGGCACCAAGCTTCAGCCCTTTCTGGGCATACTCAAATTCCGCAAAGCCGGTGAGTAAAATCGTGTTTATGCCATTCTGCTCGCCGCGCAGCGTCTCAAGCAGCTCGATGCCCGTCATGAGCGGCATCCGGATATCGGTAATGAGCAGATCATATGGCTTCTCCCGAAGCAGCCGAATAGCCTGCTTTCCATTGTCAGCCATATCGATCTGCACCTTGTCCTCCCCCCACTGCTCCAGGGTGAATGCCACCCCCATGCGCGAGTTGTACTCATCATCAACGACCAGTATGCTGTGATTCATCGTCAGAAGCTCCCTTCTCCGGCTCGGGCTTTAGCGGAATTTTCAATACAATCGTCGTTCCGGCGCCCGGCGCGCTGTCAATGGTTAGGCCGTATTGCTTCCCGTAGTGAAGCTGGATCAGCTTGCACACATTGAACAGGCCGATCCCGTTTTTGCCCGTTACAAAAGCAATGCTCAAATCATTCTGTAAGCGTTCTCTTATTTGATGCAGCTGATCTGGCTCTATGCCAATGCCGTTATCGTGCACCGTAAAGGAAATGACTCCTGCTTCCTCCCTTACGCGCAGCTTGATGGTGCCGCCATGCTCCATAGGCTCTATGCCATGCACAATGGCATTTTCAACCAGCGGCTGAATCGAGAGCTTGGGAATTCGCACGCCGCCAAGCCGCTGCTCGCAGTCTATTTCAATGGCGAGCCTGTCGCGCCAGCGCATTTTCATAATATCGCCATACCGCTTGACCTGCTCCAGCTCCTCATCGATCGTGACAAATCCGTCCTGGGTGCTTGAATGAATCGTATACCGGAACAGGTCGGCAAGCTGAATGACGGTCTGCGCCAGCTCCTGCTCTCCTTTGCGGATATGATCCCAGTAGAGCGAATCGAGTGTGTTGAATAAAAAATGCGGATTGATTTGTGAATGAAGCGCTTTAATTTCGCTTTTGCTCTTCACAATTTCAATCTCGTACACCGATTTAATCAAATAATTAATTTGCTTAACCATCTGGTTATACGTCAAATTCAGCTGATTAACCTCGCGGTTGAAATACTGATCGGGGTTTTCCCGCGGACTGCCGTGCTTGCCGCCCTGAATAATGCGCGTCAGGCTTCTGATTGGCGATGTAATAAACTTGGATAAATAATAAGACAGCAGGCCAAATACGAAAATGCTTAGCACGCTCGCCCAAAGCAGCACATCGCGCAAAAAGTAAATATCAGCGGTCAGCGTTTGCTTGGGAATCATAATTTGCAGCTTCCAGCCTGTCGATCGGATGGCCCGCTCTACCGTTACATAATCGCCGCTCTCTCCTTCAACCGCGCCGACAGACAGGAGCAGTCCGCTGTCTTCCCCCACGTTCATGCTGTTATTGTTCTCATCAAGAAGCCGCATCACACGGCCTTTGTCCTTCGCCTTGTCCGTAGTGGCCAGCTCGATAATCGAAGGCTTAAGCCGGATGAGCAAATAGCCGCCCTTCGCATATTTCTCCTTCTCCAGCTTTACCTGCCTGACGGCCAGCAAATATTCCGGATTGTCTGGATCGCGTCCGATCCATATAATCGCTCCGGCCTGATGAATTTCATCCGTCTGCTGCAAATAACGCTCCTCTATCCGCTCTCCAATACTCTTCTCCACGATGGGGTAGAGGCTTCGAGACAAGCTATAAAGCTCAATATCCTTTATCGTATCTGAGTAAGCCGTCTTCTCAATGAGCAGCTTCCTCAGCTTCATTCGTTCGTCATAGACCGCCCAATGCCCCTGCTTCTCCAAGCCGAGTGCTTCTTGTATCCGGTCATCCATTGCCAGCTGCAGCGTTAGAACGTTAACCTCGTTAAGCTGCGATTCCAGCCTCCCGCTTGCTTGCAGCGCAATCTCGTCAATATACAGTGCCGCATTTTCCCGCTGCACCTTGGACAGCAGCACATAGAGGCTGCTTACCGTAATCAGCAGGACAAGCGACATGGTCAAAATAAAGCCAACAAAAATTTGACCTCTCGTCTGATCCAGTCCCATTTTTTTGAAATATCCCACTTCTTCTTCCTCCAGTAAAACTTGCACAAAACCTACCCTCTCGTCGTTCATGAAAGGATAGGCTTTGTCCGCATACGGTTATTTATTAGGGTAGATCATTATTTTTATACTAGTGTCCTTCTGCGTGCGGGCCATTTCAACCGCTTCCTTCGTATCCCGCAGCGCATATTTATGGGTAATGACCTTCTCGATGTCAACGCTGGACTGGCTGAGTGCTTGAATGGCGCCCGGGTAGGTGTTGGCATAACGGAACAATCCGAGCACATCCACCTCTGCATCGATGATCGCGTTCACATCAACCGGAATTTCAGAGGCCGCCGGCATCCCGACAAGCACGATGCGTCCGCCGCGCTTGACGGTACGTACCGCATCGGCGATAGCCCGCCCGTTTCCAGATGTCTCGACGATAACGGTAACGCCTTTTCCGCTGGTCAATTCGGCAATGCGCGCCTGCACATCCTCCTTCATCGGATCGATAACCGCCGTAACGCCCATTTCCTTCGCCAGCTCCTGGCGGAACGGCACAACGTCCGTCGCATAAATTTCACTAACGCCAAACACCTTTGCTGCCTGAATCGCAAGCAGGCCGATCGGGCCAAGACCCGTTACGAGCAAACGGTCTGCCGGAGTAACCTTTGCGCGATTCATCGCGTGAAGGCCTACGGACAATGGCTCCAGAAGCGCCCCCTGCTCAAAGCTGATTTCATCTGGCAGCTTGAATAAGAAATCGCTGCGTACCGCTACATACTCGGCCCATGCGCCGTCAACTGGCGGCGTTGCCATAAAAACAACGTCCGGGCACAAATTATAACGGCCCGATTTGCAATATTCACAGCGGCCGCATGCTACGCCCGGCTCTACGGCTACCCGGTCGCCAATCGCGACATTGGATACGCCCGCGCCGACAGCAACTACCTCGCCAGCCAGCTCGTGGCCAAGAATAATCGGCTTTTCCACGACATACCGGCCAATTCTTCCGTGCTCATAATAATGAACGTCCGAGCCGCATACGCCAATACAGTATACTTTGACGAGCGCCTCATCGTCTTTCGGCGTCGGAACGGGTACTTTTTGAATCTCGATATCCAGCGGTTTGTTCATTACGGCCGCATCCATTACGTTCATGCTCATCATCAGCTCACCTTTCAGAATACTTGAAATAATCAAAGTCCGCATACTTGCCTCGTCCGCTTAAATCCTGTACGCAAATGCCGATAAATGCCCCGGTGAAGCCTTGATCCAGCGCAATGCCATCCTTCACCAGCTCGGCGTTCTCATCCGATATTTTGCTGGCGTCCAGCACAGGGCCAATCGGCTGCCAAGCCGCTCCATCCACCGAATAGTGGAATTGCAGCGCCTCATGGCGGATTTCCGCCTTCAAATAGCAGCGCTCTACCCCATCAATCGATACGGGCTGCTCAAGCGGCTCATCATATACAGCGCGGTCGCTCGACATAATGCCGAGGCATTTGCCCAACTGCTCATCATGACTGATCCATAAGTAATAATAATTCTTTGTATTGTAATAGTATACAAGCCCAGCAAGCTGCTGATAAGTGTCTGGTTCAAATTCTACCACCGTTTCAGCATCCACTGTGAACGACTGCTGGCGGCGTGCAATCAGGCTCTGCCGGTGAGAGGAATACAGCGACTCTCTTCCCTTCAGCCTCATATGGCCGGGACGCTCCTTCAGCGTTGCCCATTGATCGGCCCGTGGCTCGCGCAGCGTATGAAGATGAATGCTGATCGCATCCCCGTCAAAATGCTCGACTTCCGGCTCCGCCTCAAAACGATGCTCCGGCAGCGCAGGCGCGCTCACTTGAACTTCCGGCGAGTGGCTCCCGCCGATTAGCCGCAGCCAGCCGTCCTCCGTCCAAACGCACCGCTGAATGGCGGTTTCCCGTCCAAGCGTGCAGCTTCCCGAAGGGCTGAGCGGCCGCGCGCACAGATGGACAATGTATAACTGTCCATCCTGCGTCTCCACCAGGCTGGCATGGCCCGCCTTTTGCAGCGCTAGCTCTGGGTGGTCCGCCGACGTAAGGAGCGGGCCCGCCGGATCGGCCTCATAGGTGCCGAGCAGCGTCCGTGAGCGGGCCACCGTAGCCGCATGACCAAAACGCGTGCCGCCCTCGGCAGTGATCAAATAATAATAGCCGTCATGACGGTAAATATGAGGACCTTCCGTCAAACCAAGCGGCGTGCCGTCGAATATCGTTTGAATCGGTCCCGTTAGCGCCTTTAGCTCCTCAGAATACTGCTGAATGACGATGCCGCCGAACGGATTTTTCCCTTTCCGGTGATCCCATGTTAAATTGACCAGCCATTTGGTGCCATCCTCATCATGGAACAGGGAAGGGTCAAAGCCGCTGCTGTTCAAATAAATCGGCTCTGACCACGGCCCCATAATATCAGTTGCCGTAACGACATAGTTATGCGTGTCCTTGAATGGGCCCATATGGCTTTTCACATCGGTAAACACCAGATAGAAGGTGCCGTTATCGTAGCTCAGGCACGGCGCCCATACTCCGCCGGAGTCGGGATTGCCGATCATATCAAGCTGGCTGGCCCGGGCAAGCGGATGCGTAAGCACCCGCCAGTTTTTCAAATCGCGAGAATGATGAATTTGGATACCGGGAAACCATTCGAAAGTCGAGGTCGCAATATAATAATCGTCTCCGACACGAATAATCGAAGGATCGGGGTTAAACCCCCGCAATATCGGATTGTTAATTACGTTAATCGTAAACGCCTCCTGTCTCGTATGCTCTTGCTGCTGTTACTTAATTTTCGCCAGCTCGTCTTTAACACTGCTTGAATTTTGGCCAACAATCGCACCGACCGAGTTCAGGAACTGCTCGGCACGCTTCGCGTCAAGCGCTTGGTCGTAGTAGCTGAAGAAGCCTTCCAAGCTGCTGCTGATAGAGCTGTCGTATGCAAACGCGAGCGGATTCATCTTCGCCTCGTCTAGTCCTGGGTTTTTCATCGGGCTGATGTTCGCGCCTTCGTTAATTTCCTTCCGTTGCAGGGAGTCAGTTAGGAAACGGATCGCTTCATAAGCAGCTTCTTGATTCGTCTTGGAAGAAATCGCCATGCCTGCGCCGAAGCCGCCTTGGTAAATGTTAATGCCGCCTTGGCCGCCATCTACTGTCGGGAATGGTACGAAGCCTACTTTATCGGCAAAATCACCATCCAGGAAGGAGTTCATTGCCCATTCACCCTGCAGATACATCGCAGCTTTGCCGTTCGTAAACAGCGATTCCGCAGCTGCATAATCAAGACCAAGGAAACCATTGATGAAGCCTTTATGATCGACGGCAAGCTCACGCAGCATTTCGCCCGCTTTCACAAAGCTGTTTTGTGTAAAATCGGCTTCGCCTTTTTTCGCTTTCTCGAACGGCTCCATGCCGCCGATACGCTGTGCCAGATAAGAGAACCAGTGCAGAACCGGCCAACGATCTTTGCCTGCAACTGTAATTGGAACGATATTTTTAGCATTCAGTTGATCCACAACACTTAGCAGTTCCGCGTAGGTTGTCGGAGGAGTCAGACCATTTTCATCAAAAATTTGTTTGTTGTACCATAGGGATACTCCGCTGAACAGAACGGGAATACCGTAGTTTTTGCCGTCGTAAGAGAACGTTTCCAATCCGCCGTTAAGCACATCGTTTTTGAACGCTTCATCCTTGCTAAGCGGCTCGGTAATATCGCCCAGCATGCTGTTGGATACAAGCGTGTCGAAGGTTTCACCGCTCCAGTACGTAATAATATCCGGTACTTGGTTGCCTGTAATCGCTACTTTCATTTTTGTTTTCAAAGCTTCGTCTTCAAAAAACTCGGCCGTAAGCTCCACATTCGGATGCTCGTCGTTGAATTGCTTGATCGACTTTTCAATAATATCCTTGTTTCTCGTTTCCATGCTCCACATGGTCAGCTTCGTTACATCGCCCGATGATGCCTCCGTCGATCCGCCTTCCGCCTTGTTTCCGGCGTTTGAGCAGCCTGCCATTACTACCATCATCATTGCCAACAATAAGATAAGACCCTTTTTCATGTTTGTTTCCCCCTTGGATAGTGTCGAATGCCGCAGCTCATAAATAGATGTTTCTATTAGCCTTTAACCGCGCCCGCTACAACCCCCTTTTGAATATACTTTTGCAGAAACATGTATAAAATAATGATAGGAGCTGTCGTGATGACCAATGCCGCGCTAATCAGCGAATAATCGGCACTGAAGTTGCCTTTGAACATCATGAGGCCGAGCGGCAGCGTTTTGAGTGATTCTTTGGATACCATGACTAGCGGAAAGACGAAATCATTCATAATGTTGAAAAAGGAAAGAATCGTAATCGTCGCCAGCACAGGCTTCGCAATCGGAAAATACACTTTGAAAAACGTCTGATAAATCGAGCAGCCATCAATCATGGCCGCCTCCTCCAGCTCCTTCGGCACGCCCTGAAAGAAGCCATGGGCAATAAAGACAGCGACCGGCAGGTTAAAGGCGATATACGGGAAAAACAAAGCCCAGAACGAATCATACACGCCAAGCTTGTTCGCCATCGTAAACAACGGAATCAAGGTGCTGTGGATTGGGATAAGCATGCCGAGAAAAAATGCTCCCAGCAGCAGCTTCGAGCCTTTAAACGGCCGAATCGATAAATAAAAGCCAATCAGTGTCGATACGATCAGCAGCCCGACAACCGAGAAAAAGGTAATGTACAGGCTGTTGAACAAATAGCCGTTGATGCCTTGGTTCCAGGCCTGCACAAAATTATCAAAATGCCACGATTCCGGCAACCCCCAAGGGTTCGCGAAATACTCCTTGTTGGTTTTAAATGACGAAATGACCATCCATACGAACGGATATCCTGTAAATACGAGATGCACCAGTAGCAGCACATACAGCAGCAATCGGGAAAAACCTTTGCCGCGCGTCCCCGCCGGCTGCATCGTTTGAGTCGCGCTCACCTTCATCTCTCCTTTCTCTTATTGGAATCTGGCGCCAGTGCGGCCCAGAAGCTTTGAAATAATAAATGCGAGACAGAGCCCGAACAGCAGCAGGAAGGTGGAGATGGTGCTGCCATAACCGAAATCCATCATGCGAAATGCATTTTTCATCATATAGCTTGCTAGCACTTCGCTGCTATTATTCGGCCCGCCGCCCGTCATAATATAGATCAGGTCGAAATATTTCAAAGAATTGATCACACAGTTCAGCACCGTGAACGTAATCGTCGGCCAGATCAGCGGGATTTGAATGCTGAAAATAATTCTCCACTCTCCGGCGCCTTCTACTCGTGCCGACTCCAGCACCTCTTCAGAAATGCCCTGAAGCGCACCGATATAGACGATAATATAAAAGCCGATAAACTGCCAAGCGACAACCGCGATAACCGACCCTAGCGCCGTTGCTTCCTCTCCCAGCCAGGCATGTGCAAAGCTGTCGAGTCCAAGCTGCATAAGCAAATTATTCAGCAGCCCGAAATTCGGGTCGTAAATTTGCCCCCACAAAATGCCAAGCACAGCTGTAGACAGCATAACCGGTGTGAAATAAATCGTTTTCAAAAAATTTGATCCTCTCAGCTTGTAGCCAAGCACAATGGCAAAAAACAAACCGACCGGCAGCTGAATTAAAAGCGCTCCCAAAGTTAAATACACCGAATTTTTGAGCGAGGTCCATAGAACCGGATCATGAAGCAGCCGATTGAAATTGTCCCCTCCGTTGAAAATCTTTGCCGAAACTCCGTCCCATTGGAAGAAGCTATAATAAATACTCATACTGATCGGCACAATAATGACTGCCAAAAAAATCAACAGCGCAGGTCCCATGAAAAATAGCCTGCTGCCCAAGCGTCCGACGCCTGTCTCGTTCATCCGTAACACCCTCTCCTAGCTTAATGCGCATGATGCCTTATTGCGTTGTATCCGTTTTCATTATTTTATCAATGACATAAATCAATGTAATGACACGATGATTAGGTAAAATAGCACTTTCATTGGTTCATCCGGCAGGGCGAGGGAATATAACAAAAAACCGCATTCGTCTGAATGCAGTTCTTTGGGATGATGCTTTTAGTTGGTGCTGACTATTGTAGGCCGTGTATGGAAACGTAATCCCGCCAAATCCTGATCGAAGCCAGCGTCAAACATATTCCCGATAGGCTTGGTGGACACAGCAGACCCTATTTCAACCGAATCACGGGTTATGGTATAGTTCGCGGACTCAGGAGCAGCTATTGCGCTCCCAATCGCTATTTTAACCGGATAATGAGGGCAATAACGGATTTCCTGTCCGCTTACGGCCTAGAATCGGATCAAAGGCTAGAATAGCGGAACCTCAGTCCTCAAAAAAAGGAGAGAGTGTTGCGATCTGCGAGGCCTCGGCAACAGCGGTCTTAGACACAACCACCTGCTACGTTTTCTAAAGCCTTGAATCGTCAGATGAGTTTTGCCTCGAATAAGCGCTGTGCAAGGCGCAGCGGGCCGACTCCACTTTGCATAGACACCCCGGTTCCTTTAGCTTTCAGTTTGAATGCTGGACGGTGCATATTCCTCTCTATAATTATAATCCTGATCAATATCAAGGTCAGTTCTATAGTTCCAATGACCATTTGCATACTCTAAGTAAATGAGGGCTTCAAACACCACATCACCTTCCGCTACGCCTTCCGTTGAATCACTCCAATCCAGCATACCTTGCACGACTGCATCCTTTTCTCCAATGAAGACCACGCGTTCTTTAGAGAGCTTGTACCTTGTTTCTGAATTGTCAAAGTTAAACCTCAAATACTTCTCCCACGTTGAATCTATCTTCATCATTTTTGCATCCCAACGTCTAATAAATGAAGGGGACGTATATTGAAGCGTGAGATCCAGGTTTTCTTCGTTATATGCTTTATAATAGGTTTTTAAATCAGACAAAACGGCGAGCTGTGCTTTATTTTGTTTTTCTACTATGTTTGATGCTGTATTATCGATGTCCGTTGGAAGATCCATTTGTTGCGACATCCAAATAGAATGCGAAATCTTCCACTCTCCACCTTCATTTCGGATTTCGAATAACATTTCATCTTTTTGATTTAATACTTGTGAATTTTGAGTATAAGTAACTTGTAGGGACGCTTCATAAGCAGAAGTATATTTAATACTATCGATCTTTACGATGAATTCCCTATCAGGAACTTCACTGACATATCGGTATGCATCATAATCAAATTCGTGATCAAGATACAGCCACTCACGATTGTCCCCTGTTAGTAATTTTGGGCTATGAGTTTTGTAATATTTTTCAAGAAGCTCATTAATGGCCTGTTCTTGACCATAACCATATTTCGTCATATGTATCGTTTTCTTTTGTTGAATGCTTGGTAAGTTGACCCACAAGTCGAATAGGCAGATAAACTTGTCCATTCATTATAGAAATAGGTTTATCTAATAGGTAGGATCCTTCGTTAGATTCTACGATATCCTCACCCGCCCAGAAAAAAATCTCAGAATCATTATTTGATGCAGATATCTCCTCAGTGTCCGAATCATAAGCAACCTTATAACCTAGTACATTAAAGAGCTTGCGGTACGGTACATACATGACACCTGCTTCTAAAACAGGATTAATCCCAATAAGCTTTTCATTATTCAAATACAATTCAAAAGTCTTGTCATCAGCAAAAGCAGGGACAGGTATACTTAAACCTAAGCAAAGAACAAGCAAAATACCGATAAACCTTTTAATCATATAACACTTCCTATTCGCAGGTTAAAAGCAATGCAATAGCATTGCAACATCGTCATTCAGTCCCAATCATCCTTAAATTCTTCTGGACCAACATCCATTTTAAAATCGCCTTTTTCATAAAGAAGCGGACTGCGCTCCACCCCATCATTGGAGTATTTTTCTACGTGGCTGACTCGCATTTGCTTGGCATCTGTGAAATCGATATGGACAATTGCTACCCAATAGGCATAATTGTTTTCTTCAAGCAGTGGTGCTGTTACGGTATGGCCCTGATGATTTTCAACAACTGCGCGAACCTCCATCGATCTAAAGCTGCCCGATCCATTGCTTATTGCGCTATAGGCAGCAAATAAAACGAAGCTTAACGCTTCTGGCCGATGAATAACTATCGTTTCTTTACCCTGCCCCATAGCATCCCCATCCAGTTGAATGTACGGTGCAATATGTTTCGATCCAAGGTTGCGATAATAGACTTTGCCAACCTCCCTGTCCTTTGTTACATAAAAACAGTATAGATCCAAATCCCTGTCTGTTTGCCATTCCAGAGTCGCCGTAACCTTGGCTGACTTTTGAATATTAATGCTCTCTTTCTTCTTGAGCTCCACTTTTAGCAGTTGGCTCGGCTTGGCAGGGACAGCGGCAGGTTCAGCAGCGGCTGCTGCTTCCACATGTGATTCGCTCGATACCTTGAGTCCAAAATTTCTAACAAGATCGGCGAGCCCTCCCTCAAATCCGCTTCCGACAGCGTTAAACTTCCACTCCCCTTTATGGAGATAAAACTCCCCAACAACGATAGCTGTTTCTATGCTAAGACCTTCACCGAAATTGAATCTTCCTATCTCCTCGCCGTTGATTGGGTTATAGATTCGTCCTACGGCGCCACGAACCTGGGAAAAGGCTTGGCCGTGCAGTTCCCCCTCATGAATGGTGAGTGTTACCGCGATTTTGTGTATATCACTCGGTACCTTCCCTACCGAAATTTTTATATGCTCTTGATCTCCATTCACCGGGCCTGCGTGCGTAACGGCATGCTGCCGGCTGAATGGTTGATTGTAGAAGATCATATCTTCATCTTGGGCACATACACCTGCTTGATTTAAGAGAAAAGCTGATGCATTTATATCGATTGCTGCATCTGCCGTCTGCCAAGAAAGCCCAATGACAACATCAGAAATCCCGCGACCTTTTGTAACATCGATTTTTTGACCTTTTGTTAGGATCATTGAAAACCACCCTTTATTGATCTCATATTTTACAAAATGACACATTTTTAGTATATCATACGAATCAAAGACTATAGGCCAGTAACATCTTCTTAGATTTCTCTTCACCCAAGTCATGCAAAATCAATGAACCAAAACACAAAAAAATAAAATAACAGGATTGACATTACGCTTAGAAGTAACTATGATAGTTACAACGGTGGTGATAACAATGAAACAATTCAGCAGCCGCTTCTCGATGGGCGTCCATATTCTTACGTTGATTGCTGTTATGCCGGGAGATTGCACAGGGGATATTATTGCTGGCAGCGTGAATACGAATCCCGTCGTCATCCGAAGAATTATGGCCCAGCTGAAAAAAGCCGGTTTGATTAGCGTCCGGCCCGGTGTCGGTGGTGCTACTCTATTGAAGGACCCCGCATCTATTAGCTTATTGGAAGTGTATGATGCAGTTGAAGTCATTGATGAGGGACCCTTGTTCAATTTTCATCAAAATCCTAGCCCGCGATGCCCTGTAGGCAGAACCATTGAAGCCTCGCTTACGGCAGAACTGGCTGAAGCTCAAGCCGCTATGGAGCAGAGATTGAGCAGCGTGAGCATTGCGAAGATACTGGGACAAGTCTGTTAAAAAAAGCTCTTGCAACGGCTTTTTTTTACGCCCTCGTTGTAACTACTTAGGTTATAACAGTGAAAGTTTCAAAAGTAACTAAAGCTAGGCTACAAGGGGAATTCAATAGTTGAATCCCGTTTTATTTCACACAAACCCAACCAATGGAGGAATGAATCATGAAAATTTTAGTAACTGGCGCAACTGGACAATTTGGCTCCCTCGTAATCGATACACTATTAAAAAAACTGCCCGCTGAACAGCTTGCAGTAAGTGTGCGTACGCCAGAAAAAGCCGCGCATTTGCAAGCACAAGGCATTGACGTACGCCACGGTGACTTTGATCAGCCCGAAACCCTCGAT
The DNA here is from genome assembly GCF_000971975.1 of Paenibacillus algorifonticola. GTDB lineage: Bacteria > Bacillota > Bacilli > Paenibacillales > Paenibacillaceae > Pristimantibacillus > Pristimantibacillus algorifonticola. Next base: position 130,005 of record NZ_LAQO01000015.1, on the reverse strand, counting down.
ACAGCATTTGCTGGTGTGGACCGTTTGCTGATCGTTTCCGCTGATGCAGATAATGCTACACGTATTCGCCAGCATCAAGCCGCTATCGACGCCGCCAAAAAAGCAGGCGTAGGCTTCATTGCTTACACAAGTGTTGCCAAAGCAGATAAGAGCACGCTCTCCCTCGCAGAAGTCCACCGCGCTGCGGAAGAAGCGATTCTTGCAACGGGAATTCCATATTCTCTGCTGCGGAACAACTGGTATGCTGAAAACGAAGCTGGCAGCGTGCAAGGCGCCATCCACGGAGCACCTTGGCTGAATGCCGCTGGCACTGCGCGTGCAGGCTGGGCATTACGCAGCGATTATGCCGAAGCGGCAGCAGCAGTTCTGGCTGGCGAAGGACACGACAATACCGTCTACGAGCTGTCGGGCAAGCCTCGCACGCAAGCTGAGCTCGCAGCTATCACTGGTGAAGCATTGGGCAAAGAAATCAACGTTGTGGATGTAGACGACGCTGCACTCGGTCAAGCTTTGGCTCAAGCAGGCCTGCCTGATTTTGTCGTAGCGATGTTTGTTGATATGCAAGGCCCAATCCGTGAAGGCTCCCTCGATGTGGAAAGCAATGATCTGGAAACGCTGCTTGGACGTCCAGCTACCCCATTGAGCGCATTTGTTACCGCTCTTTCTGAACGTTAAGCTATCGTCGCCAATAGAATAGTCAGGACAGGAAAATGAACGAGGCTGTCTCGAAAGGTCAGAAATGATCTCCGGGACAGCCTCGTTTTAAATTTTGATAGTTGGCAAATGGAAGCTTCATGCTCTTCGTTTCAGGGGTTCACCCTTAACAAAGCTAGACTTGGCGGACACAGCAGCAGCTATTTCAACAGGATCAAGGGTTATGGCACAGGCTGCGGACTCAGGAGACGCTAATGCTCCGCAAATGGTCATTTTGACGGGATGAGGAGGACGATAACGGATTTCCTGTCCGCTTACGGCCTGAAATCGGGTCAAAAGCCAGAATAGCGGAACCTCAGTCCTCCAAAAAAGGAGTGACCGTCCCGAGCTTTGAGATCTCAGCAACAGTGCTCTCAGCTACAGAGCTCTCAGCAAAAATCACAAACTGCGGTTCCTCGGCCTTGAATCGTCCGATAAGATTGGCCTTGAATAAGCGCTAAGCAAGGAGTTGCACCCCGGCTCCGGATTGCATACACACCCTAGTCGCTCCTGCTTGGCAGTTCATGATCCTGCCTTCAGCCGATCGAAGGCTTCTTGATTGATGCTGATCTTCACTGCTTTTACCTTTTCCGCAACGTAACGCTCGAATTTATGATGAAGCACTTCGCTTTGCAGCTGGGATTCAAGAGTCGCAATGGGAACCGCATACTGTTCATTTTTGTTAATCATTTGAATAATGGAGAAGCTGCTGCCTCTGTCAATAATGGCAGAATGCTCGCCAGCCTTTAATTTTTCGGCGGCTTGCTTCAGCATGGAGTCGGCCTTAAGCGGGGAGGCTTGCTCGTTTAGAACGAGCGTGCTCTGACGTATGCCGTCTTTGCCGTACTTCCTTCCTACTTCTTCAAAAGGAGTACCGGAGTCTAGCAGCTTAAGAGCCAGCTTTATTTTTTCGCCTGCTGCTTCCCTTTCTTCATTGCTGTAGGAGACGGACAGTTCATTGAAGGTGATTTGGGTTTGATTTTCAAACTTTGCAGCATGGAATTGATAACGGTCCTTCACTTCCTCCTTCGTCACCTTCAGTGCCTCTTCTCCCAGCTGCTCCTCAAGGTCCAGCCTTAATTGGCTTAATGAATAGAAGTAATACTGGCTGAGATCGTATTGCGCCAAACCAAAAATCGCCTGCCCCTGATCTAAACTTTCGCCCCGCTCTGTATTATTTTTTTCCCATTGGTTAACAAAGCTTTGAAAGGAGCTGTCTGTTACAAGCCCCTTTTCTACTGCCAGCAGCTGCAATGTTTTTCCTTTGACAGCCTCGTTCATTGCTTGCTGTTTAAGCTTATCAATCGGGCGCTCTGCTCCGAATGTTTCCGTCCAATAGGCTTCACTATCTTCGGCCCCATAAGTTACGTTGAAATAGTTGGTAACGGCTCCTCTTTCCTTATCCATATAAAGCAGAAACTCGGCTTCGGTTACCGGCAAGCCCCCGACCTCCATGATGACTGGCTCTTCTTGCGGCTCGGAGGGCAAAAAGGCCGCCATACCTACAGCGGAAATAGCCGCTAATAACCCAACAACGGCAGCGATTAGCACCATTCGAAACTTAGCCCTGCGGAAAACCGTCTTATTAGCCCCTGTCCGGTTCATTTTTCTCCTCCATTCGGAATCATTATCCCCTAAGCAGCCCTAAGTCCCTAATTCTCCTATCGCTTATATTAGCCCGAATCAGCTTATCGGTTAAAGCTGCACCTAGCCTTTTACTCCACCAAGCGACATGCCGTTTGTTAATTTTTTCTGCAGCAGCGCATAGACGATAATAGTTGGCGCAAGCACAATGACCAAGCCGGCGAAAAGGGCGCCCCAATCTGTAGCAAATTGCTGGATTTGCATCAAATTAGACAAACCAACCGGTATCGTCTTCTTGCTGTCGCTGGTAATGAAGGTCATCGCCAGCACATATTCATTCCAGAAGTCAAAGAAGCTGAAGACAGTCAGCGTAATAATCCCCGGCCGTGCCATCGGTACAATAATGCGCAGCAAAATCCCGAAATAGCCGCAGCCATCCATCATGGCCGCTTCTTCGTAATCTTGCGGGATCGACTTCATGAAGCCGGTAAGCAAATAAATAGAGAACGGCAAGCTTCCTGTCGCATAAACGGTGCTTAACCAAAAGCGATTATCGAGCATCTGCCATTCATTCATTAAAATGAACAGCGGCACGATAATGTAGACGCCTCCGATAAACAGCCCAGCCATATAAAATTGCGATATAAATCCACGCAAGCGGAATTTCATCCGCCCCAGCACGTAAGCAGAGGGAACCGCCGCAATCAACAGCACAGCCATCGATAATATAACGATGATAACGGAGTTGATCATGTAATCGCCCATTTTCGCCGTCGAAAAAGCATGAACATAGTTGCTCCAATTTAGGCTCGACGGCAGCCTCCAAGGATTTTCCATAACCTCTGTATTGGTTTTGAAGGACGCCAGTACATTCCACACAAGAGGATAGACGACTAATAGGGCCTGCACGAGTAAAAAGAGGCGAAGAACGGTTTTTCCCGTAATGGATGTTAAAGAGGACATGTTAATACGATCCCCTTTCGGTTAATTTATTGCTTACAAGCGCGAGCAGCATCGAAATCATAAATACGACAACCCCGATCGCCATCGCATAGCCAAAATTCGAGTTGGTGAAGGCTTGGGCATACAAATAAGTCATAACGACTTCCGAATGCCGGTCAGGCCCGCCCCCTGTCATAATCGAAACAATGATAAAGCTAATGCTAAGGACACCGTTAATGCTGAAAATAATCGTGACGCGAATAATCTCCCAAAGCATCGGAATCGTAATGCGGAAAAATTGCTGTATGCGGGTTGCCCCATCAAGGTCGGCAGCTTCATAAAGCTCCGGTGAAATGCTGTCGATCCCTGCCATATACATGACCATGTAATACCCGGCCGCCTGCCAAATTAACGTAATCGCCAATGCCCAAAGGACGGTGCGCTGATCGCCCAGCCACGGCTTCGCCCACTCTTCAAGTCCAACCATCTCCAGGCCAGTGTTTACAAATCCCATCGTAGGATGATAAATAAAGGACCAAAGGATTGCGATGACAACGAACGACAGAATGCTTGGAAAAAAGAAAACCGTTCGGTAAAAGCCACGTTCCTTGAGCTTCGATTGCGTTAAAATGGATGCATTAACTAAAGCGATCATAATCGTAACAATCGGCACGACCAGCATTAAAAAGCCCGTATTGCGCATGGACAGCAGAAACGTCTCATCGTGAAGCATATCGGCAAAATTTTTAAACCCGATATATTTCGGCTCATCACTTAACCCCGTCCACAGGTACAGCGACTTTTGAAAAATTTGAAACGTAGGATACACCTTAAACAAGGAGAACAGCAATAGTCCTGGCAATAAACATACGAGGATGAAAAAGGTTCTTTTCGTTTTCATGGTCATCGTTTTCATTCCTTCCCCCTGCCGCAGGTGATGCGATCATGCTTGCCGGCTTTTTGCAGCACAATGGTCTATAATGGGCTTATTATTTATTTGCAGGAGCCGCCGTGCCAAGCGTAAACGGCTGTCGCCGTCCTCTGGCGGCAAAGCTACCGTTTCGAGGGTGGAATATAGAGAAAGGATAGAAAAATCATATACTTTCCTATATTTGAACGATAAACGGCGGCCCCTGCCTTCCTTTTTACGTGAACAAACCAATTTCAGCGAGCTGGAGCTGTGCTGCACCGCCGCTATTCGCCGTTACGTTCAGGCGATAATACGAGTAAGCAGTTGAATTGCTGAACGTATACGTTTTGGTTAAGAAACGGGTGGCAAATGCTTCATTCGTGCGCGTATCCAGCGTCGTCCAGCTCGTTCCGTCGTTTGAGCCCTGCAGCGTCCAATTTTTCGGGTCCCTCGCCGGCACATCGTTAGCGGACGTTATCGCATACGAGGTTACGGTATGAGAGACACCGGTTACAAATTTGTACTGAATCCAGCCTGTTCCCGTTGTGATTAGCCATTTGGTCGAAATATTGGCATCGAAGGCTTTTTCCTTCTCTTCTCCTGTCGGGCTGCTTGTAGAGCTTGCCGTTACCGTTCCGCCTACCGTGACCGATGTCGGGCCTCCTCCACCCCCGCCTGTAACGGTCGATTCAAAGGCACCAATATCCGGAGCCGCCCCATTAAATAATGCATTTCCATAAAAATCGGTCGTTCCTAATTGCGGCACATTATAACCGGCATTAATGAGTGGAGAAGTGGCCTGCAGCTTGTAGCCATCCCATACGGTGGCGCCACTTGTGAAGCCATTGGCCCCTAAAGTTGGCGCCTGCCCAGGGCTGACCATTTGAGGAGGTGCGATCACTTTCGCCGGATCATTCGGTTCGCCAGCCGCATGGCTGCCATTGGTCACATAAAACGCATTATTTCTAAATACAGCCGTTCCATAGCTGCCGGAGCTGCTCGGCCAAAAGCTGGAGGAAGGGGTATTTTTGTCATAAAAAACGTTATTGTAAAAATAATACGGCACACTTTTGAAATAAGTGGAGGCCAGATTAGCGTTGGAATTCGTGAATTTAGTTACACTGCCGTTATAAATAAAGACGTTATTCAGGAAATACGTAGCCGAGCTATCGACGTCGAACCAACCAAACTTGATCAAATAGGCAGCGTTATCGTCGCTGATATTATATCTCGCAATATTATTGCTGCTTCTTCCCAGATAGGACATCCATCCCATTGGGTTGTTATGGGTATAGTTGAATTGATAGACGATATTGCTATTGGGCGAATCAAAATCAAAGGCTGTTCCATCTCCATTGTTAGCACCCGTCGTCGTCGGTCCGCCATAAACCTCGTTATTTTGGAACGTTACATTTTGAGATTTCCACGGGTAAATGCCTGCGCTTTCCGCGTTATAGCGCTTGGACCAGCCGTCTACGACGTTGTATTCGACGATTGCATCCTTCGCATCGCATACGTCAATGGCGCCTTGGCCAATATTACGCATGTAATTGTGACCGATATAAATGTTCGTTTGCCACAAGTTATAAGGTTCAATTTCATCTTGGAAGGCCGTTGTCGTCGTGTAATTAAAATTGGCAATGGCGAGCAAATCGACTTTCTCGATTGTGTTATTTTCAATCCTTACGTCATTGAACGTCATGTTGGCCTTTAAAGCGCCAATGACATAAAACATAATGCCGCCATTGAACGAGGCGTTGCCATACTGGTTCGGCCATTCGTTCGGGCTATCGACATCATGCACATAATTATCATGAATATAAATATGATCCATGATCGTGTCGCCGCCTGCCGCCACTTGATTCGTATCCAGCACAACCAGAATGCCGTCTCTTATGTTGGTAGGCTTGCCGTTTGCATAAGTAGTCGTTACCAAATCTACGTTAAAGTTGTCGTCATTCGTGACTTCAAGATTGCTAATTTCCCAATACTGTTGATTTCGCAGCATAACGGCGCCGGTCGCTTGATAATCCCTTTGCGTTCCGCCGCCATTGATAATGGGCTTTGCCGTTCCGCCATATTTATCGATTGTGATGGGAGCGCCCGCTGCTCCTGAGCCCTTAGGCCACAGCTGGCCGTTCCATACCCCGCCCGACTTAAACAAAATTTGGTCACCTGGCTGGAACGTCGTGGCATTCACTTTCGTTAACGTTTTCCAAGCGGTGGCTGTGGAGGTGCCGTTATTTGCATCGTTCCCTCCGGAAGAATCAATATAATACGTCGTATTTGCTGCACTTACCGCTACAGGCCCAATCATAAAAATAGAGGAACATAAAAACAGCAATACCAATAAGCTTGACATGCGTTTTTTCATTTCATTGCTTCCTCCCACATTTATTTGATTCAGACGCAAAGCTGAGCAATGGATTGCCTACGATCTTTCAGCCTTTTGGTCCCAGATATCGCTACATGCTAATCAGCCCCTCTCCAATCGATAACCTGTCGATCATTGAATGAGACGGTGAAACCCTGCATTTGGAGCGTATGCTGCTTTACCAGCTGAGCTTCATTATAAAATCATAAGAGCGTTAACCAAATGAACAAAACGGCAGATTTATATAGAGGATTTTTAGGTGTTCATCGGAAAATGCAGGGAATCATAAAATCCTTCAGGTTTATGAATCTGCAATCATGAAAAAAGGATGAGGCTGAGGTAAAAACCTCATCTCATCCCGTTTTTAGAGTTATGCGCCATGCAACGCATTCCCGTCGTTCAGCCTCACAGCTTACTTCCTACTGTGCCCCAGCAGCCTCCAGCTCCTTCTGAATTTCCGAATACACCTTATACAGCTTTTCAGCATATTGATCCAAAGTCATCTGCTTGCTCATAATCGAGGAAAATGGCTTGTAGACTTCATCACTAGGGTTGAATTTGCTGCCCTTGGCCACAGGCTTAAATGCGCCATTAACCGCAATCATGCCGTCATCCGCAGCCTTATAAACGTTGTAAGTCGTCTCCGTAATATACGCTTTAACGAGATCTGGCGCGCCTTTTACCGCCATAACCGCTTTTGCCTTGTCGCCATTGAGCTGAACGATTTTATCCGTGTACAAATACTTTAGGAATTCTTTGGCAAGCTCTGGATTTTTAGCTTTCGCTGGAATGACTACCGTTTCCACATTCGTCAGGGCCGATACCGGTTTGTCTGCTCCGAACGAAGGAACACCCAGATAACCGAAGCTGAATCCATCCTCGCGCGGCGCATCCTTCATTTCATCCTCAAACCAGCTGCCGTTTGGAATAAACATGGCTTTGCCTTGAAGGAAAGCCGTCTGCGATTGCGTGTGGTTAAGTGCAACGGTGCCCGTCATCAAAGCATTGTCTTCCGTTGCGATTTTTTCCATGAGGCCCCATACCTGCTTAAACGTGTCGCTTTTCCAAAACTCAGGATCGTAGTCGAAAAATTGCTTCAGCGCCTCTTGGCCGCCCGCTGCATAAATGGCAGGAACAATCATTTCCTCCAAGTAGCCTGGATAAATGCCTTGGTACGTCAATAATGCGCGTCCATTCTCTTTCGCCGCCGCATTTGCAGCAAAGAAATCATCCCATGTTTTAGGCGGGGTAATCCCTTTCGCCTCGAACAGCGCTTTGTTATACCACAGGCCCATGACGCCGAAGTTATAAGGTGCCAAATACACTTTGCCATCATCATACGGGGACGTTGCCCGTGAATTCAAAACACCATCGAGAATTTTATCCTTGAGAGGCGCACCCTCTGGCGTTAATTCCTCGAACACCTCCGTCAAATCAAGCAGCGCTTTGTCTTTAATCAACCCATTTACGAGCGGGGTATTGTCGCTGCCGGAAATGTACATAAAATCGGGCGGATTGCCCGCAACGATTTTTGGTCGAATGAGCTCGCCGATTTTCGGGCTGGCGGTGATGTTGATTTTGGTGCCAGGGTAATCCTGCATAAAGGCCTCAGCGGCGCTATCCCAAAATTCCCTTCCATAGCCGCCTTGGAAGACCGCAACGTCCAGCTCTGGGTTTTCAAATGTTTTGCCTGCTGGCGAAGCACCTTCAGACGGGGATGCAGCAGCTGTATCCGAAGCCGATGGGGATGCAGAGGATGGCGGTGTCGATTCATTGCTCGGGCTGTTGCCCGACCCACAACCGGCTAACGTCGTAGTAAGCGCAATAGCTACAGCTGCAAAAGTAAACCAATTCTTTTTTTTCATTGATTTAGTGACCCCTTTCGTTGGTAATGAACTTTATTATAAGTTCGCAAGGAGCATCGCTAAATGAACAAAAGAGCGGATGATTATGGACAATTTTAAGATTTTTATTTTTAAACGGGCGGAGTTTTTTTTATGTTTTTAGGGGCATGGCCGAAGCGCTTTCGAAATAGGCGATTAAAATAAAAAGGATCTGGAATGCCCACCTCGATGGCAACCTGCTTCACTAGATACTTGCCAGATAGGAGCATTTCATAGGCTCTGTTCATACGAATTTCATTGAGCCTGGTCAAAATGCTGCTTCCTGTCTCTGCTTTGAAAAGCTGGCATAGATAAGGTTCAGAAAGTGCTACATAGGAGGCTACATCTGAAATCGACACTCGATCAGCAAAATGTTTATCTAAGTAGGCTAGAGCTAGCCGTATTTCCTGGCGTAAAGTAGAAGTAGAAAGCTGCGTTCCTTTCCCTAAAGAGCCCAAAATCTCATCCGAAATCTCTTTAATGAGCAGCTTGAGGCTGGAATCCGAGTCCGCTGCTTCGACTTTTTCGAGCCAGCCCTTTTCGTCCCAAGGCATGTCCATTTGCAAGGCTGCCACATTAGAAAGCCCCCAAATGCCCCCTGCTAATATGCGCTTCAGCGATTTCGAATGAATACGATGCTTGGCGGCAGATTCCATCAATAAAAATGCGCTTTCCACCCAACGTTCAATTGCACTGTCGCCAGAGCCGCGCAGACTCTCCCGCAGTTTAGCTTCAGCTGTACGAAATCCCTCATTAGTATCTACGGCAAGCCTGGCATTAGACTGGCAGCCTTCTTGATACGCCGCATAAAATCGAAGCGCCTCTGCCTCCCTATTTAAGCTCATTTGCTCGATGAGATTTTTAAATGATGTTGCGGCTTGCCCATAAATGACGCTAATATCTAGGCCATAATACATTTCCGATAGTTTGATCAAACGTTGAGCTATTTCTTCGGGATCGACCATGTTTTGGATCAAGGGAGTAGCGATGATTATTATGTAACGGTTCGGACGGGGATGAAATACAAATAAAAAATGTTTGTTCGGGAACAGCCCTTCGGCTAGCTTTTCTAACGTTTCATGAAAGTCTATCGTCTGATGATTTTGGTGCTCGCCATCTGGCATATATAACGTAAATGTATAACAGCATAAGCCTTTAAGCAGGGAGATTGCTTGCCGTTCCTTTTGATTTAAAATATTCGGACTAAGCTGAAGCTCTTCCCCTAGATCATGCTTTTTCAATAAATCATACAGCTGCTCCAGCTCTCCATCGGCCTGCTCTACCGTTGTTGTTTGAGGTTTAAAATGGCTCCTCTTGGCATCCAGCTTTGCTGCCATTTCTTCAAGGGTTTGCATGAAGGTTTCGGTCTTCAATGTGAGCTTGAGCATATAATCGTAGGCGCCGAACTTAAGTGCCTCGCGTACTAGATCGAAATCATTATAGTTGCTGAGAACGAGAACTTCGCCTTTAAATCCGTCCGCCATCAAGCCTTTAATCAGTTTAAGGCCATCCATTTCAGCCATTTTAATATCGGTAATGACGATATCCGCATTGGTTCTTCTTACAAGCTCCATGGCCGACACCCCGCTCGAAGCAGAGCCCGCGTATTCGAACCGGCTATCCTCCCATTTAATGATGGTTTTGACGGCATGACGAACGATCATTTCATCATCTACGATAATGACTTTATACATGTCTTTCCCCTTCCTTCATCGTCATTGGCAAGCTGATTAAGGTTTGCGTCCCAAGGCCCAGCTGGCTTGAGATTTCAATCCCGTATTGCTTTCCTACATGAAGGCGAATTCTCTCCTCCACATTGCTCATCCCTATCCCTGACAGCTTCTCATGGGAATACTTCCGCTCTTGAACCTCTGCCATATCGAAGCCTTTGCCATCATCGGAAATTTGAAGCAGCAGCCTTCCCTCGTTAATAGAGCCGTCTACGGTAATGTGCACTCTGCGACCTTCCCCGCTGCCCGCGTGCAAAATCGAATTTTCTACAATAGGCTGAAGGATGAATCGCGGAACAAGACATCGATAAAGCTGATCATCACTCATGCGGCATACGAGTTTAAACGAGTCGCCATATCTAATCCGCTGAATGACGGCATAGTGCATTAAATTGTCGATTTCCTTTTCCAGCGTAATCATTTCTTCGGTGTCCAAAATCGTATTATGAAGCAGCTCGGATAAAGACGCGATCCCTTGCTCCACATTTTCGTTCCCGCTCATCATCGCGCTCCACTTCAAGGAGTTTAAGGTATTGAACAGAAAATGAGGGTTGATTTGAGCCTGAAGCATCTTAAGCTCCGCCTCTCGCTTCGCCTGCTGCTCCTCCTCCACCTGATAAATAAGCATTTTGAGCCGAGCGACCATTTGATTGATCGTTTCAGATAACCGCCCCATTTCGTCAGAATGAGTAAGACCGAGTCTAGTTTCCAGCCTTCCAAGCTTAATTTGGGTCGCGTATTGGAGCAAATCGCGCATTGGTCTATTAATACTGCGATAAATCCACATGGCAAGCAGCCCAGCCAACAGAAGAATGAACAAGCAAATATACAGCAAGCTTCCTCTAATCGCCGAAAGCTCCGAAATAATATACGAGTGCGGAATAAGTCCAATCATGTGCCAGTCTGCTGATCGGATATAAGCGCTGCCTACGAGTACGCGTTCCCCATCGACATTCGCATAAAAGGTTTTGTTAGGCGCATTCGAAATCATGGTGCTAAACACCTCTTGTTGGTTATACGTTTGCCCATGGGGAATCGAAGGAGATACGGAGGACACGACAACTCCGCTATTATCCGTAATATAGAGCCTGCCTCCTTTTCCGAGGTCCACATGTTCAAATGTATTGCGCGAAAAAACCTTCTCATCAATAACGATAACGAGGTAGCCTAATGTTTGATTCAGATTATCTTGGGAAAAAATAATCCGGCTCAAAGCAATTTTATCCGAGCCCCGGTTGGAATGCAGATATGTCCACTTTATGTTGCCGGCCGTACCCGTTATGCCTTGCAGCGAATCAGCGATTTGGTTTTGCGGATACCATTCATACCCCAGATCAAAAAAGATATGGCCCTCATTTGTCAAAATCACGACATTCGAAATATTGCTTAGGCGAAAGACTTGCTCCCCCAGAGCATCTTTAATATCGGTCTGCAAGCCGTATTTCTCAAAATCAGTCATGCTGTTCATATGCTGGAGCCCGCTTTGTATCAGGCTATTAATAATAATGGATTCACTAAGGGTCTCGTATTGCGCAAGTTCTCTGGAAGCATTCGTCGCGGATTCGGACAGCACTTGAAGGGTGGACGTGCTTAGCTTTTCTGAAATAGACGTCTCATATCTAATGTTCGAATAAAGCGCTACGGAGAAGACAGGCAGGAGAGAGGTGATCAGGAAGGCAATTAACAGTCGATGCTTAATGGACAATTTTCGTAAAAACGTTGAAGCCCGTATATTTCTCAGCTTAAAATTTCCGTTCATCCTACACCCCCGTTTGTTGCTCAAAGCGTGCATCCGATTAGGAATAGCTTTATCTTAAGGGCAAATGAAACAGCCGTCTATACAACCAAACAACAATAACCATTTTGGGAGTGCCATGAAAGGTAATGACTAAAAAAAGGCGACCGACTTGATCGTCGACCACCTCAATGGATATGGATTCAGCTCTAATGAGCCGCATTTACTTTTTTTCCATGACAGCGAAGTAATTTTCTTCATTATCCGCAAAGTTAAATACTCTGCCAGACGGCATTTCTACCACTTGTCCGACTGTGACCTGTTTATTGGACAAGTCGCTATATAATTGATCGAGATTATCTGAGAAAAACATTAGCGAAGGCGTACCCAAATTTAACCCGGGAGACATTTTTTCGACGAATTCCTTATTGTGGAGAATGATCGTTGTGTCTGCACCCTCGGCCGGAGCAATTTCAATCCATCGCATGCCTTGACCATTGTCTTCTTCAGAAACGACATGAAACCCAACCTTTTCTGTCCAAAAATCCCGTGCCGCATCTTGGTTATTTACATACAGCATAATTTGCCCGACCTTGCTAATCATTGATTTCTCCACTCCTTTGTATAAGTCATTGCCAAGTTCGATGGTGCCATAAAAGTCGATCAGCAGCATGCAATATGTGCATAATCCTCATAATAGCTTGTCCTCGCAACTTGGTTTTATTATAGCATGTGGAAAAAGAATAAGGCTGCCCGCAGGCAGCCTAGAAATAATAGCATGTTGTTTGTTCCTAATGTCGAAGCTTTAAAATTAGATAGACAGCGGAAGTTCTTTAACTCCGCGTACAAGCATGCCTGGTCTCCATTCCAAATCGGCAATATTAGCCTGAAGCTCAAGCTTGGGAAAACGCCGAAGCAGCGTATTGATCGCGATTTCTCCTTCCAATCGGGCGAGAGGTGCCCCCAGACAGAGATGAATTCCTTTACCAAACGCTAGATGCTGGCTTTTGCCCCGTGATATATCGAATACATCTGGCTGGCTAAAACGCTCTGGATCACGGTTCGCGGAATCAAGCGCTACGATGACCAGATCATTTTTTTGTATCATATGGCCTTTGAATGCCAGATCTTCGCTTGCCCAGCGGGCCGTACTGAATTCTACAGGGCCGTTGTAACGCAGCATTTCTTCAATGGCGCCATGAATATATTCAGGATGCTGAATCAACTGCTCGCGCTGCTCCGGGTGTTCTAATAGCGCAAGCACGCCATTGCCGATCAAATTGACCGTTGTTTCATGACCGGCAATGATGAGCAGGGTAACTACCCCGTACAGCTCCCCTTCCGATAACTGATCTCCCGTTTCATCTGCAACTACCAGTTGGCTAATTAGGTCATCTCCGGGGTTTTCCCGCACAATGGCGAAGCGCTCACGAAGATACTCTACGAATTCATCCTGGGCTTGCAAAGATGCTTCCCGACTGCGCTCCTCAAAGGAGGCTTCGATAATGGAGTTTGACCAGCTTCGAAATTTCTCACGATCTTCAGTAGGAATCCCCAGTATTTCACAAATAACAATAATGGGAAGGTGGAACGCGTAATCGTCTATCAGATTCATTGTATGCCCAGCGGATACCGCATCGAGAAGATCATCGGCAATTTTCTGAATGTGCTCTCGCTTTCCCGCAATGATCTGTGGAGTGAATCCTTTTTGCACAAATCCACGTAATCGTTTATGATCCGGCAGGTCGGAGAACAGCATGTTTTTGCCTATTACACTCGTTTGCTCGATGCTGCTGACTTTGGCTATGTCTTTAATAAAACGCTGGTCCTTGAGCACTTCCACAGCGTCTTCATATTTGCTTATAATCCAGCCATAATGGCCATTCGGGAAAAACTGCTTAAAAATAGGATTGCTTGCTCGTAATTTTTCATAGACGGGGTAGGGGTTCTGCTTAAACTCCGGTGTAAACATCATCTGCTCTAGCGTGTCTCTTGAATTCAATGCCACCATCTCCTTCCAACATATAGAATACGTGTGGTAATCTACGATTAGGCTGGGGACAAAACTAGTGAAAATTGATGAAGAGCAACTCATTTATTCCGACAGCAACCCAAACCCTTTTAATCCAAATTTTAATAAAAAATCCTTTTTCTGATTCACGAAAAGTATACCTCACCCGTTGAATCAAAGTCAATTGATGCCACAAACGACAAAATAATAGGCTGGACTGCCGATGTGCTGTTGAACGATTGTATCCCGTTAACGTAACAAAAAAGCTGATCGGCAAATTATGCCGGTCAGCTTTTTTTTGATGCTCATTCTTCTCGAATGACTAATAGTACACCAGTAAAAATGAATATAGTACCCATCCAAAAAGACAAGCCAATTTGTTCACCTAGCAATAACCACCCTAAAAAAGTACCGACTATAGGCTGAAAAAAGAAAAATAATCCGCCACTTGAAGCATTAAGCATTTGCAGTCCACGATTCCACAGTAAAAAGGCACATGCTGTCGAAATAACGCCCAAGTACAAAAGACCGCCCCAAATAGATGGATGCATCATGGCTTGAACATCAAGCTCAGGTAATCGGCTAATTGTAAAAGGGGTAAGTAAAACAATGGCTACAAGGGTTGTATAGAACGTTACGACAATTTGTGAATATTGCCCGGGTACCCGTTTAATAAGAACAGACATAAGCGCCCAAGTAAGTGCTGCAATAAGCAGTGATACACCACCAAGTTGAAGAGTTGGATCGATATCGGCATTTCCGACAATAATGCCGACACCGATTGTTGCTAAAATAATAGAAGTTGCTTTTTTAAACGTGATTTTTTCTTTTAAGATGATGCGCGCAAATAACACCATGAATGCAGGTGTCGTTGAAGTAATAATGGCACCCATTTGTGCAGTAGAAAGCATCGTACCAACTTCTTGGGTTATGATAGAAATAGTATTTCCAATAAGTCCAATCATGAAAATTAATAGCAAGTCTCGTTTTTCAATACGCCATGATTGTTTTGTTACAACGCCAATAATTAGCAATGCAAGAAACGCAATTACATAGCGAATCCATACTAATTCAAGTGGTGGCACAAAGTCTACCACGTGTTTTACCACAACGTACATCCCGCCCCAAATACTAGCAGCGAGTGATAAATACAAAGAACCTAATAAGGTGTTTTTCATTTTGTACCCTCCGTTTTTCTAGACCATTCCTGTCCTTAACGGAGATGTAGTTTTTCAACCGTTAAGGGAGAATAACTACAGGTACATCATTTTCAAATAGAGGTGACCACATCATCAGTTTTCAGCTCACTTTCAAAAGAATACTTTTATTTTATACGAATTTTGTTGTTTAGGGTATAAACTGTTTTAACCATAACTAGCCTGCCCTAATTCTATCATTTCCTTTAGCGTTTTTCCTAAAGCATAATGATTTTAATAAGTGTATTTACTTTCCCCAAGCACGAAAATCTTCACTGCACTTTGTGAGGGTAATGGTCAGATCGTTATGTCTTGTGATGCTTGAACCAATCTCGGATGAACCATTTCCTCTGACATGGACGCAACGTTCATCTATCGGAGTTCGCCGTCCGTCATGGTCATGGCTGACATAAAAATATTGGTCTGTCACTAGCCCGTATTCCATATCAGGTTTTGAGGTATCGTAAGTCCCATCGACTCTAATTGGAATGACATCATATTTACCATCCTTCTCAAGTGCCGGTGCACCTTGAACGTTATAATTCACCCTAATGTCACCCTCAAAGCCCTCAGGGATTAAATAAATATCATTCGTTGAAGAAGTTCTGGTGAAAAACAAGCTTGTAATAAACCACAACACAGCTGCGATTCCAATTAATACTGCGACCATTTTCTTGTCACTCATCAACTTGCTCCCATCTCCTCCATCTTATCTAAAATTATATTCCTTTTCTCTGTTCTTAATCAGTTCTAACATATGTAGTACCCCCACAGAATCCAAAATAGCCATCGCCGGCTTTGAAGGCCGGCGATGGCTGTTGGAATTATCCTGGTTTACTTGTCAATCAGATCCGTTGTCTTGAGAAGTCTTGCCACGAGCGCCGCCACTTCGGCACGCGTAATGTTCGCTTTCGGGTTAAGCTGCATTTGCCCTTGTCCCTGCAAAATGTCGGCTTCGATCAAACGCGCTACATCCTGTCTTGCCCATCCGGCTACGCTTGCCGCATCGCCGTAACCGGCGAGCAGCGAATCGATCCGCTCCTCACTCAGTGCAGGCTGCGGGTTAATCAGATTATATGCGCGGGCAATCATCACGATGCCCTGTTCACGCGTAATTTCCTGATTGCCGTTGAACAAACCGTTGCTATAGCCGCGAACAATACCAAATTCGCTCGCAATCGCTACCGAATTTTCGTACCAAGCCGATGCCGGAACGTCGGAGAAGTTGTTTTCTGGGATGTCCAGACCCATCAGACCAAGACCCACTACAACAATTTCCGAGAACTCGGATCGCGTAATGTCGCGATTCGGAGAGAACGTGTTATCGCCCGTTCCTTTCAAATCCAGCCTCGCCGCAATTTCAGCGTATCACGGCTAGTGACGCTTCATGCATCCATGCAGGGCAATTCGTCTATGCCCTAAAAAAACTGCAAAGAACGCATCTGGATGAATCTGTGCGATCTTGCAGTTTTTCACTCTCTACTTTAGCTTTCATCGTCATTTTTACCATTCCGCATACTAAACGCCAGCCATCAGCTGTCCATGATAAATTGCCGGCTTTACGCTTCAGCAGTATATATTTTATTTCTGCGGAGCCATGTTGTTGTAGATGCGCGTTGCATTCACTTTTCCTGTGCTTACATCCTCTGTCGTAAATCCGGATACGATATTGCCGACTTTAAATTCCTTTTGCAGCAGCTCTTCAGACGGCTTGGCAGCCGTTGGCCCTTCAATGCCCAGTTCGGTTTCTGATGTTACGTTTACCCATAAGCCGCCAACCTTGAAGCTTTTTCCATCTGCGCTTACTTCCGTAATCTCGCCCTCAATATTGACTGCAGCTTTGCCTACAATAGGTGGGTTCGTTGCATTGTCCTTCTGCGGAGCCATGTTGTTGTAGATAACATCTGCAGTCACCTTACCGGTGCTGGCATCCTGAGAGGTGTAGCCGGATACAATATTACCGACTTTAAATTCTTTTTGTAGCAGCTCTTCAGATGGCTCCGATGCTGTCGGTTCTTTACTGCCCAGCTCCGTTTTATCTGTTACCTCCACCCACAGGTCACCGACCTTGAAGCTTTTGCCGTCCGCACTCACTTCGGAGATGGCTCCATCAATATTGACTGCCACTTTACCCACAAGAGGTTTCGTTACAACAGCAGAGGGCTCGGGTGTTGTATTTAATGTGTTCTGGTTCATCGCGAAGATGCCAACCGATAATATCGCACATGCTGCAATACCGACTGTCCAACCTGTTAACGTTCTTTTCTTGGCTTTTTCCATTTTTAACAGCTCCTTTTGATTGATCCTATTGGTTTGTGTTGTCTTTTCCATTTCCGACCTCAACTTCTGATACGTTGCCTCTTGAAAATCCTCACTTGTTTTCACACGGGACATCGCAGATTTATAAACAGATTTCTTCATCCTCCAGGCCTCCAATCTTCTCTTTTAAGATAAGACGTCCTCTTGCGAGCCATGTTCCTACCGTTGCCGACTTGGACTGCATGATACCTGCAATTTCCTGGATAGAATATCCCTCATAATAGTACAGATGAATCGGAATTCGATATTTCTTGTCCAAGGCCAGCACAGCCTGTAACACCTCATTTTCTTCCTTCGGGAGATAGCTAAGATCTTCGGGAACAGGGTTCCTGCTTTTGAACCAACCCGTTTTCAGCATATTTTTACTTTTATTAATGGTTGTTCGAATCAGCCACGCTTTTTCATGTTCACTGTTTTCAAATATAGGTCGCTTCTGCAAATAGGTGAGAAATACTTCCTGTGTTACTTCTTCTGCATCAGCTATATTTTTCAAATACGCAAAGGCAATTTTGATCATGCTCTGTGAATATAGATCCAAGGCCCGCCGCACAGATTCATTGAGCTCATATGAATTGTACACCTCCGCACCCCCTTTCACTTTTAATACAACTGAGAGTTCTAATATTTTTCATTGCGGCCAATATTTTTTTAGCATTAGCATCAAGTTATTGCATCACGACGATTCGGGCGAGGCGTTCTTTCATTATTTTGCAACAATCATACGCGAAGGATTGCAAACAAGGTGATCACCGATACCCTTGTTAACAGTCTGAATATAGACGCTGGACGTTCGGAGGTTGCGAGGGATTTTGGGCAAGGGATCGACAATCTTCTCGCCCGTGCAAAGCAAAGCGGCTCCGTTCGGGAGTAATCAAAAATAACCGCTTGCGACTCCCGAGAGCGCAAACGGTTAAGGCCCAAATTTCGCCCTACTTGTGATACGGTTCCCCGCAATTGATTTGGAACTATCCTGCCGGTTAAATTTTTGTGTATAAATATGTGTTTTGCAGCAAAAAATAAACTCGGTTGAAATTCTAATTAGGAAAGGGGCTTGTGAATGAGAAAAGTAATTTTATTAATTTGCTTCATCGGATGTTTGATGATGTATTCTGCTATACCTGCATCTGCAGATAACATGGATCGTTCCAATAACGGAACAACGATGAATGCAAACAATTACAGAACCAACGCAACAACAGATGATGATGGTTTCGATTGGGGTTGGCTTGGCCTTTTAGGTCTAATTGGTTTAGCTGGAGCGAGAAATCGCCAACGTGATCGTGACCATGCATAAGCTTTAGAACCTGTATGCACATACACACTAACACCTCCGTAACAGGGGGTGTTATTCATTTCACATCAGACCATACATTTATTTAAATACTCATGGACATAATAAACCAGTCAAAATTGAGAATAAAAGGAGCATAATTAAATGGGAATTTTAAGCGGTAATTCAAAAGATGAGCCTATGCACTATGGTGAAATCTTTAGTGTATGGCAAGCCTCAACGGTGGCCAAAGGTGCTGTATCTTGCTACCAAGCATATTCAAACCACGCCGGTGACAAGGATCTTAAAAAGGTGCTGGACGCTCTCATTGATCAAGCTGAGCTTGAATGTAAAGAATTAGATACTTTGCTTACGGATAACGGGATTGCTCCAGCACCTATGATGCCTGAAAGACCAACTGTAAAACTCGAAGATATCCCGGTAGGTGCAAGATTTACTGATCCTGAAATAGCTGCTAAAATTGCAGCCGACACCTCAGCGGGATTAGTAGCTTGTAGTCAAGTCATGGGTCAATCCATAAGAGAAGATATCGGAGCTTTATTTGCTAAATACCATATCACTAAAACAGCATTAGGCGTTAAAATACTCAAGATGAGTAAAGAAAAAGGCTGGCTAATTCCACCTCCACTGCAATTAAAGAGACCTGAGACAGTTAATGCTTAAATTTAATCTAAAATCCTGCCCAGTGGGTGGGATTTTTTTATGTATCCTTATGAATGAAACGATTCTTCAATACAATTACTTCATCTTAGCAAACGAAACATTCTGGAAGTCTGCAAACTCGATCCGATTGCGTCCATTTTGCTTGGCTTGATAAAGGGCCTTATCTACTGCAGCAAAAAGTTGGATTAAATACCCTTCTGGATTGTCCGGTACATGTTCATGATCAAAATCCTCAATGGATAACCCCCCCACACTTACAGTTATAGAAACCTGTTCGATTTCATGATCCACTAAAATGTGGTTCGACTCTACCGCTAATCTCACTCGTTCCGCTAATTGTTCAGCTAACTGGCGTTCTGTATGCGGAAGGTAGATCATGAACTCCTCCCCACCATATCGAGCTAGAATATCGGTACCACGAATGGATTGTTTGACTGCTTGAGCCGTACGATAAAGAACTTCATCCCCTATTACATGTCCATAGCGGTCATTGATCGCTTTAAAGTAATCAATATCAAAAAGGATGAGTGAAAACGGAATTTTATATTGAATATTGGTTATGACCTCATGAGTCAGCTGTTGAGTCAAATAACGGCGATTGTAGCAGTTTGTTAAACTGTCAGTAAGAACTAATTCTTCAAGCTTTCGATTGGCTGTGGATAGCTCATTACGAATGCGATCAAGTGAATGATTGCGTTCCTGAAGGATCTCATTTTGCCGATTCATTTCTTTAACAAAAAAGCGCTCTTGTGAGACATCCTGAAACGTAATGATATGACCGATTTGCATTGGGTAAGAATCAACAATCGGAGAAGCTTGTAGTATAAAATGACGCTCGATGTCGCGCTGGGCGATGATTTCAATTTGAGACAAGGTATTTTCTTTTTGCTTATAATGACTCAGAAACTTCTTGCTACTGCCCTCTACACGAACAGACCCAAGAAACGTCTCCATATCAAAATAGTCACCTACATTTAGATCTATAAACAATCGTAAAGCTTTGTTGACTTCAATAATGGATTCATTCTCATCTAGTACAAGTATTCCATATGGAATCGTATTGATCACATCCTCATGAGCGATGGAAACAAGATCAAACACATTGTATTTTTTAATGACATATACGAAAAATAGAGCTGAAAGAAAAATTCCCAGAGAAGTCAATCCTGGAATGATCGGTAGCGACTCCCTTAGAACCACATTAAGAAGTGCGTCAATACTTGCAAAAGTGGCCAGCACGAATATTCCCCACAGCGTTATTTTCACTTGTTTTTTTATCATTGGTGACGTTTTGGAAGAATTCAATGCCCCAAACAAAACAGAGAGGGAAGCAAAAAAGTAGCTCAATAGAATAACGATCACCATCCAGAACCATGTGCCGTATGCTCTATCGACGTAACCGCCCCCCAGCGGAGCTACAAAAAGATTAAACGGGTTCATGATCACACCAACTGCTGCAATAACTGCTGGCGCAAACAACAGGAATAATCTTTTTTTTCCTAATTTATCAGCATTTCCAGTAAGAAAGACGGTAAGAAGAAGCCAACCGCTCCCCAACATAGAGAGTGCGACAAAAGACATGGTCACATCAAACAACTGTAACCGCGGATCATCAGTCAGATCTATGGCAAATTGACACAGTGGCCAAAGCATCATAAAAAAATGAAATAAGAAGTAAACTTTATGTAAGTTTGTAATCCTAACGGTAGCAAAAACATAAACATATAAAGCAAACAACAGGAGGAATAAAAAGAGATCATACCATGCTGATGGGCTCACAAATCTTCTCCTTTTTTGATTCGACAACTACGATATCACAGAAATAGTATATTCCTTAAATGAACCTTTAAAAAATAATTCTTTACTAAAATGTGTTGGTTAAATTAACCATATCTTATCATACAGTAAAGAGAGTGAGCTAGCCCATACGATGGCAGTCTAACCAACGGCTGACCGATTTCTTAATCCATTCCTTTGTATTGCCAATGACTTTGATATTAATGATCCAAGGGATTATTATCCGAAAACAACTCCGGATTGTCCTTGAGCATTTCAGTTATTACTTTCGCCACCGCAGCCGCATCACAAACCCTTACAACGGCATCGCCAAGCCGCCCCTTGTGCATCGCACCTTCACTTTCAAGGACATCATCTACTTTCCAAAAATGCTGCGACCACGACAACCCACAATGTCTGCGGGAAGGTACTGAAATTTCTGTTCCATCGGGTAAAACCGTGTAAAGCATCTCATGGTCATCCGTTAGCCTGCCCGGTATGTCCACCCATTCTTCGACTCCATGAATAAATGTGTTGCGCCTTAAATCGACCCCAACTAACAATAGGGTCGCCCTTCGGTCAAGCATCTTCCCCCAAGCGGAGCCTCTAGCGCATGGCGTATCGAAACGATGATCGTCGTTTGTGAGCTCTATTGCATCTCGACCTAATGCTGCCACCGAATGAGTGGGGTGCAACGAACGAACCACATCAGGCCGTTTGCGAAAAAGTTCGGGTAGTATCCCGACGCAGGAAGGTGACCGATCAACGTAAAATCTCGGATTATCCGCATTTATATAGGACCACGTATGGGTGGGTAACACCAGCAGCCCATCCTTCATATAGGCTGTGAACGCATCCAAGACTGTGTCCGCGCCACCCTCGACAGGTCCCATACTTTTCATCGAAGAATGGACGAGCAACGTCCCTTTGCTGTCAATGCCCAGCTGCTCTAATTGCTTCATTAAGCTCTCTATCGTGTGCATGTTCTTCACCCTCCTCGGCCATTATATCAAAACTTGCCCTTACTTAAGATACGCTAGGGAAGCTGTATGTGACGAATTTCTGCCCCTTCTTTGCCATAACGCAAAGCACCCCCTATTGTATTCATCGGTTTAAACACCAAGGTGTTTTTCCAATGTCTACTATAAGGGGTGCACTTCACTTCAAAATGGAGTGGTTTTCTTTGAGGAACTGCTTAAATGTCTATGTTTTTAATGACTTTTGCAGGATTGCCACCTACGACAACATTGTTAGAGTTACAGGCTTTCCAAACTCCGCCCTGGAGACTCGTTCAATCACAGCGAAACGTCGGTTCGATATAGATATTTTCCTCTGTTGAGCCGAAAAGCTGTTTGAGGAGTTCAATCCGTTTGACATGCTCCGTCTCTAAGTCTTGATTCAACAAACGGGTCAGTTTCCTAGCATTTTCTCGGTCTTAACCGTTAAATTCGATCTTCCTTTCATTTGGCATGTACTTATCTTAGCACCTACATGTATTGAGTGGTTCACAGCCTTGATAACCACACGTCGACAGGTACCACCTCGGCCTGTTGGGGAAACACCTTCTCGGTTAGAACGCGATGCACCTCAGGGTCGGCGTCGATACAGGCGTCGGAAAGCACTGTAATGGCAAAGTCTTTATCTGCTGCTTCCCGTAAAGTCGATAGAACGACTCCGCTTGTGGCGATACCGCTGAGAATGAGCGTGTCGATCTGACGGGAGCGAAGGATGACCTCAAGGTCACTTCCAGCGAATGCGCTCACTCGAACCTTCGTCACAATCGGCTCGCCTTGTCGAGGCTGCACGGATTCATGAATTTGCATCATCGCTTCTGGAGCCGCCACGGCTCCGGACCGACTGGCAATCCCCCCGAACATTTTGTTTCTGGCACTAATCTCGGGATAACCTGCGCGAAAGGCGACACGTACGTAAATAACGGGAATAGCGTGACTACGAGCGGCTTCAATAGCTTTTTGGAACGGAAGCAGTGCCTCCTCGCCAGCTACGAACCGCGACACAACGCTGTTTTGCATATCCATGACTAACAGCGCGCTTTTGCTCGGTGAATTTTGCATATGTTTTAATCTCCTTTTCATCTAGTGTCCACTTGCATCGTTCGCAAATCGCCTCCACGCCATAAACGGAGAACTTATTCCGTTTATAATTATACGGAGAACATTCTCCGTTTGTCAATGAATCGCTAGTGATGTAATATTTATAAAGAGGTGTTATTCCAAAATGTCTAAAAAGAATATTTCAGCGGGAGACGTTGACACTACGGTGTCCTTCGTTGCCACGCCTCCCGAGAAGGCATTGCGTGCAGATGCCAAAAAGAATCGGGATAAGCTGCTCGATGTCGCCCATAGGGTTTTTACGACCGAAGGCATCGCCGTCTCGATGGATGAAATCGCAAGGCGTGCTGGTGTAGGCGTGGGAACCGTCTATCGGCATTTCCCGACCAAGGAAGATTTGTTTGGAGCCGTCATTGTCAGCCACAAGGCGCGGCTTATGGAAGAAGCAAATCAACTGCTTTACCACGACAATCCGGGCGAAGCGTTCTTTCATTATTTTGCAACCATTATACGCGAGGGAATTGCAAACAAGGCGATCACCGACGCCCTTGTCAGCAGTCTGAATATAGAAGCTGGACGTTCGGAGGTTGCGAGGGATTTTTGGCAAGGAATCGACAATCTGCTCGCCCGTGCAAAGCAAAGCGGCTCCGTTCGGGCTGATGCTCGCCTTGAGGATATCAAAATGCTGCTTAGCGGCATCCTGCAGGCAGCCGGGGACGGCGGGAGTTTTCCGGACCGCGTCGTGTCGATCCTGTGCGACGGTCTTCGCGGGTAAGAAAAATAACCGCTTGCGATTCCCGAGAACGCAAGCGGTTAACCATTGCAGAGCTATTTTTCCAGTTGAGTGCTCTTCATCTGTTTGCATTGAACAGTACTTTCCCGTTAACTGAAAAAGGCGGCCGACTTATTGAATAAGCTCCAGCAGCTCTGAAACGCTGGCTTCGTACTGGGGCTTGAACTGATCAGATTCCATATATTTAATCACACTGGACAGAAATTGTTTTCCTTCCGGTGTTTCTAGAGCTTTATCCGCGTCGAGCGAACAAATAAGCAGCTTCCCTTTTCCTACGCGGCACTCGAACAGAAAGCCTAATTTGTGGTTGCGCTCAAAATTGTCGATGGTCTGTACGATAGGGCTCCATTCCCTGCTCGTTCCGTCCATAATGATTGACTTTGAATGAGAGACAATGCTCCACCAAGGATAAGTAGAATGCGGCTCGCAGGGAAAATCCCGGAAGACAGGATGGCTGTTGTCTATGAGAAGCCCCATCGTGCCGACGGGAACCGGACGGTTCATGCTCTCCGAGATGGAGCGGAACATCGGATAGCACCAGAAGTCCGTACTATAGAAGCCTTCGATTGCATGGTTAATACATTCCGGATTCGGCATTAGCCATACCTTCTCTCCTTGCTCCAATAAAGCGATAGCCTCGGCCGAAAGCGACTCAAAACGATGGACTTTAGACAGATTCGCTTCAACATGCTGCGGATAAATCCAGAGATCGTATGACTTTCGGATATCCGTTTCCAAAATTCGCAGGGAAAGCACGGCTTTGGTCATCGCGTCGACAGCGGGCATATCGATGACCAGATCGCAAATATCAGTATAATTCTGCTCCTCCGTCAGCGCTACCTCAGCCGTACCGGCCACCAGTGTCACATGGCCATCAGCCAGCTCCCACTCAAGCTTGATCAATCCAGGCAGTTGATTTCTATACGAGCATAATTCCACATGAGCCTCGAAGCGTTCATGCGACGTATAGTTGTATTTGGGGAACCTCGCCATAAGGACGGCATCACTGCAGAAGGTACGCCATTCTTCAGGCGTAATCAGCCCTTTGGAATCCATAAAGGCATCAAGTATGCCCACTAGCGCTGTTCCTTGTCCGCTGAAATCCTGAAGATCGAGCAATTGAAAACCTGCGAGCTTTCTGGAACGAAAAGCGGCTTCCAGCTCTTCCTTATAACAGGCCACTGCCAGCTGCCCCGAGCTCTCAAAATATTTGGCGGCCAAATGATCTAGCCCTTTCTCCTTTAGACGCTCCTGAAAAATAATGAAATTTTCAGCTTTCAGCGGGCCTGCATACTTCTCTATCTCACTATAATTCGGATACGTCGCATACTGTCCAATCTCATGAGACACGACTGGAATATGGGGAATCCATTCCTCCGAGGCGTCGCCGAGCTGTACGGCCTTTGCTTCCGTTCCGTACTGAATTTGAATGACGCCTCCAGCTTCTCCAGACGTGCCCTCGTTGCGATGAAAATCTGGCGGCACAATCTGATCGTCATAATCCTTTAACGTTCCTGGAAGATCGGTCTGAACATGGCCCAGCGGCGCATCGCACATCGCATAAGAGCCTCTAAACAGCCGATCCTTCGAGAAACGCACCCCGCAGAAGAAATCGTCATGTTCAAGAACAGCAGGCGAAAATTGATGGTTATTGGAGCCCTGTGTATACAGATGCCTGCTGTCGAACGCTTTATAGGCTTTCAAAATCGAATCGATTTTGGCTCTGCTGCCCCACAGCTCATTGCCCAGCGACATCATGACAAAGGACGGATGATTGCCGAATGCCTTCAGGATGGCATAACCCTCGCTGATCAAATAGTCCTGCTCCGCTTGATTATGGCGCTCATCCGCTGCTTCGGTGATCGTCCCCCAGAAAGGCAGCTCCGGTTCCATGTAAATACCTAGCATGTCCGCTGCGGTAAACGCGGCTTCAGGCGGACAACAAGTATGAAAACGATAATGATTTATGCCGTAGGATTTGGAAATACCGAGAATGCGAAGCCATTCCTCGACATCGGTCGGAGCGTATCCAGTCAGAGGAAAAATCAATCCATCATGCTTGCCGCGCAGATAGGTTCTGTCACCGTTGATTGTAAATTTATCTCTGTCCGTCTTAAATTCCCGCAGGCCGAAGGACAGCTCGTGCTGGTCAACGATCTCGCCTGTCTCATCTTTCACACAAATGCTCACCATATACAAATGGGGATTAGCTTCGCTCCATAGCAGCGCGTCATGACCAAGTGAATATTCAATAGAAATATCACGCGAGGTGAGGCTGTACTCCTCCTCCGCCACCGTATGCACGGTTTCAGCGTTCCAACTGGCTGCTGATATGGCTATGCTGCCCTTGAGCTCTCCTTGCAGATTGGCTTCTATTTTCACAGAGCGCGCGGACAAATTCGGATAGAGCTGGATATCGGTCAGGTACGCTTCGCTATAGAATTGAAGCTCGATGCTGCCTGTAATCCCGTTCCAATTTGTCTGTGTATCAGGAGAAGTCATATGGCCTCCCTTCGTTGGATAATCCGTATTGTCGACACGGACGGTAATCGTCTGTGGGCCGCTCTGAAGCAGTCCCGTCAATTCGTAAAGATGTGGCGTGTTCAAGCTATCTCGCGAGCCGACCTCGCGGCCGCCCACCCATACCGTCGTCATTCTCGTTCTTTCCAAATAGAGAAAACAAGCTTTTCCAGCAAGCGCATCAGGAATGTCTATCTCTTTCGAATACCAAGCATAGCCTTCGAACGAATACTCATCGGTCAAGGCCCCTACTAATTTCGCTTCATTTCTCGGCCCTTTACGGGCGTATGATGTCGTTCCGGGCAGCGTAATGGAATCTGTAAACGGCAGCGACAAGCCGCTCTTGCCCTCATCCAGCTGCAGCTTCCATTCGCCCTCTAGGTTCATTTTGGTCAGCAAAATATCACTCCTCATAATAATAATCTCTGAATTCCTGCGGGGTCGTTCCAGTCAGCTTCTTGAATAAAAACGTGAAGTAGGCCGCCGTTTGAAATCCAACCTGCTCCGACACTTCGTATACCTTGATGTTCGGGTCCCGGAGCAGCTCCTTGGCCTTGTTCATACGCGCCTCTTGGACAAAATCAGATATCGTTCTGCCCATTTCTTTTTTGAATAGCACGCTCAAATAGCTGGAGTTCAGATGAAACTGCTCAGCAAGCTGCTTCACCGTTACGTTAGCCTCCAGATGCTCCTCAAGATAGCGGGCTACCCTCTGGATCAGGTTGTGCTGCTGAACGGTCTGCTCCTTCTGCTTCAACTGGATATACTGGGCGAGAAATGCCATTACGACCGTTCTTATTTCCTCCACATCTGTACAGTCAATCATCCTCTGCCACATGAGAATGTTCATTTCGGCATCCGTTTCCTTCGTTCGCTTCAATTTGCGGATCAGTTCACTGATTAACCCCATGCCAAACGCCTGTACATAGGAGAAGGATACGGGCTTCTGTGCAAGCAGCATTTCGTACGCATGGTTGAAATAGACGACGGCTTTCTCACTCTCCCCGCTATCGAGCAGCTTTAAGATCTCGGGAAAATATTCTTCGTACAACCGAAAATCATGGTATTCGTTCATCTCAACGTGGTCGAAATACAAAATTTGCCCGTATCCGGCCATTCTGGCGCTCGCCATCATATGCTTTATTTCTTTATATAACAGCGGAATCTCTGACCAAGTCTGGCATTCCCTACTGACTCCGACTGTAACGGAAGCGTTGTACTGCTCCTTGAGAATATCCTGGATAAAAGAAAGCTGCTTCTCCAGCTTCACACGGTCAGCAGGAGAGGCATTCAATAGAATGACCGCCACCTCGTCCGCCCCTGTTTTTCCGATATACGTGCCCGCAAACTCGGACAGGCCCATTTTGACACATTTTATGAGCCCTTCGCTGAGCATAATTCGCTCCTTGGCATCGTGCGGATTGGACAAAAACAGACGGTCATAGCCGAACAGGAACAGCGTGGCTTGCCAATTCTCTGACGGCAAATCGAGCAGGCGGCACCAGGATTCTAGCAGCTCGTCACTCTGAATCGACCCTTCTATCAGATCCTTGACGTAATGCTCCTGCAGAACTTCATAGCTTTCTGTCATTTTCTCTCTGAGCTTGCTCGTCTCCTGCTCAATGTGGTTCTTCTTTTCAAGCGAATCCCGAAATGCCGCAAGCTTCGCTTCCAGTTCATCCGTCTTAATCGGCTTGAGAACATAGGCCTTCGCCCCCAGATGAATCGCTTCCTGGACAAATTCGAATTCGTCGTAACCGCTTATCATCACCGTTTGCATAGCCTGTAGTTTCGGATAGTCCGACTTGCACTTGGCCAGCAGTTCAATGCCTGTCATCCCTGGCATCGACACGTCCGTGATCAACACATCCACATGAGTGGCTGCCAGTATGGCCATGGCCTCCTCACCCGATTGAGCGGTCAGTGGCTGCTCATACCCTAGCGCTTCCCAGTCAATATGACGGACTAGTCCCTGAATCTGCATCGGCTCGTCATCGACGATCAGTGCTTGCATCATGCTCCATCCCCCTTTTTAATTTCAGGAGCTTCCTTGCATATGGGAATATGAATGGTCACAGCCGTCCACTCATTTTCCATGCTGTCTATTTCAAAACGCCCTTCTTGGCCGAAATATAACGCCAGCCGATCGCGTATATTGTTCATTCCGAATCCGTTTTTGGTACCGATATAGCTGCCCGTCTTTATGAGCTCCAGCTTCTCGCGCTCGATGCCCTTCCCATTATCAAAAATCTGGAACTGAATGGCATCCTCGGTTTTGCTAATCATGATCTGTATAAAGGCACCCTTTCTTGTTGTAATACCGCCATGCAAATAGCAGTTTTCCACAATGGGCTGCAAAATGAGCTTAATCGTATACAAATCAAGAACATCAGCCTCCACCTGCCATTCTACGAGCACTTGATCGGGATAACGCAGCTGCTGGATTTCGACATAAGCCTTTAGATGCTCAAGCTCATCACGAATTCGAGTCACATTAACGCGGTTATTGAGTGCAAGCCGATAAAAGGTTGTCAGAGCATCGATTGTCCGAATTTGGATCTCATCCTTCACGTCCATGGCACGCCAGCGGATCAGACTTAAAGAATTATAAATAAAATGCGGATTGATCTGTGCCTGCAGCGCTTTGAAGGACTGCTCGCGTTCTTTTAAAATAACCTCTGCATGCTCTTCCACCAGCTTTCTGAGGCGTCCAGACATGGAATTAAACAGAACCTCTAGCTCACCCAGCTCATCGCTGTCCCGGTTCCTCACCGTCGCTTCAAAATAGCCTTCGGAAATATCCATCATGCGGGTTCCTAGCTTGCGTATCCGCCAGATGACGTTTTTGAGCACGACCATAATAAGGAAAGTGGACAGTAAGAGAAAAAAAGCGATTCCGCCAACTATATAGTAGAAAATTCGTTTGGACTGCTCCTCCAGCCGATCAAGATGTACAAGCGCGGCAACCGTCCAACCTGATTTGATTTTCTGCCTGATTAACACCATGCCATCAACGGTTACCGCCGTTCCTTCCGGACTGCTCCAATACTCGCTTAAAGAGGATTCGGACAAGCGGCTGCCGATCTCATTGGACTCTGATGAGGCAATAATCTGCTCATCGCTGTCTACGATGAACATTTCCCCCGCACCGTCAAACGGATGATCGAACGATTCAGCAAACACTTCATTATAATTAAGCCGTAGATAGACGATCCCATAGACGTCCCCGTACGGGTTTAAAATTTTGTGAGAAACAACCAGCCGGGTTTTATCGTCCAAAGCATTAGTCCAAGCTAGGTTATCTGGCGAGCGAAGTCTCCCTTCATACCAATCCTGTTCGATTAGGCCCGAAAGAGTACGCTGCTTCCCCGGTTTCCACAGAAGCCCGCCGTCCTGCACAAGCGTGTCGTTCGTGTGGTAAATTCTGAAATTTTCGATTCCGGGCAAATATTTGCTCGTAAATAAGAAAGCTCGATCCACATATTGAACGGTCGCATACTGTTCGGAAATGTCCTGATAGTCTCGCGACAATCTGGAAACCAGTTCACCGTCAGTCGCTGTTCGCGTAGCAAGCAGATCATAGCTTTGCTTGCGGAATTCAATGCTTTGCGCGCTCTGGCGAACCGCCTCTTTAATGGTGAGCATATAGTTGCCACGAACAATATGCAGCGTCATATAGCCTGCACCGATGGCCAGCAGGACGGTCGGAAGAAACACAATGACACCATAAAACAATACAATTTTCTTCCTCATACTCATGGAGCGGGTCATACGAATGATCCATTGCTCTAAACGTTGTCTCAGCCTCATCTGCCACTCCTCCATGAACCGCAAAGGGAGCCCCCTTCCTAATAGGAAGGGATGCTCCGCCAATTTTTCATTTTATTTGCCCGCTTTTACTTGCTCATTGTAAGAGGCAAGCCATTCCTGCTTTACCTCGCTCCAGTGGCCGCGTTTCTCAAGAGCTTCTTGGAACTTCGTCCATTCCGTCTCAAATTGGCCGCTATCTTTGGCCATCAGCAGCTTGGCTCTATATTCCTTGCGAATATTCTCGATTTCCGGTGAATATTTCTCCCATAGACCGCCAGCCTTCATTTCAATCAAATCATACGGCTCGGCAACGCGGATACTTCCCATTTTGCCAATGGCCTCTGTGAATTGGATCGTTTTGGCCGCTCCTGCCTTCCCGCCATCTGCTGTATTCCACCATGGGTACCATTCGTTACTGTAGGATGCAGCCATATACAGCTCCGGCGTAACCTTCGCTTTCTGGGCAGCGTCACCCGAATTCCGGCTTGTTTTATAGGCTTCATCCGTGAACTGCCATTTGCCTAACGGCTGGTCAACCCAATTCCAGTACAGTCCAACTGGTCCTTCATTGATCACATGCTGTTGTTCAGGCTTCGGCTGCAGCGTGTAGTCAAAAAACTTTAAAATCGCTTCCAGATTTTTTGTGTTTGAGCTGATATACACATCATAACCCGGATTCGGATTGACGACCTGGTTGATGCCAACCTTCTCTACGCCTTGAACTTTAGGGAAAGGAACCACTTCATAAAACCATCCTGGCTCCGTAGGACCGTCCAGCGTCTCCCATGTGGAAGTCGGAATATTCCAGAAGCTTCCTGCATTCAGGGCGACACGTCCCGATTTATTCTTTTCATTATACTGTTCTTTTTTATTGGTAACGACCTCTGGATCAATCAGCTTGGCGAGGTACATCTTATTCATCCACTCGTACGCAGCCTTAAAGTTCGGATCATCGTAAGCGAATACAAAATCGTCGCCTCTTTGCTCCACTCCTCTGCCGCCCGTCGTTACGCCATAGGCGGTGAGGATGGCGTTCTCATCGCTCCAGCTCAGCGTATCATTCGTATCCATCAGAAACGACAGGGGAAGCAGCGATTTGCCTGACGCATCCTTTTGCTCAGCCGCTTTTTTCAGAAACGCCTCTACCCCTTCTATTGTAGCCAAATCAGCTGTGGTCATGCCAACGCTTTCCAGCACATCCGTTCTGACTGTCCATCCTTGCGATGCCCAGCCTGGCCATGGATCGTCGGGGTTTTGGTCAAACCATGTCGGAATCGACCATATATGTCCATCTGCATCCTTCATCAATTCGAGATACTGCTTCGGAATCGAAGCCAGTCCCGGATACTTATCCGGCATATCGAAATACTGCTCTAAAGACATCAGCTGTTTAGAACGGTTCATGGCGCTCTTAACCGTTTCATTTCGGCCAAAAATAGCCGCGTCTTCAAAGCCGCCTGTGTTAATTTTCAAATTAAGCGCTGTCATTGCATCGCCCTGTGTCGTTTCCAGCTTAACATCGACACCAGGCTCTTTCTCGCGCCAATACTTCTGGACCAAGCTGTCATTATTCGTTGTTGCTGTCCATCCAAGCCACAGATTGAACGAGGTTGAACCGCTAGCCGCCGCGCTGCCCGTATCGGTGCTGCTTGGCTGATTGGTTCCGGAATTAGAACAACCCGCCATTACTGTCAGCGATACGGCAACGGTTAATGCCGTTAAGAAACGCTTTTTAGATTTCACTGTCATACTCCCCCTATACAAGATTGTACTTCATATCGGTATATAAATGTTGCTCTAATACCCGAAGAATCAGCCTTTGACCGAGCCCACAAGGACTCCTTTGACAAAGTATTTCTGCAAAAATGGATACACGCAAAGAATAGGAATCGCACTGACCATCACAACGGCCATTTTAATCGACATCAGCGTAATATTCTGAAGCTGCGAGCTTCTCGCCAGCGCCTCCTGATTGGTGTTCGAGCCAAGTACAGCGGACAAATCCGACGCAGCCAGCAGCTGCTGCAGAAACGTTTGAACGGGTATCAATTCCTGCTTCGTAACGAAGAAGGCGCCCGCGAACCAATCATTCCAATGGCCAACCGCCGTGAACAAGCCTAGCGCAGCCAGCATCGGCTTGGACAGTGGAATAATCATCTGCATTAAAATCCGAAGCGGGCCCGCACCATCCAATTCAGCGGATTCAACCAGCGCCTCTGGTATGCCCTGAATAAATTTCAGCATGACAAACATGTTCCAGACGGAGAATAGGCCCGGCAGGACATACACCCAGAACGTATTTATCAAGCCTAGATTGTTCAGCTGAATGTAGTACGGAACTAGGCCGCCGCTAAATAACATCGTAATCAGAATATAGCCGAGAATGGTGCTTCTAAAAGGAAGTCCACGGTAGGACAAGCCATACGCCACAAGCAGCGTAACGAGCAGTCCGCCAACCGTTCCGATGACGGTCCTTCCAATCGTTATCAGATAAGAATTACGAATAATCTCATTGCCAAGAACGATTTCATAATTAATAAGTGTGAAATTCCGCGGCCATAAATATACCCCGCCCTTGGCGGCATCCGCTCCGTCATTCAAGGATATGGCCAGCATATACAAAAACGGATAAAGCACGGATATACACAGCAGACCGAGCAACGCTACGATGACGTATTGGGCAATATTTTCACCTTTGCTCATCTTCATACGCCATCACCATAATCCTTCGCCGTTTATTTTTCTTGAAAACTGATTCGTCCCTACGACTAAAACCAGACTGATAATAGAGGAGAGCAAACCAACCGCGGTAGCCATGCCAAAGTAGCCTTGCTGCAAGCCGCTGCGTAAAATATACGTATCCAGCACGTCAGCAACTTCCTGGTTAGCCGAATTCATCAGTGGATAAATTTGATCCATGCCTACGGTGATCAAGCTTGGAATGCTCAAGATCAGCACAATCGTTATCGTCGGCAGCATACCCGGAATTGTAATGTGGCGGATTTGCGAAAGCTTGCCTGCGCCCTCGACCTTGGCGGATTCATAGAGCTGGGGATCAATCGTCGTAATGGCCGCCAAATAAAGAATTGTGTTCCATCCTGTTTCTTTCCACAAGCCGCTTAGCACCACCATGGGCCGGAACCATTCCGTCGATCCCAAGAAGAAGATGGAGTCCCCACCCGCTTGGTTTATAAACTGGTTGACCAGACCACTGTCGAGTGTCAAAAAGGATTGAAGAATATAGGCCACTACAATCCATGAAAAGAAATGGGGCAGGTAGCTGACCGATTGCACGAATCGCTTGAACACCGGCCGCGTCACTTCATTAATCAGCAGGGCCAGCAGGATCGGCGCCGGAAAGCCGAAGAAAAATTTTAACACCGATATATAGAGTGTATTTTTGACTACGGTCAAAAACTGAGGGTCTTGGATAAAGGAAAAATTATCAAAACCAACCCATGCACTATTCCATATGGATGTTCCGATTTGGAAATCCCGGAATGCAACCTGTATCCCTGCCATAGGGATATAGTTGAAAAGTAACAGCAGGACCACGCCCGGTAAAATCATTAAATATTGCCATCGATACTTATAAAGCTTAGCGTACAATCTGCATCCCTCCTCGATATTTCTATCATAAAGGTAATTACAGATCACTCCTACGCAACAGCGATTGGATATCTATCGTTCTGATTAGAATTCATAACGAAAATCAGAAGACGTTTTCGGCTAAGTGATGAATACGTATACGACCGAGCATAAATTCATATATTCTTTATGGAGGTCATGCATTAGAATGTGATATAGTCTAAATACATAATTTAGAAATGAATCGAATGAATTGCAGAGGTCATCAGTCCTATGAAAAACTACATCGCTAATCATGCGGAAATCTTTATTCTCAGTAAATATACTAGCCGCTCCTTATTCGGAATCGCATTGTTTGCTGTTATTGCGGCTGACCTTGCTTTTGACAATTATATATTGTTCCAGTTCGCTTATTTAATGCTAAGCTTACTGGTCGGTCTTTCTTTTTGGAAGGAAACCTGGATTCGAAGCGCACTCGTCGTTCTCATCGTTTTCTTTAGAGTTAATTTGGAGCAGCAGGCGGTTTTTCTCATTCATGATGAATTCCTCTTGAGAGTCTTCACCTTGATCGTTACGTATTTCCTGACTTCCTCATCCATCTCGTTTATGATTCTGTATTACATCAAACAGAAGCAAAACACACTTCAGCTTACCTTTACATTAGCTAAAGCCTTGGATTCAAGAGATCATTATACGGCCGATCACTCGGATAACGTGGCTTATTACTCGAAGAAAATCGCCGAAGAAATGAACCTGTCCAAGCTAGCGTGCGAACGCATTTATATTGGCGGAATCCTTCATGACATTGGGAAGATCGGCGTGCCCGAGCATATTCTCCTCAAACCATCAAGATTAACGGACGGAGAGTTTGAAATTATTAAGGAGCATCCTCTTACGGGTTATGAAATGTTAAGTCATATCTCCCATCTTAAACGGTCCGGCATTCTGGATATGATTCTTCATCATCATGAAAGATTTGACGGACGAGGCTACCCGAGCCGCATTGGACATAATGAAATTCCGATTGCAGCTAGAATTATGGCCGTTGCGGATACGTTCGATGCGATGACCTCTAAGAGGGTGTACAGAGGGGAGCTCGATGTTGAATATGCAGTAGCGGAAATTCAGAAAAATGCAGGAACACAATTCGATCCCGACGTAGTCAAAGCCTTTATGAACATCTGGCAGCGTGAAGGACCTAAATTATTATCCAAGCACTCTGCTAAGTCAACCATAGGACAGCCTTCGAATAAAGAAACAGCTGTAGCCTCGGACCTGAAAATAACGTCCTAGGTTACAGCTGTTTTATTTTTCCTGCTCTAACTTTACGAGCTGTTCATTTTCATGAATATGATTGCCTGCCTGATTGCTTTTCGCTGCAAAAATCATAGCTTTGGCAACAGAACTGGCCTGGACAGGGGCATACTTTCTCAACGCTCCCGAAAACAGCGGAGAAAGCAAGCCAGACAACGATGCGGCGATTCGTTCCCCGAACCGGAATTCCTCCCGCTTGCCAAGCAGCAGAGAAGGGCGGAAAATATGCAAAGCCGGAAGCTCAAGGCTCCGCAGCGCTTCCTCTACTTCCCCCTTCACACGAGTATAGAAGGCTCGCGATGATGGATTGGCCCCTATTGCAGATACAAGCAATAGCTGCTTTGCTCCTTGCCTGCTTGCCAATTGCCCGAGCGATAGCGGGTATTGATAGTCCACTTTTCGAAAAGCCTCTTGGCTCCCAGCCTTCTTGATTGTCGTACCAAGTGTGCAAAATACATCTGCACCGTCCAGTTGTACATCGACTTGCTGCAATTGATCGAAGTCGATGACTTGCTCCATAAGCTTTGGATGCACAATATCCGTTCGTCGTCGAACAAGCGACGTTATGGAGGTGTACGCCGGATCGTTAAGCAATAATTGGACAAGCTCTTTACCAATTAAGCCTGTGGCTCCCGCAACTACAGCTCTTCTATTCATTAGGCTGCCTCCCTGTAGAAAAACGCTATTCTCAACTGAACACCTGATCGTTCATTATATATGACTCCACTTTAGAAAAGTTTAAATTACTTGCCTTCTTGTACGAATTGTTCGATGCGATGTTTAATCGAATCGCGAACAATACGGAACTGAGACATCATTTCTTCCTCTGTTCCGGTTGCTTTTGCCGGATCATCAAATCCCCAGTGCCATTTGGTCACGTTCGGATTGGAGACGACAGGACAATGCTCGTCAGCGTGCCCACAAAGGGTAATAACATAATCAGCACGATTTAAAATTTCAGCGTCAATGACATCAGAAGTATGGCTGCTAATATCAACACCCGCTTCTTTCATCACTTGAACGGCACGAGGATTTAGCCCATGTGCTTCAAGCCCCGCACTTTTCACTTCATATTTCTCCCCGCCAAGTGAGTTTAGAAAACCATCGGCGATTTGGCTTCTGCAAGAGTTTCCTGTGCACAAAAAATAAATGAGTGGTTTGTTTTCCATTTTCTTATCCCCTTTTCAATATGGATGGTTTGTTTTTTTTGCCCAGCCATTTCACCAAAACTACTGTAATCAACAAGATGACGACAGCCACCAAAATAGTGGAAATCCAGACGTTTATGTTTACTGTATGGATGAAATAAAGCCATGCAGACAACCCCGCAAGCGTAATAAATAGGGTCGGTACAGTTAACAAAATACCGATCTTAAAATAATAACCCCAGCTAATTTTCACATCTTTGCGCGAAAGCACATGAAGCCATAGAAGAGTGGCAAGTGAACCAATCGGTGTGATCTTCGGTCCTAAATCAGAGCCAATCACATTAGCGTAAATTAAGGCTTCACGGAGCATACCTTCCGTTTGCGTTCCGTTTATAGCTAACGCATCGATCATGACCGTCGGCATGTTATTCATAAAGGAAGACAAAATCGCGGCAATGAAGCCCATTCCCACCGTTGCAGCAAACAATCCTTTATCTGCAACAGCCTGAATCACCTCTCCAAGGGCATCCGTCAGCCCCGCATTTCGCAAGCCGTATACCACAACATACATGCCCAAGGAGAAAAGGACGACCGTCCATGGGGCTCCCTTTATAAGCTTTTTCGTATGGATGACTGGACTCTTACGGGCTGCAATGAGAAATCCAATAGCCGCCATACCTGCTACAATTGAAACCGGAATGGAGAAAAATTCGCTGCCGAAATACGCAATCAGTAAAACAGATAAAATGATCCAAGAAAGCTTGAATAGCCCTTTATCCTTTATGGCATCGACTGGCTTTTTTAATTGAGATACATTGTAATTTTTCGGAATGCTGTTTCTAAACAACAGATAAAGCACGATTAAACTTGCCATAATCGAGAAGAAGTTGGGAACGATCATACGGCTTGCATACGCTACAAACCCGATTCCAAAGTAATCAGCAGATACGATATTAACCAAATTACTCACAACTAGAGGCAGAGAAGCTGTATCTGCAATAAACCCACTCGCCATAATAAAAGGCAAAATCATTTTATCTTCAAATTTCAAAGCCCTCACCATGGAAAGAACGATCGGGGTAATGATTAATGCGGCACCATCGTTTGCAAAAAGCGCAGCTACAGCAGCCCCAAGCAGAATGACATACACAAACATAAGCTTGCCATTCCCTTTTGCCAGACGTGCCATATGCAGTGCTGCCCATTCAAAAAGACCAATTTCGTCTAAGATCAGCGAAATCAAGATGATCGCTACAAAGGCAAGGGTTGCGTTCCATACAATCCCTGCAACCGCGCCTACATCAGCGAAGCTCACAACCCCAAAGAGGAGCGCCAGAACAGCACCGGCCGTTGCCGACCAACCAATGCTTAATCCTTTCGGCTGCCAAATGACAAAGGTAAGGGTAAGCAGAAAAATTAAAACGGCAATGACTGTCATGCTTCCTCCTGTACACCGCAGCTGTTATTTTTCAAGCCCGCTATTTTTTCTTTCGTGGAAGGCAAATATTCATAAACGCATTGTACATAAGCTTCAGCTTCTGGGTTTAATGAATAATAGACCCACTGCCCCTTTTTCTTTTCATTCAGCAGCCCTGCTGCTTTCAGCTTTCGAAGATGCTGACTGGCGTTTGGTTGCGACATCCCAATCATTTCGGTTATATCACAGACACAAAGCTCCTTTTCTTTTAACAAAGCAATAATCGTTAACCGTGTTTTATCCGCTAACAATTTATAGGATTCCGCCATATCTTGAATTTTTTGCTCCATATATTGCCCCCCCGATTTATCTTGGTGACTGCATTTCATAATATAAGCATATAATGAATAACTTATATAATCAACGGCGAATATATGAAGCTTTTGTAAAGTCAGAGTTTTTTTATGAGCTCTCGAACAACCGCTTTTGCATCTCTTCCGGAGCCTCGAATCGTAGCCGAAGAAAATGACGTTTGCCAGGGCAATCCTACGAAATGTATATTTTCAGAAGTTTGCTTTAAAGGCGCTCCTGATTCATCCAATATATTTAGTTCGGCGGCGAGATAATCAAAATTCGGAACATAACCGGTTGCAAATATAACAGCATCAATCTTTTCTTGCGTATGATCCTCCCAAACCACACCATCCCTTGTAAAAGCTTTAAACATAGGTTTAGCTTCAGGTTTCTTCTGATTAACGGCTTTTTTATAAATGCCATTATCAATTACGCCATCACTAGTTTTCTTCAACAAACGCTTCCCCCAAGTTGACTTGTCTAATCCCGTAATGGTCAGCCAGAAATGAATATCTTTCCCTCCAATGATTTGGGGAACGAATTTAAGGGGACTTCTGGAAGCTAACGTCACATTTGCCGTCCTCGCCAGCTCCACTGCGATCTGGACGGCGGAGTTCCCTCCTCCAACAACAATAAGCCGCTGCTTTCTAAACGCCTCATCATTTCGGTATTGTTTGGAATGCAATAATTTCCCTTGATAATCAGCACTCCCTGGGATGTGCGGAATATTGGGTTTAATAAAAGCTCCACTTGCACAAATGATTGAACGCGTACGGAGAACGTCGTCATTAGAGGTTTTAATGATGTAAATCCCATTATCTTTTTGTACCTTTATGACCTCTTGATTATATTGGACTTCAAAATTAAAATGAGCCGCATATGTTTTTAAATACTGAACAACTTCATCTCTGTGTGGATAGTAACTTCCTCCCCCTGGAAACTTAAGTCCCGGCAATGAAGAATAAGCTGCAGGCGAAAATAAAGTTAAGCTGTCATAATAGTTTGCCCATGATCCCAAATGCTCTGAGCTTTTCTCCAATATCATAAAGTTCAGCTTAGCTTTTTGTAAGTAATATGCCGCGGCTAAACCAGACTGGCCTCCACCTATTATGATCGAATCATATACAACATTAGTCATTTTCAAGCCTCCGTATCTGATGACGTCGTCGTTTCGGGTTTAGCTGTTGTGCCGCAGCAAGTATCCTTTGGCGCCTCAATATTTACAGGCTCGCAGCAGCTGTCTCCACCGCCTCTTCCGCTACCGGCACCAATACTGCAAACACCTGTCTCCGGTAATTCCAGCTCGACTTTACGCGCGGACTCCATATCCCCCACTAATGCAGCCACTACCGATCTCACCTGCTCATACCCTGTTGCCATTAAAAATGTCGGAGCTCTCCCATAGCTTTTAGAGCCAACGATATAAAAATCTTTTTCGGATTGTCGAAGCTCCTTTTCTCCATGAGGTCGAACCGTGCCGCAGCTATGAACGTTTGGATCAATTAGCGGCGCAAGCTCATAAACACTTTCCAGACTCGGATCCGTCATCACTCTTACTTCACGGATAAATGATAAATCAGGACGAGAGCCCGTGTTGCACACGATCTCGTCGACGCCATCAATAAAGGCTTTCTCTGAACCAGCCGTACCGATCACTTGGATTTTGCCATTCGTCTGTTTTAATTGTTCAATATAAAACGAGGTCATCACTTTCACACTTCCCGATTTCACCAACTTTTGAATTCGAACGCCGAGTTCGCCCCTGGCTGGCAATCCATCTAACTCACGTCCGCCATAAACATCGTCCAAATTTTGTTTCCTTATTGCCCATGTCATTTCGGTCTCATTTCCCTGGATTTGAAGCTCAGCCAGGTCCAACAGTGTATGAATGGCGGAATGCCCGCTCCCGACTACAAGCACTTTTTTACCGTTGTAGCGAGCTTTGTCCTTACCTAATACGTCAGGTATGCCATAATTAATTTGGCTATTCAGGGATTGTTCCTCAGCTGTAAAAACACCGTCCGAATGAATGGGATTCGGATTGGACCATGTTCCCGTTGCATCAATAACCGCTCTTGCCTCAAAAACGAGTTGTTTACCCTGTTGATTGACATAGATGACAAAGGGAAGCTCTTCACGACCGTATGTTCTGACTTTACTTAAACCTTTACGGCTAATCGCCGTTACCTTCGTATTTAAATGAATATACGGACTTATTTCAGGGAGCTCCGAGAAAGGCTTGAGGTATTGCTCCACCAGCTCTTTGCCTGTAGGAATATCCGTAAGGCCTGGGGCAACCCAACCAGCCGAAAGCAATAAATGTTTAGCGGCCTTATCCATATTGTATTGCCACGGGGAAAATAGCTTAACATGGGCCCATTTTTTAATATTGGCTCCGACTTCGTTCCCAGCTTCAAACAGTAGAAAGGACTCTCCTTTAGAAATCAAATGTGCGGCGGCTGCAAGACCTACCGGTCCAGCTCCAATAATGGCGACTGGCAAATGGTTTTTTTGGTTGACAGGAATACTTCTAATCATTTTTATTTCCTCCTCTATATTATTTGCAATTTGCAAGTATTAATTATTTTTAAAGGGATAAATATTTATCCCAATGGTGTGCAGCATACGCTGGATTTGGCCATGCTTTCGTTAAGCAATTTGATCGAGTTAATGACCATTTCTTGCTCAAATTCAGACATGTGCGAAAAGACCTCTTTTAAATATACATTCATTTGACCATCAATAACCGTTGCGATGTATTTGCCTTCAGTGGTCAAATTTAAAATGTGGATTCTACGGTCTTCGGGAAGCGGCGTTTTTTTTACTAATCCCATTTTCACGAGGCTTTGAACCTGACGGCTAAACGTTGTTACGTCTATTGCCAGCGAATCCGCTACCTGCTGAATAGAGGGGTTATGCTTGCGATCAATTTCATAAATAATATGGCTTTGAACTAAAGAAATATCCACTCCCCCTGCTGTGCAGCAGTTTTTATCCAATAATCCAAAACGACGAGTCATGATTTGAAAAATCTCTCTCAGGTTTTCCACTTGCTTCACCTCTTGTTTTATTTATACTCTAAACATTTGCATATTGCAAGTTTTAT
This sequence comes from Paenibacillus algorifonticola, assembly GCF_000971975.1. Lineage (GTDB taxonomy): Bacteria > Bacillota > Bacilli > Paenibacillales > Paenibacillaceae > Pristimantibacillus > Pristimantibacillus algorifonticola. The sequence goes on along the minus strand of NZ_LAQO01000015.1, from coordinate 88,776 downwards.
ATTAACAAGATTGAAAACGTGGTCCTGACACTCGGCAGGACTAAAATTACTAGGTGAGCTTGTTTCAAAAGGCAAGTTAGCACCTAGAATCGAAGTAGAGGCATCGTGGAAGGATATTGGAACGATTGCTCAACAATTAATGGAGCGGAAGTTTTCCGGTAAAGCAGTGCTCCAAATTGATTAGATGCTTGCTTCCCCATATTGAAAATGAGGTTAACCAGTGTAAGCTGGTTAACCTCATTGGTTAATCTCATAAAACGATTAAAGCACTAGACTTCCGGTGACTTTTTAAAAATTGTATAAATTCATGCAGTAAACCTGCTTGATGGCGCGGAAGAAGATAAGCTGTGTCATTTCCTGCGACAAGCCACACAGCGCCGAGCCAGCGCGGAACAGTCCCATGCCCTTGTAAAGACTTACTGTACAGATTAACATAATCAGCAAAAAATAGAGCCTTGGCCGACTAACGGCCAAGGCTATTTGCATACGAGCGAATCGGAGCCGATTCGCGATTAGTGACCCATCATCGCCGGGTCCGGATTGTGCCCGCCGGCGGTTCCGTCTTCTTCCTGCTGCTTCGGTTTACGCAGCAGGAGCGACAGTGCGACACCCGCGGTCGCGAGACACGCGGACAGGAAGAACGCATCGCCGTAACCCGCGACGACGGCGTTCAGCGGATTTGCGTCCGCTCCCGCGCTTGCGGCATGGGAAGTGATTTGCGACATCAGATAACCCGTCAGGCCCGCGACTGCGAACGAGACGACGACTTGCTGAGCCGCTGTTGTCAGCGGTGTAACGCGGCTCACCAGACGACGAGGCGCAGAGTTCAGGACATGCGTGTTGAGCGGCATCATGGAGAAGCCCATGCCGAGACCCATGATGCACATGCACAGGATGATAACCCACAGCGAGGTATCCACCGATATGCCGGACAAGATGAACAGGGAAATGGATACGACGGAAAGACCGACGAAGGCGAGCGGACGCGCGCCGATCTTGTCGAACAGCCGGCCGCTGACCGGCATGCCGATTCCTGCGCATAGCGCATAAGGCATCATGATCCAGCCCGTTTCAAGCGCGGTGTAGTGCATGACGCCTTGCAGGTACAGCGGCACGATCAGCATAGCACCGAACAGCCCGAGCTGTACGATCCACGTCAAGATGATGCTCCGTGTAAAGTCGGACGACTTGAACACTTTCAGCTCCAGCAGCGGCTGCTTCTGTGCCAGTTCCACGAAGATGAAGAGGATGAGCGCAATACCGCCGACGGTCAAGCCCGTGATCGTCGAAGCCGAGGACCAGTTGGTGCCGCCTTCGCTTACGCCGTACGCCAGCATAGAGAAGGCAATCGGCGCGAGGCACATGCCGAAGAGGTCCAGATGCGGCGCCGCATGGCGGTCGGATTTCGGCAAATATTTATACCCGAGAATGAAGGCGATAATGCCGATCGGCAGATTGATGATGAAAATCCAGTGCCAGCTGACAGAATCGACCAGCCAGCCGGATAGCACCGGACCGAACGCCGGTGCTATCAGCATGGGGATGCCGAGTACACCCATGATGGATCCGCGGCGCTCTGGAGGAGCGAGCTTGAACACCATGGTCATCCCGATCGGGCCAACCATCCCGCCGCCCAAGCCTTGAATGATGCGGTAAATGATCAGCTGTTCCGGCGTTTGCGCGATGCCGCACAGAACGGAGCCAATCGTGAACAGGGCGATTGTAATCATGAAAATTTGCTTGGAGCCGAATTTATCACTCATCCAGCCTGCAAGCGGGATAACGGCGGATAAGGCCAGCGTATAGCCCGTGACGGTCCATTGGATCGTCTTCAAATCGGTGTCGAAGTATTCAACGAGTTTCGGAATAGCATTATTGACGACCGTGCTGTCCAGAATAACCATGATCATGCCGACAACAATCGCCGCGAGCGGCGGCAGAATGGCTTTCAGCGAGAAGTCGTCCCCGCCGGCTGACATCGTTTTTGTTTGCGTAAGTTTTGACATAGGTTCCTGCTTTCTGCTCAACGAGCTGTGTATGTGAAGATTTGCCGAAGCATGAGCGCAGCTTATCGCGGCCGACGTCACCCCGATCCGTCAATATGGCGCTTTCTCGTACAAATTCGCAGGCAATGCCTGCACGAACGGCGACCAATCACCCGTCGTGTAAAGATGAAGCTGGTGCATGGCCCGCGTACACGCCGTATAAAGAAGTTTGCGTTCGTTATCCCGGCCGTAAGCTTCGGGCGAAGCATCATAGACCAAGACTGCATCGAACTCGACACCCTTGGCAAGATATACGGGAATGACCATCACTCCTTTTTCAAAGACCAGCGTCTCCTTCGTAATGAGCTGCAGAGCTTCGCCTCCTTGAATTCGTAACGCTTCATGGGCCTCACGGCTTTCGGCTGCGGTCTTCGTAATGACGGCGATGGAATCGAAGCCCTCGGCCCTGAGCGCCGCGATGTCTGCCAGAATTTGCGCATCACGCTTCTCCCCGCCGTCCAGTCTCGTCAGAAGGGGCTTTTGGCCTCCCCTTTCAAACGGTGCAATTTCTTCCCCGTCTGGAAGCATCCATTTCGTAAATTCAACAATCTCCCTGGTTGAACGATAACTGCGTACAAGGCACACAAGGCTTGTTTCGGCTTCGCCGAAAAGGCGGACCAGCGGCGAATCGGATGCAGCCAAACTTGTAGCCTGCATGAAAATCGCTTGCCCGAAATCGCCTAGCACCGTCATCTGGGCACGGGGAAACAGCTTTTTTAGATATTCATATTGAAACGACGAATAATCCTGACCTTCATCAACGAAGACATACCGGATCTCCGTGTTCGTCCGGACGCCTTCAATCATTTCTTTTACATACAAATACGGAGTCGCATCCTCGTGGAACAACTCGTTTCGGAGCAGCATTTCCTTGGTTTGCCTACATATTTCAGGCCACAGCGGGGGGATGACGGCCCCATTCGTCTTCTCCCGATAATCGGCTTCGTCGACAAACAATTGGCCATATATGCCTTTGACATCTACAAACGAAAATTTCTTCACACTTTTCCTTAGCGGTTTAAAGCTTTCTTTCACGATCCTTCGGCGAAGCAGATCTTCCTCCCTCCGAGCGAAGTCAAAGTCGCCTTCATCTTCCCGTCGCTTGTTGTTCATTTTCTCGCGAACTACGGCGAATTGTTCCGCAAAGTCGAATACTTCCTTCTCTTTATGCAGCATTCCGAAGACTTCCGCGTACTGCTCGGTGTCGAGATAATTCAACTCTTCCTGTACCCAAGGTGCTTCCCGTTCCATGCGTTCCAGCGAAGCCAGTTCATCCAGCAGCCATTCCTGCAAGAGAGCGACACGATTGAATAGCGGCAGGGAACGGTCATAACCGTAAAATTTCGCTCTCATTCGCTTCGCGGTAATCAAATCGCGGTCCCGAATCCGAATACCGTTGAATTGCATGCCCTCCCTTCCCAACCACATTCCATAGTTCTGCAGGGCTTGCAGGAAAGCCTCAGAAGCTTTATACTCGATCCCCTGAAGACGTGCCTCATACCCCGGCGCTCCTTGTGCGGTCAGTACAAATTCGATCTGATCAAAGGTATCCTCCGGTCGTAACGAGGAACCTAGCCAATAGTCGAGATATTCTTGAAAAGTCGTCTGCTGCATATTCTCTTCACCGAGCTCCGGAAGGACGGTGGATATATAACTGGTAAACATCGGATTCGGTGAGAAAAGAACGATTTGATCGGCCCTGATCGTCTGGCGGTGTTTGTACAGCAAGTACGCCACCCGCTGCAATGCTGCGGAAGTCTTACCGCTGCCGGCCGCCCCTTGTACGATAAGCATCCGGCTTGTGTCATTACGGATGATGGCGTTTTGTTCCTTCTGGATGGTTGCTACGATACTCTTCATTTGCGAGTCCGCACCTTTGCCGAGCACTTGCTGCAGCAACTCGTCTCCGATCGTTTCGCTCGTGTCAAACATGTTGCGGATTTGCCCGTTTTCAATCTGAAACTGTCGTTTGAGCTCCATCGTCCCTTCGATTCGTCCGGCCGGCGTGACATAAGACGCCAGGCCGGGGGAATAGTCGTAGTACAGGCTAGCGATTGGCGTACGCCAGTCATAGATCAGAAAGCTCAATCCGTCTTCGTCGACGAAGGAAGATACGCCGATATAGATCTGCTCGCAGAGGTCCAGGCCATCCTCCTGAAAGTCGATGCGTCCGAAATAAGGAGATCGGAGCAGACGGTTCATGCTTTTCCATTGCTGCGTCAACAGCTTGTGGCCGCGCTCCCGTTCGGCCAATACCCCGGACTGCTGGTTAATCGTGTAGAACGACTCTTCGAAATCTTCGTTCGTACTTGTGTTGATCGTAACTTCTTCCCAAAACCGCTTGCGGATGTCCGTAGCCTGATCACGCAGTCCGGCAACTTCCGGCTCCAGTTCGGTGATTCTCGCCTGCAATTTGTTCCTGACCCGTTCCAGCCGCTCCTGTTCCTGCCGCCAATCGTTCGCTTCCATCTCTCCTGAACACACTCCTTTTTCCATTTTATTGGGATAAAAAAGAGCATTGACAAATCAAAGTTCCAGATGTACAATTAAACTGGGAATAAAAATGAATATACTCTTTGATTTAATTTGTCAATAACGCTATCGATTATATCATAGTGTTATTTTGCGTTCAATTTATTTTTTTGCCTCCGGAAGAGACGATTCTTTCCGCGAATTGCCCGTATATTACCCGTTGCTTCAACGCAAAGCAGCCGATCATTTCGACCGGCTGCTTTTCTTCTCCCTTATTGTTCAACGATAGTTTCCCGTTAGTACGATACGGCCGTTTATTCATTTAATCCTTAGTGTCTTTGTCGCTTTTATATTCTAAAATATCTCCAGGCTGACATTCTAAAACCTTACAAATCGCCTCTAAAGTTGATAAACGAATCGCTTTTGCCTTTCCATTTTTCAATATAGAAAGGTTAGCCATCGTTATTCCAACCCTCTCCGCAAGTTCTGTTACGCTCATTTTTCTTTTAGCCAACATCACATCAATATTGATTATAATCGCCATGTTATTCACCTCAGACCGTCAAATCATTTTCTGATTTTATATCAATAGCCTCTTTCAAAAGCTTTTGGAGAACAGCAGCAAACACGGCAATCACCATGGAGGCAAAAATCATGACCATTCCGATTACTATGATACCCGGGGCATCGTCTTTCTCCGCCAAAAGATAGAAGAGTGGCATGGCTTGATACAGAGCAAAGTAAAAAGGTAGTGCCGTAGCATACAAATCGATTAAAACGAGATATTTCATATAAGCATCATCTGGATACAATTCCGCTGCAAAAGTATTCATTTTTAAAAAAAAGCATTCTACATACGAGGTTCGATATACAAAGCACAAGCCCCATCACCTTGTAGGTGGATGGGGCTGTGCCAGGGAAACGTGCTCTCATTCCATTGAAATCTAACTTGATGCCTCTCAACAAATGTCCTTTCTGAATCAAAATCTATTTAGCAATTGTCCCTATCTTCCAAGTACGCTCTAAGTTCCTTTAGTTTTTCGTATTCTTCCGTCGCGTCTCCAGGTACTGTATCGGATAACGACATCCGATCTGCTTCTTGGACGAAAGTATTCACAATAGCCCGTTCATCCATAGAGACGGCGATATCGGCACGTAATACATACGCTCTATATCGAAGCGATGCCGATGCCTCTTCGGCTTTTGGAAGAACAAGATCCAGCACTTTGGCTGCAGCCGCTGGTTCGTCTTTGGCGTACATCAACCGGTATGAGGTTTCGAACGCGCTTGCAAATTTAGAGGTCTCTTCCACGATTAACCTTGGGGCGGCATGCTTAGTTCCAATCAACAAGCGGTTACCGGCAGGATCGATGATGTGGAATCTGCGATCTTCCATCAGGTTGCTCGGTTTAGAAATTCTGGGAAATCCCTTGGTAGGGATTTTCCGGTACGCTTTTTTTAAATTTTCGCTGAATTCCTTATACACGGCATCCACGTCAGGAATGTGGACGTAGCACATGCTATAAGAATTTGCTGGATTCAATTGCTTGAGTACAAAGAAATGCAGTTCTACAATACTGTGGCGGACGCAAGCGTATAGGTTTGGTTTGGCTTGACGATAGGTCACTTCGAAGCCTAGCGCTTGGTAGAAATCCAACTGTTCGTCCATAGATCTGCTGGGTAAAATGGGGATCGCGGTTCCGAAGCGTTTTGTTGACAAGTGATCAACCTCCTCGTTTAAAGGGCTTATTAACCCAGTTACCCCCTTATCGTACAACATTAGCGCAAATGCTAATGTTTATTAAAATTTATCCATGTATTATACTGATTTTAGAGAAAAAACCGTCATTTGGTTTAACTATTAATTGTAGGTTAAAAGAAGGGAATCGAGATGAAGGGTATTGAGATAGCAAAGAAATTGAAGATAAGTACGAGTGCATTAAGGCATTATGAAGCTTGGGGACTTATTCCTAAAGTCGAGAGAATGGCAAATGGGTATCGCAACTATACAAAGGAACATGAGGCTTATTTTCAATGTATACGTGCGATGTACGCTGGTTTTGGAATGAATGTGATTCGAGAGGTTATGCCACGCATCGTAAATGGGGAAAAACTTGATGCTTTATGGATCATTAACAAGGCACAAGTAAACCTTCATGCAGAAAAGGAAACCGTACAAAGAACAGTCGACATGCTTGATTTAAAAGAGTGGACAGATTTCCCAAAGTACCGTAATAAAAATTCGTTTACGATTGGAGATGTAGCTAAAGAAGCGAATGTATCTGCTTCCGCTATTCGGCATTGGGAAAAGGAAGGGTTAATTAGGCCCGAGCGCCATAAAGAGAGTGGATTCCGTATATATAGCCCTTCTGATATTCGCAAGGTGCTTATCATCCGAACGGTTCAAAGAGTCGCTTACTCCTTGGATATTGTTCGTGAAGTATTGTCTGGGCTTGATAAAAAAAACATTGCCCAAGTTAAGCAAATTGCCATTGAGTCTCTTCAATACATTGATAATGCATTGGTTGAACAGATACGCGGTATCGCTTATTTGCATAATCTTCTTGATGTTGTGTCAAATAAGGAAGGACAGTAGGTAAAATCCTTTTAACGTTATCTGTTTCCTGCTCCAAATCAAAATCAAATGAGGCTGCCCGAAGGCAGCCCCAAAATAATGTCATGTTGTAGGAATTGTCATGTAATGAAAGTTGGGATATTTTCATTTCATATCGTTTAGATCAGCATACAAGTCTGTCTTAGAATCCTGTAGTATACTGTTTAGGAATGGCTGTTTCTTTTCGCAATTTCGATGCGGCTTCTAAGGTCCAATATGGATTTCTCAGCATTCCTCTTCCGACAGCGACCAAATCGGCCTCTTCATTTCCGATGACTGCATTCGCCAAAATGGGATCATCCAGTCTCCCAACAGCGATCACCGGAATATCAAGGGCTTGTTTGATATCTTTAGCGAGTGGTACTTGATAAGCCGCGTGAGTTCCTGGTCTGCCCCATGCAGCAATAGGTCCCTCTCCACCAGATGAAATATCAAACATGTCTACCCCTGCATTTTGATATTCCTTGGCAAAAGCCATACTTTCCTGAATCCCATATCCACCCTCAACGTATTCCTTGGCCGAAATACGCATGATCAGCGGCATGTCTTTCGGCATCTCGGCCTTTGCAGCCTGAATGATCTCCCGACCAAATAACGTAAGGTCTTTACCATATTCATCGTCCCGTTTGTTTGTAATCGGAGAATGGAATTGATGAATCAAATAGCCGTGAGCACCATGAATCTCAATCGTATCGAATCCAGCTTTGACAGCGCGAGCTACAGCAGTGCGGAATTTCTCTACCATTCCATTAACCTCGGCTGTTGTAAGCGCCCGGGGTTGTTTCGAATTTTCATCAAAAGCGATCGCGGATGGCGCTACAGGAATCTCGGCATCTTCCGCCTTACGTCCTGCGTGTGCGATTTGGATTCCCACTTTTGCACCATAACTGCGACAAGCATCTACAATCCGTTTCAGAGCTGGAATCTGCTCGTCTGACCATAAACCAAGATCATAATCGGAAATGCGGCCGTCCGGATCTACATCTGTCATTTCTATTATGATAAAACCAGCTCCACCTATGGCACGGCTAACATAGTGCGTGTAATGCCAATCTGTGGCAATACCATCTTTCTTATCGACCGAGTATTGACACATTGGAGACATCACAACACGGTTTTTCAGCTCTAAACCTTTAATTGTATATGGACTAAACAAATCTTTCATTAAGAAATACTCCTCTCTCGGATCTTATATTTCAACAACAATAAGATGCATGCACAAACATATATTTACTATCATGTGTGTTGCTTTTGTCAACCTCCAAGTCTTTGTCTAAATCACATGAAAAAAACTAGTTTATTATTTTACCTGCAAAACTGTCTTATATTTAATTACATGGAGATATTCAAATCCTCGCTTTTTTAAAATTCGCACAGCTTTTTTTGATTGAAATACCCCAGTAGACAATATAATGACATGATCTTCGCGAGCAAGATGCTTTTTCCATACGTAAGGAAGTCGCCCTAGCGAGATATTAATCGTCCCAGGCGTAGGATCAGCTAAATACTCAAATGCATCCCGAATATCAATAACCTTGTAATGGCGAAATTGAATGCGCCGTTTCAAAAAATCTTGGTAATCTATATATTTAAGGTTTGGTAAAGGCCATAATTGACGTACCACGGCAAACAAACCGATTATAATGGATAAAAACATCAAGTCAAACATTTCGAAGCCCTCACTTATCTCAAAAGGTTACATTCCACCACAAAAGCTTTACTTACTGAATTTCTCAGACCTTTTGCAATGCATCAGGAATCGAATCATCACCAGCAATCAAATCAAATGCCCGCTTATAAGTGTGCCGCTCATTCAGAGCAGCCAAAATGGCAAGAGCTACATCTTCACGAGGGATACTACCATATGTGATATTTTCAGCAGCATATACTTTTCCGGTTCCTGGTTCATTCAAAAGAATACCCGGACGCATAATCGTGTATGTCAAACTGCTGCTTTCCAGCACTCTGTCTGCATAATGCTTCGCTGCATAATATGGAAGGATATTCTCGTGCCAGCTCTCTCGGTTATTCGCCTGAATTGCACTGACCATGATAAACCGATCAATGCCTGCTTTTTCGGCCGCTTCAATTGTTTTTCCTGCACCATCCAAGTCAATCAACAGTGTTTTATCATCACCCGTTTTTCCACCTGAGCCAGCCGTAAACACAATGGCATCACAGCCCATGGCGGCTGCTGCAATGGAGTCGACTGTCCCTTCCAAATCTGCTAGAACCGTTTCGACGCCTTCCTTTTCAAATGATTCGGCCTGTTCCTCTTTTCGTACCATTGCCCGCACAGTATGTTCTTTGCTATCCTTCAAGAGTTGAATCAGACGCTGTCCGATTTGCCCATTCGATCCCACTACGAACACTTTCATTACCATCACTCCTTGTTCATAAGTTATTGTTTACGGACCTTCTCAATCAATTAAAAGCATGCGCATGCATTTAATTTAACGAAAAAAAATCATTATGTCAAGTCATCTTATCTACCGATCTCAATTATATTTTAGCTGGATCGTGTAGGGTAAAATCAAGCTCCTGTAAAGAGCCATTTATAGCACAACGTTCAGGCCACCTATTACCCTAAAGAACCAAATAAAACGATATCCACTCAGGTCATAGCTATAAACAGCTTTTTTGTAAGGTTCTCTACTTCTGATTTGAATCCCACTTTTTGAAGTTCTGTTTGTAAGACCTCATTAAAAGTCTGAAGAGCTCGCTGGTATTTATTCTCGCCTAGCTCCGTAATTCGGGTATAAATACCACGTCTATCATCCTCGCATATATGTCTTTCTAAAGCTCCACATTCTTTGGCTTCCATTCTAACTACAAGTCTCGATGTAGCACTTTGGCTTAATCCCACCAGTTCTTGAAGTTGCTGAAGTCGTAATTCCCTATCCTCGGAATTAGATATAAAATTCAAAACATAAAACTCCTTCAAAGATAAATCGAAGTTTTTTAGCAGTGCTTGTTCTAACTTATCATTTAAAGAGGAGTGGATATGAGACAAAGACAACCATACATCCAATAGTTCGTTTTCATGTTGCAAGCTTAGATCACCCCACTTGATATTAATGTAATTCCACATTGTTTGTCTTATTGTATCAAGCTTAATGAAAATGGTCAAAACAGCGGCAGCCATTCATCATTGTGATGCTCTTTGTGAATAAAAAACTGCGAAGCATGAATAAATCTTATTAGAATTGAAAACCATTAAAGCATAGTTCTTACTTCTGGAGGTTAACAGCATGAACCAAACGAGCTTTGCCAGTACCCGCTCAGAAACGGATATCCAACCGATTTCACCCGTATTGGAATCTAATTTAAAATGGCTCGAAACGCATTTTGAATACTGCGAAGACTTATCCGTTTTTCAGTGGCATTTTGGACCAGAGCTCCAATACACAGCATTTTCCGTTTATTTCGATTCGTTATTTGAAAATAAAGCATTAAATTATATGAAAGCATCGCTTCAGGACCTTGTCCCCCACGAAGTAGGCCCTGCCATTTCTATCACTCCTGAAGATGTAATTCGCTTTTTCAGCAACCACGGTGTTTCCTCGCAATCCTCCAAGCTTGTAAACGATCTAATAGAAGCTAGTGATGATATTGTTACAGGGCATCTTGTTATCTTCATTAATGGCTGGAATCAAGCTTTGTCTTACAAAGTTGCTTCACTAACAACCAGGCAAGTAAGCGAACCGAGTGCAGAATCCGTAGTTCATGGTCCACGTGAGAGTACAGTTGAAAATTTGCAAAAGAATATCGGTATGTTAAGGCAGCGGTTAAAAACCCCTAATTTTAAATTAGAAAAGTTTACGCTTGGGGTAGAAACCAAAACTGAAGTCAATATCGCTTATTTGATAAATGCAGTTAACTTGGAAGCCTTAGCTGAGTTAAAAGAGCGAATTTCCAGAATGAAGAAAGTTAATGTTCTTGACACCTCTTTTATTGAAGAGTGGATTGAGGATTCGACTTATTCTCCATTCCCTCAATACCGCTATACAGAACGGCCGGATACCGCTACTGCGGCTTTGTTGGATGGTAAAATCATCGTGCTAGTCGAGGGCACAGGTTCGATTTTAATATGTCCGGGGCTTTTTACAGAAATGTACCAATCCTCGGAAGACTTTTACCAAAGAAGTATGATTGCCTCCCTAATTCGCATAATGAGGATATTTGCATTTTTTATTGCTTTAAGCTTGCCCAGCATATATATTGCTTTAACGACTTTTCATCCAGAATTGATTCCTACCGTCCTTTTACTTGCCCTCATGAATGCGCGTGAGGGCATTCCTTTCCCTGCATTTTATGAAGCCGCGATAATGGAATTCTTCTTTGAACTTCTTCGGGAAGCCGGAGCGCGATTGCCAAGACAGATTGGCTCCACTATAAGTATTGTTGGCGCTCTCGTTATTGGTGAAGCAGCCATATCTGCAGGTATTGCCTCTCCATCGATGGTCGTGGTCGTTTCCTTAACCGGAATTGCTTCTTTTGCCATTCCTCAATATAACATGGCTACTGCTTTAAGAATTATAAAGATTCCGCTCATGATTTTAAGCACATTCCTGGGTGGATTCGGTCTGATGATAGGTTTTCTCTGGATCCTGCTGCATTTAACAAGTCTTAGATCCCTTGGGCAGCCGTATCTAAACCCTGTAGCGCCTCTTCAACCTAAGCAATTACTGGATACACTCATTCGTGCGCCGTTAAAAATTTTACTGCGTTCACCGCGCAATAAGCTATTCGGATCTAAAAAATAAAAGGCAATTTTTTTGAGAGAAGGCTCTTTTATGCGAAAAACCGCATTTGCCGCCTGTCTGATGGTGTGCGTTCTATTGTTGCCGGGTTGCTGGGACAAGACAGAACTTACGGATCGCTCCTTAATCCTAGGCCTTGCCATCGACAAGGCCGATAAAGGAATGATTGAACTTACTGTGCAAATATACAAGCCGGGACTTTCCGGCGGTTCACAAGGAAAGCAAAGCGGAGATGTTTCATATATCAATGTGCAAACTAAGAGTAATACGATGTTTGATGGGATTCGTGATATTATCCTTCAAATTGGACGCAAAGCACAATGGAGCCATTTGCGGACTATCATTGTAGAAGATCAGTTAGTAAAACTATATCCTATCGGTGAGGTTTTGGATTTCTTTTACCGGGATCATGAGGCTAGACTTAGTTCTTCGTTTTTTATTGCCCACGGGAAAGCATCGCAATATTTAAAAATGAAGCCTTTAATCGAAAAAACAGTAAGTCAGCAGTTGTTGCAAGTTACAAATAAATCCGATCAGCACAATTACAAAACGACCAACACTTCGTTACTTGAACTTTTCATCGGTCTACGCAGCCAGACGGGGATTTCGTTAGCTCCTTACATCACTAAAGGCGGAGACAAAGGAGAGCATCTGGTGGCCACCGGAATGGCAGTCTTACAAAAAGGAAAATGGAAGGGGATCGTTTCTTCTCAAGATTCGCAAATGATACATATGTTAAATAATAAGTTCAAGAGTGGAATTATCCGCGTGCCGTGCGAAACTCAAAACGATTCGAGCGTTGCAAGCAACAATTCCCTGGAAGTATTATCTTTCCACTCCAAACTAAAACCACAAATTGAAGGCAAAGCAGTCAAACTTCAAGTATTCGTTCAGTTGTCAGGAGCTATTGGAGAGATGAGGTGCATGACATTAAAAACTCCGAAAGATGAAAAAAAATTAACCGAAGCCGTGGCTCGGACAGTTGAACAATCTTTAAGAAAAACTTTCAATCGAATGAAAAAAAAGGAATTAGACCTAATTGGTTTAGGAGATCGGATATATCGTAAGGATCCTGCCCTATGGAAACAGTGGAAGAAGAATTGGGGAGAGCGTTTCGCTCATACTCAAATCGACATTAAAGTAAAAGTTGAAATAAAGAATAGCGGAACTGCAATACCAAAACCGCTTTCTATAGACAAGTAGTAAAGGAGCACGAACGGATGGCTGAAAAAATGATTGTCGTGATTTCGAGTTATTTGTTAATGACGTTCTATAATTTAGCCACTATAAAGAAAATGGTGCTGCGCGACAAGATCGCATATGGAGTGACCGTTTTTGTCACTATTTATCTTTGTATTGAGTATATTGGAGGGTTTGGAATGCCGTTTCTTCATGACCTCGCATCATGGCTGTTTAAAGATTTCGCTCATCGTATAATTGAGTATTTAGACTAAGATTGTTAGAAAAGGAGCAGCATAATCTTTATGAATAAACAAACCATAAGTCAAGATCAATTGATCGTATTGTTTTTTGTTTATTTGACTGGCTCAGTTATTGTGAACCTTCCCGGTCCGTTAATTGGATTCGCCCATAACGGTGTGTGGATATCTCTGCTGCTCTCCGGCACGGTTGCCATGATTCAATTGCTGCTTGTTCTTTACTTGGATAAGGAATATCCCGGACAATCTTTTAGTGAATATAGCCAAGCTGTTTTGGGAACCTGGCCCACCATTGTGATTGTGATCCCGTTTATTTCGCTCTTATTTGAAATGAGTACTGATATCGTACATGAAGTAGGTAAATATGCTAACAGTTCTTTAATGAGGCAAACTCCTCAGTACATATTTGATATCTTTATCTTCACCACAGTGGCCATAACAGTACGTGCAGGAATTGAAGTCATGAGTAGAATGTTTACCATTCTCATCTTTATCATGATGCTGTTCATCGTCTTGACTTTGTTGTTTTCTATTCCTAATTATCACACAGAATTTCTGTTTCCTATTCTTCCTGACGGAATAAAACCTGTATTACATGGCGCCTACCTTTCATATGGTTTCACCCACGCAGAACCGGTTTTACTCGCCCTACTCCTTCCTTTTGTCCGTCGGCCGACCCGGAATTTACATAAAAAGCTGGTTATTGTGTTTGGTATCAGCATCATCCTATTGATTGCGGTCGCTATAGCAACCATTCTTGTTTTCGGACCCTTGGCCGGGGAAAGAAAGTATTCGATGGTAGAGGTTGCACGAATGATTGATCTACAACCTATTCAACGGGTCGAATTCATTGTTGGGATAGCTTTAATCGTAGGTTCCTACATGAAAGCTTGCATTACAATTTTCATATTAAATCAATTAGTTGTACGTATATGTAAATTAAAGGATGAGAAAGTGTTTATATTACCTCTGACTTTTATCAATATGATAAGTGCTTTTCTTTTACAAAGAAGCGAAGCAAAATTGTCCGAGCACATCACGGTAATCCTTCCAATTTGGAAGTTGACCGGATTTACAATTCCTTTGTTACTCGTGGTTGCCATTCATCTGCTGAAGAAAATGCTTGGCTTACAAAAGACGCCAACCAAATGAGAGGATCCCGATGTAGAAAAGATCTCATCGGGACTGTTTGTGTAGTGCGTTCGTAATAATCTTTGTACCGGTCTTATCAGCGGTTCACGACTTTCTTTACTGGTTCATGACTCTTTTTACTGGTTCACGACTTTTATTTCACTGGACAAGTGTTCTACTTGACCGTGGTGGTTCCATCTATGTTTGGAATAGCATAAGTAATAAGTACGAATTAATTGTTGAAAATAAACATCCTACAATGATCCAAGAGAACGTCATCGCATTATGTGAACATGGGGGATATAACATTCCTGGTGCCGCTTTGTTGTTCAACAAACGTTCTCCGATAGCGTAATGCTAATTCTTGATTTTGTCAGGAAAGTCGGTTTAAAGAAACTGATTGCTACGCTTCCGTCATCTTTAAAAGCAACCGCCATCGTCCTAATTTTGGAGTATTTCTCTCCCAGTTTCCAATCGATCCCCGGCTTTCCCACGACAAGCGCCGTAATTATCCTTCTTGGGAATTTCTTTCATTAATTGCTTCTTCAGTTCGTGGGATAAGAAACTCTACGCCAAATTTTTCCGCATTCGCTTGCACTTCCTCGATGAAAGGACGGAAACTCTTATTGTATTCTTGGAATGCAAGTTCATAGTTGCCATCACATTTTTGGAAAGCATCGGCCAAGGCGGATGCCCCATCTATTGCCAGTGATCCACCCATGCCGGCAGCCGGAGAAGCGCAGTATCCGGCATCACCGACCAGCGCTACCCTGCCTTTTGTCCACGACGGCATTTTCATTTGGCACAGTTTGTCAAAGTAAAAAGTCTTTGAGTTCTTCACTTCTTCCAACAATTCCGGCGTTCGCCAGCTTACTCCAGAAAACTGGTTCAATATGATATTCCGTTGCTGCTCTTCGTTTCGGTAGTCGTAAGGGATTTCCTTCTCCGAAAAAAAGCCGAGGAGGATATCGGTTTTATTGTTGTAGGCGTTCAGCATGACCGTCTTGCCCGGCTCATTGTACATCTGTGTCGTATTCTCCCGGATCAACAACTTATCCACGATCGTGATAGAGAAATAAGAATTAAGGAAATGCGAAAATTCCATCTCCTCGCCGAAGCAAAATTTTCTGACGGTCGAATGAATACCATCGCAGCCAAATACCAGGTCAAATGATCGATTTTGACCCCCTTTAAAAGCTACTTCGACGCCGTTACCTTTTTCCTCTAACGACGCTATGCTCTCTCCGAAAATAAACTCGACATCATCTTTGACAGCTTCGAACATCATATTCAGCAATACATCTCGCTCAATTTCGTATTCATCTTCCGCGAACTGCTCACTGTCTTTTTTAATGAAGTGCAACTTTTCAGTGACATCATCGGAATTCTTGAATTCCACCACTTCCATGGTTATTCTGTTCGACAGGATTTGGTCGAACAGCCCCATACGTTTCACGGTGTCGATGGTATTTTCGCGGATATTTACAGGCGTTCCGCCTTTTTTGAGACCTTCGGCGATCTCAATAACGGTCACGTTGTAGCCTAATTTATTCATCCAGTAGGCTGTTGAGAGGCCGGCGAAACTCGCTCCGCTGACCAGGATATTTTTTTTCATATTCAATCCTCCCGTGATAAACAACTTAGATTAACTTCTCCCCCAGTATATAACGTGTTAAAATTACTATAAATGTATTTTAGAGACGGATTTGTACAATAGCGACTTTTTGGACAAGGAGGCGAAGCGGTATGTTGACTGTGAACATGGATATTTTGCCCAAGATCAGATTGGCCGGTTTCGTTTCGTATCGAACGCCCTGGATTCATTTCAAGAGGAAGCTCGACGAGTACGTGCTGATCTTCATCAAAAGCGGAGAGCTTCACCTATTGGAGAACGGAACCCCGTATATTCTGAAGAGAGGCGACGTGTTCCTGCTGGAACCGGGCCTCCATCATGAAGGGTTCGAGAAGCACGTATGCGCCTACTACTATGTCCACTTCAGCCACGCCAACATCACATCCAGACCGGTCGGCGATAGGAAGGCACTCGCCAGGCATTTCCTTCTCGAGGAGAAGCAGGCAGACGCGGACGACTCCAACCTCTGCTATCTCAGCAAGCATTTTACGCTGACCGGCAAATCCGCTTTGCTGCAAGCGTTTCACGCGATGGACGAGCTGCGCGAGCTGTATTGCCGCAAGCAATACAACCAGAATCTGACCGCTCTCCAGTTTTCCCGGTTGTTGATCGAATTGTCCCGTGAACATCTCCTCGCCGAGCTTCATAAGGAAAACAACCTAAACTCCAAATCGTTCATGAAGGTCCATGCGCTGCTTGAATACATCCATCATCATTACGTCGACAAAATTGCTAGCCCTGACATTGAGCGCTTATTCGAGTGCAACTTTGACTATCTGAACCGTATTTTCAAAACAATCACGGGTTATCCGATCGCCCAGTACATCATTAAAGTCCGAATCGACCACGCCAAAGAACTGCTCCAGGCTACGAGCCTAAGCATCGGTGAGATCGGGTATTTATCCGGGCTGAACGACCCATACTACTTCAGCAAGGTATTTAAAAAACACATTGGTCTTTCCCCTCTCCAATACCGGGCCGAGGAAGCTATCTCGACATGATGACAAATAGCATCTCTGCCGTGTCCGCGGTATAGAATTCGAAGATACACCGGACGAGCTAAGATT
This sequence comes from Paenibacillus algorifonticola, assembly GCF_000971975.1. GTDB lineage: Bacteria > Bacillota > Bacilli > Paenibacillales > Paenibacillaceae > Pristimantibacillus > Pristimantibacillus algorifonticola. The sequence continues at coordinate 71,612 of NZ_LAQO01000015.1, read as the reverse complement.
GCTCGCCAACAATGCCCTTCCATATGTTCTAATTTCTTGTCATGATTTGCACCAACGATCTCCGCAACCACCACGGCTGCGGAGGTAATAAGTGAAGAGTAGACGAGTATGCTTGAAAAAAACCAACCGGTTGGTTGCTTAACCGCTTTACGACCAGCAAGAAACTGGCTTATTCCCAAGGGCTAAAAGACGTTACAGTAAGCTTTTTCGAGAGCGAACAGTTGAGCAAGCGCTTGGCTCTACAGCAGCACATAGCGCTCGTATACAAAAAACGCCTGCAAGCACCGTACAACGGATGCATAACGAGGCTCTTCCTTTGGCAAGCGAACGACTTTCCGAGCGAGCATGGAAACAAGCGATCGAAAGCACGGGGTTAGTCTTAGGTGTCGATGACTTCGCCATCAAGAAAGGGCATACCTACAACACGGGTATTCATGATTTGAGAGGTGGAACGTTACTCGATATTTTACCCGGACGAAAGCTAGAAGAATTACGTGCTTATACCCGGCAGTATCCTGGCTTTCTATTATTAACGCCAAAAGCAGTTGTGATGGATTTGGCCCGGGGCTATCACACATGGATCAGTGAATGCTTTCCGAATGCCATTCGGATCGCGGACCGATTTCATATTCATGGTTATATCATTGAGGCCATTCAAGAAGTTTGCAAAACGGTGCAAGGAACGCTTGCCCCACGAGCGAAGGCTATTCTTAAGGCAAATCATGGCCTCTTGCATGCACAAGAGAGAGCTCTTTCTGCCGAAAGTAAAGCAAAGCTAGATGAGTTGCTAGGCTACTCCGACCTCCTTCGCGAGGTTTGGACATGGAAAGAAGAAATCATCAATTACCATCGTTGCCGCTGGACTAACGCGACAGCAGAGGGTCGCCATAATCGGATTAAAGCTTTTCAACGCCGACATTATTTCACGCGAAACCGAGACCATTACAAAGCGGGTATTTTAGTCGAATATAATCGCAATCGTATTCCGAGTTAAATCGTCAAGCACTGATTTTGAGGTTGAGCCAAAATATGGAGACTTTATTTTTAAAGAGCATACTTACGGAAACACAAAGAAAACAGAGGCGGAGCGTCCCGCCTCTGTTTTCTTACTTATGAATATCTGTGATTTGAAGCGTTCCGTCATTCATTATATAGATCGCCTTCTTGGAATCGGAGTTCGTAGCGTCACCTGGAATGACTGGAGCTTTGTCAAAGCCTCCGCCTGTGGAGTAATAGAACTCATTCGTATCATCGTTATGCCAAAAAGTAAAAGATGAAGCATCGTCTCGCGTGAATGTCATGTGGTGTTCATCGTAATACCCTTTAGCACTGCATTCCGGAATGTCGCATCCTTCGTTGTGCTGTCCGTGCGTAAGATTAACGCTAGGCAGGTTAGTTGATGCATAGGCTTGGATTACTTGAGTATCGGCTTTACATTCAGTGTTACTGAAAGTGAATTGATGATTGGTCTGGTTGATAACAATAAACAGCTTCATAATATCCCTCCAATAATTTAATCTTACAAATACTAATGAAAAATCCAAGATATCCCTCGGCGACTCCTGCTGACTTGCTCTTTATTATAAAGCAAGGCAGAACCGAATTGACCTACCCGCTAGGGTGAATCGAAGCTAAAAATCGGGTAGGTATCTCATTAAATTTGAAATGCTTTTTCCAGTTCAGGTTGCGGTTTTAATAAAAATTCCCCCTACAGAAGTAGGAGGAAAGTAGTTTGGATGGTACAAGAAAATCCTAAGAGCCCGTTCTTCTTCTCTAATTAAATTGTTCTGTTCAATGACGGGGGCTCAATACTCCGACATCGCTAAGAGGCTCTCTCCCTCCCGACATGAATTCAGCCTTACGCCGTTCAGGGCTCCGTTCCCCATTGGAGAGCACCTGCGATGTAGCCGGTCGTTTTGCTCCAATCGGCGTAAGTCGTATCGGTCGGGTCGAAGGAGTAATCCCCCGTCTGCGAGTAGTTCGTCCAATCGGTCTTGGACACGCGTATCTGAATCTCAATGCTGGCTCCCGCAGCCAAGCTTCCGGCTCCGCTCGTAAAGCCGATCTCCAGATAGTGGTCGGCCCCGGTCAGGGGAGTCACCAACTTGACGAAGGTGCCCGTTACGTTGCTGCTGCCGACATGCGACCAGTCGCAGAAAAAGTTCTGGGCTATCTCCCCATCGATCGTGTAATAATAACGCAGCTTCACGTCGGACATATTGATGGTGGAAGTGCCGATGTTCGTCAGCTTTATCCGCGGGTTCAGCGTATTGCTCGTTGCCGTAACGGTAGAATTGTACTGCTGCACCTTGATTGCCCCGCTTCCGCTGGAGGTGGTATTTACCACGGAAACCGCCAGAGTCGCACTCGCTCCCGCGCTGAAGTTGAACGTCAGCGTCGTTGTTCCCACCGGCTGGGCGGCCAGATAGGCCTTCTGGATCGTCACCGTCGTGCCCGATACGGTGTAGTCCGTACCAACAGCCAGGGTAGCTGTGCCATTCTTAATGCCGGTAAACGTGTTACCGTTCAGTGTCAGGCTAACCGGAAGATCGGCCTGTATAGCGGTATTTTTGTCAAAAGCAGCGGTCGTCGGACTGATGGCCGAGTTGTTGCTGTTCCCCGTTGCAAATGCGGCAACAAACACCAGTCCCGAATTCCAATAGACGGTATGCTCGTTTGTTGTCCATTCCTGGAAGTTATCATGATAGTTTTTGGCTGCAAATCTCGATATCTGGTTGCCTACAGTCACATCGTTGGAGTATCTATTCGGCCCTCCTACCAGATACCCCTTCGGCACCCCAGGCAAGCCATCCGTTCTGTACATAATACTGAACGGATACTGAACGCTGTTATCGCCATACCCCGATACGAAAGATATGCCTACCGGATTTTGACCAAGGATCCAGCCTAACTGGCTATAGGTAATTTCATTTATAATAGCGCGGTTGTTCTCGAAGGTTCCCAGCAATTTGGTACCAATGATCATTTCCATCGGCGTATCGGCATATTGCATGGTGATTCCCCAATAATAGTTGCCGTCTTTTACGATACTTTTCCAAGCGCTTTCGTTGTATCTGCTCACTTTATCATTGAACCACTGCTGGAATTTGGTCGTATACCAGCTTACGACTCCAGCATTCTTATTAGCAGCCTTCATATAGCTGAAGAAGCCCGTATTCCAGGTGTTCTCCCAGCCGCTGGCGAAATCAAGGGGATGCTCGAAAAATTCTCCCATATCCGCGTAGTTTGCAATAAAATAATCGTTGTATTCGGCAGCGCCGGTCGATCGATACAGGGAGCCGGCAGCCCAAAGACGGTTCGCAGAGTCATCCGTCACATCGTAAGGCCACCTGCCTGTGTTAGGCGTTTTGATAAGCTCGGGATGCGCCTCCAGATACCCCCATGCAGCTACTGCCGCATCTAAGCATTGCTGAGCAAAAGTCGGATCGATATTTTGATAAATCAGGTAGGCATGTGCCAATGCGCCGGCTGCAGTAGCCGTATCCGCGGTCGTTTTGATATCTGTCCGTGGACTTACCGTATCTGCATCGATAATCTCTCTGTCAAGTAAATTGTCGTCGTCCTGGAAAGTTACACGCGCATAGAAGCCGCCGCTTGCTTCATCCTGCATTTTGAGCATCCATTCCAGTTCCCACCGTGCCTCATCCAAAATATCAGGAATGCCGTTTCCGCTCTCAGGTATATTAAATTGATTGTCTGTAAATTTCTCCGGCATCACTTCATAGGCCCAGAAGAGATCGGATAATGCTTTGGCTCCAGCATTTACGTACTTGCCTTTATCGCCCGCATCATACCAGCCTTTGGAAACATCCTTCTTGATGGAAGGGTTGGACATTAAAGGTACCGCTGTGTCTGGCGTAAAGTCCGTTCTCTGATAATCTTGCGTGTACGGGCTAGTAATATCAATTCCTGTCCTCTGGTAATAAAAATATCTGGATACGTCAACTAGGAAGGGTCCATAAATATCATTCGGATTGCCAATAGAGAATTCGGGAGAATTTTGAAGCCCCTGCACCGCAACATAATATTTTCCCGGTACCGTTAAATTTGTAAAGTCGGCAGTAAAAATACGCTCTCCACTGTCTACGGCATCATAATTTTCGGTGAGCACAAGCGTTCCAGAGTGAGCTGTGGAATTATTGGCCGCGTTAATAACGCTAAACGGAGTCCCCTCATCGACCGTGAGGACATCCTCAAACCCTGTCACGAGTGCCTGCTTTTCCCCATCTACGGGATATCCCAGTTGATTGACCTTGATGGGTGCATACTCTTTTTCCTTATCGGGAGACGTAACCCTAATATCATTGAGCCACACCTTTAAGGGTTGAAAACCATTATTTTTGATGGATAACGTATCTATGGAGGAAGGGTCAATTCCTTGCGAAACCTGCATAAGATCCTTTAGCGGTATTTTCACATGGGTCCAGTTCGTCGTAATGTTGACGTAGCTGTTAATGTTTACTGTAGTGGTAATTTCTTCGCCAACAGCCCTTTCGAATACTCTGTCTTTAAAGCCAATGAGGAAGGACTCTCCGCCTGCATTCCCCTTAATATTAAACTCAAGAAAACCGTTTGCATAATAAGGCGTAAAGTTATACGCTTTCCAGCCGGCAACCGCGACCAACGCGTTGAACCAGGACGGACTGGTAGGCGTCTTCGTATTTAATAGTAAGGAAGGCAATCCATTATGCGTAACCGTCCAATCGATCGGCAGCTTGCTATTCTCCGTCTCCAATCCAAATCCGCTATCTCCTGCCCAGCCGTCCGTTGTATTGCTGAATATACGGTAATCCAGCAAGTTTCTCCACCCTGCAGGCGCTTCGGGGGTAGCAGCGTTCGTCTCGATTGGATTGGAAAATAAAAGGGTAACGAACATCGTTAACGCAAGGACTAAACTTACTTTTTTCCTCATTAACTCTCCTCCTTTAAATGTTTGACGGTTTGCTCCCTATGAATCGGATTTGCACTCGACTTCTTATCGGTTTCTGCTTGCCATCACCTCTTTTTATTGAAAACGCTTTCTAATGCAATCATTTTAATTCGTGAGGTTGATGCCAGTATATAGAAGAAATAAACGATCATAGAAGAAAACAAGCAATTGCGTTCATCGTCCTATCAAAAAGAGAAGGAGGCCGCATCCAATGAGCCGAATGCGACCTCCCTTCTGCTTTGTGACTCAAACGCCATTATTGCTTGTTGTCCTTATACCAATGGTTAACTTCCTTCGTAATCTCGTCGCCGCCATACTTGTAAAATTGGGCCACGAACTCATCGAAGTAGGAGAGTGGCTTCTCGCCATAAATGATGCTCAGGTAGCTCTCCGTTGCGAGTTTCTGCAGGAACACGCCGTGCTTCTCCATCCCGTCCGTTAACGGCCCGTGGTACCGGTTCGGGATTTCGAGCTCCTGTTCGGAAATCGCGACCCCGGCTGCCATCCGTTGGGCCGAATTTAGCCCCTTGATGCCCTGTTCAATCGGCGTCAGCACTTCGGCGTCCGAATTCTCCAATAATTTTTTTAGCGCATCTGCGTTCATATACGGCAGCGCCGGTGCGCCGCCGGTCAGCGGAAACAGCATCCAGCGCATATCCATGGATGACCCGTCCGCAAGCGGCCATTCGTTAGTCGGCACGCCTTCGGCTTCGAAATTGACGGTGATGACCTTGTCGTCCTTGATTACATAATCGTAGCCTTCGTGAAACCCTTTTTCGAAACGAGGATCGAAGTACGGATCCTCCGGACCTAAATTGTTGGCAAGCAGCTTGTTATAATAGGCAAACCAGGCTTCAATATGGTTAAAGTCCTTGCTGAATACCGTGTAGATGCCGTACAACGGTTTCTGCGCCTTGCCCTTTAGTCCGTTCGGTCCGGCAGGAAGGGGATAGGCCTGCCATTTCGCTTTTGGATCAACCTTCACCGTATCTCCGAGCGGCCAGGCACCCATCCAGAACGGGCCGAATATAACGCCAGCCTTTCCTTTGACCGCAAGCTCAGACGCATTGCTCGGGTCCTTCATGCCTGCGTTTTTGTCCATGTAGCCCTTTGCCATCCAGGACGCCATCGTCTCCAGGTATTTCTTGGCATCCGGGTGAACGGCTCCATAGACCAGGCTGCCATTTTCGTCCTCATTCCAGAACATGTTGATGTCGATTGTGCTGAGCATCTGTTTGGAGAAAGCGCCGGCGATCGCGTCGGTCTGCCCCATCCAGTTCCATGGGCCTTCCTTCAGCGGAACCGCCAGGCCGACTTCGTCGTCTTTGCCATTCCCGTTAGGGTCCTGCTCAGAAAATGCCTTCAGTACGTTCTCCAACTCGATGATCGTCGTCGGCGGTTTCAGTGAAAGCTTCTCGAGCCAATCCTTGCGGATCCACATGACCGTTCCCTCATCTCCTACGTTGAAGCGGGGAAGTCCGTAAATCTTGCCGTCTTTGGTTACCTCCGTCATCGTATAAGCATACTTCTCAAGTGCTTCCTTTAGCTTAGGATGCGCGAACTTCTCAATGGCTTCATTCAACGGAAGCAGTTTGTCGGCTTTGAGCAGATCCTTCAGGATGTCTCCACCTGCCCCGAAGGTGTCCGGCAACTTGCCGTTCACGGCCAGCGCCAGCCGAATTTTTGTATCCGCGTCCTCGAACTTGCTGACGATCCAGTCAAACTTCGTGATGATACCCAGGTTTACTTCCATCCAGCGGGTATGCACGTTGTCCGTAAGGCTCTCGCCTGGCTTGAACGCGTTAGGCCGATTCTCGTCCACGATTGCCGTTGTAATCGTAATCGGCGGAGCATATTGAAAGTCCCATATCGGCTTCGTTTCATCATTGGCTGTACTGTTCTTGGTCGTCCTCCCACCGCTATTCAAATAGCCGGCAAGCAACAGACTCCCTATCAGAACTGCCAATAGAAAGATCGTCCATCTTCTTTGCCTCTTCACCAGCCCGACTCTCTCCTTTGGCTATAACAAGGTTATAGAACAAATCACTCCATTCCCGATCGGTATCTGTCCCTGAATTCCTGCGGTGTCACCTGATAATAGTCACGGAATTTACGAATAAACCAGTTGGTATTAGGGTAACCGATGCTTTCTCCAATATGGTAAATTTTATAATTCGTATGCTTTAGCAACTCGCAAGCCTTGAGCATGCGCTGTTCGTAAATATACTGGGAAACGGTAGTATCCGTACATTGCTTAAAGAGTTTAGACAGATGGTTAGGATGTACGAAGACGCGCCTGGCCAGCATGGTAAGCGACAAGTCCTTGTCAAGTTCCTTCCGGATGTAAGACTGCGTCTTTCGGACGATCGCTTGGCTGTGGTCCTCGGATTCTTCGCCCAGCTTATCGCGAAGCGTGCGCAGCGAGTCTAGTGCCCAGCCTTCCAACTGCGACGCGTGCAGCATCGCTTTCCCCTTTATATAGGCGGACTGCCCGGGAGTGAGCATCTGAGCCAGCGTCCTGCCGCTGCGATTCGCGATATACTGGAATGCATTTGACAGAAAGAAAAAAACGTCGCGCATGAGGTCGGACGAACCCGTATGCAGCAACGGGGACACGAATGCGCGGATTTTAGCCTCCGCCTCTTCCCATTTCTCAGACTCTAAAAGATGCGTCAGAAGAGGCGTTTCATATAGCTTTCGCATGAGGCGCGCTTCCTCCTCATTCCTCTCAGGCACCTGCCCGGACGAACGCCCGTCACTGTCCAGGCGCGTTATGGCCGCCATATAACTGGCTTGCAGCCCTTCCGGGAAGACACAGTCAGCTTCTCCCACGGATATTTCACCTTTAAGAAAGTTCTGTACTTCTCGCTTTAACTGGTCTATCCGCTCATGCACCCATTTCGGATCTGGTGGCGCGCCCGATAGGTCGTACACCAGGACTAGCAGGGTTCCATCATCGTCCGCAGCCGACCAGCAATCATACCGCTCCATCAGCAGTTCTTCCAGCATGTTCGTTACCGCAAACCGAATCAGGGACTGCGAGTAGAGATCCTGTCCGTCGAAGGGGGGACCCAACCGAACGAGGCACAGTGAGACGTGACCTGGTATCAGAAGCGGGAGGTCGAACAGCTTCAACTTTTCCGCAAGCACCTCTCCGGTTATGGTGCCGCTGAGCGCCTTGAGCAGCAACCCTGCCTTCAGCTCTGCGCTGTTGTCCCGGTAGATACGAAAGCCCTGTTCGATCGCTCGCTCCTGCTCGAGCTGCTTAATGATCCGGCCCATTGCCTCCAATAGCTGCTCGTCCTTAGCCGGTTTCATCAGGTAATCGAGCGCTTGAAGCTCAATCGCTTTGCGAGCATAATCGAAGTCCGCATAACCCGTGTGCAGCAAGCATTTCAATTGGGGAATGCGCCGCCGTGCCTGCTCGATCAGTTCTAGGCCGTTCATGCGCGGCATACGAATATCCGTCATGAGGATGTCGACAGGAAAAGATTCCATCAGTGCAAGCGCCTCGCTTGCACTGTAAGCTTTCAAAACCTGGGAGATGCCGAGCCTCGTCCATGGAATCGTATCCGCCAGACTGTCTGCATAGTGTTTCTCGTCATCAACCACAAGCAGGCTATTCATTGCTCTTCCTCCTTATCGTTTCGTCTCCAGTATCCAGTCTCCAGACCAACCTCACGGTTAGCCCACCCAGCTTGGACGGAATAACCGCGATTTTGGCGTCTGCGCCGTAGTTGCCTTGCAGTCGCTGATATACGTTCCATAGGCCGCAACCGGCATATTCGCCGGCCGGGATACGAAGTTCCATGTGCAGACGATCAATCTGCTCCGTATTCAACCCTTTGCCGTTATCCTCCACTTCCAAGTGCACCCAGCTATCCTTGACGTAGACCCTAATTTCCACCCGGCCCGGGTATTCGACGTTCTCAAGTCCATGCACTAGCGCATTCTCCACGATCGGTTGGATAAGGAGCCGGGGGACGCGGAGCTCCGCCAACTCTTCCGGTAGCTCGATGCTATAGGTCAACGTCTCATTGCGAAGCCTGAGAATCTCCAGGTGAATGCGTACGAACGCAAGTTCTTCGCCCATGCTGACTCCCTGATTGTCCATACGTGTTGTATACCGGTAATAATCGGCCAGGTGATACGCCATGTCCATGACTGCCCGATCCTTTCCCATCTTGGTCATGTTAATGATGAAACCCAGGCAGTTGTACAGAAAATGGGGATGAATCTGCGCCTGTAGTTGCTTCAGTGTTGCATCGCGAGCAAGGATACGAGATTGCAGGTCATTCTCGATTAGATCTTGGATCTGCGTCGCCATCTCGTTGAAGTTTTGCATCAGGAACGCGAATTCATTGTTCGATTTATTCGGCAGACGGTAGGCGTAATCGCCTTGCTTGATCCGCTGCACCGCGGCCACAAGACGAAAGATCGGCCTCTGTACGTTCCAGTACAAGGCGGACGCAGCGGTGATACCTGATAGGAGCAGAATGACCGAAGACGCTCCAAACAACACCCTCTGCTGCTTGATCGGTCCTATTATCTGGTCGAGCGGAACGGAATCGATGAGATGCCAGTCAAGAAGATTAGAATAATAATAGGTAATCAGATAAGGCCTTCCCTCGAACGAATGGATCAAGAAACCCGAAGTACAGCTATTGACTCTGTCGCCCAGCTTTGTGACGATTCCGTCCATCTTCACCCCTTCTACGGACCGGCTGGCGATGATGGCGTGCCCCTCTTTGTAAAAAAACGGATTGTTGGAGTGGCCAGACTTGTAGGTGTCGAGCAGATTCTCGAAGCTCCACTTGTACAGGTTAATGCGAACGGCAACATCTAGATCGTCCGGACGGGTCGGTTTGTAACCCGTAGTGACATAGGTTCGAGTAAAACCGGATCCTATCCCCAAATCTTCATTGTAGCTCCACCCTAATGAGAAGCGGCTCTCAAACTCTTCAAGATCATATTCATAGGAGGGAGAAGAAGATATGCTATCGCCTCGTTGCGGGAAATAGATGGTCACATCATTGCGCCAGTTGCCCGACGCGCTGGCCAGCGACAGCTTCTCCTGAATCAGCAGCCTTGTTTTCATTAAGGAATAATCACTCATGTTGAGGTTGTACAGGTACTCCAGCACATTCGTGTCAACGAGCATGGGGGCGGAGACCAAATCGAACTTCTCTATGCTGCCATCCAATTGCGCCATGAAAAGCTCCATCTGGTTCAGGTTCGCCTTGATGAGTTCCTCCTGTATGACGTTGATGCTCTTGTACGTTGAAGCGCCACGACCGGCGTCAGCAGAATCAGCAGCAACACAAGCAATTTCTGAAAGATGTTGAATTTGATCCGCATGTCATTTCCATCCTTGTTTCGAAATTACACTTCAACCGATATATTACATTAATTTGGAAGCGTTTACAATATTGATTCTTTGCTTATAACATCTCTATCATGATAGATCCTACCTTCCATTCATCAAGCCATTCTCCCAGTCGTAGCCACATCCACATCTAATCTACAACTGGACACAAACACTCGCTAATTTTAAAGTTGCCGCCATCATATGACGCCTAAGCAAAAAAGGCCTACCAAATATTTCTGGTAGACCTAATAATACGAATAATAGCGGGTTTCCTGCATCACATAAAATAGCTTCTTTGAGGTCATAACCCATTGTATTTTAAAATTAGTATTTCCCAAATCCATCCTCACACGTAATGTCCAATTTAAGAATGTCGTAAAGGTCTTGTTTGGAATTCTCTAATTTTTTTTGAACGTCTTCAATTTCTGATATTTTCCCTTTAATAATGCGTGTTTGTTCATCTTTTGATATTCCTTTTTTCGAAATCATGGATTTTATATCATGAATCGAAAATCCAACAGCTAAACAATTTTTAACAGTATTTAGATGATTAACGATTTCCAAAGCATAATTCCGATAATTATTCTGTTCTCTCAATATATATTCATCCGTAATAATGCCTATTTTCTCATAGTAACGGATAGTTGATATAGGAAGATCAACCATTTTTGCTACTTCACTAATCTTCATATTAAACACCTCGTTTTTCTCTTGCTATAAAGTATACTTCATAGTTTACAATCCTCATAGTGCGGATAAGTTGCAGCACAATTTTGAAACCAATAGATAAAGGAGAGAAATTTATATGAGTAAAATTACCAGAAAATTCCACGAAACAAATGATTTCAATAAAATCATCTTGGAGCGCCAATCCGTTAAAGTTTACGATCCTGAAGTGAAAATCAGCCGGGAGGAAATGACCGAAATGTTGGCGAAAGCTTCCCGTGCCCCTTCTGCCATTAACATGCAGCCGTGGCGTTTCCTTGTCATCGACAGTGCTGAAGGCAAAGAAAAACTTGCACCGCTAGCCTCCTTCAACCAGACGCAAGCTCTAACCTCCTCGGCTGTCATTGCAGTATTTTACGATGCAAACAATATTGAATATATTGACGAAATTTTCGGCAAAGCAGTGGAACTTGGATACATGCCACAGGACATCATGGATATGCAATTGCAACAAGCGAAACCTTATTATGAAAACATGGCCGCATCCGACCTGCGTGACATGAACCTGATTGACTCGGGCCTCATTTCGATGCAGCTGATGCTTGTTGCCCGTGCTCACGGATATGACACCAACCCGATGGCCGGCTATGAGAAGGATCAGATCGCTGAAGCTTTTGGCCTGGACAAAGACCGGTTCCAACCGGTCATGTTGATTTCTATAGGAAAAGCAGCCAAAGAGGGCTATCCTTCCTACCGCCTCCCGGTTGAAACGATTACAACTTGGGCATAATCAACCGTTACTCTCAAAGACTAACATAACTATGGATGTTGTTATTCATCATTATCATTTACGAAAAAAGATCGGTTTCGGGTCACGTCCAAGTGATCCAAAACCGATCTTTTTTTGTTTTAAGCGATAAATATGCAAAAACGGACATCCGTTGATAAAAACTAAGGAACTACCACTTTTAAAGCGGGACGCACACCGTCACGAGCTAAGTTAACACGACCATAACTGCGTACACTGCTGCGTGGACCAATAAAATACGCACGGGAAGAACTAACAAGTTGAGTTCTCAGCCACCACCAAGAGCAGCCTAATTCTTCACCATTCTCGATGATATAGTCAGCTTTGACTGTTTTATCATACACATACAGGTGACAACCATCTTCCTTTTTTATTTTGGAAAATTCCGTTCCTATTGCCCGACGTTTCGCGCTTAAAGCGACTTCATCAAGTTTATAGGTCAGTTCTTTCACCTCCGAAACACTGAGCAAAAAAACCATGTCATAAGTGTTTGCACTCCCCTCTCCGTTGTCAGTGCAATGTGTAGTCTTGATGAACCTCTTCTCGGAGTCATTGAACGCGGCATAATAAAACTCATCGTTCAGCCACTTTCGCATATCAGAATTACGCCATGTAATATCGACAAATTCATCATGATACCGCCTGCAGTCCAAAATGTACTCGCTCAAAAGGAACAGCTCGCTGCCTGAATTTTGCAGCACCCGCCACATGATCGGCGTACGGTCTGCGCCGCCCGTCGTCTGCGGATAAGTGCCGAAAGTAATGATTTCGCCGGGCTCTGCGCTCTGGAACTGTGTAGAAGCAAGATTAACATTTTCCAAGAATATCTCCTCCTTTCGTTTTTAGTTCAATTGTACAACATTGATGCAATAACTAAGGTATACCCCTCAAAGCCTTGATTTACCGCACTATCCATTTCAAAAAACTTAGCACACGTACTTTAATGTTTTACTTTAAGTAAAGATGACAATTGGAGGAGCTGCTGTGACACTTTTGCTCCATAAAAGGGAAGAAACCTTTATTCTCACTGAACATTATTGTCCAGTTATCAAAAGAAAATAAAGTTTTAGACTCGCAAGCCATCTGCAGCTTCGCCGCGCAGCTGGCCGCTGACGGCACCAAGTTGCCGATCGAGCCGAATCGTTGAAAATTTGTGAAGGTTCTGCAATACTATCTATAAAATTATGAATTAAGGGGGATTCGATTATGGAAACCGTTGCTCCCAAAAGCTGCGATACACTGGTCGGCGCGCTGGCCTCCATCGCGGCGGGTTATCGCCATACCGTCGGGCTTAAATCGGACGGCACGGTTACGGCTGTGGGTGACAATAAATATGGCCAATGTGATGTAAGCGGCTGGCTCGATATGATGGCGGTTGCGGCGGGTAATGCCCATACGGGTAATGCTCATACAATCGGGCTTAAATCAGACGGCACGGTGGCTGCTGTGGGTTGGAATAAGCATGACCAATGCGATGTAGGCAGCTGGCGCGATATTATGACGGTTGCGGCGGGTTGGCGTCGTACCGTCGGGCTTAAATCGGATGGCACGGTGGTGGCTGTGGGTCGAAATAATGAAGGCCAATGCAATGTAAGCGGCTGGCGTGATATGGTGGCGGTGGCGGCAGGTGACTGGCATACTGCCGGGCTTAAATCGGACGGCACGGTGACGTTTGTGGGTAATAATCGGTATGGCCAATGCAATGTAAGTGGCTGGCGTGATATGATGGCGGTTGCGGCGGGTTACCTTCATACCGTCGGGCTTAAATCGGACGGTACGGTGGCTGCTGTGGGTTGGAATAAGCGTGACCAATGCGATGTAAGCGGCTGGCGCGGTATTGTGGCGATAGCGGCGGGTAGTAATCATACCATCGGCCTTAAATCTGACGGTACGGTGGCTGCTGTGGGTTGGAATGAGCATGGCCAATGCAATATAAGTGGCTGGCGCGATATTGTGGCGGTTGCGGCGGGTTGCGCTCATACCATCGGTCTTAAATCGGACGGCACGGTGGTGGCTGTGGGTGATAATCAATCTGGCCAATGCGATGTAAGCGGCTGGCGCGGACTCCAACTACCCGGCAAATAGTTTTCAATAATAAAATATATAATTATGAAAGCCATGCGCCGATTTCCCTCGCATGGCTTATGTTTTGTGTCCAAGAAAAATAAAGTTTTAGACTGCCGTTCCCTTATTCAACTAACGTGCCCGTTAGCAAAATGGGGTATAGTTTGGCAACCATTCCTTACAAGTATCTGCACGTAATTGCAGCTCATTATACAGCATCCCGGCATGGTAACCGTCGCAAATGGCATGGTGGAATTGCCCTGATAATGGCAACAGTATTTTGTCGTCATGCTGAAAATATTTCCCCATTGTAAAGATGGGGAGTAAAAAGGTTCCCTCGTTATAGATATTCAGGTTAAAGCCTGTGAAGCTAACCCAAGGAATGCTAGAAATAGGGAAAGTGTTAGGCGGTTCGTTTGTTTTAGAGGCAAATTGTTTAACACTACCGTACTTTTTCATATCATCCAGATAACGACTGTAGAAATCATTAAAATCTTCACCGTACAAGGTCCATATGCTTGAAAAAGTCTTATCATCATCATGGAAAATGGTAAAGCTAGGAGATAAATGATCCCAATAACCTAATGTCCCATCCGAATTGAAGCATGTGCGAAATTCATAATGGCGGTTTACCACAGTAGTTATCATGTGGATTAGTGCAGGATACAGCTTTATCTCCTGACTCTTGAGTTCTTTCAGCAGCCGGGTAATATCAATATTTGCCGTCATGCTAAAGGTACATCTGACCTTGTTTAAATAATGCTCAAAGTAATGTTTTCTACTCCAGTTATCCATAATAATCGGATTGAAGTTCATTTGTTATAACCTCCTAAAATGATTGCTTTTTCGTTTTAGGAGGTTTGATCCACTGCTTTAACCATATCCTCATCACAATCCCTTTATTATTTTCCCACTGCCACTACGCATTAGTTTTAAAATGAATATCCATTCATTCATAAAACTCAACAAGAACAACCTCACTAGCGTAAAAGCTCAAATCGTTCTAATGTAACAAAGGGGCACCCAAGGAGTAGCCGACGATCATAAGCAGCAGCACCGTGATGTGGTTCAGCGAAAAAATGAACATCGAACGGGCCCACTTGTCCTCCGGCTTCCGGCGATATCCGTCGATGCTCAGGATCAACCAGCCCAAGCTCAGGAGCGCATTCGCCGCCGCGATGAACGGATTAAAGGACCAGAACAAGAAGCTGCACAGGAACAACGCAACCAGATACACATTCATCTGCACGTACGTTCTCCGAATACCCTTGACGACCGGAAGCATCGGGATGTTAGCCGCCCGGTATTCCTCCATACGACGAATCCCGATTGCATAAAAATGTGGCATCTGCCAAATCACCATTAACAGGAACAAAGCAATAGCACCGGGGTGCAAAATGTCAGGTGAGATCGCGGCCCAACCGATCAGCGGCGGCATCGCACCTGACAAGCTTCCCACCTCCGTATTATAGATGGTTCTGCGCTTCGTCCACATGGTATAAGGCACGACATAGAGGAATAGCCCCAGAAAGCCACAGTAAGCTGAAAGCGGAGAAGAAATATACAACGCGACAAGGCCACCTGCCGCGATCCAGATCCCCATGATCAGCCCGCTCCCGACGTCAACGATTCCGGATACAGTCGGCCTATTTTTCGTCCGTTCCATAATGGCGTCGATATCACGGTCGTATAAATTATTGAAGATGCCGGCCGCTCCGATCACCAAGGCAGATCCGATCAAAGCGAGCACGATGTTGCCGATCTTATCGAAGAACGATAAGTTATGAACGTACAGCGCCATGCTAAGCCCTGCGATCATTGCAATGAGATTCGACTTAATAATGCCAAACTTTATCGTCTCAAAGAGCACCTTCGTAATGGAGGTCGGAATTCGTTCAATACTATTTGTATTGCTTTGTATCAACATGAGAATAACACTCCCTGTATATGATTTCATTTCTATAGGTTACCATAAAGCGTCATTTATGTGCCGCTACTCAATCAACCCTCATTATTCTGTCAAAAATCCTTGTCGCTTTCGTGAACAACCTGGCTGCGGGCCCAAAACGGTACTGTCAACAACGAACCGTTCTCAATCTAATCATGATAATTGGCGTATTCCATCCCGGCTGACTAATCCTTTTGATCGTTAATAATGATGTCGCCCGTCATCAGCGCTTCTCCCTGTACCTCTAACACCTCTTGCTGTTGTTCGATTATCTGGTGGCATAATCTATACCGTGGAATCTCTTCATCTTCCCATTTTTTCAATAATCGGCCTGCGTTTGAATATAGCTATTTCATTATTACTGAATTGATCTGTCCGTCCAAATATCTTTTCAATACTGTCTTTAAAATTGGTTATATCATCAATATATAAAACTCTTAAATTCTTAATGGCTAGAGCAAGAAACATACTAATAATCTCACAAAGATAAAAACAAGGGTAGCCCTATAAAATAACTTAGGGCTACCCTTGATGAATAATAAAGTTTTAAGTTTCCAAATCGAAACTTTATTGTTCAGAACAACACTTTATTATAATGAATCAGCGGCGGACTAAAAAAAGGGGGCTCCACCGCCAATAGGCACTAAAAAAATCGTCGATAAAGTTCTCTCCGACGCTCACCGCGGAGCTGTGCGTAGATTTGCGTGGTAGGGGTTTTTGTCATATAGAACATACTCAACAGTCAATGAACATTATGGCTTTATCTTCGCAATAACAACGTAATAAGCAGATCTGGCTACGTTCGATGGATTCCATGCAGTGAAGAACCATGTGCTTTCTCCCGAGGAATAGTTATTGAGCACATAACCTTGTTGTGTGCCAGTTAAAAACCAAGAACCACTAATAATGTTGTAGCTGTTGCCATTAACCGTATAGTTTCTAGAGCTAAATGCAGGAATTGTCACTGGTGCAAAGGTAAACCGCGCAAAACCATCGCCAAGTTGCGTAATTCGAACGGCTTTTTTAATACTTACAATGATACTTTTACGGCTTACGATCTTCTTCCCCGGCTTTACTGCTACCTTTTTGTTTTTCAAAGGTACTTTTCTCATAATCTATCATCTCCTTATTCAACATACTTTAGATTATGAGATGCGAGATGATATGGAGTGGACGAAAGCATGGTGTCAACTTGCTGAATTTTCAATCGACCAAAAAAGAGACAGATACAGCGATTACGCCTCATCTGTCTCTTCGATGCCTTCATCCGTGTCCGTATTACACGTGATCCAATGGACCGCCCAGCTTCAACACCCTGCAGATGTTCTGTACGGCAAAGCTAAGGTTATTGCTTCCTTGGCTCAAAGCCTCCTCTATTAATGACAGAGGGAGCAGCTGCCTCGGCGCAAACTGCTCCCTGTCAGATCTTTTGATAGACCTCTGCATACGAAAACTTAAGCTGTTCTCGCAACTTTTTATTTTCTTCCAACAGCCGGGGCAAAAACCAGAACTAATCCAATCAATCCGTAAGCCCCCCTCTCTTTTCAGGAGGAATAATGACTAGGAGCGTGTTGTACATAAGAGGTAACAATACCCTGTGGTCAACCTATGGCATCAGATATCTGAAAAATATTTACCAGTTCATTTAAAGCTACATTTAGAGATGTCTCATTGAACATACCTACAGTAAATACCCGAGGACATCGTAAGAAGGTGACGAATCGTTATTGCATGGTGGTATGGATGAATGCACTGCCGAAATTCAGGCAAATAAATGCTAAGGCTTTTGAGGCTTCTTAATCATTTCTACGCCGTCAAAGGTAAGGCTTTCAATTTCCGTTTCCTTTTTCAACATATATCTATCAAAAAACGCCTTTGTATAAGAGGTAATAATATTGCGCTGTTCCATGGCGTCCCGGGTTCCTCTGGAGGCTTCATCCTTAATAGTAAACAAGGAATCGGAGAAGTCACCATGAATCACATTATCAATAATGGCAAAGTAGGTTTCCTGGCTGTTGGATTCAAGAAGAAATGCATTCGTATTATAGGCAAGCACGGTGCCGAGCTGCATGAAGGGTTTCTTAAGGTCGCTATCCAGGGCACCTAACATATTACCGTCAAGATTTACACCGCCGACAAATCGGTCATCGTCACGGCTAACAATTGCCGCTGTAGTTCCTCCAAAAGAATGTCCAAACACACCCATACCGATTTCAAGCTGCAATCTGCCTTTAAACATGGATTCAATGTCACCTATATTCATTTTGTACAGACTATCTGCGACATATCTAATATCCTCGCTCTGTAAAACGGCATATTTTGCAAACTTCACTGCTTCAGGCGCCGAAGTCAATTTGCGAGCAATCTCAATCGCTTCTTCTTCCTCGAGCTTCTCTGTCACAATTTCAGGGGGAGTTAGGGCGGCCGCTTCCATTCCGTATTTCGTTAATTCGTCCATAAATTCCTCTGTCATACCAACAGTTCGTCCATCCTTGAGTTTGTACACACCACTTTCGGCATGGCCGATTGATACCACAATATAGCCGGAGCTTGCCAGGTCTTGAGAGAACAAAGTGCCTTGCTGCGGGTAAGCGCCTGCGCCATGAACAAAGAATAAAACCGGATATTGTTTTTTCTTTTCAGACAAGGCCAGATCGTCGTAAGACCATGTCTTAAAATTGGAGTCAAAAAGCTGCTCACCACCCGCTGTAGCCCCTAATCTAACCAGAAGCTCATCCCTCAATGAATGAAACTCCGGAAATGCATATTCTGCCGTTGGCTTGCCTTCACTGCTGTCGGACGGATAGAAAAATAACGCCGTCAGTTCTCTTTCTGAATTGTCTGATGCTTTGTACTTGAAGTCCATCTGTGTACGCCCGACCGTATAACTTCCGACCGGTTTCGGAAATTCCTCATGTGCGGAAGTGCCGCTATTTTCCGGTTTCGGAGATTCCTCATGTGCGGAAGTACCGCTATTTTCCGATTTCGGAAATTCCTCATTTGCGGAAGTGCCGCTATTTTTGCCGCAGGCGGAGAGCATGGTCAGTGCGAGAACAATTGCCAGAATCGCTGTCAGTAGTTTTTTCATAATTTCTCCTCCAATTTAAGTTATTGAATCGTGTTGACTTGTCCTGTGAAGAAGCAGATGTCGGTTAATGGAGCCGAAGAGTCCCGCCGTGTACGGGTGATGCCGCTCGTTGACGAAAAAGTCTACAAAGGTGCTGGCCTCTACAATCTCCCCCGCTGTACATGACGGCCACCCGGCCGCAGACTTTGGCCATAATGCCCAAATCATGGGTGATTATGAATGATATATCGCAGCATTCGACTTACTCCTCTTCATATTCAGAGTCTTTTATTAATCCATGAAGGAAAAATTTATCAAAATATTTGCGAACCTTGATTTGCAGATCTTCTTCCTCAATGCCGGCCTCCCTGTAAAATAAAATCAGATTAAACTGTACAGTCGCATATATAAAGGAAATTAGGTCGTCGTCAATGTCGGGCCGGAGCTTGCCGTCGTACCTCAATCGGCGCAAACTGTCCTTGAATATGGCGATGGATTCGTCTTTGAACAGATCCAGGTATAAGTGAAGCAAGACATCCACGGGAAGATTTATTACTGTTTTAACGAACTTGACTTCCAATTCATTCAATGGCTCAGCCGTGTTGTCACGAACCATAAGTTCGAAAACGTACTCTTGACCATCGTTTTTTAAAAAATCCTTTTTTTTCTGCGAAACATTACATAATATCACATAATAAAGATCATCCTTATCCTTAAAATACCTGTAAAATGTTGCCGGATGCAGAGACAATGTTTCAAGAATCAGCTTTATCGTGACGTCTTCGTACTTGTGATCGATAAAAAGTTGCATGGCCTTATTCAGCAGCTCATCCCGCTTCTCTTTATCCAAATTAAGAAATGCCTTTTGGAACATGTGAATCACCTCTCAAATAATTGTGAATTAATTCATATTATAATGATAAAACATTATCAAGTCAAGTCAATTTCCACTAATTTAATGCCTACTGAACAAATGCCAATTTTCTACTGGGCAGTACCCACTGCAGCAAGACCATGAGAATTTGAAAAAGAGCGCACTGAATCTTCCTGAGATACAGCACCAGAATAGACATGGCAATGCTGTGGGCGATGGTGTCGCTCAGCTAGGATTGTTCGTCCTATTATCACAGGCCCTTCGTGGCCTACGATGCCAATACGATGTTTGAATTATACGATGATAATGACGCCGGGAAATGTCGTATGGTTTGTCGACCTAGACCGAAAAAGAATAATCGAAAACGCATTGCCGATAGTAAGCGGACGTAATCTATTGATTCATTCGTCCGCTTGCACTTTTTTCATCGGTGTGTTTTAGGAAGCTCTTTAACACGTCGGTAGAAAGTTGATTTTGATAGTCCACTCCGATGCATTGCCGCTGTAGCCGTAATATGGCCAGCCTGCCATTCCTGATACGCACTGAGGAACATGTCATCAACCTGAAGATGTGGTCTTCCAAACAAAACGCCCTCTGCACGAACTACTTCAATACCTTCTATTTGTCGTTCTTACTGGAGACTCGTGCATATGCCAGTTCCATCGATATTCCCTCCCACAAAGTGTTTCAAAATATACCAGATCAAAACGACACGTATCAAGACGCTTTTTCACATTTTTTGAAACGGTAAAAATGGGCAAAAAAATACGTCTCAAAAAGCATGCTTTTTGAGACACTCCATGATTTTTAGAAATATTTGATTTTTAATTAAATTCTAAGGTCTCTGAAGCCTCTAATTAATGATTTTTCTATCTCATTAAGGTGTTCGAATGTTTCATTTATTGCGCTCTCACCAAATAAGAACCATAATGCATTGACATCAAACTCTTTGATACTCGCTAGTATTGTCTCTAAAGATGGATTATATTTATTTTGTTTTAGCTCACTTAAAGTTCCTTGAGACACACCAATACGCATTGAAAATTCTGTTTGGTTTAGTTGATTTGACTTTCTAATCTCTCTGATGCGCTCACCAAGCATTACCAACACCTCCTTCTTAATAAAGAAAGTCCCGATGATTAAACGCCATCATCGGGACTTTTCTAGCGGTTCCACACTTTTATCACTGGTTCCACACTTTTCACATTGGTTCCAGACATTTTTATCTAGTTCCACACATTTATTTCACTGGACAACAGGTGTATGAAGAACATAAATTATTAGACTAGATTTGCTGCTCCAAGCGGCTTTTCAATTTTAAAAACCGACAGATCACATGGAATAAGTATTAGACTGGCTCCAACAAAAAAGACAGCGGCAGCCCTAGACGAGAAAATATAGTCTTAGACTACCGCTGTTTTATTAAACTAACGTTCCCAGTTAGCTTAAAGAATGAACGTAAATAAACACTAACCAATTTTCCCTATTGCTACAAATTATAAAGCTGACTCAAACTTCGGTAAACTTGAAGAATGCTCCCCCGTATCTTTAGATAGCTCCGATTCGTTTATATGGTGAAAGAGATAAAAAAATATAAAACGGAGACAAATAAGAAGAGTGTTTAGGGCGAAGTCCAACCGAAAGAAGCTAGGCCTTGGTTTAACAACTGGCCATCGGTACAAGTCATGTAAAAATTCATATAATAGGAGAGAAGAAATGATGAAAATTTCGAATGGAGTAGAAATGCTGGAATTGCAGGTTGAAGTATTCGGCAGTCGTCAAGAATTGAATCCTACCCTGATTTGGGACGATGAAACTGCTATTTTAATCGATACCGGCACGCCCGGGCAATTGGAGCAAATACGTGCAGCCATGACCGAGTGTGGAGTCTCCATGGACAAGTTGAAAGCAATCATTTTGACTCATCAAGATATTGACCACATCGGCAGTCTTCCTGAAATTCTGCAGGAATCTGATGGAAATATTAAAGTATACGCTCATGAGATGGATAAACCATATATTGAAGGAAAATTGCCCCTTATGAAAGTGAATCTCGATAGTATGGCTTGGCAATTAGAATCCCTTCCGGAAGACGAACGTCTGAAAGTGGTGGCCTACTTGTTGGAGAATTCTCCTAAGGCCAAAGTTGACAGAACGTTGGCTGACAGACAAGAGCTTCCGTATTGCGGGGGAATTCACGTTATCTTTACACCTGGGCATACGCCTGGACATATTAGTCTTTATTTGAAACAAAGCAAAACCCTTGTTGTTGGTGATGCCATGTTCAGTGTGGAAGGCATCTTGGAGGGGCCCCATCCGCATTCCACGCCGGATATGAACACAGCTTTCCGTTCCCTAGAAAAATATTTAGACTTCGACATTAAATCGGTTATTTGTTATCACGGAGGATTAAGTAGGGATAATGTTAAGGACCAGCTCCAAGAGCTTTTCAGGAAAGCGTAAACGGCTTAAAACGGCACATTTAATGTGCCGTGCCGTTTTTTTGAACTAATCTACCAGTTAGCTCCACTACTTTATTTTCTTTGGACAACAGTGTTCAGTGACATTATAGTCGGTGTCTGATAAACCCAGTAAAATCAAGTGATCTTGGAATTTTAGCCGTCACTAAATATTACATTATAGTTTGTGTCATCAAAAATCGTTCTAACCACACGCTTACATTATAGTTTATATCTATGGTTGACATTAAAGTTAGTTCCTGAAATATCAGCTGCAAGCCATTTTTGCTGATGATACTTACCGACATCCCTCTCATTCCCGCGTCTTCTATCGCCGTCCCAACGATTACCTGTATTTACTTCGATTGCTCGAAATAAGCATCGTCGATTTAGGACGTGTTTCTGATTGGATGTCATGAATGCTTTGGTCAAAGTGAAACGTAGTATCAGGATAAATCTTTTTTTACTAAACTGCTTATTAAGAATGTTTATGTGAGTATTTCCAATCAAAGAATCAAAGTATAGGGACATAATAGTAGTCGGGAACCTCAACATGAATCTAATGAAAAACTGTAAGTACAAACCGGAATCGTCCGGTTCGTTCTCCTTGCCGCTGTCTTCCAACAACCCTGGGTACTAGCGGCTCTCTTGTTGATCCAGATTATCGGATTGGCCACGAAGGGCAAATTCAATCTGTTCGTCAGTATCACGAAGCCGTTCCTCCGTACGGAAGGACGGGAGGAGCAAGGTGTGGAGCTGACTCGCTTCAATAACTCTCTGGCGATTCTGTTCCTCACCATGTCTCTCCCCTCCTTCGCTCTTGGATGGATCGTTGCCGGATACGTCTTCGCTACCTTCCTGTTCGTCGCCGCAAGCGTCGCCCTTCTCAGTTACTCCATCGGCTGTACGTTGTAATTCCAGCACAAGAGATTCGCCCGAAAAGCCAAGCTCCTATAAAATATGATTTTCCAATTTAGAATCCCCCTCCTCCGCGGTCAAAGCCGCTGGAGAGAGGGGGATTTTGATTCGATGGAAACAGCAAGAGGGCCTCATTACGGAGACCCTCCTGAAACCACGTACATACCGGACTACTTATTTAAGAATTCGACATACTGAAGCAGCCTCTTAAGCATGACTACCGCTTGAGCACGGGTCGCATTCGCAACTGGCTCAAAAGTGCCCTTGTCCGTTCCGGTCACGATTCCCGCTTCCACGGACTGTCCGACTGCTTCCTTCGCCCAGGTCGAGATCTTGGCCTGATCGCCGAATGGCGAGAGGTCGGCCGTCTTGGGCGCGGTCTTGCCGGCTGCGACGATCGCCTTCGAGATCAGAGCCGCCATCTGCTCGCGGGTAATCGCTTCGTTAGGACGGAAGGTTCCGTCGTCGAAGCCGTTCACCAGATTGGCTTTCACGGCAGCTCCCACCGCTCTGGCATACCACGCCGTACTCTTTACGTCTTTAAATACGTCAGCCGAAGCGGCATCGCCAGGAAGCGCGAGCGCCCTGACGAGAAGAACGGAGAATTCGGCCCGGGTAATCGTCTGATCCGGCGCAAAGATTCCTTCCTTCACTCCGTTAACGATCAGCTTGGAAGCTAGCAGCTCGATATCGGCCTTCGCCCAATGCTTGCCCAGATCACTGAACGTCTTGCTCACTTTCGCAACCGCATAAATACTATTGCCGTTGCGGTACAAGGTAGCCATCGTCCTCCCATTCTCGTTGCCGAACGTTGCCGGGACGAACGAGAATTCCCCCGTTGCCGGGTCGTACAGCAACCCGGTCGCCGAATCCGGGCTCTCTTTCGTCGGAAGAACGATCGTCCTCTTGACATAAGTCGTACCGAAGTCGTTCAGCTCGATCGATCGGCCGTTCCCTTCGGCGATGACTTTAAAGTCTAATGCGTTGCCGACCAAGCTTCCTCCAAGCTCACGCAGATCGGATTCGATCTGATCGCTCATCGCTTCGGTAACCTTCGTGACGCTAATCCTGATCGTCACTTTGTCCAGAGTCGTACCCAATCGATCGGCCAACGAAACCAGATCCAGAACGCTAAGCGGAAGCGTGTAGCTTCCCGCGGCCGTCTTGATCACGATTTTTGCCTCGGGAACCTGCTTGGAGCCGTCCAGAAGCACGGATGCCGGAATCTCGGCTACCATATCCGCGATCGCCTCCTTGCTTAAGTCGACCAGAAGCTCGGCGCTGCCGCCTTGACCGACAAGTTGGGAGAACTGAGCCTTCAGCTTCTCGGCATCGAACGTCACGACATTCGTGGCGCTGCCCGGAGTTACCTTGTACCAGTTCGCGGTCGTGTCGCCCGAGGAAGAAGCTCCTCCTCCTCCTTGAGGCGGCGTTCCGGTGGTATCGCCGGCGACCGTAAACGTAATCAGATCAACCGACACCCCTTGCCCCGCCACGACCTGATAAGTTCCGGCTTTCTCCACGTCGGCTAGGGTAATCGTGTCCGTGAACTTGCCTTCGCTAACCGGCACGATATTGAAATAAAGAATGCTGCCGTCCGGCCGCAGAACCTTGATATTGACCTCGGAGAAACTAGAGGTGCCCTTAATGGTCACCGCTTGTCCCGTCTTCGTCTCGGCGATCGCCTCGAGTTCGACGGGATCAGCGGCAGCCAGCGCCGTTATCGGAAGCACCGACAGCAGCAGGGAGAACACAACAATCAGACTTGCTATTCGCAGCTTCACTCGCTTATTCCTCGCTTTCCTGCATCATTGTAGGTCTTGACTATCCATTTACATTAACGACGACTGTTTAAATATAGTATATCGAATTCTTCCTCCGATACCACGGTAGCCAGATTCAAGCCGACATTATCGACGGCGCCGCTATAGTCGTCAAGCACGAATGCCTTGACCGTATAATCGGATGGATTGCTGACGTTGAAATAAGCGGACACTTTGCCGGCATACAGATACGTGTAGACTGCCGTATTAGCAACAGGCTGGTTGTCCTTCATCAATTGGAATACAACCGTTTCGAAGTTGCTCCTGGCATTCGGATTCGCTATGACGTTAGCCGTAACGATGATTCCGCCCGATGAGGAAAGAACCGAAGGATCGGTCATGTAGTACGTTTCATGATGAGAAATAGCGTCGTGGCTACCATCGGTATTACGATTCTCATAGCCATAGGAGTACACTTGGATGGAATAGCGCTCGCCTTCGCTGAACACTCCTTGTTTGATAACGACTGTATTGTTCACCACTTCGTATTTGTCTTCCGAAAGGGGTCTAGTGGCTTCGTTGCCTTTCTTAATAAGCACTCGGTAAACATTGCTGCCCCATTGGCTGTCGGAGAAGGTAGTCAGCACCGTTTCCGCATCGGTGTAAATATTGCCTTGGAGGTAATTATTGCCTTTCGCCTCTCCTATCGCCGTCAGGTCCTTCGTCGCCACGTTGCCGAACAAATCCTTCACGGCGTTCGCCTTTACCTTGACTCTGTAATCAGAATCGACTCCGGCACGATATGAGAACACGATATAGTTCCCTTCGAGACGAACCCATTCGTTAGCGCCAATACCGGAGAAGGTGTTCCCGCCGTCCGTGGATACCTCGATGTAATCCTTCAGATGCGAGACTCCGTTAACGACGGTATTATCCACGATCGTTTCATTGAAAGTAATGTAGATAATAGATTTACCCAGTTCCAAATCGGAGGATGCTTCAAGTTTAGCAATCTCCGGATGGGCGAGATCAAGATCAGCGGGTTTCAACTCCGTTACCGTTATCTCCTCTTCAAGCACGTTTCCTGACAAATCTGCTAGCGTGCCGGCCGCAATGGAGAATTTGTAATGATTCTCGATCAGAGCGTTCGGAAAATGGAGGATAACCTTATTGTCTTCGAACGACACGGTCGCATCGGAATCCAAAGCAGCCAAAGCATTGTCGTTAGCCGCGTAGGTGAAGGCTCTGTGAAGATCCACGTTCGGAGCTGCTTGAACCGGCTCGTCGAACTTAAAAATAACGTCATGGTTATTATTATCGAATTCGGCCCCCCCATAGGTAGGGGACCCTTTACTTTCTATCGCTAGAGCGGCCGTCTCAATAGCCTCATCAATTGTAATTAAATTCCAGGGATCTACAATAGTTCTGGAATCTACTTTGATCTTGAGAAAAGTTCCGTTTAGCTTCTTGCCGAACGTGACGACGAGTTTGTTGTCTTCAAAAACAACGCTGTCTTCAGCGCCAAGGTTATGCGGAATCCAGTCTTCTCCCACCTTCAAAGAATAAGTTATACTCCTCTTCAGGGCTCCCGGATTATTTTCCTCCGTATACCATGTATCAATAGGCCGATCAAAGACAAGGGAAGCGACCGTCTGGCCGGAGGAATTCTGCGATACTTCCGCTCCTTGGTATTGCGGTCCGGTACCGACGTAACCCGACCAGGTGATCAACTCTCTTGTCGTTCCGATTCCGCTGACGTTCTTCAACGAGTTGGCGGGGAACGAAAGCCGGTAGTAGCCCATGGGAAGTTCCGATGCAAACTTTAGCTTAAAATAGCCACCATCATAGCTACTAAACATGGTAACTATCTCAAAGTCCCCGTCGAACACTACTGAGTCTTTATATACCGTAATGGCTGCCTTTAAAGCATCTAGATCGGCCAAGTTGTTATATATGCCTGCTGAATCAATTTCAAGAACATAGAGATCACGATCTTGTTCGGCAAATACATCGAGAGATCGGCGTTCACCGACCGGTCGCAGGTTCACATAAGTGCTAAGTGACCCAACAGGGCCGTGTGGCGATTGAAGAACAGAAGAATTAACGTATACGCCCGTGCTCCACGGCAAAGGCTCGTCCAGGTGAATGATTACCTGCTCGCCGGATGCGGACAACTCGGCGGTATCTTCAGAAGCAAGAGGACCATCAGACGTAGTGATAGAGTTCTTTAAATCAACCGAATCCCGAAGCACAGCCGGTTGACTCAAATTCAACGTTATTGTATGCCCCCCGTCGCTCACCACGTTGCTAACAATATAGAATTCATCCAGTTCCAGAGCCGATACGACGATCGGGTTCGCGCTGGACAACGACAGCGGATTGCCGCTTGGATCCGCCAGATAATCGTTCGCGATGCGAATGAGATTCGTATTGCCGGATAACGGATTGTTCAAATGAAGAATCAACTTGCCTTCGTCGAATTCATAATTCCCTTGGCTGCTCAACCAGTTGTAATGGCCCTCGCCCGTGCGCTTAATCTCGATTCCTTCTAACAGATCCTTATCCAGATAAGTGGAATCGGACAAGCTCGTCTTAAAGCTGATCGTAACGTCCCGGTTATTGTTCGAGAGCGCCACGTTATCCACTTCCACCATTCCCGGAACGACCGAGACCGGTTCCGCGCCCGCCGAGCTCGGCTGCAGGAACGCACCAGATCCGAAGATCAGCGATACCGCAAGCGCCAACGCGAGCAGCTTGCCCATTCCCTTCTGACTAAATTGCCACATCAATATAATACACTCCCTACCCAAATAATATGATTTTAAGACTATCGTCTTGATTATAGTTGTTTTACCGGCAAAAGAGATGTAACTAAAGGGATATTGAGTTCTAAAATTCGAGCAAAAAGAAGTTGTTTTACTCGCTGTTAATTCTTTTTATTCGGTTTTAATAGTGATATGATGAGTCTAGTTGTGTAGAATCGGTGGGATTGGAGTTTAACAATGTCGTTAAGAGTCGAGGAATTAAGCGCGGAGCTCGCGAATTGGATTCGAAGAGAAGAACGTCGCGCGAGGCAATGGGCTATCTCTTCCGATAACGAAGGATCGCCGGACGAAGCAGAAGATCCCGTTATACGAAAGTATTCTCAAGGCAGGGCGTTGGCGCTGTGGACCGACCGGAAGGAGGAAGCTTACTTCCTCCTCTTCCAAGCGGCGTCCGGCGACTCGCCGCTAGGCTCTAGGCTGCATACCGGTCTATCCATGGTCGAGCATATCCATTTCACCTGCGCCAGGGGGCGTCTTCAAGAAGCCGAGAGCTTAATCGAACGCTATCGCAAGCTATTGGCGCCCGGCGAACGATCGTTTAGATCTGAGTTGCTGGATCAAGTCTTCGGCTTCATTCATTTAATGCGCAGTGCAGAGACGGGCGCGCTTGAGGAAGTAGTAAGGGAGACCGTCGTCACCAAGGACTTCGAAGAAGACGTGCCGGCAGTCGGTCCCGCGAAGTCCGAGGCCGTCTTCCTCTTGTTCAACAAGCATGCTTACGGCGCCTTGCTCCATTTCTTGTTCCGCGACTTCCCGGCCGCCTTGCGCTCTGCGGACAAAGCGTTTAAACGATTGCCTTCGGCAGACATGCAAGCGATCGTTCCGGAATTGCGCGTGTACGATACGATTGCAATCTCCGAATCCTGGGATAAGCTCAAGGATTCCGAACGAGCTCGATACAAAGCGCGATTGGGCGAACACCATTCCGAGCTGCAATCGCTCGCCGCCGCCAATCCGAAGCATTATGCCATACACTCGCTGCTCGTCGCGGCCGAGCTTCAGCGCCTATTCGGGCAGCAAATCGAGGCGCTCCGTCTATACGACCAAGCGGTTATTGCCGGGGATTCGACCCGCCATTACGGGTATGCGGCTTTAACCTTGGAACGGATGGCCTTAATGATCGCTTCGGGCGGAGCAACCAAGATCGCCGACACGATCCGCAAGGAAGCCGGCCTCCGGTACCGGAAGTGGGGAGCCGCCGCCAAGGTCCGCGCGCTGAATCGAACCAAGGATGCCGCAGACCAGCCTCCAGGATCGGCCAACGGCGAGAAGAGCCGTTCATCCTCTCGTCGTCCAACTTCCTCCTCTTCGATCGGTAGC
This sequence comes from Paenibacillus algorifonticola, assembly GCF_000971975.1. Classification (GTDB taxonomy): domain Bacteria; phylum Bacillota; class Bacilli; order Paenibacillales; family Paenibacillaceae; genus Pristimantibacillus; species Pristimantibacillus algorifonticola. The sequence continues at coordinate 42,581 of NZ_LAQO01000015.1, read as the reverse complement.
ACGACTAAGCCGAAGCTGCTGTCCCTCCGCGAGCTCGAGGTTCTGGAGTGGATCGCCAGAGGACTGTCCAACAGCGAGATCGCTAGCGAGCTCGGTCTCGTAACCGGAACGGTCAAGAACCACATTAAGAGCATCTACGAGAAGCTGGGCGTAAACAAGAGAATGATCGCGGTCCAACGAGCCAAAGACCTGTGCCTTCTCCAATCCGAGCTCTAAGCTCCTCCTCCCCACCCTCATCTCATCAAGTCATAACCACCAGCTTAGCCGGGTGGCTTCCATCAGAGCCCCTATAAGGGTATGGTACAAGCAAGCGCCTCTAAGGCGCATTGAAAGTCTGCCACGCGTGTTATCACGGGCTTGCCCCTGAAAAGGGGCCTTTTTACTTGCCTTTTTTCACCGACTCACCCGTAAACGGGTCGATTAGCTCTTTCATAGACAGTTGTTCATATCCCTTGTTTTCTGTCAGTTGGTTGCGGATGTACTCTTCTGTGACTTTTTTGTTACTTCCTACGGTGTCTACATCGTACCCTCTGCACCAAAATTGCGGTACTTCATGTTTGCAAATTTATCAAAGATCATTAATGAGCTTTTTCCCTTTAACCTGAATTACGAAAGCCCATAAAAACAGTCACTGGAAATGGGCTGATCAGGAAACCCTCAACCAGTTACGGGTGGCGAATTAAGGAAATGCTGAAATGAGGATACAGAATCTCCCTCCCCAATCGAAGAGGCAACGGCATTCCCAAGACTAATTATGGGATTATTGATCATTCCAATAAAATACTTTTCCGTTCCATTTGCAGCCACGCCCATCGGTTTTGTTCAAATCATGGCATTCTGAAACGTAAAAAATGGGCAAAAAAAGCATCTCAAAAAGCATGCTTTTTGAGACACTTCAAATAAAAAAGCTCAGCTGATTAAATACCATTATCGGGACTTTTCTAGAGGTTGCCGATTCCATAGTCTTGGAGTTTACTCCGAATATTGCAAATACATAGACAATTATATTTTTTCAAACTGCTCGGTATCAACTTCTGTACTCACATTACTGTCGACATGCCAACTTATTGTCATTGGACACTTTTAAGTTTTTTTGAATCAACACTTAAATCATATCAAAAATCCTCATCTGCTCATGAAATGTTGTTAGACTAAAAAGTAGACACGGAGAACCGAGAATCGGATAAAATAGACCTATCCAAATTTGAGGTGAACGAAGTGACAAAGAAACATTATGATCAAGCATTTAAAAGACAAGTTGTCCAGATGATTCAAGAAGAGGGGAAAACCGCCCCTCAGGTTGCAGAGGAATTAGGGCTGCACGTCAATACCGTTTATAGGTGGGTATCCGAAATCAAACAAGATGGTGGACAAGCCTTTCCTGGCAGTGGACAACTGAAAGAAGAGGACAAAGCCGTCAAAGCTCTACAAAAGCAAATCCGTGACTTGCAAGAGGAAAATGACATTTGAAAAAGGCCATGCACTACTTTGCAAAAGACCGGCGCTGATCTATGCTTTCATCCACGATCACCGCTTCTAGTTCCGTGTCGCGAAGTTATGTGCTGCTATGGGCGTTTCCAGAAGCGGTTATTACAAATGGACCACACGTAAAGTCAGCAAACGAGAGAAAAGCCGTAAAAAACTGGAACAGCGTATTCGGCGCATTTTTCTCGATTCCCGGAGGCTTTATGGAAGCCCAAAGGTTACACAGATGCTTCATAAACAAGGCAGGAACGTCTCGGAGAAGACCGTCGCTCGAATGATGAAGGAGCAGGGTCTGAAATCCCGAACCGTTAAAAAATATAAAGCGACACTCCAAACATAACCTGCCTGTCGCCGAGAATGTACTCAAACGCCAATTCAGGCCTGAGGCACCCAATCAAGCTTGGGTAACCTACATCGCCACGGATGAAGGATGGCTCTATTTGACGAGCGTCATGGATTTGTATAGCCGCAAAATTGTGGGCTTTCCAATGAGTGATCGGATGACAAAGGAATTAGTCCTTCAGGCGCTTGATCGGGCGCATCAGCAGCAGCGTCCAACTGGTGAAGTGCTGCATCACTCTGATCGAGGCAGTCAGTATGCTTCTCATGACTACCAAGCCCGTCTAAAAACCTACAAAATGAAGGCGAGTTTGAGTCGCAAAGGCAACTGCTATGACCATGCTTTCATCGAAGCATTCCATAGCGTTCTTAAAAAGGAACTCATTTATTTGGAGCGCTTCAAGACTCGGGAGCAAGCATGCAAACGCATCTTTGAATACATCCTCTGCTTCTACAATGCTAAACGCATTCACTCGACCATCGGGTATCTCACTCCCAATGAATGCGAACGCAGGTACCGAAAGGCCGCTTAATTCTCTCGGTTTCTTGTGTCTACTCTATTGACAGAGGTACACATTCCCATTCCCGAAACAAAAATCCGCTAATTTAGCGATTTTGATCGGAAAGGATTTTCTTTTCATCAACCAATTTTGATGGGGTGACATCATTACCTTTAGAATCTACCACGGATACCGCAAGCATCGTTGTTTGAACTTGCCCTCGAATCATTTTCAAGTAATTTTGCCGAAGCTCCTTCTGTTCTGATCTCTCCTGGTCGGTCAGACCACTATTACTTTGTTTTCTGCTTAATTCATTAATTCTGTTCAGATATGGGATCAGCATGTTCATACGCTCCTCTGTTTTTATTTGTTGAACCAAGCTTGATTATGCTTAGCAAATTTCATCATGCATATTTAGCAAGCTAAGTATATATCGAAGAAATAGAGAGTCATACTATATTCCTCTCCATTTGTTGCATTAAATGTCTTAATATCAACCGATCTTCCTTAGAAATGGTTTGAAGCAATTTCTCCTGCTGCTCCCTCCATTTAATCTCAACCGGTTTTTCTAATTCTTTTCCTTTGTCCGTTAGAAAAATACGCATGATTCTTGCATCTTGCACATCACGTTTACGATATATAAATCCGTTCTGCTCCAGTGATTTAACCATGTTTGTTACCGTTGGTGGCTCGCACTTCAAGTGCTCACATAGTTGCATTTGTGTTACCCCATCACCCAACCACAGACGATACAACAAGTTATCTTGCCCTACATAGAGATTAAGCTCCCTAAGAGATTCACTATAGTTTCTACGCATTTGGGAGGAAATTCGATCTAACGACTGTCGAATATCACAATCTACTGCATCTGTCATGAATTATCCCTTCCTGTCATCCAAATGATATTTAGCAGACTAAATGTATCACGGTGAACTACAGGTGTCAATTTACCTTAGAGCTACCGCCTATTGGTGGCAGCTCTAAGGTCCAAATGTTTGGCTCCGTCTGAAACTTATTTTTTGGCAAACCCTTGTTTGTTCAAATACTCCATCATTTGAGGCTGAATACTTCTCTGAAGATGATCCTGGATGTGGTCACTCCATCCTTTTACTTTTTTCACGGTGAAAGGGGCTCTCGTCGGACGATTTTCATAATACTTCAACATGGTTTCATCATAGATAGCTAATTTTTCTTGATCAAGAGATTGATACTGATTTTCAAGTAAAACCATGGATTGAGGCAGCCGAGGTTTCAGCTCAGGCTTATTTTCAGCTGGATGACCGATGCATAGCCCCACTAAAGGAATCACATACTTCGGTAAACCCAATACGTCAGATAGTTCGTTAATATTTGCTCTGATCCCACCAATATACACCCCGCCTAGCCCCATGGATTCGGCAGCGGTCAACGCATTTTGTGCTACCAGTCCGGCGTCGAATGAACCGATTAACAGAAATTCAATATATTCGATATCCACTTCCGGAGCAATTTGATGATTCTGGTTAAAATCTGCACAGAAAATCCAAAACTCAGCCGCTTCTTCAACATAAGGTTGATTGACAGAAAGGTGTCTGACTTTTTTTCGAAGAATCGGATCGGTGATTCGAATAATGGACACGGCCTGTAGGAGACTGAACGATGAAGTTTGATTCGCTGCATGAAAGATCGCATCGATTTGTTCCTGAGTCAGGGGTTGAGATGTGTAAGAACGAAATGATGTATGGTTATGAAGCAATTCAAGCGTATGATTCATTAAAACCCTCTCCTCTATTCGTTTATTCCATATTCCCGCATTCCATATTCGTAAGGAATGCTCATATTCTCGCGTAGTGTTTTTCCTTCATATTCCTTGTGGAACAAACCACGCTCCTGCAAGATGGGTATAACCTGATTTACAAAATCCGCAACACCATCAAAAGATACATCGGGTACGACTGAGAACCTGTCACATGCTTCAGCCAAAAACCATTCTTCTAAAAAGTCAGCAACCTGTGTGGGTGTGCCTGCAACGACGGGATGATAGTTGATTACCCCGTGAGCGAGAACATCCCGAACGGATAGACCTTGCAACAACAATTTCAAGGCTATTGGAGAACGTGGGTCCCTTGGGTTGGCATATGCATTTTTCAACAAGTCAGCCGGTATTGGCTTATCGATATCAACCAAGTTTACCGATAAGGGTACACCAATCATGGAACCGAGATAACTTACCCTATTGGGGATTTCCTGGGGATTGAAGTTCATAAGCTGTTTCCGACGATTCAGAGCTTCTTCTTCCGTTGAAGCCAGAGAAAACATAAAACCTGCAAACATCTTGATATCATCAGGGTTTCGACCGAAACGGACAGCACTTTGTCGGATTGCTTGTCTGTGTTCACGAGCAGACGCTATATCATAAGGATTGGCGTAGACACCCGAAGCATATTTCCCCGCCAATTCTAGTCCTTCTCTTCCTCCACCTGCCTGGAAAATAACAGGCTGTCCTTGCTCGGAAGGGGGAATGGGCAGAGGACCACGAGAGGCATAATATTGACCCTGAAGGTTTATAGGCTGGATTTTGTCCATATCGGCAAATTTCCCTCCTTCTACATCTAACGTCCATGCGTCTGATTCCCAACTCCCCCACAAGGCCTGAACAATTTGTATGCTCTCATGTGCCTTGTCATATCGTTCTTTGCGTTCGGTAACCCGGGCACCGAAATTTGCTGCCGCTAAGGGGTCGGATGTGGTAACCGCATTCCATCCCACACGTCCATGACTGATTACATCCAGTGCTTTGAACTGACGTGCGATGTTGTATGGGTAATTAAATGTCGTAGAGAGAGTAGCAACAAGCCCAATGTGTTTCGTCTCTCTTGCTACAGCCATCAGTGCCAACATAGGATCCATAGGGAACATAGGCGTCTGAGGACCTAAGTTGCTGGATAATACGGGAGTAACGGCAATGAAGATCATTTGAAATTTTCCTTGTTCAGCTAATTTAGCCCGCTCCACATAACTATCCATATTGGTGTAAGCTGCAGGGTCCGTGCCAGGCATCCTCCATGCGCTGAATTCAGCTCCGTATCCAGAAATCATCTGTAAAGCCAGTTGCATCTTACTTCTTTTTTCCATAACATTCTTCTCCTTCATTACGGATGGGCCAAGAGTGGAATCACCCTTTTGTAGCGCTATAATAATTAGCCTGCTAATTAAATGTTATATGATTTTGTTCTGTTCAGTGACATTGACACCATCATAAATTTATTTGTTACATCTGCAAAGAGGGCAATTTGAATGAACATAGTACAACTTTTTGTACCTTTAGATTAGGAGTGTTTGCAAACGGTCAAAAATCCGCAGCTGCAATGTGCTTGCTTGTTCGCCGCGGATTCGAGTTTTTAAACATTAAAAATATTGACGTTCACCATTTTGTGCTGATTTTTCGACGGCATCAAGTAACTGATGAAGCTTGACCGCATCCGCGAATGTAGGTGTTAAGGACGTTCCTTCTTGAATATCTTGGGCGAACTTACGATAAGCCTGTGCCATATTCAGAACAAATCCTGAGTCGTCTTTGAGGGAATCTGGGACCCGGTAATAAGAAACCGGAATGGTTAGTTCACGAAGTTCTTTGTCAGTAGGTCCTGCACCGCGTAATTGGTGTGATCCGAATTGAATAGATGCAGGCGCACTCAGCACGATTGTGCCCTTATCCCCAAAAATTTCAAGTGTTAATCCTGTTTGATGAATTAGCTCAATAACTGCATGATATCCATAGGGAATGTCTCTTCTGCTTGTATTCTACGCTCGTATAGGTCGTACCAGCCTCTGGCCAACTCAATTACTATTCCAATTACTGTCCTTAATCCCCCTCAACTTTTTGGTCAAATCGGTCTGCAAACTGCAGGCGCAGGAACAAATCTCAGAGTTCAATTTAAGGGAACAGTTTCTGTACAACTCCCCTTAGCCCTTGTAGGAATTACTATTACCGTTGTAAGAGGAACCTTGGCAACCGATACTGTTATTTATTCTGCAACTTCTACATTTGGTTCTGACTAACTCTAAATTATGATAATAAGAGACATTTTACTCTATCAGTTTATTTACTGGTAGGGATTTCTAATTTGATAAGTTCTGATTACACACAATGTCTGGATTGCTACATATCATATTAAGTTAAATTGGCGAGCAGAAATTAAGTAGATAGATGACTAATCGATAATCGTTACAAGTTCTTGCCCTTGGCTCGGGACAAGAACTTGTAACGAAAAAATAAAAAAGCCGCTATAATAGCGACTTCAATGAGACTATGTTCTTGTCCCTCGACACACACTTCTTCTTATTTTTTTCATTGCAGTCTGTTAAAGTTAACCTTATTGCATAAATCCATCATATGTGTGCCAGAGGATAAGAACTTATACCGATTGTCTTATTTATTGCCTCAGATCATTTCTCACGCATAAAAAACGATTATTACATTGTAACGATCCATGGCTTTCATAACCGTGGATCGTTACAAAAAATATTAATCTTCAAACGTGACCCCCGTCATTTCCTCACTCATTATCCACAAGCGTTCAGCCATCTCTGGATCAACGGTCCAAGGCAAAACGCCTTTCAAGGGTATTTTATCCCTTTATGCGAGGAGCCTTCGGGAATATAATCCGCAATATCGTAGTCCATGAAGTAAATACCGCCTTTTCCCTCCAACTGCGGGCTCGTTGCACTCCAGATACTAATTGCTGCACCCTGCTCCGCAGTTTTGCATTCCACATCAACGGCACGTTCCTGGACCGATAAAACCGAGCGAGATTTCTCTTAATACGCCCCGGATACACGGAGAATGCTCTTATGCCATCCAGATAACCGCGCTTATCAAGTCCTACTGTAAACAAAGCATTAGCTGATTTCGATTGGCCGTAAGCTCTCCATTTATCATACTTTAAAGTTAGGATCTGAGAAGTTCACCCCGCCGAAACGAATCTCTAACGAAGAGAATGATACAACCCGAGCTGCGCCCACTCTCTTTGAGGCTGGCCATAGACGAAGTGTCAATTGAAAATGACCTAGAGGATTTACAGCGAATTGGGACTTATAACCCCATAGATTTCGGACTAATGGAGGTGCCATTATAACCGCGTTGTTGATCAAGATGTCCAATGATTTGCCTGAAGCAAGGAAACGTTGGGCAAAAGTATCAATAGAAACGGGGTCCATCAGAACATGGTCAATCGCAGAACTTGCTTGCTCAGGTGAACAAGCAAGTACGGTGACAGTAGCACCTGCTGCAGCCAATGCAAGGGTAATCTAAAAACCAATTCCGGAATGTCCGCCGGTTACAATCGTACGTTTACCATCAAGCTCAAACCGATCAACGACTTCCAGAGAAGTCGTTCTTGCACCAAAGCCCGACATTAAGTGCCTGTGGAGTCTTTTGATAATTATTGCTGATCAGCATATTGACTCTCTCCCAACGATATTTTTTATTTGCTATCAGCTTTAATTGAGGCATAGCTTGGTAACAATGAAACCGACAGTCATAGAAGGATGAAATTAATGGTCTGTTGCTGCTTGGGTCGCCATATCGTTAAGTTGCATTACAAAAGCTCCTTCATTCGGGCCTTGATTATCACGAATCATTTTCGCTTGTTCCACTAGAACCTCTTCAGCATCCGTACCGAGTAATCTTATTGTTTCTTCAATGAATGCTTCAAGTGGCATCGCATGCGGATTGTCACTAAGATCTGTCATGAGTTCCGTTTGAACCCCAGGTGGTATGATTTCTAATACTTTTACTGTTGTATCTTTAAACAAATAACGTTGTGATAAGGTATAGGAATGGAGCGCTGCTTTGGTCGCCGAATACACCGCAGTCGCTGCGTACGGAACAAACCCGACCGCAGAAGTCGTATTAATGATCACAGCTTCTTCTTTAGACTTCAAATGTTCGATTAATGAAGACGTCATTCGAATTGGTCCAAGCAAGTTTGTTGAGACCGTTGAAACCAGAACCTCTTCATTAATCACACCCGCAGCCTCATCGAAAAGCATGATGCCAGCGTTATTAAATAAGACATTCAAATCAGGGAAGTCCCGAATAAGTTGCTTAGCGGTTGCCTCAATACTGGAAAGATCCTGTATGTCCAGTTCAACTGAAGACATTCCGGGATTAGCACTTAGTACTTCCTCCAGACGCTCTTTTCTTCTACCTGAGATGATTACTTTGTTTCCAAGGTTGTGTAAAGCTTCTGCCAATGCACGTCCAATTCCTGAACCGCCACCTGTAATGAAGATCGTGTTTCCTGTAAGTTTCATTTAAAATTCCTCCAATATTTGGTTTTTAATTACTTTGAAATTTTATTACATTGTTAGATGAAATCTGTACTTACTATTAACCTTGCACTTTAAAGTTTCTGAATGGACTAACCACCTTCTTAGTATTATACTATTACAACAATAGTTGCTTTAGTAGTTCAATTGTATCCGGAACATCATTGAGGAACAACCAACAATGCGAGCCATTTGTTGGTTTAAAAAAAGGAGCTAGATCCATGGGACTTAAAGTAAGAAATATTCGTACAACTCGAACAAGAGAATCCATTTTTGAGTCACTTTTTGAACTGATGGAAGAAAAAGATTTTGATAAAATAACAATACAAAATTTAACGGAACGGGCCCAAATCAATAGAGCAACTTTTTATGCTCATTTCCAAGATAAATATAAATTGTTGGATGAGATTATAAGAAAATCAGCGGAAGAACTTATTCAACAACATACTAATGGTGTGTGTACATTTACAAAAGACAATATGATGCAATTAGTATTCGCAGCATTTGAGTATCATCAACAAGTCAAAAAGAAATGTCGCCGGAACTATAACAAAATTATTCCTCTACTCTCTTCAAAATTAGTCATTGCACTAAAGCATTATTTGAATCTTTGTATGCAGGAAATATACTCTGATGAACGTACTTTGTACGTACAAATCTATGCCAACATGATTAATGAAGCAGTTACTCTGCATACTGCTGAACAAACTAAACTAACAGAACAAAGTATAGCTGAGCATATTGTTCAAATGATACACATTGACTAATCGAAAAAAAGGAGCCATAGTTATGTAACAACAGCTACGGCTTTTTTTATTGTATTTTATACAACTGGCCTATAAAATACTGGACGGATAAATGGGAAGTTGGGGAACTGTACGTAACGCAGGACTTTCCTCTTGAGCAATTCTTAAACTTAATCCAGCATTTATGATGGGGAATTTCTTATCTCCTAATGCTGTACATATGTTTCCACATTTACAACAAGGCAACTCTAAACAGTTAGACGTCTGATACTCGTTTAGATCTAATTGCAGCCACTAATGTCGCTTCTTTTACTTGTGCAGCTGTTACTAATCCTGGAGATTTCAATAAGAAGAACATCGAACTAAGCATTAAAAGTATTGACGTTCACCGGTCTGTGCTGATTTTTCGATAGCATCCAGTAACTGATGAAGTTTCACCGCATCCGCGAAAGTAGGAGTTAAGGATGTTCCCTCTTGAATATCTTGGGCGAACTTACGATAAGCTTGAGCCATATTCAGAACAAACCCTGAGTCATTCTTTAGAGATTGCGGGGCCCAGTAATAGGAATCCGGAATGGTTAGTTCACGAAGCTCGTTATCAGTAGGTCCTGCACCGCGTAATTGGTGTGATCCGAATTGAATGGATGCAGGCGCACTCAGCACGATTGTGCCCTTATCTCCAAAAATTTCAAGTGTTAGTCCTGTTTGATGTTTGACTCCTCCTTGAATATGAACACTGGCTGCGGCACCACTCGTTAATTTTCCAGTAATCAGTATTTGATCATCTGTCGTCTTCTTGATGACTTTCTGAATATCCACCAATTCGACTTCAGGAAACTGCTGTGCTGTGAGAGCAGAAAGTTCGGTAAAGTCCCCAAGCATGTAGGTAAATGCATCCAGATTATGTCCACCTACAATGGTCAGCAAGTTCCCTCCAATCTTCCGATCAAACAAGTACTCACTGGACTTGTCACCCACGCCACCCATGCCATCAATGGAGATCTTTAGATTGGCAGACAATACTTTCCCAACATAACCTTCTGCCAATAAATCTTTCACATACCGAATGGCTGGGGCTTGTCTGGCCTGTAATCCAATCGCATTTGGCAAATTTGCGGAAGCTACCCATTCTTTCATTTCAAGTGCTTCATTCGTATTTGATCCCAGTGGCCATTCGCAATAGATCGGTTTTCCAGCAGGCACAATGGCTTTAACCGCATTATAATGTTCCTTGACGTTAATACTGACGACGACCATGTCCACATCAGGATGTTGAGCCAGTTCCTCCATATTATCAAAGCCGTGATCTGCATGGAAAGCTTCTGCGCTCTTCTTTGCACTCGCCATATTACTTGTCCCCACTGCAGTAAGCTCAAACTCATCCAAATGCTCAATGGCTGGAATATGTGTACCACTCGCCCAACCATTATTAATTGAAGCACCTATGATTCCTGTACGAATTTTTTTATCCAATGAAAACATCTCCCTTATTTTTAAATGTACTAATTCAGCTGTATCCTGTTCTTAAACAGATCAATCACTTATGAAAAAATCTTGATATGTTCTACTGTCCCAATCCATCCATTAACTCATCAATTGCTTGATACTCTTGGGAAAGGTCTCTTCTGCCTGTGTTCTGTGCTCGTATAGGTCATACCATGTGCAGCGACCTGATCCGGATCAAAACCAGTATCTTTCTTCATAAGTGGACTAATAGAAAGATGCCCAACGAATACGCCTTGAGGTAGTAATGCATCATGCAAATTAAGAATATAGTTCCGCTATCCGGACATGGCTATACCTGAATTTCCAAACATGGAACTTGGAAACATGGCAGATAGTTCACTTGTAAAAAGAAGCGCGCCTTGACCACGTGCAATCATTTCCGGAATAACTTGTCTAGCGGTATTAATAGCTCCAATGACTACATTACTGAAAATATGATGTGCGCTTTCGTCTGTCGTTTCCAGGACAGGGGCCACTTGCACATTTCCGTTATGGGGACTGAATTCCACTACATCGATTATGCCAAATATATTTCTAATTTGATGAAATGCTGCGGTTAGTTGCATCTTGTTGGTAATATCCGAGTCGAATCCCTTGGCCTCTATTCCCATCTCATTCAACTATTCTGCGTATTGATTAAGCTTGTCCTGGCTTCTGGATACCATAGCGATGCGAAAAACATGTTTTCCAAATGTTTTGGCCAGTGAGAAACCCAGGCCTGGCCCAGCGCCAATTATAGTAATTGTTTTCAAATAGTAACCTCTCTTCTATAGATCATAGTGCATGGGAAAGGCAACCCCAATAATCCCCTTTGCTCATGTTCATACTAAATCACAAATATTTAAATTTCTTAGAATACACCCGGTGATGAAGGATTCATGATAAATTCCTCTCCAATTTCTGAATTAATTGTCGGAGGTTCAAACGCTCTTCTATAGTAACGGCCTGTAGCAATTTTTCCTGTTGTGCTTTCCATTTGATCTTAACAGGAACCTCTAATTCTTTTCCTTTGTCGGTGAGATAAATTCGCATGACTCTTGCATCTTGTTCATCACGTTTCCGGGTTATAAACCCATTTTGCTCTAATGATTTAACCATATTGGTTACCGTAGGAGGTTCGCATTTTAGATGTTCACTGAGTTGCATTTGTGTGATTCCATCATCTAACCACAAGCGACACAGTAAATTATCTTGACCCGCGTAAAGGTTTAGTTCTCTTAGAGAGTCGCTATAATGTCGACGCATTTGAGAGGAAACTCGGTCTAACGACTGACGAATATCACAATCCACTTGATCTGTCATTCATTCATCCTCACTCTCATTTTATTTAGCGGGCTAGCTATATCGAGGGAGATGGATGTGAAAATTAACGTATGATGAACTTCCTTCAAATTTTATTAACATAAATAAAAGTGATAGTATATGAGGCTTTGATTATAGCTGGCCTCATATACTAACTTAATACAAGGTTACATTACTTCACAGACAATCCTCCATCAATTACATGATCTGCCCCCGTTATATAAGAGGCTTCATCACTCGCAAGGAACAAAGCTAGATTTGCAACCTCTTGAGACTGCCCTAATCTTTTGATGGGTATTTCTTGCGCGCGTTCTGTAATTTGGTCTTTGCTCAGAGCCTTGAATAAAGCTTGAATAGCACCTTTGCTGGCAGTATAAGCATTAAAACCTCCTGCTGAATGCAGCTTACTTGCCAATGAACCAATGTTAACTATTGAACCGCTACATTTTCTTTCATGAACGGCACAATTGTCTTAATACCTACAAATTGACTCCATGCATTGATATCTAGTGCCAAGTTCCAATAATCAATGGTTGTATCCTTGTAGGACTTCGTAGCTGCAATTCCAGCATTGTTGACTAAAATATCAACTTCCCCATAAACTTCAATGCTTTTTTCTGACTACCTCATTCCAATCGTTCTCGGAAGATACATCAGTCGATTAGCCATGTCTTCTGCACTCGTTGATTTTTCCGTTTGGCCAGCATTTGGCCCCAACACACCCATTCCACCTGCATTGGATACTGCTGCAACAAATTCAGCCGAAGTCACCCATGTCATTGCAGCTGAGATAATGGGATACTCTATTCCTAGTAGTTCAGTAATTTGGTTTTTCACCGTTCATTTCTCCTCTTTTTTATGTGATTTATTATTTTTTATACCTGTTTTCAGGGTATGGCAGTTCTAAATTACCTCGTAGTGTGTTGTCCTCATATTCCTTTCGGAATATGCCCTTATCTTGCAAAATAGGTACAACTAATTGAATAAAATCCTCAAATCCTGCCGGATAGTCTTGTCTAATCAGCAATATATCCATAACGCCTGCTCTATACCAATGTTCTATTTTTTCTGCAACATTCTCAGCTGATCCCATCAATGTAGGTTTTGGCATGCGATAACCTTTAGGCATCCATGATTCCATTTCCCTTAGCTTTTCTAATGCTTCTTTTTCCGTTTCGCCAACTATGGGGCTATGAGAAGGCATAATCAGTAGATCGTTTGGTGAACGTCCTTGATTTTGCACTCTTTTTTTGAGTTCAAAAACGAATCCTTTAAGATAATCAAAATCACCTGGCGCCATGATGACTTCGGCATGCTTTGCAGCTACATTCATGAAGTCCAAGGAGGTGCCGGCTTGAAAGACGACCGGTCTTCCTTGTCGAGATCGACTAACATTTAATGGCCCCTCCACTGAAAAGTAATTCCCGCTGTAATTTATCGGATGCATTTTACTAGGATCAAAAAATATCCCGCTTCCTTTATCACGTATGAAAGCATCGTCCTCGTACGAATCCCATAGGCCTTCAACGATCTCTAAAAACTCTTTTTTCATGGGATAAAGATCTGCTTTACTTAAATGGGACCGACTGTAATTGGCTAATCCTCCTGGATTGGAGGTGATCGCATTCCATCCTGCTCGGCCTTTGCTAATCTTGTCCAGCGAGGCTATCTGCCTGGCAACCGTAAATGGATCAGCATACGAAGTAGCTATTGTTGCGGCCAAGCCAATGGAGTGAGTCACCATACTTAATGCAGACAATATAGATACGCCCTCAAACATGCTTAGATAGTGTGGTATCATGCCAGGTCCAATATGGCTGACGTCAGCTAAAAAAATGAGATCAAACTTACCCTGCTCAAGCTGTATGGCTTTTTGAACGTAATAATCAACATTTTCACTGGCATCTGCAGGAATATCGGGGTGGCGCCAACCCGTGTGATTCCAACCAACGCCATCAATGATACCACCTAATTTAAGTTTTCTTCTTTCCATTGTTGGGTGGTCTCCTTTACGCAAGTTCATTGCTCCCCCTGCGATAAATTTAATTCCTTTGCCAATAATTCATGCCCTTTCTTTCGGCTTTCTTGATTAGGATAAAAGTCTGCAATCATGATTTCATCCACTAAACTTGCTTTCGCAATTTGTTGCAGTTGCTCAGCAACCTGTCCAACACTTCCAATCACAAAACGTTCTTTATTTCGTTCCCTCGCCAGCTCTTCATGAGGAGTGTATGTGTGATTTTTGGCTTCTTCAGGTGTAGGAAACGTAAGATTTCTCGTCCCTGTACTCATCTGTGCCCACATTAACTCCGCCGGTCCTGCTATATATTTAGCCTCTTCTTCCGTCTCAGCTGTAATAACGATCGTCGTTAACATACTTTGGGGTTCACTTAAATACGAGGAAGGTTTAAAACCCGAATGATAAGCTCTTAACATGGGAATAGCTAGTTGTGGGGCCAAATGAGCAGCAAATACAAACCCTAATCCTTTTTCCAAGGCAAAATGCAATCCACCCTCGCTAGATCCCAACATAAACATATCTGGAACCATTGATTTATCACCAGGAGGATTGATGTGACTAAACGGGTGGTTTTCTTTAAAGTTACGTTCAAAAAAGGAAAGCAGGTTATCTAATTGCTCAGGAAAATCATTAACCTCCATTAATTCTCGTGATCTTAACAATGCCAACATGGTTCTGCCATCAGTACCCGAAGCCCTGCCAATCCCGAGGTCAATACGCCCTGGATATAATCCTTCGAGAAGAGTAAAGTTCTCCATCACTTTCAAGGGGCTGTGGTTAGGCAACATGATCCCCCCGGAACCTACTCGAATGCTTTTGGTGTGAGCTGCTGCATGCAGGCTCAGCAAGTCTGGTGAAGTACCCATCAAAGTTGTTGTGTTATGGTGTTCAGTGAACCAATACCTGTTGAACCCCCACTGTTCTGCGAATTGAACCATTTCCGTCATGTCTTGAAGACTTTTCGTAGCCGCAGTTCCTTTATAAATATGAACAAAGTCCAAAATCGAAAGTTTTAGTCTATTGGCTGTATTCACTTATCAATTACTCCTTTCTGTGTTATATTTAATTAGCTTACTAAATATAAATCCAAAATTTCATTTAGCTTACTAACTGTTTACTTGTGTTTGATGACATAATCATAAAGTCATTAGGTTTATTTGCAAAGAGGGCAATATAGTTGAACCTAGTACAACTTTTTGTACCTTTAGAATGGGAGTGATAATAATGAAGGTTTGTAATGAAGGATTTGAGCAAGAATTTATGGATGAAAATAGAGACATGTATGCGATAGCCTTAACTCAAAATGTCCTTTCAGGACGTTGGAAATATTTTATATTATGGTATCTAAAAGGAGAAACACGCCGTTACACGGATATAAAAAAATTTCTTGGAGATTTATCACAAGGCTCTCTCACAAAGCAGCTTAAAGAGTTGGAGAACGATGGAGTTATAAAACGTGATGTTTATCCAGAAGTTCCTCCGCGAGTAGAGTATTCGTTAACAGACAAGGGAAACAAATTACTACCGATCCTTGAAAAAATGGAGGACTTCGGTAAAGAATACGGTGAAAAACCTTAATCTCGTTAGAGTTCCGAACTATAGCGTATTCGCAAACTTATTTAGGCCATAAACGAATGGAATGCAGCGCCAAAAAAGTCATGAGCATATTCCGGCTCCATCACCATTTTTGTCGCCATCTGGACGACGCTTTCTTGGAGAGCAGGAATGCCTAAGGGGCGCATCTTCCCGTCCGACTTCGGTATTTCCTTTCTCCTTGCTGATAAGGAATGTTACTTCCCTACTTTCAGACTGTTTTGGACTTCGTTTACAAATCCTTCTTCCCCGTAGTCGTCTTTGACGATATAAGTGATGCTTATCCCATCCAAACCACCGCTCCGCCCCTTGCTTTCACTCGCCTACATGCTTGCCAGATGATATCGTCACGGTGCACTTTGTGACTTAGCTCCTACCTCGACCGAACTCTCACCGGCTAGTTGTGCCTAGCTTCGCTAGTCATACTATTTAGAAAAAGGCTGCCGAAAATTTCTCGACAGCCCGTATCCTCTCTAACCTTCGCGTATTCCTGGTATGCTTGCTCAACTGGTAAGTCTTGCCATTAGTTCAATGGGGAACATCCTGTCGACAGGATGAGCAGATTCCCCCTTCGTTTCAATAGATTGAATTATTAGCTCAGAGGCATTCTTCGCCAGATCGTTAATCGGATGCCGGATCGTGGACAGACTGAGCAACTCGGATACAGTCGGCATATCATCCACACCCAATACCGCAAGCTTCTCTGGTATGGACAGATTCAGATCCTTACAAGCCTTCAACACCCCAATGGCAGTGATATCATTGAGGCAGAACAACGCCTGCGGTAGCTGGCCATTCTTGACCAACTGCATCACAGTTTCGTACCCGAAGCTTTCTGTCATATCTCCTGTAATGACCGTCGTCAGATTCCCTTTCTCCTGAAGAGAGCGGGAAGCACCGTTCAACCTATCGTCGAAACCGGGAACCTCACCATGTGGATAGGTCAGAATGATAATTTTCTGATATCCCTGAGACATTAAATGGTCCACTCCCGTTTGGCCGCATTGATAGTCATTCACCCGGACAATATGGGCGCCGTAGGATAGATTGTGCCTGCCAATGGTAATTACCGGAACGTTGAGTTCCATGAGTCTGGGCATGAATTTTTCTGTCTCCGAGGTGGCCTTTACGATAATTCCATCGACCATTTGGATATTCATGAATATCTCATCAAAGTCCAGGAGGATCAGCTTGTAGCCCATAGTCTTCAGTTGTTGCTTCAACACCTTGGCAAAATGCAAGAAATACAAATCTTCAAAATAACCATCGTATGTACTGTTTGACAGAACCAGTCCGATGGTATGCATTTTGCCGGTAATCAGGCTTTTGGCAACGGGATTTACCTGATATCCGAGCTTGGTGATCGAGTCGCTTATTTTATCTCGGGTCTCCTGACGCATCCGATGAAAATTGCCGTTCATGAAATGAGAGACAGTTGCAGGCGATACGCCCGCGTCTTTGGCGACCTGAACTACCGTAACTCTTTGTTTTGCCATTTGATGCACCTCTGCGAATTTACTTGGACAACGCCTGCACCTCCGCAGTTATCGCGGACGCCTGTCCATTACTGCCGGAAATTCTGGGAACGACTGATGCGGTTCAGTCTGATACCAGTAGCTTACCGAACTAATATCGTCACTTCGTTCAAATAAAGCTTGGCCATCATGTCCAATTTGCTGTACGGTCACCCTCAGATCCTCTTCGAACAGAATTGGATCAAGGATATGCCAACGATAGAAGCCCCGCATCGGGCAAGCCGCCCCATCATAAATATGTGACCGGGTATTGTCTCTCGTCTCAAAATAAGGAAAACCCATAAAGGGAGTCGAGTAGGTTTGCTCATGTACCGGGTTTCCGTTATCATACTTTACAAACCCCCATGCACCGCCGAAATAATCCTCGGCCCCGGTACCGCAAATCGTCGGCCAATCTTGGTCGCCGTCAATATAGAATTTCACTTCTCCCTCACCATACCAATAACGGGATAGAGAAGTCCAGGACATATAGGTACCGATAAATTTGCCTCTTCCTTTAATTCCATCAATAAGGGTGTAATCCTGCCTCAGCACAGTAGGATTTTCTCTGCGAAATTGGGCGTGAAAATACTCGATATCCTCATCCAATTCATCAACCAGCATATAGTCGAATTGATAGAAAAACGCCTCAATACTCTGCGGATGCTCATTCGTAATCGTTACTTTCGCGGCTTGGCGGAAGGGCATGGCAAAGTAGCTGTTCATACCGCCGACCGGATTAACGACAATCGGCAGTGAATTGACAACCGTACGTGCCCCAAAGCCATTGCAGAAGAAATCGCCCAGCGGTACTTCAACGGATGGATGTTCTTCATTGTCCCAGTACATGCGCAGCACAAGATCGCGCAGGACGAACCAGCCCGATTCGGTCTTATCTGTAACGGTCATCCAGATATGCTGAATGATTCCGGGTCCTTCAATATCAACAAGCGTTGCGGATTCTCCCTGCTTGAGGGAGATGAACGCTTTTCCTTTGCGGGCAACGCCAAGGGGGCCTTCCGCTTTACCGCCCTCCCCTTTGAGACCCTGCGGATTCTCCGCCGTAATCGCTCTGCTCCTACCTTTCATTCTACCAAACAGCTGATTCATGGATTGCATGGTTAATCGTCTCCTTATCCTTTAACTGCACCATCAGATACACCGGCCATCACATATTTATTCAAGAACAAGTACGTAACAATAATGGGAATAATGCTGATGCTGATTGCTGCAAAAGTCTGGCCCCAGTCTGTAGCCCCAAAGGCACCAATAAATTCCTGCAGCCCAACGGCAATTGTCTTGTATGCCTTATCATTCGTGAACGTATTAGAGAACACGAAATCATTCCAGATGAAAATAAAGTTAATAGATGCCACCGTAATGGTGGTATTAACCGTAAGCGGCGAAACAATTCGGAAAAACACCTGAAAAATGTTGCATCCGTCGATTACTGCAGCCTCTAGGAGTTCACCCGGCACATATCTGTAGAAGCTGGTGAAGATCAGAATAGACAATGGCAAGGCAAAACCAACCTGAGGCAGGATCAGCGCCGCATACGAATTGAGCAAACCATAATCTTTGTACATAATAAACAGAGGAATCAGCGTAACCTGAATCGGAATCATAATGCCTATCGTGAAGAACAACAGCAGCTTCGAATTCAGTCGGTTGATCATTTTGACAAGGGCAAAGCCTGCCGTCGCGCTCAGAAACACAATCAGTGCGAGACAGGTAAACGTCACAATAGCGGTGTTCTTGATATACAGCAACAGACTGCTCTCCCGGAATACACTCGCATAGTTTTCGAACGACCAGGACGAAGGCATTGCAAACGGCTGTGTAGTCAACTCGATGCTCGACTTAAAGCTGGATAGCATCAGCCAGACTACCGGATAGATTTGAATCAGCAGAATCGCAATGACCAGATAATACAAAAGAGAATAGGAGAGCTTTTTCTTCTTGGACATGTCAGGCATCTCCTTTTCTTGAATTAAAAATAGCCCGTATGAGCAATACTGCAAGCAGACTTTCAATAACGATGAACACAGCAATCGAACTTCCGTATCCATACTGGATGGTGGAGAACGCTTGTTTATACATATAGGTGGTAACCAACTCTGTTGAAGACCCTGGCACACCGATAATGTAAGGAATATCGAAGCCCCTCAGAGCCCCTGTGGTACACATAATCAAAGATAGGCTTAGCACATGCATGATGCTCGGAAGCTTAATATAACGAATAAGTTGCCAGCCGTTTACACCGTCAATCTTAGCCGCTTCTTCAATTTCTTTGGGAATTGCAATTAGCGCCGCATAAAAGATAACCATATACATCCCGATAAATCGCCATCCCTCAGGGATGGATACAGCGATTAATGCAGTATCGGGATTGGAGAGCCAGGCGGACTGAAGATGGCTCAGGCCCACCCAATCTAGAAACATATTCAATAGACCAAGAGGCTGAAGGGAATAAAAATTTCGGAACATTTGCGCAATAGCTATGGTTACAACAACTGCTGGCAGGTAATACAGTGTTCTGAAGATTCCTGCACCTTTGTTAACATAGGAGAGCAACAGGGCAAAAAACAAGCCGATAAACACTTGCATAAATACCACTATTACCACATATACCAGATTGTTTTGCACAGCATTCCAGAAATACGAATCTTTGAACATTGCAATATAATTATCAAAGCCGATGTAACGCGGCTCCTGAATGCCATTCCATTGCTGAAACCCGTATTTAAGAGACTGGATAATGGGGACAAAGACCGTTCCCAGATAAAATATCAAAGCCGGCAATATAAAAATTAACCATGCTTTTTTGTCTTTAAGCACATTCATATAGGGTCACCCCGCTTCTGTAATCACGCTACTGTTGATAAAGATCTCCGCCCGGCCCTATGTCCGGGCGGAGAATTATCAAAGTATAAGAAGAACTACTATTCTTATTTGCTGGCTGTATTCTTGGTAATGGCATTATCAATCTGCTTGGCAAAATCCTCTGGAGTCATAAAGCCCATGGTCAGTTTGGTAATCAGGTCGCTCATCACCGAGTTGGTGTTCGGATCAAGCAGAGTATCCCAAGGCTTGGCAAACTCTGAGCCATAATTGTCCATATCCCTTTTAATCCGCAGGAATAGCTCAGAAAATTTGGATTCGTCATCAATGGTGAATTTAAGCGGTGACATTTGTTGTTTGGCTACATAGACATCGCTGTAATTTTTCAGCACATAACTAAGGAATTCTTTAGGCAGTCCATCGAATGTTTTCGCGGAAGCTCCGAGTCCGATGCCACTGTTGCCGAAAAATTCATTAGCCGGTGTGAGCGCATTGCTGGTGGTTGGCAGATAGAAGTAATCCACATTGCCCTTGAGTCCTTCCGGCAGGCTGTCTTCCACAAAGGATGGTATTTCCCAAGTTCCCATGTTGTACATGGCAGCCTGGCCGTTCAGAAACAGATTTTTGGCTGTCGTATAATCGGTGGTAGCGAATCCATCCTGAAAGTATTTTCCGATTTGAGAAGCAAAGTTCGCCGCCTGCATGCCTGTCGCATCGGACATTTTGGTTTTGCCTTGACTCAAATTCCGGATGAACTGATTGCCTGTGGTCCGGAACGGGTACATAGCCGCATAACGCAATACTGGCCATACATCAACGCCGTCAACAGCGATAGGTGTAATTCCCTTGTCTTTAAGCGCATCGCTGACCGCAAGCAGATCATCGAGGGTTTTGGGCACTTCAAGGTTGTTGTCAGCAAATATTTTTTTGTTATACCATGTCATTTCCATATGGTATTCCATCGGCAGAAGATACAGGCTTCCATCCGGCAACTCCTGATATTTTAGCGCAGGCTCATAGAACTGGTCGTACACTCCCTCCTCCTTCAGGAATTTCTCCATGTCCACCAGGTAGCCTGCGTTTACAAGTTCCTGAGCGAAAGGATCAGCATCACTATCAATGAAGTCCGGCATATTTCCTGAAGCAACTAGCGTTCTCAGTTTGGTCAGGTAAGAAGGTCTGTCCGCTGTTACCTGAATATCCAGCTTAAAGCCCGGATGATCGGCGGTGAATCGGTCGGCAAGCTCACGAACCGTCTGAACAATAGCCCCATTCTCCGGTCTGGCCGAGAGCCAGGTCAGCGTTTGCTCCTTAGGTGAATTCGAGGAACCAGCATTATCTGAGCTATTGTTGTCTGCGGAGCTACCGCAGCCTGCCAGAACAGTTGCTGCCAAGGAGAAAACTGCAAGACCAGTGATAACCTTTGACAATTTTTTTGTCATATTAAAACCCCTCCAATAAATTAATCCCTATAATTGCCGTGAAGCCTTTTTGCCAGTTAAAGCTCAACATTTGTCTTCATGGTGATGTCCTGAACCTTTACAGCTCCTTCATTTACGAAAAAACCAAAATGACCGTCCTTGAAGTTATAGATTCGCGTTGTCATGGCGACTTCATCATTTACATACAGGCATAGGATATCTTCTTCGAGAATCAACTGAAAATGAATCTGGCTGTGACTCGCAAAATCAAATGGACGCTCCAGCTCAATCATTTGCGGCTTGTCCCCGGCAATTTGCCATTGAAAGAATCCCGGTTCTGTTCTTGGCCACATATCAAAGGCAATCCGGTTGTGAAAAGGATCAAATTTGATGAAGTAACCATTGTCCAGCGCCTTGTCCGTGCGAACTGCGATGCCAAAGTCCTTCACACGCTGCCAATCCGTAAAGGAAGCCTCAAGCATGACCTGAGAAGGCAAAGAGTTAAGCACACTATAAGCTAGACCATCCGGAGAAGAAAGCTGAAGCCAGTTATCCTGCTGAATGCAATTTTTCTCCTCTTGCAGCAGAATTCGCTCTTCCTTGTTAAAATGTCCATAGATGGAAGACGGCATTCTCACAAGAAGTTCTCCGTGTTCGTTCTGGTGCAGCTCATGGGCAACCAGAGTGCCCGCCCACTCCCAATCCCCAAAATCATTCGAGCCCTTCTTCGATGGAACCCAGCCAAAGGCGTACCGCTTCAAGCCGTCGGAAGCTGTTTTGGCTGCATAAAATCCTCTGCCGTCAAAGGTGTCCAGCGTCGGTGATGTGTATAAGCCATCGATTGTTTTGCTCTTTTTATAATGGGTGACGAACTTCTCACTGAAGGTGGAGTAGATCAGGTAGTGCCATTCCCCCATCTTGAAATAATCGGGACATTCCATCGTAATGTATTTATCCGGGCTGTAGAAGGGTTCACCATATTTCCAGTTCACAAGGTCATCAGAAGTCAGAAGTGCGATGCACCCTCCTCTTTTCTCAGAAGAGTTCATTTCCCTGGTGGTGACCAGCATCCAATATTCCTGCTTCTCTTCGTTGAAGAATACAAAGGGATCACGCCAATCAAATTGCTCATAAATCACTTCATCCCCGTACAGTTTAAAACCGCTATCCTTCGTCCAATGAATGCCGTCGGTACCCGTAGCCCGCAGCACAACTTGTAAGGGCTTACCATCCTTGCAAAACGCAGGGTTGGGATTATGTCCCGTGTAGAAAAGATGGTACATACCTTCCTTGTCCTTGATCACAGAGCCGGTATACGCATTCCGGTCTAGAGCGGTTTCATCTCCGTTCGGCAGAACCTCTCCATAATCCTTAAAGTCAAGTCCATTTCTGGTGGCCAGCAAATTCCATGAGGTATGGTTGCCATAGTCTCCCCCCTCTCTCTCGTCGTGAAGATAGTAGAGCTTGTACTCCCCATTGTCATAAAACGGAATCACATCACCAACCCAGCCATTCGCAGGCCTGTAGAACACTTTCCTCATTTGCATCATCTCCATTAGTAAAACGTTTTACAAACATATGGTAACACAAATTTTAGTCTTGTCAACGGTTTCATTTGTTTGTATATTAGGAATATTGATGTGAACGACATTCAATTATTTTATACTTTGTAAAACGTTTACTAATAAATAAATACCGGAAAGTCCATCCTTTCCTAACAAAGGAGACGTAACATGATTATTGGAGCAATGGAAGCAGGAGGAACAAAATTCATATGTGGAGTAGGCAATGAGGAAGGTGAAATTCTGGACCGGATCAGCTTTAAGACGGAGACTCCGGATAAGACATTGCAACAGGCGGTTGATTATTTTAAAGATAAAGGGGTGCAGGCTATTGGTATCGGGTCATTCGGGCCGATTAATATGGATCTATCCAGCCCCTTGTACGGGCATGTGACCACTACACCCAAGCCGGGCTGGGGAGGTTTTGACTTCGTGGGGGTTATGAAACAGCATTTTCCAGTGCCGATTGGGTTCGATACGGATGTGAATGCTGCCGCCCTTGGTGAAGTCCAATGGGGCGCGGCCCAGGGGTTGGACAACTGCGTCTACTATACAATCGGGACAGGTGTTGGAGTGGGCGTATATGCAGAAGGCAGGCTGATCCACGGACTTGTTCATCCCGAAGGCGGTCATGTCCTGACTCGGCGGCATCCAGAGGATCGCTTCGAAGGCCTATGTCCATATCATGGCGACTGCCTGGAAGGATTGGCGGCTGGACCGGCAATCGAGAAGCGCTGGGGCGTCAAGGGTACTATGTTGCCAACGGAGCATCAGGCATGGGAAATGGAAGCTTATTATTTGGGCCAAGCCATTGCGGGCGTGATTCTTTTGCTGTCTCCGAAGCGTGTGATCCTGGGCGGAGGCGTGATGCACCAGAAACAACTGTTTCCACTGATCCGCAGAGAAGTCCGTCAGGCTCTGAACGGCTATGTTGCAACGCCAGCAATTCTGGAGTCATTGGATACTTATATTGTACCTCCTAGCCTAGGTAACAATGCGGGCTTATGCGGGGCTCTGGCGTTAGGGATCAAGGCTATAAAGGGATGGGCTTAAGAGGTAAATTATATGAGTGCAGGTGTACAAAACCGGAGGCTGCCCGTTATTAGATACGGACAGCCTCTCGCTTGAATCAGAAAGCCTATTCGAATCAGCTTTCCTCCTTGGCGTGTATTTTATCATTCTGGGGAGTTTCAATCTTAACCCGGTTAAATTCCGCTGTGCCCTGGCTGACGAACATGGCCAGCTTTCCATGTTGAATGTCGTACATTCTGGCACTCATTGCTACTTCTCCGCCAACATAAATTTCGCAAATCGTGCCATCAATAAATACCTTTAGCTCATATTCATGTTCCGGCAGCAGCTTGAACGGACGTTCCAGTTCTACCTCATAGGGGAAGGTTTTGCCCCCTTCTTCAGATTGCATAATTGGCCCGCGGAAGGTAATTCGGCTACGTTGGGGCTCAAGCGTGATGTAATAGGCAAAATCCAGACTTTCGCCTGCCCGAACCATGAACCCGAGACCCTGGATCGACTCCGAGAAACGAACTGCTGCAGAAATCTTGCACAAATCGGGGAGTTCCTCCTTTGTGATACAACCGGCAAAGTTATAAGGAGATACGCAGAGTAGTGCATCGTCCGTGATCGACCAATCTCCAGTGATTCCCTCAAAATTCACAGTTAACTGTTTGGTAAAGGCTGAGTCAACCGTTTCGGGTACGTTGACGCCAAGCGTTCCATCCGGACGCTGAATAATTTCGTGCACAATCATATTCCCCCCCCAATCCCAAGTGTCATAATCTTTGCCTGAAGCTTTTGGCGGGTTCCAACCGAACAGATCGTCATTTTTTGTTGGATTCCAGCCGAACAAATAACGTTTCTGACCATCGGACGCCGACTTGGCCGCATAATAAGCGCGTCCATCAAAAGCCTCTTCTTCTGGAGTTATCCAAGGGCCATTTAAAGATTGACTCATCCGATAAAAGGTCCCGAAACGCCCCGTATAAGAAGAATAGATCAAATACCACCAATCTCCGATACGGAACAAGTCCGGGCACTCATGCGCGCCTACATGCAGGTTCGGAGCATACAACGGCTCGCGGTACTCCCAATGCTTGAGATCTTTGGAAGAGAGTAGACCCGTACAGCCTTTTCGGTTTGTCGGTCCTTTGGCCAGAGCAGCAATTAACATCCAGTATTGACCTTCTTCTTCATTCCAGAAAACAAAGGGATCACGCCAGTCTGCCAGCTCATAAATCTCGCCATCCGGACCAAAAGTATCTTCAGGAATGGGCTCCCATGTTTTTAAATCCTTGCTGACGGCATGACAAGCAAACTGCTTTCCTTCAGGAAAGATACAGTAGAACATATGATAGACATCGTCAACTTTTAGAATATGGCCGGTCCCACCTTCAATCTTGCAAGCTCCATCTTCTCTGTAATGCACGAAATCTTTCGTTCCAAGCAAATGCCAGCCATGATCAAGGCCTTCCTTGTGGTTGTCTCTCCACCCATGCAGATAGAATAGCTTAAACTCTCCATCTTCATAATAGGGAATAACGTCTCCTACCCAAGCATTATCTGGACGATAAAAAAATTCCTTCATATATAACCCTCCTCTAAGTGGCTAAGCGTTCATTCAACGAAACCGGCATATAAGCATCTCTTGTATCCCGCTCCTGATACCAATATACGGTTGCGGCATATAAACACTGGTTATTAATGCCCCACTGATTTCCTTTAGCAGTTATTGATTGACTTTTTCAAGCAACAGTGATGTGGCTTGTGCACTTTCTGCACGGCTTACTTTTTCATGCGGCATAAATAATTGGTTCCCGCGGCCGCTGATTAATCCAAGCTCCTGTAGGACAGCAACAGAATTTGCAGCCCAACTGCTGATTGTACCGGCATCCTTAAAATTACTCAAGCGATTAACGGCGTTGCTCTGTTTTGTATGGAATAGATATGCTTTGTAAAGCATAGCCGCCATTTCTTCACGGCTTATGCTTTGCTCCGGTGCAAAGGTGTTTATGCTTCTTCCGGTGACAATTCCCGCTTCATATGTTGCAGCTATAGAAGCAGCGTACCATTTCGTTGGTTCCACATCCTTGAATATGACTGAGTGAGCCAGTGTTATTCCGAGTGCACGAGTGAT
The DNA here is from genome assembly GCF_000971975.1 of Paenibacillus algorifonticola. Taxonomy (GTDB): domain Bacteria; phylum Bacillota; class Bacilli; order Paenibacillales; family Paenibacillaceae; genus Pristimantibacillus; species Pristimantibacillus algorifonticola. Next base: position 16,289 of record NZ_LAQO01000015.1, on the reverse strand, counting down.
CAAGGAAGCAAACTCAGCCCGTGTCACGTTTTGTTTTGGTGCAAATGCCGTATCGCTTACACCAAAGACAATTTGTTTGGCAGCCATCTTTTGAATCACCTCATGGGCCCAATACGATGCATCAACATCTTCAAATGACTTGTCATAGATAAGGACGCCAAATTTACTGAAATGATTCACTTTTGAAGTCCATTTATCCCTTGAATAGCTTCCGCCCCTATACTCCAGCTTCCCTTCATCGGCGATGGAATAAATGCCTGTCAGGTGCTGGCGCGAATTCGCCTTTGCACTCATCCTGATTGTGACGAATGTAGAGAATTTATTAAGCGTAAGCGCGGTACCGTCGGCCTTCACGATAGATAATTTAAATTCATAAATCTCCCCGGTTGCAGAGATGTCTGCGTGGTTTTTCTGTACTGCCCGTGCAAGTAGTTCCTTGATCTGCTCGGAAGACAAAGGTTCTATTCCAAAAGAGATTTTTGCATGTTCAAGCTCGCTGTCCGTGACCAACGCCTGTAATTCCTTTAATACGTCTGAGGGAATTTCAATTTCCACATCTGTGCTTTTAATCTTTAAAGCATTTTTGCCGTCATTTGCCGGAATGGTGACTGGAAACAGCACCTGCCGCTCTCCCTTCGCCATCTCGAATGACAAGCTACTCTGACTCTCCGGCTTGTTTACAGAAATTACAGGCTGACTTGGAGGAGGGTTTGGATTAACCGGATTCTCCACCTTAATCGGTACATTGAAATCATCGACATTAATATGTCCGAAACCGCCTGTGGATTGGTCAACTACCTTGATGTAAAGCTTCTGGCCGATATATTGCGACGCATCCCAAATCTTACGTTGGTACTCCTCATAATTTGTAGCAGTCTCTTTAAACAGTTCTTTGCCGTCCGAGACTCGAACCAACGCAACATACAGCTTATCCATATCACGCCCGCCGCTGACCAGGAAGTTGATCTTGCCATTCCCGCCAAGAACGAAATTCTGTGATTTTAGCGTTCCCGTTAAGCTGTCACCGCCGGCTTCCTCATTGAAGCCCCACAGATGATAGCCGCCCGGAATTTTTTGCGACGGATTGAAGTAGATCGTCTCCCAGAAAAACTTGGCATCGGTCACATGCACATCATGGAAGGCGTCTCCTTCTGCAATCCAGCCTGTTAAGTCCCCTGTAGCAAAATCATGGTTAGGTAGCTCCGTAGTATCGGTGTACACGGAATTGTCCCAGTTATCAGGTACATCGACCGGAACTGCTTGTTCACCCGTCAAAGCATTCATATTCCATACTTCCATCGACTTGACCGTAATATCTTTGTCGGCCCATACCTGTAAGCCCAAGGAATCGTATCTTCCTACATAGACGCGTGTGGTCAATTTTTTCTTGTAATTGGCAAAAGCTTCGATAACTGAGCGATCCAGGAAGATATGCAACTTCAGGTTCTCTCCGTTCAGATCCACATATCCGCCTTGGATGCCATCCACACGAACATCTGGATCAATGCTGCTCTTGGTCCGATCTACATTGAAGGTCCCGTTCATCTTGTCATAGTAAATCATTGTTTCTTCTTGGCCATTATCGGATCGCCGTACCTTAAGACCGAATTTTTGAGCTTCGCCCGGATCTATCTCCATTACAATTTCCAGCATGTCACCTTTGACATTTTGGATCAATTGATTGGCAGCCTGCAAATTTTTGTCTGCAAAATCAACCAATTTAGCATCTCGTAGCCCCTGTAATTCTTGAATCGGCTCAATGCGTAATTCATCATGCTCATCCAGGCTTAGTGAAACCGGCAGTGCCAAATTATGGGCCCATCCAGCTTGATATTCAGCCTGCGGTGTTCTTACATTCTGCACCATGGAAAAAACAACCGTTCTTCCGTCTGGGGTAACCATACCGCTCTCTGCGGTTAAATAACCGTCACCCACATCCATTTTGGAAGGCGCCTCCTGATCGGGTATAAATTTAAAGTTATCCCGGTCCCAGGTGCCAATCCAGTAAAACACTTCAACATCTCTTTGCACATCGTTTGCCGGAGGAACATGCTCCGGCTTTTCATGAGGATTGACCATGAAGATATGCTTTTGCTTGCCCTTGCTATCCTTTCCTAACGGTAGTAGTACCGGCAGTTCCCACACCGTCCCAAGCTCCGGATATAGGCTTCTGTCACTGACATATAAAGGCCCCTTATACTCCCAGTTGTACATATCGTCGGATACATACACCAAAGCTGTGCCGCTGCTGAAGTCTTGAAGACCGGATGTTACTAACTGATACCACTTATCCGTCTCTTGGTCATACCATACAAACGGGTCCCTGAATTCATTGTGAATACCGTTTCCATTTTGTTCTGTAACCGGTTCAGGATATTTATCCCATTTTTCTAAATTAGCGTCCGATAAATCAGCCGGAGTTGCTATCCCTGTTCTTTGGTTCGGAGACAGCGAGTCATTACCAGCGGTGTAAAACAGAACAGGATTGCCATCGCGGTCATATGCTGCACTGCCTGACCATGCACCATCCGGGTCAAGGGTACCCGCTTCAGGCGCAAGAGCAGGTCTCACATTTTCCCAATGCACCATATCGTCGCTCACCCAATGTCCCCAGTGGATTTGATGCCAGTATGGACCTTGCGGGTTATGCTGATAAAATAAATGATACTTGCCTTTATAATAAATCGGTGCATGCGCTTCATTCATCCAGTTTTGCGGAGGCATCGCATGGTACTGCGGACGGTGCTGATCACCGTCGAACACACTGGGATCCTCGTCAATATCACCATTTGGAATTTCCGGAATCGATCCGCCGTGAAGCGTCTTCACATTTTCATACTCGGCAAGGATCTCTTGACCCGTGAGCGCTTTGTTCTGCAGCTTCACTTCATCGATAAGTCCGCTGAACATATTGTAGGAGAATAATCCTGCAAACTCTGCAGGTCTGTTATTTTTTCCGATAATCAGGTTTTCCGTAGAAGGTGTGATCGGAATGTTGACAGAGGTTGCTTGAGAAGCTACTTCCTGACCGTTCAGATAGAGCTTAATCATTCCGGTTTCTTTGTCGAAGGTGGCAGCTATATAATTCCACCTGTATTTTTCAAGCGGGTGATCTTTAACCCATACCTGAATCCACTGGCCGCCAATTCCCACCTGCATCGACCATGTGCCGTGCCGGTACATGCCAAGCGCGAAGCCTTCCGCCTTATCCTGGTCGGACTGATTTACAATTGTAGACAGCTTGTTGCCGTCTCCCCATTCATAGCTGCGTGGAGCAACCCAGGCTTCAATCGTTAACGCATCGCCTACTGGAATGGTATCCTTAGCATTGGCCTCAATATCATTCGAGTAGCCGTCAAACAGCAATGCGCCGCCTTTTACTCCGCGCGGAGTCCATCTTGGATCTTTGGAGTCCATATATCTGGCGTTGTTAAATACATAGTTCACATCATGCTCTAGACCGCTTACTTCCTCAAGCGCCTTTTTTCCTGCGCCTTCATCAAGATTCATGTAAAAAATAGTGCCCGTATTATTGGCTTGAAAAGCATCCACGGAAATACGGGCTTGACTGGATTGATCGACAACCTTGATATAAAACTTCTTATTGTAGTGTTTCTGCATTTTCCAGGAAATCTTCTCATTCGCACTGACATCCCCGGTCTTCTCAAGTAGCGCATTAGTGCTGGCATCATATAGCGCGACGTAAGCATCTTCTGGATTGTCGATGCCTAAAACGGTGAAGGTAATCGTTCCGGTTCCCTGAAGCATGAAGGTACTGGAGATTATAGAGCCGACTTCTTCCAAGATAGACTTGGCAAAAAAGCTGCCTTCTTTGCCAGCCCCGGCTTCATCAGTCACTTGAAAAGCATCACCATCAATCGTCCAGCCCTCGAAGTTTCCGTTTTCAAAACTGCGGTTTGCGATTTCGGTCGGGATAATGTTATCCACCATGATTCCATCTTCTGGTACGAGTTCATTGAAGGTGTTGAAGGCATCCGCAAAGATCACTCCCCAATCCGAAGCTGCATGATCAACGACTTCAAGATACAGTTTTTTTCCGATATGCTTGGAGAGATCGGCTTTATATTGCTCCATATTCGCAAGTCTCAAGCCCTGTGCCGGTTCTGGGAAACCCGACTCGTTAAACTCTGTATTTCCGTACCTGGCAATCAATTCGCCAGTGTCCGCTTCGATGACGCTCACATATACTTGATCCATATGCTTGCCGCCGCCTAGTCTGAAAGTAATCCATCCAGTTCCCCCCAATTCAAAGGTACTGGAACGAAGCACGCCAGTTGCAGCTTCGGGATACTTCCAGCCATTTAAATGATAAGCGCCTTCCTGGTTGTACGGGATTTGTTCATCCCACCAGGTAGTTTCATCGGAAACGCTGTTTGGCCCGAATGCTTCGCCTTCTACAACGGTCCATCCGGTCAAATCCCCAGTTTCAAAGCTTGGATTGTCTATCCGGTAGCGCGTGAAATCTGGCTTGATATCCTTGGCAATGATGCCCTCGGCAGGCTCGGATTCATGATACATAAAGAATGCATCTGCAAAAATCAATCCCCAGTCTGAGGTTGCATTATCTACAATCTCTATGTACAGCTTCTTGCCTAAATAATCGGATAGATTTGCCTTATACTGCTCCATATTGGCAAGCCGCATACCCTGAGCGGGATTCGGAAAGCCTACGTCAGCGAATACGCTATTGCCATACCTGGCAATCACTTGGCCCGTATCTGCTTCCACGATATTTACATATGCCTTGTCAGGATTTTTTGCAGCGCCAAGCTTAAAGCTGATCCAACCGCTGCCTCCCAGCTCGAAAGTGCTAGAACGGAGCACTCCTGTCTCAGCCTCATTATATTTCCAGCCGTTTAAATGATAATTCCCCTCTTGGTTATAAGGAATTTGTTCCGACCACCAAGTACCCTCGTCCGATACGCTGTTCTGACCGAAGGCTTGACCTCTGATAACTGTCCAGCCTGACATGTCACCAGTTTCAAACCCTGGGTTCTGTATTTGGTAGACATTATCCGTGACAGATGTTCTCAAACTACTACTTGGACTCTGATTGACCGCATCTGTAACAGACGATCCCATATCCGCCATTGGAGCAGAAGTATCTGTTTCTGCTGCGGCTGAAGCTGTAATCCCCGGAGTCACTAGCTGAAGAAACAAAACCCCTATAATCAAATTGGAGATCCATGATTTGCTTCTTTGTTTGTCTATCACGAATAAGCCTCCTATGTTATTAAATTGTAAAATAAAACGCTTCCAACAAGGTTTTTTTGCTTGAGTATTGCCCGCATTTATAGGGTAAGGAGCGCCAAGGCGCTCACATTACCATATAGAATGCATATTCCATATTTCCATCGATTTTACCAGCGGTTCGCCATCTCCCCAGAGTTCAAGACCCAAGGCATCCTTACGGCTCGGATATACCCGGGTCGTCAGACTTTTCAAGCCGTTGGCGTAAGTTTCAACCATAGAGCGGTCCAGATAAATATGCAGCTTAAGATTCTCCCCTGACAGCTCCAGCTTACCTCCTTGTACTCCTTTACATTTCTCACCGGAATGCAGTGTCGTTTTGGTCCGGTCAGCGAAGAGCATGGATTCATTTATGTCATAATACAGCAGCGTTTCTTCCTCTCCATCCGGCGATCGCCGGATTTTGATTCCAAGTTGTTTGGCACTACCAGGCTCCAGCTCTAATTGAATCTCAAGCATGTCTCCTTGAACATCCTTGAGAAGGCTATTTGCTTCACTTAATGACTTGTCCCTGAGCGATAGCCTCTTCTTGTCGCGCAGCGATTGAAGCTCCTCAATCGGCTCGATACCCAAGCGCCCATCCTCTCTCAAATACACACTTATCGGCAGGCCGCCGTTATGGGCCCAGCCCGATTGATACTCCAATTCAGATGTACGGTCACCTTGAGCAATAGTAAAAATAATTTTTCTGCCCGTCACAGGATCAACCATTCCACTTGGACCTGTAAAATGGAAATCGCCGACATCAATTAATTGAGGTTCCTCTTGATCGGGTTTGAACGATAGATTGTCTTTGTCCAGCTGTCCGATCCAGTAGAAGACCTCTACATCTGCCCCTGCTCCAACAGGGCTGACCAGCAGAAGATGCTTGTAATCTCCCTGCTTGTCAGTTCCAAGAGGGAGAAGGACAGGCAATTCCCATATAGGACCAAGATAAGGGAATTTACGAATATCTGCTTGATAGAAAGATCCTTTGTATGTCCAATTCAACATATCTTCTGATACAAATGCCAGCGCTGCTCCGCCCTCCCCTTCAATTCCGGAACCCGAACCAACCAGGGCATACCAGCCGTCCTCATCCTTCCATACAAACGGGTCACGGAAATCTCCGAATACCCCCATTCCATTTTTTTGTACAATAAGCGGCTCGGGATGTTTGACCCATCGGACCAAATCAATATCTTTGTCTTCGGAGTAGGTGCTTCTAGCAAGCGCGACGCTTTGATTTGGTGAGGCACTATCATTACCTGCTGTAAAAAACAAGACAGGAAGGCTATCAGCATCATAAGTCGCGCTCCCAGACCATATTCCGTCCGGTGCAAGCTGATCCTTCTCAGGCGCTAGAGCAATAGGTAGATCACGCCAATGCACCATATCCTCACTCACCCAATGTCCCCAATGAATATGATGAAAGTAGGGCCCTTGAGGATTATGTTGATAGAACAAGTGGTATTGCCCCTCAAAGTAGATCGGTGCGTGAGGTTCGTTCATCCAATGAGCCGGCGGGCTAACATGATACTGTGGTCTGTGCCGATCTGTTAGCAAAAGGGTACGATCCAGCTTGATATCATCATATTGTAATTGTGGATGGACGCCTCCATGTTCTAAATCCAGCACTTCTTGATAAGAAGTGGCCACCTCTTCCGCACTCAGTACCCGGCTGTAGATTTTAAGTTCATCAATAATGCCGCTAAACATATGAAGGCTGAATACTCTTGCCAGCTTGCTACTATGATTATTTTTAGCGATGAATAAATCTGTGCCTACTGCCTCAGTTATACGCGAATCGCGAGGTAAAGCTTCCGAAGCGATTTCTCTGCCATTCAAATACAGCTTGATTTCACCCTCGTGCCCATTGAACACAGCGCTCACGTAGGACCATTCATTCTTTGGCAATTCGTAGCCATCCGGCGACCAGATTTCCTTCCACTCTCCACCTTCCAGCCCTACTTGAAAGGACCATGACCCGTGGCGGAACATGCCAAGTAGATACCCCTGTCTGCTATCCCTATTGTGGCGGTTCACGATGGCAGCCAGCTTGCCTTCATGACCCCATTCATGGGTTCGCGGGGCAACCCATACTCCGATACTGAGAGCCGAGAGGTATTCCGGTTCGCCATTACGCTCTTCCCTATGAACGCAATGGGCAATGTATGATGAGTAGCCATCGAACAGGAGCCCGCTTCCTTTAACCCCGTGTCTCCACGGCGGAGTAGATGGTTCGGTAAACTCCGCTTGGTTAAATACGTACTGGATATTATTTATGGATTTCGATACGCTCTCCAAAGTGCTTGCCCCGGTTCCTTCATCAAACGCCCAATGCATAATTAATCCCCGGTTATCCGTTGTATTGCTCATACATCATTCCTCCCTAATATCACCTCTGTGCTTTCATCTGAAGCATGAATAGATTTAAGCGAATGGATTTGAAGCGATTTGAGGACAACCTGTCCTGATTTTGCGCTTACCTCAATATTCTCTATCGGTGCATCAGGGAAAATCTGATCGGTCAGCACAACCAAACCATTATCCGCGTACACTTCTACCGCATTGCGGTCCAACCAGATATGCAACTTCAGCTGTCCATTTACCGCAGCCAGGCTGGCTCCGTGCTGGCATGCAAACGCCGGGTGGAAATTGGTCTCACCTGATTTCGAACGGTCGGTGAACAGCCACTCCATAGCAGAGTCGTACCCGATAACAATCTCGCTCTGTCCAGAGGATTTCAGATGGAAACGCACTTCGTCCCCTAACCGGACATCCATCTCCGCTTCAATCTCTAGCAGATCATTATTCGACTTCTGCATAAAAGAGGTCACTGGCGTAACTGTGATATCATTCCAGCTCATGGATTCTTTGCGTAGCTGCCCGATTTCCCTGACAGGCATTTGGATCAGCACTATACTGCCATCCTTGCTGGTGAGTGACAAGGTGCGCGGCAGGGTCATTGCGCCTCTCCAGGAACCGGTAGGCGTCTCATTGGCATACTTCCAGTTGCTCATCCAACCAATGACCACACGGCGTCCGTCCTGCTCAGGGATATCTGACCAGGTAACTCCTGCATAGTTGTCTCTGCCATAATCCAGCCACATGATATGATCAGCCGGATTATCATTAATGAAGGTATTTCCGTCGAACTCTCCAACAAAATATTGTGTACGCGAACCTTCTGGACAATTGGGATTGTCTCCGATGCTTATGATCAGTACCCATTTGGAACGCCCGGTGTCATCCACCGGCAACTCAAACAGATCCGGGCATTCCCAAACACCATCATGTGAGCCTTCTTCTCTGCCGAATTCACCCGTCAGTGACCATTCACGCAAATTATCGGATGCATAGAACCGGGCGTGGTCTCCCGCAACAATAGTCATAATCCACCGCTCACTTTGCGCATGCCAGAACACCTTCGGGTCACGGAAGTCTATCAAATTATCCTCGACAAGCACTGGATTCCCGTCATACTTGTGCCAGGTTTGGCCTTTATCACTGCTGTAAGCTAGGCTCTGACGCTGGCGTGGCTGTCTCGTCTCCGGATGGATATCCGCATGCGTAAAGATTGCAACGAGTCCATGGGAATCTTTAAATAAGCCGCTGCTATTATTCCAATCCACTACACAGCAGCCAGAAAATATCGCTCCATGCTCATCCGGGAATAGAGCAACAGGTGCGTGCTCCCAGTGAACCAGGTCTTCACTTATAGCATGGCCCCAATGCATCGGCCCCCATTTATTACTGTAAGGATGATATTGATAGAATAAATGATAGCTTCCCTCATAATAGACTAATCCGTTTGGATCATTCGCCCAATTGGAGGGTGGTGAAAAATGAAATCCCGGTCTGAAACGATCATCATTGTACGGTTTGCTGGACTCTATCATCTGATTAATCTCATCTGTCGTCGGCATGGATCCAAGAGCCCCCTTTCGTGTTGTTACTAACGCGCCGCCGGCATTAGCAAAAGTCAGCATGCTAATGATTTGCTGCTTGGTCAGATCTTTCAATGAACTTCCGCCTTCCAGGATCTTATATAACAAGCAGCCCAGAAAAGCATCGCCAGCTCCTGTTGTGTCGATGGCATTCACCTGAAATCCAGACACATATCCATCCTGACCAGCCAAACGGTAATAACAGCCTTGTTCCGCTAAAGTGACGACGACCAACACGATACCGAATTGTTGTTGCAACTCTAGCGAGCCCTGTTCCATATCGCTAGTCCCAGTTATAAAAAAGAGCTCTTCTTCCGATATTTTCAAGATATCGGCGTACTTCATCCCCCAAAGGATATTATGTTTTGCTTCCTCCTTGCTCTCCCATAAAGCAAACCGGATATTCGGATCGAACGAGAGCAACACTCCTGCTTCCTTGGCTCTGAGAACTGCCGTCCTGGTTGCGGTACGGGCCGGTTCATGGGTCATGGACAATGAGCCAAAATGCAGAGCTTGGCAGGTTTCAATCCGATCGAGCGGGACATCCTTCGAGTGTAAGAAGGTATCTGCTCCCGGCTTTCGGAAGAAGCTGAACGATCTGTCTCCCTTATCATCCAGATGGACAAAGGCAAGCGTTGTACTCGCTTCATTTGTGAATGAAACTTCAGACACATCAACACCACTACTTAGCAGTGTGTTGTGCAGCAGGGAGCCGAATTGATCCTCCCCGACCTTGCTTATCAATGCAGTTCTGGCTCCTAAACGGGATAGCGCAACGGCTACGTTAGCCGGAGCACCTCCTGGATTGCATTCAAACTGCTCGTTCCCCCCAGTTGTATGGCCTGCTGGAGTAAAGTCAATCAATGCTTCTCCAATAGTAATAACATCAAGCACAGTATCTCTCCACCTATCATCTATTTATTTGTTTTTAGATTTGCATTATAGCGATCCAGTCCGTTTTGATAAATCTCCATTAATTCGTTTAGGCCCATCTTTTCCAGTGTTTTCACATAGCTTTCCCACTGCTCATCCGCGCCGCCATTAACAATGAATTTTCCCCTTTGGGTATTTACATACTTAATCAATTCAGGCTCGATCTTGTTGATTTTGTCCAGTTCGTCTGGTTCAAAGAAAATACTCGGATAGTTTTCCTTTTCCATGTATGGATCGTAATATTGCTTTAAATCTTCAACACGCTGTTGAGCTCGTGGTTCCAGATCAACAACTTTCCCCAAGTCCTGTATGGTAATGACGCCAGGTCCGCCTGCGCCTGGAGCAACTTTTTGACGGAATTCACCTGCAGAAGCTCCCTCAGGAAGCGGCAGGTTTACCAATTTCCCATTCTCGTCTTTCTTGTATACAATATCTAGTGGACCCCAATGAATTTGAGCTGCCATGTATGGTTCATACTGTTCATCAATCCAACGCATCGTGATTTCCGGATTACTGTTCTCTTTTGTAATCACAAAGGCTCCGCGCCCCGGACCACCGCCATTTCCGCGTCCGATTGTTTGATCTCCATTTGGTCCTTTCAGCGGGGATAGTAGAACATAATCCTTACCGCGTTCAGTTCCGACAACCTCTTCAATTTCCCACCAGATATAAGATCCAAGCGACTCATCTGTCGTTTTTCCTTTTGCCAGATACTGTGCCGCATCTTGCGTGAAAGACTCGGGGTCAATCAGTCCCTGCTTATACCATTTTTCATGGAAGTAATTCAAGGCTTCCTTAAATTCAGGCTGAGTAGCAGTAAAAATAACTTTTCCATCTCTGACTACTCGATGCTCCATATTATCAGGAAGACCAAATGCTCCAAAAATTCCTGCAATATCCATGCACCACTGCATATGCATGAAACTCAACGGGATTTCATCTTTCTTACCATTACCGTTTGGATCCTTTGTTTTAAAGGCAAGCAGAGCTTCCGTATATTCATCCAGTGTTTGTGGAACTTCCAGACCCAGCTTATCTAGCCATTTTTTATTGATGACATGGAAAAAGGGGTTGGTTCCAAGGTTATTCTCTTCGAATGATGGCAGCCCATAAATATGTCCATCCGGTGCTGTAATCGATGATTTGATGTCGGGTCGGCGATCAAGAAGCGCTTTCAAATTTGGCGCATATTGATCAATCAAATCCTCCAGTGGAATAATGGTTCCGTCTTTACCGTAATTGATCAGCTCGTAATCGGTGAATCCAGCTCCGTAAAATGCATCCGGCAGATCTCCGCTTGCCAATAACAAATTTTTCTTTTCAGCAAAATCAGTATCAGGGATGTTTTCCCATTCTATCTTTACGTTTGTTTGCTCTTCCAGCCGCTTGAAAATTTCCATCTCCGAGTATTTCGGAGCCAAGGCAGCTTTCGGGGACACCATTCTCAACGATACTGCTTCTTGAACAATCGGAAGACCGGTTTTATTGAAATTGGCTTCTAGATCCGTATTTTCTGCCTGATTCTTTGATCCGTTACTGTTTCCCGAACATCCACTAACCACAAACGCTCCGGCCAACATAAGAATCCCCACATTTTTAAATAAAGATTTCATTGTACATAACCTCCCTTAGTTGTCATCCAACATGCTGAAAATCACTTTCTTACATGCTTCATCTGAATACTACTTGTACATCCCCCCTTTCAAGCATTACGTCCACATCACCCCTTGATTGATCCGATCATCACGCCTTTAACAAAGTACTTTTGCAGGAATGGATACAAAATCAACAGCGGCAGACTGGATACAACAATAACACCGTATTTGATTAGTTCTGTGACGCGCATCTTCGCCGCGTAAGATTCAACATCTATCATCATGCCGGAGTTAACCTGATTCTGAACAAGAATGTTGCGAAGCACCAATTGCAGCGGGTATTTGCTTTCATCGCTAAGGTAGATCAAGGAGTCAAAAAAACCATTCCAGAAACCAACGACATGATACAGCACCATTACGGCTAGGATCGATTTGGACAAAGGCAGAACGATGCTCCAAAAAAATCTGGTGTTGGAACATCCATCAATAGATGCGGCTTCCCACATTTCATCCGGTATGGACGACTGAAAAAAAGTCCTCACGATAATAACATTGAATACACCGCCCGCTCCGGGAATCACGAGTGCCCATATTGTATTTAGCATGTGAAGATCCTTAATCAGCAAATAGGTTGGAATCAGTCCTCCGCTAAAAAACATGGTAACCAACAAAAACCACATAATCACAGACTTACCTGCCAGATTTTTGCGTGCTAAAGGGTAGGCTGCACAAACAGTCACGGCGACTCCAATAAATGTTCCAAGTGTCGCGTATAAAATTGAGTTGGCATACCCAATCCATATAGATGAATCATTGAAAATTCGTTCGTATCCATCTAATGTAAAGCCTTTCGGAAACAACCAAACTTCACCTGAGTATATATAATTGGGGTCACTGAATGATGCTATCAGCACAAAGTACAACGGAAATAATACGAGCAGCATGATGATGGTTAACAAGAAGTAGTTGACTAAGTCAAACCATGCATCCCCTGTGCTCTTTCTCTTCAATAATTGATTCAAAATGAACTCCTCCTTACCACAGGCTAGTTTCAGTTACTTTTTTGGCGATCCGGTTAACGGTGAAAATTAGGATGATATTGATTAGAGAGTTAAACAGGCCAATCGCCGTGGAAAAGCTGTATTGAGCCTTCTGAATCCCCATTTCATACACGTAGGTGGGAATAATATTAGAGGTGGCGTAGTTCAGATCGCTCTGCATTAGAAACGCTTTTTCAAAACCAATGCTCATTATGTTGCCGAGTGCGAGAATCAGCAGAATGACGATCGTCGGCAGAATGCTCGGAATGTCCACGTGCCATACACGCTTCCTTTTGCTCGCTCCATCCATAGTTGCAGCTTCATGCAGTTCGGGATTGACTCCCGCAAGGGCAGCAAGATAAATAATCGTGGCAAATCCGGTCTCCTGCCATATACCTGATAAGATATACAAGGGACGGAACCAGCCCTCATCGGCCATAAAGAGCACGGGGTCCCCTCCAAACCAGGTGATGATGTGATTCACGATCCCGCTATTCGGAGATAAAAAAACATTAAGCATACCGATAAGTACAACGGTAGAGATAAAGTGCGGCGCGTAAATCACGGTCTGAACAAATTTCTTATAGGTCTTCCCAAGCATCTGATTCAGCATGATTGCGATAATGATGGGAGCCGGGAAGCCAAACAGCAGGGATAGAAAACTGAGTGTAAGCGTGTTCGTAATGATTGTCCAGAAGTTATAGGAATTGAAAAAATCTATAAAGTGCTGAAATCCCACCCATTCACTACCCCATATCCCTTGACTTGGTGAAAAGTCCTTAAAAGCAATTTGTACCCCGTACATCGGATAATACTTGAATACGAGATAAAGAATAATGATCGGCAGTAAGAACAGATACAGTTCATAGTCGCGTTTGACTCGGCTCCATCTCTTTCGATTTGGTTTGATCATAGAAAGATCCAGGCTACTAATTTTTGAATTCACTCTTGTACACCCTTTCCAGTAAAGTATTCTTCGTTTTGAAACGTTTCCAATTTAGTCTGTGCGAAGGGATTTATAGATGAATCGACATCATAAACCGACCGAATAAACGGATACTTTTCAGCCTGATCATAATTTGAAACGTTTCCAATTATGGGTAAGAAAAACGCCAGAGGGTCAATTCACACAGTTGAATCGACCATGAGCTGATGCTTTTCCTACCAATCATAATCACGTAGTTTCGCCTTGCCTAAAAGTAACCGGGAGTCGATACACTTGCTGTTCTAAATCCTTGCCTTCAATCTTCTCATAAAGCAGTCTGATGGTCATGCGTGCCATTTCCTCCACCGGTTGTCTGATTGTTGACAACAAAGGATGGAAATAGGGATGATCCTGGATGCCATCGTATCCAATGACCTTTACATCTTCTGGGACCCGAATACCCTGCCTGCCTGCTCTTTCAATATATTTGGCGGCAAATATATCGGTAATGGCAAAAACGCCGTCCACATCGTGATGCTCTTTTAGTAACTCATCAAAATAAGCGTCGTCATCCTCAACGGGGTCTGGCTTCTCGTATACAACGTACTCAACACCCATTGTTTTCGCCTCTTGAATGAAGCCTTCTCTACGATTCATGGTTTCACTGTAAACTGAAGTGACGCTTCCTATAAATGCCGGTTTTCTAGCACCCGCTTTTACTAGCTCCCTTAAGGCCAAACGCCCGCCTTCGTAATTATCCGAAGTTACGCAGGTAATTTTCTTGTTAAAATGCCTGTCGATACTTACAATCGGAATGTCGTTGCTCACATTGTTCTCTATATCGTTGTAAGTAATGCCGACGATACCAGCCACTTTGTTTTGCTGAAGCATTTCCAAATAATAAAGTTCTTTTTCAGGCTTGCCTCCGCTATTACAGAGCATGAGCTTATAACCCTCAAGGTCCAACTCATCCTCAATGTAATACGCCAGTTCAGAAAAAAATGGGTGCCAGATGCTTGGTAACATCAGTGCTACCATCTTGGATTTACGCATTTTGAAATTTCGGGCAATTTCATTAGGGACATAATTCAGCTCTTGTATGGCTTCTTCAACTTTTCTGCGTGTAGCGGGTTTTACAGCACCTGATTTATTAATGACACGGGACACGGTTCCTACTGCTACGCCAGCTAAGATGGCTACATCTTTAATACTCGACATCTAACCCCCCACTTAAACTCTCAATAAAAATTATAATATCACCAAATTGGAAACGTTTCAATATTTTTTTGAACGTTTCAATCAGAGTTCAATTCCTGCGGAATGTAGTTGTCCTTGAAGAATTGTCTGACCAATAAGCCTCTAAGTCAAAAGCATTTCTGGCGGCATGTAATTTTCATGCGGTATGTTTACCATAGTTCTCCCTAACTCTCTTATCATGCAGACAGGAGCCCTTCTGATACCTAAATCAATACGGTTTGGTGCTACTTAACCCAGTCGATTCGGAGTATTGTCACTAAATAATGTATCAGGAAAAAGTTCAATTATAATCGCTTTTTTAGACGCATAATTTCAATTAATTCAAATTTATCAGATTCTTTTAGGTCTCTATACCCTTCAAGTAAAACTTTTTCATTTGTATCCGCGTATAACCCTCCTTCTTCAAAACCATCCCCCATTAGTAACCAATTCAAGTTCACCATATAATTTCGCTTAATTGATATCAGTGTTTCAGCGGAGGGATTACTGTTTCCCATTTCGATTTCACTTAGATTACCTTGGGATATACCAATTTTTTTTGCAAATTCAGACTGATTAAGATTGCTCTGCTTACGAATATATTTTATTCTATACCCTATCTCATTCATATAATTTCACTACCTTTTAAATTATTTGAATTTCATAAAGCCAATTTAACGGTGACATTAGAAAACCATTATCATTTTAACAATCTCGCAAAGATAAAAATAAGGGTAGCCCTATAAATGACTTAGGGCTACCCTTGATGAATTTTAAGGTTTTAAATTTCCGTTTCGTCACTTCCTATTTAGAAGAGAACAAGACTTTATTGTATTAATTTTAAAAAAACAAAACTTTATTGTTCAGAACAACACTTTATTGTAATGAATCAACAGGGTGTACAAAGAAAATAAAGTATTAGACTGGAGTTGTTGATATGACGCGGTTTTTGAGTTTGAAAATCGTCAGCTTTTGAGAAATAAGTTGTAGACTGATATGGAACATTAATTAGTATCAACATACAAAAAGAAAAATAAAGTATTAGACTGCTGCCTTTTTCAATCTTGATGCAGTTTCTCTAAATATAACCACAAAATACCAGAATTATAGTAAGATCAGATAATCTAATTCTCATTTCTCTCGTAACAACATTCCGCATAAATAAAATGGAAGAAACAAATTAAATAAATAGGATTTCGAACTTTCTGCTATATATTTCCTTTGTTTCATCACGATTATATAGATGCTGATCAACATTTTCTAAAAATTTTCAAGCATGTTGGACCACACCACACTAGCGTTGCATTAATGTTCTCTGAATCTTCCTAATTTTCTATCACGGCTACTTTTGTGCATAAAA
>NZ_LAQO01000014.1 GCF_000971975.1 Paenibacillus algorifonticola | reverse complement strand
TCGAACAGCTTTATTACGAAAAAATAGCATAATAGGCGTGTCCACTCTATTGACAGAAGAGCAGGAAATCCGTTATCGCCCTCAATATCCCGTCAAAATGGCTTTTGGCAGCGCATTAGCGGCTTCTGAGTCCGCAGCCTGTGCCATAACCCGTGATTCTGTTGAAATAGCGGCTTCTGTGTCCACCAAGTCTAGCTATGTGCAGGGAGTAAACCCTTGAAACGAAGAAGATAAAGCTGCCTTTCGGTACGTAGGTTCACATTCATGAAGCGTGACATCCCCGGTAGGAGAGGAAATACGTTTGACGCTAAATTCGATTAGGATAAGTGTTCAACACAGATAGCTTCTTATTGGATTTGTATAAACGATTGTTCTATTTTGTCCATTGCTCTTTGCCGGAAAGGAAGGCTACAATGAAGAATATAGTGAGAATGAATATCAAATTCAAGTTTTGGGAGGAACAAGCGTGTCAGAACAGCTAGAATTATACGATGTAACGATTATTGGCGGCGGTCCAGCAGGGCTATATGCTGCTTTTTATAGCGGGATGAGAGATATGAAGACGAAGGTGATTGATGCTCAGGAAGAGCTGGGCGGACGAATGCTGATTTACCCGGAAAAAATGATTTGGGATGTAGGGGGCGTCACCCCGATTTTATGCGAAAAGCTCACTGCACAGCTCAAGCAGCAGTCGCAGACCTTCGATCCGACTATCGAGCTTGGGCAGCAAATTCGCGATTTGACGAGGCTTGAGGACGGCACGTATATGCTTGAATCCTCTACGGGGGAAAAGCATTGGACGCGTACCGTTATTTTGGCGATTGGCCGGGGCATCTTGAAGATGGCAAAGCTGGAGCTGGAAGGCGCCGAGCGCTACGAAGTATCCAATTTGCATTATACGGTGCAGGAGCTGGAGCCGTTCCGAGGCAAGCGGGTGCTCATTTCCGGCGGCGGCAATTCAGCTGTCGACTGGGCGAATGAGCTGGAGCCGATTGCCGCACAGGTGACGGTCATTCATCGCCGGGAGTATTTTGGCGGCCATGAGAAAAACGTCATCAAGATGAAAACCTCCTCCTGCGATGTGCGCACGCCATGGGAGGTCACGCAGCTGTACAGCGGCGACGGATCTACGATTAGCCAAGTAACGGTGAGACATTTGGAGACAGAGGAAACGGAGCAGTTAGCAGTGGATGCCGTTATCGTCAACCACGGGCTAAAGTCCGATTTCAGCGGTATTAGAGACTGGGGCATCGGCATGGATGAGTGGTGCGTATACGTAACTCCGAAGCTGGAGACCAATTTGCCAGGCATCTTTGCCGCAGGTGACTTTGCTTCTTATGACAGCAAGCTGAATCTGATCGCCGGAGCGTTCACCGATGCCGCGCTAGCGGTCAACAGTGCCAAGCTTTTCATAGACCCGAAGGCGGATGGGGTTGCTTATGTATCCTCACATAATTCCC
The DNA here is from genome assembly GCF_000971975.1 of Paenibacillus algorifonticola. GTDB lineage: Bacteria > Bacillota > Bacilli > Paenibacillales > Paenibacillaceae > Pristimantibacillus > Pristimantibacillus algorifonticola. Next base: position 206,807 of record NZ_LAQO01000014.1, on the reverse strand, counting down.
GCTTTAAGGAGAAAAATCTAGCCCTTGGTGTTAAAGAAGAAGATGCTTAATGAAGGAAAGAAGATTAGCTTAGATAGGGTGTGAAAAATAATGCTGCTCTCTTCGGCAAGTGCTGGCCTGCCTCAAGTTCAGCATAGCTTCTATATGCCTGTGCGGCTGCGGGAGCTTCAGCAGCAAGGCCTGGACGAAAAACAGCAGGAAGAAGCGGCTCCTCTCTACCGTATGCTCATCATATGGGGCGGGGAGGGTGCGCTTTATATTCATAACTATTATCATGAGCTGTCCCGGGGCAGCGTATGGCTCAGCGGTCCTTCGCTGCCTGAGCTTCAGATAGAGCCGCGTACGGAATTGCGAGGCCTTTTGCTGGAATACAGCTGTATGCCAGCTGCTGGTGAAACAGGAGCTGGACTTGAGCATCCGGCTCCGCTGCAGCACTGCCCAGCTGTTATCCTTCGGCTTGCCAGCGAGCTGGCGAATGTGTGGAAGCAACGTGATCCCCATTCGCCTTTTCGCGTTCAACAGCTTTTTACCGAGCTGCTTGCTGAGCTGCATCGGGAGCTGGCGAGCCGGCAAAAGCCTGCCAGCTCATGGCTGGAACAAGCAGAGGCTTATATAGAGCAGCATTTCAGCGAGGATATAACGCGGGAGCAGATGGCGAGCCATGCCGGGGTCAGCCCAGAGCATTTTTCACGAATGTTCCGCAAGCATACGGGCAGGACATTCAATGCCCATTTGACGCTGCTTCGTATACGCAGCGCACAGCAGAGCTTGTTGACTGGAACAGCCCCTGATCTTGGTACGCTGGCGCAGGAGGTTGGCTACAAGGAGGGCGTCTATCTTAGCCGCAAGTTTAAGGAAGGCATCGGCTTGTCTCCGACGGCTTATTTGCGTAAGCGCAAACGGCTCGTTTCCCTGAATTTGAACCATACCGCCAGCTTAATGGCGCTCGGCATTATTCCAGAGCTCGGCGTATATACTTCCTGGCTGGAAGGGGTGCGGGGAGGCTTGCAGCCGGGCTTACGCCAACAATCAGAACGGGGGAAAAACTCAAATTCAGGCATAGGTGAAACGTTGAGCCAGAGCCAGAGTCAGAGTGGGCGCTTTGACCCCTACGGGCATACGCCGCTGACGTTTTACGAGGCGATTGCAGCGGCTAAGCCGGATGTCATTATCAACTACAGTGGTGCGGAGGAAAACAGGCGGCTGCTACCGCTTGCTCCAGTGATAGAGCTGCCCTTTCAGACGATGAACTGGCGGGACCAATTTCTGCTGATTGCTGGCATCGTAGATCGCAGACAGCAGGCGGAGGAATGGCTGGTGCAATACGATGAGCGCATCTATACCATTAACCGCCAGCTGGACCGGGAGCTGGGAAGCCGGGGGACGGCAATTGTCTGGGAAATCGGCCCAAATACGGCTTATTGCTTCAGCAGCAGCTTCGGAAGAGGCTGCCAAATTCTTTACGAGGATATGGGCTTTCGCCCGCCAGCACCGCTGGTGGAGCAAAATATTTCCGCCAAAGGCTTCATCGAAACCGGCATCGAGATGCTGGCCGCCTATCCGGCGGATCATATTTTTATAACAGGGCCGCCAACTTACCCTGACGACAAGAAGCGGATGCAGTCTTTGTTTCAATCCGCAAGCTGGAGGGAGCTGGACGCTGTGCGCGAGAACCGCGTGCATATGCTGAAGGAGACGGAGCTGTTCTGCGGGTATGACCCTTTGTCTTCGCAGGCGCAGCTGCGCGAGCTGGTCAGCGTGCTGGCGCCGCATCACAAATTTGCATAGCGTCATATCATTTTAAGGCATAGTCATTTGTTTGTTTACACGTTAAAGTGTAAATGAGAATGATTATCGATATAAAATGAGGGGGATTTACACGTGTTTTTGAAAAATCAAAGCCAAAATCATAAGCGCAGCATGGCTTCTATGCTAGCTATGCTGCTGCTATGCGTAAGCATCTTTACAGCATGCGGTTCAGCAGAGTCGAGCGAGACCGGCAAGACGAATACAGAGAGTGAAGCGACAGCGCAGCCATCCAGTGAAGCAAGCAATGCTGGCGCTGGAGAAGCAACACCGGAAGCGACCGCTGACCCTAACGCTGTCAAAACGATTTCTACCGTAAAAGGCGATATCGAAATTCCTGCTCAGCCGAAGCGTATCGTAGCTGAAGAGTACCTTGGCAGCCTCATTGCCCTTGGCGTTGTTCCAATTGGGGCGCCGGGATTAACGCTGCAAAACTATTATTTTAAAGAGGCGCTTACCGGCGTTGAAGATACGGGCGAATATGGCAAGCCGTCTGCAGAGAAAATTGCAGCTCTTGCTCCCGATTTGATTATTACAGGCAATGGAGAGAGCTACGAGCTGCTCAGCAAAATCGCGCCTACCCTCTTTATTCCTTATGGCGACCTCAAAAATGCTCATGAAGAGCTGACGTATTTCGGGGATGTGCTGGGCAAAGAGCAGGAAGCGAAAACATGGCTGGAGGAATTCGACCGTCGCATTGCTGAAGCGAAGGCGAAGGTTGACGCGGCCATTCCGGCAGACGCAACCTTTTCCATTTTTGAGCATACGGAGAAGTCGACCTATGCCTACGGAGATAATTTTGGACGTGGCGGTCAGCCGGTGTATCAAGCGCTTGGACGCAAGCCGCCGACCGATGTAGCAGAAGTCATTATGGAGAAGCAGTGGGCCGAGCTGTCTGCAGAGATTGTCCCGCAATATGCCGGGGATTATATTGTAATGACCTCGAACGACTGGACGCTGGCAGATTTTCAGGCTGATCCGATTTGGAGCAACCTTCCGGCGGTGAAAAACGGCAAGCTGTATGTATGGCCAGAGGAGCGCTCTTGGTACTACGATCCGCTCGCGGTACTGGCTCAGACCGAAGAGCTTGCGGACTGGCTTGCCAAAGGCAATTAATCATTAGCAGCATTAAGCTTGCAAAACGAAAAAGCCGCCGAAGCAATTTCGGCGGCTTACTTGATTTTTGGACACTAGGAGGCTTACTCCTGTTTGGCTTGCTCCGTAAGCATTTTCACAATTTCCTGAATTTGCAGCTTCAAGGAAACAGGATCATTTCCCCAGAACAATTCAGGGTCGAGATTGAACATGCGGTTATTTTTAACGGCATCCAGCGATTTCCATAGCCCTTGGTTGCTGCCCCATACCTCGGAAATCATTTCTCCCTGGTCCAGAAAAATATAATCGCCTGCATAGTCTTCAATGACCTTGTAGGAAATTTGGCGAAAGGAGACGGCGCTGACGAGCTTTGCAGAGTTTCGCTACAACGAGCAGGCTGGAAAACGGGTCATTGAGCTGCTGAAGGAGCCCGTCATGTCAGGAGAGAAGCAGCCGCTTGCCGGTCATGATCTTGTTTTCGACAAGGTGACGTTTGGCTACAATGAGCATGCCGTTATTCAGCAGGCGAGCCTAAGCTTGCCGTCAGGCTCCTTCACCGCGCTGGTAGGCCCTTCGGGCAGCGGTAAAAGCACGGTGCTGCGGTTGATTGCCCGTTTCTACGATCCGAGCGAGGGGCAGGTGCTGCTCAGTGGGGAAAATATTCGGGAGATGAACCCGGAGGCGCTGCTGCGCAAAGTATCCATGGTGTTTCAGGATGTGTATTTGTTTCAGGATACAATTGCGAATAACATACGTGTCGGCAAAGCTGGGGCGACCCAGCGCGAAGTGGAGCAAGCGGCCCGTCAGGCGTGCTGCCATGATTTTATTATGAGGCTGCCGCAAGGCTATGATACGCTAGTTGGAGAAGGCGGGAGCACATTATCCGGCGGGGAGAAGCAGCGGATTTCGATTGCGCGGGCGATACTGAAGGATGCTCCAATTGTGCTGCTGGATGAAGCGACGGCTTCTCTCGATCCTAAAAATGAAGCCGATATTCAGCAGGCGATCGACCGCCTCATTCAAGGCCGAATCGTTATTGCGATTGCCCACCGGCTGAAAACGGTCATGAGTGCCGACCAGATTATTGTGCTGGATCAAGGCCGAATCGTCGAGCAGCCAGCATGAGGAGCTATTGGGGGCAGACCGCTTGTATGCGCGTCTGTGGAAGCTGCAGCAGCAGACGGCAGGCTGGCAGATTTCCTCTTGGTTTTTTGCAGGCTGAATGGATAGAGAGATGCCAAATGGGAATGTCGAATGGAGTTTGTCCATTCGGCATTTTTATTTTTGAAGGGACTAGATTAAAGCTTGTAATTAATAGTTGAGAATAAAGAACATATGTTCTATAATGTGAGGAGTTGGCTGGGATAAAGTGGAATTTGAGAGGGCTGATTCAGGCTATGTCGTTAAATATTAATATCGTTGAACGTATGGAGCATTATCGGGTGGCGGGATTAAGCGCTGCGTTTATTCAGCATGGGCAGTTGAGCACGGCAGAGAGCTTTGGTGTCTTGGAACAAGGAGCCTCCAATCAGGTGAATAGCGATACGATTTTCAACGCCTGCTCCATTAGCAAGTTTTTAACGTCCATGCTCGCTATGAAATTAGTCGAGGATAGCCTTCTCGATTTAGATGAAGATGTAAATGATAGGCTTATTTCTTGGAAAGTTTCGGATCATCCATGGTCTGCAGGCAGCAAAGTTACCCTTAGGGCATTGCTAAGTCATCAAGCGGGGATTGTTGATCCTGAAGGAAGCTTTGGCGAGCTTCAATCCAAGGCGCGCATTTCTTCAATGGCGGAGTTGTTAGAGGGGGAGACGTCTTATTGTAAAGTGCCTATTAGGGTGGAATATGAGCCGGGGAGCGACTTTCAATATTCAGATGCGGGCTTTTGCATCATTCAGCAGCTAATAGAGGATGTTTTAGGAAAGTCCTTTGAAATCGTCATGAGCGAGCTCATATTTGAACCCTTACATATGAAAAATAGCACGTACAGTCCGTTATCATCAGAGACGATGAGCGAGAGAGTTTGCTGTGGGCACGATAAGCATGGAAATGTAGTGGAAGGGAAATATCCGATGTATCCTTATCCGGCAGCAGCCGGGCTCTGGACAACGCCTTCTGATTTAGCCATCCTGGTCGTGGAATTAATGAATGCACTTAAAGATCAAAGTAAGATAGGTCTGTCTGCAAGCTATGCAAAGGAGCTGATTACCCCACAAGGCGTTAAAGAATGGACCGGACTAGGCCTTTTTCTAGATCATTCCAAACAGGAGCTCGAAATTTCCTCGCTCGGCTGGGGCGTAGGCTTTCAATGTATGCTGGTCGCTTTCCCTTATTCAGGAACGGGAGCCGTCATTATGACGAATACCGATTTGGGCGTTCATCAGTTAAAAGGAATTATTGGGGAAATCATCTCTCCGTCTTGAGCATGAGCCAATATCCGCTTTCCGTCCTGTGAAACACTGGATGAAGGTCCGTTCCGGTTACCCTGTCCATTCCTTTAAAGTTAAGGCAAGAAGCTAATAGGGAATGGGTGGGGTATTATGATTCGGAATTTAGGTACGGAAGAGGGCCTGCAAGGGGAGGGGCCTGCAAGAAAGGTTCGTTTGTTTCAGGGAGAAGGCCTGCTGGCGGCGCTAGGCATACTTGGCTTTGTACTAGCAGCGGTATGTGTGGTCTGGATGCTGCTCTATGGTGGCGAGGTTGCGCCTAATGGGGATGTAAGCAAAGCGGCGTCCTTTAATGCGGCATTGGGTATTTTTCTGCTCTCGACGGCGGCGGTATTACCTTTGTCTGCTATGAGCACAAGAGGCAAGGCGATTTTTCGCTGGTCTTATGCGATCCTTTCCATGTATTCGTATTTCGCTGAAAATGTGCAAAATATGCGCGGCATGAATCCGCGTTTTGCAGAAGGCGGCACAGCTTTTGATATAGCTGTGGCGGCTGGTTTTGGCCTTGTGGCCATGCTGCTGATCGTGTTTTATTGCGTGCTGGCAGTCGCTTTTTTCCGCAGCAGATCGTATAAGCTAAGACCGGAGCTGGTGCTCGCGATCCGCTACGCGATGGTGGCGATATTGCTTTCCTTCGCCGCTGGCATTTGGATTTCCTTGACCGAGAGCCGCATGACAGGGGAGAATGGCAATATCATGTGGCTTCATGGCCTAGGCTTTCATGCTATCCAAGCGATCCCGCTTGTCGCTTGGCTGTCGGAGCGCACGAGGCTGCGCCCGCAGGAGCGCCGCAAATGGGTGCATGTGGCGGGAACAGCTTATATACTCGGCCTGCTTGAAGTAGGCTGGCAGACTTGGAACGGTGGTGCCATGCTGGAGTGGTCACCGCTGCCGCTGCTCGCTTTGTTCTTCTTCTTGCTTTCTTTTGGAGCTGGATGCTTTATGTTTTGGCAGTCCGTAACAGGCCGGAAACGCTCAGAGGTGAGCAGCCCATCGCTGGGGAGCGAGGGATAATAAGTTACAAGGGGAAGCCTTGCATTCTTGTGCAGAGAATGCAAGGCTGTTTTATGTTATTTTAGGTATAGTAATGAACAGAGGAGGACGAGGTTATGGATTGGGTATTACATATGAACGCGGCCATTGGCTATATCGAGGATCATTTGGCAGATGATATTGATTATGCGGAAGCTGCCACTATTGCTGGATGCTCGCTCTATCATTTTCAGCGGATGTTCCCTTACATCATGGAGGTGTCGTTATCGGAATACATTCGCAGGCGGCGGCTCAGTCTGGCGGCGTTCGAGCTGCAAAACAGCACGGTTAAGGTCATCGATGTGGCGCTCAAATATGGTTACGATTCCCCCGAAGCGTTCACCCGTGCTTTTCAGCAGCTGCATGGTACAACACCGACTGCCGCGAGAAGTGCCGGAACGAAGCTGAAGGCCTATCCGCGCCTATCCTTTCAAATTTCAGTAAAAGGAGCGGCAGCTATGAATTATCGAATCGAGGAGCTTGGCGCATTTTCCATCGTTGGCATTTCCGAGCAGGTGCGCAATAGCGAGGTGTTTGAAACGGTACCGCGTTTATGGGCTGAGGCAGCACAGACTAGCTTGTTCGAACAGCTGTGGGGAATTCGCGCAGCCCAGCCCGGTATCCGCGGCATACTTGGCGTATGCGCCGATGGAGGGCACGGGCAAAATGAGTATTTGAACTATATTTTGGCTATTGAATCGGAGCAAGAGGCTCCTACAGCTATGGTTCGCCGAGAGTTTTCGCCTTCGTCATGGGTCGTATTTGAAGTGGAGGGCGGACCAGATCAGCTGGGCGGTATTTGGAAGCGGCTGTATACGGAATGGCTGCCTACCTCGGCCTATCAGCTCGCCAATTTGCCTGCTATCGAATGTTATTTGCCGCCAGAAGAAAACCGTAACGAGCTGTGGGTGGCGGTTGAGGGGAGAGCTTAATAGACGGACAACTGAGCTGCTACACGATTTAGCTGGCGATTTGCTCGTATTTCAGCAATTGAGTAAGTGTGGAAATAACAAAAGAAGAAGCCGTCTTCGCGCCGCAGCGCAGATGGATTCTTCTTTTTTATTTGAGGTTATATCTATCCTATTGCTTGCTACTTGCTGTTCACTAAATGATCCGCATGAGTAATGCGGTTTCTTCCGCCCGTCTTTGATGCATAAAGTGCAGTATCCGCTTTATGGATCAGCGTCTGGTCGGTATCGCCAGGCATAACGGTTGCTGCGCCAATGCTGACTGTAATACGACCAAGCAGCTCATTGCGCTCATAGTGCAGCATTTCCAGTAAAGTCTGATTAACCGATTGAATCAAGCCTGCGTCCGAAATCGAAAAATATCCGCAGGGAGCTTTATCTAATTGAATATCCATATAAGGTCTGCCTTTCTTTACCTATTACACACTGGTTAAATATTCTTTAATCATCTGGCTCGTTTCTTCAGGCTGACTTAAATGCGGATAATGCCCAGTCGCTGTCATCTGCCGAAGGACGCTGTTTTTGAGATGGGCATGCAAATAATGGCCTACCTCAATTGGAGCGATACTGTCGTCAGTACATTGAAGAATAAGTGTCGGAACAGAGGCTTGCTGAAGGCTGACACGGCAATCTGAGAAAAAAGTGACTTCTGCAAACTGTCTCGCAATATGCGGATCTCTAGAGCAAAAGCTTTTTTCCAATTCCTCGCTTAATTCCTTGCGCTCGTTATTTTGCATGACAATTGGCGCCAAATAGCTGGCCCAGCCAATGAAATTCATCTCCATCATCGTAAGCAATTCTTCTATATCGCGTTTATCGAAGCCTCCGTAATAATCCGGAAGATCATTCACATAGCGAGGAGAAGGCCCAAGCATGACGATGCGCTCGAAATATTTGGAATCGCGGATGGAAGCTAGCATGCCAATCATGCTGCTAACCGAATGTCCGACGAAAATAGCATCTCGCAAATCCAGCGTTTCCATAACATCCAGCACATCCTGGGCATAGCCTTGCAGGTCATTATATTTTTGTGAATCATAATTGTGAATTTGGGATTTTCCAGAGCCTACATAATCAAACAGTACAATTCGATAGTTGTCTACAAAGCTAGGAACCATATAACGCCACATATCTTGATCGCATCCAAAGCCATGAGCAAAAACAATCGTTTTGCTGCCTGTGCCCATTACCTTTACATTATTCCGTTCCAAAACGTCGATAGTCATATGAAGCTCCTCTCTGAAGCGTTTTAATGAAGAGATAACGATGATGCTGGCTTCTTTGTCATTATATCGGAAAATAGAGGAAGATTGATAATGGGTACCAGGATTCAATGCTGGAAATGGCATAGTCATCTATAATAGGATGTCATAAGATGCACCATGGAACCGTCTCAGCTGCTGCTGTAGGCGGTTTTATTAATAATGAGAGCTATAAAAAAGATATTTGGGACAGTAACATACAATATATATTTTTTGGAATATTCTGAAATTTTTCAAAGGACGGGTTGTAATATGAAGTGCGGTACATAAAAATGACTCATGACTGATTCGTGTACCGTTGATCGCGGTAAAGAATTTGCTTGCCACGAACGCCTAACGGCTCTGCATGGCATGGAGGTGTATTTTGCCTGCCGATCCTTATTCATCCTGGCAGCGAGGTGTCCTCGAAAGTGTTTGGGATGGAAAACTGCACATGAAGCTTTTATGGTTGAGGTGTCAAATTTGGCTTGAAAATCCGTCTAATAAAAAAGCGAGCTATTTCTCGATTTGATCGAAAAAAGCTCACTTAATCGAAACAGCATAGATTTTTAAGTAGTTTAAAAATAAATCGGTTTAATTATAACTTTGGGGCAGAATGCATTTCGTTTTCTAGCGCATCCCCAAAAGTATGGAGGATTTCTTTATTTACTTTTATCGGTGGTAAGAAAAGGCCTTTGTACTCGAAATAGAGTATGTAAAGATCCGATCCGTACTCATGCAGCCATTGCAGCTCGAAATCCTTATCAAAGTGAGTGAAATGTTTTTTGTATTTTTCACCAGGAAAGTCTTTCATTAATTGAATGAAATGATTAAGCGTAATATTTGTCCAGTCAATTGTTAATGTTGTAACTACTTGATTATTTTCATGAAAAGTAATTTTAAGCTCATTTCCTTCATACTCTCCTGGTATGTGATAAATGAATTCAAATTCAACAAAAGTCTTCAATAAAGAATTTATATCTCGTAAAGTGACCAAATAGAATCAACTCTTTCATATAAACTGTTATTTAATTAAGTCAAATATCCAGCTTGCTTTCTTCCATCTTCCTTCTTTAACTCGTCGAGCTGCGGCACCGTCTGAATCTCTATAAACGGTTATAACATCGTTAGAGTATTTTGCCAATACAACTGTATTACCAGTCCCTGGGTCATGTATAATTCTAGATTTCTCTATTATATCATCATAGTGTACGGCACCAACATACAATGCTGATTTTCCAGCCAATAAATCATCCAACACAAATTCTGAAATACCCCACTCAAGTGCTCTTTTAATCGCATGTTCTGATAATGTTGTTGTTACATTTTTAGCAGTAGCTTTAACGGTTTGTTTAGTTCCTGATTTAACCAAATCTTTAAATAAGAATAAGCCCATTCTGTATTAATCAGTCCCTTATCATCTAAAACGTATACGTATAAGGAAATACCTCGACAAACTTCAAGCCAGTGAACGACTTGGCAGGATCATCGAAGGCGTAGGCTTCGTTCAAAATAGAAACGGCTGCATTCGCCTTCGTAATGCCAAGCTCTTGGCATTTTTTCAACAGCGCCTCCTCGTAACATTCGCTAAAAGGGATCTCTTCAATGACAGGCATCAGATCAACGGGCTCCTCCAGCACATAAATAGAAGTGAAATCCACATCATACCATCCGCCAATATCTTGACAGAAGCCACAATCTTCTCCATGCTCGTCCTGATTAATATAATTGCCAAAGTGCTCGTCCGCGACGCCGATCCACAAGCTGACTACGTTTTCGCTGGTGAGCCAATACTAGACGGATTTAAGTTTTTCCATTCGCAGCCGATAACTATAAGAGCAGCTTTTGTTATTTTTACCAGAGAACAGGGTCAGTTAAGCAAGGAGGAATAGCACGACCATGTCACAAACGATCAAGACTCTGCGCCAGCAGTGGGGTGGAGGGCACATAGAAGAATATCGCAAGTCCACCGCTTCGTTCGCCCCCAAGCAGCAATTCGAAAGCATTTCCCTTCAAAATAAACCGTTGATCACGGCTTTCCATGATAGCCTTTCTACCATTAAGGATCATCTCACGGGCAATTATTTATTTCTGTTGACCGACGCAGAGGGCGTCTTGCTTGCTATGGATTACAGCGACAATTTGAAACAGACGGTTACCAGATCAAAGCTGCGACTCGGCATGTTTTTCACCGAAAAGAGCTGTGGTGTCAATGCGATTTCAGCAGCGATGGCATCGAATGGGCCGGTATATTTGCTGCCGGAGCAGCATGGAAGCCCTCTTTTTCAAAGCTGGCACTGCTTCTCTACACCTCTTGAGGTGAATGGGGGAACGGTCGGTTATTTGGATGTGTCCACGATTAATGCGGATATGAAAAGCGAGCTGATTGCCATTGCCAAGCTGATTCCAACCGACATGCTGTACCGTTATGACAAACAGCAGGCTGCGGAGGATTTGGAGCTGGGGCTGGGAACGGTGCAATTAACGGAACGCCAGCTTAAGGTGCTGCAGCTGATTTCACAGGGAATGAAGGTCAAAGCGATCGCATTGAAGCTGAAAATTAAGGAGAGCACCGTCAATCATCATAAGCGCATGATTTTTGAGAAGCTTGGTGTGCAGTCGAGTACGGAAGCGGTATCTATCGCTAGTAAATACACTTATTTGTAAATATCAACCTATAGTTTTTTGTAGGTGGAAAATAATAGGGTCTATGCTACACTTTCGAAGTATACAAATAGAGAATATTTATCGGAGGGTATTATGTCTAAAATGTCGAAAAAGAAGCTAGGTTCCTTGTCGCTGCTGCTCGTGCTGGTAGCTGTATTGGTTGCAGCATGCGGAGGCAGCACGAAAAACGTTGATTTAGGCACGACAGCAAAAGGAACGTATAGCAATGAATATTTTGGCGTGTCGCTGAACTTCCCGGAAGAGTGGGAATATCAAGATGCTGAAACGATGAACCAACTGACGAGCGAGGTTGGAGAAGCGATTGTCGGCAACGATGAGAAAAAGAAAAAACAGCTGGATTACGCTCAAACGAAGACACTTAATCTCTTGATGGCTTCACAATATCCGATTGGCGGAGAGCAGACAGGCTCGTCCGTTATGGCGATTGCGGAAAAGCTGAGTATGCTGCAGGGCATCAAAACAGGCAAAGATTATTTGGAAGCATCCAAAAAATTCATGGTCGAGAGCCAATTGCCTTACGAATACAAAGATATCGTCTCGACGACAGTTGGCGGCAAAGATTTTGATATGATGGAAGTCACAATCAAAGCAGGCGAAATGACGGTTACGCAGCATTACTACAGCACGATTCTGGAAGGTTATGCGTTCAACCTGATTACGACTTACATGGATGATGAAACGAAAAAAACGACGGACGATGTAATCGGCTCCGTTACGTTTAAATAAGCAAGCGCGATATTTGCGGTTGAAAATAAAGCATCAACAGCCCGGCAGCTGTCCTGAATGGACGCTGCCGGGCTGTTGGCTTTTTTTATCGTTGCAGGCATGTCGATGCAAGGCTGTGTCTATCACCAATTTACACTACACTACATGCTTAGCGCTGCGTATACCGCTTACCAGAAAAATCTGCCTGCCAATACGCTTTCTTGTAGAAGCTTTAAGGTATCGGCTGGAAGCTCCTTTTCCATACGGGAAAGCACGTCCGCTTTCTTATAATATTCATTCGACATATGAATGGTCTGATTCTCATTCGAGGCATCCAGACGCAAAATGCGATCAGCGCCATCCTTCGCTGTCCAAGGCGTCCATGCTGGCAGGGAACTGGCATTTGGATTGCCGGTGTAGAGGAAGTTTTTCCAGTACCCGTGAATAGCTGCTGTCAGCTCATTGCGTCCAGGCTCATTTTGCTCGGAGAAATAGCCGTCAGGGAAATACGCGGCAATACCGACTTTGCGTCCGAGAATGAAATCCATGTCTGCGCCGTGCGTTGCGCCGATCAACTGCTGCAGGCTGCTCGAAATGACGCCGTCCTGTGTGCCCCATGCGAAACGGTAAGCGTACACAGCTGGCTGACCGGAACGAGCTGTCAGCACCTCGGCTGCGCGCTCCGCGTTGAAGCCGGAATACAGCTCGCTGCCGTATTTGATGGCCGCTGCATATTGAGGTCCCTTCACGGGATCCTTCAGCAGGCTGCCGTCTGCGAAGCCTGCGGCGAATGCGGGATCGCTCAAGGCGAAGGCGGAAAACTCCGTCGCTGTGCTGCCCAAAATCATCGGAAGCTGCGCATATTTGCCGCTCTTCAATACGTCAAAGCCTTCCGCTGGCAGCACCGTGCCATCGCTGAATAAATGCGGGAACGGCGCCATGCGGATGGCCGTTCCACCGAACTGCTGCACGAGGTCCGCAGCAGGCTGCTTGCGCAAATACGCCGCGAGCTGCTCGGCTGTTTGGCCAGCCACCCACTTAGCAGCCGCCGCTTCATCGGCGGCTGTGCCATCCGCAGCGGCCAGCTTCGCCAGCACGCTGTTCACCTTGGCATCGCCGTCCGCCGTAGGCGCGGTCGTCATGCCGCCGCTGAGCACAATGGCTTTCTGAAACAGCCCTTGGCTCAGTGGAGAGATGACGGCCGCCATGACATCGCGGCCGCCGGCCGATTGGCCGGAAAGCGTCACATTGGCAGCGTCTCCGCCGAAACCGCCAATGTTGCCTTGTACCCATTTGAGCGCCTGGAAAATATCCAGCAGGCCATAGTTGCCTGAATCTTGAACCGCATCGCCTGTTGCTAGGGAAGGGTGTTGGAAGAAGCCGAGCGCACCGAGGCGATAGTTGATCGATATGACGATGCTGTTCGTCGCTTCGGCAAGCAGGTCTCCTTTGAAATCTTTGCCGGAGCCAGTCATATTGCCGCCGCCGTGCGCGAATACAAGAACGGGAAGGCTCGTGCTGCTGTCAGCCGGCCGCCAAATGTTCAAATACAGGCAGTCCTCGCTGCCTGCTGCCTTGCCAGCTGCGAGCTGGGTGCAATTCGCAGCGAAAGCGGTCGTCTCCAGTGTGCTTGTCCAAGCTGCTGGAGCCTGTGGTGCTTGCCAGCGAAGCTCACCGACTGGCGCCTTCGCATAAGGCACGCCGAGCCAGCTAAGCGTGCTGCTCACTTCATCCTTGGCGCCTTTAATTGCGCCATAGGCGGTCTGTTGCGTCACATTAGCAGTGAAAGGCGCTTGTGCAGCTTGTTTTTTTATAATCGCTGCCAGCGTTTGGCCGCTGATTTTATGCTTTGCTTTCAGCACTTGCGCCGTTGCGGTTGCAAGCTGGGCATTGGTCAGCTTGCCGCTTGTCTTCAATGAGGCGAGCCCTTGCTTAGCTGCAAAAGCTAGCACATCGGCTTCTTTATAGTCAACGCCAGCTTCATAGCCAAGCGCCTTCAGCAGTACTCGGGCGTATTCCTGCGCTGTTACGGCCTGCTGTGGCTCGAAGCGACCATCCTCACCTGCCAGCCATCCGAGATGTGGATGAGCTTTCAAATAGTTCACCAGCGGCTGAAGCACTTTGCCCGCTTGCGCTGCGTCAGGAAAGGTATCGCTTCCCGTATAGCTAAGAGCTTCCTGCTCCAAGCCTTTTAAACGGAGAAACAGCGTCGCGGCTTGTGCGCGGGTCGCCTGCTTGCCCCAATATTTTTCACCAATCGCTTTGCCATTGCCTTTAATGATGCCTTGATCCATTAGTGACTGAATTTCGGTGGATACAGCAGCCGCGGCGGGTGCCGCCGTGCTTGCGTAGCTGTAAAGCGGCATACTTCCGAATAAAACGGCGAGCAGCAAAGCAACAACGCTCAATTGTCTGACATTCCCCATTTGTACAATCATCCTCTCTGTTGTCATTTACCGTAATACCGTGATACCTGATCGTGTTCTATGATGCCCGGTATTTTGTCACAGCCCTCCTTTATGATGCCTTTTCATTATAAGAAGTCGGTTTCAATGCAACTACGACGATAACGACATCTAACATGTTCAAATCCGACTTTTTGTAATCGCTTTCAAAAAAAGCTATTTCGTATGAAGGGGAGCACTAGCTCAAAGTAAGAGAGGAATGAGCAAAATTAAAATAGCTTGCTTCAAGAAGCTTGCGTAAAGAGATGAATCGTTGAAAAGCAGATAAAATGTAGATCTTCGGCGATTTTTTAGGGGATTAAGGAGAAAGAAAAGTTATTATGGCGAAAAAAGCTGGAAAATGGATTGACAATATTTTATAAAATAGGGTAAAGTATAAAATAATTATGAAGCGAAGCACGCTTAAATCCCCTTGGGTTTTTTGCGTGCTTTTTTGCGCTTTGTGAGGGGACGGGCTGTGCCATTATACCTATGAAGGAGTCCCCGGAATGAAGAAAAATCAATTTATGTTAACGGTTGTTGTCGCGCTTGCGTTTAATCCTGTTCTGCATGCACAGGCGGTGGAAGCGAAGCAGCGGCTAAACGATATTGAGGGCCATTGGGCTCGTATTCCCGTCGAGCAGGCGGTAGAGTCTGGTTATGTGAGCGGTTATGCGGATGGGTCATTCCGACCAGATAAGCTGGTAACCAGAGCGGAACTGCTAGCTGCCGTTGTAAAAGCGCAGCGGTTAGAAGTGCGGGACATGGATACGCCTTTTCAGGACGACAGAGGATGGTTTCGTCCTTACCTGGCGGTTGGCTTAAAGCTCAGCCTATTGAAGATGGCGGAATATGATTCAGGAAAGTTTAAGCCGAATCAAACAATGACGCGTGGAGAAGCGGCGAGGCTTTTCGTTCGGGCGGCGGGTGAGGAAAAGGCAGGGCGTGCAAAAGGTTATGTCTATATGTCCAAGCAGCTCGGCTTGCTGAAGGGCAATTCTTCCGGGAAAATCGGAATGGACCGAAAGATGACGCGGGCGGAAGCGGCTGTGGTCATTCGTCGTTTGCTGAATTGGCAGTCAGCGCAGGCTCGGACTGTTGGGAGTTTGACGGAGCAGCCAGCTTACGCATCGACTGGAGAGCTGCAGCAGTTGGTTGTGTCACTCGAAAGCTTTTCGGGTGATGTGATGGTTAGTGGGCAAACGGTGCTGCTTAACCCTAAAGGCAGCGGAAAACCCGCCGATTACAAAATAACGTTGGAGTATGACAGCAGGAAAAAAGCAACGACGATATGGCTATATGAAAAGCCTGGATTACATAAGCAGTTGTTAATGGAGCTATTGGTCCGTTATGTGGGTGAATCTGCGGATGCGGCTTACCGGGATGCGGTGAAGCTGGATGCTGGAAAAGCGGGAGAGGCTAGACTGTTGAAAACCTATAACGGGATGAAAATCATCATGGACAAAAGTGAGGCCAGCAAGTCTTTGGCTATTATTATTTACTCGAACTAATCTAATGGGAAGAAGGTTAAATAAGATGGGGAAAATGGGATCGCAATGGTGGAAGGGCTCTATTGTATTACTAGTGTTGGCGGCGGTAACGGTTACGTTGTCGTTATCGTCGGGAGATTCTAAAGTTGCTCAGGCGGCTGCGCCTGTTTTTAAGGATATTTCAGGACACTGGGCGAAGGAATCGATTGAAGCTGCGGTGAAGGCGGGTATCTTAAACGGGTATCCGGATCAAACGTATAAGCCGCAAAATCCGATTACGCGTGCGGAGCTGCTCAAGGTCATCGCGTTGACGACGAAGGTAGAGGCAGCGGCTGCTCCTGCGGGCAAGCCGTGGTATACAGGCTATCAGATGGCACTGACTGATGCGAAAATCTATGCCGCTGGCGATTTTACGGGCGATCTGAGCAAGGAGGTAACGCGCGTGGAAATGGCCAAGCTTGCCATACGCGGAGCAAATGCTGAGTATCGCGGCACAAAGCTAACGGCGGATGAGTTGATGTTCCGCGCAGTGAACGCAGGCTTGCTGTCGCGCACAGGCGCCAAGGCGGAAACGATTGACCCAGATGGGACGACAACTCGGGCACAAGCGGCTGTTATCGTCACGCGTCTGCTGAAGCTCGCGGGTGGCGGGAAGCTGACGGTGGATCAAGGGGCTTCTACAGCTGCGGAAGTGAAGTGGCATAGACATAATATGATTACTATGTTTGGGCAAGACGATTTGGTGAAGTTTCCTTATCGAGTGAATATTGATAAAACCTATGATGTGATAATCGATCAACTGCTAGTTCTCGATCCGTCAGATAAGGATGGGTATTATGCAGAGTATTTGGATGATGCAAAATTATATTTAGATAATGAAAAGTCTGCACCTGGGAAGGGATATGTTTTTGCTTATAAGCTAATAGGTAAAAACTTAATTGTTGATCCTACTATTAAGGTAGGGGTATCTAGTTCATTTTATATGTTTAACTCGGGGGCATCGGGAGGCGTAACTTTAAAAAGAGAATATTATTACAGCGACCGTTCTATGAAAGAACGTCCAGGCCTATTTATCAATCAGTCTGTATTAACTTTTGATAAAAAGGATAATAGTGGCCACAATTTTTATTTTTCTCATGTAAGCAAAGACTTTATTAAGTCACAAATTAAAGAATATGGCGGAGTACCTATACACCTTGAACGCTACGGCTCCCAATTGAATAATAAGACACAATTCTACTTAACAGAGGTGAAAGACAAATGGGCGGCAAAATAAATTCAAAAGCAATTATCTCAGTTTTACTAATTCTTGCAATTGTCATTGGTATGTTTCCAATATACCCGCCAACTATTTCGGCTGCTACTATCACGAAAACAATGAAGATCCCTTTTTCAGATTCCGAGAAGTTCAGTTCTTCATCAACAATAAGCAATGTGCAAGTAATTCTCAATTCTGCTGTACCTTCTGGCTATCAAATCAAAAGCTACGAGATATGGAAACAATCAGCATCTTCTAGCGGAAGCCTTACATTAGTAAACAAGGGAAAAATGGGAGCTGGAAATCCCGTTAGTAATAAAATAACTATTCCTGAATTCCCGGGCTCTCTTGTAAATGTGAAAAACGAAGGATTTACATCCAAAATGTATTTTGCCCTTGATAGAACAATAAATGGTAAGCAATGGTACTTTACAGCTGGAACAGGCAGTAAAGAGTATTTTGTTTCACCTAAATCAGGTTCCGATTGCTGGGTTAATGGAATCGCAGAATGTCCTGGCATTCTAAGTATAGATGTTAACGGAAACTCTTTACCTTCTACTGTTGCTAGTAAGGAATTCGGAAAGATTGGCTGGGCGGTTACCAGTAGTGATGGCTTTAATGGCCCAAGTTTGTACTATTACGGAAGCGAAAAAGTAAATTTTAATAAATTAAAAGAAAAATCAGTAGATATTTCCGACGCATCCCCAACCAATCCAGAATATTTTAAAGTTATAAAAAAGGGTCGAGAAAGTGGAACACAAAATAGAGGATATCTAAGTGTTGCCATCAACACGGGCTATGAGAATGTTGCATTCACAGATCCTGATTATAGAACAGGGCACGCATTATCAAGGTTGTATGAAGTTAACACAAAAACAGATTGGGTGGCCCAGACCTATCTTTATGAAGGCGAAGTTCGACTGACACTCGAACCAATCCCTCCAATAGACCAGCCCTACCTCGACTGCTCCTGCAAAGCTGATCCATCGAGCGTAACCTTTGTAGATAAAGACGTTGCAGTTAACTCAACGCTAACGGCGACGATCAAGCAACGTGGTTCGCTCAAAATAAAAAACTGGAAAGTATTCGCCCGCCTTGAAGACGGTACCCAATATCAAACGCAGACCATTGCTCAGGTTTTGGATACGATCAGCTATAAATTTGCATTCACAATACCGAAGGCCCAGTTGGCTGGCCGAGACAATTACACCGAGACATTCGTCATGCGAGCAATAGCCACGTTCACTGACGGAACGACAGCGGAGCAGGCCATTGAATGCACGACCACCGTTACAAAGCCGGGAGTGGCTACGCCAATTGCTACAACAACTAATGGAGTATCCGAGCCAACGCCTGCACCAAGACCGATACTTGAAGTGAATGCGAACTGGAGCCCAACGTCTATTTTCACCGGTGATCAGGCGACTTTATCGGCAACAGCACGAGGTTATACCGAATATTCATGGGAATTAACTGAAAATTTAGACAAATTTAATTTTGATCAAAAAGATTTCTCTCATCCCGCGGTTACATTTAATGAACCGGGCGTTTATAAAGCTACGCTCAATGTATCTAACGACTATGAAAGCCAATCAGATACGGCGCTGCTTTACGTCAATGATCCAAAACCAGTCGCCATCATTTCTGGTGTAACGCGCTGGATTCAGGGCAGGCTCTTCCCACAGCCTCATCATCTGAATAACTCGTTTACACCGTTATCGGAACGGGGAGTGACCATTGACTTCAGTAAATCGGAAATTCGCTATAAGAAAAATGATAGTGGCCCTTTTACGGTTGGTGTATGGCCTGCTAAAGCACCAGATCAGCTTGGAGCCTACACCCTTCAGGGAAAGGTCCATGATTCTCAAGGAAGAGAGAGTGAATGGGCAGTCTATCCATTGGAGGTTGTCCCAGATCAGCCGCCTGTAGTGGAGCTTTCGGCTGCCGAGCAAGGTGTACGCCATAACGAAAATATGATTTATATTGATGCAAGCAGCACGGATGGCGACAAGCTGGAGCGCCTTTTGCTTGAGGAGCGTTACGATGCTGATAATGATGGCGATTTTAACGAGGAATCATGGAGCGTGTTGTATAACGGTGCATTCAAGGAAGTGTATAGCGTAAAATATACGACGGTTGGCAAGCGCCAGTACCGTGCAACGGTTACGGAGGATTACGGCTTGTCGGCGCAGTCTGCTATTGTGGCAACGGACATTATTAATCGCGCGCCTAAAGTTGATTTTACAGCTATTGGCCTGACGCAGCAGCCGGATCAGGGAGAGAGCAGCGGTCCGCCAATTACCTCCTACTCTCCGGAATCGATTTTGCGATCATGGGTCAATAAGACGCCATATGAAGGTGGAACGACCAATAAGGCAAGCTGGAAATCAAATGGAGCTAATCTAACGACCCGCAATGCGCTATGGGCGGATTTTAACGGGAGCTATAATTTGGCGAAAAATGTGAAGCCGCTGCCAGCATGGGAAGGCAGTATCGGTCAAATTTATGCTGGCTATACAACGACAGTGATGACCGAAGCGGGCTATTATTGGGCTTACAGCTACAAACCGCCGGAGTCTAAAAACTGGGTGTTTTCAATCCGTGATGTATGGACGGGCAAGATTGAACATACGTATGTGCATCCCGGAATTACATTCAAAGGGACATTTTATCAATATCATCCAAGCCAAATGAAACAGGCTTATTTTATGGAGGAAGGGACCGTAAATGTTTCAGGGGAAACGCTGCGTTTATATAACATCGAGACAGGGCAGTTAATAGAGGAATACCCGAACATTGCGCCGCCAGCGACTGGAGGAGTAACAGGCAGCAGCTATTGGGACGATCCGAGCAATAAGGTCCTAGGCACAGCTTTTTCACCAGATCGGCGGTTTCTGTATGTCGCGTATCGTGAAAGCAACGGAGGACGAACGCTTGATATTCGGCAAAAGCTTTATGTAGCTAAATATTCTGTGGCGCAAAAAACACTGTATTGGACAAAGCTTGTGCATGCAGGAATAGATGCATGGAACGTCTACCAGATCGGCAGTGTAGATGTTGACGCAAATGGCAATTTGTTATTGGCTGCGAACATGCGTAGAGGTACAGAGGATAACTGGACGGCATTATTTTATGTCGTAGATCCAAGTGGTCAGTTATTAGCCAATCATGTCACTGGCAATGGCATGCTTTCAGCAATTACGATGTCGGCTGACCGAACGAAAAGCTATGCGACCTCCATGCGCTTTGAGCTTGGTAATTATGGTTACTCTCAGGTGAGTGGTGTTCTGTCTTACAATACAGCAACGAATAGTTTTACGAGGCCGGAGAAGAACAGCGGCACGATTGATGATTTTAAATTCCCTTATGAGCTCGCAAAAACAGCGGTTAATAAGTCCGGAATTATGGCAACGCCTTATGGTTTTTTGATCATGCCGGATGGTTCAATAACGAGAAACGATGATAGAAATCCATACAGAATGCTGGATCATTTTACAGTCGCGAATGATAAAAGCCCATCGCCAAGCGATCCGGTCATGACGCAAATTTTATGGCCTAAAACAGGCTTAATCGGCCCTTTTTCACAGCCTTCTGATGAGTTTTGGGCAATGGCATCTGGTGTAAAGCGGTTTAATAAAATCACCTATCAGACATCGGGTGGCCAGCAAGTTTGGGCAAGTTCAGCATTTCAAAAAATACAGCAATGGGCAGGTGTATTGGGCATTAATCAAACGCCGTCTTTAGGTGCGGAAACTTATGACAACAAAGCCTATTTTGTGACGGATACGATGAAATATTCAGATGGGAATGGCTATGACGGGGTTGCCTTCAGTGCCTCCTCGAACGTCCTCCCGAATGGCGCTGTCTTAGGCATAGGAACAGATGTAGCCTATACGGGACCCTACTCAGGCTCGCTCACGAGCAAAAAAATAGTTATTCCTTTTACAGGTGAATCAACGGGAGATTTGCCGCGGCTGCTTGACGATGCAACGGTTGAGATTGATAGCGAGACATGGGGCGGACTGCTTTACGATCCGAACAGCTTGATGCGAAATCAGGCGCTTGAATTTGATCTATCCGTCAATCATTTATCGAATGATAGACCGGTAGGGGCAGCCATTCAAATTCAAGATGAAAAAAACATGTATGCGGTGGAGTGGACGAGCAGCACACTGACGCTTTACAAAGTGACGAGTGGAAGCAAGACAGTTCTGGCTCAGATCGCTATGCCGAGGAGTGCGGGTATCCCTTATGCTTTCAGGCTAGAATCGCTCGCGGGTGTGCACCGAGTTTTTATTAATGGGGTTAAAAAGCTGGAAGCGACGGATGCCACCTACAAAAAAGGCTCAGCAGGCTTGATGTCGCTTGGCCAACAGCAGGCCTCGTTTAGCCAAGTGAAGCGCGTCAATTATGGCGTTTCTATTCCAGAGGAAACCTATGAAGCTGTGCTTGTAGGAGAACAAATCTTATACAATAAGCTGTTTAATGATCCCGAGACGGATGCGAAATTAGCGGAAAAATGGAGCTACGCGCATAATCCAAATTATTTTTCCAATACGCTTGGCCTTAGCCAATATGATGGGAGAGTTTTCGGTACGGCGCTAAATTCGCTCGAAAAGCCCGGACTGTATGCTATTACTTATATGGCACAGGATAATCCCGGTCTGGCTGATTACCGTTTGTTCTCGGAGCCTGTTACAAAATCGCTTTATGTGCACCGCAGGCCGATTGCACAGCCGGATATTTGGTTTACAGGCACCATTTACGCTGGAGGGGAAGCGCTGGATTATTTGACGCACGATACGTCGTATGACCCGGATGTTCCCGGTTATTTGTCGGATCGCTTGTTTCGAACGCGCTGGGCGGACGAAAGCGCTTGGACGACAGGGAAAAGATTGCTTTACAGCCGCCCTGGCGTCGAACTGATCGTTCAGGAGCAGGTGAAGGACATGCATGGGGCATGGAGTTTTTGGGCGGAAACGAGAGTTTATAAGGAGGCGCTGCCTCCTATTAATCAGACCAAGCCGGAAATGGTTTTGACCTATCCTGCTGGCTCATCTTCTGCGCCAACGGTTGTCCTTAACGATCCTAATTTGAAGTGGATATATCGGGATAAAGAAAATGATCCGCAGGAACAGTTTTATTTGAAATTAACGTATGTGGATAATGACCAAACGGCGCTGGAGGTAGAATATCCGGGCAATGATGCCAGCTTCCAGCTTGAAGCGGGTACGATAGATATTGGACGCAAGGTAAAGGTGCAGGGGCGCGTATTCAGTCGTGGAGCGTGGTCAGATGATAGCAATGCCGCATATTTTATCATTGATTCGCCGCCATCGACCTATCTGCTTAGTTACAACGGGGCAACAGCATCGGAGCCGATCTATACGAACAACAATCGTCCGAGCTTGCGTGTATTTACCGTTGATCCTGAAAATGACCCTATCACGGCGATCGATTACGAGGTATTTTTCCATGCTGCGGATCGCAGGGTGCTGGACACTAATATGGCGAGTGCTGCAACCAGTCATATACCAACATTCAATTTGCAGGAAGGTCTGCATTATTGGAAAGCAAGAGCCTATGACAGTTATGTATGGGGGCCTTACAGCAGCAACGGCTATTTCTTTGTGGATACGGTGCAGCCGGATGACGTGGAGGAACAGCTTGAAATTAAACCGACCTCGGTAACGGTCAACTTTAATGCTTTTAGCGATGCGGCCCCATCCTCAGGGCATGCGGATCGAGTCTTTTATATGCAAAAGGTTAATACGGATGGCAGTGTGACGATGATTGATTTGAATGGCGATGGTTCAGTCGAATACAATATGGCTCTGCCGGCGGCAGCCCGTTCGCATCAAGTAGCAGGATTAATCGCCGGGCAAACGTATCGGTTAACGGTCATAGATACGGATGTAGCGGGCAATCCAGGGAAATATGCGTATATTTATTTTGTGACGAATCGCCCACCGACGGTTGATGTAGACTGGTATCCAAAACCGATTTTTGAAGGAGATATCGTAACGTTCGAGGCGAATGCAGCTGATCCCGACAAAGATACACTAGCTCTAAAGGTAGAGCTTAAGTCGCCTTCCGGGCAAAAATATGCGTACGAGTATACCGTTTCCTATCCTTATGCCAAGACAGGGCCGAAGCTCAAAATGGAGAAGACAGGCGCATGGCAGCTTAGCGTCACTGTAGATGACGGTTTAGCCGAACCAGTAACGATCTCTCAAACCGTACAAGTACAGCCGCTGAAAGTGGCGGGAATGGTCAATCATACGAACGATTGGAACAGCATTCGTAAATCTTATAATAAAAAGCAGAGCGGGGATGAAGAAGCTCCGCGTGCATACAGCGTATTTTGGGCAGGAGAAAAATTCATTTTAGTAGCCAATACGACAGAGACGGGGACAGATACGAGGCCGGAGCGTGTAGAGGTTGCGATGAACAGCTTTAAAACGAAGCTGGAGGTGAAAAATACGGCGGGCACATTATGGGCTGGCGAGCTATGGGATGCTTCCTTTGAAAAGCTTAACAAAGGAACCTTAAGCTTCACATTTACAGCTTATTATAATAATGGAACGGTGAAACAGGATGTCGTCCAGGTGTCGATAGGCGGCACAGTTAATGATGTTCTGGGCGTTCATCGTCTGAGATAGAGGCAGCTTGCCAAGAGCTAGCTTTTGAGCCGAGAGAAGTTAAAACGGATGAATGGTTAACTGCATTAAGCATGAACAGTCCCGCATTTTTTATTAATTCGTGGGACTGTCCATGTTAATGGGGAGCTTTATCTTAACTACTGGACAAGCTGCAAAAGCTCATCGGGCTGGTCAATCAAAAAACTAGGTTTGCCGGATGCCAGCAGTTCCTTAGGGTCGAGTCCCCAAGTGACTCCGATTACCTTAATGCCGCATTTATGGGAAGCTACGATATCCCGCAGCTCATCGCCGACGTAGATTACGTCCTCCGGCCGGAGTTGGTTTTCTTTCAAATAGCTTTGAATGGTTTTATGCTTGCCGAACAGACCGCTGGAGCTGCGTATGTCATGCAGGGTGTGAATGCCGTGGGGCTGCAGAAAATCTGCGACGTTGTCAGCAGCATTGGATGTAATAACGGATAGTTTTATGCCGCTTTGCAGCAAATGACTTAATACATCTTGCATCCCGTCACAAAACGGAATAGAAGCAACATGCTCGTTGTATTTCCGTTTGAATTCCTTGCTGATTTTGCGAAACAGCATAAAACGATAAAAGGGCACGTCAAGCGCCTTGAATCGCTCCTGCAAAGAAAGCTGGCTGAGCTTCTTGTATTCCTCTTCCGTTACGGGCTTAAAACGATATTGCGCCGCCATTTCATTATAGATGGTCAATATAGCGGCAGCAGAGTCGGCAATCGTACCGTCAAAATCAAAAATAATATGCTTGTACATACCAGCATCAGCTCCCTTGTTATGCCTATTTATACTATAAAGAGGCGATGATAACAACAAGGCTGGTTTATGTCTGAGCTTTGCGGGTACAGGCATTTTAATATTTCTCTAGCCGTTGACTATTGAGTAAATGAACATAGCCACAGCACTAATTCGATAGGGAAAAAACGACGAGAAAAAGAAAACAGCACCTGCCAGTAATCGGAAGATGCTGCTTGTTAGTATTAATTAAGAGCGCTTAAAGATGAGGAAGCCATCTTCTACAGGAATCGTCTGTCCGTTGATTGCCGAGGCCTCTTCGGAGAAGAGGAAAGCTACAACATCAGCAATTTGCTCCGGCTGAATGAGCTTCTTGCTCAGGTGCTGTTCAGCAAGGAAATTTTTGAAATCATCGCCATCCTTGATAATCGGTGTATCGATGAAGCCCGGTGCTACTGCCGTTACGCGAATGCCTGCATCCGCAAGCTCCAGTGCAGCCGATTTCGTCATCATGACAACAGCGGCCTTTGCAGCCTGATAAGCAAAGCTGCCCTTAGCAGCCATGTAGCCGAAGATGGAAGCGGTGTTGACAATAATACCTTTAACACCAAGCTCCTTCATTTTCTTGGAAGCATAGTAGATGCCGAGATACACGCCAAATTGGTCTACGGAAATAACATGGTTGAAGTATTCAGGTGTGTGATCCTCAAAGGAGCGGATATCGCCAACACCAGCATTGTTGAAAATTCCGTCAAGCGTGCCGTGCGTTTCAACTGCTTTGTCAATCATATTTTTAACATCTTCCACGCTGGAAACGTCGGCGCGGATTGCGGAAGCTTGTCCGCCAGCTTGCTTGATCAATTCAGCTGTTTCTTTAGCAGTAGCTTCATTGTAGTCGGAGGAGACGACGATAGCGCCTTCGGCAGCAAGCTTCAAGGCAGTCGCACGTCCAATGCCGCTTCCCGCACCTGTAATGATGATGACTTTGTTTTCAAGCTTCATTATGGATAGTCTCCTTTTCGGTTAGTTATATATATATATTGGTTATTGTCCAACCATACCGCCATCGACAGTATAAAGTGATGCCGTAACGAAAGAAGCTTCATCGGACAGGAGGAAGTTCATTACAGCTGCTACTTCTTCCGGCTCACCGTAACGACCCATTGGTGTTGCTGCTTCATTGGCTTTTTTGAAGGCCTCTGGATTGCCAAAGTTTTCTTCAATTTGACGCATCATGCGCGTATTGATCGTGCCTGGAAGAACGGCGTTGACACGAATGCCAAGCGGAGCAAGCTCATTGGCTGTAACGCGAGTCAAGCCAATTACGGCATGCTTGGACATGATGTATGGGGACATGCCAGGTGCGCCCATGAGGCCTGCCAGCGAGGAAGTGTTCAAAATCGCGCCGGATTTTTGTTTTTTCATAACAGGAACGACATAGTGAAGGCCGAGGAATACGCCGCGTACGTTTACGTTATATACAAGGTCGAGTGCTTTCACGCTTTGCTCTTCGATGAGTCCGGATGGACCTTCGATGCCTGCATTGTTGGCAAAATAATCGATCGTGCCGAATTTTTCGACGGCTTTGTTTACGTAGTTTTCAACATCTTCTTCTTT
Source organism: Paenibacillus algorifonticola (assembly GCF_000971975.1). Lineage (GTDB taxonomy): Bacteria > Bacillota > Bacilli > Paenibacillales > Paenibacillaceae > Pristimantibacillus > Pristimantibacillus algorifonticola. The sequence continues at coordinate 180,602 of NZ_LAQO01000014.1, read as the reverse complement.
GGAGACGTCTGCTGCTACTATTAGGGAGTTGGAATCGTCAAGGCCCAGCTCAGCAATGACTTGCTGCAAGGCTTCAAGCTTCAAGTCTACCAGTACCAAATTAACTTTACGCTCTACAAAACGGCGGGCAAGCTCTTTTCCAATGCCGCCAGCGGCGCCTGTAATGACTGCGGTTTTCGTTGTTGTTGTAACCATGTTTGATCGCATCCTTATCTTATAATTTAGTCGAGCGCATCTTGAATGGATAAGTTGTATGTCTGCCATTACAGGTTACACTTCACAATGTTGTCACGACAATAATCAATACCTTCCTAAGTGTCACGTAAGTGACAGGTAAAGAATGTATGTCTACTTATAGATGAAAATTGAACATATGAAACTTATTTGTTGATTTTTGCTAATGATGTTCAAATGTATTCCATCGTATGCATGTCTTGGGTGTTTAATAGGCGTGAGAGATAAGATAACATTTATTGTGGAATATCCAATGAGGTATAATAGGGACAATATTATCTATAAGCTTTGGAGGCTGAGCGCATTGGCAACGGAGAAGCAACTGGACCGAAGGACGAGAAGAACGCGTCAAGCGATTAAAGCTGCATTCGTGTCGCTCATATTAGAGCGAGGATATGAGGCTGTGACCATACTTGATGTGGCGAAGCGGGCGGATTACAATCGCGGAACCTTTTATAAGCATTTTGTCGGCAAGGAAGAGCTGCTGCAAGAAATACGAAGCGAATTTCTGCTTGGCTTTGCCGAAACTTTGCTCGTCCCTTACGAGGGGATGGATCTGGTAAAGGCAGAAGATATTTATCCTTCGGCGCTGCAGCTTTTTAATCATATTGAGAAACATAAAGATGAATTTCAGGCGCTGCTTTCCGTAGATCGGAGCTTTGGGTTTGAGCTTTACGACGTGCTTCGGGAGTCGATGAGGCGGGATATGCACATTATTATGGATGAGGGCAGCCCTGCTCTAGACTATGAAATTTTGCTCAGCTACCAGATGTCAGCTGCAATGGGCGTTATTCTTTATTGGGAAGAATCGGGCTTTAAATATTCCACGTCCTACATGGCAGACCAGTTAATTGGACTGGTAAATCGCAAAATGGACAAAATCACTTTCAAAAAAATAGGCCTTTGTCAGTTCCAACCGTAAGTATCTATTCCCCTAATAATCAGTGAAACCTAAGAGTGGCTTATCATCGTTTACGACAACTGCACAAATTTTAATTACAAATTTTCCTATTAATTGATATTGTAGGCTTGGCTAGGAAGATGTATAATTTTCCATATGGGTCGTTCCCAGCTCTATCTATCGGGTAAACAGGCTTGCACACGGGGCGGCTCTTCCAACCAAAATAGGGAGGAGGCGCGGCTGTTTAAAAATATAGACAGGTATATGTCGTTTTCTTCGCTTAGATATGTTTGAACGACAGCACCGTGGATTTGTGAGTGGCAACCGTACCCGAATAGGAAAAGGAGTGAATTAAAGAATGAGCAATCGTCAGCTTTACCCATTTATGAAAGCGCTTAAATTTCTGATTGTCCTAAGTTTATTGCTTCCCGTCTATTGGGCAAAGTCTGTGCAAGCGGAGGAAACGGAAAATACGTTGCTCCAGCAAAGCGATTTCGAGGATGGTACGGTCCAGCAATGGGTTGGCCGCGGCGGTGCGGAGGTTCTGGCTGCGGATGCAGCAGCAGCACGTAGCGGAGCCTACGGTTTGGCGGTAAGTGGGCGCACAAGTACTTGGCATGGACCTTCTCTTGATGTGACAAGCCAGCTTGAGGTTGGGCAAACGTATGAGTTTATTGGTTGGGTCAAGCTGCCTGCTGGAGCAGCAAACACCAATATTTCGATGTCTCTTCAGCGCACATTGCCAGCTGGTACCCGCTATGAAAATATCGCATCTGGCGCAGCCACAGCGAGCGGCTGGACGAAGCTGCAGGCTACATTCAAAATGCTGGAGCCGGCCACTCAGGTATCGGTTTATTTCGAGGTGCCGGGAAGTGCAACCGCTTCCTTCTACGTTGATGATTTCCGGTTCGAGCGGAAGCCGGATCTCGGCCCAATTATTATTGAAGACGACATCCCTTCGCTTCAAGATGCTTTTGCCGGAAAATTTCTGCTTGGCTCGGCCTTTACCAATGATGAGCTGCTGACCGAGCCGGATAAACAGCTTCTGATTAAGCATTTTAACAGCGTCACGCCTGGCAATGTGCTGAAGTGGGACAGCACGGAGCCGCAGGAAAACGTATTTAATTTTATCGAGGCAGATGCTGCTGTTGCTTTCGGTGTGCAAAATGGCCAGCAGGTGCGCGGACATACGCTCGTCTGGCATGCGCAAACGCCTGATTGGGTGTTCCGTGACGCGAACGGAAACTTGGTCAGCAAAGCGGTGCTCTATGCGCGTATGCAAAATCATATTCAGACTGTAATGGAACGATATGAGGGCAAAATTTATGCCTGGGATGTAGTTAATGAGGTCATTGATGCGTCGCAGTCAGATGGCTTGCGCCGCAGCCTATGGTATCAAATTGCGGGTGAAGAATATATTGAAAAAGCGTTTGAGTTTGCCCATGCAGTGGATCCGACGGTGAAGCTGTTCATTAACGATTACAATACGCATGAACCGGCAAAAAGTCAGGCGCTGTATAACTTAATTACACGTTTGCAGGCCAAAGGCATTCCGGTTGACGGCGTCGGCCACCAGACGCATATTAGTCTTTATTATCCATCGCTTGCGGAAATTGAAAGCTCCATTATCAAATTCAAAGCGCTTGGACTGGAGACGCATATTACCGAGTTGGACATTAGCGTCTATTCGGATAATTCACAATCCTATGAGACATTCTCCGATGAGCTGAAGCAGCGCCAAGCCAATTTGTACAAGTCGCTATTTCAGGTGTTTCTGCGGCATACGGACACCGTTACGAATGTGACATTATGGGGCAAGGATGATGCGCATACGTGGCTTCGCACCTTCCCGGTAGCCCGCAACAATTGGCCGCTGCTATTCGACGAGCGCTTGCAGTCCAAACCTGCCTATTGGTCGGTGCTGGAAGCGGTCCAAACGCCTGGAGGGCCGATAGTTCCTGCTGCGCCGTCTGGCTTAACAGCGACAGCTGGCAGCATGCAGGTTCAGCTTGCTTGGAATGCGGTAGCTGGCGCGACCTCGTACACGGTGAAACGGGCAACGACGAGCGGCGGGCCATATACGACGCTGTCTGCTGCTGTATCTGGCAGCGGTTATAATGACACAGCCGTTACGAACGGAACGACCTATTATTATATTATTCAAGCGGCCAACAGCGCTGGCACGGGAGCAGCTTCGGCTGAAGTCGTCGCAACACCGAGCGGTACGACCGGTCCAGAGCAGCCTTCTGGTTCATTAGCAGTAGCGTACCGGGCAGGGGATACCAATGCTGGAGATAACCAGCTCAAACCGCAGTTCATCATAAAAAATAACGGGACGACTCCCGTTGCAATGAGCGGATTGACGATTCGCTATTGGTATACGATTGACGGGGAGAAGCAGCAAAACTTCTTCAGCGACTATGCCCAAGTAGGCAATAGCAATGTGACGGGCAGCTTCGTCAAGCTGAGCACGCCGCGGACAGGCGCCGATTATTATGTGGAGCTGTCCTTTAGCTCTGGCGCTGGCAGCATTCCAGCGGGCGGGACATCTGGCGAAATTCATACGCGCATTCATAAGAACGATTGGACGAATTTCAGCGAGACGGATGATTATTCTTTTAACTCGCTGCGAACGACTTATGCAGATTATACGAAGATCACGTTGTATCAGAACGGAAATTTAGTGTGGGGCACGGAGCCTAGCTAAGCCGTGGAATGAGCAGTAAGAAAGAAAAGCAGAAATATAGAAATGCAGAGATTTAGAAAGACGGATACAGGAATATAACAAAATGGAAGGGCGGAAGGCATATCGTTGCCCTCGCGCCCTTCCATTTTTAACGATAAGTGGGACCAGCCTGTCCGACAAAAGAAGACGATTGATCAATACGTGAACAGGTCAATTATGGTCTGCTCCTTAGCCTATTGCAGCTTAGTTTGCTTGGCGGCTAATTTTTCAGCAATTTCTTCAGCCTGATAAATCGTCGTATAGGGATCAGCAGAAGATAATCCCCACATATTCCCCGAATAGCTCGGAGCTGATAACCATACTTTCCTCGCCTTTATCGATTAAATCCTGTTTAATCTTTGAGGCAGGGGCGGGGCCAAGCAGGTCGTACACCGCTTTACCGCCGCGGTTTGCGCTTTTTCCGACAATGCCTACATTGGTGAGCCAATTGAAATCAGCAATTGTAAATGAGGCATTGGCTGGCACAGCAGCCTGTGCTTTTTTGCGCGCGGCTTCCGCTCTTTGGGTAAACTGCTTGTTCCATGCTTCGGCTTCTGTCTGACGATTTAGAATTTCGCCCATGCGGCCACTTCTTCCTCCATGGATGCATATTCATCGGGTACAAAAACAACCGTCGGAGCGTTAGCTCGCAGGGCAGCTCCTCTGCCCAATCGATGCTGCGGAGCTCGTGGGAAAAAGAGTGGGGTGTTAAACCTTGCCCGAGTTTATCTGTGTATCGATTGAGCCGCCCTGAATAATAATTTGTACGGCAGCAGCGATAATAGGGGCTATTGGCAGGATAATAAGCTTTTCACCATAAGCCTCATGCTCCTCCTGCATCGCAATCGTATCGGTGACGACGATTTCGCTGATGTGCGGCGATGCCAGCAAATTGCGCGCGCCTCCCGAGAACAGCCCATGCGTAGCGCAAACATAAGCGTTCTCAGCGCCATTTTGTTTAAGGGCATTAACGACATTGACGATTGTATTTCCGGTATCAATCAAATCCTCAATGATGATCGGCGTTTTGCCTGCTACATCCCCAATAATATGCGTAATTTCCGTCTGGTTGTGGGCAGGGCGGTTTTTGATCATAATGGCGAAGGGACAATCCAGCTCGCCCGCAAGCTTTTCCGCTGTTGAAGCGCGTCCTGCATCGGGAGATACGACGACCGGATTTTCAATATTTTTGCTTTTCAAATGCTGGATAATAAGGTCGAGGGCCGTTAAATGGTCAACAGGAATTTCGAAAAAGCCTTGAATCGGATCGGCATGCAGATCAATCGTTACGATGCGATTAGCGCCTACAGTCGTCAGCACCTCGGCGACAAGCTTCGCCGAAATCGGCTCGCGGGGAGCGGTTTTTCGCTCTTGGCGGGCATAGCCGTAATAGGGTAAAATCAAATTTATTTTATTTGCGGAAGCACGTTTGGCAGCATCAATGAGCACAAGCAGCTCCACCAAATGCTCATTAACCGGATGGGACATCGCTTGAATGATGAAGACGTCACAGGTGCGAATCGGCTCTTGATAGGAAACGTGAATTTCGCCGCTTTGCTGGCGGGTAATGGCGACATCGCCAAGCGGCTGTCCGAGCAAGGAACAGACCTGTTCAGCGAGCTTGCGATTGGATGTACCGGAAAAAAGCTTTATTTTTTGCATCATAAACCTCCTAAAGGAAAAACGTTTCACCAAAATGGGATTGATTTTATTATACCGCGGGCAAGCAGACATTCAAGCTCAAGAAACGCCATTCATCAAAAATTTATTTTGTTTTGAAATCCAGGCTGCGGACTATTGACAACGGATTCACGATGAAATAATATAGCGTTATAGAAAAACGTTTCACTAATTTTTCGCTTTGGCAGGTGAGGCAAGGAAGGAAACGCAAATGGTCACGATAAAAGATATTGCGAAGAAAGCGAATGTAGCGATCAGCACCGTCTCCTACGTGTTGAACGGGACAAAAAATGTGAAGCCGGAGACGAAAGAGCGCATCATGAATGCGATCAAAGAGCTCAATTACCATCCAAGCATGGCGGCTAGAAGCTTGAAGTCACGCAAGACGCTGACCATTGGCATCGTAGTGCCGGACATCTCCAATGCGTTCTTTACAGAAATTATTCGCGGCATTGAAGATTTATTCAATGAACATGCTTACAGTGTGATTTTGTGCAATACGGATGAGGATCAGGCGAAAGAGCTGCGTTACCTGAACACGTTGTTTGAGAAGGATATCGACGGACTGATTTTTCTCGGAACGGGCAAAAACAGGGACGTGTTCAACAATCGCAAAGATTTCCCCGTCGTTGTCGTGGATCGTAAAGTTGTCGACAAGAAGGCAGGCGAAAGCTTCAGCTCGGTGATGATCGACAACGTTCATGGAGGCTTTGAGGCAACGAACTATTTGCTCAGCCAAAATCGTTCGGAAGTGATGCTGGTCATTGGCGATTTAAGCATCCAGAACAGCCGTGATCGGCTGGAGGGCTACAAGAAGGCGCTTGCGCTGCATGGCGTTGCCTATGATGAGTCGCTTGTTTACGAATGCAAGGTCAGTCATGAAGCGGGTTATGTTTTTATGGATAAGCTGCTGGAGAAGCCGTTTGCGTATCGTTCGATTTTTGCAGCAAATGATTTGCTTGCGCTTGGCATTATGAAGGCACTGTTCCAGAAGGGCTACCGCATACCTGAGGATGTAGCGATTGTTGGTTATGATAACATCCCGACCTCTTACTTGGTCGTCCCGGCACTGACTACGATTAATCAGCCGAAATACCAAATGGGGAAAAAGGCCGGCGAGCTGCTGCTGAAAAAAATAAATGCCGAATCCCATCTAGTTGAGCATATTGTATTGAAGCCAGAGCTTGTCATCCGAGAATCGACATAATTTTTTTTCATAATAGGAAAAACGTTTCACCAAATAATAAAGCTTTTTTTTAAAGTTAAAGAAAAACGTTTCACCTAAAAGGAAATTGAATGGGGGCATGACCATGTTGGCTATTGGAAGCGATCACGCAGCATTTGAATACAAGCAGGAAATAAAAGCGTGGCTCGATGAGAAAGGCATTGCTTATAAGGAGTTTGGCGCCTTTGGGACGGAGCGGACGGATTACCCGACCTATGGCGAGAAGGTGGCGAAGGCGGTAGCGAGCGGCGAGTGTGAAAAAGGGCTGCTGTTCTGCGGCTCGGGCGTCGGCATTTCCATTACAGCGAACAAAGTAAAGGGCATCCGCGCTGTCGTATGCAGCGAACCTTATTCGGCGCAGCTGTCGCGGCTTCATAATGATACGAATGTGCTGGCGCTGGGCTCGCGTGTTGTAGGGATCGAGCTGGCGAAGATGATTATTGAAATTTGGCTGGCAACGCCATTTGAGGGCGGCAGGCACGGAGAGCGAGTCAACATGATGAGCAGGCTGGAAGAAACGGGCTCCTGTGGATAATCTTTTGCAAGGCTAGGGGCATAATAACGCGAATGAAACGAATGAGGCTAAGCAAGCTTTGAATGTTAATTGCTTTTCACGAAATGAAAGCGCTTAATAAGTACGCTGCAACGCCAAATATCTCAACCAGAAGAACCAGGGGAGGCGGATCAAAAAGGGCGGGGTGCGCGAAAGACCAGAAGCGAAGCGGTATGAGTGAGGCAATATAATGGAAACAATCATCGGCTTGATTAAACAAGGGAGGTTTTTTCAATGAAAAAGACAAACATGATGCTGCTTATGGTGATGCTGACGCTTGCGATTATTGTGGCGGGCTGCGGTAATCAAGCAGGTACAACAAACGGAGCCTCTGGCACCTCGCCAGCAGCTTCCACAGACACCGCTGCGGGCGGCGCTACAGATGCTGCAAAACCGAAATTCGCTATTATTCTTAAAACCTTATCCAACCCGTTCTGGGTTTCCATGAAAGAGGGCATTGAGGCAGAAGCGAAGGCGCAAGGCTACGATGTCGATATTTTTGCAGCAAATGACGAGGCAGATCTTCAAGGCCAAGCGAAAATTTTCGAGGACGCGCTGGATAAAGGCTATGCGGGTATCGCATTCGCACCGTTGTCCCCAGTCGCTATGATTCCTAGCATTGTGAAAGCAAATGAGAAGGGCATCTATGTCGTCAACATTGACGAGCAAGTCGACATGACGGAGCTGAAAAGCGCAGGCGGCTATGTGTTCTCCTTTGTTACGACTGACAATGTGAAGGTTGGGGAAAAAGGCGGCCAAGCGATTATCGACAAGCTGGGCGCAGAAGGCGGCAAAGTTGCGATTATTGAAGGCAAAGCAGGCAATGCGTCGGGCGAAAATAGAAAACAAGGCGCTACCAACGCATTCAAAGCGGCGGCGAATATTGAAATCGTAGATAGCCAGCCAGCTGATTGGGATCGCACGAAGGCACTGGACGTAGCGGCAAACATTTTGCAGAAAAACCCCGATTTGAAAGCTTTTTATGCAGCGAATGACACAATGGCACTTGGTGCACTTCAAGCGGTTAGCAATGCCGGCAAACAAGGCCAAGTTATCGTCGTAGGTACAGACGGGGCGCCGGAAGCGCTGGATTCGATCAATGCAGGCGAGCTGTATGCAACGGTTGCCCAAGATCCGGCACAGGTGGGCATTTCCTCGCTGAACAAGCTTGTACAGCTGGCGAAGGACAAAGCGACGGGCAGCGCCGATATGGAGCCTGAATTCGTATCTGTCGAGTCGAAGCTGGTCACGAAGTAATTGCAATAACACCGGGAATGGCGTATAAGCGGCTCCCCCTTGCAAGAGGGGGACATTCCTCAGGGAGGGGCAGTATGGACTATATCGTGGAAATGAAAAATATTTCTAAGGATTTCTCCGGAGTCAAAGCGCTCCAGGATGTATCCTTTCAGCTAAAGCCAGGCGAGGTGCATATATTGCTCGGTGAAAATGGTGCGGGCAAATCGACGCTGATGAAAATTTTATCCGGCGTATATGAGCCGTCCTCGGGCAGCATCGTCATTAATGGCACGGCCTTTTCTAAGCTGTCGCCGAAGGAATCGGTCGACAGCGGAATTAGCGTCATCTATCAGGAACTGAGCATGATTGACGAGTTATCTATAGCGGAGAATATTTTTGTCGGAAAGCTGCCTATGATCAAAAAATTCGGCATTCCAGTCGTCGACTTCAAAAACATGGAGGAAATCGCCCAAAGAATGATCGAGAAGGTCGGCTTAAAGCGGTCTTCCAAGGACTTGGTTGAGCGGCTGTCGATCAGCGAGAAGCAGCAGGTTGAAATCGCCAAGGCGATTGCTTCGCGGGCGAAGGTTATCGTCATGGACGAACCGACCTCCTCGCTGACGGGAGAAGAGACGAATAAACTGTTCGGCATCATCAGGCAATTGAAATATTTAGGCGTCGGCATTATTTATATTTCCCATAAGCTGCACGAACTGCTTGAAATCGGCGACCGGGTGAGCGTCCTGAAGGATGGGAAGTATGTTGGCACCAAAGACATTAAAGATGTGACGAAGGAAACGCTGGTTACGATGATGGTAGGCCGTGCGGTCAATGAGCGTCACTTGAAGCCCGAGGACAGCATCCATACCGGAGAGGAAACGCTGCTGAAGGTAGAGGGACTGACCCGCAAGGACCGAATGGTGCAGGACGTGAGCTTTGAACTGAAAAAAGGCGAGATTTTGGGCTTCTCCGGCTTGATCGGCTCCGGCCGCACCGAGCTGATGAACGCGATTTACGGCGCTGCCCCCATTGCTGAAGGGCGGATCGAGCTGTTCGGGCAAGAGGTCATAATCAAAAGTCCGTATCATGCGATCAAGCTGGGCATTGGCCATGTAACCGAGAGCCGCAAGGAAACGGGCTTTCTGAAAAATTTTGAAATTTGGAAAAATATTTCGTTATCGCGACTGCTCAAAACCTCGTCGCTTGGCGGCACATGGGGGCTCATTAACGAGAAGCAGGAGAAAAAATGGGCCGAGGAATATAAAGCCTCGATCAATATTAAATGCGCGAGCATTGAGCAGAACATCGGCGAGCTGTCCGGCGGCAATCAGCAAAAGGTACTCATTGGCAAATGGCTGGCAGCAGGCTCTAAGCTGATGATTTTCGACGAGCCGACGAAGGGCATCGATATCGGCGCTAGAGGCGAGATTTACAAGATTATGAGAGAGCTTGCGGAGGACGGTGTCGGCGTAATGGTCGTTTCCTCCGATCTGCCTGAGCTATTGTCCGTCTGCGACCGCATTATCGTATTTAGGGAAGGCCGAATGAACGGGACACTATCAATTGAAGAGGCTACCGAAGAAAACATTATGTTAGCCGCTACTTCATAAGTCAAGGAGTTACGATGATGCAGAAATTTAATGTGATTTGGAGCAAATACGGAACATTCGGCATTTTGATTTTGCTGACGCTGGTCATGGGCATCTTGTCGCCGCAATATTTTTTGACCACTGGCAATTTGACGCAGGTGCTGCTGCAAAGCTCGGTTAATATTTTGCTGGGCTTGGGCGAGTTTTTCACCATTCTAATCGCAGGCATTGATTTGTCGGTCGGCTCAATTATGGCGCTCACTGGCATGATTGCGGCTAAGCTGATGGTTGCGGGCATGCATTGGGTGCTCGCCATTATTATCGGCGGTATTTTTGTAGGCGGCTTGCTTGGAGGCATTAACGGTTTCCTGGTGAACAAAACCGGACTTCATCCGTTCATTATTACGCTTGGCACGCTGTCGATTTTCAGAGGCTTGACGCTTATTATTTCGGATGCGAAGCCCGTATTCGGCTTGCCACAGGCGTTCAAAAGCAGCATTGCCGGCTGGCTTGGCCCCGTGCCGATTCCCGTCATTATTGCGCTGATTGTGGCGCTCGCCTTTATTTTCATTACGAATAAGACGAAGCTAGGCCGCAACATTTATGCACTAGGCGGCAACAGCCAGGCCGCGTGGTTTTCCGGTATTAACATCAAGCGCCATACGATGATTGTATTCGTTATTTCCGGCGTAGCAGCAGGGATTGCAGGCATTGTGATGACAGCCCGTTTAGGCGCGGCAGAGCCTCTTTCAGGCAGCGGCTATGAGACGCAGGCGATTGCGGCAGCGATCATTGGCGGCACTAGCTTTTTCGGTGGAAAAGGTAAAATTATCGGCGTTGTGATGGGCGGACTCATCATCGGCGTCATCAGCAATGGACTTAACATTCTCAGCGTCCCTACGTATTACCAGCAAATCGTAATGGGTGCCCTTATTATTTTGGCCGTATTCCTCGATCGTCTGTTTGGTGTAAAAAGATAAAAAATTAGGAGTGGATGATAGATGAAATACCAATTTTCCCCGTCATTAATGTGCATGAACCTGATGGATATTCGCAACCAGCTTGATGTTATTAACGATCGTTCCGATATGGTGCATATCGATATTATGGACGGCCATTTTGTCAAAAATATTACGTTGTCTCCTTTTTTCATGGAGCAGTTGAGAGATTCGCTTAAGGTTCCTATGGATGTGCATCTAATGGTAGAGAAGCCTGCGGACTTCATTCAGGCGATTATTGACGCTGGGGCGACCTATATTAGCCCGCATGCCGAGACGATCAACAGCGATGCCTTCCGCATTATTAACCAGATTAAACAAGCCGGCTGCAAGGCGGGAATCGCTTTGAACCCGGCTACGCCGCTCAGCTATATTAAGCATTACATTCATTTGCTGGACAAAATTACGATAATGACCGTTGATCCGGGTTATGCCGGACAAAAATTCATTACGGAAATGCTCGATAAAATCAGAGAAGCGAAAGCTTTGAAGGAAGAGCATGGCTATACCTATTTAATTGAAATTGATGGCTCCTGTAACAAAAATACGTTCGCGCAGCTGGCGGAAGCCGGAGCAGAGGTATTCATTGTCGGCACTTCGGGATTGTTTAACCTCGATAATGATTTGAACAGGGCCTGGGATAAAATGATGGACGATTTTAATAGATTGGTTAAAGAGGACGCTTCCTAACGTTAACGACAGCGGATGCCGCAACAATTTAGCAATGAGGTTACGATTAGCTGCTGAGTGGATTGGCTGCAGGAGGATAGGGTGATACAAAGATGAAAGAGTTTGTGCTAGGAGTAGATATTGGCGGGACCCATATTCGGCTGGGAAAAGTGACACGGGACGGCCAGCTGCATGAGTTCCATATACAGAAAACGCAGCTGCTGCGCGATTCGGACGAACCGCTCCAGCTGTTGATTACGATGCTAGGCGACTATCTGGCCGCCTGCAAGGGCGAGCTCATCGCCGTATCATTAGGTTTTCCATCGATCATTAGCAAGGATAAGAAGGTCGTTCTTTCAACCCCGAACATGCCGGGCTTTGACCATTTGAACGTTGTTGAAGCGCTGGAAGCTGTATTTAAAGTGCCCGTTTTTATCGATAATGATGTAAACAATTTGCTGCTGCAGGAAATCGTTGATCGCAGGCTGCCGGATACGGGCGTCATCGTCGGCTTTTATATTGGAACGGGCTTCGGTAATTCCATTTATATGAACGGCCAATTTTTGCGGGGGAAAAATGGTGTAGCCGCAGAGCTCGGCCATATTCCCGTCCTTGGCCGCGATGAATTATGCGGCTGCGGCAATCCGGGCTGCGTGGAGCTGTACGCCTCGGGCATGCGCCTCCAGCAAATCAAGCAGGAGCATTTCGCAGATTGTGAGATTCAAGATTTATTTTCGCAGCATCAGCAAACAGAAGTGCTCCAGCAGTATTTGGATGCGCTCTCGATACCGATTGCGACGGTTATTAATTTGCTCGATCCGGATTATATTATTATGGGCGGCGGCGTCATTCATATGGAAGGCTTCCCGCGGGAGGCGCTGGAAACTTATATTTATCGTCATGCACGCAAGCCGTACCCGGCAAACAACCTGAATCTCTCCTATGTGGAGGCTTCACAAACATCAGGCGTCATAGGTGCGGCGTATCATGCGCTGAAGAGCCTGAACAAACCCGTTATGGCTCTTGGCGAATAACGTTTAACATACCCTTGATTGGCAAAGCTGTTGCCGGTCAAGGGTGTTTTATTTTTTTATTCCATATGATGTATACCTACGACTATTGGGGGCTTGGGTCGAAATACGTATATTGAGCTCAAATCACAAATTGGATATGCTAGAGAAGATGAAACGGTAATGGAAAAGGAGGAGCTGAGGACATGGGCCAATCATTGCGAGTAGAAGAGCTGACAGAGCTGAATGAGCATACGTTAGAGGAGTTAGCTGGGCTCATTGTAGAAGTTGTAGAGGATGGAGCGTCGATCGGCTTTCTGCCGCCCCTTAGCAGGGAGGATGCGAAAGCTTATTGGCAGGGCGTATTGGAGCCAGGCACATTGCTGTGGGTAGCCAAAGAGGGACAGCAAATTGTAGGTACCGTGCAGCTCCAGCTGGCGCAAAAGCAAAATGCGTCCCACCGAGCGGAAATCGCCAAGATGATGGTGCAGCCCCAGCAGCGGCGCAAAGGCATTGCCAGATTGCTGATGCAGGAAGCGGAGGAGCGGGCTGTTGTGGAAGGACGAAGCCTGCTCGTGCTGGATACGCTGGAAGGAGCGCCTTCTAATATTTTGTACCAGTCCCTAGGCTTTATTGAAGCGGGGCGTATTCCGAAATTTGCCCGTTCAGGTGATGGCAGCCTATATGCCACGGTATTATATTATAAAGAAATATAGCTGGCTCGCGTATGCCGGGCACAGCGGAGCTAGTCGAGTCGTTGCAATAACAATACTAACCCCTAAATAATGAAAATCGTCCAAACCCCAATGAGGAGCAGCGTCTTGCCGCCCGGGTCAACGCTGATGATGCGAATGCCTTCAGCAGCTAGCCGTTGATGCTGCTCTTGATGACATTAGCGTATAACTTGGAGCTGACTCCGAGTCAAGCGGGCATGCGAAATTTTTTTGAAAAGGGGCTTGCAACTTTAGGAAAGATCGGATATAGTTTAAATCAAGTTAGTGATTGATCAATCAATACCAAGTGAAAGGCATGGTGCGTTTATGGCAAAAGGAACAGCAACAGCTGCCAGCAGGCGTTCCGACATCGTATCTGCGGCTATCGAGGTATTTTCCGAAATCGGTTATTATCGCGCAACGACAGCGCAAGTAGCGGAGCGGGCATCGATCTCCCAGCCCTATGTGTATCGCTTCTTTACGAAGGAATCCTTGCTGGTGGAGGCGCTTGATGTATCTTGGCAGCGTATTGTCAAAGCTTTTCAACAGGTCATCGACACAGAGGAGCCAGCTACATTGGAGTCAGGGCTAATCCGCGCCTATGAGGAAATTATGGAATCGCAGCGCAATGAAATTTTGTTGCAAATGCAGGCGCAGACGATACGGGAAGCTCCAGTTCGCGACGCGATGAGACAGGGTACTGGGCAGGTGAAGCAGCTCGTTGAGGATGCGTTTACGAAAGCAGGAATCGCCGATGCTCGTGCGCGTACGACGAATTTTTTAGCTAGAGGCATGCTCTGCAATGTGGCTATGGCACTGGAAATGCCGGAGTTGTTCGTGAAGGAATAGACCATTGTTAACAGCTTTTGCTGTAGGTCTTTTTTTTAATTATTAGTAATTGATTGATCAATCACAAAAAATGAGTTGAAAATCGAGAGGAGCTATTCAAATGAATCATTTAATCGTGTACGCACATCCGAGGAAAGAAAGCTTTAACCACGCTATTTTGGAGACAGCGGTCGAAGGCTTGAAGAAGAAAGGGCATGAAGTCGTTGTGCGGGATTTGTATGAGCTAGGGTTTCAGCCAATCGTCAGTGCGAGTGAAATCATTGGCGGGCTGAGCGAGGATATTGAACAGGAGCAGCAGCATTTAAAATGGGCCGACGTCATCACGTTTATTTACCCGATTTGGTGGACCGGGCTGCCCGCTATGATGAAAGGTTATATCGAGCGCGTATTTTCTTACGGTTTTGCCTATAAGTATGTAAATGGCGTGCAGATGGGGCTGTTAAAGGGTAAAAAGACCGTCATTATCAACACACAAGGCAAGTCTAAAGCGGAATACGAAGCAAATGGCATGGGAGAGGCGCTGCGTTTAACGTCGGATAAAGGGATTTTCGAATATTGCGGGCTGGAGGTTATGTACCATCTTTTCCTCGAATCCGTCCCAGGCTCTGATGAGGCAACGCGTAAAGCATGGCTGGAGCAAATCGCCTACATGGCAAGCAAAGCTTGATCGGACAATTATCATCTAATGTGCTCTAAAATAAGGCAGGCCGTAGTTCTCTAGAGATCTACGCGTTTGTCTTTTTTGAATTTCTTTTTATAGTTGAATTTAAATATAAATATAAAATGTAGAAATCAGTCGAATGCTGAAACATGTTACAATCTTTTCAAAAGAAAAATAAGCTTGCTATCGGAGGCCATCATGCAGCCATTTACGAAAAGAGTCATTGAAATCATAAAAAGCATTCCAGCGGGAGCTGTCATGAGCTATGGGCAGATTGCCGAGCTTGCGGGAAGCCGCAGAGGGGCGCGACAGGTCGTGCGGATTTTGCATACGCAGAGCAGCATTCATCAGCTGCCGTGGCACCGCGTCGTCAATGCCCAAGGCGAAATAGCTATCCAGAGTGAAGAGGGGAATATGGAGCAGCGGTCTCGTTTGGAGGAAGAGGGCATCGAGGTGAGTGTGCAGGGAAAGCTGGATTTGGCAAAATATCGGTTTAATCCGGCGCCGGCGGACATAATGGGAGCGTGGGATAATATAGACCCGGACGATGTCGACCAAATGTTGTAATCGCGGATAAGCAAATCTATTCTACAAAAATGACCGGATTCAGAGAAACGAGGCAGACGGATGCGCAAAATAAAATCAAGCGGTACGAGCAAAAAAGGGATCTTAACCGCTATAACGTTCGTGTTATTGTTAACCGCATGTGGACGCTCGGAGCAGCCAACTCCGTCCTCATTGCGGGCGTCCCCGGCATCGTCAAAGGAAACGCCTGCGGTAATAACATTGCTGCCAGAGCAGCATTATGGAGATAAGCTGCAGATGCAGGACAAGCGGCAGAAGCTGTATCATTTTATAACGACTGAGCTGTCTGGAACGGCTGGCATTTATACGAATTTGCAGGATACGGAGCAAACTGCGGAGCTGACGACGGGGCATGAAATGCTTAGCGAGTCCGCGGGACTTATGATGCGCTATAAAGCATTAACGCAGCAAAAGTCTGCTTTTGAGGCGGAATGGACGCTCGCCAAGCAAACCTTTAATATGGAGGCGGCCTTCAGCTACCGCTTCAGTCCCAAGCTGCAAAAGCGTTACACGCTGAACGCGGCAGTTGATGATCTTCGCATTATTCGGGCACTTTATGAAGCCAGCGACGTTTTTCAAAGTGAAGCCTACATGCAGGAGGCCGACAGCTTCGGAAAGCGTTTTTACGAGCATAATGTCAAAAATGGCTATTTGTATGATTTTTATGATGAAACCTACAAAATAACGAATGATTTTATTACGCTCTGCTATATCGATTTGAAGACGTTGGGACTGCTGCCTATCGAGGCGGGGGAGCGGCAAACGCTGATCGCTAGTATGGAGAAAATCATCAAGGACGGTTATCTGTCGGATGAATTCCCTTTCTATGAGACGCGATATGATTATGGGGCGGGTAAATACAGCTCGGATCATATAAATATGGTGGAATCCTTGTTAACTGTGCTCGCATTAGCCGAAATGGGTGAAGAAAAAGCCGAAAGCATCCGATACATAAAGGAAAGGGTTAAGGCGGGTACGCTTTATGGCCAATATACGAGGGAAGGCGCAGCCACAACGGATACGCGCTCTACTGCCATCTACGCGATTACGGCGATGATTGGCTCCGTGATTGGCGATCAAACCCTATATGCCGATAGTATTGGCAAAATGAATGAGTTCCAGATCGAGGAGGTCGGAAGCTCGCTGCTCGGCGGCTTTGGCGATACGGCTGCTCAGCAGGCCTATTCCTTCGACAACCTAATGGCTTTGCTTGCTTATACTTACTAAAAGCATGGTGAAAAAGGATCATCACTGCGTGAAAGGTTTGGCTTACGATCGCTGTTGCCACTGGATTTATTGAATTAAAAATGATTTAGCTGTAGAAATCCAATGACAAAGGCGACCACTCCGTTTCTCCAGCTCAAACCTTTCACTCCGCTTGCCTTTTTCAACATGCTTTTAAAAAAGATATTAAGAAAGAAGGCGCCCACCATGATAGCAGACAGGGCCAAGCACTACGCTCGGCGAGCCTACGCCTTATTCAGCCGATACCTATCGCCTGCCAGCTTTGCGGCATTAGCAGTGCTGATTATTACCATCATCGCCTTGTTCACACCACCGTATATTGGGATGGCGGACAACGGGGATTTTTTCCGTATTTTGTACAGCAATGGCTTGTATTTTAGCGCCTCGGATTATGACAGCCAATATCTCGGCTACTTTGTAAAGAAATTTGGCATTTTGCAATATTACAATGAAAATGGGACAACCTTTACGTCCTCGCAGTCATGGTTTATTCAATTGTCGGTTGCGCTGAACACGCTGCTGGCAAGCAGCCAAGTGTTCGATGTGCGGTTTCAGGCGGCCATATTGACGATTCTTTACGTCATTGCGATTTATTTGCTCGTTGAGAGCCTGACTTGGAAAATCGCCCGTAAATACGGCTATATTATCGCGCTGCTGGCGATTTTTATGTTTGGAGACACCGGGTATACGGCGTTTTTCAACTCTTTTTTCAGCGAAGGCATCGTGCTTATTATGATGATGCTCGTCTTTGCCTCAGGGCTGCTGCTTTACCGCCGGCGGTACAATGATTACGCCATGCTCGCCGTGTTTACGGTAAGCGGCTTTCTGCTGACGACGAGCAAGCAGCAAAATGCTCCGGTTGGCGTCATTATTGCCGTCATCGGCTTGTTCTTCCTATTCATCCATGTGAAGCGGACGTTCCGCGTGCTCATGCTGACTTCGCTCACCATTCTGATGCTTGCAGGCATTGCAACGTATGTGCTCATTCCGAAGGAGTTCGTCAACATTAACAAATACCATGCGATGACGCGCGGGGTGCTGATGGGCTCGGACGATCCGGAGGGTGCCTTGGAGGCGCTCGGCATGGACAAGCAATATGCGATTTTGAAGGACAGCATTTATTATGAGCCGTTTACGACGGTGGATGTGGATTCTCCGATTTTGGAGGAAAATTTCTATAGCCAGTATGGCTTTGGTGCAATTGTCGGCTATTATATCAGCCATCCGAACCAGGCTGGAAGCATGCTGAACTTGGCAGCGAAAAATGCGTTTACTATCCGCCCCGCGGCGATGGGCAATTATGAAAAGTCGGCTGGCAAGCCGTTCGGCCAGCAGACGGTCTTTTTCTCCGGCTACAGCTTGCTGAAAGAGGCGCTAGCGCCCAAAACATTCGGTTTCATCGTCATCTGGATGATTGTCGTCGCCTCCGTATATATGCCGGCTTTCATAGCGGCGATCAGGGCGCGAAATCTAAGGCGGGCTTCGCGCCTGCCGCTCATTGTCATGATGATGCTGGCCGGCTTGTCCGGCATATTCGTCTCGATTATTGGGGCGGGGGACGCCGATTTGGCGAAGCATGAATTTCTGTTCACCGTGGCATTCGATCTCATTACGTTTTTGGTCATCGCTGACGGCGTGCGCCGCAGATTATGGCATAGCGAGCAGGAGCAGGATTCGCCAAACGAAATACATGTAGAGAGGCTGGGAAGGTGAGAAGGTGAAAAAAAGCAAATGTAGACAACCATTACCGAAAACGCTATTGAACCTGCTGCTGTTGCTCTGCTTGCTTTATAGTTCTTCTACTTCTTCTCTCGCTGCTGCCGCAGAAAGAGAGGCGGAGCCGATCCGCGTGCTGCTGTTGTATGACAGCTTGGCCAAGGACACGCCAAAGTCTGGCAATGTAGAGGCGCTCCAGCAGCAGCTCGCCGCTTTCGGAGTGCAGGTTACACTCCTCTCCGTGGATGGTTACTCAGGCGGCATGCTGAAGCAGTACCGCAAGGTGATTCTAGTACGCAATGCAGCTGATATGGAGCTGACGAATGCGGCTTTTGTACAGGATAGGGCAGTCTATCGGGGCGATTATTTTCACATTGGCGAGGAATTGCCTGCCTCGCAGCAGGAAGCGCTGCATATTGGCATTGAACAAACGCCGAGCGAGGAAACGATGCTGCTCGCGATCGGCCCGTACTCGGATGCGGCGATGCGTGTGCAAAACACCCCATACATCGTAATGCAGCAGACGACAGCGAAACCTCAGGCTGAGGTATACGGCAGCTTTACGCCAACGCAAAATAGCGGGGCGAACGAGAGCTCTCCCTACGCAGCGAGGAATGAGCATGCTGCGTATGTGCCTTATTTTCAGAAGGGGAATTTGAGCGAGCTGGCGATGTCGTATGTGCTGAAAGATTGGCTTGGACTTGCCGAGCTGGGGCAAACCTACCTGCTATTTAAGGAGATTTACCCGTTTTCGGACTTAACGCTTTTGGCCGGGATGGCCGATACATTATATGATGCAGGCATTCCTTTTGCGATTAGCGTCCAGCCGGTTTTCAGCAATTCGGATTTTCCGGCGATGCAGCGCTATCTGGAAACGCTGAAATATGTCCAGTCGCGAAATGGCACTGTGCTGGTCAATGCGCCGGTCGTAGCTTCAACTATTGGACAAAATGACCAGACGCTCAAAACGAAGATGACCTCGTTTATTGACGTTTTAGCCGCTTACGGCATTGCCCCGCTTGGCATGGGGGCGGAAATGTACTGGTCCTACGACAAGGAATACGCTGTGGATGGCATGGGCTTCTTCGATTCGGCGGTGCTGCTGCCCAATAAGAAGCTGATGTACCGTTCGCAGACGAACGTTTCCCAGCCCTTCGCCTCGTCGCTTTACAGCATAAGCCCTAGCTTTCTTGCAGGCTTTGACCGCGAGGGTAAGGCTTGGGAGCCGCTTCCGATGAATACGGCGCTGACGTATGATTTTGCTGAAAATGAAGTGCAGCTCAGTGCCGATCTCGCCAGCATTACGGAGAGCTGGATGACCTTCACGGATTATAAACAAAACGACCACGAGGTACGGACCGAGGCGCATGTCATCCTTTCGCAAGGCGGACATCTGACGATTAATGGTCAAGCGCTAGCCTTGAATGATGCGGTACGTCAGGTCAGCTCTGATTATGAATATGCGGACAAGGGAACGGTAAGCTTTTCCACGCTGTTTAATGTGCAAAATAAAATTTTTATCATCATTATTATTGTGTCGCTCCTCATATTCGGCTTCCTCTTTATGATCGGATACCGACTCTACAGACGCAAATACTTCAAATAAGGAGACAACTATGACAATCGCAGACATCCTCATGTTGATTGCCGTTATCTGTATTTGGTCGCTTCTGCTCGTCAATGTGGTGCTGATTATCGCCGGATATTTATTTTATATTCAGAGCGAGGGGAAGCCTGTACCGGAAATCAAGGGAGAGACCCCTTTCGTCACGATTATGGTTCCGGCACACAATGAGGGCAAGGTCATAACGAAGACTGTAGAATCGCTGCTTGCACTCGATTATCCGCATGACCGCTACGAAATTATCGTCATTAATGATAATTCTTCGGATAATAGCGCGTTGCTGCTTGCCGAGGTGCAGGCCAGATACGCAGGACGCCATTTAATTATTATCAACACCGACAAGGTTACAGGCGGCAAGGGCAAGTCGAATGCGCTCAACATTGGCTTTCAGCAGAGCCGAGGCGAGTTGATCGCCATTTATGACGCGGACAATACGCCGGAGCGCAAAGCGCTTCGCTATCTGGTCGGTGAAATTACGAATGATGATACGCTGGGCGCGGTCATCGGGAAGTTCCGTACGCGGAACCGCGATACGAATCTGCTCACCCGTTTCATTAACATAGAGACGCTGTCCTTCCAATGGATGGCGCAGGCAGGCAGATGGAAGCTGTTCAAGCTTTGCACGATACCAGGCACGAACTTCATTATGTGGCGCCATATCGTCGAGCGGATTGGCGGCTGGGATGTGAAGGCAATTGCCGAGGATACCGAGATCAGCTTCCGCATTTACATGATGGGGTACCGAATCAAGTTTCAGCCGAAGGCCGTCACCTGGGAGCAGGAGCCGCAAACGGTCAAGGTGTGGTTCAAGCAGCGAACGCGTTGGGCGAAGGGCAATATTTATGTCATTGTGAAAAATATCCCCTTGCTGTTTGACCGCTCGGCGACGAACATCCGCTTTGATATTTTATACTTTTTATCGATTTATTTTCTGCTGCTTACGTCGCTCGTCATGTCTGATCTGCTGCTCATTCTTCACGCTTTAGGTTATGTACATACGACGATTGCCGGGTTCAGCTCCTTTCTCTGGGTGCTGGCGGTCACGCTGTTTATTGTAGGCACTTATATTACGCTAACGACGGAAAAAGGCGAGCTGAGGCTGTCCAATGTGTGGATTATTATGCTGATGTACGTATCCTATTGCCAAATGTGGATGGTTGTTGCCGCTTACGGCTTATATACCTACCTCAAGGATTTAGTGTTTAAGCGCGAAGCAAAATGGTATAAAACCGAACGTTATTAAAGCTGGAGGAGAGCATCATGAAAAGACGCATATTCATCATTACCTTCATTTGCATGGCGCTGCTGCTTGGACAGCTGGGCCAGCTTGGAGCAGCAACGGCAAGCGCAGCAGAGGCAGTAGGAACAGAAAGCTATGATATTCCCTTCATTACAGCAGATACATCCATGTCGGGTGTGATGGCGACGCGGCAGGACTTTTTTCAAATACCGTCCTATTGGAATGTGAGCAGCGTCGTTGTCAATTTGGACTATAAGGTGTCGCAGCTCGCCGATAAGGACCGTTCCAGCGTCACTTTGGCGATCAACGGCGTAGCCTTTTATTCCTTCCGGCCTGACCGCACGGTAGAGAAAAAGCAGCGCCTGAGCGTGACGATTCCTCGCGAACTGCTGGAGGAAGGCACAAACACGCTGTCGACAGAAGGAAGCATCCAGACGATTGTAAATGATCAAATTTGCTCGCCTGATGAAGAGCGGGACAATTGGCTCCAGCTGTATCGCAGCTCAAGCGTTGATGTTCGTTATGTAAGCAAGCCGCTGGACGGCTCAATCCGTGATTTTAATGAGCGGTTTACGAGCCTCGATACGGTCAGCAAAAGCTTGAATACGATTGCGGTGCCATCGCTGGCGTCTGCAAAAGAAATGGAAGCGGCTGTCTATGCGCTGTCGGGCTTTGCCAAGGCGAATACGCTTCAGGACAAGACGATTCCGCTGCTTGCCTTCGATGATGAATATTATGCAGGCAAAAAGCTCGTAACGGCTGTCGCGTTGTATGACCAGCTCCCAAGCGGGCTGAAAACGGCAGTTGGCACGCCGGATTTGAACGGCAAAGGCTTGATTCAGCTTGTGCGCCAAGGGGAACAATGGGCGCTCGTTGTGACCGCGAAGGATGAGGCGATGCTGGTGAAGGCGAGCCGCCTTGTGGCGAATCAGGCTCTAATGGGGCAGCTCGATAGCAACCGCAAAATCGTCGATGAGAGCACGGATGTATCGACGCCTGTGGTCAACATTAGCCGCAATGTCGTTTTGACCGAATCAGGTGATGAGCTGAAAGGCCCTCGTCATCAGGAGAAAGCGTATTTTGTTTCGCTGCCGGCCAACCGTTCCATCGCTGATGCAAGCAAAATCAGCCTCGATTTCCGTTATGCGAAAAACCTGGATTTTGACCGTTCGATGATGACGGTACTCATTAACAATACGCCAATCGGCAGCAAGAAGCTGACGGAGGAGCTGGCCAATGGCGATTCGATTACACTGCCGATTCCGAAAAATCTGGACATTTCCGGCAACTTCTCCGTCGTTGTCGCCTTCGATCTCGAGCTGAAAAATGCCGTTTGTGTGCAAAATCAAAACCAAATGCCGTGGGCTTTCGTGACGAAGGATTCCGTGCTGCAATTGAATACGAAGGATCGGACGGAGCTGTTGTTCAACAACTATCCTTATCCCTTTTTGCGGGACGGGGCGTTTAATCAGGTAGCGGTTGTACTGCCGAAGGAGCGAGATTCCTACACTTATCGTACGGTAGCCAACCTGTTTAATCTGCTCGGCCAATATGCAGAAGGCAATACGGGAGATGTTCTCTTTTATAACGATGATGTCGCTGCTGATGTTTTGAAGGCCCGCAACGTCATCGCGATTGGGACATTCCAAAGCAACAAGGTAATTCGTGATCATAATGACGCGCTGTACTTCAAATATGATGCAAGTGGCGCAGGCTTGCAGTCCAATGAGAAAATGAGCATCGACTCCGATTATGGCAAGCGTATCGGGACTTTGCAGCTGATTGATTCCCCGTATGAGGCGGGACATGGCTTGCTCGCCGTTACTGGTGCAGGCTCGGAATATTATTATTTAGCTTCCAAGCTGGTCGCCAGCCAAGGGACGGTATGGAAGGTGTTCGGCGATGGCGTATCGACGGACAAGGACGGCAATATAAACGCATTTCGGTTTAAAAAAGATGTCGAGCCCGAGCAATCCTCCGTCATTAGCAATGTGATGGAACGCACCGATGTGCTCAGCTTCGTTATCGCGGCAGCGCTCGTTATGGTGCTGGTGCTCGTATCGCTGATTTTCCTAGCTCGCAAATATCGCAGAAGACGGGGTGATCGCGATGAGGCGTAATCAGAGCAGTCTTATTTCCGACAGCGGCTTCCTGCTGCTCATCGTCGTCAGCTTTATTTGCATCGTATTTACAGCGGGAGATCCTGACCGTTATTTGCAAAATGTTATTTTTCTAAATGTCGCTTTCCTGATTGCGATCATTACGTATTTCACGAATGTGACGACAGGGCTGATTCTCAACATTCTCTTTATTTTCGGCTTTGGTACCTATACGCTGTATGGAACGCTTGTAGGGGGGGATACGATCAGCGGCGGCAATTTTTTCTGGCTCGTCATGACGCCGGTGTTCACCTTGGTGACGTGGATGTTTACGCTCGCGGGCAGACAGCTCCAAACGGAAAATGAGCAGCTCAAGAAAACGAACAGCAGGCTGGCGACGATGGATGAAAATACGAACCTGCGCAACAGCCGCTCGTTCCAAAATGACGCAGCCGTCTTCATGGCGCTGTCCACCCGGTATCAAATTCCGCTCACGCTGCTTGTCGTGAACGTGAAATATTGGGATGAACTGCGGCGGATGGTCAGCGAGGAACGAATGACGGAAGCGATCTTCGAGCTTTCGCAGATGAGCCAGACTAGCATCCGGACGAATGATTCGATTTATATGCTGAGCAAGGATAATCCGACTTGGGGGCTGCTGCTGTTCACAGACCGCCAAGGGGCGAATATTGTCATTGAACGCTTGCGGCATAAAATCCAGGAGTTTAATTCCGCTGAGTTTTCACAGAGATATAAGGTGGAGCTGAGCCTGAAAATCGGGGCGCTGCAATATGAGCCAGAGGCGATCCCGACGCCGCTCGATTTCATCGTGCAGGCGCGGAAGCAACTGGAGTATGATGTGTAAGCGGGAAGGATAATGGAGAGACGAATATCGGATGGATAGTGAATTTGAGAGAATCCCTTGATTTTAAGGGGTTCTTTTTTTTGCTGATGTTTGAATTTTAAAGGCATCAGCTTGAGCTGGGTGAATGATGCGATAATCGAAAAATAGTGGCCCATTTTATTGAAGTTAAATTTAAAGTAAATGGAAGTTAAATTTAATATAAAATGTCGAATAATAAGGAGGATTGTAATTTTAGATGTGGAATAGATAAAAATGGTAATCACTTTTTTGTTGATTTTAGGAGGGGATAGTAGGTGCTTACAGGTAGGCTCCATATGGCACAGGCTGAGGAGAAGCATCATTCATTTCTATATCGTGTTTATGCGAGTACCCGGGAGGAAGAAGTAGAAGCATGGGGCTGGGAGGAATCGTTTCAGCAGGCCTTTTTGCGCATGCAATATGATTTGCAGAAGCGCTCCTATGCTTCGCAGTATCCTGATGCGGAGAACTATATTTTAATGAAGGATGATTTCCAAATCGGGGTTTGCATGCTTGTTCGCAAGGCGGATAGAATGATACTCGTAAATGTGGCGCTGCTGCCTGCTTTCCGCAATTCCGGTTATGGCACGTATTTGCTGCAGGAGCTTCAGGAAGAAGCAGCTGAGAAAAAGCTGCCTATTCAACTGCATGTGATGCAGGGCAATGAGGCGCGCCGTTTGTACGAAAGACTAGGGTTCCACAAGGTAGAGGAGCAAGGCATGCATATGTTGATGGAATGGAAGCCATAGAGGCTTCTGAGACAGGGCAGGAGCCCGGCTCACCTATTGATTTTCAGCAGATTTATACGATCGATCGGGGGGATTTATAAAATGAGTGAGGCTTATATTGGTGAAATTCGCATGTTCGCTGGTAATTATGCTCCGGAGGGCTGGGCGCGATGTGAAGGTCAAATCATGTCTATTTCAGAGAATGAAACGTTATATGTGCTATTAGGCACTACCTACGGCGGTGATGGTCAAACCACCTTCGCACTACCGGACTTGAGAGGGAGGCTTCCCATCCATCAAACGGCGAGTTATCCCCTGGGCGCAAAGGGAGGGTCAGAAAACGTCACGCTCACGACTACTCAATTGCCTGCCCACACTCACTTCCCCACAGCAGCCCAAATTGCGGGCAATGCCTCTTCTCCCCAGAATAATACTTGGGCGAAAGCAGCCGTGTATTCCACAGGTAATGATAGCAGCAACAATCCACTTCCACGTGCTCCCATGAATTACGGAAACCTCTCCCTCTTCGGTGGCAGTCAGCCCCATAATAATATGATGCCTTCCTTGACTATTTCTTTTATTATTGCACTTTCTGGGGCCTTCCCACCCCGAGATTAGTTATTTTTATTTATTAGATCCATTTATATAGGAGGATGAAAATGGAACCATTTATTGGCGAAATTAGGGCGTTTCCATATGGATTTACACCGAAAGGCTGGGCCCCGTGCAATGGTCAAATTATGGCGATATCATCAAACCAGGCGTTGTTTTCGATTCTTGGTACGACTTATGGCGGGAATGGTAGGGATAATTTTGCGCTTCCGAATTTACAAGGGAGGGTTCCCGTTCATGTCGGACAGAGGACTCCACTTGGTAGTGCGGCAGGAGCAGCCAATCATAACGTAACGGTAAACGAGATGCCAATGCATACGCACCAACTCGCCGCTTCTTCGGAAACGGCTGATCAAATATCTCCAGCAGGGAATGTTTGGGCAGATACACCTTATAATCCGTATGCAGCTTCTCCTGCAAACGTCTCCATGAATGCTGGAGCTATTGCCACAGCTGGCGGCAGCCAGCCGCATAACAATATGCAGCCGTATTTGGCGCTGAATTTTTGTATAGCTATTAGAGGAATATTCCCACCGCGAAATTAAAGGAGGCAGCTTTATCATATGGATGCATTTACAGGGGAAATACGCATTTTTACTGGGAATTATCCACCGTATAAATGGGCATTGTGCAACGGAGCTATACTGCCGATTCAATCCAATACTGTTCTGTTCTCTATTATTGGCACGCAATATGGCGGAAATGGAACGACAACCTTTGCTCTGCCTAATTTAATGGGGATGGCCCCTATGGGACAGGGAGCAGGTCCCGGGCTTACATCAAGAACGGTAGGCGAGCAGGATGGAGAAGGGACAGTAACGCTTCAGGCTAATGAAATTCCTGCCCATACACATATTGCTACCGGAATTGCAGCGGAGCAAAACTCTGATGATCCAGCAAATAATTATTGGGCGCAGACGAAGGCATCCGGACGGCCATCCATTCAGCGGCCGCTATATAAAGCAGCAAATAATACGCAAATGAATCCACTAGCGCTTACTCCGACAGGCGGCAATCACCCCCACAACAATATGCAGCCGTATTTGGCAATGAATTTCATAATATGCCTAGATGGAGAATATCCTCCAAGAGGATAGAGGAAGCACAGGCTGACCGAGATAGGATAGTGGCGGAAGTCTCTCTTTTGAAAAAAGAGGGCGTTTATTTGTGGCGGGTGCAGGAGATCTCGGCAGATGCCGGATATAGCACCCGTTTTTTGAGTGGGAGTGTATAAAAAATGTGGAGATTTCTATTAAAACAAGGGGAGATGCAGTTATGAGGCATCAATTAGCGGGGCAGAAGAAAGGCGTAGTCACAAGGAAGCGAGGAGAGCGTGACAGCACGATCAAGAGAGTTGCTGTGTTGCTGCTTGTGCTTGCCATTATGCTTAATCTGCTTCCGGCAAGTCTGAATGCAGCTGCGGGGACAGCAGACGGCACTTATAATTTTGGTGATTCCTTAGCGACAGATAATTCAGGCGGATCGGGATTCAAGAAGCTGGGAGATAAGTTTGTAGTAACGAATGGCTTTGCGCAGGATGGAACTTCTTTATGGTCGGAGCATCTGCAGTCCCCAAATACAACAGGCGAGTTCACTATTAAAGCAGAAGGGCAGACCGTGCTTGGCAGCTTTACTTTTAAAAATCTGGGTATCAGCGCATATGCAGATTTGGTGAACCCCATGCTCGATCTGCTTACGGTCACTTTGAAAGATGCAGGAAATACAGTTATTGCTACGCACTCCAGCACAGGTGTAATTGCCTTGTCCGAGGGCGGAGTCAACAAAAAATATCAAATTTCTTCTTTATTGGGCAACGGAACCTCGTACAACTACTCTAATGTTTCTTCTGTAACGATTCAGTGGCGCTTTGCAAATACTCTCGCGCCATCCAACTTGAATATTGATGACATCACGCTGACGAACATGCTCAGCCCTATACCCCAAGACACACCGACGTTTAATCCGACAGCGGGAGCGGTTGCTTTCGGCACGGAGCTTTCTATTATTTCGGCAGGAGCCGAGCATATTTACTATACGACAGATGGAAGTACACCAGCGACGGCTGTAGGCGGTTCGACGCTGGAGTATAATGCGGGAGCGAAGCCGACCATTAGCGCAGCAGTGACCGTGAAGGCGATTGCCACGAAGGCAGGCAAGCCGGTTAGTGCTGTAGGCAGCGCCAGCTACACGCAGGCGTCGACAGCGAATTTGACGAGCCTCGCGCTAAGCGGCACGCCAAGTGGGTTTGTGTTTGCCGGCGGGACGTATGCGTATAACGGCGTGACGGTAGGCAATAGCGTTGCGAGCGTAACGGTAACACCAAGCGGAGCAGGCACGCTGACCGTAGACGCAGCGACGGTAGCGAGTGGAGCAGCTTCGGCGTCGATCAATCTGACGCCGGGAGTGGAACGCACGATTACCGTTGTGGCAACGGAAACGGGAAAAAGTGCAAAAACGTATGTGATCAAGGTGACGCGCGAGCAGGTAGCGCAGGAAACGCCGACGTTTAATCCGGCAGCGGGAGCGGTCGCTTTCGGTACGGAGCTGGAGATTCTGTCGTCTGGGGCCGAGCATATTTACTATACGACGGATGGAAGTACGCCAGCGACAGCGGTAGGCGGTTCGACGCTGGAGTATGATTCGGGAGCGAAGCCGACGATCAATACAGCGATGACGGTGAAGGCGATTGCCACGAAGGCGGGCAATCTGAATAGTGCCATTGCGAGCGTCAGCTACACGCAGGCGTCGACAGCGAATTTGACGGGCCTCGCGCTAAGCGGCACGCCAAGTGGGTTTGTGTTTGCCGGCGGGACGTATGCGTATAACGGCGTGACGGTAGGCAATAGCGTTGCAAGTGTAACGGTGACACCGAGCGGAGCAGGTACGCTGACTGTTGACGGAACGACGGTAGCGAGCGGAACAGCCTCGGCGTCGATCAATTTGACGCCGGGAGTGGAGCGCACGATTACCGTTGTGGCAACGGAAACAGGGAAAAGTGCAAAAACGTATGTGATCAAAGTGACGCGCGAGCAAGTAGCGCAGGAAACGCCGACGTTTAATCCGGCAGCGGGAGCGGTCGCTTTCGGTACGGAGTTGGAGATACTGTCGTCAGGAGCCGAGCATATCTACTATACGACGGATGGAAGTACACCAGCGACAGCTGTAGGTGGCTCGACGCTGGAGTATAATGCGGGAGCGAAGCCGACGATCAATGCAGCGATAACGGTGAAGGCGATTGCCACGAAGGCGGGCAATCTGAATAGTGCCATTGCGAGCGTCAGCTACACGCAGGCGTCGACAGCGAATTTGACGGGCCTCGAGCTAAGCGGCACGCCAAGTGGGTTTGTGTTTGCCGGCGGGACGTATGCGTATAACGGCGTGACGGTAGATAATAGCGTCGCGAGCGTAACGGTGACGCCAAGCGGAGCAGGCACGCTAACCGTTGACGGAACAACGGTGGCAAGTGGAGTGGCTTCGGCGTCGATCAATTTAACGCCGGGAGTGGAGCGCACGATTACCGTTGTAGCAACAGAAACGGGGAAAAGTGTAAAAACGTATGTGATCAAAGTGACGCGCGAGCAGGTAGCGCAGGAAACGCCGACGTTTAATCCAGCGGCAGGAGCAGTGGCATTCGGAACGGAGCTGGAAATTGTATCGTCAGGAGCCGATCACATTTACTACACGACGGATGGTAGTACGCCAGCGACAGCTGTAGGTGGCTCGACGCTGGAGTATAATGCGGGAGCGAAGCCGACGATCAATACAGCGATGACGGTGAAGGCGATTGCCACGAAGGCGGGCAATCTGAAAAGTGATGTAGGCAGTGTGAGTTACACGCAGGCGTCGACAGCAGATTTGACGGGCCTCGCGTTAAGCGGCACGCCAAGTGGTTTTGTGTTCACAGGCGGCACGTATGCATATAACAGCGTGACGGTAGCCAATGATGTTGCTAGCGTAACGGTGACGCCAAGCGGAGCAGGAACGCTAACCGTTGATGGAACGACGGTAGCGAGCGGAACAGCCTCGGCGTCGATCAATCTGACGCCGGGAGTGGAGCGCACGATTACCGTTGTGGCAACGGAAACGGGAAAAAGTGCAAAAACGTATGTGATCAAAGTGACGCGCGAGCAGGTAGCGCAGGAAACGCCGACGTTTAATCCGTCAGCGGGAGCGGTCGCTTTCGGTACGGAGTTGGAGATACTGTCGTCAGGAGCCGAGCATATCTACTATACGACGGATGGAAGTACACCAGCGACAGCTGTAGGCGGTTCGACGCTGGAGTATAATGCGGGAGCGAAGCCGACGATCAATGCAGCAATAACGGTGAAGGCGATTGCCACGAAGACAAATAATCTCGACAGCGCCATTGGCAGCGTCAGTTATACGCAAGCAGAGGCATCAGACCTCACTAATCTTGTATTGAGCGGCACGCCAAGCGGTTTTGTTTTTGCCAGCGGTACGTATGACTATAGCGGATTGACGGTTCCGTATAACGTCTCCAATCTCACAGTGACGCCAAGCGGAGTGGGCACGATTAAGGTGGATGGAGTTGCGGTAACAAGCGGAATGGCTTCTGCCCCAATTAGTCTGAATGCTGACGTAGAGCGGACTATCACGATTGTTGTAGAAGAAACAGGAAAACTGTCTAAAACCTACACGGTGAAGGTGACACGCTTAACTATTATAGTTCCTGGTTCGCCTACCAATATCACTGCTGTTGGGGGCAATGCACAGGCAGTCGTTAGTTTTACTGCTCCAGCCAATAATGGAGGGAGTCCGGTGAAAGGGTATGAAGTAACGGCGATGCCGGGAAACATTACAGCCTCTGGTATCAGCAGCCCAATAACGGTGACGGGTCTCACGAACGGAACCAGTTATACGTTCACCGTAAAAGCACTTAATATTGCGGGCAGCAGTGCCTCGTCTGCTCAGTCTAATGCGGTAACTCCAGCTGCTCCTTCCAGTGGTGGAGGCAGTAGTGGGAGCACGAGCAATCCGAATACGCCAACGACTGCTAGCGTTAATGTCTTAATAAACGGAATCGTGTATAACATGGGTTCAACTTCAACTGTAATGGTCAACAATCAAAGCGTAACGACATTGACCGTGAATCAAGCAGCGCTGAACAACAGGCTTGCGAACGAAACAAGTGGCGTCGTCGTTACATTTCCTATGGATATCCACTCGGGTGCCTTGATCGTGAAGCTCAATGGGGAAGAGATGAAGGCGCTGGAGCAAAAGCAAGCCCTTGTCAATATTCAAACGGGAAGCGCCTCCTATACGCTGCCAATAGAACAACTCATAGACTCCACTGCTGTACGAGAGCTTTTACAGCAAGCAGGGCTGGAACAATTGGAGTTTCAAATTGAGGTGGCAGCACTAGCCCCAAGCAGGCTGCAGGAAGTGAAGTCAGCCGCTGCACAGGGTGGCTTTGAGCTTATTGCAGAGCCGTTTGATTTTACAGTGAAAGTCGTACATGGGACGACACGGCAGGAGGTTACGCAATTTAATGCTTATGTCGAGCGTGAAATAGCGATTCCAAGCACTGTTGATCCGCAGCGAATTACAACGGCGATTGTAATTGAGCCAGATGGCAGCATTCGCCATGTTCCAACAAAGATCGTGCAGAAAGATGGAAGTTATCGGGCTAAAATATTCAGCCTCACTAACAGCACATACGCTTTGGTTTGGAATCCAGTGGCATTCAAAGATGCTGCTGGTCACTGGGCGGAGCAGGCAATCAATGAGATGGGCTCGCGGATGATCATCAGCGGGGTGGGCGGCGACCGGTTTAATCCAAATGCGTCGATTACCCGTGCGGAATTTGCGGCTATTATCGTGAGAGGGCTGGGATTGAAGCTTGAAATGGAGGCTTCCGGCTTTTCTGATGTGCAGGCTACCGCTTGGTATAATCAGGCGATTCGAACGGCTGTTGCATACAAGCTGATTAATGGCTTTGAAGACGGAACCTTCCGGCCCAATGAGCCCATAACCCGCGAACAAGCGACGGTCATCATCGCGAAAGCAATGTCCATTACCGGACTGAATGCGGGATTGCCAGCGGGAAATGCTGAGGATGTGCTGCTGCCTTATGCCGATGCGAACGAAGCGGCAGCATGGGCAAGAAGCAGCCTTGCAGACAGCTTGCAGGGCGGAATTATTTCAGGCCGGTCGGGTGCACAGCTGGCCCCTAAAGCTTTGATCACCAGAGCGGAAATTGCCATGATGGTGCAGAGGCTGCTTACCAATTCGAAGCTAGTTTAAACGATCATTTACCTGATAGAGCCTAATAAATGATTAAAGCATGCGGAAGCCCCTGAAGACTTATGTCTCCGGGGGCTGTTTGCGCTGCGGCAACTCACAAAATTTTACTCGATAAGCACGATCCTATTCCTCATCCACCGAAAATAATTCCTGAAGGCTGGCCACCGCCTGCATGCGGTCACTTGTGCCCAGCTTGCTGTAAATGATGCTGACGTAATTTTTGACGGTGCCGACGCTCATAAATAAGCTGTCTGCAATTTGCGGGTTCGTTAAAGGCTGAACCATCAAGGCAATAATTTGTTTTTCACGCTCTGTAAATTGAAGGCCGAGCCTTTTGAGCTTATGCGTGTTCATTTCTCTTGGCGCTGCTTTGGACATCGCGGACAGGCGCGCTGCGAGTTTCGTTGCGATTTCCGGGGTGAGCATATGCCTGCCCGCAGCGGCGCTGCGAATGGCGGCAAGCAGATTTGCTTTGTCCATATCCTTCAACAAATAACCAATGGCGCCGCCTGCTAGCCCTTCGATGATATAATCGTCGTCCGTGAACGTCGTCAAAATCAAAATCGGAAGCGCTGGATGGCGGGCTCTAATTTTGCGAATGGCGCTGATGCCGTCCATTATTGGCATTTGCACATCCATCAATACGAGCGTTGGCCGCAGCTCATCAACCAGCTCGCAGGCATGCTGCCCATTTTCCGCCAGACCGACGACCTTCATATCCTCCTCAAGCTCAATGACCGTCCGCAGGCTTTCGCGCAGCAGACGCTGATCATCAGCTATCACTAATCGTATAGGCTCCATTTAAGTGTGCTCCTTCTGTGCGGGTAGTGTAATCTCAATCAAGCAGCCGCTGCCTTTCGCGTTATCTACGTGAAACTGGCCGCCCGCCGCTTCTGTATGCTGCTTCATATAATGCAGCCCGAGGCCGTCCGGCTGTTCCGGGCGATAGGGAACTCCCTCATTGCAAAGTGAAAAAATAACCCGTCCTTCCCGCTGCATCAGCCGGAAGTCGAAGTGCTTGCTTCCGCCATGGCGAATGCCATTAGTAAGTCCTTCTTGCAAAGCGTAATAAAGCAGCTTTTCATGCTCTTGGCCGAGCTGTACACCATCCAATTGCACGGTACGCGTTATGCTCACCATGGCATACGCTTCCGTATCTCGCAGCAGCGTCTCTATACGTCCCTCAAAATCATGCTCCCGCTCGCTATCCTTCAAGCTTCGCAAGGATTTGCGCACATCCCGCAAGCCTTGCCGTACCAGCTCCTGCGAATTAATCATATGCTGCTTCGCCGCTTGGGGCTTGTCAGCGAGCAGGCTTTGTCCCGCCTCTAGCTGGATCAGCGTCGTGGTCAGCGCATAGCCCAGCGCATCGTGAATTTCTTTGGCGATGCGGTTACGCTCTTCGTAAGCGCCAATGTCGGCCATGGCGATTGCCGTTTCCTTCATGGATTCGCGAATATGCACCGTTCGCTCCAAAACCTCCCGCTCCATCGATTGCTCCCATGTCGCGAGCTTGAGATGGAGCCTGAGCCGCAGCATCAGCTCTGATTTCGTGACCGGCTTAATCAGATAATCATTTGCGCCGCTGGCAAATCCAAGCTCCAGATCGGCTGGCTGATT
Source organism: Paenibacillus algorifonticola (assembly GCF_000971975.1). Taxonomy (GTDB): domain Bacteria; phylum Bacillota; class Bacilli; order Paenibacillales; family Paenibacillaceae; genus Pristimantibacillus; species Pristimantibacillus algorifonticola. The sequence goes on along the minus strand of NZ_LAQO01000014.1, from coordinate 146,943 downwards.
GCGCGCTGTCAAAATGAGGATCGGCACCTGCTCGTCATATTGCTGCCGAATGACTTGGCACAGCTCATAGCCGGACATCTGCGGCATCATTAAATCAACGATAATGAGGCTTGGCCGGTAGCCTTCTTCCAGCAGTTGAAGGGCGCTGCGTCCACCGGTCGTTTGCCGAACTTGAAAACCCTCTGCGGTCAAATGGTTGGACAGCACCTGCAAAATAATCGGATCATCGTCCACGGTTAGCACAGACAGGTCTTCCGTCATGGAAGCCGCCTCTGCTACTTCTCCAGCTCCGACTTCTGCTCCCGCCGCTGCCGATTCCCTTACCGCCGTCTCTGTAGTCTCTGCAGTCGCCGTATTCACCGGAGTCTGGGCAGCCGCCGCTGCAGCTCTGCCAAAAACTAATCCAGCGGCAGCTTCCATACTCGCTGTACGATCTCTGTGATTGTCGCTCACAATCTCGTTAACTTTATCTCCGCCAGCCGTGCCCGCCGAATAAGCAGGAAGCGTAAAGCAGATCGCAGCCCCCTCGCCGGGTGGCGACTCCGCCCAAATTTGCCCGCCGTGCAGCTCGACGAGATTGCGGGAGATGCTGAGTCCAAGACCTGAGCCTTCGTAGCGTCGAATCATGGAGCCGTCGCCCTGCTCAAACGCTTCAAAGATTGACTCCAAATGCTGTGGGGCGATCCCTTCGCCCGTATCACGGACGGTAATGAGCAGCCATTCTCCTTGCTGCGCTGCTGTGACAGCAACCCAGCCGTCATGGGTAAATTTGATAGCGTTGCCAAGCAAATTGTTGAAAATTTGCATCAGCCGATTTTCATCTGCAAAAGCAAGCAGCCCTGCTGGCGTATCATTGCGAATCGTGAGCTGCTTGCGCTCGGATAGAGGCTCAAGCAGCTCAATGGCGAGGGAAGCGGCCTGCCGAATGTTCAGCACAGACGGCTGCAGCACGATTTCTTTATGCCGCAGCTTCGTTAAATCCAGCAGGTCATTGACTAAATGCGACAGGCGCTGCCCGCTTGTGCGAATGAGCCTTAGCTGTCCTACAGCGGTATCTGGCAGCTTTCCAGCAGCCCCTTCGGCTAAAGATTCCGCAAGCCCAATAATGCCCTGAAGCGGTGTTTTCAGCTCATGCGACGTGTTCGCGAGAAACTGGTCTTTAATTTGATTCGATAATATAAGCTTGGTGGACAGCTTCTCTATTTCCTTGAAGGCGCGAGCGAAATGAAGCGATAGCAAAATAGATTGCAGCACAATAAAAATAAACAGCCCGAACGGAACCAGTGAACCAAGGCTCGTCCTATTGTTGTTGTACAGCACATCATTTAGGGCGAACAGAAATAAATTCAAAAAGCCGATCAGCATGAGATAAGTTCCTTGCTCTCCGCGGGCCGCGGCATAAATGAGCTTAGCCAAAATATAACCAAGCGCGAGCATAATCATAACTTGATAATAGGGCAGCGAATAATGGTAAACGGATACAGGAGCAACCACTACGAGGACGGAAATTGCTGCAAAAAGACTTATGGCTAATCGCGTTTTTAGCTTCGAGAAGTAAGCCGGGTAGAGGCTCTGAATATACAAAATAATGCAAGGTGCGCCCATATAAGCGGTCAGATAGGAAACCTTGGCAAACAGCTGCCAATTCATATCGGGGATGAGTACTGAAATAAACCGTTCATTGACGAATAAGGTGCGTATCGAAATACATAAGCAGAACAAAGCGAAATACAAGGAGGACAGCTGGCTTCGCCTTAACAAATAAAGCGCCATATGGTAAACAAACATGGTAAAAATCGAGCCGAACAAAAACAGGTCCTTGGCAATGCCCTGCTGCCTATGCTTCAGAATGGCGTCCTTGCTGCCGAAAAAAATGTGTTTTTCTATCCCGCCGGACGGATATGAATAATTGGCGACCTGAATGACAACATCAAGGCTTGTTCCTTTATGCGTAAAAAGCATAGCAGGCTGTCCGAAGCGGGCAACGACACGTTCCCGATCCGTTTCGACCGTTCCGGCTGAAGCGACCAGCTTGCCGTTAATAAATACGCGATAGGAGCTTTGAATGCTCTTGATAGACAAGCCGTAAATGCCGTCGAGCGGGTCCGTTCGAACGAGCAGACGATAAGTAGCAAAGCCTGTCCCTTCCGGTGCTGCCACTTTGCTAGAAGAGAAGCCCCAGCTGCCGGGAACGGAAATAAAAGCAGGCTGCCCATCGCTGGCAGCCCCAATCTCATCCGGTTCAAGAAGTTGGTTCCAATAAAACGTCCATTTGCCGTTGAGGGAAATAAGTCCGTCGTCCACTTGCATGCCGGTCAGGTCGAGTTGTCCCTGCTGAGCGGTTGAATCTGGATGGTGGGGTGGCTCTGGAAGGCTGGAGGCTTGTGCGGCCCTATGGAAGTCCGCTCCTGCTAGGAAAAGAAGCAGTACAAGCAGCGTTGTCTTGATGGCGAGGCTATAAGGCTTGATGCTGATCATGTCCTTGAAGGCCGTCTGCAAGCAAATACAGCTCCTCCGAAAATGTGGCATTATTCAACAGCTCCACGTGGCCCTCGGAGGAAAAGTTGACCGGCCAATAGCTGTTCGGGACCTTATGCGAAGGAAGCAGGCCCATGCGAATATACGTTGCAGCAAGCAACTGACTGCAAAATAAAGTTTTATACCCAGAGTGAATGCCGGCAAGTCCCTCCGAGACGCTTACCGCCATTTCCGTCATACTTGGAAAGGTTGCGTGATGCAGCTCCTCAATAACGCCCAGAAGTGCGGCCTGCATTTGCGGGGTGCGCTGGACATTCAGCTTGCGCAGCGCGAACATGGGGTCCCAAAGATTGCCGACATCGGTTTGAAGACGTTCATGCAGCGGAACGAGCATGGGGCCGTTTTTCGTTTTTCCGAGCAAAACATCCGGAATGTTGTCGAACGTTGTTGACTCCCAAAGCAGCGGATAGTCATATTGCGGCAGCCTGACGATCATGCCGATATGGGACCAAGGAGAGCCTTCAATAAACTCAATCATAATGCTTTCATGCATAACGCTGTGACATAAAAGAATATCCCCTGTCTGCAGCTGATCCTCAATTTCACTGTACGTTATTCGTTTTTTCATTTTTCTCGAACCGCTCCTTCTTATGATAAATTTGGATGCCAGATCCGCCTTTATTATAGTATTTTTTAGAAGAAGTAGTCAAAGAATTACAGGGGTTTGGTCATAGGGTTGGTCATGTGCAGCGATGATTTTGGTCATCTCAAATGATGACTCCGGCTACTAATAAGGGGCGACAAAATCCAATAAAGTAGAACCTGTAAGCAGCACCAAAACAATTTTGAGGAGGAAAATAAAATGCCAACAACGACAACGACTTATTCTGTAAGTGTACAAAACAATGGGACCTACAATGCTAGCCTTGCTATCTATCAGGTGGACCCGAACTTGGACGATCCGAATGTGCTCACGCTTGCTTGGCTGGTCAAGCCATCTACTTCAGGCTCCACAACGAAATTCACATGGGGAGTGGACTACGCCTTCTATTGGTCAGAGGTTGATGTTCCGCAGCCAGGCTCGACCATTACTTCGACCGCTCAACGTGCGGCTGATCTGAGCGCAAGCAATTATGTCGAATTCAGCCATGCGGATGGCGGCACCTATCAATTTTCTCAAGCATCTTCTGGTGGAAAAGAAGGCGTCATGTACATTCACCAGGACGGCTCGATCAATCCTGAAGATAATGCCTATATCGGCCTGATGATGAACAATAAGCCGACTGTTGCGATCAAAGCGCAGCCAAACACAAAAACGGAATTTACCGCTCATCCTGCTTATTACCTCGTATATGGCCGCATTGAGCCGGGCGAAATCATTGACATTAGCGAATATGCAGATACGGCACTCAAAATTGAGTTTAATGGCGTTACAAACCACGATGTTGTTCTGACAGCGAAAAACCAGCTTAACATTGTGTCCTAATATCCTCTTATATGCGCAAAATAAATGGAAACGGGAGGGCCGTGCGAGCAGCCTTTCCGTTTCTCGTAAGGAGCTGCGAAAACGGTGTTAAGCTATACGGTATCGGTAACGAACGAAGCAACATATAGCGGCAGCATTTGTTTGTTCCAGCTATTTCCCCGCTTGAATGACCCAAGCGCAGTCACCTACATTTGGCGATCGGCGCCGGCAAGGCCGTTCGCTGGACAAGTGCAATTTACTTGGGAGCCCAAGTATCAATTTATGTGGCGTTCTGCTCAGGATGGTGATTCAGCAGGTTTATCCAGTGTCGGGGCAATTGAGCATAAGGAAGCCTCATTATGGCAAAACAATGCAGCTGTCTTGCTGAAGGCCGCGAGCGGGAGCTATTATTTTTCACAGCCTTATGCTGCAAGAGATAGCGAGCTTTATTACATGAAAGCAGATCGAACGGTAGACCCCGAGGATAAAGTGCGAATAGGCCTCAGTTTGGACAACCGGGCTGTCGTAACGGTGGAGGCCCATCCGAATACGCTAACAGGCTTTCAGCCTGATCCGGTTACTTATATGGTATACGGGCATTGGCGGGCAGGACAGATTTTTGAGCCGGAGATGTATATGCAGCAGGCCCTTGCGCTCAGCTTCAACGGCAGGCAGCGGCTGAACGTGCACATATCGGCGAGCAACCTCTTGCAGCTCGTATGAGCAGGGCAGGCAATAACAAGAAGGAGGAATTAGAAGATGGCAGAGCAATTACCAGAAGTATATGCAAATGATTTATTCCAAAAAGGAACAGCCGAAACAGGCTACGTCTATTTGGCCGACAATCAGACACCCGTGAAAGTCGAGTATATAGAGTATGATAATCTGGCTATCGTCGATGGCGACATTGTCGTGGCTGAGGCGGCAAAAATGCGCAGGCTGAAGGCTTTCATCGAGCAGGAGGGCCAGCAGCAGGGATCGGATCCGCATGTGGACATTATTATAGATATGAGGCGCCTGTGGCCTAGGGGCAAAGTATTTTATGCTTTTGATGCCAATGTGCCTGCTAGTACGCAGCAGGATATTAAAAAAGCTATGTCTGCAATAGCACAAGCCTGCCCGGGCATTTCCTTCTCGCTGCGGGGAACGGAGCCGAATTATGTCTTGTTTAAAATCGGTCTCGGACATAGCTCCTATGTCGGAATGATTGGCGGCAAGCAGCTTATTACGCTGGGCGTAAATTATGTGCTGGGCAACATTATTCATGAAATCGGGCATACGCTCGGCTTGCTGCATGAGCACACGAAGCCGAATCGCGACACGTACATTACCGTCAGTATGGGGAATATCCCTGCCAATAAGCAAAGCAATTTTGTTATTATTAATCATCCTGAGCTGTTCAAGTCGTTAAAGTATGATTGGGGCTCAATTATGCATTATAGCAAAAGCGCATTCGCTATCGACCCAACCAAGCCGACGATTACGCCAACCCAAGCGTTGCCTTCTGGCACGGTGATGGGGCAGCGTACAGCCTTGTCTGCGCTGGATGTAGAGGGCATAAATGCATTGTATACCACAAGCGGAGCGGCGTTTGAGCAGCAGCTGTACTAGAGTTGAAATGAGCTGTTTTTGTAAAATAAGCCCACCTTATAAGAGCAAGCAACGATAGCATAATGCTGTTCGTTGCTTGCTCTTTTTCTGCTGGCTGGCCCGTTGTCACAAAATGAATCGCAGCTTCGTTATATGTTCGAAAAAGCAAATCACTAATGAAGATGTGACAGCTAAGAGAGGACAGACTGTCTCGTTGCCATTAGAGTTTCGCGATAAAACATATGGATGGAGGCATAACATGAAAATTGTAGTGATTGGTGGAAGCGGACTCATTGGAACAAAACTGGTGCATAATCTTCGCGAGCTGGGTCATGAGGCAGTTGTGGCATCACCTTCCAGAGGCGTCAATGCCGTTACGGGTGAAGGGCTGGCGGAAGCGCTGGATGGCGCTCAGGTTGTCGTAGACGTGACGAACTCGCCTTCCTTTGAGGATAAGGCTGTCCTTGCTTTTTTTGAGGCGTCAAGCCGTAATATCCTTGCTGCCGAAATAGCCGCTGGCATTAAACATCACGTTGCGCTATCGGTTGTTGGCACCGACGGCCTTCAGCAAAGCGGTTATTTCCGCGCTAAGTTGGCCCAAGAGCAATTAATCGAAGCATCTGGGGTTCCTTATACGATCGTACGTGCGACACAATTTTTTGAATTCGTTACCGGTATCATCTATTTGTCAACAGAAGGAGAAACGGTTCGTTTGCCGTCTGCGCTTGTACAGCCTATCTTTTCGGAGGATGTAGCCGCCGCGCTGGTCGATTACACCATTGGCTCACCAGTAAATGGCATCGTTGATCTTGCAGGCCCAGAGCAGCTTCGTCTAGACGAATTCATCAAACGATATATGAGCGCTAATCAGGACTCGCGGCAGGTCATCACAGATGTAAATGCGCTTTACTCCGGTGCTGGGCTGAATGAGCACTCTCTCGTCCCAGGCGATAATGCCCGAATTGCCTCGACGCGCTATGAGGATTGGCTCAGCCGCTCTAAGTCCCAGCAATAAAGCAAAACAGAACAGATGCCAAATGTAGAGGCTATTTTGCGCAGTAAACCGTAAGCTTAGCATACAGACTTTGCAAAACAACTTCGAAGCTAATAAATATAAACTAGTCCCCATGGAGCATGCTCTATGGGGACTAGTTGCTCTAAAAAGTAATAATCCCCATGCGAGAGGACGGAGGATATCCATTTGTCCTATTTTTTAACAAATGCTTGACAGAAAAACGTATTATGCGCATAATACACTTAAAGTGTATGAACTACTTGGTACACACACTGGAACAAGAATGAGAGGTAACGGGATGAAGACAAATGAAGGCTGGACGGAAGTCGCTTTCAATGGCCGTGACCCGGTCTACTTGCAGGTCGTGAAGTTTTTTAAGGAGCAATTGGTCATTGGGAAAATGGAAGCCGGACAAATCATTCCTTCACGAAGGGAGCTCGGCGCACTTTTGAAAATTAATCCTAATACGGCGCAGAAAGCTTATAAGGAAATGGAGGAACAGCAGTTGATCGTAACAGAAGGAAACTCGCCAAGCCGGATTACTATGGACGAGAACGTATTGCGGGCTATCCGCGCAGAGCTGATTGGCGAGGCTGTCGAGGCTTTCGTTGCCTCTGTTCGTAAAATCGACGTTCCGGTGGAGGAGCTGCTGGAGCTGGTCAAGCATAAGTATACAGAAGATAAGCAGCTGAATGGCGGGAAGCAGGGGGGAGGCGCGCAGCATGATTGAGGTGCGGGATATACATAAAAAATATCGTCGGCGCAAGGTGCTCGATGGCGTCTCCTTTCAAATCGAGAAGGGCGAAATCACCTGTCTGATCGGCACCAATGGGGCGGGCAAATCGACCATTATGAAAGCGATTATGGGGCTGACGCCGTTCCGCAAGGGCGAAATCATAATCGATGGGCAAAAGCTTGGCAAGGAGCGTTATGAGAAAATTTCTTTTATCCCGGACCACCTGACGATGCCGCCTGCCATGAAGCTGGATGAAGCGATGGTGTTTATGGCGGATTTTTACCGCAGTTGGAACGAGGATCGGGCCAAGGAGCTGATGGGCTTTTTTCAACTGGAGGGAAAAGAACGAATCGGCAATTTGTCAAAGGGGACTGCGGCGAAGTTCAACCTGCTGCTAGGGCTGGCGCTGGATACCGAATATGTGCTGATGGATGAGCCGTTTTCCGGCATTGATATGTTCAGCCGAGCGCTCATTACGGAAGTTTTTTCGAGCCATCTGATTGAAGATCGCGGTGTGTTGATTACAACGCATGAGATCGCAGACGTTGAACATCTTATTGATCAGGCCGTGCTGTTGAAAAATGGTTCGGTTATCCGCAATTTCAACTGCGAGCTGCTTCGTATGGAGGAATCCAAGTCAATTGTGGATGTCATGAAGGAGGTGTATCAGGCTTGAAGTTTTATTTGAAGCTGGTACATATGGAAGTGCACCGTTTTCGCTATTTGCTAGGCGGATTAATGGTGTTAACGCTTCTCATGCAATTTGGAGTAGTGCTGCTGTGGTCTCTTAGTGAGCGCAGCATTAGAACAGGCCCTGGCTGGAGTGAGAAATTGATTACGTATCATCCTTTCTCTGAGACCGGGAAGCTGACGTTTAATGAGATGATGTTCAACAATCAATTTTGGTTTTCCTTTCCGGTACTGATCAGCATTGCAGTTATCGCCGGTTATGTTTTTCTCATTTGGTACCGCGATTGGCTGGGGCGCGATACGTTTATTTATCGGCTGCTGATGCTGCCGAGCAACCGCGGCTGCATTTACGCAGCGAAGCTGACAGCGATTTTGCTGTTTACGTTCGGACTGGTCTCCTTCCAACTGCTGCTGCTTCCGCTTGAAATGATGTTGTTCAATTTGGCTATACCAGAAGCGCTGCGCGATCCGTCCTATTTGTCGCAGGCGATTTTGCAAAATCAAGTGCTGAAAGTGCTCATTCCAGGCCAGTTGGATGCGTTTGTGATGGCCTATGCGATCGGGATTTTGACCGTACTTGCTGCTTTTACGGTTATTTTGCTGGAACGAAGCTATCGGGTTATTGGCATTGGTTTTGCTGTTATTTATGTGTTCGTATGCGGTGCCGCGCTGCTCGCTCCTATTACTTTGCAGCGGCCGGGAAATACGGCTTCCTATTTATATCCAGGAGAAACTTATTCTATTATGCTGGCTTTGACCGTAATTATCGTTTTCGTATCCGTATGGCTCAGCATAAGACTGTTAAATAGAAAGATTACCGTGTAAGGGGGAGCAAGATGAAACGTTATATAACTACGCTGGCGCTCGTCCTGCTCGCAGCAGCAGGGTTCAGCACGTATTACGCTTTTGGCTCGGCAGACCATTTGCCGGAATATCGATTAGAGACGCTGGAAGGGGATGCGAAAGAAGCGGCCAATCTGGTATTAGTCGGTTCGTATATAGGCGGGAAGGGCTCGCAGCCTCTGAATTTAACTGTACACGGCAGTGAGTATAGGAGTAGAAAGTCCCTTTATGAATCGTATATAACTGATGCACGTGAGTGGTTTTATGAGCAAGAGGGCATGAGAGAGCTTATTGAAAAATATCCCGCTTTCATGCGGGGCAAAGCGGAGATAGACAGCTTTTATCAGGATCAGGACTGGTTAGCCTATGCGAAAATTCCATACAATACGGCTACAAGTGACCCGGAAGGAACGATAGAGGTAGAGATACTGAATCGAAGCACTGGCAAGGTCGCAGACTATTCGATTGCATTAACTCCTCTATCTCAGCAAGGCATGAGAGAGCATGCAACCATATATGATGTACAGCTGCAAGCAGATGGTCTTCATGTGATGGTAAACCAATATGAAACAGACAATAGGCCGTCAGGAGCAAGCCAGTATTTTGATTATATTATCGATTCGGCTAGTGGTCAGCTCAGTAAGAGGAATCCCGTGGAATTTGTAGATGCTGCTGGGACGAAGCTTTCTTCCATTTCACATGCAACCTTACAAAATGGTTATACAGCACCCCATGATTATTTTGTTTTTAGTATCGTTATGCAGGAACAGACGGGAGAAGCCAACAGCAGCAGCGTTCCGACAAGAGTTCCGGCAGAGCTTTATGTGTATTCGTATAAGAGCGGAATAACGCAGCGCTTGCCGGATGAAATGCAGAAATTGGATGCGCGTAGAATGGGGGGACGCTACATTTCAGGCGATGAACTCTATTTTACAAATTACAATGAGACGCTGATTGCGGTATCACGCTACAGTTTGGAAACAGGGGAAAGACGAGGTGAGACTTGGTCACTGTTGTCAAGTCAGATTGGCGAGGGCGAATTGCAGAGCTTTTTTATTAATGGAGAGCGTCTTTATGTTTTGCTCGCTAAGGAAGATGCTCGAACCGTTGTGGTAATGAATGCTGCAACTGGCGAGCCATTATATAAAGGCAGTGTGACGGCTGAAGGCAGCGAGGAAGAGAGACAGATCGCATTAAGCGATATGGCGCTAAATAATATGAGCATTAAAGAATAGACTAGAAACGTCCCAAAAAAGAGGGTGAGGTGCAAGGCATGCAGGCAGCAGCTAGTCTGGATGAAACGGTCGAGGCGCTCAGAGAGTTGGAAACATGGAGCTATCAGCTTGCCTTTTATATTTTGCAGGATGAGCGGCTTGCCGCTGAGGCGGGCAAACAGGCGCTGCTTGCAATGGGAAGCGAGCAGGCCTTCCACCTCCAGCCAGAAGCCGAGCGCCGAGACAAAGTGAAAAAGATGATAATGCGCAAAGCGCTTATCGTCAGTGCAAGCAGCGGACGCCGTTCATAACGGTGTCCGCTGTTTTTTATTGTTTTTTCTATTGCTCCGCGAAACGAGCATCAACTTCGAAAGTCGGCAATGCCACTCGCTCTTGGATTAGGAGACAGGGGAGTGCACCTGCCGATACTTGGATGGGGACAGCCCCTCGCGCTTCGTAAAGTGGGATGTGAAGTGCGACGTATGGACAAAGCCGACCTCCTCGGCGATTTTGCCAATCGGATAAGAGGTTTGCGCGAGTAAACGCTTCGCCTGCTCCATGCGATAGACGAGCAAATATTCGACGGGCGTTACACCATACATTTTGCTCATGCATTTGGCCAAATAGTTCGGATGATAGTTTAAATGAATTTGCAGCATTTTATTCGTAATGGGGAGTGCATAGTTTTGGCGGATAAATAGCTCAATCTTCCTGGCGAGAGCAGCGGTCGTAGAGTCTGAGGCTAGTGCCTGCTCCTCCTTCAATTCATGCAATAAGGCTTGAAAATGATCCTGCCTTTTCCAATTGCGCAAGGTGGGCGGCTCCTGCTCCAACTGGGAAAAATAGCCGAGCAGGCTTAGAGCCTGAGCGGACAAATTTCTGTGTTTTTGGATAAAAATAGAGCTTAAATCACGGTTGTGCAGATAGGTTATTGCCCGGTGTGACTCCATGAGAGAGGCTTGTTCTTCCGCAGCAGCCTGCAGCGATTCGCTTGTGCGCCAGCTTCCGAAAATTTGAAAATGAATCCAGATGATTTCGGTAGGCTCGGTGCATGGAGCAAAGCCATAATGCAGCGCATCCGGGCGCAAAATCAGCATTTGCCCCTGCTTCAGACTCCATTGCTCGTCCTCCTCGCTAATAAATAAGGTGCCACGGGTGACGGCAATCAGATCAAAGACGCCAATGCTTCTACGTCTAATATGCTGCTCGCCCGGCGCGTAGACGTTTGTCCCGCAATCGACAATGCAGGGAACCGGCGGTGTGATAAAATGCAAAACGGTTGGCTTCAACGTGCACCCCCATCATACTTGAATTAGGCTTGTATGAATGAACAGCTTCGTTTTTCCTCTATCATACTCAAGGTGGCCTACAAACTCAATCGAAAAAAATAGAAGGCAGACTTCTTGTATAGGAAAGAGTTACACGTTTAGATTTAGGGAATCAAGTTGCGAATATGAAAGTTTTGGTTGAAATCATTAAATCCTAATCAAAAATACCGTGCTATGATAATAAAAAAGCGCTTACATTATCTTGTGAAGTAAGCGGAAAGGGGTGTCTGCTGTTTCCTATTGGAATGAGGAGCTAGAATAAAGTAGCGGTTTCTCATTAAAAATCTAAACGATTAACAAGGAGGCTGTTTTGTGATAAAGAAGAGATGGAAGACGTTAACGGCTAGACGGACCATAGCTTTATTTTCAGCAGTAGCGCTTATAACAGGGTTGTTTAGTCCATTAATCGGGAAGGCATGGGGGGCGGAAGCAGAGGGCGGCGGCTTGCAGGTGGAGATCGGGGAATATGGCGAAATCAGCTCGCTGAAAATCAAAGGCGATTTATTCCCGACTGAATATGTGATGAATAAGACGGTAGCGCCTGAGCAGGATACAGCCGATCACCAATGGATGGGCGAGCTCATGTTTACGTACCGCTTGGGCGATAACGGCGAATGGAAGGAAGCATCAACAAATCAATCGAGCGATGTGAGGCAAATCGCAAGATCCGGCGACGTGACAACCGTAACGTATGCCGGGTCGCAAAATGCCGGTGGCATAAGGGATTTCACTTTGGTGGAAACCTACACGCTGGAGGAGGATGGTTCGCTAAACTGGACCATTAATCTGACGAATACGAGCGGGCAGAAGCTGGAGATCGGCGATTACGGCGTACCGCTTCCTTTCAATGAGCAGTGGAATTACGGGGATGCGATTTATGAAACGCGCGTCGTGAGCCATTCTTTTGTTGGCAACAACAGCTCGTATATGACGGCAAGCCGTCCTAGCGGACTAGGTTCCTACCTGCTGATGACGCCTGATTCGCAGACGAAGGCTGGATTTGAATATCAGGATCGGTGGCGGCAGGAGGAGCGCCCGAACAGCAAATGGACGGGAGAAAGCGGCAAGTGGATAGAAGGGCTGAATGTCTATTACATCCACTCCAATGTGATCAAGAAGACGAACCGCGGCTATTTGCCGAATACGAGCCTTATTTTGGAGGCGGGGGCAGACAATCAGTATGGCTTTAACTTTTTTGCTGTAGCTGATGAGCACCAAATGAAGCAGAGGCTGTATGAGGAAGGACTGATCGATGTCAGCGTCGTTCCCGGCATGATCGTTCCGACCAATCAGAAAGCGAAGTTCGATTTGCGAACCAAGCAGACGATTAACTCTGTTAAGGATGAAGACGGCAACGACATTCCGCTTGTGGAGAGCAAAGCAGGCGACCATCACATTTACGAGCTGCAAATGACGAAGCTGGGGCCGAACGATATTACGGTCAGCTACGGAGATGGCTTAAGTACGGTTTTGCAATTTTATGCGATTTCTCCGATTGATGAAGCTTTGGCGGCACACTCCGAATTTATGGTGGATTCGATGCAGTGGCAGGCGCCAGGCGAAATTTATGACAAAGTGTTCGATGACTGGATGATGAATACGAAGAAGAAAATGGGTAATTTCAACGGCTACTGGGGCTGGGGCGACGATTGGGGACTGACGCACGGACAGTTTCTGGCGGAGAAAAATGCTCTTGATCCAGTGGCGCGAGAAGTCAAGGCGGTCGACGAATATTTGGAAACGGCGATTTGGACGAATTTGATGAACGGTCATCATGAGGATTATTTGATTCATGACTTTTTGATGCCGGAGCCGAATACGACGCCGACCTATCGCGGTTATGCGTATCCGCACATTTACAACACCTTCTTCAGCATGTATAAAATCGTCAAGGAATATCCGGGCCTTATCGACTACGAGCATGATGCGAATACGTATTTGCTGCGGGCCTACAATATTATGAAGGCGCTCTACGAAGGTCCGGTTGCCTACAACTGGAATACAGGATTGATGGGCGAGCTGACGACGCCAGCGATTATTCAAGCGCTGCAGGATGAAGGTTATGTCGTCGAGGCCAATGACATCATTGGGAAAATGGCAACGAAATATAACAATTTTAAAAATACGACGTATCCGTACGGCTCGGAATACAGCTACGACAACACGGGCGAGGAAGCGGTCTACACCCTTGCCAAAATGCAAAGCGAGAATGTGGCTGAGCAGCTCAAAGCTCAAGAAATGATGGGCAAAATCAATGCCAAAACGCGGGCATCGCGCGGTCATATGCCAGTGTGGTATTACTACACGGACCCGGTCACGATTACGGGCGAAAACTGGTGGAATTTTCAGTATACCGTATCGCTTGCCGGTTATGCGATGGATGACTGGATTCGCTATCAATCGAGCGGCAACCGGGAAGTGGAGCAGCGGCTTTCCTATGCAGCGAAAATCGCAAACATTGGCTCAATAAACACGGGGCAGATCAGTGATGATCCTGCTAACTATGGCGCTTCGGCGTGGACGTATCAAGCGGAGAAGGGCAATCTCGGAACGCTTGGACATGGCGGAGGCGCATCGCTGCCGCTGCTTAATGGCTGGAGAGGCATGACGGGAGAATCCGACCTTGGCTTGTTCGGCGCCCTGCAAATTTTAAGCGCGGACATTGCGGTTGATCCGATTTTTGGACTGACAGGGTATGGAGCGAATGTGACGGAGGATAGCAACTCGTATTCGATCGAGCCTATTGATGGACTTTATAAGAAAATAAACCTGATAACCGAAAAGCTGTATTTGACGCTTGAGCGGGACCAGTTTACGCATGCGGTCCTGTCCAAAACCAAGGATGCAGCTGCGCTGGATATTAAAAATCTGACGCCGGGTACGGCGCATCAAGTTCATTTGACGCTGGAGGGCTTGAAGCCAGGAGCCTATGCCGTAACGGTGGATGGTCAGCCAGCGGGCAAGCTGAATGCGTTCGGCGCAAAAGCGGTTCTCGCGATAAATGCACCAGCAGCCGCAAATTATACGGTCGAGCTGAGTGAAACGACGCCAGATCCGAATACAGCGCCTACTGTTCATGCGGGCGACGATCAGGCGATTCATTTATATGATGACTTGGTACTGAAAGGTAGCGTGCAGGATGATGGCCTTCCGGCTGGAAAGCTGACTGTGCAATGGAGCATGGAATCTGGCCCCGTCGGCGGTGTGGTGGACTTCGGCTATGCGACCTCGGCTGTTACGACAGCCCAGTTTAATGAGCCGGGAGACTATGTATTAAAGCTAAGTGCAGATGATTCGGAGCTGAATGCCAGCGATACGGTGAGCATTACCGTTAATCCGCCAGCAGAGCTTCCCGAGGCTATCGCCAGCTACAACTTTAATGAAACGGAAGGGACCATTGCGGCCGATTCCTCCGGCAGTGGAAATGATGCATCGCTAAAAGGCACGTCATCATGGACGAGCGGCCGTTCAGGCAATGCCGTCAAAGTAGGCGGTACCGATGGTTATGTGTTGCTGCCGGACAATGTGCTGGGGCTTACGGAGAAAATAACGGTTGCGGCCTGGGTGAAGGCCGATCAATTGAATGATTTCTCCAGATTGTTTGATTTTGGAACAGGTACACAAACGTATATGTTTTTGGCGCCGAAGGTAGGCTCCTCTATGCAATTCAGCATAACGACGGGCGGCAATCAGGCGGGAGCCGAGCAATCGATTACTGGACCGGCGCTGACAACTGGCGAATGGAGACATGTAGCGGTAACGCTGGATGGCCCGCTGGGCATTTTGTACGTGGACGGTGTGGAGGTTGGACGTAATGATCATATGACATTAACGCCGAGAAGCCTCGGCAAAACGAAAAATAACTATATTGGCAAATCACAGTATAGCGATCCTTATTTAAATGCCAGCGTCGATGATTTTCAGCTGTTCAGCCGTGCTTTAACGGCTGCGGAAATTGCGGCAATGGTTGCTCCACCAGTTGATGAAATTGAACGCATTGAAGAGGTGCAGGTGTCCACTCCAGTGGACGTAGCTCCGAAACTGCCAGCATCGGTAAAGGTTTATTTGAAAAATGGCAGCTCCATTGATGCCTCGGTGAGATGGAATGACATTCAGCCGGAGCAGTACGCGGAAGCAGGCAGCAGCTTTACGGTAAAAGGCATCGTTATTGGCACAGACCTGGAAGCGACGGCAACCGTAACGGTAATGGCCCGAGAAATACAGGGTTATCCTTCACTCGTCGTCCGCTACAATTTCGATGAGACGGAAGGATCGGTCGTCCAGGATGCCTCTGCTTCAGGACTAAATGGCACGATTAATGGGGAATTGGGCTGGGTAAGCGATGGGCATACCGGAGGAGCCTTGCAGTTTAACGGCGTTTCCGGCAACTATGTAGACGCGGGCAATAGTGCGGCTTTGCAGCCTGGCAGCTTGACACTGTCCTATTGGATTAAACGGACGGAAAACATGAATGACCGCGAAAATGTGCTGCTCTGGTTCAAGCCGGAAAGCAATTATGCGGGAAATGGCTTTTTCTTGACCTACAATGGCAACTCGAGCATTTTTTATGTCGATGGCGCCAACGGTTTTTATGTGAGGCAATCGCCGAATGATTTTCTGCCGCTGAATGAATGGACGAATGTCGTCATTACGTTTGATTCCACGACCGGTGAACGGGCGATTTATAAAAATGGGGTGTCGCAGACGCTTGGCACAGACGGCACACCGAGGACGATAACCGCTACTGCTGATGTCAAAAGGATTGGCGTATCCGGTTATGGCAACGGGGCGCAGCTGCATGCGGACCTTGATGATTTCCGGATTTATAATGGGCCGATGACTGCTTCGCAAGTGAAGGGGTTGTATGAGGGCAAAGATATTAAAAGCGTAGATCAAGCAGCGGCAGCTACGACTATTGGCACTGCGCCGAGCCTCCCGGCAAGCGTTCAGGTTACGTATGAGAACGATACGACTGGAACCGCTTTTGTCGTCTGGGATGCAATAAGCGCTGAGCAATATGCGGCGGAAGGAAGCTTTACTGTTGCAGGGACGGTTGATGGAACCTCGCTCCGTGCGGAGGCCGTTGTGACGGTGACGGCAGCACCAGTTGAACCGACGGCGACGCCAACGCCGACACCAGCACCAACCGATACGCCGGTGACGCCAACACCTACGCCAGTGCAAACTGATACGCCAGTGACACCAACGCCGACACCAGTGCCAACGGGTTCACCGGTGACACCGACGCCAACGTCTTCGTCTACTTCAACGCCGTCACCGACTGCGACACCAGCACCAGCAACGCCGAGTCCGGCTGCATCGTCGACTGCAACGCCAGCACCGTCGCCGTCAACAACTCCAATACCGGCTGCGAATCAAGTTGTGACAAGCAATGAGCTGGCAAGCAGCAATGGCGAGCCTGTAAAGCTTCAGCTTGCCGCTGGCAAAAGCAAGCTTGTGCTGCCTGCCAATGCTGGCACATTGCTGGGAACTTCTGCGCTTCGTGTAGAAAGTAACGGTGTGGTGCTTGAAATTCCATCAAGCGTGCTAATAGATTTGGCAAAGCTTGTTAGGGCAAATGAAGCTGCGACCGCGCAAATTATTTTGTCTTTGGATAGGCTGGAGCAGAACGTTCAATCCGGCAGCCTAAAATCATCCGGAGAAGCTTACGCGTTTAATCTGCTGATCCGCACAGCAAATGGGGCAGAGACGAAGCTGCCCAATTTCTCCTCACCTGTAGGCATTCAATTGAGCTATAACGCGAGCGCGGATGTAGAAAATCTGCTGGGCATTTACTGGTACAATGAAAGCGAGCAAAAGTGGGAGTATGTCGGTGGCAAAATCGACAAGGCTGCCAAGCAAATCAGCACCTCAGTGTCTCATTTCAGCAAATATGCGGTCATGTCTTATGAAGCAGCTTTCAGCGATGTGCCTGCCTCGCACTGGGCATATGATGCGGTTCGTTCATTAACGGCCAAGCATATCGTCTTCGGGCTTTCGAATGAGCGGTTTGCCCCGCAAAAAACGACAACCCGCGCTGAATTTACAGCGATGCTCGTCCGGGCGCTCAATCTGGATACTGGTGCCGCTGGCACAACGAGCACTGAGCAAAAGTTTGATGATGTATCCCCTGACAACTGGTTTTATGATGAGGTAGACGCAGCAGTAGCTGCGGGACTCATTCAAGGGAAGGAAGCACAGACATTCGCTCCGAATGAAGCGCTGACCAGAGAGCAAATGGCTAGCATTATGGCAAGGGCTTGGGTGATGATGAACGATGACGAGCAGCCTGCCAACCAGACGGCTCTGGACTTCGCAGATGCAAGTGACATATCAGAATGGGCAAAGCAGGCTGTAGCTGCGGTAACCGAGCTGGAAATTATGAACGGCAAAAATCAAAATCGGTTTGATCCAGCTGCTACCGCCACACGGGCCGAAACAGCCCAGGCTATTAACAAGTTTCTTCAAAAGCTGGAGTAGTCAGTAAAGATAGCGATTGAAGCAATAATAGGGTCATCAAGCAATACGAAGAAGAGCCATCCCGCTTCATGTGGGATGGCTCTCTTTTTGCATAGATATAGTTCAATCGAATGGTTATTCTGCACCCGGGCTGCTGAACGTCACATTGATTTCCACAATTTCGGAGCGGGAGCCGAGGCGAATTGGCGGTCCCCAGAAGCCGAAGCCGGAGGACACGATCGATTGCAGCTTTTCCTTTTTCAAATAGCCCCAGTCATTCTCGAACACGAGCGAAGTAATGAAATTCGCCGGGAATATTTGGCCGTAATGCGTATGGCCTGATACCATCAGATCAATGCCCAGCTCATCGGCAATATCGAAATCATAAGGCTGATGCTCCAGCAAAATGAGCGGCTTGGCAGCATCTATGCCTTGAACGAGCTCGCTCAGCGGCGCACGCTCAGTATCAGAATGGTCCTTGCGTCCAAGCAGCGTGAAGCGGTCATCAATGGTAACTGACTCATCATAAAGCACCTTCATGCCGCCCGCTTCAACGGCGTTAATAATGTCCTCGATATGCCCATTGTATTTATCATGGTTGCCGAGTGAAGCATACACACCGTAGGGTGCCTCGATCGTCGCCATAATTTTATCAATGCCGTTGTCCAAATAAGGCTGGATTTGGTCATCCAAAATATCGCCAGGAAACAGCACGATATCTGGTTTCAGCTCATTAATGCGATCGACGAGACGCACGGCATGATCACTGCCGGACAAAATGCCAAAATGCATATCGGAGGCCATAACGATTTTTAATGTATTGTTCGCTGAATCGCCGTCTTGTGAGCCTTTGGGAATCGTAATGTCATACGTGCGTACAACGGGGCTGTATGCTAGAAACGAACCGTAGCCAAGCAGTGCTATGAGCAGGACGGGGATGGCAAGGCCGGACCATTTGAACACCGACTCGCGCGGCAATGACGTAAAGCGCAGCAGTCTTGCGATGAGCTGAACGGATGGAATAATGAGCAGCAATAAGCAAAAAATAGCGAGCCAGTACATGCCAATCGCAATTAAAATAGCATTTTGCGAAATCATTGCGATGATAAAGATGCAGGGCAGCAGAACGGCCACGACCGTGTAAATGAGCTTGCGGGGCTTCGTATGCAGCGGCTTCAGCCACCGCCAAATGCTCCAGCTTTGATAAAAAACGAGCGAGCCGAAAACGGCAAGCATAATAATACCCATAACAATAAACATGATAGCTCTCCCTTTTATGTCTCTTTTCTGTGTCTAGCTATTTTCTGCTGAAGGCGATGCTGAGGCCGATTAGGCCGAACACGGAGCCTTCGACGATATTCATTTTGCTGGACAGGCGTGGGCGTTTGAAAATAAATCGGCGCAGCACATCGGCAAAAATGCTGATCAGGGTAAAAATAACAATGGCTTGCAGCACGAACACGAGTCCTAGCGCGATCATTTGCAAAGAAGCATAGCCGTTTGCCTCATTGACGAATTGCGGCAGCAGCGCCAGAAAAAACAAGGAAACTTTAGGATTCAGCATGCTCATGAAGATGCCTTTTTTGTATAAGGAGGAATAGGCCAGCTCATCGGCGGTGCCGAGCGCGAGGGCAGATTGCTTTTGCCGAAAAGCTTTATAGGCCAAATAGAGCAAATAGGCGGCACCGGCATATTTCACGACGGCAAAGGCAACTGCCGATTGGTAGACGATAGCGGAGATGCCGAGAGCGGCTGCGGAAATATGGGCGAAGAGGCCGGTGCATAGCCCAAGCGTTGTTATGATTCCTGCTTTTTTGCCACGGGCGATGCTTTGGGTGAGCACGTACAAATTGTCTGGTCCCGGCATTAAGGTCAGCAGCACCGCAACGCCTAGAAACGATAAGAGGGAAGCCCATTCCAAGGTCAACACATCCTGTTCTATCAAAAAGTTACTTACTTCCTTTAGTATACTAGGAACAACTCCCCGATCTCAATCTATTTGCCATTTGTCTCTAATCTCTTATCTTTCATCTCTCGTCTCTCGACTTTCATTATTCGCCAAGATATCGACTAGCGAATAGATTCAATAAAATTAAAAAAGGAGCCTGCGAGAGGCTCCTTTGCGATGTATATGTTTTAAACCGGATGAACCGGGAGGGAGGGAGGGAGGGCGGAGCGGAGTAAAAAGGTTGGATTTGAGAAGCGTAGCGTTCGTCTTTGTGTAGGGCTTTGTAACGCCTTAGCGGTATAAATTCGAAGATGTCCCGGAGCAACAACGATCGAAAACCAACCTTTTTACGCAGCGCAGCCCAATCTCCCGTTAATCCCCCCAGTCAGTTTAAATAAATATACTAAGCACCATTACGACCGCAAAAGCGACGAATGATAGGATCGTTTCCATAACCGTCCAAGTCTTCAGCGTTTGCTGCACGGATTAATCCGGCAATAACGAAGCCCAGCACGAGCGGCGACATATGTGCCATTTGCGCATAGCCGGCAATCGCTTCGCCTACACCGCTGGCGGTCAAAATTTTATTGAAGCCGCCACCTGCGCCGGGCGATCAAGAGTGAGACGACCGGGCTGCCGATAAAGTTAATGACGGAGCGGACGGAGCTTGTTTCCGGCAGTGTCAAGTTAACAATCGTTGCAAGCAGCATGAGCATAACTGGAAGCAGGATGGTGAATAGCGTGATACCGAAGCCTGGCAGTTCTTTTTGCTTGTTTTCAGTAAATTGCGCCATAAGCTCGGCGTTTGGCTCAAGCTTAATGCGCTTGGAAATAAACGTACCGTAAATCGGGCCAGCTACTGCCGCAGCAGGAAGCGACACAAGCAGGGCGAGCATAATCGTTTTGCCCACATCCGCTTGGAAAATGCTAACGGCAAGCATAGCTGCTGGATGCGGTGGAATCAGACTGTGTACAACAGCGAGTCCGGTGATAAGCGACAGTCCGATTTTGATCAAGGACGTGCCTGTATGCTTGGCAATAACGAATACGAGCGGGATCAGCAGGACGATACCGACTTGAATGAACAAGGGAATACCGCAAATGAGTGCGACCACCATCATCGCCCAGTGGACATTTTTCTCACTTCCAATACTTCTTTTGACAAAAATAGCTCCTAGGGACGGCCGACGCATCCACTAAATGTATACTTAAAAGTAATTAATGAATACATTTTATTTAAAATTGTATACAATTATCACGGGGGATATTAAAATCGATTTCTAGTCTATACTTTTTTCCAGCAGTTCTATATAATGAAGATTTTAAATTATATGAGGTGGATCAGATGACGCAGGACAAGAAAAAGCCTTCTCTCGCCTATAGGCAGGCGTATGAAATTATGCGTGACATGATTTTGCGCGGCGAAATTGCCCAAGGCACCAAGGTCGTCGAGGAAAAGCTTGCCGCTTCACTAGGCGTCAGCCGAACGCCGATTCGCGACTCCATTCGCAAGCTGGAGCAGGAGGGACTGATCGTTGGCAAGAAGGTTGTGACGCCGACAGAAGCCGATTTGCGCAATCGTTTTCAGGTTCGCATGCTGCTTGAAGGGCATGCAGCCCGCAGTGCTGCAACGTTTCTTCCTGACCACGAGCTGGCAGCGCTGCGTGAATGCGTCGAGATCGGGCAGACGGGCGAGCTGGAAGAAATTATGAAGGCGAATGAAGCGTTTCATGATATTATTGTGAAAGCAAGCAACAATCCGGTCATGGTGCAAATTATTGACCAGATGCAGTCCATTATTTATCTTTTCCGCCGGACGGTCGTTTATATATGAAGCGATCGAAGCCAGGGATGGCGAGCTTGCCGAGCGGCTGATGAAGGAGCATTTGCAGGCAGATCTGGAGTTTTGCTTGCATCTGATGAGCTCGACCCGCATGATTTAGAAATACGGAGGAATGTGGAATGAACCATTCGTCAGATGAGCAGTGGCTGGACTGGGTAAAACGGATTCAAGCACTCGCGCAAAATGGGCTTACCTATTCGGAAAATGCTTTCGATATCGAGCGCTATGAGGAGCTTCGCGCCATTTCGGTTGATATGCTGGCTTTTGCCACCGGCATGAAACGGGAACAGCTGGCGTTAACTTTTGCCAGCGATAAGGGATATGCGACGCCGAAGGTCGGCATTCGCGGCGTTGTTTTCCAGGATGACCGAATTTTAATGATCAAAGAAAAGCAGGATCAGGCGTGGGCGCTGCCGGGAGGCTGGGCGGATGTTGGCATTTCTCCTTCTGAGGTTGCGGTGAAGGAAATTTGGGAAGAATCCGGTTTTAAGGTCAAGCCAAAGCGGCTGCTCGCAGTACTGGATAAAAAGAAGCATGAGCATCCACCGGATATTTATCATATTTACGACCTGTTTATTGCATGTGAAATTATTGGCGGAGAAGCGGCGGTTGGGCCGGAGACGAGCGATGTTGGCTTTTTCGCAGAGGATGCGCTTCCTCCACTATCGGTGCAGCGCAATACCGAGCGGCAGATCAAGATGATGTTCGAATTTTTGAAGCAGCCGGATAAGCCGGTTGTATTGGATTAATGCGAAAGAGGGACGGTCCGATTAGCTAAGCGGTGCTTGCTGATGGGATCGTCCCTGTTTTAATGGGAATGCCCTATCGATCATCATATGATGATTGATAGGGCATTCCTTTATTTTTTGATCCATAGCTTGGAGAAATCCAGCCAGCCGAAGGAATCGATAGCCAGCCCTTGAAGGGCTAGCGGCAGCTGCGTCTGGAACCGGGAATGGTATAGGTAAAGCAGCCAGTTATCCTGTCGCAGCCATTGCTCGGCTTCCTCTACAATTTGGGCCCGCTCGGCTGCGGAAGGGAGGCTGACGTAGCGGGCAAGTATGCTCCGCAGCCGTTCTCGCTGTTCTATAGTCAAAAAATGATGCAAATTGCTGTCTTCATTATAGAAAAGCCGAAGCAAACCTAGTTCTGTATCGTTTTCCAGCACCTCAGTTGCCAGCATCAAATGGGCGAATTGCGCAAGCTTTTGAGGCGAGACCTCTGCAATGACATAGGGATGGAGGTTCAGGTGAAGGCCGATGGCAGCTGCCCGCTGCTGCAGCCAAAGCATATCCTGCTGCTCAACAGGCCTGCCGTGGTAGTACAGCTCGATGACTTCGCCAGCATAGCCGCTTGCTCGGAGCAGCGCTTCTGCATCAGCCAGCGAGCCAGATTCATAAGAAGCGAGCTCACTGCTAGCGACCAGAAAGCTGTTTGCAGGTATGGCGCGATTGCCTCCCAGCTCAGCAATCAACAGCTCGCGGTCAAGCAGCAGCCGAAGCGCTTGGCGGAAGGTGGACTGATGCTGGATGCCTGGCATGCTGAAGTTGAAAATTAAATAGCGGCAGCCATCAAGCAAGGAATCCATCGCTCTATTATTTTCCCCAGCATGATCACCGGATGCGGCGTCCATATGCGGCAAGGTAAATTGCCGTTCCCTTGGCGCATCCGAAGGAATATGCCAAATTTCCACGAGGTCAAGCCAGGCCCGCTCGCGAAAATAGTGGTCGAAGGCTTCAAGCCGCAGCACCTGCGCAGCCTTTTCGACTAGCTTGAAGGCGCCTGTACCAAGCATCTTTTGCTCGGAGAATACGACATCATGCGGCAAAATCGACATGGCCGCACAGCTGAGAAAATGCAGCAGAAACGGGTTAGGCTGCCGCAGCCTGAAGATCAGGCAATAATCGCTGACTATCTCAATGTCCGCGATGTCCTCGTATTGCCAGCAGGAGGGAGAATGGACCTCCCGCAAACGCTCCAGCGTGAACCGCACATCCTCGGCTGTTAGGAGCAGCCCGTGGTGAAAGCCTACCCCTTTACGCAAATAAAAGGTCCATGCCGTGTAATCGTCATTGCTTTCCCAGGCATGGGCAAGCGAAGGCAGGAAGCGCTGCGTTGCCGAATCAAAGTCGATCAGGCGGCTGTAGATTTGCTCCAGTAGAAACACCTCGGTAACGGTAAAAGCAAAGGCTGGATCAAAGATGCCCAGCTTCCTCGTCACGGTCACCCGAAGCACATCAAGATTGGCGGCACCTGCCTGCTCCAGCTGGAAGCCCATGCGATTTTCCAGCATAGCGCGCAGCTTGTCGCGCAAGACAGGGGGCAGCTCGTGGCTGGAGATGAAAGCGATGGCCTCCTTCATTTTTCCCTTTGCAAGCAGCTCGTTAAAATGCTCCGTCAGCACATCCTCCAGCTCGCGGATAACCGTCAATTGCGAAATATGGCCGCGTCCCACCCCCGCGCTCCATGCTGCAAAGCCTTCCTCCACCAGCCTGCGCAGCACCAGCTTGACGTTGCGTGGCGTACAGTTCAGCACCTTGGTCAGCTCGCCGATCGTAATCGAAATTGTTGCCCCCTTATGTTGTTTGCCGGGCAGCGATAACAGCAGCTCAATATAATGCTTTTTATGCTTCATGTCATATCCGTCCTTTGCTCATGCTGGTCCAAGCGCCGTCCTATAAAAGGTGAAATTTTAATTTCAATCTTACTCTTTTTATTCTCGTTTTCCCAGCTAAAATTAAGTCTACACAGAGAAAGGGGAAACGATCATGTTTATGCAGCTGGACCGCAATATAAAAATTCGGATTTTGACAACCTTCTTGACGCGTTGCGTAGAGGCGATGATTTTGCCGTTTATGGCGATTTATTTTACCCAGCGGCTGGGGGCAGGAATTGCAGGCTTGCTGCTGCTCATTAATTTGCTTCTGCAAATTACAGCGAGCCTGTACGGCGGATATATGGCAGACCGCTATGGACGAAAAAAGGTGATGGCTTACGCACAAATCATCCGCTTTATATCGGTGCTTGTGATGACTCTTGCCAATTCGCCATTTCTCGATTCCACTTGGCTGACCTTTTCCATGATGCTGCTGCTTAGTCTTTGCAATGGCATGTTTAATCCAGCGGCTGAGGCCATGCTGATTGACGTCAGCACGAAGGAAAATCGCGCTTTTATTTATAGCATTAATTTCTGGGCGATCAATTTGTCGATCTCGATTGGCGCACCGATCGGCGGCTTTCTGTTCGCAACGCACCGGACCGAGCTTTTTATGATTATGGGACTGGCGAGTCTGGCGACGCTCATTCTAACGCTGTTTTTTATTCGGGAAACCCATTTTCCGGATGCGGAGAGCAGGCGGCAGTATAACGGCAAAGGGCCGATTCGCAATATGGCGCTTAATTACAAGCTGGTGGCGCAGGACAAGCTGTTTATTATCTACAGTGTCAGCGGGATGCTCATTCGCTCGCTGGAAATTCACTTGTACAACTACATTAGCGTCCGCCTGCAAAAAGAGTTCGAGCCCCAGCAGCTGCCCATGCTGGACAATTTCACCTTCGAGCTGACAGGCATCCGGCTTGTCAGTCTGCTGCAGGTCGAGAACACGCTCATTATCGTCTGCCTCGCGATCTGGGCAGCCAGCTTTGTCCGCCGTTTCCGGCCGGCACGGATTATGTATATTGGCGTTATTTTGTACACGCTTGGCTTTACGATCGTCGGCTTCAGCAACTCCGTGTGGCTGCTGCTCGTATCCATGCTGGGAGCGACGATTGGCGAGCTGATGTTTACGCCGATCAGACAAGCCTATCTCGCTGGCATTGTGAAGGATCAGGCTCGAAGCTCGTATTTGGCGGTGAACGGCCTGCTTGGGCAGTTCGCTGGCGCTTTCGGCGCTATTGGCATTAGCCTTGGTGCTGTGCTGCACTCCAGCTACATGGCGATGATCATTTTTGTAATGGGCATGACGGGGCTGCTGCTGACGCATTATGTATTTCAGCGGCTTGCGCCAGGGGAGTCGCGTCCGCAAGGTTCAGCACCGACGGCTGCGAAGGTTTAGAAGCGACTGGCTGTTGTAAGTGAAGAAGATAGAGGAGGTTGTACAGCATGAGTAAAAAACAATGGG
This sequence comes from Paenibacillus algorifonticola, assembly GCF_000971975.1. Classification (GTDB taxonomy): domain Bacteria; phylum Bacillota; class Bacilli; order Paenibacillales; family Paenibacillaceae; genus Pristimantibacillus; species Pristimantibacillus algorifonticola. The sequence continues at coordinate 121,213 of NZ_LAQO01000014.1, read as the reverse complement.
CTGGCGCGATGCCAGCCGTACAGTTCAGAGTAGCAAGGCCGACGAACCAATTGGCTGAGGTGGCTGCTTTTTATGAACAGGGGCTGGGCCTAGAACGAATTGGTTCCTTCGAGGGGCATGACGGGTACGATGGCATGATGTTCGGCCTGCCGGGAGCGGACTACCATTTGGAGTTTACGCAGCATGTCTCGGGGGCGCCGCTCGCCCCACCGTCTGAGGATAATCTGCTGGTGTTCTACATTGAGGATCGCGAGCAACAGTTAATGATCGCAGAGCGTCTTCTGGAGCTGGGTTACCCCGAGGTGGAGCCGGAAAATCCTTATTGGAAGCAAAAAGGCATCACCATCGCCGATCCCGACGGCTATCGTATCGTGCTGCAAAATACGCTAGGAATAGGCTGATCGAGCATTGACTGTTTATCTATTTCTCTTTCACTCAAGAAATCATTTCATCTCTTATTTGCTTCATCGCACGGAACAGGTATATACGAATTAGCCCTTCACTTTTGTCGACGAGTTTGGCCGTTTCTTTTATATTGTAGCCATGTAAAAGGCGCAGTTCTAGAATTTGGCGGTGTTCTTTATTTTTCACTATTGAGACGATTTCCTCAACGTTTTGTTGAACCTCCAACTCTGATGTTTCGTAGTAAAATAAGATTTTTTCTACTTTTATCGACTTTTTTTTGGCCCTTCTGCGTTTGCGGAATGTATCTATGGCCAGGTTTTTGGCTGTTGTTCTCAAATAGCAGAAAAGCTTGTCTTCTGCAATATCGGATGAAACATTCATGAGTCGAATGAAGCAGTCCTGTGTCAAATCCTCGGCGTCCTCTGTGTTTTTCATTATTCCTGCTAGATATCTCGTTATCTGATACCTATATTTAATATATGTATCTTGAAATTTGGTATCACTCATCATAAAATATTCGAACCTCTTTTCAACCAGATTTAAAGGGAATTACTCTATATGTAAGAACAATTTAATCGAAAAATGTATCGATATAGGCAAAACTTGTATCAGATTTGTAACATTCTTCGCTCTACTCTATCCAGAATGCAAGTTTGCATACAAAATAGAATAAAAACCGAGGGAGAATCGTCGGCATATATGAGACAAAAAAGTATTTTGATGATTGAAGATGAGGAAGCGATCCGTGATATATTAGGTTACTCCTTGCGAAAGGAGGGTTTTGTTGTACAAGAGGCGGGAACAGGTTCAGCAGGACTAGAACAATTGGAGAAATATAGACCTGATCTTGTGCTACTCGACCTGATGCTGCCGGATATGAGCGGTTTTGACTTATGTCGAAAATTGTCTGTGAACCTCAGAATACCTGTTATTATGATTACAGCTAAATCGGATATGTTGGACAAAGTGCTAGGTATGGAGCTTGGCGCTGATGATTATATTACGAAGCCATTTGATATTAGGGAAGTTGTTGCCCGTATTCGGGCTATTTTTCGTAGAATCGAGTTAATTAGCGAAAGTCTGGAAAATCAGTCGTACCCAGTGATTCGATTGGGAACACGAATTGAGATCCATAAGGAAGAGAGAGAAGTTTGGAGAAATGGTATAAAAGTTAATTTGACAAATAAGGAATATGATTTGCTATTATTTTTGGTGATTCACCACCGAAGGGTGTTTACACGCTCAGAGCTGCTCGACAGGGTATGGGGGTTTGAGTTTGCAGGGGATACTCGCACAGTGGATATTCATGTCCAACGAATACGTAAGAAGCTGGACACAGACCAGGGGGCTTCTATTATTGAAACGGTTTTTGGTGTCGGCTATAAGTTGGATATGCAGGTGCGAGCATGAAATGGACGATTCAGTATAAGATGGTTGCTCTATTCTCTATTATTGTATTTATAGGTTTTTCAGCGATGCTCATTATATCCTACCGCATGACAGAGGAAAATATGTACCGAACGATTCACGAAGATATGGTTGATGTAAAGACAAAGCTGGATATTGCGGTCAACCAGTATTTTCTCATTAATCGCAAGAGGATGAGTTCAAACTCACTTGCGGTTGAGAAACAAGCGTTGGCAAAAGAGATTGGCTCGGTCGTTGACGGAAGCGTCGTTATATATAAACCGGATGGACAGTCGTTCGATTATACTGAGGAGAGCAGAGCGTCATCATTTAATGCTAGTCCGGAACTTGCAGCGGCTGCCAAGCACGAAATTGCATATGTGACTTATTTGGATAGAGAGCAGGCCATTGCGAGCTTGGCTTTCCCGCTAGAGTCGAACCATACAACAATTGGAATTTTGCGATATCAGAGGGATTACAGTGAATTGTACCAGCGTAATTTACGGTTTCAGAATACACTGGAAGGGTTTGCGGTTGTCCTTTTTATTTTTATTTTCGCAGCCTCCGTTATGATCTCCAGAAAAATAACGAGACCGATTCGAGAGCTAACACAGCTTTCAACCAAGGTTTCACAAGGCAATCTGAATGTGGACATTCAAATTCATGCAAAGGATGAGATTGGAGAACTTGCAGGCACCTTCACTGCCATGATTAACCGTATTAGAGAACAGATTGACGTGATTGAACGGGAGCGTGATGAAGTCACACAAATTCAAGCACGTAGCAAAACGTTTTTTGATAATGTTACTCATGAACTGAAAACACCATTGACGACGATACTCGGATACGCACAAATTTTGAAGGATAATGGATTTACGGACAAAGTTTTTTTTGATAAAGGGCTGGATTATGTCATAAAGGAAAGTCAGCGTCTAAACGGGATGGTGGTCGACATTCTTGATATGTCTGTAGCTTCGACGACCAATCAGACTTATCGGATGAAGCAGGTCGATTTGTCTGGACTTGTACAAGAGGCTTGTGAGGATATGAAAGTAAAAGCAAGTAAGTATAATATTGTCATCCACTACGAAGTGGAGGATAGGATGCTGCTGCATGGGGATCGCGAAAAACTAAAGCAGGCTTTTCTAAATGTAATGGATAACTCTATTAAATATGGGCATGTCAATTCCATCATTAGTGTAGAGGCCTACCGTCAGCATAATTTGAATATTGTAATCGTTAGAGATAAGGGAAATGGTGTGAAGGAGGAGCTTCTTCAACGTGTATTTGAGCCATTCTATCGTGGAAGTGGTATGGCAAAGGAGGAAAGAGGCAGTGCGGGACTCGGTTTGTCGATTGTAAAAAGCACGGTTGAATACCATGGCGGTACAATTGTAATGAGCAGCAGAATTAACGAAGGAACCGAAGTGACCATTAGCTTTCCTGGGGGAGAATATGAACAAGTCTAAAAATGTCGGCATGAGGAAAACAATGCCCAACATGCTAATCCTTAGCGCTATGCTTCTGTTCTTTGTCTGTTGTATCTATGGAGTAAGCGACTTATACATGCTGAGCAAAGGAAATTCCCGCACAATTTTGCTTTCTGACAAGCAATTTGCAGGCAAATTGACTGTGCCACCCGACAGTACGGTCAAGATCGAATCTATCATTCGACAAGTCTATGATTTTCCCATTTATTTATTTAAAGCGATTGATCATAATTCTGTTGTTATTATTAGTCCTGATCGTTCTTTTAGTGGAAACAAGCTATCAATGCTGTGGCTGGAAGAAAACAAGATCAAGGATATTGCAGGGAATGTAAGCTACGTTATTAATCTATTAAGAAAAGAAAAGGGACTTATTTACACCCAATATGGGCAAGATTGGGATGTTAAAAGTGCGTATTTATATGATTTATCCAATTCCAAGATAAGTCTTTACCCGTATAATGCAGTTGAATCGTTACTTTTTATTAGCGAGGATTCTTATATTGGTTTTGATGGTGAGAGCTTTAATCTTTTGCAAGATGGAGGCGAAAAGAAGCGTATGCTGTACAGCTATGAGGAGCTGAGTAACCTTGTTGCTGAAAAAAACGACTTGAAGCAAAGCGTTGATGTACAGATTTTACTAGAATCGCTTCAACTCAGCTATGAGCAAAAGGATGTTTATTTTCTTGTCCAAATGAATGAGAAAGCTGTTATCTACCGGTTTGACGTAAATAAGAAAAATGGCATTACTATAATGGCCTCAGGGCAGGGCATTGAGCAATTTAAGGTGCTTGGCAATGGGAATTTACTTCTATACGGCACCATTGAAGGGACTAAGGGTCTCTTTATGTATGACAAGAATACAGCAACTTACAAGCTGTTGAAGGAAGGAGTAATTTGGGGAATTGCGGTTGATGAGGAGCAGACGCGCGTCGCCTATTTTTCAGGGGAGGACAGCAAAAACAATGAAATTCACGTAGCGTATTTAGAGGGAAATAAGCTTCTTTACGACACGGTTATCTATCGCAACCTTGAAGGTCTGCCTACGCTGCAATGGAGCAAAAATGATTTATTCGTCAGCGGTCGTGTTATAAATAGAACGGAGTTTTTGCGCTTTACGCTAAATGCTTGGTAAGACAATATGAAAGTACTATAGCATCCCTGTTGAATGATGGAGTAATTCTCCTTGTTCGGCAGGGATTTTTTTGCAGGCTTGTTTGTTACATTTTAGATACAACTCGGGTTAGCTTGTATACATTTGTTCTTTATTATTAATCACAAGTCATAGTAACAGCAGGACGGACTAAGCGGCGTAAACCGACAGTTCGTCAAGTAAAGGTGGTTTTATATATGCTTCGGGTTGAAGACTTATCTCATTTCTTTCGCAAGGGGAAGGAAGTTGTTCCAATTTTGCATGATATCAATCTTGAGATCGGCCAAGGTGAAATGGTAGCGCTGCTTGGCATCTCTGGTTCAGGTAAATCAACCTTGCTCAATTTGATGGCGGGTTTTATGAAGCCAGAGAAAGGGAAAATCTACATTGGGGATCAGGATATTGTGAGAATGAATGAAAATCGACTGGCGGAATATCGCCGTAAGCATATTGGCTTTATTTTTCAATCCTATGAGCTGATTCCTAATCTTACGATTCGAGAAAACGTGGAGCTGCCGCTTGTCTTTCATACTTTATCGGAATCCCGGCGCAAGAAGAAATCATTATTGTTATTGGAGCAGGTTGATTTGGCAGATAAGGCAGAAATGTATCCGTCACAGCTATCAGGTGGACAGCAGCAGCGAGTAAGTATTGCACGCTCTCTTATTAGCGAGCCTTCTATTATTTTTGCGGATGAGCCTACTGGTAATTTGGATACGCAGACTGAAGAGGAAATACTGGCTATTTTACAGAGGCTGAACATGGAGATGAAAACCACATTTGTTATCGTGACACATGAGGCGGAAGTGGCTGGTGAAATGGGTCGAATCATTACATTGAAGAATGGCTCGCTCAACCATACATAAATATGATCATTGATAGGGAGAGGGTACCGCTTGAGAGCTGCAGATTTAGTGAAAATGTCATGGAGACAAATTGTTAGAAGAAGGGTTGTTACCTTTCTATGTATGATCGGTCTTTCTATTGGATGCGCTTCTATCATTATGGCGGTTAGTATTGGGCAATCCGCACAGCGGCAAAGTGAAGAACAAATGAATGCCGAGTTCAAGATGGATGAAATAACAGTTCTGCCCAACTCAAGCGGCGCCGGGGGAACGATGGAAATCGGACGAGGGGATATTACGAAGGAGAAGCTGGACGTTATCAGAAATCTTTCTCATGTCACTGCAGCACTCCCTATGCTTAAGCTTAATTATATGGACATGTCCATTTTGGATAGTAGAAATGTGAGTACTGAAGTCATTGGTACAGATCTCGGTTCACTTGCATCGTTTGGTTTCGAGTTTGCTGAAGGCGGGGCTTCTACTGCGCTTGGAGCAGCAATAGTAAGCTATGGAGCCACATTCGGACTGGCTGATCCAATCATTAGAAATGAAATATTCGAAGCTTTAAAAAACGATCCCAATAATGAACAAAACTACTTAAAGCTTAGCCAATTCGATCAAAAACAAACGGATTTATATCAGCAGCAAATTCATTTTAGCGAAAGTAATCTGCCAGATAAGGCGGCAGCTGCAAAAATAAGTACACCATTGCGGGTAAGTGGAGTGCTTGAGGTGAAAAGTGGTTCAAACGCAGAATATTCCCTTTACGAGAAAACCGTTTACGTTTCACTGGATACGGCCAGAATGCTTCAAGAGCAATTTGTTAAGGAAGGAGAGTCCTCTCCTCCTCTCAAGTTTGAATCTGTACTTATTAAAGTGGAGGATAAGAAATATGTTGCACAAGTGGAAGCACAAATTCAACAATTGTTTCTCACTACGCAAAGCAATCTGTTTCAGGAGGTTATGATTCAAGAGAAGTTTGCGCTCTATAAGAAGGCAGCGCTTAGCATTGGTCTATTTATTATGTTTTTGGCTTCCCTATCCATATTGGTTGCTATGACGATGTCAACGCACCAACGACGCAGGCAAATCGGAGTTATGAAAATATTAGGTGCGAACCTTTGGCAAATTCGTCAAATGTTTGTGACGGAGGCGGCACTGCTTGGATTGCTTGGAGGAGCAGTAGGACTCGTTATTTCTTATATCGTAGTCGGAGGGCTGAATAAAGTCATTGTTTCTGGAGCGATTGCCAATGTTTCTTTTAATGTTAACATACCCGTATTCGCTCTAGTGGTAGGCATTGTATTCACCGTACTAACGGGTGTATTGTCGGGCATTTATCCAGCAGTCAGCGCGTCCCGAACGAATGCGCTTGAGGTTATCAAAAATGGTTAAGGAACGAGCAAATAAAGGCGGGAAAACAAGATGAAATGGATAAAAGGGATTGTCGCAATGTGCTTGCTGATCGGAGCAGGCTACTACTTTTATATGCAATATAAGCCGGAGCCTCCTTTGCCGGTGGAGTCGCAGTCTATGATCAGCTTTACCGTTACGGAGGAAACGATAACGGAGGAGCTTCAGGTAAAAGGCAAGTCCGTATATGCGGAAGAAACGCAGGTTTATGCTCCAATTTCCGCTAAAATCGTTAGCAGAAACAAGAAGAACGGTCAGCAGCTCAAGAAAGGTGACATCATTATGGAGCTTGATACCGAGGCGATTCAAAAAGAAATCAAGCAGTTGGAGTCTGATATTAAGAAAGCGAGGCTTGATATTAAGCTGAAGCAGGTCACTCAGGCAGTGGAGGCTGAGACAGAAGAGATAGGTGTAACGGGAGAGGAGCGAAAAAAAGCATTTATTGCACGTGAGGGCAAGCGGCTGACAGACGAGATTAACGAGGAAGCGATCGTGCTAAAGGAGGACGAACTCAAGGAGAAAAGGAAACTTCTGGACAAAGCAGTGATTTTCTCCCCGTCTTCAGGCGTGTTTCTATACAATGAGCCGGATGATAAAACCAGCATGTTGGCCGAAGGTCAGCTAATTGGAAAGATCGTTAACCTGGATCAAGTTGATTTTGCCGCAAGTGTGTCGGAGAAAGACATCATCCAACTTAAACCAGGAATGCAGGTTAAGGTGCAAATGAGTGGCAGGAAGGATAAGGAGTTTTTAGGGAAAATCCAAAGTATATCGCAATTCCCAAAAACAAGTAGTAATGCAACAGACACTTCGCAGCTTTCACAGTTTGATGTCGTCATAGCTATGAAGGCGGATAAGCTTTTGATTGGTGGGCTTACGCTCGAAGGTAGAATTGAGACTTTTCGCAAAGAGAAGGCAGCGGTGGTGTCTGCTTTGGCGATTATGCGGGAAGGGGAACTGGTCTATGTAATGCGGGATCAAGGAAATGGACAGATCGAGCGTCAGGATATTGAGACGGGAATAGAATTTGGTGATCAGATTGAGGTGCTGAAGGGCTTAAAGCCTGGAGACGTAGTCGTTATGCCTTAATAGACCATTTATGACCCTTTATTGAAAATCATGTTGAGAAAATAGTGAATGACGGAGGTGTATGGCATTGCGTTATTTCTTAAGTTGTTTTGTTTTAGTGTTGATTTTTATACAAGCTGGAAGTTTGCCCAACATGGCTTATGCTCAAGCCCCATCAAAAACGATGTCAGATAAGGAAAAAGAGGTGCGCGCCGTCTGGATAAGCACCGTATATAACATTGATTGGCCCTCTAGGTCTGGTCTTACAGCTGCTGCGCAAAAGAAGGAATTTACCGACATGCTGGACAAGCTGCATGCAATGGGCATCAATACGGTCTTCGTTCAAGTCAGAGGGGCTTCTGATGCTATATATCCTTCAAAACTCGTTACTTGGTCCCGTTCACTTACTGGCAAGGAAGGGAAAAGCCCGGGTTATGATCCACTTAGCTTCATGATAGAAGAGACTCATCGTAGAGGAATGGAATTTCATGCCTGGTTTAATCCATTCCGAGCAAGCACTGGCGGGAGTATAAAAGAACTGCCGCAGAATCATCCCGCGAAACAACATCCCGAGTGGGTCGTCCCTCATGATAAAAAGCTGATTTTCAATCCAGGTATACCTGAGGCTAGACAGCATATCATTGATGCCATAATGGAAGTTGTAGAAAATTACGATATTGATGGCGTTCATCTGGATGATTATTTTTATCCGTATGGCGAAGACACATTTCAAGATGATCGAACTTTTGCTATATATAAAGGCTCCATGTCAAACAAGGCAGAGTGGAGACGAAATAATATCAATGCTTTTGTACAGGACCTTCATCAGGAAATAACAGCAGAGAAAAACGAAATCGATTTTGGGATTAGTCCGTTTGGAATATGGCGTAATTCGAGGGATGACTCGACTGGCTCTGACACTACGGGGAACAGCGCCTATGATAGTCAGTATGCAGACGCCAGGAGCTGGATCAGAAATGAATGGATTGATTACATAGCACCACAGCTGTACTGGAGCATTGGTTTCAAGCCTGCTGCTTATGAGAAGCTCGTTGACTGGTGGGCGAAGGAAACAAGAGGGACATCGGTAAAGCTGTATATTGGTCACGGAGCTTACAAGCTTGGAAGCAATACGACCGATTGGAAGTCAAGCGATGCTATTATTAGGCAGCTTCAACTCAATCGCAAGTATCCAGAGGTTAGAGGAAGCATTTTCTTTAGTGCGAAAACCTTATTGAATAATACTGCTGGAATTGGTAATCGATTAACACAATTTTATAATTAAGCTTCACGTTCTATAGAGATCATAATTACAAATAAGAAATGGAGGAAGTGCACTCAAATTGTTTATTCATCAAAAGTCGATGGAGGATAACAAAAGCATCCGGCCTAGAATGAGAAAAAAAGTAATTAAGAAAATAAATTATAAAAGACTTAGTTTAGCTTTACTGGTTCTTGCGCTAATTATAAATGGTTTGGTACATGCGATTTTGGGCTTTGCTAATTGGTTTGAAGGAATTGTAATGCCTATTCAAGATCCTGTAATTCAAGAAAATGTAAAACCTGAAAATCCTGCAAATCCCGAAAAATCTTACAAAACAGAAGTTACTCCGGTTGTTAAAGAGGAATCTGTTAGTGCGCAGGATAATGGGAAGGTAGCCTACTTAACGTTTGATGATGGTCCTAGCAAATACACGGCACCATTACTCGATATTTTGAAGCAGCATGAGGTGAAGGCAAGTTTTTTCTGGATTGGAAGCAACTTGGAACAGCATCAGGATGTGATGAAACGACTTTTAGAAGAGAAGCATTACGCTGGACTTCATAGCATGACGCATAATTACAAGAAGCTCTATGAAAGCGGCGGTTCCAAAAACTTTGTCGAGGAATTTCAAGCTGAACAGAAGCTGGTTGAAAATATGATTGGTGTTACTCCTTGGCTGATTCGTGCACCGTACGGAAGCAGTCCGCAAATGGGGGAGGCTTTCAGGGGTGATGTTGCGGCGGCTGGATTTAAAATGTGGGATTGGACAATAGATTCGCTTGATTGGAATTTACCTGGCCAGCCAGATAAAATTATAGAACAAATTAGCGGGAAGCTATCCAGACAAAAAGAAGTTATATTATTGCATGAACGTGAACAGACCATAGCAGCATTACCGGGCATTATAAAACTTCTTAAGGATAGTGGGTACAAAATTGAAGCATACGATCCTAATAAGCATTCGGTTGTTAACTTTAAAGATGATCAACGCTTGTAACAGTCAGCAATGGGGGCCATAGAGCAAACAAAATGTTAATGGAAGTTGAAAATATAGCATGAAGGCATTATAATATTATCGAATGATAGATTAAACTATCATTTGATAATATTTTTTTGTTTTACTCTTATTTTTTAATATTGATTAAGTACACCGTAGCTTAATGCGATTTTAATAATTAATCATGTTCAACACATAAAGAGAGGAATGATAGAAGATGAAAGACAAAATCTCTATTCCCCACCCCCCAACGTATGGTCCGCTAGGCAATTTGCCTTTGATTGACGTAGACTCGCCAACCTTATCCCTTGGAGCTTTGGCAGAAAAATACGGACCTATTTTCAAATTTACTGCACCGGGACTATCAAGTTTAATCGTCTCAGGCCATGAACTCGTTGCTGAGGTATGCGATGTGACCCGATTTGATAAATATGTATACAACGAGCTGCAGAACGTTCGCGCCTTCGGCGGTGACGGATTGTTTACAAGCTGGACGCATGAGCCGAACTGGAAAAAAGCGCACAACATACTGCTGCCCACGTTCAGCAAGCAGGCGATGAAGGGATATCACTCCATGATGATTGACATCGCCGATCAGTTAATGCTCAAGTGGGCACGGCTAAACCCGCAGGACACTATCGATGTAGCCGATGATATGACCCGGTTGACGCTGGATACGATTGGATTGTGCGGATTCAATTATCGCTTCAACAGCTTTTACCGGGAAGATCATGCCCCGTTTGTCCAAAGCATGGTTCGCGCATTGAACGAAGCGATGCTCAGAGGCTCGCGAATGAAAATTCAAAATATGCTAATGTTCAAAACAAAACGCCAGTTTGATGAGGATATTCAGACGATGTTCACGCTGGTGGATAAGATCATCACTGAACGTAAGGCAAGTGCCGAGCCGGGACAGACAGATTTACTGGCACGCATGCTGGAAGGCAAGGACCCGGAAACCGGAGAAATGCTGGACAACGAAAACATTCGTCATCAGATCATTACCTTTCTAATAGCCGGCCATGAAACAACGAGCGGTCTGTTATCCTTCGCGATATATTTTCTGCTGAAGCATCCGGAAGTGCTCGCGAAGGCTCAGGAAGAAGTAGACCGCGTGCTGACAAGTCCAACCCCGCAATATGAGGAGGTTCTTCAGCTTAACTATATCCGTCTGATATTAAATGAATCGTTGCGATTGTGGCCGACCGCTCCAGGATTCGACGTTTATGCAAGGGAGGATACGGTCATTGGCGGGAAGTATCCCATTCCAAAGGGACAGAGTCTCAGTGTGCTTCTGCCTCAACTGCATCGCGATCCGGCCGCCTGGGGAGAGGATGCCGCTCTTTTCCGGCCTGAGCGGTTCGAAGATCCGTCCAAGGTTCCCCATCATGCTTACAAGCCTTTTGGGAATGGTGAGCGTGCCTGCATCGGCATGCAGTTTGCCCTCTATGAAGCCACATTAGTATTGGGTATGGTACTGAAGCATTTTGACTTGATCGATTACGACAACTATACATTGGATGTTAAGCAGACTCTGACGCTGAAGCCTGGTGATTTCAAGATTCGGGTTAGACCTCACGAGCAGGTATCCATGAGTGGAACCGTAGGGATAATAGACGCACCGGAGACAAAACCTGCAGATTCTCTATCTAGTGTTGCGGATAAGGTTGGGCCAGCAATAGTTGGAACGCCGAGTGGCAATGGATCGCTGCTTGTATTATATGGCTCAAACCTGGGTACAGCGGAAAGCATTGCCCGGCAGATCACGAGTACGGCCCTTGGTTACGGAATCCATAGTGAAGTGGCACCACTCAATGAATGGAGTGGAAGATTGCAGGGCCAAGGCATCGTCATTATCGTTACTGCTTCATACAATGGCAAGGCTCCTTACAATGCGTCGGCATTTGTAGAATGGCTGAAAGGGGCCGGAACAGATGAGGGGCAAGCCGTTCGGTATGCGGTATTAGGCTGCGGAGACCGGGCCTGGTCGGGAACATACCAGAGCATCCCGCGCTTTATTGATGAGAGGCTGGTTGCCATAGGTGCCCAAAGACTTGTAACCCGGGGGGAAGTCGATGCAGGGGGCGATATGGAACAGCAGGTCAAGGAGTGGCTGGATGCGATGTGGCCAACGGTTACGGATGCGCTCGGTATACAAGTGAATCATAGCGAGACAGCCAATCCAAGTACGCTTCAGCTGCAATTTGTTGAGGGGCCGCCTCAAGTCCCATACGGAAAAACCTATCATGCTGCCTATGCGACTGTCCAAAATAACCGGGAACTGCAAGCCTCTGAAAGTGGACGCAGCACTCGCCATATCGAAATCCTCCTTCCCGAAGGTATCAGCTATCGCGAGGGTGACCACATCGGCGTGCTGCCTCTTAACCGGGATATAAATGTAGACCGCATTCTGGCACGGTTTGGCATGGATGGCAGTGAAATGATTTGCTTGAGCACCGACGGTTCACATCTGACCCATCTGCCCTTAGACCGATCCGTCAACGTACGTGAGCTGATCAGATCCTGTGTGGAGATTCAGGCACCGGTCACACGCTCTCAGCTGCAGGAATTGGCCGTTCATACCGTTTGTCCGCCCCATCGTCGTGAGCTGGAGTCTATGATGGAGACTGAACGCTACACCCAGTATATCCTTGGCCATAGAGTAACCATGCTGGAGCTGCTTGAACGATATGAAGCCTGCGAGCTTCCCTTTGTCAGGCTGCTGGAGTTGCTGCCTCCGCTTAAGCCGAGGTATTACTCCATATCCAGCTCTCCGCTGCTTCATCCGAGAGAGGTTAGTATTACGGTAGGCGTCGTCAGGGATCAGGCATGGAGCGGTAAAGGAGAGTATGCGGGGGTCGCCTCCTCTTATTTGGCTGATCGTGTACAAGGTGACCGTGTTCTGATGTTTGTGCAGACGCCGGAATCCGGATTTGGACTCCCGGAAGAGGCGGCTACTCCTGTCATCATGATCGGGCCAGGAACGGGAGTTGCTCCGTTCAGAGGATTTTTGCAGGCCAGATCCATCCTGAAACAGCGAGGGGTGACACTGGGAGAAGCTCATCTGTTCTATGGGTGCAGGAACGAGATGGATTTCCTGTATCGAGACGAGCTGATCCAGTTCGAGCAGGAGGGTGTTGTTAAGCTGCATACTGCTTTCTCACGCGTGCCTAATGAACCCAGAACCTATGTACAGGATTTAATGAAGCAGGTGTCTTCATCGCTGATGGATCTTATGGAACAACATGGCAAGATATATGTGTGTGGTGACGGCAGCCAAATGGCTCCTGCTGTGGAGGAGACATTAAAGGCAGCCTATCAGGAAAGGCATGGAGCAAGTCCAGAAGCAGGAGATCGCTGGCTCAAACAGTTAGAGGAAGAAAGCCGTTATGTAAAGGATGTATGGGCCGGCAACTCCAAACCGACTGTATCATAACATACGGCAGCATGATGTAAAAACAATTGAAAGCTAAAACCGGGATGTCATCTCTGGAGATAGCTCTATAGAAAAGCATATCCCCAGGGATACATTTCAGTTTTGAGGAAGCAAGCTTTGGTAAGGGGACCGGATTCGATTCCGGAACGCTCAGTTGTATTCACGCTTATGCTATAATTTTATTGTAATACCCTACCATATGATTGAAAATTGAATCAATTATAGAATAATACTCTCCAAGGAGTGTACTAAGATGAGAACAGAAATGACATCGATCAAGCAAACGAGGCTTAACGCCATTCTGGATGAAGCGACCAAGCTGCTGATTGAGAAGCCAAATGCCTCGATGAATGAAATTGCAGATTCGGCAGGAATCGGGATCGCTACATTACATCGGTATGTGGAAAGCAGGGAGCAATTGATGATTTACCTGGGCTTACGCGCAATCGAGGTCGTAAGTGAAACCATGCAAGGCATTCAACTGGATGAGGACAAATGTGAAAACTACATCCCTATGCTCATTGAAGCGCTCATCCCGTTAGGGGACAAACTTCACTTCATTGCCCATGATACAACCATTAATTACAACGAGGAAATTATTGGTGCAGATCAAAAGCTGAGGGAACCCGTGCTGCATGTCATCGGTTTGTTGCAGCAAAAAGGTTATTTTCGCCATGATGTAGATAAGAACTGGATTGTGAATGTCCTGTATTCACTCCTATTCCTGACGTGGCAGCAAGTCGTAAGCGGGGATATTGCCAGAAAATCCGCAGCGGCATTGGTCGTGGATACTTTCTACCATGGTTTTAAAACCCCATGATTTACAAAAGTACAACCTATGAAGATTATCCTATAAAAGTTCTTGTTGGTGTAAACAGCGACAAGAACTTTTATGATTCAATTGCCTCTCTGAATTCCACTGCCCAGCTCTGACCAAATCTCTCACCAAGCACAGCAAAACGGCCCTCTTCGCCGTATTAGGGGGGACGAGAGAGCCGCTTGCTCGTTCTATATTAAAGGTTATTGAACGTTTGCGTAGAAGTTCGAATAATTAACTTGGCCGCTGCCATTTGTAATTTCGGTGCCGTATTCTATGCTGCTGACGTAGCGGGTTGTTGGAAAATAGTTTTTGCCAACGAGATAATCGGTAAAATTTTTCACATTGATTGAGAAATTATCCGTCTGCGTCCGTTTGAGGAAAGAATAAACCCACCATTGATGAACCCCGTTATCGGTAATTTCCCCGCGGTAAACGTCGTAGCCTTGTCCACCAATGGAAACGTTGGATGCAACAAGCCCGCCAATGGGGCCAACGCCGCTTGTCCAGCGGTTCCAAATCATAATTTCCTCCGTTGGCGTGCTGCTCCACGTTGCCGTTCCCGTGTTGTGCAGCCAAATATCATAGGCATTGTTATATTGGCCATTCGTTGCAGGATCAAGGGTATAGGTTACGCCGCTGTTAATCGCTTTGTTGTCAGAGAGCCGCGTCGGCAGCCCGCTGCCCGGTGTATAGCCCTCTGTCCAGTGCCAGCCGCTCACAATGGAAGGGTAAGCTTTCACGCCGCCTGTGGTTGCCTTCCAATTCCACACATAGCCAAAGTTCGTATTGCTGTTATGATAAACGGTCTGCCACCAGCCGGAAATACCCGAGCTGCCCCATGAGTTATTAAATAAATAATATTTATTGCTGTTAAAATTTAGCTTGGCATAAGGTGTGGAGTCGGATGCCGCATAAGCCGATGCAGGTACAAGAGTGAGCATAGCGGCTATCATCATCAAAATGAATGATCTGTTGCGAAGCTTGTTCTTCAACTAAATCCCTCCATTAATAGTTTTGTGAAGCGCTTTCATTTAGTATTTTAGCAATATATGGAGGTAGAGAACACCCTGAAAATTAGTGATTTAATCATACTATTTTTAGGGTAACTGTTAATATGAGGTATCTTTGAAAAAAGAAAATTTGAAGTTTCCTGGGCATTTTGCCCTAAAAACTAAAGTTTTGTCGCGCGAAATCCGAAGTTAATTATAGGGTGGAATTCCTTGTTATTGGAAGGATGCGTGTAAAGATGAATAACAAGAACATCGTGCAATATTTTTATGAGCATCAGTTTCTCCCGGCGCTGGACCAAAAAATGACTGCGATAGAAGAGGAGCTTCAGCATCATCAGGAGCAGTGGATCAATCAGTTTCTGGAAACCTTCAAGCGTATATGCTTACGAATTAGGGAAATGCAGGAATCGGATAAAAAAGGGCCCATTTCACTTATCCATTTTTGCTTGCTGCGCAGGTCGATGATGGATCATTCCTGTTATTTCATTGAAGCGTATTCGGAAAGATGGTATGAAAATTCGGCGCCGCTGTTTGAGGAATATGATGCCGCTTGGCTATATCACTCGCTGCCAGCGTTTATACAGGAAATGACTGAATCGTACGAAGGATTTGGGGAATCCGCCAAGTCCACGGAATTTGAAGCGATGATGCTGAAAGCAGTGGGCTGTTATCATTTATTTGCGGTTGCATTGCTGCGGGCAGCGATGCCGGAAGCTATTTTGCTGGAGGAATATAAGTCCATTAAGCGGGAGCTTGCTTTGCGTATAAGCATTGGCGAATATACAGATCTTAGCGAGGATGTGCTGGTCGATTATCAAGGCTTGCAGGATGTGAAGGAAATCCGCAGGCGTCTGGAAGAGAGCAAGGCAAGCAGCATTGCTTATGGGTGCTACCGTAATCTGATGCTGCCCCGGGTGCGAGCGGAATCCAATGATTTGCGGTATGCGGATTTCAGCGGCAGCCATTTGCAGGGAAGCCGCTTTCAGCGCTGTGATCTGATGGGTACAAGATGGAATGGCTGCCTCGCACCCGAGTCGGATTTTCGATATTCGTCACTGCCGGAAGCCGATTTTCGCCATGCTGATTTGCGCGGAGCGGTGTTTGATTATGTGAGCGGCCATGAGCCGAGAGATCATCGGAGAACGGGGGTGATGGGCGTGCGCTTCGATCATGCTGATCTGGAAGGCGCGAGCTTCATCGGGGCTACTTTAGGTCGGACTAGCTTTGAAGGAGCAAACCTTCAGCATGCGTTATTTTCCCGTCGAATAAAAGATAGCTACAGCTTTTCAGAGGAACAGATTCATAGCATACGGTGGGTTGATTAAATCAAGCATTGGAGGGAATTCATAGAGTAAACAAAATAACCAAAGTCTTGAGGCGCAGCGAATGCGCTTCAAGGCTTTTTGTTTTAAAGGGGCGTCGAAAAGGCTCATTCGTTAAAGCTGCTGCTTTTGTCAGCTGGAATCAGCTTTGCCGCATACGGCATAAAAAACTGAAGGATTACACCTCCTAGGCAGACGGTTAACAGCGTTCCAATTCCTATTGGCCCATGAAATAGAAAGGCCATCATTAAGAAAAAAAGCTGGATCAACGTTCGGGAAAGCAGAATGCCCATGCCGCTCATATCCCGAATCAGGAGCATTAAGCGATCCATAGGAATGGGCGCAACATGCGTTTGCAAGTAGCAGGCAATGCCTGCTCCAACGATAAGTAGACCAAGTCCCAGAAACAGCAGCCTGCTAAGCCACATTTCCGGCTGGGCGAAGGCCTGCAGCACATAAAGCCATAGATCGATGCTGAGGCCAGCAATAAAAGCGGTAAGCAATCCTTTAAATTCGGGCCTTGTTTTGGATAATAACGAATTAATGCCGACCATGATAAGAGCAATAATAATTTCCCAGCTGCCCACCGTAAGCCCGACCTGGTTGGCTAAGCCAACCAGAAGCGCATCAAACGGCGATGCCCCAAAGCCCGATTCAATCGTGAGGGCGATGCCAAGAGACATCATTAAAATGCCTGTCGCATAAAAGAAATATTTCACAGAACCCCATCTTTTCCTGAGCCCTCGGCGACTAATGCTTTTACCATTAAAACATGCGGAATTCCGTCCTCCATAAATAGGTCCGAGACGGTTTGATAGCCGAGCTTATGATAAAAGCCCTCTGCTTGCTGCTGCCCATGCAATTTAAATCGTGTATATCCGAGTCCCTTGGCTATTTCCTCTAAAGCATAAACGATCACTTTTCCTAGTCCAAATTGCCGATAAGCTGGCAAAATACAGATGCGTTCGAGCTTGGCGAATCCATCTACCGTTCTTAAACGCCCAGTTCCGACCGGTTTTTCGTTATAATAAACTAAAATATGCTGCACGCGATCCTTCAGCGCGTCATAATCGTCGAATTCATCAAATTCATCCTGCAAGGGTGTGCCTTGCTCTTCGACAAAAACGAGCTGCCGGATATGCATAGCAATGGTTAAATCAGCTTGAGTTTGTATAACGCTTGAATACAAATGCCTCAGTCCTTTTCCATATAGGTATAAGTGCTAGCTTTAAAGCCTTTAAAATAGTATAAATGAATTCATTTTTGTTGTAAATGCAACAAAATGAAAAATGAGGGGAAATGAGACCAATGAAAGACATTCTTCGTGAAATCGGCATGATCGCTCGTGCTTTGGATTCCATTAGCAATATTGAATTTAAACAATTTGATCTGACAAAAGGGCAGTATTTATATGTGGTGCGCATTTGTGAAAATCCGGGCATCATTCAAGAAAAGCTGGCAGAGATGATTAAGGTAGATCGAACGACAGCTGCCCGGGCTATCCAGAGGCTGGAGGAGCAAGGCTTTATTTTGAAAAAAGAGGATGAAAGCAATAAAAAAATCAAAAAACTGTTCCCGACAAAAAAGGGCGAAGCTGTTTATCCATTTCTAAAGCGTGAAGGCGAGCATTCCAATACGGTTGCATTGGCCGGATTTTCGCTGGAAGAAGCGGATCATATGCTTCAGCTTCTGCAGCGGGTGAGGAAAAATATTGAAGTGGATTGGGAGTTTGTGAAAAAGGGAAACAAACGTAAATATTAATACGGCCCGCGGTCACCTTTCTCTGACGTCAGGTGTTATAGAGAGTATACAAACAGAGAAGGAGGTGCTCACATCGCTGCATAATCAATTGGAAGCAACTGAGCTGGAACGGCTGGTCACCGCTGTTCAGGCAGGGCAGACGGAGCTTTATGCTGCGGTCGTACAAGCTTTTCAGCAGCCGCTTTATCATTATTGCTGGCGGATGCTGGCGAATCGGCAGGATGCAGAGGATGCGGTTCAGGATATTTTTGTTAAAGCGTATGAGGCGATAGCCGGGTATGCGCCCAAGGTGCATTTTTCTGCGTGGCTGTATCGAATTGCCTATCATCATTGTCTCAATATGCTGCGAAGGCAGCGTCTGCAACGGCAGTGGCTGCGTTTGTTTCGTCCGAATGAGATTACGGCTGCAAGCGCGGAAGAGGAGTTGGACAATCGGCTATATACGCCCGCGCTTGCGGCGGCTCTCGCAAATTTGTCGCTGGAGGAGCGAAATTTGCTTATTTTGCGAGTGTTTGAGGAGAAATCGTATGCCGAGCTTGGTGTAATTATGGGGAAAAATCCGGATGCGCTGAAAAAGAGAATGAGCCGCATAAAGCAAAAGATCAAACAGCAGCTGCAAAATAAGGGGGAAGAGGCATGGAGCGAATCCGCTTCGATCATGAATACGACGATATAACGAGCAGAGCCGCAGCAAATGGAGGGCTTCCAGCGATCGATGTGACTGAAGCTGTGATGGAGCGAATTTCAGGGGGAGCTGCAGCAGGCAGAAAGGGACGACGGTCCTTCATGCGTCCCGCAATGAAGCGCACGACGGCATTCAGCGGGGCGCTCATGCTGCTGCTCGTGCTATCCGTAAGCGCCTATGCGGCAAGCCAGTATATTGAAATTCGCAACTCGGCTGGCGAAATTAAGGTGCAGACAATCGATGCAATAACGCCGCAAACAGACAGTGCAGACAACAAGGCGTACCAAAACTATTTAAATAAAGCCCAAAAATTTGCCAAGCCGGGCGAGCTGGTTGCTTTTTATGTGTTAGGGAAAGAAGATGAGGCACTGTACACCTACAAAGAAAAGCCGTTGGGCACCTATGCCGCCTTTAAACAGGAGGCAAATCGGACTGGCGCGCAGCTGCTGCCCCAGAAGCTGAGCGGCTACAGCTTTGTTTCCGGCAAAGTAGCTCCTTATATGCCTAGTACCGATGCGGACAAGCAGACGGCAGCCTATAAGCAAGTGCTGTCGGAGCTGAAGGCACAGGCTGCTGCCGGAGCAGATGGAAAGAAGCTGTTCATGAAAGCTGTGCCATGGAATAAATCGGGCGTGTTAAGCGCGGTCTATACCAAGGGGGATTATAAATCGGAATTAACCAAGAACCCTTTGGATGGCGGAAATGTATATATATCGCTGCCTTCCGGTCAAAATGCCGAGAAGATCAAGGTAGAGGGAATAGAAGTAATATATAATAAGCGGACTATTAGCGAGAAGTACAACTATCATTATGCCCAGTGGTACGACGAGAAGCAGGATGCTTTTTATTTGCTTACAGATCTCGGGAATAAGAGGTTAACGAAAGCTGAGCTGCTGGCGCTGGCTGGCGAATCGATTAAGGTGCTTAAATAGGCTTTGATTTAGTAGCCGAACGTTTGCTTTAAATCAGCGGCTTCTGCTGGCAGGGCGAGGACAATTTTAGACGGATCGGACGGAGAAGAGGTCGTTAGCTGCTCATCCATTAAAGCATGAATATCCGAGGTGGCGACTTCACCTTCCCGGGATAAAGCAATTTTGTTTCTGTCTTGCTGGGAAACAAGCAGGGGCACGACGGCCCCTGCTTTAAATTCGGCCAGCGACAACAATGGGATGACTGCTTTCAACTCGGCGGGATATTGCGTGCCGCCTTTTCTCGTCAAGTTCCCCCTTCGTTCTTTTTAAGGTGTCAGCAAGCCCATGTAAATCAGCTCGGAAGAATTGGCTGGATTTTGGCCAAGCCCAATTTGATCGCCAGGGCGCGGAATTTGCAGCTTGGAGACCAGGGTTTCCATCGTTTTCTGATAGGTGCGTCCGTCTTGTTCGGTGACGTTAAGCGCAAGAAGGACAATCGGATCGAAGTTAACGAGCTTGCCCGTATCTGTTATCGAAAGCACGGTCGCAGTTGCGGCAATAGGAATAGCGCCAGTGGACGCCATATGTGCCTGCTTTGCCTGATTGAGGCTTTGATTCATCATGTCGCGATGCTCCTTAGGAACAAAACCTTTCATCATCATGCCGGAGAGCCCCTTGTTAAGCTTCTTATCCGCATACTCCAAAGCCTCTTCTTTGCTTTTCTTCTTTCCGAATAAGTTAAACATAACAACACCTCGTTCTCATCATATTTTGTAGCTTAATTTAAGTATGAGGCAGACTGGAAAGCCTTTCAATACAATCCGGCACATGTAAACAAATCTTAAAAAACGAAGCTTGAGCAGCGAAAATAGCTGATTTTTTTGTGCCGGAAGGGGCTTTGAGCAAAAAAACAGCCGGTTTTGGCGATTCAATGAGCCGCAGCGCCGTTTGTTTTGTGGCATTCACTTTGGATGCCGCCTTGTTCCGCCTATTTATTTCGCAATAAATAGACCAGTTTGCGGTAATACAGCGCTGATTCCTTGTAGCGGCGACTGTCTTCGGAGGCGACAGCGAGCGTCTCATAAAGCTGCTCCAAACGCATCGTCTGCTGGGTCTGCTCGAAATAAGGCAGGCAGGATAGGGCGGCTTCCATAAAAGCTTCTTTTTTAACACTCGACAAGGCAAGCTGGCTTTCATAAAATAGGGCGGTCATTTGCTGATCCTCGTTCAGCGAATAGCTCGCAAGCAAGCTAAGTCCCTGCGAGAGCAGGCCCCAGTTTTTGGAGGCGAAGGCAACCTCGCAGCGATAGATTAGTAGAAGCGGCAAAAGCAGCAGCTTCGTTTCGGCCGTTTCCTGCTGCGCGAGCTCTTCAAAGCGGGAAATTTCATCCGAGGCTTTATCCAGCTCGCCGAGCAGCGTCAGCATAATGATGCGATTATTCATAATCGACGGAAAAAGGTCGCCGGGGCTCGGCGTATAGACGAGATGGGCTTCAGCCATCGACAAAGCGAGCAGAGCCTCCTCATAAAGTCCCATCGCAAAGCAGTAGCCGCTGTAGGCAAGATGCTGGCCGGATAACCGATGGTACAGCCGCTCGCTGTATACATGCTGCATCGTTTGCTCATAAATCGCTTTGGCCGTTTCATATTGCTTGCTATATACAGAGGCTTCCATTAGGAAATTTTGTACCGTTAACCAGATTTCCGAGCCTTTTTCCACAAGTGCGCTTAACCGCTTGCTATTATTTAGCGCTTCGAAATATTGATTTTTGGAGCGGTAATGCTGGATTTTATACAAAAATAGCGCCTTTTTGAGCGGGACGGGCAAATCCGGCTCGTCTTCGCGTCCAAACTTCTCTAAATAATGATGAAGATAAGTGCGGTGAATATAATCATAAGCATCGCCATCATTCATCTGCTGATAATAGACGGCTTTCATCAGCGCGGTAGTCAGCTCAATCGTTAGCGCGTTATTTTTGTCATCCAGTTCATTGACATCAGTCTCAGTAAGCGCTGAAACGGGCTGCGACAGCCGGGCGAAAATCTCCTCTGCGCGTTCAAGCGTCGCCTCATCCTGCAAGGTTGCATGGATTAAATACTCGGGAGAGACGGCGAGACGGGCGGCAATCAGCTCAGCCAAATCATCGGCAAACGGATAGCGTTCCGCCAAAATATTTGCAAAATGCGCTTGCGTCACCAGCCCTTCGACCAATTCCTTGCGTGCTAAACCGCGTTTTTTACATAGAAACTCAACCCGTTCTTTTAGCAAATTCATCCTCCTCAAGGTTAATAATCTTTCATCTTGCCCATCTGGTTGCATAATTTATCTTATAATAGTAACTTACCCCAAGCTCCAAGGGGAATAACCCGATGCTAAGGAGCTGCGAGGAAATTAGTACCCGCTTTTATTGACAAAATCTCCACGGTCTTGGGAGTTTTGTCAATAAATTAGCGGTACTTTTTTCGTCGCAGTCTCTAACGACTAGAAGGAGGACAAAAATGCAGTTCAAAAAACGAATATTGGCTTCATGGATGGTGATGTCGCTTTTCATAGGTGCGGCCCTTCCCTTCTCCAATGCTGTCATAGCGGACAAGGTTCCACAGATTGTGCTGGATAGCGATTTTGAAGATGGCAGCCTGCAAGGCTGGAAAGCCAGAATCGGACACGAGAAGCTTAGCCTCAACAAGCAAGAGGCGAACACCGGCAGCGGGAGCATGCTGGTAGAGGGGCGAAAGCGCACCTACAATGGCCCGATGCTCGATCTCAGGAAGCAGCTGCTCCCTAATAAAGAATATGAAATCTCAGCTTATATTAAGCTGAAGGAAAAGCCGGCCAAGGATATAACGATGCAGTTGACCGTTTATAAAAATTCGGGAGCGGCAAGCTGGAGCCCGCTGAAGCAAATGACAATCAAGAAGGAGGAATGGCAAGAGTGGCATGAGCTCAAAGGAACGTTTCTTCATGGAGACACCCCGTCCGAGCTGAAACTGTACCTGGAAACGCCTTACATAACGGATGATACGGTCGATACGACAGCCTTTTATGTGGATGATGTGTCGATAGCGGTTATTTCCGACATGGTGATAGAGGACAATATTCCGGCAATAAAGGAGGTTTATAAAGACGATTTTGCAATTGGAGCGGCGGTATATCCGTGGCAAATGGAAGGCATTTATGGAGATTTGCTCAAAAAGCATTTCAATAGCTTAACTGCAACCTACGAGATGAAGCCAAAATTTCTGGCGCCCAAGCAGGGGCAATTTGCGTTTGCGGCAGCCGATCGTTACGTCCGCTTTGCCGAGGCGAATGATATGGTAGTGCGCGGCCATGCGCTCATCTGGCATACCGATGCGGCGGAATGGATGTATTGGGACAATAATGGCAAGCCAGCTAGCCGAACGCTAGCGCTGCAGCGTATGAAGCAGTATATCGAGAAGGTGATGAAGCGCTACAAGGGCAAGGTGTACGCGTGGGATGTCGTCAACGAAGCGATTGCGGACACAGGCGGCGATAAAAACGGACTTCGCCAAACGTCATGGTATAAAACGATAGGACCGGATTACATTGAAAAAGCGTTTGAATTTGCGCGTGCTGCCGATCCGTCGGCCAAGCTTTATTACAATGACTATGGGACGGAAACACCGCAAAAGCGGCAGCAGATTTATCAACTGGTCAAGCGCCTCAAGAGCAAGGGGCTGATTGACGGCGTAGGGCTGCAATCCCATTACAAACTGGAGTCGCCATCGACGTTGGAAATTGAGAAAACGATCAAGCTGTTTGCCGGACTCGGCTTGGATATTCAAATTACGGAGCTGGACATCGATACCCGGATCAGCTTCGGCACGGCGATGCCAGAGGCAATTGCCGTTCAGCAGGCATATCGTTACAAAGAGCTGCTGGAGCTTTATAAAAAATACAGTAAATCGATCTCTTCTGTGACCTTCTGGGGTGTGCAGGATGAGAAGACGTATAATAATCAGGCGCTGCTGTTTGATACGGACTTGCAAGCTAAGCCAGCTTATTGGGGAGTCGCAGATTCGTCGCAGCTGCCGTCAGACCCGCAGAGCCGGACCGTTGCCTTAGGGGCTTCGCCGAGAGTGCAGCAGTCGGTCGATCAGATTTGGGATCAAGCGGTTTCTTCCCGGCTTACGCAGACGGGAAGCGAGAAGACAAGCTTTAAGACGCTATGGGACGGGACGAACTTGTATGTACAGGTCATTGTAGCGGATAAAACCCGCGATGACGCTGATCAGGTGGAGCTCTATGTTCAGGAGAATGGGCAGGAGGGCAGCGAAAATGGACAAGAAGTAAGAAGGCTGATTTTTCCCCGACTGAATCATCAGAAAGGCAGCTATTCTTATGTGACCAGAGCGATTGCCACCGGCTATATTGTAGAAACGGTCATTCCTTGGAAAGCGATCAAGGGATCAAATGGACGGGAAATTGGTTTTGATGTGAAAATCATAGACGGATCGTCTGGCGCAAGCAAGCCAATCTATTGGAATGACAGCGCTTGGCCATCCGATTCAGTGAGCAAGCTGGGAGCGGTCTGGCTGGCCGATATGCCGAAATAAGGCTTGATCGGCCGAAGAAGCTGCTCTTAAATGGCAGATAGACTGCCGCGAACGCCCCTGCCTTGGCTTTTGAGCTTGGTGATGAGAGCTGGTCTGTAGCGGTTGAGGATAAAGCGGATGACAAAATAGCCGATGATGGAAAAAACAATGCTGTTGACGATGGAGCCAACGAGAAACGTCATCCCCATATGCCCGAAGGAGGCAAAATGCCCGGCTTTATGGGCAATCGGCGGAGCGACATTTGCAGCATTTTCCGCTGGATGATGGGGAGCAGGAGTGCCGACGAGCCGACTCAGCCAAAAACCGACCTTATAGTTCATATAAAACAATCCAGGCCAAGTAAAAGAGCCAATTGTCGAAAAAATGACGCAGGCGGCAAGATTGCCGCGAAGCAGCCGAGTCAGCAGCAGGGAGATCGGCAGTCCGACGATAAAGGTCGGAAACCAGCAGTGCAGGAAGCCCAGTATGCTGCCAAGCGCAACGACATGGTCGCTTTTTTTAATACGGAGCAGGCGCAAGCAATAATATTTGAATTTCCGCAACATTTTTGTTCTCACGATGAACGGCTCCCAGCTGTATATGATGAATGTATCATAACATATTCACGGGGTGGAACAAAGGCAGATACAGCTTGTGCCCTATACGTTTTCGTCAAAAAGAGACAAAAAAGCACAGCAACGTAAAACAAGCCTCTGAATACGCTGCAGCAGCGGGAACAGAGGCTTGTTTAAAATATAAGAATTTATAAGTTTCACCCTTATAATCAGCTTATATTTCACCCTCGAAACGGCAGCTTTGCCGCCAGAGGACGGCTTCAGCCGTTTACGCTTGAAATATAGGAAAGGATATCCTAACGCTATCCTTTCTCTATATTTCTCGGACTGAAACGCGCCGCGCCGCCAAAGGACGGCGACAGCCGTTTCACCTTGACGTATAGGAAAGGATATGAATTTTCTCATACTTTCTCTATACGTTTCTCCAAAACGATGGCGTCTAATAGAAAGGACGCCGCCAGGCGTTTTTCTTATGAGCTTTTATTTGTAATAGGACGTTGTGAGCGGAACGAATACAGCTCCGTCACCTTTGGCATCGGCATAAACGAACAGCTGGTTTGCCCCGCCGATGTCCACTTCAACCGTGACGAGGCCGTCGGCAACGTTAATTTCTGTCGCTTTCAAAATCGTATCGGTCTCCGTATCCTTCACCGTTAATTTGCCCAAGTCCTGACCAACGGCTGCTATTTGAAGGTACAGCTTTTGGTATTTTTTCTTAGGCTCCAAAATGAATGAGCTTGATCGGGCACTGTCTGCATTATCAAATATGGCTTCCTTATAATCTTTGCCGTTATAGGTTGTTTGCGAAGAATCTTTCGTGCGGTACGTATTGGTGGTCAGGGAGCTTGAGATGGAAACGCCCTCTACCTTTTCACCAAGCTGAATCATTTGCGTCTTGCTGTCATAGTCAACCGCAACGCCAAGCGCATCGGAGATCGATCTTACCGGAAGGTAGGTTGTGCCTTTATAGCTAATAGGGACGACGGTATTATTGTTGCCATCCCTTAGCTGCACAGGTTTTCCATCCACCTTGAAGGCAATGTCTTTATTCAAATAAGCTTTAATTTCTTGAAGTTTAGTAGCGCCGTAAGCACCTGTTGCCATGCTGGCAACAATCGTTGTGCCAAGAACTACAGCTATCGTGAGCTTTTTCAAAATAGGCCACTCTCCTGTTCTGGTTTGAAAAATGATAGTATGTATTGCTGGATCCTGTAAATGTTTACCCTATTATAGGTGCGGCGCAACAGAGGGACAAGTTGATTGGGACTATTTTCCTCTAAAAATAAGTCTCTAGAAATGGATTTGTTTTTGAAACGTGATCCGTACATGCCACGTACAAGGAAGGAGAAATGTGGTTAATAGGAATAGATACGGAACATGATAAGGAGGAGAGCAAATGTCAGGTGTTTGGATTCAGCATTCGGTTATTTTTAGCTTAAAGCACGCGGAGGGCTCGGATGAGGAGCAGCGTTTTCTGGAGGATGGACGTACGATTTTGAGTGCCATTCCCGTAGTTCGCGACTTTGAGGTATATTTGCAGGTGAGCCCTAAAAACGATTATCGTTTTGGCTTCTCCATGGTATTCGAAAGCAACGAAGATTACGAAGCTTATAATGTGCATCCGATGCATGTAAAGTTTGTCGAGGAGCGCTGGGTTCCCGAAGTAGAGAAGTTCCTGGAAATTGATTATCAGAAACACGTCACGGTCGTTTAGAAGGAGGAGACAACGTTGGAATTGCTGTTGGAATATGGCTGGGTATTAGTGGTCTTGGTTGTTCTGGAGGGTTTGCTGGCGGCAGATAATGCGCTCGTGCTAGCTGTAATGGTTAAACATCTTGATGAGAAAAGCCGGAAGAAGGCGCTGTTTTACGGGTTGTTCGGCGCATTTATTTTCCGTCTAGCCTCCTTGTTCGTTATCTCGCTGCTTGTGAATGTATGGCAAATTCAGGCACTCGGAGCGCTGTATCTCTTATTTATTTCAATAAGCAATATCATCAAGTTTTTACGAAGGTCCAAGGAGGGAGAAGAGGAAGAGGAGACAGAGGAGCAGAAGGAGAAGAAAAGCTCCAAGGCTGGCTTCTGGCTGACGGTTCTGAAGGTCGAAATCGCCGATATCGCCTTTGCAATTGATTCCATCCTGGCAGCGGTCGCGCTGGCAGTCGCCTTGCCTCCAAGTGGTCTGATGCAAATCGGCGGCATGGACGGCGGACAGTTTATCGTTATTTTCCTCGGCGGCTTTATCGGGCTTGTCATTATGCGTTTCGCGGCGAACTATTTCGTGAAGCTGCTGCATTCCCGTCCAGCGCTTGAGCTGACAGCATTCGTTATCGTGGGCTGGGTCGGCGTCAAGCTGGCCGTTCATACGATGGCGCATCCATCCATCCACTGGCTGTCGCATGATTTTGTAGAAGGCCCTGTATGGAAAGCGACCTTCTACATTGTACTCGTTCTGATTGCTGTAGTTGGCTGGATCTTGTCGGGCCGCAGCAAAGTGGAAGGCGAGCATGGAGATGGAGCGGGTAAAACCGCAAGCTTGGATAAACATACCGGTTAATAAAATAAACAAATAAATAAAATAACAAAGGGAGCCATCTACACAGCCTAATGCTGTGCGGATGGCTCTCTTTTTACAAATTCATTCGTGATTTCAGAGAAGGCGAAGCTGACGATTTCTTCCATCATGACGCACAAAGTGGATGGCGATGTCAGCTTACTCCTGCGCGGAGAAGGCTTGAGAAAGACAATCACGGTGTATAGGTATCCGATAACCAAGCAGATGGGACTGGGTAGCTCCCTATTTTTGCGCACAATTTGACAATTGCCTGCGATGCATTGCCGAGTGGACGAGAAAGGCATATAATTAAAACGGCAAACATCGTACTTTTTCGTACAAATATGAACATTAGGGGAGGCTGTACCTGTGAAGAAAATCAAGGTGCTTCAACAAATTGTAGATGCTGGCGTTGTCGCTGTACTTCGCGCTGATTCGCCGGAGGAAGTTGTAGAAATGTCCCGCCATGCGATAAAAGGCGGTATTAAAGCGATTGAAATTACGCTGACCGTACCGTTTGCGCTTCGGGCGATCGAGCAGCTCAGCAAGGAATATTCGGTAGATGCGGACCCGCAATCGGATCAATTTGCAATTATCGGAGTGGGAACGGTGCTTGATCCGGAATCGGCACGTGCGGCGATTTTGAGCGGCGCGGAATTTGTCGTTTCCCCGGCACTTAACCCTGATACTATAAAGCTATGCCATCGTTATGCGATTCCGGTTATGCCAGGCACGATGACTGTCAATGAAATTCAACATGCGCTGGAACTGGGTGTTGATGTCGTGAAGCTGTTCCCTGGCAATCTGTACTCGCCAAGCGTTATTCCTTCGATTAAAGGACCTCTGCCGCAGGCAAATGTGATGCCGACCGGCGGCGTATCGCTGGATAATCTCGGCGAATGGGTTAAAGCAGGCGCAGTAGCCGTTGGCATCGGCTCCGATTTGACGAAGGAAGCTGTGAAGACGGGCGATTATACTTTAATTGAAGCAAAAGCACGCGCTTATATGGAAGCTTACCGCAGCGCGAAGCGCTAAATTTCACATTTCGCCACTGCTTTTTATGAAAGCGCATTAGCGGAAGCGGCGGAAAGCAGCCTTTGCAAGGCGAGAGGACAGCTGTATCGCAAGCAATTGAGGGGCTTTTGGCGCATATGGATGGCGAAAGCCGTTTGCGTTTGATAAAGTAGTAGTAGGTTGTTCAAGATTTTGAAGGAGGCTACTTAAAAGATGGAATATCGGATTGAGAAGGACACAATGGGTGAAATTCAGGTTCCTGCGGACAAGCTGTGGGGCGCTCAAACGCAGCGCAGTTTGCAAAACTTCAAGATCAGCGGAGAGCGGATGCCAATTGAGGTCGTTCATGCTATGGCTATTATCAAGAAAGCTGCAGCTATCGCCAATGAAAAGCTGGGTGTGCTGGATGCGGAGAAATCTGCGGTTATCGGTGAAGCGGTAGATGAAATTTTGACAGGCCGCTGGGATGAGCATTTCCCGCTCGTCGTTTGGCAGACAGGCAGCGGTACGCAAACGAATATGAACGTTAATGAAGTTGTAGCGCATCGCGCCAATCAACTGCTTGAGGAGCGCGGCAGCGCCGTTCGCATTCATCCGAATGATGATGTCAACCGCTCCCAAAGCTCAAATGATACATTCCCTGCGGCGCTTCATATTGCTGGCGTAGTAGCAGTGGAGCAGCGCTTGATCCCAGCCATTGATGTGCTGGCAGGAACGCTGCAAGACAAGATGGAGCGTTTCAATAATATTGTGAAAATCGGCCGTACGCATTTGCAGGACGCTACCCCGATTACACTTGGCCAGGAAATTAGCGGCTGGTACGCGATGCTGGTTAAAACTCGCAAAATGATCGTGCAAAGCGTAGATGAAATGCGCGAGCTGGCGCTTGGCGGCACAGCGGTAGGTACAGGCCTTAACGCGCATCCTGATTTCGCGGTGCAGGTAGCAGCGGAAGTAACGACGCTCACAGGCAAAACGTTCATTACAGCGGAAAATAAATTCCACTCGCTGACGAGCCACGACCAAATCGTCTATACGCATGGTGCTGTTAAAGCGCTGGCGGCTGATTTGATGAAAATCGCCAATGACGTTAGATGGCTGGCAAGCGGCCCGCGCTGTGGAATTGGTGAAATCACGATTCCTGAAAATGAACCGGGAAGCTCGATTATGCCAGGTAAAGTTAACCCGACGCAAAGCGAAGCGATTACGATGGCAGTTTGCCAAGTGATCGGCAACGATGCGACGATTGCTTTTGCGGCGAGCCAGGGCAATTTTGAGCTGAACGTTTTCAAGCCGGTTATCATCTACAACTTCCTGCAATCCGTTGCTCTAATGGCGGACGGCATGATTTCCTTCAATGACAACTGTGCGGTCGGCATTGAGCCGAACGAAGCGGTGATCAAGCGCAATCTCGATCAATCGCTCATGCTCGTAACAGCGCTTAATCCGCATATTGGCTATGAAAATGCAGCAGCCATTGCGAAAAACGCACATAAAAAAGGGCTGACGCTCAAAGAATCGGCGATTGCCAGCGGCCTCTTGACGTCCGAGCAGTTCGACGAGTTTGTGAAGCCAGAAGCGATGATCGGCAAACGTTAACCCAGTAAGGCAGCAGCATGTGCTGCACTGTTCTTGCTAGCGATACGAGAAAATTTAAATAGATATAAAAATGAGCCTCTAGTGTCCTAAGAAGTATAGGATACCAGAGGCTTTTTTTCTATGGAATACAAGCATTTATATATTTGCTCATATCAATACTCCTCCTTCAATAAAAGAAGATTAGCGAAAAAAACTGAACAAATGATTCTTCTTATAATGAACACTTGATCAAATGAGTGAAACCATTTGCGAATTATTAAGATATTACATTCATTTTCGTGGTGAAATGTTAAGGTTGTGTAAATTTAGATAACAATTAAAGATAGCTTAACAATATTTTTTTGTCAAAATGTTTACAATGGGCCTACTCTACTTTATATTAAATATTAAATAGAGGAAAAAAGGTTCCTTTTTTTCATTGATTTATGTTTATATGAAATTTTGATAAGGGGTTGATTAATGAAAAATGCACAAAAAGTAAATTTGTTGTGGATTTTTCTTATTTTCATCCGGTTTATTGCACGAAATGACAACAGGAGTCGACAAAATGATATTAATGTCACATATATGTGAGAAAAAAGAACTATCTATGTAATTAACCTAGGTAATAAGGGAGAGATTGTCTATGAGGCGAAAGTTTCAGGCGTTCAAACGGCCAGTTAGCCTATTTTTGGCTGCTATTTTGCTTGTAGGAACGGTATTGGGTGGTTTTGGCGCACCTGTACAAGCAGCCGTGAGTAATGACAACATTGTCATTTCACAAGTGTATGGGGGCGGGGGCAACGGAGGCGCGCCAATCAAACAGGACTTTATAGAATTATACAATCCAACCGATTCACCGATTTCCCTTGCGGGCTGGAGTGTGCAATATGCTTCGGCTGCAGGAGCTTTTACGACGAATATACACAATTTGAGCGGAACGATTGCGGCTAAAGGCTATTTCCTTATTCAAGAAGCGCCTGGATCAAGCATGACGGCTCCTGATCTTGAATCGCCAGATGTGATTGGCTCGCTTAATATGGGCGGCTCCGCAGGTAAAGTTAGACTGCTTAATGCAAGCAGTGCGGTGGTGGATCTAGTTGCCTACGGTACTACGGCGACTGGAGGAGAAGGTGCTCCGACAGGTGATTTGAGTGCAACAACATCCGCTATCCGCAAGGCGCTAAATCCGGGAGACCGGGCGCTTGATACGGATAACAATAACGCCGACTTCACAGTAGCTGCTCCAAGCCCAAGAAATTCTTCTTACGGAGCGGTAGCGAGCGTATCGGCTAGTCCAGCGGCGGGCGAGGTTCCAGCAGGAACGTATGTAACCTTGTCTACGGCAACGGTAGGATATAGCGTTTATTACAGCGTCTATAGCCCGGAAGCGCCGGTTGCACCGGAAAATTTTACAGTGTACACTTCGCCTGTTGAAGTTACAGCTCCAATGACGATTCATGCTTATGTTAAAAATACAGAAGGCACGATTAGCGGCCTGACTGAATTCCCATATACACTAGCTAACCTTACGCCAGTTGCGATTTCGGATGTGCGAAGCGCAGCGGTAGGCTCTAAGCTTGTAACGCAAGGGACCGTTTCCCACCGCTCAGAATCTGGCGGCAAAGTAAACCTGTTTGTCCAGGATGCCAATTCTGCTGTCGTCGTTAGAGGTGCGGATTCAGGTGCACAGCCAGGGGATGACATTGAAGTTTACGGTCAAACATCCCTTTACAATGGCATGCTGCAACTGGACACCGATCTGGTAACAGGCGGTTATGTAACGATTAACGGTCACAGCGCGGTTCCTCAACCGACCGTCATTACTTCAACGTCTTTCGGTACGAGTGATGCGCTGCGGAATCAATCGGAAGGCCGTTTGGTGCAAATCAATAATGTGACCATTAAACGCGCGGCAAGCGGCGTATTCTATGCGGCGGATGCAGCCGGCAGCCAGGAAATCGCGATTTATTCCTCCGATACGGCATTCGCGCTGAATAAATCGTTTGAGCAAGTGACGGGCGTTATGACTTATTACACAGGTGTTGGCCTGGAGCTTGTTCCGAGAAGCTCATCCGACATTGTGGAGCGCAAGCTTTCTGTTACGGCGAGCATACCTTCCGGTGGCATTGCAACGGGTGGAACGGTAGAGCTTGGTACGCTAATGAATGGCGGCGTCATTCATTTTACGACGGATGGCACAACACCGACGTCTGCAAGCCCGGTATACAGCACTCCGATTACAATTAATGCTGATACGACGATTAATGCTATTGTTGTGGCGGGTGCAGAGACAAGCTCTGTCTACACGTTCACGTATACGGTGCTTCAAAACACAGACGGCATCAAAATTCATACGATTCAGGGCAAAACCCATCGTTCTATTTATGAAAATGTAGCAGTAACCAATGTTTCCGGTATCGTTACATCGGTAAGCACGAACAGCTTCTACATGCAGGAGCCGGATAGCGGCATCGATAGCGATCCTGCTACTTCGGAAGCGATTCAAGTGTATAAAGCGGCTCACGGCGTTGCAGTGGGGGATGCGGTAACGGTAGATGGTACGGTTGTTGAGTATGGCACGAGCCCAGCTCTGACCGTTACGCAAATTACGGCTACAACCGTTACGAAGGGATTGCCTTCGCAGCCATTGCCTTCGCCGATTGTACTCGGTACAAATGGACGTGTCGTACCAACGGTCATTGATACCGACAGCTTCGGAGCATTTAATTCGGATGGCGATGCAGTCGATTTCTTCGAAAGCCTTGAAGGCATGCGTATTCAGTTGGATGATGCCCGCATTACTGGTCCTTACGCCAACTCGGTAACGCCTGTTACTTTTGACAATGGCGCTAACAATCCGATTAAAACGGATGCAGGCGGCATTGTGCTTACAGGCGATGGCACGCAGCCATTCGATAGCAGCCTGAATCCGCAAAAAATGTATATCGCTGCTAAGCCGGCCGGTCAGGATATTAAGACAGGCGACCAATTTAATGGTCCGATTACAGGTGTTCTGAATTATACGAGCAATTTGTTCAAGCTCATTCCTGATGGCTCTTTGCCAGCTATTACGTATTCATCGCGCGCACAGGGTGTTGCGACTACGGTTGCAGCGGCTGACAAGCTGACCATTGCTACGTTCAACGTAGAAAATTTCAGCAGCAGCCAGACAGCTAAAGCTGCAAAAATTGGCGGCATTATCGTAAACAACCTTAAGACGCCGGACATTATTGGTCTTATGGAGGTTCAGGATAATAACGGTGAAACAAACAATGGTGTAACGGATGCGAGCCAAAGCTTCCAGGCGTTGATTGACGCTGTTATTGCAAAAGGCGGCCCAACCTATGCTTACACGGACATTGCTCCAGTAGACGGGTTGGATGGCGGAGCTCCAGGCGGAAACATCCGCGTAGGCTTCTTGTACAATACAGCGCGCGTAACACTTGCGACTGGAACGAAAGGTGATTCGACAACTGCTGTTCAAGTGGAGGGCGATGGCAGCCTGTCTGTGAATCCGGGCCGAATCAGCCCGGCAGATGCAGCCTTTAACGCTTCCCGTAAGCCGCTTGCGGCAGAATTTACTTTCCAGGGTAAACGTGTTGTAGTTGTTGCGAATCACTTTAATTCTAAAGGTGGAGATGGTCTTCCTTGGGGAACGATCCAACCGGTTATCCGCAGCAGTGAGACACAGCGTGCCCTGCAAGCTGGAATCGTGAATTCCTTCGTATCGCAGCTTGTGGCTAGGGATCCTAATGTTAATGTAGCGGTATTGGGCGATTTGAATGACTTCCAGTTTTCGAAGACGCTTGATATTTTGAAGAAGGACGCGTTGACTAATCTGGTTGACACAATGCCGGAGAAGGACCGTTATTCCTATATTTACGATGGCAACTCCCAGACGCTTGACCATATTTTGGTCAATGATGCTCTGAAAGACTATTCTGATATTGAAGTCGTACATGTCAACGCAGACTTCACGGATTCGATGGGACGCGTGAGCGACCATGATCCACTGCTTGCCCAACTTGATCTTGGAGGCAAGCCGTTTGTAAGTAAAGATAATTACTCACTGCGTGTGCTTCATACGAATGATACGCATGCGCATCTGGATAATATGGCGCGCCGTTCTACGGCGATAAAAACCCTTCGCAATGACAATACATTGCTTCTTGATGCAGGTGATGTGTTCTCGGGTACGCTCTATTTCAACCAATTCCACGGGCTTGCTGACCTATGGTTCATGAACTATCTCAAATATGATGCGATGACTTTCGGTAATCATGAGTTTGATAAAGATGCAGCGACGCTCGCAGCTTTCATTACTGATGCGAAATTCCCGTTCGTTGCTGCAAATGTGGACTTTAGCGGTGAGGCAGAGCTTGCTGGTAAGTTCCAGAATAGCATTTCACAAGCGGGTGGTAATGCGAATAATGGCAAAATTTTTCCTGCAATCATCAAAACGATTAATGGTGATCGGGTTGGTATTTTCGGACTGACGACACCGGATACGGCGCTTCTTGCTTCTCCAGGCAAGGTTGTGTTCAATGAAGTTAAAGCTAGCGCTGCGGCAACGGTGGCCCAGTTGGAATCGATGGGTATCAATAAGATTATCGCGTTGTCCCATATTGGCTACACCGAGGATCAGAAACTTGCGGCCGAGGTGGACGGCATTGACATTATTGTAGGTGGTCACTCGCATACGAAACTAGACGAACCTTTTGTTTACCGTAAGGACCTTGATGCAGCAGCGACGCTGATCGTACAGACGGGTGAATATGGTGCTAATTTAGGCCAACTGGACGCTTTGTTTGATGCATCAGGCCAACTGACATCATGGGATGGCAAGTTGGTAAATGTGGATCAGCAGATTGATAAGAAATATGTATTTGCGGAAGATCCGGCTGCAGCGGCTCAAGTAGCCATTTATCAAGCACCGCTTAAAGAACTCGAGCAAACGATTGTTGGAAAAACGACAGTCGAGCTTGACGGTTTGCGCAAAAACGTACGCCGGCAGGAAACGAATCTAGGAAATCTAATGGCTAACGGTATGCTGGATAAGGTGAAAAATAGTGCGCTAATCGACAAAACGGGCATTGCCGGTTTTGTAACCATTCAAAACGCGGGAGGCATCCGTCAATCGATTCCTGCAGGCGACATTACGCTTGGCAGTGTACTGTCAGTTATGCCATTCGGCAACAATCTGACAGCGCTGAAAATGACAGGAGCTGAAATTACTGCCGCGCTGGAAAATGGCGTCAGTGGCACGACGCCGACGAGCGAAGAGGGCAGATTCCCGCAAGTAGCAGGTATGCGCTTCTACTTCGATTCGACGAAAAAACCTGAGATTTATAACTCCGTTACTGGTGTTGTAACACAAAAAGGTGAAAGAATCGTGAAAGTAGAAGTGCTGAATGAGCAAGGGAATTATGTAGCGCTTGATCCAAATGCATATTACATCGTAGCGACAAATTCCTTCATGGCAAACGGCGGCGACTTCTATCTATCGATGAAGGCGGCTAAAGATGCTGGACGCTTCTATGAATTGAACTTCGTCGACTATGAAGTATTTAATGAATATTTGGCGAAAATCGGCACCGTGGATATTGGCATTCAAGGCAGAATTACCGACCTGCTGGGCAGCACGCTGCCGGGCGCAGGAACTCCTGGCACGAGCAATCCGGGAACAAGTACACCTAGCCCATCGCCAACACCTTCGGTATCCCCAAGCCCAGATCCGAGCCCGACGCCAACTCCTGCCCAGCTGAAGGATGTAGCTGGACACTGGGCAGAGCAATCGATTAAACAAGCGGTAGAGCAAGGAATCGTAAAAGGCTTCGCTGACGGCTCGTTCCGTCCAGAAGCGAATGCAACACGCGCGGAGTTTGTAACGATGGTTAGCCGTGCATTTAAGCTTGGAGATGCAACGTCGGTGCCGAATTTCCGCGATGCGGATGCTATTCCGGTATGGGCACGCTCCTTCGTAGCACAGCTGTCAGAAGCGGGTCTCATTAGCGGTTATGCGGACAATACGTTCCGTCCAAGCAATCCATTGACCCGTGTTGAAATGACGGCGATTATGGTACGTGCGCTAGGCCTTCCGATTGATCCAGCGGCAACGGTAGATTTTGCTGATGCTAGCCAAATTCCGGCTTGGGCAGTACCTTATGTAGCTGCTGCAGCCAAAGCGGGCATTGTACAAGGGGCGAACAATAAGTTCAATCCAAGTGCCAATGCAACGAGGGCAGAGGTTGTGACCTTGCTGCTGAATGCAACGAATTACGCAGAAGCGAACAAATAAATAAAAGGCAGTCAAAGAAATAAGCGAAAGGCCGTCCCAAGGTATGTCTACACTACTTTGGAACGGCCTTTGTTTTATTTTATGCTTGAGGCATGGCGTTGAAGCGGCTTCTGTCGTTTGTTGTAATTAATATTATTTCTATTGGTTTAATGCCCTATAAAATAGGAGGCAGTTGCTATGATTGAATTTAATAATTCTACGTACCGCTGTACCTCTGAAATTGTATTGCGCTTGATCAGCGGCAAATGGAAAATTATCAATTTAACCCTTTTATCCAAAGGGGCATTGCGGTTTAATGAACTGCAAAGACAACTGCCAGACGCTATGTTGATTACCGGACTCCTCCGTGACGAGCCCTGTTAAATTTAGTATGTCCTGCGCCTGATGCTCAGTGACATTTAATGGAATCGGCGTAGTCTCCTTAAACTCCAAGCGGACCTTTTTATTTGTGCGATACATAAAGCGATGTCCTCTAAAGGCCTGCTTTCTCCCCCAACTGGACGAGTACCGCCATTAGAAGTTTATTTAGCTCCCTGACTATTTCTTTGGCTCGATATACCCCGCTGGCAAGATTCCAATCCACTCTTCCATCCTCCTGCTGCTTGATGGACTCTGGGGCGGGATTGCTGATAAAAGGTTCGATATCCAAGCATGTTCCCCAACTCATGGTCTGTTTTCCTGAAGTCAATTGATAGGTTGACATCTATTTGCACCTCACTTTCTTTTTTATAGTGTAGCAACCCTGATAGGTGTTGAACAGTACGCACTATTTTGTATGGACGGATACGTTTTGTGCGATAGGCGCAGTTTTGATCGTATGGTTGTTCGTGGCGGAAAGGAGGCTGGCCGCTCGGCACCGGTAGTTCAAGATGTGCAACGTTGAAGTGTTATTTTGCTGAAAATGAAAAAAACAAGGCCATCGAGAGATTCTCGACGGCCTAATAGGTTGTGGCTGGGCTGAATGCTGGCTTACCTATTTAATTGTAAAATTAAACAACAGCTCCCGCAGAAATGCGAGCAATTTGTTCATTTAGCTGGCCGCTGCATAAACCGCCATGATAGCAAATGACATGCTGGGTAGGGTAATCTACAAGTGCTTTGAGTGAGTGCAGCGCCATTTCATAATCTAGCGTAGCAGCGGGAGTTGGGGCTGCGAGCTTGCCATTTTCTGCGGTGAGTGCGTCTCCGGCTATTAATATTTGGCTCGAGTGATGATACAAGCTGATATGTCCGGGTGTATGTCCCGGCGTATTTATAACGGTGATCCCGCCACATGCATCCAGCTTGTCGCCGCCCAGCAGCTGCGCGGTAACATTCGCGTGAGGCGGATGCTCCAGCATTTTTCGAAAAGCGGCGCGGAATGCAGCGGGCGTTTCCGGAGGAAACATCAGGTCGAGACTTGCGAGTGCCTCATCGGTTATTTTGATCAGGCGTTTGCGTCCTTCGATATAAGGCTTCTCAATGTCGCTGCTCCACACACGCGGAGCGTGATTAGCCTGCTCGATGACTGCGGGCAGTCCGCCAATATGATCGATATCTTGATGGGTAAGTACGATGTCAGTTATGTGTTCGAGAAGAACGCCTTCTTGTGCCGCGGCCTCCTGAAGCAAAGGGAGTTGCCCGGGATGGGCGGTGTCTATAAGGATTTGGTGATCATGATCCCAAATAAGGGTGGGGTGAATGGTTGTGGGTTTTCCCATAATGATGGCTGTAATCTCAAGCATGGCAATGCCTTTTGCAAGTAGCATGCGATCCCTCCGATGAACATCAGCTCAGATTGTGCTTGGCCAAGCTTTTATATCATAAGGGATAAATAAATGTGTGTAAATATTAAAATATTATATTATAACACAAAAAAATATTTTTGTCAATATACAAATGAGGTAAGGGCTAAGCGGGGTGGAGGGGCGCAGATTATGATATGATAGTTGGAAAGGGCGGCTTTTCCAAGCGTTATATTACCGGAGAAGCTAGCTTGGAACAACTATTTCTGATGTAAAGTAGGTAATTGCGATGCATTTATTATCAGTCGAACATATTACGAAAAGCTACGGGGAAAAAATGCTGTTCGAGGACGTCACCTTCGGTCTCGAGGATGGCGACAAAATTGGCATTATCGGCGTCAATGGAACGGGCAAATCGACTTTTCTTAAAGTGATTGCCGGGCTTGAGCCAGCGGATGCAGGAAACATTTCCATTGGGAACCGGGTGACCATTCGCATGCTGTCGCAGGACCCGGTGTTTGCGCCAGGGGAAACGGCGCTTGAGCATGTGCTTGGCGGCGATTCACCACAGCAGCGTGCTGTGCGTGAGCATGTGGAGGCACTTGAAGCGCTGGAGCTTCATCCAAGCGACGAGGCGCTGCAGCAAAGGCTGATTAAAGCGAATCAGCGGATGGATGAGTTCGACGCTTGGACGCTGGAGAGTGAAGCGAAGATGGCGCTCGCAAAGCTAGGCATTCTTCATTTTGACGACAAGGTCGAGACGTTTTCCGGCGGGCAGCGCAAGCGTGTAGCGATGGCAGCGGCGCTGCTCCAGCCTTCGGATATTTTGATTTTGGACGAGCCGACGAACCATATTGACAATGATTCGGTCGCTTGGCTGGAAGGCATGCTGCAAAAGCGCAAAGGCGCGCTGCTTATGATTACGCATGACCGGTATTTCCTCGACCGGGTCAGCAACCGGGTCATTGAGCTGGACGGCGGACGTGCTTATTTCTATGAAGCGAACTACAGCCGTTTTCTAGAGCTTAAGCTGGAGCGGGAAGAGCGCGAGGCAGCAACAGAGAGCAAGCGCAAAAACCTGCTGCGCAGCGAGCTGGCCTGGATCAGGCGCGGAGCAAAGGCGAGAACGACGAAGCAAAAGGCGAGAATTGACCGGTTTGAGGACTTGAAGGCGCAGGCGCCCAAGCAAAGCGCGGGAAAAATGGATGTATCGGTTGCCTCGACCCGCCTCGGACGAAAAATCGTTGAGCTTGAAAAGGTGACGAAACGCTTTGGCGAGCGGACGCTCATTCGTGATTTCAGCTATATTGCCGTACCGGAGGATCGGGTAGGCATTATCGGACGCAATGGCAGCGGCAAATCTACACTGCTTAAGCTGATTGAGGGCAGGCTGCAGCCGGATGAAGGTACGGTTGAGCTGGGCCTCACCGTTAATCTCGGCTGGTTCTCGCAGGAGCATGAAGAGATGGACGAGTCGCTGCGCGTCATTGAATTTATCCGCGAAGGAGCGGAGCAAGTGAAGACGGCGGATGGCTCGCTCATTTCCGCTGGGCAAATGCTGGAGCGGTTTTTGTTTCCGCCCGCGATGCAATGGAGCCTGATTAGCAAGCTGTCAGGCGGCGAGAAGCGCCGTCTCCAACTGCTTCGCGTGCTGATGAAGGCGCCGAACGTGCTGCTGCTCGATGAGCCGACGAATGATTTGGACATCGCGACCTTGTCCGTATTGGAAGATTATTTGGATGATTTTCCGGGCGTCGTATTCGTCGTATCCCATGACCGCTACTTCCTTGACCGCACGGTCGATAAAATTTTGTCCTTTGAGGATGGCGTCATTACGCAGCATACAGGCAACTATAGCGAATATCAGGAGTTTGTAGAAAAGCATGGCTCGTCGGCTGGTACAGCATCAACGTCAGCCGGAAGTGCGAAGTCTGCTGCTGCTGGGACAGGCGCGGCTCTCGCTGCTGGAAGCAAGAGTACAGCGGGCGAATCGGCTGCAAAAGCTGGAGCAGGCGGCGGTAAAGAACGTGCGCTCAAAATGTCCTACAAGGATCAAAAGGATTTTGAGCAAATTGACGGCTGGATCGAACAAGCTGAAAATGATATTGCGCACATTATGCAGCGCATGGAGGAATCAGGCAGTGACTCGGTGCTGATCCAGCAGTTATCGGAGGAGCAGCAGCAGCTCGAAGAAAAGCTGGAGCAGCTCATGGAGCGCTGGACTGAGCTGAATGAGCTCGCGGAGCAAATTGCCGCTCAGAAGAAGGGTTAATTAGAAGTGAGCCTATAAAACAGGAGAGGGAGATGGAGATGTTTTCAGAAGTACGCAACATTTATTGTATTGGACGGAATTATCGTTTGCATGCGTTGGAACTGGGCAATGAGGTGCCTGAATCGCCGATGGTATTTACAAAGCCAACCCATGCGCTTGTGTCGATGGACGGCCGTGTTGTGGAGCTGCCGGGCGATCAAGGCGAGGTGCATTTCGAGCTGGAGCTGGTGCTGCGGGTTGGCCGGGCACTTGAGCCGGGCATGGACCCTGACGCATGCATTGATGGTCTGGCGCTGGGGCTTGATATGACGCTTCGCGATGTGCAAAGCAAGATCAAGGCGAAAGGCCAGCCGTGGCTTCCGGCCAAAGGCTTCAAAGGCTCCGCTCCCCTTGGCGCATGGCTGCCGTATCCTGGTGCAGAAGAGCTGAAGGCGCATGATTTTGCGCTGCTTCGCAATAATGAAGAAGCACAGCATGGCAATTCTGCCGATATGCTGTTTGATATTGGTACGCTGCTCCGGCACATTAACGACAATTACGGACTTGGGCCGGGCGATCTCATTTTTACCGGAACGCCAGCAGGTGTTGCAGCTTTGCAGGATGGTGACAAGCTTACGGCGCTGTGGCAAGGAAAAGAAGTTGCGAGCTGTTCAATTAAGCTCGTATAATCTGATTTAAGAAACCAAAAAGCCTTCAAACCCGCGCAGGTCGCAGAGTTTGAAGGCTTTTTTGCGTCGCAGCCTTCCCTTGCGGGAGAGGTTGCGACAGCTGAGTATGAGGTACGCCTATACGACTGTGCGGCGTGATTTTTTTTAAATTAAGCGTTAAATGCTTTCAGCATCCATACATGCTTCTCAAGCGAGGTATGGATCGCAAGCAGCATATCAGCTGTCGTCTCATCGCTCGCTTCTTGTGCAATCGACATGCCAGCTTTGAGCTCTTCAATAATCGTCGAGAAGTCGGTAATGAGGGACTCAACCATAGTAGTAGCTGTTTCTTTGCCTGTAGCATCTTTGATGGAAGCTGTCTCCATATATTCTTTCATCGTTGCGACAGGTTTGCCTTCCAATGCAAGCAGGCGCTCAGCCAGCTCATCCACATTCAAAGCGGCCTCT
Organism: Paenibacillus algorifonticola; assembly: GCF_000971975.1. Lineage (GTDB taxonomy): Bacteria > Bacillota > Bacilli > Paenibacillales > Paenibacillaceae > Pristimantibacillus > Pristimantibacillus algorifonticola. The sequence continues at coordinate 79,545 of NZ_LAQO01000014.1, read as the reverse complement.
TCATAAAACTCCTGAAACTTCACGTGCAGGGTGAAAAATTGCGATCCCTTCACATACCAATGGAAGTTGTGCAATTTAATATATAGGACACTCCAGTTAGCGATTTGTTTATTTAATACCTCATGTGTTTTTTTCATTATCGTTCATCCTTTCGTTTCCTGATTTTATGTTTCTTAAGGAGTAGCTAGCTTGGCCTGATCGCAATGGCTGGGATGCCAAATGCTTAATTTATAATAATTACTTATTTATAATTATTACAAATAACTAGCTTTTTGTCAAGCTAGCCTTGCTGCTTTCATCCGATAACATACTATAAACGTCCGGGCATCATTTTAAACAAGCTGTTAAACAAGTAGTGCTATTTTATGCGTTTCATTATCTTTTTAACCACAGGCGGTAACCGCCGTAAGATATGGCGAAAAAGGCGGCGTATACGCCCGCGAATAATGCGAAGCTCGCCCAATCTTTAAACATATTTTGCCCCATATAAGCAAATAGCAGCATAAAAGGGATTTTGCCAAGAGCCGATGCAATGGCATAAGGAAGCAGCCGTACAGAAGTAACCGCGGGATAAATATTGACCACCATATGGGGAATGATCGGGATTAAACGCGCTGTCAAAATCGTCAGAAACGGCCGTTTTTCCATCGTTGCCTGAAGCTTTTCCAGTTGGCTGAATTTACGGAGGAAGGCTTGTCCTTGCTCCAGAAAGAGATAGCGAGCCATTAGAAATACGATAATGGCAGCGAGTGAAGCGGCCAGCCAGCTAATTAATGCTCCAAGCAGCGGTCCGTACATAAAACCGAGTAAGGCAATCATAATTTTGAACGGAACGACGGGAACGAGCACGAGGAACAGAGCGACGAGAAAGACGATAAACACTGGCGGCGTGTCATTTTGCAGCCAATCGAGCAGCTGGGTTTTATATAAAAAAACAGTGACGAGCAGTAAAGCATAAATGATGGCGGTAACCCATTTCAGCATAACTATCTCCTTTAGCATGTCCTTAGCGGTACTTCTTTAATCTTAGCCGTTGCATGCTGGTAGGCGCAACAAGGGATAATGCGCAAACGCCAGTACCACATAAATTTGGTACTAGCTGGCTGCTGCCTGTTCGCTAAAATAAGGGAAAAAGCCTTGCGGCATATAAGGGGAATAGTAGTTGGAAAAGAAGAAAAGGCATTGGAGTTCGATTGTATTAATATCGATCCTTACAGGAATTCCTTATATTTTTATAACGCGGGTTATATCTATATTTGTGTTGCTTTTGACAAGTTCGAGGTTTTATGAAGGTTTGGTGTGGGTAACTTCGGCAACCGTCCTGACGTTAGCTTTTTTGTGGCTGATCGGAGTTCTTAATGATGAGAAAGTGACTACTCTGATTGCTATGGCTGCTGTCTTGGTGGTCATTTCCGCTCTGAGCTATAGTAAATATGAAGCGCACGTAGAGAAGCTGAAAATCGTCGATGATCAGGCCGTAAATATGAGAGATTACAAGCCCTTCCAAGAGGGAACGAAGGCAGTATCGCTGCCAGAGCCTGCAATGCTCAACATTCGCAGCAAGCTGCCACGTCTGGATGGCTCAACCGCTCTATATCCAATGTATGCGGCATTCGTTCAGGCGGTATATAAGCAAAAGGACTATCCTCCTTATGATTATGGCGGAGACAGCGAGGTTCAGGTGAACGGCACGGAGGAAGCGTATGATCGCCTGATTAAAGGCGAAGTCGATATTATTTTTGCGCCAGGACCGTCTGAGGATCAGGAGGCACAGGCGAAAGCGGCGGGTGTAAAGCTGAAGCTGACTCCGATTGGCTATGAGGCGTTTATCTTTTTTGTAAACAGCCGTAATGCTGTTCAGGGTGTGACGCTTGAGCAAATTCAAGGTATTTATGCAGGAGGGCTGACGAACTGGAAGCAGGTTGGGGGAGCAAATGAGAAAATTCGGCCGTTCCAGCGCCGGGAGAACAGCGGCAGCCAGACGATGCTGCAAAAAATCATGAAGGATAAGCAGCTTATGAAGCCCATCGAGGAGGATGTTAGTGCCGGGATGGGCGATATCATTAAAGAAACGGCAAACTACCGCAATTATAAAAATGCGATTGGCTTCTCATTCCTGTTCTACGCCACCGAAATGGTGCATGAGCAGCAAATCCATTTGCTGAAAATAAACGGCGTGGAGGCGAACCGCGCGAACATTAGCAACGGTACTTATCCGCTTACGGCGCCGTTTTATGCCATTACCGCAGGCAGTGACAATCCTAAAGTACAGCCGTTTATTGATTGGATTTTGTCGCCGCAGGGCCAATATTTGATTGAGAAAACGGGCTACACTCCGCTGGGATCATAATGTTTTTTTGTAATGCAGGGTCATTACTCGGGCGTATATGCAAACGTAAGTTAGTCAGATCCTGATAGAAGCCAGCGTCAAACGTATTCCCTCTCCTATCAGGAATGCCACATCTCATGAATGTGATCACGCATACCGAAAGGCAGCTTCATATTCTTCGTTTCAGTGGTTACTCCCTGCCAAAAAGATAGACTTTGGCGGACACAGCAGCATCTATTTCAACAGAATCACGGGTTAAAGCCAAGATGCGGACTCAGGAGCCGCTAATGCGCTGCAAATGGCCATTTTGACGGGATAATGAGGACGATAGCGGATTTCCTGTCCGCTTACGGCCTGAAATCGAATCAAAAGCCAGAATAGCGGAACCTCAGTCCTCCAAACAAGGAGTGAGTGTCCCGAGTTGCGTGATCTCAACAACAAGCGTATGCTACGGTTCCCGAGCCTTGAATCGTGAGATGAAATTTGCCTCCTTAATTTTTAATGCAATTAACCTTCCTTGGATAACAAATTTAACTAAGTAGGCTCAAAGAAGCTGGCTTCTGTCGTAAACGTTAGACAGGGGCCAGCTTCTTGCCTTCATGCTTTTTTCTCCTTCATTCAGCCCTTCTTAACAGGTACATGCATTGAGGACTCGCGAACGATCAGCCGATGCGGAATAATGGTGCTGAACTGGTGAATCGGCTCGCCTTGGATGAGACGGACAAGCTTTTGCGAGGCGGTGTAGCCAAGCTGATAAGTGCCGATATCGGTGGAGCTGATCGGAGGAGTAGCAAGCTCTGAGAGGGCAATATTGTTAAAGCTTACGATGCAAATATCGTCTGGAACGGAGTAGCCTAGCTCAGTAAGTCCACGCAGTACACCGAAGGCGACAACATCATCAATGACGATGAGCGCGGTAGGGCGATCAGGCATCTCCATTAGAAAAGACATCGCCCGAAAACCGCTTTCCTGCAAAAACTCTCCCTCAACGACCCATTCCGTATTCAGCTTCAGCCCAGCGTTTGCTAAAGCTTGGCGATACCCCTCCATCCGGTCGAAGGAAACGGTCAAATTGCGCGGTCCACTGACAAAGCCAATTCGCTCATGGCCCTGCGAAATCAAATGCTGGGCGGCATCGTAAGCGGCTTGCACATTATTGTTGTTGACCGTTAAAATATGCGGATTCGAATCGTCTGTACGTCCAATCAGAACGCTCGGAAATTGCTGCTCATTCAAATATTGAATAAGCGGGTCTTTGACGCGGGCAGATAGAAGAATGACGCCATCAACCCGGCGCCCAAGGACGAGCCTTGATACCGTTTCGATTTCATCATGCTCACCTGTGGCGGTTGTAAGCAGCATGTCATAGCCAGCTCGAGTGGAATGCGTCAGTATGCCCCGCAGCAGCTCCCCGAAGAAAAAATCCTGAAACAGCTCCTCCGCAGGCCTTGGAAGCATAATAGCCAGTGTATTGGTTGTTTTGGAGACAAGGCTTTTAGCCATGGCATTCGGATGATAGCCCATTTCCGCCATAATGCGTTTTACTTTATCTGCGGTTTCTTTGCTGATGCGGGGGTGCTTGGAGACGACTCTTGATACGGTTGAAGGAGACACTCCTGCCGCTTTTGCAATATCTTTTATCGTTACCATAGTCTAATCGGGCTCCTGTCACTTGAACTATGCAATCGTTTGAACACTACAGTTACATGTTAATGCAAGCGCTATCGAAAAGTAAATATGCTTGAGGCGAAAAAGTGGAAAAATGATGAAATTATAAGAAAATGGAAGGAAAATGCAGTGAACAAGCGAAAGAAAAGGATAATTCCAGCATTTTGAGCTGTGCAAACGTTTTAACAAACCTTTGTCCATGTTGTATGATAAACTCATTAATCAAGCGCTTACATCACAAATAATGAATAGATTCAAGCTGTTATATCGATTTAAAGCTGCTTGAATACTTTTCGTACGATCATTTGTACAAACGTTTGCACAAACAGAGGGAAACGTTTGAAGCATCGGTAGGCGTGCAGCAAAGGCATCACATTATGGAGGGGGATTTTCAATGATGAAAAAGTGGTTGGGAGTATTAATCGTCTGTGTACTCGTGTTTACTCTGGCGGCATGCGGCAATGCGGGTAAAGGCAGCAATATCGAGAGTACGCCGGAAGCTTCTTCTACACCTGCAGAGCCTGGGGGTAGTAACGCTGTCAATGAGGAGGAGGGCGAGCTGCTGCCGGAGGAGGGAGCAAGTATCGTTATCTGGGAAGGCAAAACCCAGCGCAAGTTTGTAGAAGCTTTGGCGCAGGAGTTTACGGATCAATACGGCGTTCCAGTCAAGCTGGAGGAGGTTGAAAATCCGGATCAGGTGACGAAGCTGACGACGGATGGGCCAGCGGGACTTGGAGCGGACGTTGTTGTATTCCCGCATGATCAGATTGGGCGGGCCGCTTCTGCCGGTCTCGTGCTGCCGAATGATTGGTTCGGAGAAGAAACGGCAAGCGAAAATGATCCCAATGCAGTAAGCGCGGTAACTTTTGAGGATATCCTCTATGGCTATCCCCGTTCCGTTGAAACGTATGCGCTGCTTTACAACAAAAAGCTCGTTTCAGCGCCTCCAAAAACGTTCGACGAAGTCATCGCTTTTAGCAAAACGTTTAATGATCCGAAAAAAAATAAATATACGATTATGTGGGAGCTTCAGCAATTTTATTATGATTATGCCTTCCTTGCCACAAACGGTGGATATATGTTCGGCAGCAATAATACAGATAAAGAAGACATTGGCCTGAACAATGAAGGTGCAGTTGAGGGGGCCAAGTTCCTTGCTTCGTTGAAAGAAAGCCTGCTGCCGCTCAATACAGGAGATATTACATTCGATATTAAAAAGGGACTGTTCATCGAAGGCTCCTTGGCGATGGATATTAATGGGCCGTGGGCGCTTGCTGATTACAGGGCTGCCGGAATCGATCTTGGCGTAGCGCCGCTGCCATCGATCAGTGGGAACCCAATGACCTCGTTCTCGGGCGTCCAAGGCTATTATGTAAACGCATTTACGAAATATCCGAATGCATCTAAGCTGTTTGCACGATTCCTTTCTACGAAAGAGTCGCAGCTTCGCAACTTTGAAATGAACGGTACGATTCCGGCAAATTTAGAAGCTGTTCAAGATCCTAAAATTCAAAATGATGAAATTACGAAAGCTTTTTATGAGCAGTTTTCACATTCTACGCCAATGCCAGCCATCCCGCAAATGGCTAGTGTATGGGGGCCGATTACAGCAGGCATCGCTGATATTTGGGACGGGGGAAAAGATGTGAAGGCTTCTCTCGACAACTCGGTAGCACAAATTAAAGATGCCATTGCGAGCCAATAAAACGATAGCGACAGCTTGTTTTCACCCGCCGGAGGAGCTGCGGCGGGTGAATTTTAGTCGGGAGGGAGCCGGAGCGCAATGAAGCAGCATCGCACAATTGCTGTACTATTATCGATCGTGCTGCAAGGTTTAGGACAAATTTATAACCGGCAGTGGTTAAAGGGCATTCTTTTTATGATGATTGAAGTGGCGGGGTTCATCTATATTGCGCCACGTCTCGGTGGCGCGATCTGGGGCCTTGTTACTTTAGGCGAGAAGACGCAGAAATTCGTGAAGGTCGGCAAAGTGGCGCAAATGGTCAAGGGTGACCATTCGATTTTTTTAATATTGGACGGGTTAATTATTTTATTCCTTGTATTCGTGCTGCTGGGCGTGTACGTGTGGAATATCGGGGATGCTTATCAGAGCGGCAAGCTGCGGGATGAGAAGAAGCCTGTTAGAACGTTCAGGCAATCGTATGAGCATGCAACGACCTTTTATTTTCCTTATTTTATGCTGGCGCTTCCGGCGCTGGGCGTGCTTTTTTTCACGATTATGCCTATCGTTTTTACGGTTATGCTCGCATTCACAAACTATTCTGCGCCTGATCATATTCCGCCAGCGAAGCTTGTCGATTGGGTAGGATTTAAGACGTTTGCCGATCTTGTGAAAATGAAGTCGTGGAGCCACACGTTTGTAGGCGTGCTGATCTGGACGATTATTTGGGCCGTGCTGGCGACGGTGACGACTTATTTTGGCGGGATTCTCGTTGCCCTGTTGATTGAGCAGAAAGGCATACGCTTCAAGAAGCTGTGGCGCACGATTTTTATAATTCCGTATGCGATTCCTCAGCTCATTTCATTACTAGTGATGAAAAATTTATTTAACGGCCAATTCGGGCCGATTAATCAATATTTAGGATACTTTGGACTCGGCGGCCTGCCGTGGCTCACCGATCCTTTCTGGGCCAAGGTGACGGTCATTACCGTCAATATGTGGATTGGCATACCTGTCAGCATGGTGCTTATTCTTGGCATTTTGACCTCGATTCCACGTGATTTATACGAGGCTGCTGATGTGGATGGGGCATCGACGCTGCAAAAATTCCGCATTATTACGATGCCGTTTATTTTGTTTTCGACGATGCCGATTTTGATTATGCAGTTTGCAGGCAATATTAATAACTTTAATGTGATTTTCCTCCTAACGGGCGGCAATCCGGCGAAAGGCGATTACCAGTTTGCTGGTGCGACCGACCTGCTGATTACTTGGCTTTATAAACTAACGCTCGATAACAATAAATATAATGTGGCTTCGGCCGTTGGCATTATTATCTTTTTAATTGTAGCTATTTTCTCGATCTGGAATTTCCGGCGCTCGAAATCGTTCAAAGAGGAGGATATGATCCAATGAGAAAATGGAAAAACAATGCCCGTCTGACCTTGAGCTATACGCTGCTGCTGTTGATTTCGGTGGTCGCAATCTATCCGGCACTGTGGGTCGTTCTGTCTTCGCTGCGCCCGGGAGGCTCGCTGTACAGTGAGCATTTTTGGCCACGACAATTTACGCTCGTTCATTATGCGGAGCTGTTTACCAGCAAGGCCTATCTATACGGCACGTGGTATTTGAATACGCTGAAAATTGCCGTCGTCACGATGATTTTATCGACTATACTCGTTACGCTCAGCATGTACGCCTTATCGCGGTTTCGCTTTCGCGGGCGCAAGACAGCTTTGACGGTCATGCTGGTGCTTGGTATGTTCCCGAGCTTTATGAGCCTGATTGCGATCTATATTATATTGCTGCAATTAAATTTGCTTGATACGCATATGGCGCTTATTCTGGTCTATTCGGCGGGGGCTGCGCTTGGCGGATTTATTGTGAAGGGCTTCTTTGACACGATTCCCCGCAGCTTGGATGAAGCGGCCAGAATTGACGGAGCATCGCATTTGCAGGTGTTTGCGAAAATCATGCTGCCGCTGTCAAAGCCAATGCTCACCTACGTGGCGCTGACCTCGTTTACTGGTGTATGGGGCGACTTTATTTTCGCAAGGCTGGTGCTGCGTACGAAAGAGAACTGGACAGTGGCCGTGGGAATGTGGGATTTAGTCAACTCGCTGCAAAACAGCAATTTCACGATGTTCGCTGCTGGCTCTGTGCTAATCGCGATACCGATTACGCTGCTCTTCATCTTTCTCCAGCGTTTTCTTGTACAGGGACTCACCTCTGGCGCATCGAAGGGGTAAGGCGATGTGGAAAAGAGTCTGTGAGGGGACGTTTTCCAGCGGGCGAAAGGCTTGTCCAATTGTTCTTGTCATGCTGCTTCTACTGCTGCTCATTGCCGCTTGCAGCGCCAGCCCGGAGCCCGCGATAGAAACGGAAGGCGAAAGATATGAAGTGGATGAACAGCCCTCCACCGTCTATTATGAAATATTCGTGCGGTCGTTCTATGATACGAATGGCGATGGCATCGGCGATTTGAACGGCGTAACCGCAAAGCTGGATTATTTGAAGCAGCTTGGTGTAGGGGGCATTTGGCTTATGCCGATTCAGCCTTCGCCAAGCTATCATGGCTATGATGTGACGGACTATTATGCGATAAATCCCGATTATGGGACGCTGGAGGATTTGCAGAAGCTTCTGGCAGAGGCGCATAAGCGCGATATCAAAGTCATTATGGATTTGGTAGTAAACCATACAAGCACGGAGCATCCGTGGTTTAAGAAGGCAGCGGAGGATGCTGCAAGCCCATATCGAAGCTGGTATCATTTTGCTGGAAAGGATGAGCGGGTGCAGGCAGATGGGGCAGTTGGGAGCAATCCCTGGCATACTATCGGCAGCGGCCGTTATTTGGGTGTTTTCTGGGAAGGGATGCCGGATTTGAATTTTGATGAGCCTGCCGTAAGAGACGAGATGATCCAGATTGGGCAGTTTTGGCTGGAGCAGGGCTTTGATGGTTTTCGGCTCGATGCTGCCAAGCATATTTATGGTGATTTTGCTTCTACTGTGAATAGTGATGCTGTGAAAAATAACAACCAGCGCTGGTGGCAGCAATTTCACAGCGGACTTTCGGAGGTGAATCCGGGCGTCTTTCTCATTGGTGAGGTATGGGATTCATTGTCGGTTATTGCACCATACCTGGATCGGGCATTTGACTCGGCTTTTAACTTTGACTTGGCTGGGAAACTGCTCCGTGCAGCGAGTTCCGAGAGCGACCCGGATGCTGCTTTTTCGCTGAAACGGGCCTATAAGCTGTATGGAGATGCTTCAGGAGGTGCGTTCACCGATGCTCCGTTTCTGAGCAACCATGATCAAAATCGTGTGATGTCGGTGTTGAACGGAAATGTCGCGCATGCGAAGACAGCGGCTTCCTTGCTGCTGACACTGCCCGGCAATCCTTTCATTTATTATGGGGAAGAAATCGGAATGAAGGGCATGAAGCCGGATGAACGTATTCGCGAGCCGATGCTCTGGCACTCCGCAATAGATGGCGGTAAAGGGCAAACGACATGGGAGCATTCCAGCTCCAATGTCGACCCGAGCTTGGTGTCTGTGGAGGCGCAGCTTAATGATGAGCAATCACTGCTGGCACATTATCAAATGCTGATCGGCTGGCGCAATGAGCTTCCTGCCCTGCGTGACGGCGGCATAGAGGAATATCGTCTTGATCCGCCAATGAGCCAGGTTAGCTCTTATATAAGGGCAACGGCTAAGGAGCGGGTGCTCGTGCTCATTAACTTGTCCAAAGAGCAGCAGATGGTTAAGCTGCATGAGCAGGAGCCGTTCGGCTCCTTCGATAAGGTGATACGTGCTAGTCATGAAGATGTGGCTGTTCAAGAGGGACGCATAAGTTTGCCGCCGTACAGTGTGTTTGTTGTAAAATGAGGCGAGTGAACGGGGCCGCGCTTGAAGCGTAGCCGCCAAAAAAAGGGAAAGACAGGCGAGCATGCTGCCTGTCTTTCCCTTTTTCCAGATGAAACCATGGATAAGAGCTAATTTTAAGGATGCGGCTTCTTGTTGAAAGCTGTTTGTGTTAAAAATAAAGCTTACGCCCGCTGCTATTGCAGCTTTTGTTGCAGCAGCACTTCATAGCCAAAGGCTGGAAGCTGCAGTGTTACGATGCCGGACTTTGCATATCGTGGTTGTGTAGTCTCATGAAGCAGAGACAGCCACTCATAACGAGCGAGTGCTTCTTGGACAGCTTCTGTTGAGGCTTCTGGTGCAGGCAGATCGCCAATCCTGCTCGTTAATGTGTCCGCTAATGTGCTTGCTAACGTACTTGCTACCGTGCTGCTTGCCTTATGGCTCCTCGTGTTGTCTGCTCCCAGGCCCACACTGCTTTCGTCTGCACTTGCGGCGACCTCTCGCGAAGCTTCGTTGACCGCTTTATCGTCTACGCGAAAGCTGACCTCAGCCGGCTCGGCTCCGGCATTCATCGCAATAACGATCCGCTCGTCGCCTGAACGACGCTCATAAACGATGACGCGCCCCGTTTCATCGGCATGGATGAAGCGAATGGCTGCGCTGCGAAGGGCAGCATGGCTGCGCCGCAAAGCGATCGCTTGCTTAAAGAAATCCAGCAGCGCAGCATTCTGTTCCTCTGGCTCCCATACCATGCATTTGCGGCATTCGGGATCGCCTCCGCCATTTAAGCCGATTTCATCGCCATAATAAATGCAGGGAACGCCGGGATAGGTCAGCTTGAACAGGGTAGCCAGCTTCATTGCGCCGAGCTCATCTCCGCAGACCGTCAATAGTCTTGGCGTATCGTGGCTGCCTAGCAAATTGAAAGCCGTTTCGGTTACCTGCTGCGGATATGCGGCGAGCTGTGCTCCAAGAGCACTAGTGAAGGTGGAAGCATCAATCGTCTGATAAGCGAAAAAGTCGAGTACAGCATTCGTAAACGGGTAATTCATGACAGCGTCAAATTGATCGCCTTGCAGCCACATGATCGAATCATGCCAAATTTCACCGAGGATGTAGGCCTCGGGGTTCGCTTTTTTCACGACGGCTCTGAACTCGCGCCAAAACTGATGATCTACCTCATTGGCCACATCGAGCCGCCAGCCGTCGATTCCGATTTCTTCAATCCAGTAGCGGGCAGCCTTAAACAGGTATTCCTTTACATCCGGATGCTCGGTGTTGAGCTTCGGCATAAGCGGCTCGAAGGCGAAAGTCTCATAGGTTGGGATGCCGTTTACTACACGCAAAGGCCATTCCCGCACATGAAACCAATCGGCATAAGGTGACTCGGCTCCATTCTCAAGCGCATCAACGAATGGCGGAAACGTTCGTCCGGAATGATTGAAGACCGCATCAAGCAGCACGCGTATGCCCCGCTGATGGCAGGCGTCTACCAGCTCCTTGAGCTTCTCATTCGTACCGAAATGCGAATCCACCTTCATGTAATCCTCGGTATCGTATTTATGGTTAGTCGTAGCTTCAAATAAAGGATTGAAATAAATAGCGTTTATTCCAAGCCCGCCCAAGTAGTCCAGATGGTCAATGACGCCCTGAAGATCGCCTCCGAAAAAATTGCGTGGAGTCGGCTCGCCGCCCCAAGCTTCGGTCGCTTCGGGATTTAAAGCAGCGTCGCCGCTCGCGAAGCGTTCGGGGAAAATTTGATAAAATACGGCATCCTTCACCCATGCAGGAGGAGCAAATACATCAATAGGATTAATAAACGGATAGTCGAAGAAGCTGTTCGAGTTTTCCGGCAGCGCTCCGTGAAAGCCCGTCTCCGTCAAAATAAGTCGCTCCAAGCCGCTAGTCAGCTGGAAGGCGTATCTCAGCCTGCGAAAAGGCGGTATTACCGCTGCTTCCCAATAATCAAACAAGGCGTCGGAGGATAGCAGCGACATCTCGATCATTTCCTGAGTTTCCTCCCAGGCATATTTGTCGCCAACGATGGCGTGGACTTGGTCCATATCGCCTTTTTTGGTGCGCAGGCGGATATGCAGCGTATTCCCGTCGTAGGCATACGCCCAGTTTTGCTTTGGCCGATGATAAATGGCTTCCAATAACATCATTCCACTCTCCTTAAGTTTAATGGCTTAAACGAGCAAGAAGAACGCAAAAAAGGTACAACCCGCACCTTCTCAGCGAGGTTGTACCTTCTCCATAGTCGATCAATGCTTGATCGTAATGTGATGGGTAGCATTGCCTTTATCTTCAGCTTTGATTATACACCGTGAAGGGAAATCATGCCATCATTTATTTGGAAAGACTAGCTTAAGCATGGACCGAAGCGGCATGAGTCTGGGCCTCTAGGAAACGCTCGCAGTCGAGCGCCGCCATACAGCCGCTGCCTGCTGCAGTAATCGCTTGGCGATACTGGCGATCCTGTACGTCGCCACAGGCGAAGACGCCTGGGATATTCGTCTCGGCAGTTCCGGGCTTCACAATAATGTAGCCCTGCTCATCGGTATCGATTTGTCCGCCAAGGAAGCCCGTGTTCGGCGTATGCCCGATCGTAATGAATACGCCATCCGCCTCCAGCAGCTCTTCTTCGCCTGTTTCATTGTTGCGGACTTTAAGGCCTTGAAGTCCGGTGTCTCCAGCCGCTACTTCCAGAGGAGTGCGGTCTAGGCTCCAAGAGATTTTGTCGTTGTCACGAGCGCGGTCCTGCATAATTTTCGAAGCGCGCAGCTCGGAACGGCGGTTGACGACCGTTACTTCCGACGCGAAGCGAGTCAGGAACACCGATTCCTCCATAGCGGAGTCGCCGCCGCCAACAACGAGAATCTTTTTGCCGCGGAAAAAGAATCCGTCGCATGTTGCGCACGTGCTGACGCCGCGTCCAATGTTTTCTTGCTCGCCGGGAATGCCGAGATATTTGGCCGAAGCGCCAGTCGAAATAATAACCGATTCGGCTTGCAGCTCGCCAATGCCTTCAACATCAAGCGTGTATGGGCGTTTGCTGAAATCTACGCTTTTCACAGAGCCTGTGCGGAAGGTGGCGCCGAAGCGCTGTGCTTGCTTGCGCATATTGGACATCAGCTCGCTGCCAAGAATGCCGTCAGGGAAGCCGGGAAAATTTTCGATCTCGGTTGTCGTCGTCAGTTGGCCGCCTGGCTGCCAGCCTTCAATAACGAGCGGCTCCATGTTGGCGCGAGCCAAATAAATAGCAGCGGTTAGTCCCGCGGGTCCAGTACCGATAATAATTGTTTTATGCATAAATGTTTGCCTCCATTCGATAACCTCTGATAATAAATTCTAGTTTAAAATTATTACAATTAACGGGTACTGTCAAACATGTTCATCTTAAATTCATCTATATGTATTATGGTAGGGTAAAGTCGAATAACAGGGGTGATCCTTATGCCGAAAATATTAGTCGTAGATGACGATCCAAACATTCGTGAGCTTGTCAGCATTTTGCTGCGCCGCGAAGGTTTTCAAATTATAGAAGCACAGGATGGACAGGATGCGCTGGAGCGGCTGGAGACGGTGCTGCCGGATTTGGCTGTTATTGATGTCATGATGCCGCGCATGGACGGCTGGACGTTATGCGAAACGCTGCGCGCCTCGTATGATATGCCGCTGCTGCTGCTGACCGCTAAAGGAGAAACGGCGAATAAGGTAAAGGGATTCGGCCTTGGAGCCGATGATTATATGGTTAAGCCATTCGAGCCGCTGGAGCTTGCGGTACGCATTAAAGCTTTGCTCAAGCGCTACCGCATCGCGGCTTCACAGACCGTGGAGCTGGGGCAGCTGACGCTCAATTTGAATGAATTTCATGTCACGATGGCTGGCAAGCGGATGCTGCTGCCGCCTAAAGAGTTTGAGCTATTGTTCAAGCTGGCGAGCTACCCGGATAAAACGTTTTCAAGGGAACAGTTGATTGAGCAAATATGGGGCATGAACTATGAAGGGGATGAGCGGACGGTGGATGTGCATATCAAACGGCTGCGCGAGCGCTTTACCGAGGAAGAAGCGGGCATTCGAATCGTCACGATTCGCGGGCTGGGCTATCGAATGGAGGAGCTTGAATGATTCGCAGCCTGTATGTTCGCGTGACCTGCACGTTTCTGGTCATTGTGGTCATCAGCATGGGCATCGCCTATTGGATGGCGGATCAAATTTTTACAAGGGATTTAAGCGGACAATTTCCTGCCCAGCTGGATCGCTCGATTGTGCGAATTGAACAGCTGTATGCCGCTTCCTCGCCGAAGTCCTTGAGCATCTTCATCAAGCAGGTTGCAGAAATGCAAAATTTAGCGATTGTAGCCGTTGGCCATGAAGGCGAAATCATTGAGGTGGGCAAGACCAGTGCGGAAATAACAAAGCTTCTAACTCCAGATGTGATCGAAAATGTTTTCGCCGGTCAGATGCAAATGCTGTCCAGCCAAGCTGAGGGAGAGACCAGCGGGCCGTCCTCGCCTCCGGCTGTAGGGCGCAAAGCTGTGCTTGGCGAAAGCGACTGGGCGCTCTTCGTTCGGCCGGACCGCGTGCCGGAAATTCGCAGCTTCCAGCGCAACACCTACACGATATTGATAACGCTGCTTGTCGTCGGCTGCATTCTAATTCCGATTGCCGCCCGCTACTTGGTCAAGCCGCTAAAGATGATGACCGAAGCGACGAAGCGCATCGCCACCGGAGATTTCACCGTTCAGCTGCCGGTGCAGCGCCGGGATGAGCTCGGCAATTTGGCGGACAGCATCAATCGCATGACATTAGGCTTGTCGCAGCTGGAGACGATGCGGCAGGATTTTGTATCGAATGTCTCCCACGAAATTCAATCGCCGCTGACATCGATCGGCGGCTTCGCCGAGGTGCTGCGCAGCGAGGAGCTGACCGATGAGGAACGCAATCGTTACGTCGGCATTATTAAGCAGGAGAGCAGCCGTTTATCCCGGCTGAGCGAGAATTTGCTTAAGCTGGCTTCACTAGACTCGAAGCAGCATCCCTTTGAGCCGCGCGCAATTAGGCTGGACCGCCAGCTGCGCGACGTCGTGCTTTCATGTGAGCCGCAGTGGATGGCGAAGCGGCTCACGGTTGAGCTGCTGATGGAGGAGACGGTCATCGTCGTGGATGAGGATCAGCTGAGCCAGGTTTGGAACAATCTGCTGGCGAACAGCATGAAGTTTACGCCGGATAATGGGCATATCCGCATTACGCTGTCTGAGGAAAATGGCTGCGCAATCGTGCGTATTTCTGATAATGGCAGCGGCATTTCCCCTGCTGATCAGGTGCGGGTATTCGAGCGCTTTTATAAAGCGGATGCGGCGCGTGACCGAATGAAAGGCGGCAGCGGGCTAGGGCTGTCCATTGTAAAGAAAATCGTCGATATTCACGAAGGTTTAATTGAAATCGAATCCAGCATCTTAGCTGGCAAAGGGGTACCATCCGGCACGACGATTCGGGTCATGCTGCCGCTTCGTTCGGCGCAGCTGCAAGCTGCTCCGGCTGGCAGCGGTGAGAAAGACATTGGCTAGCTGGAATCAAGAGCCAAGACAAGGTATGATGGGGAGAGCTCTACATGATCAATTAGCGAAAGATGGAGGCGGCGAAGCATGGGACAAAAGGTACGTAAAGCGATTATCCCCGCAGGAGGACTTGGCACAAGGTTTTTGCCTGCAACGAAGGCGCAGCCTAAAGAAATGCTGCCAATTATAGATAAACCAGCGATCCAATATATTGTAGAAGAAGCGGTGCAGTCGGGCATCGACAGCATCGTTATTGTGAGCGGCCGCCATAAACGGGCGATCGAGGACCATTTTGACAAGTCGGTTGAGCTAGAAGGAGAACTAGAGGAACGCGGCAATGAGGAAATGCTCAAAGTGGTGAAAGAAATTTCGCAGCTGGCCGACATTTATTATGTTCGGCAGAAGGAGCCGCTAGGTTTAGGACATGCGGTGCTGTGCGCGCAGCGTTTTATTGGCGACGAGCCATTTGCGGTGCTATTGGGAGACGACATTTTGACGTCCGAGCCGCCATGCCTGAAGCAAATGATCAATCGTTATGAGCAGCATTCCTCCTCAGTCGTTGCTCTTATGGAAGTGCCATGGAATCAGACGCACAAGTATGGCATTGCCGATATTCGCGACGAAGCGGGGCATATCCGTGAGCTGATCGAGAAGCCGCTGCCTGGGCAGGCGCCTTCGAATTGGGCCGTTGTAGGACGCTATGTGCTGGAGCCGGCTATTTTTGACCTTTTGTCTAAGTCAGAGCCGGGCAAAGGCGGGGAAATTCAATTAACGGATAGTCTGCAACGGTTGAATGAGCTGTCTCCAATTATTGGGCATCGTTTTACAGGCAAGCGCCATGATGTTGGGGATAAGCTGGGCTTTGTTCAAGCGACGATTGATTTTGCGCTGGAGCGTGAAGACTTGCGGGAGGACGTTCGGCGCTATGTGCTGGAGCGCCTGGCTGCCTATACGCATAGCTAGTTGGTGTTAGGCATTGATGTATTTTTGTGTCAGTGCAGTAAATTAATTTCCTGCTCATCTTTTTTTAAGGTTATTTTCATAAACCGGTTTTATAATTACACTACATTAAGTAGTTATAGCAAGGTGTGAGGCAGTCGTGGGAACAAGTGACATTCAGACAAAAGGGCTGGAGCGGTTTTTTGGCCCGCTGGAGGCAAGGATTATGACCATCCTGTGGTCGCAGCCTGATAGCTTCATCAAGGATGTACAGCATAAGCTCGAACAGGACAAGCCATTAAATTTCAACACCGTTATGACCGTCATGAATCGGCTTGTAGACAAGGGGCTGCTGGTGAAATCATCAGGCAAGCCATCGAAATATGCGCCTGTGCATACGCAAGAGCAGTTTCTGAGCATTCAGTCCCGGGAGCTTCTTGAAGATCTTGGCCCGCTCGTCGTCAACTATATGTTTGATGCGATGGAAGAGGTTGATGAAGAGCTGCTGGACAAGCTGGAGCAAAAAATCAAATCGCTTAAAGAGGGCAGACGCCATGAGCTGGAGTCTTAGGTCAAAATGGATGTTTGGCTTGTGCCTGATGCTAATTGGGTTCACGCTGCTGCAAATGGGCATGTATGCGGCGCATACGCTGTTCGGTTGGGAGAAGGCGGCGTTTAATGTATTTGAATTTTGCGAGAGCCTGATCAAGCGGTACAGCCTGCTGCTCCTTAGCTACATCATGAAGCTTGCAGTTCTTGGAACGTTTGTACATCTGATGTACGTTACGGTGAAGCAGTGGCTTGGCGTACGGGCTGCAAACCGTAAAATGAGCGTTTTACAGCATGGCGGCTTATCGAATGAGCTGAATGCGCGTTATTTTGCAGGAAGCAAAGCGATCATGGTCGTATCACATCCAGAACCGATTGCGTTGACGCTTGGTTTTCTTCGTCCCAAAATCATTTTATCCACGGGACTTCTTAGTCTGCTTGATGGGGAAGAGCTTGAGGCGGTCGTTCAGCATGAGCACTTTCATTACCGAAATCGCGATCCGCTGATGATTTTGATTTTGCAGGTAGGCGCAACGGTGCTGTGGTATATGCCGATTCTTCGCTTTGGAGTCGAGCAGTATAAAACGACCCGTGAGCTGTTAGCGGACCATTTCGCTTTGCAGCGGCGGGTGAGCGAGCATAGTCTTGGCAGCGCGCTGCTCAAGCTGGTCAAATATAGCCGTGGAGAAAGAAGCAACCGGACGTTTGTCCATGCTTCTTTCGCCGACCATTCCATTAATTATCGGTTAATGAGGCTGCTCAATCCCGAGTCGCAGGAGTTTAGCATGCGTTGTCCGGTGCTGGCACTGGTATTATCCTTACTGACCTTCGGATCAATCTCCGTGATGTATCTTTCTATCATGCTGTAGAAATTCAAGCTTGATACCCTACTGAAATCTCGGAATACAGGCTTTATGCGAAGCGCACAGCTCCCTTCAAGGGAAGGCGCGCTTCGCCTTTATATAACTTACAACACTACACGATGTAGTTTTAAAAACAAAGGAGGATTTTATGATGAAGAAGAAAAAAGTGGTTATTGGTGCAGTCGCTGCGGTTGTTTTGCTAGGTGGAGCAGGTGCATATGCGATGTATGATTCGTTTACGGGCAATAACAAGGAAATTAAGAGTGTTATTGGCACGGAATCGGCTGCTACGAACAGTGCAGCAGGTACGAATAGCTCAGGTTCTGGTTCTACAAATAGTACAAGTGGTACGGAAACGGCTGCTGCTGGCGCTGTAGCGGATGTAAACGGAGCTTGGACGATTGATTCCTCCTCCAATGTGTATTTCTCGGTTACGACTTCCCGTGAGACGGTGAACTTTGAAGTAAATGGCGTAACGGGCACATGGAATGTAGATACGGCGGATGCGGCAGCTAATGCGGCGGATGCGAGTCTGGATATGAACGTTCTCGATTCGGGGAATAGTCAGCGGGACGGACATGTGAAAGAAGCGGATTTTCTCGATGTGACCAATTTCCCGAGCTCCAGGTTCAAAGCGACAAAGTTTGAGGCGCTGCCAACGGAAGTGAAGGACGGAGAAACGTTCCCGCTTATCATGACTGGCGACTTGACGATTAAAGGAATTACGAAGGAAGTTACCTTTACAGGACAAGCGGCATACAGCGGCGGCAAGCTGAATGTGGAGAGCGAGACGGTCGTCACGTTCGAGGAGTTTGGCATGCAGAATCCGCATAACGTCGTGATGGATACCGAAAATAACGTTACCGTGCAGCTGCGCCTCACTCTGTCGCAAAACGCCTAACACGCGATTGGCGGCTCGCGAATCGGTATCTTTTTAAAGCAAGAGCAGGGCTTAGACCTTGCTCTTGCTTTTTTTATGGAAGGAAGGGAAATGCGCCTAAAGTTGACGGCTTCAGAAGGTGCGCATACAATGCGAAGAAAGCTTGATTTCTGGAGAGGCGGGAATCGTTTTGAGAAGAGTATTCGTATCTGTGTTGCTGTTGATGCTAATTGGGGGAGCCATTGTAGGGGGCGCCTTACGAGTTGAGAAAGGGGACTATATTATTGGAAAAGAAACGTTATCGCCAGATGTCTCCGCGATCATCGTCGTTCATGATGTGACGAGAATGGAGGCTGACACTAAATCCTTGTCCTATTTTTTGAGGCATTTGGAAAAGCATGAAACAGTTTATTACCATGTTCATGATTCGGCCCTTTACTCGGAATTGGCAGTAGGCGAGCGTGTGACGATTCAACCGGAAGGCTATACGATGCTATCTTCTCCGGTGCAGAAAGTGGCCAAGACCATTATTAGGCATGATTAGACAATATGTACGTACAAGTTGGCGATTTGCTATACTTATGCAAATAACAGGATTTTATAATTGAGGTGTAAGGAAAAGCATGCAACGTTCTCCTAAATATATGCAGTTGAAGCAAGAGATAACGAGTTGGATTGTAACGGCGCAATTATAATGAACGCTATTCTATAGAAAATTATAATAGAATGTCCGTATAAGTTATTTTTATTTAACGAAAACAATGGCTTGAGAGTACTGCTCTCTTACGGAGCTGTACCCTCTTTTTACATTCCTCGTGGCTAGCCATCTTTGAATTCCCTCCCAAAGGTTGTAACCTTTCATGAAAATATAGTTAAGCCCTCATCGATCAAGCTAAGGGACTACCGCTTTATTACATAATGAGTATACAGTTATAAGGCACTTATCTTATTTTCGCTAAAACAAAAGGAATGTTATGATAAGTTCAAGCTGGAGAGTGAAATGTACGGGCATGATCTCTTCATTCAAAAATAAGCTTATTAAATTTTTTGAATTTCCCATCATTTAAAAATGGAGATCATTTACTATTTCATATAGAATAGAGGGAAGGACGATTAAAGTTTGATTGCGTCAGGAGATGAGCACAGGTGCATTGCCAACATTGCGGAAATAAATACGAGCCTAGTGCCGTTTACTGCAGCAAATGCGGGAAACCGCTGCTTCAGGACGCGCAGGCAAATGAGCAGACGCAGGCCATTGTTATTCAAGAGCATGAATTATTCATTCGGGAGGCAAGTGCCTCATTAGTACCAGAGCAAGCGCCAGTACGAAACAGAAGAACCCGTGCCGGGGCTGGACGTAAGTTTATAATTGCGCTCGTGCCTGTTGTTGTGTTCATTACGACGTCTGCCGGGGTATTTTCTTATTACATATATGAAAGCGATTTGAATGATCATGTCGCCGAATGGCATGAGCAAGCGAAGCAGAAAGCCTGGGGCGGCAACTATCACGAAGCGATGGTTCAGCTTGAGAAGGCAGCTAAGGTACGCCCTGCCTACGGCGCGCTTCAGGCTGACATGGATATCATCAATGAGGCTGTTGCAATCGAAAATAAAATAAACAGCCTTGCCAGCGAGCTGGACAAAGGAGCTTTGACGGAGGCGGGGCCGCTTGTGAAGCAGCTGAATACACTGCTTGCAGGCCGGGAGGAACAGATTTTTTCTCCGCTGCGCGAGGCGTTTGCCGATTTAAATGTTAGAATGGTCGTTGTACAGGTGCAAAATGAGCTGGACCAGATTAACTCGCTGGATGCTTTGGCGGTGAAGCTTAATACCGTTAATGGTTTGGGCGGCGAAGAAGCGGATGCTGTGCGCAAGCAGATCGTTGACAAAATCGCGCTTGTATGCCAACAGCAAACGAAGGAGCTGCTTCAGAAAAAAAGCTTCTCCGAGGCGATTGCCATGGTACAGAAGGGAATGGCTTATGCGCCGGAGGATACGAATTTGACGAAGCTGCTTGAAAGCATCCATGCGGAGAAGCAGGCTTTTGAGCAGGCGGAGCAGGAAAGAATTGAGCGTGCGATGCAGAAAGCGGCGGAAGAGGATTTGCTTAACCAGACGGCAGCCGTCGAGGTCGTGAAGGTCGATACGAGCTTTGATGAAACGGGCGCCTTCAACATTCATGCCTTGCTCAAAAATGCTGCCACCCGGCCGATTTATTCCGTTGAAATCCAATATTCGGTGCGCGGCAAGGATAAACAGATTTTGAAGAAAGGCACGGCCATCGCTATGCCTAACTATATAGAGCCTAACGAATCCTTTACTTTCGACGCAACTGTGGAAGGCATTGAAGAGACCGATGCTACTGTCGTCATCGATCATGTCACATGGTATTTGGACTAGGAGAAGATATTAATGAGAAAAGGAACATGGCTTAGCCTTATAATGTCCGTTGCTTTTCTGCTCTTCGGAGCTGGCGCGGTCGTATTTATCCGTTCCGAAATTCCAAAGCAGCTCAGTGGCAAGCCGCTGCTCGCTGTGTCAGAATCGCGCTCGGAGAAAACGGGCAAGCCGCTTAAAGACGTCATTTATGAAACGCAGAAGCTGGTCGTCATGATTGAAAGCGGCAACGGCAAGCAGGGATCAGGCTTTTTGTACAATAATCAAGGTGACCTGATTACCAACGCCCATGTTGTGTCCGGCGTTCATAAGGTGAAAATCCACACTGCTGATGCACGCGAGCTTGATGGCGAAGTCATTGGTATCAGCACGGAGACGGATATTGCGGTTGTCCGCGTTCCAGGACTTGTAGGCGAGAAGCCGCTTAAGATGGTTCGCAATAAAAAAGCGGAAATCGGCGATGAAGTGATGGCGATTGGCAGCCCGCTTGGTTTTCAAAATACAGTAACGACAGGCATCATTAGCGGCTTGGGCCGTAGTTTTAAGATTGAACCGTATTCGTATAAGGATTTGTATCAAATTTCTGCGCCTATTGCGCCAGGAAACAGCGGTGGACCGCTGGTCAGAAGAGATACAGGCGAAGTGCTCGGCATTAATTCAGCAGGCATTGAGCAAGGTTCTATAGGGTTCAGCATTCCAATCGTCAATGTGCTGGCAACGGTGGAGGCATGGTCGTCGAAGCCAATGGAGGTGCTGCCCGAGCAGGAGGGCACGAATGGCAATGGCATGGTAAAGCAGGAAGCGACGATGAGTGAATATGCCAGCTACTTGGTAACTCATTTTTACGACAGCTTGAACAATGCCGATTATGTATATGCCTATTCCTTGCTGGGCGGCAGCTGGAAAGAGCTGAAAAGCTATGACGAATTTCGGGAAGGCTATATGCTAACGCGCAATGTCGTCATTGACGATATGCATGTAACGGTGAATAACGATCAGCAAGCGACTGTGACGGCGATTATTTCAGTAGACGAGAGAGTAGGCGGCAAAAACAAGCTGAGCAAATATCAGGTCATTTACGAGGTCGGCTACGAGAACGATCAGCTCAAGCTAATAACCGGAAGAGGCAAGGTGATTGAGCAGGCCGCACATGAGAAAGAACAGCATTAACGCTTATTACAGAGAAAGCCAGCAAACCGAATGAGGGATGCTGGCTTTTTGTCTGCTACATAATTCGGAGGGAAATAATGATACGCTACAGCTGATTTTTTCGAAAATGGGAAGGGGTGCAGCCGGTAATCTTCTTGAACTGCTGCACAAAATAGTCCGGGTCCGGATAGCCGACGCCAGCAGCGATGTCGGCTATTTTGCTGCTTGTAGTGGCGAGCAGCAGCCGCGCTTTATCCACCCGAATTTGATGGACGTAATCATTGAAATAAATTCCGGTTGCTTTGCGGAACAATTGCCCGAGATAGAAGGGATGGAGATACGTTTTGCCAGCAATTTCTTTCATCGTCACCTGTTCCTGATAATGCGAGGCTACATACTCTTTGACAAAAGCGATGGGATCATCCGAAGGCATCCCCATTTCCAGTTCCGCAGCGCTGCCTGCGCTGGCAGCTGTGCTGGGCAAAGCCTTGAGCAGCCGTTTTTTCACTCGCAGCAGGGCGCCGATCAACTGCTCCTCCTCCACTGGCTTCAAAATATAATCAACAGCGCCGCAGATGAGGGCCGTCTTCACATATTCAAATTCGTCATAGCCAGAAATGACGATAAAGCAGGTATCCATTCGCCCCGTTACGTCCTTCATGAGCTCCAGCCCCGTAATGCCGGGCAGACGAATGTCGGTAATGACAAGCGCGGGCTGCTCGCGTTCAATTAATTCGAGCGCCTGCCGTCCATTTTCCGCATCACCGCATAAATTAAAGCCGTACTTTTCCCAATAAATGATTCTTTTCAGCCCTTCACGCATCCGCGGCTCATCTTCAACGATCAATGTTTTCAACATCGATTATTCTCCTTTCGACTACAGATCCATCCTTAGCGAAGGCAGCGGGCATTTGCAGCTCAATCGTTGTGCCTTCTCCATAATGGGAATCCAGACTAAAGCTGAACTCGCTCCCGAAATGCCACTTGAGCCGGTCATAGACATTTTTCAGTCCGACATGCTTGCCCTGCTGATGCTGCGCGCCGGATTGCTCCAGACTGGCAAGCCAGTGTTCCAGCTTCTCTTCTTCCATTCCAATGCCATTGTCCGACACGCGAATGACAACGCGAGCGCCATGGAGCTTGGCCGATACGATAATATTGCCCGGCTGCTCGGAATATTCAATGCCATGAATGCAGGCATTTTCGACGAGCGGAAGGATGCTCATTTTCGGCAAGGGCAGCTCCAGCACCTCTTCATCAATATCGAGCTGGTAGGAGAGGCGATGGCCGAAGCGGAAATGCTGAATGTCCAAATAATCGGTGACGAACGCCATCTCCTCTTGAAGCGGAATCATATCCTCGCCCCAGCTCAGCGATCGTCGGAAGCCGCGGCCGAGCAGCTTAATGACCGATGCCGTCTCCTCCTCGCCCTTAATGACGCAATTCATTCGAATAGCATCAAGTGTGTTAAACAAATAATGCGGGTTAATTTGGCTTAGCAGGGCGTTGAACTGCGCCTGCCGCCGATCCAGCTCCGCCACGTACACATCTTGGATGAGGCCGTTGATTTGCTGCGTCATTCGGTTAAACTCCTCGGTCAGCTGCCCGATTTCATCGGATGCCGGTTTGGTTCGCAGCACTTCAAAGCGCTGGTTTTTCACCCGTTTAATGCCGCCTAGCAGCATACCCAGCCTCAGATTGAGCGATCTGGCAATAAGTAAAATAATAATGCTCGGAAATAGCAGATTTGCACAGGTCAAATAAATAATAAATTTGCGCGAATCAAGCAGGCTTTGGTTGACGACCTCATCAGGGTAGATGCCTACCATCTCCCACCCTTGCAGATAATCGACGCCTTCAAACGGGCTGGCGATCATTGTTTTATCCTGCTGAGCGTTCTCAAGAATGAATGCTGGCGGCTCTGCTTCCGACGAGTAAATGACATGTCCCTGCGGATTCAGCAAATAAATTTCTCCGGGAAAGGAATGATCGAACAATGTATTTTCCAAATAATGAGGCAGAATATCAATTTTGAGAATTTTATGGTAGCTGGAATAGGCTTTGTAAAAATCAAGCTCGCGGATCACGCTCAAATAGGGAGCGCCGCATTTTTTCGCAGCTGTTCCCGCGCCTGTTTCCCCGCTGCCTGCTAACGAAGCCGATACTGCTGCGGACTGCCCGCAAAGAGCGGTGTTCGTATAAAGCAGCCATTTTCGGCTTCGCGCCTGGTCGGTAGTCGCCTGATACCAGCCCTGCTGCTTCGTCTGCAGGTCAATGTATTGCAGAAGGCCCGAGTGGATCAGGCTGTCGTTGTCGGTAAACAAATACGCATTATAAAATTGCTTATTCAGTGGGACGAAGCGGTTAATCGAGTTGTTCAGCACCTCGCCATAGGCCGAAATGACTTCACTTTCGCTCGTATAAGTACGATCCAGCGCGCTGTAGAGGACGCCGTCATTATAGATGACCGAGGAGAAGCTGATGACGCCCTCCAGCATTTTGCGAAAGTTATCCTTGTTTCGCTCAAGCGATTGCCGAAGGTCCTGAACCTTCTCCGTTCGGACATTGCCTGCGGTTATCGTATAGAAAAACGTATTTGTCAGCATGACCGGGATAAAAACAGCGGCAAAATATAAAATCATCAGCTTGTTTCGCAGCCGGAAATCATTCCAGCGGAAGGGACGGAGATTTTGCATCATTTTCATCGAGTGCTGCTCCTTTGACCAAAGGCTAACAAAATCATTTTGTTAGTATAATAGTGTCATTCAAAAGATAATTAAGCGTTTTCATTAGTAAAATTAACACTTATTTGTTCAAATAGCTACCCTAAATATAGAAATTATGGTAATAATCTATCCCGTGGCTGGAGCAGCAGCTGGCAATCTCATTAGATTTGCGGGGTATGATGTTAAGGTTTTTCGGGTACCTGGGCAGCCTCCTGTTTGATACAGTTAATTTATATTAATAGGGAGGGTGGCAACGATCTTGAGTAAAAAAACAGCGCTTACATGGATCGCTGGGGCAACTTTGGCCTTGTCGATGATAGTGGGAGGATGCAGCACGGAGAGTACGAATACGGCTGCAGGCGCCAGCAAAAATAATAGCGCCGAAGAGCTGACCACATTCAGCTATTTCGTATTTGATCCCGGCGACAATGTTCCCGAGCATACAAAAATTGGCGATATGATTGAGCAGAAAACAGGAGTAAAGATCAAATATGAGCGTCTTGTTGGCGAGAAGGAGCAGAAGGTAGGCGTAATGATCGCCGGAGGCGATTACCCTGACCTCATCAATACGGATCAGACGGTTAAATTCGAGGACGCGAACGCGCTCATTCCACTGGAGGATTTAATCGAGCAGCATGCCCCGAACATTAAACGCATTTATGGGCCATACTGGGAACGGCTGAAAGCAGCGGATGGACATATTTATGCGCTGCCGCAGGTTGCGCCTACAGGGACGCCGATCAAGGGCATCAGTGCAGCCTTTTGGATTCAGAAGGAAGTGCTCAAGGACGCAGGCTATCCGAAAATAACGACGTTCGATCAATACGTCGATGTATTGCGCGCTTATTATAAAAAATACCCGCAAATCGATGGTGCGGATACGATTCCTTTTGAAATTTTAACCTATGACAACCGCAATTTCACGTTAACGACCGCGATGCAATTTTTAGCCGGCGGACCTAACGATTCACGGGCTATAGTTGACCCGGTGGCGAACAAGCTGGCCTTCTACCAGACGGACGAAAACGTTACGAAGCGTTATTATGCGAAGCTGCATGAGATGTACCGGGAAGGGATGATCGACAAGGAAGCATTTGTGATGAACTATGAGCAGTATTTGGCTAAGCTGTCCAGCGGACGGGTGCTGGGGATGTTTGACCAGAAGTGGCAGTTCCAGACGGCGCTTGATTCCCTGAAGCAGCAGGGCAAGGCGAACCGGATGTTTGTGCCGCTTCAGCTCACCTTTGATGACAGCATTCAGCCGGATTATTTGGATGTGCCTTCGATGAACTACAATATGGGCTTCTCGATTACGATTAATGCGAAGGACCCTGTGGCGGCAATCAAATATGCCGATTACATGGCAAGCGAAGAAGGACAATTGCTGCGCAACTGGGGCGTGGCGGGCGAAGATTATACGGTCAGCGACACCGGACGGTTTTATCGCAATCAGGAGCAGCGGGACTTTTTTGCCGACCCGAAAAATGGCTTGAAAACAACCGGAAACATCCTATGGTACTGGCCAGGCTCGTCAGGGACGATGGCTGACGGCAACAGCTACCAGCAGTATCAGCAGCCGGAGGAGATTGCAGCCGGATACGATGAGATGGATTTGGAGCTGCTGAAGGCTTATGGCGTAACAACCTACGAGGAGCTGTTCGACGGACCGAATCTAGACCGCAAATATTTTCCGCTCTGGAGCATCGAGCTGACGGAGAAGAACAAGGTGTTCAACCAGAAGCTTAACGATATTAATAAAAAATATCCGCCGCAAATGGTCGTTGCGAAAAACGCCGACGACTTCGAAAAATATTGGAACGAATATGTCGCTACGGTAGAGAAGCTGGACATTCAAGGCTGGCTCGATGAGCTGACGACGAAGGTGAAGGACCGCCAAGAGAACTGGTAGGAAAGACGCAGCAAGGAGGGAGAGAGAGCATGCCATGTCTGTAACGGTCGAGCGTGTGAAAGAGCATGCCAAAATCAAGAAAAGGCCGCGCAAGTGGAGCAAGCTGCGCAGTCAGAAGGCACTAATGGTTATGTCCATTCCTTTTCTGGTGTATGTCATTATTTTCGCCTACGTGCCGCTGTACGGGTGGATGATGGCTTTTCAAAATTATAAGCTGGGTTCTGTGATGCTGGAAAATGAATGGGTGGGCCTCGCCAACTTCAAGGAATTGTTTCAGGATGAAAATTTCATCCGCGTCATTCGCAATACGCTCGCGATGAGCTTCATCAATCTTGTATTCGGGTTCGTCAGCTCGATTGGCCTTGCGCTCATGCTCAATGAAGTGCGCAAGGTGATGTTCAAGCGTGTCGTCCAGACGGTCAGCTACCTGCCGCATTTTCTATCTTGGGTTGTGGCCGCGAACTTGATTATGAATGTACTCTCCATTGATGGGGCCGTCAATAAACTGCTGGTGAGTCTGCATATTATTAAAGAGCCTATTATGTGGCTCTCCGAGCAGCATTATTTTTGGTGGATTATCGGAGCCTCCAACGTATGGAAGGAAATCGGCTGGAGCGCGATTATTTATTTGGCCGCGATGACGACGATTGATCCTTCGCTATACGAAGCGGCCAGCATCGACGGGGCGGGACGGTTTCGAAAAATAAGGCATATTACGCTGCCCGGCATTCGCGGCATCATTGTTATCCTGCTTATTATGAATATCGGACATATTTTGGATGCCGGCTTTGAACAGCAGTATTTGCTGCAAACGCCAATGGTGGTGGACTATTCCGAGACCATAGACATTTTCGTATTAAAATACGGCATTAATTTGTCGCGGTTCTCATTTGCAACCGCCGCCGGCATTTTCAAAACGGTCATCAGCGTCGTGCTGCTGCTGGCCGCAAACCGAATGGCGAAGCGGATGGGGCAGGAACGGTTATTTTAGATCAGAGCAGAACAGGAGGAACCTATGACAACGACGACATTCGGCAGGCCGAAGAGGTCGGCAGCAGATTTGCTTTTTGACATATGCAATACCGTATTTCTTTTAGTACTGCTCGTGCTTACGCTTTATCCGGTCTTGAATACGCTCGCCGTTTCGTTTAACCAGGCACAGGATACGGTTCGGGACAGCACCTTTCTGTGGCCGCGCGAGTTCACGACGTTAAATTACAGCACGCTGTTTCAGGATGGGCTCATTTATCATGCTTTCTTTATTTCCGTGGCCCGGACGCTGCTCGGTACGGTAAGCAGCGTGTTTTGCACAGCGATGCTGGCCTATACGCTCAGCCGCAAGGAGTATGTGCTGCGGGGGCCCATTTCATTTATTTTTATTTTTACGATGTATTTCAGCGGCGGCTTGATTCCAACCTATATGCTCATTAAAAACCTCCATCTGTACGGGACGTTTTGGGTTTACGTCATTCCGGGGCTTATTGGCGCGTTCAACCTTATCGTGATGCGCTCCTTTATGGAAGGCTTGCCGGAGAGTCTGGTAGAATCAGCGCAAATAGATGGAGCGACGCATTTCTCGATATTTTTACGGATTATATTACCGCTCAGCCTGCCCGTCATTGCTACGATTGCACTGTTCGTCGCGGTGGGACAATGGAATAGCTGGTTCGATACCTTTTTATATAATTCCTCGAACATTAATCTAAGCACGCTGCAATATGAATTGATGAAAAAACTGCAATCCGCCAATATGAGCGTTGGAGGCACGGCAGAGTCGGCCTTCGCCAGCAGCAAAAATATTCAGGCAAATATCGTAACGCCAGCCTCCATCCGGGCTGCCATTACGGTCGTAGCCACTGTTCCGATTATCGTCGTATATCCATTTTTGCAAAAATACTTCGTAACCGGACTGACGCTCGGCGGCGTTAAGGAATAAAGGAAAGCTTGTCCATCTTTTGCAGCGGGAGTTGAAGGTGAACGGAAAGATGAAAAGAGCGAGCCTACGCGATTCGGTAGGCCCGCTTTTTTTAAATCAACTATTTTAGGACTGCTGCGTTACATCGGAAATATCAGCTAAATCCTCATCGCTCTGGCGGCCGGAAGGGGAGTAGATTAGCTCCAGAGCTACGGCGTCATTGCGCTGAAGCGGGAAGTTCAGCAGCGTGGGTGGTATAACTCTGCCATTCAGGCGCAGCAGATAGCTGATGTTGCCACCAATCGGAATGCCGCTGATGGAGGTAATTCGTCCGTTGAAACTAAAACGGACGACTCCCGTCTCAAGCAGCGCCTGATAAATCGTCAGGCCGAAACGGAAAAACACTCGGTATGCTTGCGTTACATTAGGGAACGTCCTTCCTCCGTTGATGACAACTGTTACCGTTCTTTGTGGTCCCGGTGGAAAAGGAATAGGGAACGGCACCGGGAACGGAAACGGAAACGGAAACGGTCCAGGAGGGAATGGCCCTGGTCCAGGAGGGAACGGTCCTGGACCCGGCGGGAACGGTCCTGGTCCAGGAGGGAATGGCCCTGGTCCCGGAGGGAACGGCCCTGGCCCTGGCGGGAACGGTCCTGGTCCAGGAGGGAATGGCCCTGGTCCCGGAGGGAACGGCCCTGGTCCAGGAGGGAATGGCCCTGGTCCCGGAGGGAACGGCCCTGGCCCTGGCGGGAACGGTCCTGGTCCAGGAGGGAACGGTCCTGGCCCTGGCCCTGGCGGGAACGGTCCTGGTCCTGGCCCTGGCGGGAACAGCCCCGGGCCTCCAGGCATCAGCATGCGCGGGCCGCCACAGCCGCAGTCTTGCCCTGCGGAAGCAGGCGGGACATAAACTGGCACTTGCCCATTAGTGAAACCGTAAGTATCGTTCATGCGATAGGTCAGACTCCTTTGCAAGTCGAGTTAGGCATTTAACTATCCTACTTCATGTTATGCGGCGAATGCCTATCCTTGTGCATGGTTTTATACGAAAGCTGGAAAACAACCAAGCGTAAACGGCTGTCACCGTCCTCTGGCGGCAAAGCTACCGTTTCGAGGGTGAAATATAAGCCCCATTATAGGGGGAAAACTTATAATCGGCTTATATTTAAAAAAGCGGAGCCTCCGAGTGGAGACTCCGCTTTAAACGGCAAGCTGTATTATTTAACAGCTGCTTCGTAACGTTTGCCAACTTCAGCCCAGTTTACAACGTTCCAGAACGCTGCAATGTAGTCAGGGCGTTTGTTTTGGTAGTTCAGGTAGTAAGCATGCTCCCAAACGTCCAGACCAAGAAGCGGAGTTTCGCCTTCCATGATCGGGCTGTCTTGGTTCGGCAGGCTTGCTACTTTAAGCTTGCCGTCTTTCACGGAAAGCCATGCCCAGCCGCTTCCGAAACGAGTAGCGCCGGCTTTTGCAAAGTCAGCTTTGAATGTATCGAAGCCGCCCAGTTCGCTTTCAATCGCAGCAGCCAGTGCGCCAGTTGGAGCGCCGCCAGCGTCAGGACCGATTGTTTCCCAGAACAGGCTGTGGTTAGCATGTCCACCGCCATTGTTGCGGACTGCTGTACGGATCGCTTCAGGTACGCTTGCCAGATCAGCAATCAAATCTTCGATGGATTTGCCTTGCAGCTCAGGAGCGGACTCCAAAGCAGCGTTCAGGTTTGTTACATAAGCATTGTGGTGACGGTCGTGATGAATTTCCATCGTCAGAGCGTCGATGTGGGGCTCAAGAGCGTTATTAGCATACGGAAGTGCTGGTAATTGATGTGCCATAATATAAACAGCCTCCTAAAATTAGAATATGTAAATTACTCTTCTTATTATCCCTTATCCGATCACATAAATCAACATTAATGTTTCAAAAGTCGGATTTTAATAGAGAAGGTAGACCCAAATAGCATGTCATATAGATAAAGAAATTATGCATAAGTGGGAGAAAACCGAATCAAATGCACGAAAAGGGGGCAAAACTTTATGTAAGCGCTTAATTTAAAGCGTTTTCAGTCATAATTCGCTAAATTCTTAGATTTTTTTAAACAAATTTTAAAATTTTGTGAAGGAAAACGATAGAAGATGTAGTATAATGATTAAATTGCAGCACAATGACATGGTATAGAGGTGTGTATCGATAATGAATGTTCGTTCCTTCCAATTATCAGATTACAGGTTGCTAACGGCTCTTCTTGCGGATGTATTAACTGAAGAATGTTACGAGCAAACAATGGAAGCTTTTGCGCGTCAATTGTCATGGGATAGCGAGCTTGTTCTCGTCGCTCTCTATGAGTCGGAAGTTGTAGGTGTCATTATCGGTACGATTGATAATAACACGGGCTACTATTATCGTGTTGCGGTCCATGCGGATCATCAGCGTCAAGGAATTGGCAAAGCGCTTATCGAGTCTTTGCGCCTAAGATTCCAACAACGCCAAGTAAAGAAAATTTTAATTACAGCTGATGAGCATAATGAAGCCGTTTTGCCGCTTTATGAATCGCTGGGCTATGTGTCCAAAGATTTTTTCCGCTCTTTTCAACAGCTAAGTATTATAGCAGGTTAGGACGAGCCTCTGGCCGTCCAATAACCGTTTGCAGGGCATATCTGCATCGCCATTGCTTTTGGCGGTGGGATATGCTTTTCTATTTATTAAGAGGGCTGTTTAAGCGCTGCGCTTAGCGCCTGCAAGAAGGAGAACAACATGGACCCCTATCAGCATTGCGTCATCAAGAGCTTCAAGCACGATGGCAGCATTCATCGCATCTGGCAGCACAATTGGCTTATTCCGGCACATCTGCTCCTTCCGCAGCATGCCGCACTTGGCTTTAAGGTGACGATCAACTTTGAGACACCTATTGTGGAAGCCAGCGGCAAGGTTTGGATGAGCCAGGTGCCTGCGGTTTCTTTTTTTCTGCCCGGACAATGGTATAATGTGGTTGCGCTGCTTGAGGAAGATGGTATTCGCTACTACTGCAATCTCGCTTCTCCATTTGCTTGGCATGGCGAGCTGCTCACCTATATCGATTACGATTTGGATGTCATCCGTCTGCCGGATGGCAGTCGTCAAGTGGTGGATGAGGATGAATTCGAGCTGCATAAAGCGAAGTACGACTATCCAGGAGATGTGCAGGAGCATGTGCTGCAAGGGCTAAGCGAGCTGCTTTTGCAGATGGACGAGCATGCAGCTCCTTTTGATGACGAAGTGATTATGTCTTATTATGAAGCATGGCGCACAAGCTTATAGGGCGGAGGCGGTTAAGGAATGGACAGATTTTCATTTGGCGGCGGCAGCAGCAGCGAGGCTGAAGGACAGGAGCAGCTTGGGGCGCTTAAACGCTCGGGCTGGTCGAAGGAGCTTTGGGAATGGGTGAAAACCGTTGGCATATCGTTCATTCTCGTTACAGTGCTGCATCTGTTTGTGTTTAATCTTTCGACCGTAGAGGGACATTCGATGGAGCCTACCTTGCAGGAGAAGGAATGGCTGTTTGTAAATAAATTCGTATATTTGATCGGTACGCCTAAAATCGGCGATGTCGTTATTTTGCAGGACCCCTCTGCGTTTGGCAAAGAGAAGGAGCTGCTGGTAAAACGCGTCGTAGGCTTGCCTGGAGACCGAATTGAAATTTCGGGCAAGCAATTATATCGCAATGGTGAGCTGGTGGACGAACCGTATATTGATACGGATATTGAGGATTTGGACATCATGCCGCTAACCGTTGAGGCAGGCAGTTATTATGTGATGGGCGACAACCGCCATGCGCGGGCAAGCAAGGACAGCCGGATGTTTGGAGCGGTTCCAAGTTCATCGATTGAGGGCAAGGCGCAGTTTATCATATGGCCGTACAAACAAATAAAACCGTTATAGATCCAGACATAGCGATGGGATGACGGCGCGTCAAGTAGCAAGCTTAAGCTTTTGGGAGGTGAAGGGATGGAGGAACGGGCGTATTACGCTGCATTGAAAAAAGAAATGAAAGCCGCCGCGCGCAGCCTCGGCATCGACAAAATAGGCATTGCCTCTGCTGATCCGTTCATCACCTTGAAGCAGCGGCTTATTTCGCACCGTGAGCTTGGCTACGAGTCGGGATTCGAAGAGCCGGACCTTGACAAGCGCACCAATCCGGCACTGTTGTTTGATAAGCCGCAATCAATTATCGCCATCGCGATCGCTTATCCATCCAAGCTCCAACAGCCTCCTAAATCGGAGCCGGGAGCAAGAAGGGGCATTTTGTCCCGCTCGGCTTGGGGTGAGGATTATCATAAGGTGCTGCGCAATAGGCTTGGACGGCTTGAATCCTGGCTTTCGGAACGCGTACCGGGCTTTCGCGCTGAAAGCATGGTCGATACTGGAGCTTTATCAGATCGGGCTGTTGCCGAGCGCGCGGGACTAGGCTGGAGCGCCAAAAACTGTTCGATATTGTCCGAGGATCTTGGTTCGTGGATCTATCTTGGGGAAATGATTACGAATTTGCCGTTCGAGCCGGATGAGTTAGTGACCGATGGCTGCGGCGAATGCACCAAATGCATTGACGCTTGCCCGACGGATGCGCTCGTTGGTCCAGGCCAGCTTAATTCGAGCCGCTGCATTTCGTTTATTACGCAGACGAAAGGTTTTGTAGAAGACGGCTATATGCGAAAAATCGGCAACCGTCTATACGGCTGCGATACTTGCCAGACGGTATGTCCGGTGAACCGGGGCAAAAACTGGACGCATCAGCCGGAGCTGCAGCCGGATCATGAGCTGGTTAAGCCGCTGCTTACACCACTGCTGACGATTGGCAATAAGGAATTTCAACGTCTATATGCGAGCAGCTCTTCCGCTTGGCGGGGCAAAAAGCCGATTCAGCGCAATGCAGTTATTGCGCTGGGCAATTTTAAAGATAGGGGCGCAGTGCCGGATCTCATTCAAGTGCTGCGCCAGGATGTGCGACCGGTCATGCGGGGAACAGCTGCCTGGTCGCTTGGCCGAATTGGCGGCGCAGAGGCAGAGAAAGCGATTCGGCAGGCTTTGCTGCAAGAGGCTGATGATGACGCGAGGCGCTATATGGAGCAGGCGTTGCTTTCGATAGCAGACGGTGCCGATACGGTCCCACGATGATTCAGCAGCCGCCTGCGTTTGGCTGCTGCTGGAATAGGGAAAACCGTTTGCGCTTCCAGCGTTTGCGAATGTCAAGTTTACATGCTATTATAGGGGTCATTGTAGACAAGTTTAAGTCAGGAAAGGGTCAGGTGAGTTGCTTTTTATGTGGAGTTACATTATTCCGATTGTGACATTAATCGTGGGGGCAGTCGGCGGATTTTTCATCGGCGTATTCTACTTGCGCAAGCAGCTGGAGAAAATGCAAAGCGATCCAGAAATGATTCAAAAGATGGCGAAACAAATGGGCTATAATCTGAACAAGCAGCAGATGACGCGTGCCCAAAACATGATGAAAAACCAGAACCAGAATATGAACAAAAATCAGAAGATGCCGCGCAGGTAGCGGCATAAGCTGTTGATTAGCGAAAAAGAGGGTGGTCCGCATGGCGGGAAAGAAAGATTACGTCAACTCTAAAGTCATTCAGAACCGGGAGCAGATTGAATTTCATGTGAAGGAAATTTTGAAGCTCGTTGGCGAGAATGTGGAAAGGGAAGGGCTGCTGGAGACGCCTGCACGCGTCACCCGCATGTATGAAGAGATTTTCGCAGGTTATGAGGTTGATCCGAGCGAGGTGCTAGGCGTTACGTTCGATGAACAGCATGAAGAGCTGGTTATTGTAAAAGATATTATCTATTACAGCCAGTGCGAGCATCATATGGCGCCATTTTTCGGCAAAGCACATATTGGTTATATTCCAAGCGGCAAGATTGCTGGCCTAAGCAAGCTGGCTCGTCTGGTAGAAGCCATTACAAGACGCTTGCAAGTGCAGGAGCGCATTACGAGCCAAATCGCGGATATTTTAGAACAGGAACTGCAGCCGCATGGCGTTATGGTCGTCGTGGAAGGCGAGCATTTGTGCATGTGCTCCCGCGGGGTGAAGAAGCCTGGCAGCATGACGGTGACGTCGGCTGTACGCGGCGAGTTCCGTTCCAATCCGGCACTGCGTTCCGAATTTTTAGCTTTGCTCAAGTCCTAATATTTCTTTGTAGCTATTGGTTAACGAAGACCGCTTCTAAGCTAGTGTGCATCATGCACCGGCTTATGGAGCGGTTTTTTTGATAGATATGTGTTGGGCTTGCAATGAATGGGGAAGTAGTATAAGATTAAATCACTAGCTTGCAACACAAGTTAGTTTATTTTTAACCAGCTACCTTGCTTTGCAATATAGTGAAAAGGCTTCGAAATGGAGGCGTTGTTGTGTCTAGTCAATTGGTTAGAGGGGTGCTTGAAGGGTGTCTGCTGGCAGTAATTGCTGAGGAGGAGACATATGGGTATGAAATTATGGAGAAGCTCGCTGTAAATGGCTTCGTGTTCGCTAAGGAAGGAAGTATATATCCGCTCTTGCTTCGATTGGAGAAAGAGCAGATTATTACGAGTACGCAGCGCCCTTCTGCATCTGGACCCAATCGCAAATACTATCGTCTGACGCCGGAAGGGGAGCAGCAGCTTGAGCTGTTTCGCAGCAAATGGCAAGAGCTGAGTTTTGCGGTTAACCGAATTTTAGGAAAGGATGGCGTGTAATATGCTGAATGCACGAAATGAAACGTTGTTAAACGAAATGAAGTTTTACGTTCGCAGCAGCTCCGTTTCTGATAAGAAAGCCAGTGAAATTCTTATGGAGTTGGAGGACCATTTATTAACGGCCCAACAAGATGGGAAGTCGTTCGAACAGGTTTTTGGACAAAACCCCAAATCCTATTGTGATGAAATCATTCGAGAATTGCCTAAACCAACAAAGCGGGAGCAGCTTGGAACCTATGCTCTCTTGATTCCTTTATTGCTTCTGTGGCGTTTTATAGGAGGTTTCTCAGGGGAATTAGTCATCCCGTTATATGAAACCATCGCCTATATGATTTTATCCTCTGCTTTGGCTTGTGGACTGTTAGTAGCTCTTCGAAAGGGAGCTTTTATGCCGAAGCGCCAATCCGTTTGGATTACGTACGTAATAAGTCTGGTTACTTTGGCAGCGTATGTTGGATTTTTTGTGTTTGCTAATCGCTTTCTGCCCGTTGAGCCGAGGCTCGTGCTTCATGGGAGTTATGCTTATGTGACAGCGGCGATCAGCCTGTTCATTATCCTTTTCTCCTTGTTTGGGCCACTATTGAAAAAGAAAAGATAGAGCTTGCTTGAACAATCACCAAGTTTATATGAATATCGAAAGGTCATATCTCAATAAGGCTTGAATGTGCTCGCTGGAAAGGCGAAGGGCATTCAAGTTTTTTGTTTTCCACGCATCACAAGCTGTAAGCTGAAATCTTCCCAAATGCAGGCGCCATTTGTACTAGCAGCGTCCAAAAAGGAAGGACTTAGGTAGGGGTTGTACGAAAAAAACGCCAAAAAAGTCATTAAAGTGACAGTAAAGAAGTCATTTAAAGGACTAGTGCCACCTGAAATTAATCCTATAAAATGGTAGTAGACCCTCGTATTAGTTTATACAGTGGGGAGGGCGACGGAAAAGAAGCAGAGGGGAGGAGAAAACGAAAACAAGGCCAATACGAAGCGCATGGCAGTGAAAATGATGAGAGGAGTTGTTGGTTTTGAGTAAAAACCGCACAAAGCGGATCAAATGGGTGCTCGTTCAGGCGCTTGCAATCGCACTGCTATTAGGAAGCGTGCCATTGCAGCCAATCTCGAGCGTCCAGGCGGCAGGCAATTATAATTATGCAGAGGCATTGCAGAAAGCGATTTATTTTTATGAAACTCAGCGTTCAGGAGCGCTTCCCGATACGAATCGTGTCGAGTGGCGCGGCGATTCCGGTTTGCTCGACGGAGCTGATCATGGCGTCGATTTGACAGGCGGCTGGTATGATGCGGGGGATCATGTGAAATTTGGGCTTCCGATGGCTTTTTCAGCTACTATGCTGGCTTGGTCGGTTTATGAATATAAGGAAGGCTATGAGCAGGCTGGCCAGTTGAATGAGATATTGGACAATTTGAAATGGGCTACCGATTATTTCGTGAAAGCGCATACAGCTCCTAATGAGCTGTGGGGACAGGTTGGTGCAGGAAACACGGATCATGCTTGGTGGGGCCCTGCGGAAGTGATGCAAATGGCGCGTCCTTCTTTTAAAATCACGGCAACATGCCGCGGTTCAGAGCTGGCAGGAGAGACGGCGGCGGCTCTCGCCTCCTCATCTATCGTATTTAAGCAGTCAGATCCGGCTTATTCTGCGCTGCTGCTCCAGCACGCGAAAGAGCTGTACAGCTTTGCCGACACATACCGGGGCAAATACTCGGATTGCATTACCGACGTTGCTTCCTTCTACAATTCGTGGAGCGGCTATGAAGATGAATTGACCTGGGCTGCGACTTGGCTGTATATGGCAACAGAGGATAACACTTATTTGAATAAAGCCATTCAATCAGCTTATGACTGGGACACGGACAGCTCAAGCAACACTTGGGCTTACAAATGGACAATCGGCTGGGATGACAAGCGTTATGGCGCTCAATTGCTCCTCGCCCGGATTACATCGGAGCTTGGGAGGCCGGAGGCCAGTGATTTTATCGCCTCGACGGAGCGCAATTTGAACTATTGGACCGTTGGAACAAACGGATCGCGAATTACGTATTCGCCGGGCGGCCTGGCATGGCTGGATTCATGGGGCTCCCTGCGCTATTCGGCGAATGCTTCTTTCCTTGCATTTGTATATTCCGATTTTGTAGCGGACCCAGTCAAAAAAGCGCGCTATAACGATTTTGCCGTTAGCCAGATTAAATACATGCTCGGCGACAATCCGCGCAACAGCAGCTACGTGGTCGGATATGGTGTCAATGCACCAGAGCATCCGCATCATCGCACGGCACACAGCTCGTGGACAGACAGCCTAAGCAATCCAACCTCGCATCGTCATACGCTTTATGGCGCACTGGTAGGCGGACCGAATGCATCGGATCAATATACGGATTCTATCAATGACTATGTGAGCAATGAAGTAGCGACGGACTACAATGCAGGCTTTACGGCTTCACTTGCAAAAATGAATTTGCTGTACGGTGCTGGCCAGCAGCCGCTTGCGAACTTCCCTCCGGCCGAAACGAAGGCCGATGAAATGTTTGTAGAAGCGCAAGTGAATCAGTCCAGCTCGAATTTTACTGAAATTAAAGCTTTCTTGAATAATCAATCGGCATGGCCCGCCCGTATGGGAGACAAATTGTCCTTCCGCTACTTCATTGATTTAAGTGAGGTATATGCGGCTGGCTACACCGCAGCTAATGTAAGTGTCACTGCCAACTATAATCAAGGCGCAGCAGTTAGCCTGAAGCCATTTGACGACGCGAATCACATTTATTATGTGCTGGCGGACTTCACAGGCACGAAAATCTACCCTGGCGGCCAACCGCATTTCCGCAAGGAAATCCAGTTCCGCATTTCCGGTCCTCAAGGGGCATGGAACCCAGCGAATGATTATTCGTATGCAGGGCTTACATCAAGCCAGACAGTAAAAACGACTAAAATTCCGGTCTACGATGCTGGAACGCTCGTGTTCGGTCAAACGCCGGATGGAGGGGGCGTAACACCGACTCCTACACCATCTGCGACACCAACACCAACGCCAACAGCGACACCGACACCAACGCCAACGGCGACACCAACACCGACACCGACACCAACACCAACACCAACACCGACACCGACACCAACACCAACACCGACACCAACGACGACGCCAAGTCCGACTCCACAGCCGACGCAGCCTCCGGCAGACGGCTTGAAGGTGCAGTACCGAGCGGCGGATACGAATGCAACGAATAATGCGATGATGCCGCAGTTTGAAATTTTCAACAACGGCTCAAGCGCTGTAGCTATGAATACGCTTAAGCTTCGTTACTACTTCACGGCTGATGGAACGCAGTCGCATCAGTTCTGGAGCGATTATGCGCAGATCGGCAGCAGCAATGTGCAGGCGACCTTCGTTACGATGAGCACGCCAACGGAGACGGCGGACACGTATTTGGAGCTCAGCTTCACTACAGCGGCAGGCTCCATTAGTGCAAACGGCAGCAGTGGTCAAATTCAAGGCCGTATTTCCAAAACAGACTGGTCGGATCTGAACGAGGCGAATGATTATTCCTTCGATGCTACCAAAACGTCATTCGTCGATTGGAGCAAGGTAACGCTCTATCAGAACGGAACACTCGTCTGGGGAATTGAGCCATAGTATCAGACGTTAGCTGCTATTCCAAATTAGGGAGGTAAGATGATATGAAACCGATTTTCACGTTGAAAGCTTCGAAAAAAGTAACGGGGCTCGTCCTGTCTACAACGCTGCTTGTCACGCTATCCACTGGTCTTTGGGGGTCTAGCCCTAAAGTTTCCGCAGCTGCTCAGGCGGCAGTCAGCATTGAGGAGTCGCGCTTCCTGCAAATGTACGACCAGATCAAAAATCCGGCGAACGGCTATTTTTCACCAGAAGGCATTCCGTACCACTCCATTGAGACGCTGATTAGTGAAGCGCCGGATTACGGCCATATGAGTACTTCCGAGGCGTACAGCTACTGGCTGTGGCTAGAGACGCTGTATGGCCACTATACGCAGGACTGGAGCCATTTGGAAGCAGCCTGGGATAACATGGAGAAGTATATTATTCCAGTCAATGAAGGAGACGGCAAGGAAGAGCAGCCGACGATGAACTATTACAATCCGAATAGCCCAGCTACGTATGCAGATGAAAAGCCATTCCCGGATCAATATCCGGTGCAGCTTTCCGGCAAATATGCAGCGGGAAAAGACCCGCTGGATGCCGAGCTGAAAGCGACGTACGGCAACAATCAAACGTATTTGATGCATTGGCTGATTGACGTTGACAACTGGTACAATTATGGCAACCTTCTGAATCCAACGCATACTTCAACCTATGTTAACACGTTCCAGCGCGGCGAGCAGGAGTCGGTGTGGGAGGCGATCCCGCATCCTTCTCAGGACAATCAGACATTCGGGAAAACAGGCGAAGGCTTCATGTCCCTCTTCACGAAGGAAAACCAGGCGCCTGCGAAGCAGTGGCGCTATACGAACGCGACGGACGCGGACGGCCGCGCTGTACAAGTGATGTACTGGGCGAAGGAGCTTGGCTACAACAATACCGCTTATTTGAATAAAGCGAAAAAGATGGGCGATTATCTCCGTTACGGCATGTACGATAAATACTTCCAAAAAATCGGAAGCGCCAGCGGTGGCACGCCAACTGCGGGAACGGGCAAGGATTCCAGCTCGTATTTGATGGCATGGTATACGTCGTGGGGCGGCGGCTTGGAGCAAGGCTCCGGAAACTGGGCTTGGCGTATCGGCGCAAGCCATGCGCACCAGGCTTACCAAAACCCGGTTGCCGCATATGCGTTGTCGACTCAGGACGGCGGTCTCATCCCTTCGTCCGCGACGGCACAGACGGACTGGAACGCATCGCTTAAACGCCAGTTAGAATTTTATACGTGGCTGCAATCGTCTGAGGGTGCAATGGGCGGCGGCGCGACAAACAGCTGGAACGGCCAATATTCCGCCTATCCGGCAGGCGTGAGCAAGTTCTACGGCATGGCTTATGATGAAGCTCCGGTTTATCATGATCCGGATTCGAACACTTGGTTTGGCTTCCAAGTATGGCCGCTTGAGCGCGTAGCTGAGCTGTATTACATTTTGGCTGAAAATGGCGACCTTAGCTCGGAAAACTTCCAAATGGCGAAAACCGTTATCGAGAAGTGGGTTG
Source organism: Paenibacillus algorifonticola (assembly GCF_000971975.1). Taxonomy (GTDB): domain Bacteria; phylum Bacillota; class Bacilli; order Paenibacillales; family Paenibacillaceae; genus Pristimantibacillus; species Pristimantibacillus algorifonticola. The sequence goes on along the minus strand of NZ_LAQO01000014.1, from coordinate 39,223 downwards.
ATTGGACGCTGGATTATGTATTCGTCGATGAGCGTCCAGTTACTGACGATGACGGCTACTATTTGAATGCCCAAGGCCAGCGTATACTGGGCGGAACCAACGTGAACGTAGCGACTGTTGCTGCGCCAGGCGAGTTCTGGATTCCGGGAGGTCAAGAGTGGAATGGCCAGCCGGATACATGGAATGGCTTTAGCTCCTATACGGGCAACCCTACCTACCATGCGACTACGATAAATCCGAGCCAAGACGTTGGTGCGCTCGGCACTTACGTTAAAGCACTGTCGTTCTTCGCAGCGGGTACGCAGGCTGAAACGGGAAGTCTGACGCCGCTTGCAGCTGAAGCGAAGGAAATGGCTGGCAAGCTTCTTGACACGGCTTGGGCTTACAATGATGGCGTTGGTATCGTCACAGAAGAGCAGCGTGCGGATTACAACCGCTTCTTCACGAAGGAAATTTATTTCCCGAGCGGCTGGACGGGTACGTTTGGCCAAGGCAACACGCTTCCGGGCAGCGGTGCAGTAGCCTCCGATCCGGCAAAAGGCGGCAATGGCGTCTATATCGGCTATGCTGATTTGCGTCCATTGATCCAGCAGGATCCACAATGGTCGTACTTGTCCAATCTGTACAACACGTCGTGGAACAATACGACGAGAACATGGGATAACGGCGTACCGACATTCAAGTACCACCGTTTCTGGTCGCAGGTAGATATTGCAACGGCTTATGCCGAGTATGACCGTTTGCTGGGTACGCCAGCAGCTCCAACGGTTCCTGGCGCTCCGGCGACACTGACAGGAACAGCCGGCAATGCACAGGCTAGCCTGAGCTGGAGCACGACACCTGGCGCAACGAGCTACAATGTGAAACGCGCTGCAACATCAGGCGGACCATACACGACGGTAGCAACTGCGGTTAGCGGCACAAGCTACAGCGATACGGGTGTCACGAATGGCACAACCTACTATTATGTTGTTAGTGCCGTCAATGCAGTAGGCGAATCCGTGAACTCGGCGCAGGTGACGGTAACGCCTCAGGCACCGGGCTCCGTCGTACCTGGAGCATTCACCTTGACGGGAACCGCGGGCAATGCGTCAGCGGCACTTTCCTGGACAGCATCCAGTGGAGCGGATTTCTATAATGTTGAGCGTTCCTCGGGAGGCGGTGCATTTGCCCCTGTAGCTACTGGCCTGACAACAACGGCTTATACGGATGCGACTGCTGTGAATGGCACCACTTATACGTACCGAATTGTTGCTGAAAATGCTGCTGGAACGACGCTTTCCAATACGGCAGCCGTAACGCCTGTCGCGCCTCCAGTCGGCGGCAATCTCAAGGTCCAGTATAGAGCGGCAGATACGAATGCAACGAATAATGCGATGATGGCGCACTTTAATATTTTGAACGATGGCACGACTGCGGTAGACTTGAGCACGCTGAAAATCCGCTACTACTTCACGGCGGATGGCACGCAGCAGCATAGCTTCTGGAGTGACTATGCACAAGTGGGCAGCAGCAATGTGCAGGCTTCCTTCGTGACCATGAGCTCGCCGACTGCAACAGCTGATACGTATATGGAAATCAGCTTCACAACTGCAGCAGGCTCCATTGCAGCGGGCGGCACGAGCGGCCAAATCCAGACGCGCGTTTCCAAAAATGATTGGTCCAACTTGAATGAGGCCAATGACTATTCCTTCGATGCGACGAAAACCTCGCTCGTCGATTGGAATCAAGTGACGCTTTACCAAAACGGCACGCTTGTATGGGGCATTGAGCCTTAGAAAATACAGCAGCAGTCAAGCAAGTAACTGTAGGAAGGGAAGAGGAGTCGTGCTGGGTGAATATGCCTTGCGCGGCCCTCTTTTTTTGATGGAGAAACCGCCTCACGCAATCGAGAAAATATTGTTTTAATATCCATAATTTGATAAGATTAAATTGGAAAACATTTGGAAGGAAGCGGTGCATTCAAGCGATAGACGGCTTGTGCGAAGCAGGCCGCTGCAATAAACACTTCAAAGCGCAAAGGAGGGTGTTTATCATGTATCGCCTTCTCGTGGTAGATGATGAAGCTTATGCTTTGAAAAGTATCATGGAGACGATAAATTGGGAATTTTTAGGAATAAATGAAGTGTATGGAGCGATGGATGTAGAGGAGGCGCGGCTCGTTTTTTGCGCCCAGCGGATTGATGTTGTCATCTGCGATATTGAGATGCCGGGTGAAAATGGACTGGAGCTGCTCGAATGGCTAAACCAGGAGCAATTTTCGGCCAGCGTCATTTTTGTTACGGGGCATGACCGCTTCGAATATGTTCAGGCGGCGCTGCGTGCAGGCTGCTTCGATTATATGCTCAAGCCTGTCAGACATGAGCTGCTGCTGGAGACGGTGGCTCGTTCGCTGCGCAAGCTGGAGCAGGATCGGGAGCATAATCTGCTGAAAAGGCGGATGGGCAAGTTTGAAAAGGTGCTGCGCCATCACAAACAGGAGCTTGTGGAGCGCTTCTGGAACGATGTGCTTTATCCTGCAGGGAAAACACCCAATAATGAAGCGCTGCTTAGCCAGCTGTCATTGATGGAGCCGGATGCAGCAGAAAGCGGCGAGTTTATGCTTGTGCTCGTGAGTATCTCCGGCTGGAAAGCGCGCTTTGGCATAAAGGATGAAGAAATTTTGGAGTACGCGGTAATGAACCGTGCAGAGGAAACCGTACTGGAGAATTGGCCAGGAGCGGTTCTCAAGAGCCGAAATGGCGAGCTGTTCATCGTCGTCTACCATGCGCAGGAGCAGGGGAGAAGTATTGCCGAGCTGCGCAGACGATGCATGGGGCTGGTCGAAGATTGCGGGGTCTATTTTTACAGCCATGTGAAATGTTATATTAGCTTGCCAGGAACACTCTGTACGCTCGGGAGCCGCAGTGCCTCCTTGCTTAAACTGGAGCGGCAGTGCGCGGGCGATATGAAGGACGTATGGGTTGAGGGCGAGCAAGCGCATCAGATGCCGGAGCAGCTGCTGGGGCGCAAGGATTGGCCGGCGGAAATTGCCTTGCTGCTGCAGAAGGGCCGCCATGCGGAGCTGTATCAGGCAGTCGATGAATGGTTTGCTTCCTATGACAAGGAATATCCACTCTCTAAGGAGGATCTGAAAGCGCTCTATTATCATTTGCTGTCTTCTCTCTATCAATCCTTTAATCAAAGCGGTATTTCAATTGGATACGTTATCGATGCGATCAGCGTTAAACGGGAGGGGAGTGCGCCGTGCACCAAGTCGCTTGCCCATTTGCGCTTGTGGACGAGGCAGGTCATTGAGATGGCGCTTGAGCATGCGGCGAATCAGAAGGAGAGCGAGCCGACTATCGTAGAGCAAATCGAGCAATACGTAAAGTCGCGAATGTCCGAGGAGGTCAGCAGGGAGGAAATTGCTTCGCTGCTGCATTTTAACCCTGCGTATTTATCCCGATTGTTCAAAAAGGAGACAGGCTCGTCGCTAACGGATTATATCGTAAGCCAGCGTATGGAATACGCGAAGAAGCTGCTCAGCGAATCGGATCTGAAGGTGAGCGATGTGGCGGAAATTACGGGCTATAGCAATTTTTCTTATTTTTCACGGCTGTTTAAAAAGCAGGAAGGGTATTCGCCGATTGAGTTTCGCAAACGCTACAAGGGTGAAGCGGGGAGCTGAGTGGGGGGGAACGGCCCATTATAGAAGTTACGAAAAAAATGCCCCGCTGCTGGAGAATCTCCAGTGTACGGGGCATTTGCTATGCGGCAGGCTGCTCGTTTAAGCACTTGCTGCTGCCGGGTCAGCTTGATCAGCGAGTACCTGCTGATTGACCTGGCTGAGGAAAAGCGCAGCGCGCTGAATGTATTCGCTCGGATGCTCGCGGAATAGCATTTCATGCTGTCCTTGCTGCACGATCCACGAGCGGGACAATGGATTCGTCTGTTTGTCTGCAATATGCTCCGCCGTCGTATATGGCGACTTCACATCCTGCGTGCCATGAATAATATAAATAGGAATATCGTAGCTCGTATTCATCATTTGCTCAGCTGGCACGGAATCGATGCCTACTCCTGTCCAGAGTGGGAGCAGTGCCCCGATCAATGCTTCAGATGGGAAACGTGGTAGGCTGACCACCTGACTGACATTGTTGAACAGCGAATCAGCGCTTGGCACGAACAGACTGTCAAGAATCATGCCGTTAATATCCTTGGATTGCAGAGCAGCTTGCATTGCCGTTCCTGCCCCCATGGAGAAGCCCCAGACGATCACTTCCTTGGAGCCTTGGTCTTTCACATATTGAACGGCTGCTAGCAATTGCTGGGATTCTTCCAAACCGCCAGTTGCTGCCGTTTTGTCAGTAGCAGAGGCGTAACCATAATCGAAAAGCATAACATTATAATGAAGGCCATTAAGCAGCTTCGTTAAATCATACATCGGTACCCATGTCTCTTCGCGGTTCGCGCCGTAGCCATGGCTGAACACGATCGTGCGAGTAGCTGGCTCACTGTTCGAATCATCGCTGTAGGCAGGCACGTACCAGCCGCTGACGTTGGTTTTGCCGCTGATGCTTGGAATGAGTACGTCCTTGTAATCAAGTCCTATTGCAGCCTTCGGATTGGAAGTAAGCGGAGCGACGTAGGGATAGGCGAGCATCCAGGCCACATAGGCGTGAAAGATAACGACAACGATCATACATAGAGCTAGTAGTGAGGCAATAAGAGCAACCAATGCGTGCAACCTCCTGGTTTTTGCGCTCGGGCGTGGCAGTTGGAGCTTATCCAGAGAAGGAAAGGGATGCAGTCCCTGGGGGAAGGCTCCCTCCATTGAAACAGATGTCATCATTGTTGTGCTCATACCCTTCTCCTCCTCTCGAACCATGTAAACGCTTCGTTTTCTAGTTCTTTAATCGTATGCCGAGGGAGAGTGCCTGTCAATTGATGTCGACGTATTGTTAAGGTGTTGTAATGCTTTTGTAATCAAGTGATCTTTTCTTTACGATTAAGCCTTTGATGAGTTATACTGTGTGAGAATGAGTTTCACTTAATGAAACGAGGGAGGTGTGGCACATCATGGCGGAGGAAGGGAAATCAACCGTACGCGCAGTCGAACGAGCGCTGGATATTTTGATATGTTTTACAGCGGGAAAGGATTTGGTTATGACGGAAATCGCCGAGCGGACAGGGCTTCATAAGAGCACAGTCCATCGGATGCTGGCCACCCTTGAAGATAAAGGTTTTATAGAGCGTGATCGGGTGACGGACCGCTACAGGCTTGGCATGCGGGTATGGGAGCTGTCAGCACATTTATCCCGGACGGATGATCCAGCGGTCATTTGGCAGCCGGAGATGGAGCGTCTGCGCGATAAGCTGGGCGAGACCGTCAGCATTTACGTGCGCGACGGCTCGGAACGGATTCGCATTCAGGCGGTGCAGAGCAACCAGCCCGTGCGCCGGGTGGCGCCAATTGGAGCGAGGCTGCCGCTTTACGCAGGGGCATCAAGCAAGGTGCTGATCGCTTACGCCGATCCGCTCGTGCGGGAAGAGATTTTCGGCGATCCATCGTGGCTGTTTACGATCGATCTGGATCAATATAAGATGCAGCTTGCGGACATTACGGAGCAAGGCTATGCGACGAGCTTTGAGGAGCGGGAGCCGGGTGCGGCCGCGTTTTCCGCTCCGATATTCGGACGGGAAGGCAAGCTTGTCGCCGCCTTATCCGTATCAGGTCCGGCAAGCCGTATGACGATGGATAAAATGCGCGATGCTGCTCCTATTTTGCTGGAAGCGTCCAAGCGGATGAGTACGATGATGAAATAGCGAGCAGCAAGGCGGCTAAATGCTCGGATTCTGGCCGCATGAATAGAAAAACAGCGCCCGCTTCACTTGAGGAAAAGTGAAGCGGGCGCTGTTTTTTTTAATGCCGTTTGGAAATAATGGGGGGAGGAGGTCTGAAGATGACGTATGTGGAAATTTTGATCCGGACGATTCTCGCAGTGGGACTGCTGCTGCTTATTCCCCGAATTCTCGGCAAGCAGACTCTTTCTAATATGACGTTTAACGATTTTGTAACCAGCATTACGCTGGGCTCCCTGGCGGCGAATTTGGCGTTTAATGCTAGCCTGAGACCCTCCTACATTGTTCTGTCCCTGATTGTGATTACAGCTATGTCTTTCCTGCTTTCTCTGATCGCTCTTAAAAGCCGAAAAATGCGCAGCTGGATCTCGGGCTCTCCCACCGTGCTGATAGAAAACGGCAAAATCATGGAAGCCAGCATGCGGAAGATTCGCTATACCCTGGATTCGCTGAACCAAGCGCTAAGGGAAAGGGGCGTTTTTAATATCGAAGAGGTGGAGTATGCCTTGCTCGAAGACAATGGAAGAATCTCTTTTCTGAAAAAGGATGCGTACCGGCTCGTCACGAAGCAGGATATGGGGCTGCCGCAGCAATCGCAGGCTTTTCCGGTGGAGCTGATTATGGACGGCGTGGTGGTGGAGGATAATCTGAAGCTGCACGGACTGACCCGAGAGTGGCTGGAGAAAGGGCTGAGGCAGAAGCATAGGGGGAAAAAGCTGACCGATGTTTTCTATGCAGTAAGAGGCACGCAGCAGCAGTTGGTCTTTGATTTCTATGAGGATGGTATTGAGCAGCCGCTGGATCAGGAGTAGCAAAGAGGTGCGGCGGCAGTCAGTGAGTGAAGCATGAGGTCGGATGGCTTTCCCTTTCCCATAAAACGAAAAGCAGCGATTCTCCCGTTAGTGGAGAATCGCTGCTTTTCTGAATTTTTGCAATTGCCAGAATGAAGAGAGGCTATCTCTTCATTCTGCGAATCACGGTAAAACTAATGCTTACTACATGTTAGCAATCATTTGACGAAGCACGGTTTGCAAAATACCGCCATTACGGTAGTAGTCTACATCAACCATGGAGTCCAAACGAACGATAGCTTGGAAGTCGAATGCTGTGCCATCTTCACGGGTTGCTGTTACCATTACGGTCTCGCCCGCTGTCACATTATTGGACAGTCCAGTAATATCAAACGTTTCGCGGCCTGTAATACCAAGTGTTTTCCAGCCGTGGCCTTCTTGGAATTGCAGTGGCAGTACGCCCATGCCTACCAGATTGGAACGGTGAATACGCTCGAAGCTTTCAGCAATAACGGCTTTTACGCCGAGCAGGAACGTACCTTTTGCCGCCCAGTCACGGGAGCTTCCTGTGCCGTATTCTTTACCAGCGATAACGACAAGGTTTTTACCGGATTTTTGATACTTCATGGAAGCATCGTAGATCGACATTACTTCGTCAGTAGGCAGGTAAGTCGTTACGCCGCCCTCAGTGCCCGGAGCCACTTGGTTACGGATACGGATGTTGGCGAATGTACCGCGCATCATGACTTCGTGGTTACCACGACGCGAGCCGTACGAGTTGAAATCTTCTCTTTTTACGCCATTTTCGATCAAATATTCGCCGCCTGGGCTATCTGCTTTGATGTTGCCGGCAGGGGAGATATGGTCAGTTGTAACTGAGTCGCCCATAAGCGCAAGCACATTTGCAGAATGGATGTCGGCAATATCGTTAAGCTCTGTACCAAGGTTTTCAAAGAACGGCGGATTTTGAATGTAAGTGGATTTTGGATCCCACTCGTAGCTTTCGCCTTCTGGCACGTCGATTGCATTCCAACGATCATTTTGCGTAAATACATTTTCATATTTATCACGGAACATTTGCGGATTAAGCGCAGCCGCAGTTGCTTCCTGAATTTCTTTCGAAGTTGGCCAAATGTCTTTCAGGTATACCGGGTTGTTGTCTTTGTCATAGCCAATTGCATCTTTGGAAAGGTCAATGTTGACCGTTCCTGCAAGCGCGTATGCAACAACAAGCGGAGGAGAAGCCAAATAGTTCGCTTTCACCTGAGCATGAACACGGCCTTCAAAGTTACGGTTACCGGACAATACAGCCGCTACCGTCATGTCGTTGTCTACAATCGCTTGACCTACTTCATCAGGAAGCGGACCGGAGTTGCCGATACAAGTTGCGCAGCCATAACCAGCAACGTGGAAACCGAGTGCTTCCAGCGATTCCAGCAGGTTCGCTTTCTTCAAATAATCCGTAACGACGAGCGAGCCCGGCGTCAGGGAGCTTTTTACGTAAGCAGGCTTGGTCAGTCCGAGAGCTACCGCTTTCTTCGCAACAAGGCCTGCGCCCAGCATAACGCTTGGGTTGGAGGTGTTCGTGCAGCTTGTGATAGCAGCAATAACGACGGCGCCAGTGCCCATTTTGCTTGCTTGGCCGTTCGGGTGCTTCACGTCAACAAGCTGTTCGATTTTCTCATCCGTCATGCCGTATCCGCCTTTATCGATCGGCGTGCGAATGATGTTGTTGAACTCTTCTTTCATTGCTGTCAGCTCAACGCGGTCTTGAGGACGCTTCGGTCCAGCAAGGGAAGGAACAACGGTCGACATATCAAGCTCAATCACATCGGAGAAGACAGGATCTGGCGTCTCATCTGTGCGGAACATGTCTTGTGCTTTGTAGTAAGCTTCAACCAGAGCGATTTGATCTTCTGTACGGCCAGTTGCGCGCATGAAGTTAAGCGTCTCGCTGTCAACTGGAAAGAAGCCAACGGTTGCGCCGTACTCAGGAGCCATATTGGCAACTGTTGCACGGTCAGCAAGGCTGATGTTGGACAGGCCGGGACCGAAATACTCGACGAATTTGCCGACAACGCCTTTTTTACGAAGAATTTGAGTAACCGTCAGGGCAAGGTCAGTCGCCGTAGCGCCTTCTGCCAAGCTGCCAGTCAATTTGAAGCCGATAACTTCAGGTGTTACAAAATAAAGCGGTTGGCCCAGCATGCCTGCTTCAGCCTCGATACCGCCAACGCCCCAGCCGACTACGCCAAGACCGTTGATCATTGTTGTATGGGAATCCGTACCAACGAGGGAATCCGGGAAAACAACCGTTTCGCCATCGATGACTTTTGTAGCAGCTACAGATGCAAGGTACTCCAGGTTAACTTGGTGAACGATACCTGTTCCCGGCGGTACAGCGCGGAAGTTATCGAATGCTGTTTGTGCCCAGCGCAGGAAGCGGTAACGCTCTTCATTGCGCTCAAATTCTACTTTCGTGTTGTATTCAAGCGCGTCTGCGCTGCCGAATGCATCAACCATGATCGAGTGGTCGATTACGAGGTCAACCGGTACGAGCGGATTGATTTTTTTAGGGTCGCCGCCTGCACGTTTAACCGTATCACGCATAGCTGCAAGATCGACTACGACAGGAACGCCAGTGAAATCCTGCAAAACGATACGAGCAGGAATAAACGGAATTTCTTTGTCCTCGCGTCCATCTGCCCATGTTGTCAGTTGCTTAACATGTTCAGGCGTAATCGCGCGGCCGTCGAATTGACGTACAGCAGCCTCCAGCAGTACTTTGATGGAGAATGGAAGCTTGGAAATTTTTCCAAGGCCTTGCTCTTCCAAGCCGGACAAACGGTAATACGCAAAGGATTTGCCGTTTACGTCAAGCGAGGTGCGAACGGAGTAATGATTTTGTTGAGACATGGTTCAAGTTCCTCCTTAGATGGCTTTACTTTTTAAAAAAGAAAAGGAAACATTTTTCTAGGATGTGTTTCGCTCTGTGAAACACGATTTCAAATTTGCTATGCTTCTAGTATATCGCTAAATAGGGGCTCTCGTAAAGTCCAATTGTACCCGCTTTCTCGAATATTGGCGCCCATTTTAGGCATTTAGGCTGATGGACGAATGTAACATCCATCGGCATGGCTTGTTTTATCCTAATAATGGATTATTATGCGAGCTTTTGGGCAGAGCTTCATGTTTGGAGGAATGTGTACATATAAATATAATGATTAGGCGCTCCGCACCCTTGCCTGGCGTCCGCCGCAGCACGTGCGGGTTAAAAGCTTGCTTTTTAGGAGGGAAAGCCGATGTCCTTGCGATCAGACAAACAAACGGCAAGCCGCCGTGCAGGCAGGCAGGAGCGGCAGCCGCTGCTGAACCTGTCCGCCTTTCAGCCGCAGCCCGCTCTGCGGCACGTCCAGCAGCATGTACAAGAGGGAACGAAGAAAGGCGGAGCAAAGCAGCAGAAGCCGGAGCCAGCAGCGACTGAGCGTTCGCGATTGGGTGCTTCTTCGATGACCTCGCTAATGCGTTCAGGCGATTCGCCTCCGCTGTCCGGTGAAGAAGCGCGGGGCTGGAAGCCCGTCGTTCATCAGTATGTAAGCCTGTACAATCAGGCGGAAACCGAGCAGCATGCAGCAGCGGTAGACGGCTTCGTCGCGGACAAGGAGCATTGCGGCAGGCTCCACGGACGCTTGAACCGGCTGCGCGAGCGGGATTTGCTGCGCGGCGTCCTTCCCTCGCGCAGTGAGACGAAGGCTGAGCTAGTCAGGGTGCAGGAGACTGGGGCCGAAGCGTCCGTGCTCATTCGGCTGCATATTAAGCGGCAGATTGAGCATAGAGGATTGCGGTATATAGAAGAGCGGAAAGAAGTAGAGCGGCTATGGCTGGCTGCTGCGGACGAACGCTGGCACATCGTTCGCATTGAGCCCATTATTGCGGAACGGCGGCCGCGCTTCGAGCTTTCTTTTCAGGAGCAAGAGGAAGAGCAGCAGCAAGAAGAGGAGCGATTCCGGCTTCGCTCCGTGCCCTACTTAAATTATGACCTGTTTGCAGCATTTCAACCCCAAAGCACCCGCGCGCTGTATCGGCGCGATTTAGCGGCCGCTTACGCCGACCGTTGGTGGAATGAACCAAACCCTGCTTATGAGGAGTTCGAGGTCAACTGCACAAATTACATCTCCCAGTCGGTCTTTGCAGGCAATGCTCCGATGAATTATACTGGTACAAGGGGCAGCGGCTGGTGGTATAAAGGCCGTAATGGAGGCAGGGAATGGTGGAGCTACAGCTGGTCGGTGTCGAATGCGCTGACGAACTATTTATCCACTCCCCGGCAGTCAGGACTTCGGGCCAGAGTCGTTGACTCGGCTGAAGAGCTCCAGCTTGGCGATGTCATCACTTATGACTGGAACGGCGACAACCGTTTTCAGCACAGCACGATTGTAACGGCTTTCGATGCAGCGGGTATGCCGCTTGTCAATGCGAATACTGTGCCCAGCCGCCATCGCTACTGGGACTATCGCGATTCTTACGCCTGGACGGGACAGACCAGGTACCGTTTTTTTCATATTGAGGATCAACTCTAATTTATTATTTATTATTTTACCGGAGGATATGCGATGGGGACGAAAGTAAACGTAGCACTTGTATATGGAGGAAAATCAGGCGAGCATGAGGTTTCGCTGCAGACAGCGTTCGCAGTAATGGGAGAATTTGATTACGATAAATACGCAATTACCCCCTTCTATATTACTAAGCAGGGCGAGTGGAGAGTTGGCGGCAAGCTCGGAAGCAAGCCGCAAAACGTGGAGGAGCTGCGTCTTGCAGCTGGTGCTTCCGGAGCGGGCTTCCCGCTTGCTCCGCTGTTTGCCGGTTTAGCTCCATCAGGTGCCGCAGCAGCTGGAACGATGGCGATTGATGTCATATTTCCGCTGCTGCATGGCACATTCGGCGAGGATGGCACGATTCAAGGCCTGTTCGAAATGGCAAACCTTCCGTATGTTGGCGCAGGCGTGCTGGCATCGGCAGTAGGCATGGACAAAGTGACGATGAAAAAAGTATTTGCCCAGGAAGGGCTGCCGCAATGCGTCTTCCGCTATTTCAATCGCACGCAGTGGGAGAAGGACGCTGCCTTTTTTGTAATGGAATGTGAAGTGGCTCTCGGCTACCCATGCTTCGTTAAACCAGCTAATCTTGGCTCCAGTGTTGGCATTTCCAAGGCGCGTAACCGCGAGGAGCTGATGGCGGCAGTCGACTATGCTTTCAAATATGATCGTAAGGTTATCGTTGAGGAGTTCGTCGATGCAAGAGAAATTGAAGTCGCTGTGCTTGGCAATGATGAGCCTAAAGCTTCTGTGCCGGGCGAGGTTATTGCTTCTAATGAATTTTACGACTATAAGGCAAAATATGTGGATGGCAAATCGGTCATGCAAATTCCAGCCGAGCTTTCGGAGGAAATCGCAGAGACGGTTAGGGATATGGCGATTCGTGCCTTTTTGTCCATTGATGGATCAGGCCTTTCCCGCGTAGATTTTTTCATGCGCAAATCGGACGGCCAGTTGTTTATTAACGAGGTTAATACGCTGCCGGGCTTTACGCCTTTCAGCATGTACCCGCTCATGTGGAAAGAAACAGGCATGCCTTACCGCGATCTGTTGGATAAGCTGATTGAGCTAGCCTTAAGACGACATGGCGAGAAGCAAAAAATCAATTTTGGAGCAAGCGAAGCGTAATAACAGCACGGAGAAATCGCTCTAGAGAAAGGAGGGAGATCATGGGATTTTCAACCGAGTTCAATTCTGTATGCAAATTCAAGTCAGAGCAGGAGCTTCATGAATTGCTTGAGTACGGCAAGGGCAAGATGGTAAAGAGCGGATTTCGCGTATATCCTACCGGCCAGAAGGTCATTGCGTATACGACGAACAATGAGGCCATTGCCATAGTCCGCATCCTCGCTTCAATCGCTGAAATTAATTTTCAAGGCGAAGAAGTGACTGAAGTGGAGATGGAGCTTGTGAGAAAGCTGACAGAGGAAGAGGCTAAAGTGCAGACTGCACTGGCTTACGAAATGTTTTTTGGCGAGCGTGAATAGCGGGTGCTAGTAAGGTTCGGGTTCGTAGCCATGAGCATGCTGCTGGAAAATGCTTCGCCATCCCGCACGATGACGTTCGCAAACTTCACTAAGCTCGCGGACCGCGAAGCAGCTCTGCGCAAGCTGGAGCGGACTGCGGAAGACAATTTGCGCAGCACGCTGCGGATTTTGAAGCATGCCAAGGCGAGCGATATTCAGATGTACCGCTTCTCCTCGAAGCTAATTCCGCTGGCAACCCATCAGGCTGTAGCAGATTGGGATGCTTACCCGGTGCTGCGTAAAGCTTTTCGTGATATAGGTGATTTTGTGCAAAAAAATCGGATGAGGGTTTCGTTTCACCCTGACCATTTTTGCGTATTCAGCACGCCTCGATCCGAGGTGCTGGAAAGCTCCAAACGGGACATGGAATATCATGTCCGCATGCTGGAGGAGATGGGGCTGCCGGAGTCAGTCAAGTGCAACATACATATTGGCGGTGCTTATGGCGACAAGCTGGTCGCAGGAGCACGCTTTATCCGGCAGTTTCAGGCGCTCCCGAAGCGCTATCGGCATCGCGTCACACTGGAGAACGACGATAAGACGTTTAACGCCGTCGAGACGCTTGAGGCGGCTCAGGCTGTGCAAGTGCCGATGGTGCTTGATGTGCATCACCATCAGGTAAATGATGGCGGCGTCTCCTTGGACAAGCTGTGTCGCAGCTTGTGGCCGCAAATCGCTGAAACGTGGCGGCTTGAAGAGCAGCGGCTGAATAGCGAAGCGTTAGGTGGTACGGGCGATGCGGAAGAAATTAGCCTGCCGCCAAAAATCCATTTTTCCAGTCCGAAGGAAGGAACGAATCCACGCAGTCATGCTGACTATTTGAATGTTGACGATTTGCTGCTGTTTTTGCGGAAGGTGGCGGCGGTAACACCACAGCTTGACTGCATGCTCGAAGCGAAGTTCAAGGATAAAGCGCTGCTGGCGCTTATGAATGACTTCCGCATGTTGGCGGCTAGGGGCGAAGGCGTTCGGATTGTGGATGGAGGCAGTATTGAGGTAACCGAGCTATAGGCTTTACAAAAGCATGCAGCACCGTCAGCTATCGTTGACGGTGCTCTTCTACTAGGAATGAAAAGTGATGGTGTAGGGGAACATGTAACGCATCATGATTGAACAGAAGGCGGTGACACCCTTGTTTGAATGGATTGCACTCGTATTATTAGGGATGGCAGCAGCGATGTTCGGGAGTATTGTCGGTCTGGGCGGCGGAATTATTATTGTGCCAGCACTTATGTATTTGGGGCCTTCGCTCATTGGCGCTCCAATCGACCATGGCACAGCGGTAGGCACCTCGCTGACGATGCTCATTGTAACGGCGCTTGCCTCAACGCTATCCTACGCGAAGCGCAAAATCGTCGATTACCGCAGCGCCTGGCTGCTGTTCACGACAAGCGGTCCGGCTGCAATGCTTGGAGCGGCTATGACAGGGCTTTTGAAAGGCGCCGCATTTAATTTGTCCTTTGGCATTTTTATGCTGCTTATATCTGCTTTACTGATTGTGCGAAATTATTTGAAACCGGTTGCGCGGGAGTGGCCGGTGCAGCGGACGATGGTGGATGCGGCTGGTGAGCAGCATACGTATGGCTATGCGATCTGGCCGATGCTAGTTATTGGGTTTGGTGTAGGCGTCATTTCCGGATTGTTTGGTATTGGCGGCGGCTCATTGTTCGTTCCGCTAATGGTGCTGTTGTTCCGTTTTCCACCGCATGCGGCAACTGCTACGTCGATGTTTGTTATTTTTTTATCGTCGATATTGGGCAGTGCCACGCATGTATGGCTGGGGGAGATCAACTGGTGGATTTTGCTGGCGCTTATTCCGGGCGCATGGATTGGCGGGAAGCTTGGGGCTTATGTCGCCAACAAGATGAGCGGCAATGGGCTGCTATGGCTGCTGCGGGTTACGCTGCTCATTCTGGCCTGCCAATTGGTCTATGAAGGCATTAGGCAGTTGTAGCCTTTTTTTGAAATCTAGCAAAAAGACAGGAACGCATATTGATTTATAAGCGTAATAATAGATAATGTTAATAGTTAAACTTATTAAAGAGAGTTGGGTGATGCACCGTGAGTGATCAGCGTGAACCTTCAGTTGTAAGCGGCAAAAGCTTCACTGCGGTTGCGATCAATTGCGCGGCCAAAGCGGGCGAATGGATCAAGACGAAACTAGGAAATTATAATAGACTGGATACGAAATATTCTTCGCATGATTTAGTAACCGAAGTGGATAAGGGCTCGGAGCAGCTCATTAAAAAGCTTGTTCTGACGCATTTTCCCCATCATTCGTTTTTGGGCGAGGAAGGGGTCGAGCCTGGACCAGAGGCTTCAGCTCAGGCACTCGCCGATAAGAGCGAGGCGGAATATTTATGGATTGTCGATCCGATTGATGGAACAACGAACTTCGTTCATGGTTTTCCTTTTTTCGTCGTATCGATTGCGCTTGCTTATAAAGGAGAGGTCATCGTTGGGGTCGTATATGATCCGATGAAGGACGAGTTGTTCCTTGCCGAGAAGGGCAAAGGCGCCTATGTATCTGGCAAGCGGATGCAGGTGTCAAAGGAAGAAACGCTCAGCAGCAGCCTGATCGCGACGGGCTTCCCGGCAGATCATCTGTATGCGCTGCCGCTGAATTTGAAAGGCATTCAGGCGCTTGCGCCGCAGGTGCGCAATCTTCGCTCGTCAGGCTCGGCTGCGCTTCATATGGCTTATGTAGCAGCAGGCCGCCTTACAGGCTTCTGGGAAATCGGGCTGAACAGCTGGGATTTGGCAGCCGGCTCGCTGCTTGTACAGGAGTCAGGCGGAATCGTTACAGATACGCAGGGCAAAAGCTATCACCTCGGCGTCCGAAATGTAGCGGCTTCGAATGGGCTGATGCATGAGCCGTTTTTGAAGGCATTGGCGGTTGCTGAGGCGACTGAGTAGCAGGGAGCAGAGTAGGCATTACCTGTAAAAATAAGTGTGCAGCGAGCTATAGCACAGCAGCAAAGAAGCAGCCTTCTAGGGGCTGCTTCTTTGCTGCTGTGCTAATGGCACTCTAATGCTGTAACCATGTTTTATGTGGAGATATGTGATCGCAGGCAATACTACATAGTGTATGCTACCGTATTACCCTTGTTTCTTAAGCGCAATAATTTCAGCTTCAGACAAACCTGAGGCCTCAGCAATGATCGATATATCAACGCCGAGTGCTAAAAGTTTCAGGGCTACTTCGAGCGCTTTTTTTTGCTCTCCTTGAAGGACTCCCCGGGCCTCTCCCCGGGCCTCTCCTTCGGCAAGGGCTCCCTCAATCATAGATGCTTCATCATGAAGGAATTTCTGCCTGTCTTCATATAACCTGCGAGCCTCAGCATCCTGACTAAGAAATTCTAATGTAGTCATGGCCTTCTTTAATACAGGTTCGTTCATTGTAAGCACCTCCCAATTGAATTTATGCGTACCCTTTAGAAAAAGCAGCCAATTGACTAGTCCGCCATGTTCAACAGGCACTGCACGATCATCCAGTTTCGGCTGTTCTAAGAAATGCAGTTCGATATCATCAATAAGTGGGATGCCGCTACGCTCCTCCCGCAGATGAAATACACTATGATATTGGTCATTGGGCAGAAACGAGTAATTCAATATATTAATGGTTACGCATTTTTTCAGCAGCTTGTAGGACTGTCCTTCCTGCAATTGTCCACTATACAGCTTACTCCAATAAAACATGGTCCGCTTCTCTGTATCATATTTATTAAACAGTTGCATTTCCACATTAATCAGTTCGCCTTCTGCTGTCCTCGCGCGTATATCTAAGATGGATTGCTTATCCCGTGGAGTGTCCTTGTCCGTATAAGGATTAAGCAGAATTATCTCGGTAAGTGGCGGCTTCCCGGCCTCTGCAAATGTTCGGTTCAGGAAAGCCAGCAAGACATCGCGGTTTTCTTCACTGCCGAAAATGCGTTTAAACAAAAAATCATTTCGAGGATCAAGAAGCTCAGCCATTAACATTCAACTCCATTTATGACAAGTATATCACGTTGTTGGATGCTAAAACATACCGCGAAGAATGAGAGAAATGGTTATAATGAAAAGCCCGGCTCGTCTATCGAGCTAAGTGTAACTTCCCCAGCATACTCTCATTATTTCCGCTTTATGCACTGCCGCTGAATTTGAAAGGCATTCAGGCGCATTCTGATTCATGGAAGTTCATGAGCGGGATGCTTATTTTTGCGATGTATTAGAAACAGAGGAAGCCAAATATATATTTAGAGTTTATCGTGCGGATAGAAGGCGTATTTCAGAAATCAAGTTTGAATTGGATTTATTGAAGGAGCTTCATGTGAAGGGTGTTAACGTTTCAATCCCGATTGCCAAAAAGGATGGGACTTTTATTAATGAGTTTTTGGTCTCTGAGGGTATGAAATATGGAGTTATGTTTAGCTTTGCTGAAGGCGATGAAAAGCCCATTCAAACAATAGAAGATAGTTATTTATTCGGACAAGCAGCTGCACGAATCCATCATGCTGCAGATTCTTTTAGCAGTAAGCATGAAAGAGAAATCCTTAACTTGGAGTACTTGATTGTGAAACCGCTTCACAATGCTTCCTTTACGGAAGATGGGAAACTGACGCATTATGATTTTGACATTTGCGGTTATGGCTGGAGAGCTTATGATATTGCAGAGTTTAGATTGGCGAGGGAAATTCATAGCAGGCATAATAAAGATGAAGTCGAACAACTATGGGAAGCTTTTCTAAATGGATATAGGGACATTAGGCATTTTAGTGAAAATGATCTTAAAGCTGTTCCAATATTCGTTGTACTTAGACAGTTTTGGCTCTTTGGTTTATGTTTTAGCGAAGCAGAGCTTATAGGAGAAGCTGATTTTGATAATGGTTTTATTGATAGTAAGATGGACTATTTCAGGAATGTAGACTGCGTGTAATTCAATTCCCGAGCTCCAACTGGAGTTATTGCACAGATGCTTATATTGTCGCAGCCGATCTAATCGAGAAGGTTAGCGGTCTGTAATGGGATTCATATACTCAACTGCAAATGATTTAGGTACCTGATTGTACCTCCCCTTATTCGCTCTTTTTTATATTTCTGGCGTAAAGGGCTGATTGTAATGTCCAGCCTATGCTGATACTACGCGACAGATTGCCTGCCATTGCGCTCTTCCTCCGATGGAATATGATCCTCTCACGTCTAGAGCTCGAACCATTCCAGCATGCCGTCATATCGGTGAGCTTCCGTCTCCAGCTCCATCTGTTTCAACCAGTCTGCAGCAAGCTCGCCACCGATATGAAACAGACTCAAAGCCATTCTCATATCGCTCAATTCTGAATTTATCCGGTACATGAATGGCCCCAGCCAGACATTCCACAAGCTCAGGAAGAATCGAAGGATTTGTGGTCTTCATGCCATATTCCCAGCCCATAATGGTGCCTCCTATTGATTCAAAAATAGAAAATAAAGCTGCCCTCTTTTCAGGGAGGACAGCCTCGTTGTGTCAGCCATTCATCCAAAAGAGGACTGGCAGGTGCGTTATGCTATTTCCGCAGCTGAATTTGCTGAATGCGGTGCCGGGCATCCTTTTGTAAAATCAGCATAGCACGCCGTTTCGTCGGCAAAATATTATCGTACAAATTGACGGCATTAATTTCCTTCCAGATCGTTGCTGCCGTCTCGACAGCTTCTTCATCAGTCAAGCTTGCGTACCGATGAAAGTAGGAGTCCTTGTTCTTAAAAGCAGTATGCCGCAGCATCAAAAATCGTTCGACATACCAACGCTCAATGAACGTTTCCGGCGCATCGACAAAAATCGAGAAGTCGAAAAAATCGCTTACAAAAGAGTGCGCTTCTTTGCTAACCTGCAAAACGTTAATACCTTCGACAATCAGCACATCCGGCTGTTCGACAAGCTGATATTGCTCGGGAATAATGTCATAGGTCAGATGAGAATAGATCGGCGCCACCACACGGGGATTGCCCGATTTAATTTGCCCCATAAAGTCCATCAACGTCTTCACGGCATAGCTTTCAGGAAAACCTTTGCGCTTCATCAGCCCGCGTTCCTCCAGTACCCGTTTGGGGTAGAGGAAGCCGTCTGTCGTAACGAGGTCGACCTTGCGGCCATTCCCATGCCTGGAAAGCAGCCGCTGCAGCAGCCGCGCTGTCGTGCTTTTGCCTACAGCTACGCTGCCGGCTATGCCCAGTACAAACGGTACTTTAGGTGCCTCCATATGCAGAAAAGCAGCTGAAGCCTGCCTTAGCCGCTCAGCGGCTTCGATATGCAGGTTCAGCAGATGGGTTAGCGGCAAATAAATCGCCTCAACCTCCTCAAGCGATACTTGGTCATTGAGGCCTTTCAGCTCACCCAGTTCATCCTCCGTGAGCGGCAGAGGGGTATGATCACGGAGTGCCGACCAAGCGGCGCGGTCAAATTCCATATATGGGTTCATCAACATGTCCCTTTCTATTACAGAAGGCATCGGGCTGACCTCTCCTAAAGCTTGCTGAAAGCGTGCTCCGCCGCTTCAATGGTCGCATGAATATCTTCATCGGTATGGGCAATGGTCAGAAACCACGCTTCATATTTGGATGGGGCCAAATTAATGCCTTGATCAAGCATCAGCTTAAAGAAGCGACCGAACAGCTCGCCGTCCGTATTCTGCGCTTCATCGTAATTCGTAACGGGATGATTGCAAAAATGTGCCGAAAACGATCCGCGAATTTGATTAATCGTGAGCGCAAAGCCATTTTTGTCCGCTGCCGCCTTCAGTCCGCCTGCAAGCTGCCCGGCAAGCCGATCCATCCGCTCATAAATGCCAGGCGACTTCAATACCTCCAGACAAGCGATACCTGCGGAAATGGAGGCGGGGTTGCCCGCCATCGTGCCGGCCTGATAAGCAGGGCCGAGCGGTGCGACCTGCTCCATAATGCTGCGGCGTCCACCGTAAGCGCCAATCGGCAGCCCGCCGCCGATGATTTTGCCAAGCGCCGTAAGGTCCGGCTCAATAGCAGCTTGATCAGGGAAGGCGGCGAACGTTTGCGACGAGCCGTAATGGAAGCGGAATGCGCTAATGACTTCATCATAAATAACAAGCGCTCCAGCCTCACGCGTCAAAGCGCACAGCTGCTCCAAATAACCTTCATGCGGCATCACCATGCCGAAATTGCCGACAATGGGCTCTACCATAACGGCTGCCGTCTCGTGGCCGAAGCGTTCGAGCGCCTGCTTCAAGGCTGGAATGTCGTTGAAAGGCACGGTAATAACTTCTTGGGCAATGCTAATCGGTACGCCAGCGCTGTCCGGTATGCCAAGCGTGGAAGGACCTGAGCCTGCCGCGACGAGCACGAGATCAGAATGTCCGTGATAGCAGCCGGCGAATTTAATAATTTTGCTGCGTTTTGTGTATGCCCGCGCGACCCGAATCGTCGTCATGACCGCCTCGGTGCCGGAGTTGACGAAGCGCACTTTATCCATAGAGGGAATCGCGTCCTTCAGCATGCGTGCCAATTGAACCTCAAGTTCGGTCGGCGTACCGTACAAAACACCATTTTGCGCGGCACGAACAATCGCTTCGGTAATATGCGGATGGGCATGTCCCGTAATAATGGGGCCGTACGCCGCTAAATAATCGATATAGCGATTGTCGTCGACATCCCAGAAGTAAGCACCCTCGGCACGTTTCATAAATACGGGTGCACCGCCGCCTACACCTTTGAACGAACGGGAAGGGCTGTTGACGCCGCCTACAATATGCTCAAGCGCTTCGGCATATAGCGCCTCGGAACGTGGTCTTTGAATCGTCATAACAATAATTCCCCCTTGAAAAATAGTACAGCATCCCGCCTGGAAGGCGAGATTGCCAGCCTAAATATCTAACATCAAAACGTCCTCATTCCACTCGGAATGAGGACGACAAACATCAATCTCAATCTGCTGCCTAAACAGCGCATTACTAGATTATCTTATGGAGACGGCGTAGCCGATGCTCCAGGACTGCTGCTTGCATTTGTGCCGTCAGCGCCAGGTGAAACCTCAGGCGAAGCGAGTGTATCGTCGCTTTCCAGCAGCGTGTCCACATAGGCCTTAAGCTCATCCTCATTGCGTACGCCAAGCACCGAAGCGCCGCCAACCTCTTCGTCAGCAATCATATCCATCGGCGGAACCTGTGCGGTTCCAGCCACATGACTATCAACTCCGAGCTGTCCGAGCTTGAGCATATCTGTGGTCGTCAAATTCGTTTCAATATAAGGAGAGACGCTCTCCAATATTTCCTTCATTTTGAGAATGTTCCAGCCTGATTGCAGCTCCTTGGCAAGAGCCTGCAGAAATTTGCGCTGGCGCTCCGTACGTGTGAAATCGCTCATCGCATCATGGCGGAAGCGCACATATTGCAGCGCTTTGTCGCCATCTAGCAGCTGGACGCCCTTTTTCAAATCAATATCGTAACGGTTGCCGTCGGCATTGTCGGTATAGCGCATATCCTTCTCGACATCGATCGTGATGCCGCCCATTGTATCAATTAAAGACTTAAAGCCTTCAAAGTCTGTATACACATAATACTGAATGTTGAGTCCCAGCAAGTCGCTGACCGTCTTCATCGCCAGCTCAGGCTTGCCAAGTGTTATAGCCGTATTAATCCGTCCACTTCCATGTCCTTCAATCTTGACATAAGTGTCGCGGAGGATCGACAAGAGATGCGCCCTCTTTGTAGTAGGATCTATGGATAATACGAGCATAGAGTCCGAACGCGGAATTTGTCCTTCATCCATACCGCGGGCATCGCCACCCAGCAGCAAAATGTTGACGCGCTCCGTCCCTTCCCATTTAGGTGCCTCGAGTCCGGTGTCCTCAAATTGGGAAAATCTTGATTGCTCGTTAGGTTTATTGAAATCCGACGTAGCATTATAAACGCCATAAATCCAGTAACCTGCATAAGCAATACCGATTCCCAGCAGAATAAGGACAATTGTCAGAATCCATTTCCACGTTTTTGATAGCTTAGCTTTCTTCGGCCGTTTTTCCATTATGCTAGTAATGCCCCTTTCAAAATTTCGCAGTACCCCGTCTTCCATTCATTCACCTTGACTGCCATTGTAAAACGTTTCTCTAATAGCATTTACGTACCCTGCCATCTGCTGTATGATTACATATTGTAAAATTATAATTCGGAAGGACATGCGGAAGCAAGTTTTATCAAAATATAGGATAATGAAGTGTGATGACCGTGAATCATCGCTCTTTTTGCAAACGGGGGATTAGCATAATTTCCCGGGGAATGTCGACCGTATTAACGGAGAGGAGCTTGACGAACCAATGCTGGCAATAGATGTTAAGGATCTGCGCAAGCAGTTTAATGTACAGAAAAACCGGGAAGGACTGTCCGGGGCGCTGAAAGACCTGTTCAAACGCGAATATACGGAGGTTACAGCCGTAAAGGATATTTCTTTTCAAATCCCGCAAGGCGAAATCTGTGGCTATATCGGCGAAAATGGTGCAGGCAAATCGACAACTATTAAAATGCTGACCGGCATTTTAGTGCCAACCGCTGGCGATTTGCGTGTCAACGGTTACGTTCCCTACAAGGACCGCGAAAAGTTTGTCGCTGAAATCGGAGTTGTCTTCGGACAGCGTTCGCAGCTATGGTGGGACATCGGGGTTATTGAGTCGTTCCAGCTGCTGCGTAAAGTGTACCGCGTATCGGAGGCTGATTTCCGCAAGCGGCTGAACAATTTGATTGAGCGTCTTGATCTTGGCGATTTGCTCAACCGCCCTGTCCGCAAGCTGAGCTTGGGCCAGCGGATGCGCTGCGAGCTTGTTGCTTCGCTGCTGCATAATCCGTCGATTTTATTTTTGGATGAGCCGACGATCGGCCTGGACATTATCGTCAAAACAGAAATTCGCGAATTTCTGAAGGATTTGAACCGTGAGGAAGGCACGACGATTTTGCTCACGACCCATGATTTGCAGGATATTGAAGCGTTGTGCTCACGTGTTATTATGCTCGATGATGGGCGCATTATATATGACGGCGGGCTGGAGGACTTGAAAAACCGCTGGAGCAAAGGGCGCGAAATTCACTTTGAGTTCAGCACGCAGACGAAGCTGGCGACGCTTCAAGCGCTCACAGGCGATCTTGATGTAACGTGGAAAATGGACAATGATTTGACGGCAACGATGTGGCTGCCGCATGCGATCAATGTATCTGACGCATTGTCCAAGGTCGTAGGCGGTGCCGCGATTCAGGACATTAAAATTGTGGAGACGAACACGGATGAAATCGTTCGTGAAATTTACCGCTCCGGCTCGGCTAGCACAGAATCAGAGCAGCAGGCAGCGCTTAAGGAGACGACGGTCTCATGATGGGCGCTTATCTGGATTTTATTCGCATCCGTTTTATTACGATGCTGGCATACCGCGTTAATTATTACAGTGGTATCGTTATTTATGCGATTAACATCGGCGCGTATTATTTTTTGTGGAAAGCGATTTTCGGAGAGCAGCAGGAGCTGGCGGGCTTTACCGTCGCCCAGATGACGACGTATGTCGCGGTATCGTGGATGGCTAGAGCGTTTTATTTTAACAATCTCGACCGTGAAATCGCGAATGACATTAGGGACGGCAGCGTTGCTACCCAAATGACCAGACCGTATTCCTATTTGCTCGTAAAAATGATGCAGGGCTTCGGCGAAGGCTTATTCCGCCTGCTTCTATTCATGATTCCAGGCATGATTATCGTTTGCCTGATTTTTCCGGTGACGCTGCCGACCGATCCGATGACGTGGATGATTTATTTAGTCATGCTGCTGTTCAGCTTTCTCATTAATTCACAAATTAACATTTTAACAGGGCTGTTTGCCTTCTTCGTTGAAAATAACGAGGGCATGATGCGGATGAAGCGCGTGATGGTCGATTTATTTTCCGGCGTCGTCGTGCCGATTGCATTTTTCCCAGGCTGGCTCGCAGAAATTATGAAATGGCTGCCGTTTCAGGCCATCACGTATTTGCCGAGCTCTGTTTTCACAGGCAGGACGCCGGGCAGCGAAATTGCTGGCGTGTTTGGCCTGCAAGTAGTATGGTTCGTCGTGCTGCTTGTGCCAATCTGGTTCACATGGCGGGCGGCGCGCAAGCGTCTGTTCGTGCAAGGAGGTTAAGGCAGGCATGCTGTACGCACAATTATTTTGGGAGTATATTAAAAACTACGCGAAGACGCGGCTGACCTACCGAATGGATTTTTGGATCGAGATTTTGTCTGATATGATGTTCCAGTTCATGAACCTGATCTTCATTCTAATTGTTTTTCGCCACACCCCATCGCTTGGTGGCTGGTCCGAGGCAGAGGTTGTGTTCGTCTATGGGTTCTTTATGATTCCATATGGCATTTTCAGCACCTTTTTCAGCATCTGGAATTTCAGCGAGCGGTATATTGTCAAAGGGGAAATGGACCGGATTTTGACGCGTCCGGCACATAATTTGTTTCAGGTACTGCTCGAAAATGTCGATCCGCCTTCCCTAATCGGCTCTGTTGTCGGCGCGATTATTATGTTTGTATGCTGGGGAGAGCTGGGCTTGCCTTTCCATGTTATGGATATTGTGCTGCTGGCAGTATTCGTTATTGGCGCAGTGCTCGTGTATGCGGGTATTTATACGGCCTTGTCGGCGATATCCTTCTACTCGGATGCTCCGACTGGCATTGTACCGCTCATGTACAATATTCAAAACTATGGGCGTTACCCGGTTAACATTTACAATAAAATGATTCGTTTCGTGCTGACCTGGCTGCTGCCTTTCGCCTTTGTTGGCGTCATCCCTGCTTCGTATTTCCTCGAAAAGAAAGCGGATGACCTGTCGCAGCTCGCGCTGCTGACCCCGGTCGTGGGCCTTGTGTTCTTCACGCTCGGTCTGCTGCTGTGGAACCATGGTGTGAAGCGTTATCGCGGGGCGGGCTCGTAACGAATAGTTGTTTAAATGCGGCGAGGAACTATTCCTCGCCGTTTCAATGTAAGCCGAGAGCGTCAAATACACGAGGTAATGTTTAAAGTTTTACATACATGGGTGAATGGGAACAGGAGGTCGGATAAATGTCTACGATAGAAGTGGGACAAGCGGTGCCGGATTTTAAGCTTCCGGCATCGGATGGGACGCAGGTGAGCCTGAGCGATTACTTGGGCAAAAAGGTTGTGCTTTATTTTTACCCGAAGGATAATACGCCGACCTGTACCGATCAGGCTTGCGATTTTCGCGATGCCTATCCAGCCATGATTGACTGCGATGCTGTCGTCATTGGCATTAGTCCTGACAGCGTGAAGTCGCATGAGAAGTTCATTGCGAAGAAGGAGCTTCCGTTTCTGCTGCTCGCAGATGAGGAGCATGAGGTGTGCGAGCTGTTCGGCGTGTGGCAGCTTAAGAAGCTGTATGGCAAGGAATATATGGGCGTCGTACGCTCCACCTTTCTTATCGACGCCGAAGGCAAGCTTGCGCGCGAATGGCGCAAGGTGAAGGTGAAAGGGCATGTGGAGCAGGTTGTGGAGGCTTTGAAGGAGCTTTAGGGGGTATGAAGGCACAATAGTTAAATTTGGGCATGCCGCAGGATTTCGATCCTAGCCGCATGCTTTTTTTATTACCGTGATTTTTGGTCGTATTTAACTAAATAAAATCCAACTTTTGTCGATATATCTAGTTAGACAGAAGAAAAGGAGATTGAGACATGAAGAAATGGTTACTTAGTTTTGTTTCTGCAATATTATGTTTTGTGTTAGTTATTCCGAGTACGTTCGCGGCAAACATTAATGATGTTTTGCTAAATCCTGAAGCTGGTTGGAAAAGGGTAGATCTAAAAAAGAATACACCCAATATTACTTATGTAGGGAGTTGGGTATTAGATACTACTGCGAAAGATTACACAGGGAAAACTAATGGCGATTCTATGGGGAGCAGCAAGGATTTAAAACTTAGATTTGATTTTACAGGAAACAAATTAAGCATTCGTTCATGGCTGATAAAAGGTGAGTATAGCCTCATTATTGATGATGTTCATTTAGGCAATTTTAAAGGTGATAATAGTACGAAACAATATGGCGTCACCTATTTTAACGATAGCTTTTCAAATGGGAGACATTCAGTTGAGCTTAGCCTTACTCAATCCGAAACATATATTGATACCATCGATATTGCGGAAGATGGAGAAATTTTGCCGTTTACAGGAGTTCAGGCTCCATTAAACTTGACAGCAAATTATACAAAAGCAGGAGCAGGGCTTCAATGGGATGTGGTAAGCAATGCTACCTATATTCTGAAGAGAAGTACGTCTATGGGTGGCCCTTACACAACGATTGCAGAAAATCTGAGTAGTCCGTTATATACGGATGCTAACGTTCAGTACAATACCACTTACTACTATGTTGTGTTCGCTACAAAAGATGGTCGCGTAAGTGCAAGCTCAAACGAAGCTTCCGTAACTATACCAGTACCGTCGATAAGCCTTGATATTGAATCGAATGTTACGCAAGTTTCTTTATTCGACACGTTTGTGGTACAAGCTGTTTTGAAAAATGCTTCAAATATTTATGCAGAAGATTTCAATATTCAATATGACGATAACCGCTTTAAGCTTATTTCTGTTGAGCCCGTAGATTTGGTTAGTATTGCGTCAAATACGGAGATCAACGATAATACGATTAGATTGATTACGGCTAGCAATGGCGCTGATAATGGCATTAATGGAAATGGTGTACTTGTTAACTTGCATTTTAAAGCAATTGCCGTAGGATCGGGCAAGATTGATGCATTAAAAGCTAGAGTGGCTGATAATGGCTACAATGAAATCACCTTGCCATTAGAAGATGTTGGAGAGACTACAATAGAGGTTACTCCAGTAGCTGATTTCTCGTTAAAGGATCTTGGAGCTGCATCGTATCAATTAAATAATAATAAATCATTCTTAAGTGAATTACTGATGAATTTTCTAGGTGCTGTCGGCATTGTGAGTCAAGTGGACTTAACTAAAATTGGCGAAGCATTGCTAAGCAGCCTTAGCTATGAATTTAACCATTAAGCTAGTCGATTAAGTGATCTAGTAATAAGCTTCACACGGGCGATAGGTCCTGTGTGAAGCTTATTTGTTTTGTAATGCCTTTTTTACATTTACAGATGATTATTTAGGGCTAAACTCTACCTACTTAACAGGGCCGCTACATTTTCCCATTTGCTGCGTCTATAATAGAGGAAGGTTCGTTGAACGGATGGGAAGTCCGGTTATTGTGAAGGTGAATGAGAAGAAGGAGTTGGCATGGAATGACAGGCATACGAGGAAAGAAGATAGCAGGCTGGTTTAATCGGCACACAGTGGCGCGTGGCGCCCTGATCGGAATTGCTGCCGTATCAGCGTTTGCTGGTGCTGGCGGTGCAGTGGCGGCTGCTCAGCCAAGCAGCAAGGTAGAGGCAGCGCAGCCGGCAAGCAGCAAGGTGATCGCAGTCGAGGTCAATGGCAAGGCGGTGGAATGGAACGTGCAGCCGCTCATCAAGGACGGCACAACGTTCGTTCCGCTTCGTGAAGCGGGCAAGGCAGCTGCGGGCAATATCGAATGGGATGGGAAGACGCAAACCGCAACGATTAAAGTGAACGGAGACGTCATCGTCCATCGGGCGGGAACGTCCGTAGTAACGGTGGACGGGCTGGCCATGAACATGTCCGCTCCTTCTCTAAACATTAAAGGAACGCTCATGCTTCCACTGCGGTCAGTAACGGATGCACTCAAAGCATCGCTGCAGCTGTCACAGACGAAGGAGCTTCTGACGATCCGGATTCAGACGGATGCAGTAACTAAGTATGGCAAAGAGGATGCCGCTATTGACGCCTATTTGAAGGGCGAAGGCTTCTCGGGCATGGCGCTTGTAGCTAAGGATGGCGGGGTGCTGCTTCGTAAAGGCTACGGCTTTGCCGGGACTAATAAATTGAATCGTCCAGACAGCAAGACGCGTATCGCTTCCATTACAAAATCATTCACAGCGGCATCCATTATGCAATTGGTCGAGCAAGGAAAGCTGAGCTTAACCGATCCCGTGTCCAAATTCGTGACGGGTATCCCGCGCGGCGATGACATTACGATTCATATGCTGCTGTCGCATACGTCAGGGCTTCAATCTGAATTTACTCGAAGCGGCGACGTCACGATCGAGCAGACAATTGAAGAGCTTCGGACGAAGCAGTTGAAATATGAGCCAGGCACGACTTATTTATATAGCAATAACGGCTATGTACTGCTGGCCTATGTGCTCGAGCAGTTGTCGGGCATAAGCTATAGCGACTATGTGAGCGAGCATTTTCTCACTCCGTTGGGCATGAAAAATTCAGGGACGGCTACGCCTGCAACCCCGACCATTCAGGGCTATATTTTGCAAAAAAATAATGAATGGGCCGCAGCCCCGTATTATGTCTCGCAGTCGGGTACGGGAACGCTGTATTCGACCGTCGATGATTTGCTCAAATGGGATACGGCGCTTCGGGCGGGCAAGGTCGTAAGCGAGCAGTCGCTTGAAGCGATGTATACGCCGCATTCGGATAAAAATTACGGCTACGGCTGGATTGCACTGGGCCTGAACGGCGAGAAGGGCGTCTTCCATAATGGCAGCGGCAGCGGCTATGCGACGGGCATGCTGCGTAATTTGGATAGCGGAATGACGGTTATTTTGCTCGGCAACCATGCGGGCATGGATATGACGAAGCTGCTGCAGCAGGTGCATAAGCTGGCGGCGGAACAGTAATTTGAATATTAAGATGGTCGCCGCTCGCGTGAGCATTTCCTGCTGGGCGTGGGCGGCCATCCAACCTTACCGGATCGTAGAAATCTTAAAACCACGCTATTTCCCCAACCACAAATACATATAATCCCAAAATAAATCTCAATGATAGTACCTATTTTATAGCGTAAAACCTAGCCCAATGGTGCTAATTGAATGGTTCGAAACAACCATTTTTGTCCAATATTTTGAAAGAACTGCGTGTGTTATGGTATTATACAAGAAAATAAGAACGTATGATCTGTTTTTGCGAAAGGGAGACCACAATGATGGATATGATCAAGCCGCCGGCTGAAATGTTATTTGAAGCAGAACTGCGGGCGCTGCGTGAAGAGGATACGGGAAAGCGTCCGCCCGAGTGGCTGCTGTCTCCGGCCTATGTGCGCGACTTTATAATTGGCAGGGATCAACCAGCTATCTTAGACGGCAAAGAAGTCGTGATTACCCGCAAATTTTATGGAAACGATGTGCTGATCGAACGAGCTGTTGTCACTTTGGCGGGCAATCGGGGGCTAATGCTCGTTGGAGATCCAGGTACAGCGAAGACGATGCTCAGCGAGCTGCTGTCAGCCGCTATATCGGGGACGAGCCTGAATACGATTCAGGGCACAGCCGGAACGACGGAAGATATGATCAAATACTCTTGGAATTACGCCATGCTGCTGGACAAAGGCCCATCCGAGGCCGCGCTTGTGCCAGCGCCTTTATATAACGGAATGAAGCAGGGCATTATGACCCGCTTTGAAGAGATTACCCGCTGCCCAGCGGAAGCGCAGGACAGCTTGATTAGCATTTTGAGCGACAAGGTGATGAATATCCCCGAGCTGGACGGCGGCGTATTGTTTGCGAAGCCCGGTTTTAACGTTATAGCAACGGCGAATATTCGCGACAAAGGCGTCAACGAAATGAGCGGTGCCTTGAAGCGCCGGTTTAACTTCGAGACGATCAAGCCTGTCAGCAGCATGAAGATGGAAGCGAAAATTATTGAAAATGGGGCCCGAAGCCTGCTTATGCATAGTGGCGTTGACGCGGAAATCGACCTGTTTGTGGTCGAGCTGCTGGCGACGACATTTATGGAGCTGCGCTCCGGCATTACGCGCGAAGGCTACAAAATCGATATCCCCGCAGCCTCAATGAGCACAGCGGAAGCAGTATCCGTCTATGTTCAAAGCGCCATGACCTCCTATTATTATGAAAATAAATCGATTTCGCTTGATCGGCTCGTGCAAAATATGCTCGGAACGATTGCCAAGGAAAATGAGAAGGATTTGTCCATCCTGAAAACCTACTTCTCCAAGGTCGTCAAAGAACGCTCCAAGGAAGACGTTATATGGAAGGACTATTATGAGGAGCGAAAATGGATTGGTTAACGGGCGAGGCTGACAAAGAGCTGCCGTCCCTATTTGAACAGCAGGTGTTTAATCTGAACAGCGGCACGGTTTATTTTCCTATTCGCCATCATAGCCCAGCCTGTTCCTTTCATCTGCTGAGAGTGATTAAGCAATATAACCCTGACATGATTTTGATCGAAGGGCCAGCGAGCGGGACTCCGCTCATTCCGGTGCTTGCGGATGAGGCGACGGAGACACCCGTCAGTCTATATTGTACTTATGAGGATGAGCAAGGCGGAAGATCGGCTTGCTATTACCCGCTGCTGAGCTACTCTCCGGAGTATGTGGCCATGAAAGAAGCGGCGCGTCTCGGCATACCGGCGGCGTTTATCGATCTGGACTACAGTCACGAAGCTAGAGCGGAAGCCGAAAAACAGGAGAAGTCCATACAGGATGAAACGCTGCTAGCCAGCTCCGATTTTATTAATCGTTTATGCCGTAAAATGAACTGCCGCAGCTTTGATGAGCTGTGGGAAAAGCTGTTCGAAATCGAAGGGCAAGCAGCAACGACGGAAGCTTTTGTGCAAAATGTTTTTACTTACTGCGCGTTATCTCGTATGTGCTATTCGAAGGAACAGCTTCACGCTTCTGGCGATTTGGCGAGAGAGGCCTATATGAGAGAGTGTATCAAGCAAGCTGCCTCTAAGCATAAGCGTGTTCTAGTGATTACTGGCGGTTTTCATACGTACGGCCTGCTTGAAGCCGCCCAATCAGAAGGGCTGGCGAACGAGGAGCAGCAGGGGAAAAGCGGAGGAGCCATTCAGCAACAGCTGTATCCAATGGTCTACACGTTCGAAGAAGCGGATCGCTTGAATGGATATGCGAGCGGGATGCCTTATGTGAACTATTATGAGCTAATTTGGAATAAGCTTCTGCAAAATAAAGCAGAGCCCTATAACCAGACAGCGCTCGCCTTGTTATCCGAGCTGATGCGCAAGCTGCGCAAAGGCCAGGAGGAGGTATCGACGAGCGATGCCATTGAGGCATACAGCATGATTCAAGGGCTTGCGGTGCTTCGGGGCAAAAGGGAAGGCGGGGTATACGAGCTTCTGGATGCCGCTCTTTCCTCCTTCGTGAAAGGGGAGCGGACGCTTGCGACGGACAAGCCGCTTGAGGAGCTGCGCTTGCTTCTGACGGGGGATAAAATCGGCATTGTCGCTCCCAATTCGTTTACGGTGCCGATTGTGGAAGATTTTAAGAATCGCTGCTCTGCGTCAGGGCTTCAGATTAAGACGACGGGCAAACACAAAAAGGTGCTTGATCTGTACGCCAAGGAGGAGAATCGTCTGCTTAGCCAATTGCTGCAATGCGCGAGCTTCCTCGTTCCGGATTTTGCGGTTCGGGAGTCTGGACCGGATTGGGTCGCCTATCGGGATATGAATCTGGTTCGTGAAACTTGGACGTATGCTTATTCGTCCCGCATTGAGGCGAGATTGATCGAAAATTCGCTATATGGGGGAACGATCAAAGAGGCGGCAGCCCGCAAAATCGGGGAACGGATGCAGGAGCTTCCCGATCATCATAGCGGAGAAATCGCGAATGCGCTGCTGCAGGCTCTTCTTATGGGCTTGCAGGATACAGCGAGGCGATTATATGAGCAGGTGCAGGCCGCTTTGCGCAAAGACGGTAATTTTCTGTCGTTGTGCCAAACACTTACGATATTAAATCGTTTGCGCCAGCATGGCAGGCTGCTGGGGCTCGCGGCAGACGAACAGCTGCCGCTGCTCGTAGCAGAGGCTTATAACAATGCGGTAGATAAGCTGCTGGGGCTTGCATCTATCCATTCAGATGAGCATCCAGCCATTATACAAGGGCTTAAGCTGCTGGCTATGCTGGCAGAGTCGTCTGAAGCGCATTTTCAGAATGATACATTCAGAGGGCATTTGAGCGAGCTGCTGTCAGACCGGAAGCTCTCTCCGCAATTGGAGGGAGTGGTGATGGCTATATTAGCAGGGCTTGGTGACAGGACGCGTGAAGAGATGGTCGAGCGCGCCAGAAGCTACGTTCGCGGAACGCCGGAGCAGGCCAAGCAGACGGCGAAATATTTGCAAGGGATGTTTGCAATCGCGCGCGATGCTTTTTTATATGATGAACTGCTGCTCGGCGAATTGAATTATTTAATCGAAGAGCTTCCTTCGGATGATTTTATTGCGATGGTGCCGGAGCTGCGGCTCGCGTTCACCTATTTTACGCCAATGGAGACGTCGCTAATTGCAGAGCGAGTCGCTACACTGCATCAAGCAGAGCCGGAAGAGCTGGAGCGTCCGCCCATCGACGAGCAGACGCTTATACAAGCCAAGGCGCTGGATGAAGCCATTCGGAAGGAGTTTGCCACATGGAAGCTGATTTGAACAGGCAGGATGAGCGAAGTGAACATGAACATGGAGAGATTGGACAAGCCTCGATTGCTCCCCCTTCTTCAGGCAGCCGCACATCAGCCGAGGCTTTGAATCGCTGGCGGCTCATCCTTGGCGAGGCTGCCGAGGAAGGCTTATGCGAAGCCGAAGGCTATTCGCCTGAACATTTTTCATATACGGAAATGGATGAGCTGCTTGCCTTTTTGTATGATCGGGAATATGGCGAGGAGCAGGGCTATAGGAAAACAGGCGGGCGGGGAGCCTCAGAGCTTACCGTTCCCAAGTGGCTGCATAAGGTGCGAGAGCTGTTTCCGAAGCAGACGGTGGAAATATTGGAGAAGCAGGCGCTGGACCGCTATGGCCTGACCGAGCTGCTGACGGATAAGAAGCTGCTTCAATCGCTTGAGCCTAATATGAATTTGCTCAAAAACATCCTTCAATTCAAAGGACGGATGAAGGGCGATGTGTTAAGAAGCGCAAAGGAAATCGTTCGTGCAGTAGTGGAGGATTTGCGGCAGAAGCTCGAATCGCAGGCCAAAGCGAGCATACTTGGCAAGCGCAGCCGCTACGCGAGCAGCTCTGTGAAATCGCTGCGCAATTTAAATTTTAAGAAAACCATTTCCAAAAATTTGAAAAACTATGACCGCAAAAAGAACAGATTTGTGATCGACCGCCTTTATTTTGATGGCAATGTGCAGCCGCATAACAAGTGGAACATTATTATTGGCGTGGATGAGAGCGGGAGCATGCTGGACTCGGTCATTTACAGCTCGGTTATGGCGAGTATTTTTTATAAGCTGAATGCACTGCGTACGCACTTATTTATTTTTGATACCCAGGTCGTCGATTTGACGAGCAGGCTGGAGGACCCCGTGGATCTGCTGATGAACGTTCAGCTAGGCGGCGGCACGCATATTGCCAAAGCACTGCGCTACGGCGAGACGTTGATTGAAAACCCTGGCAAAACCATTTACATTTTGGTCAGCGATTTGGAGGAAGGCTACCCGATTCAGCATATGTATAAGGCTTGCAAGGATATTTTGGATGCAGGCTGCAAGCTGCTGGTGCTGACCGCACTCGATTTTAACGGGGACTCCGTTTATAACAAACATGCGGCTCAGACGCTCACCAATATGGGGGCGCATGTAGCGGCGATTACACCAAATGAGCTGGCCGATTGGATCGGCGATATTATTACTTAATTTTTGGGAGGAATCGGATAATGATAACGGAAAATCGCGAAGTTGAAGCCTTAGTTGAAAAGTTTGGAGAAGCGCTCTCGCAAGAGTATTCGAAGAACACGGACCGCAGCGCAATCATTATCGATTATGTGATGGGCAGAACAGAGCAATTCCCGGATTTGCTGCCTGATTCCATGCAATATGCCTACCGTTCGATGGATCTTTTTGAGAAGCTTGCGAAGAAGGATGACAGCGATGTGTTTTTTCGTGCGGGTGCACTCATGCTGCGAATGGGACTCAATGCTAGCCGAAGCTATTACTGGCAGGGTTACAGCCTCTCTGTCTGTATGGGCGACGGACATCATGCTTTAGGACTGGCGGGAAAAAGCAAAGCGGGAAGCCAGCGATTGCAATCGCTGCTGCCGCGAATGGAGAAAATACATAAATTTGCCGGGGATAAGGCGATGATGGATGAGCTGAAAAGCAGGGTTGGCAAATGCAATTTTGGCAAAAAGGATGCAGGAGATACAGGCGTTATTATTAATACGCTGCTGCTTCTAAAGCTGTACTCCCTGCTTGATAATACCCGGGCCCATCAATTTAACAGCCAAAGACTGGCAAGCGAGTTTCCGGAAATACTGCAAGCGGTATTGGCCGAAAATACGGAGCAGCTTCGCGAGCTGCTGAATGCTGCGGTGAAGCCGATCATCGCGTACCCGTTCAAAGCAAAGGAGAATTATTCCGTTCGGGAGCTGAGCGTGGATTTTATAACAAGCCAACGCGAAAAAACGATTGCGGCCCACTATCCTGATCTCCAAGCACAGGAGAACGGAGAAGTTTCCCGCACCCAATTTAATCGGACATTGACCCAAATTCATAGCGCTTTGTTATATGTCATTAACGTTAAAGGCGGCAAGCAGCTGTTTCTGGACGAGCCGGGGGATGTAGGCTTAGCGCTGCTTGATGCAGTCAGAACGCTGCATGAAGTATATCCGCTTGAAGTCCGCCAGCATTTGCTTGCCATCGACAGACGTGCCAAAAAACCGGACGAGCTGTTGGAAGGCATCATTCCACTCCACGAGCCATACGAGTTAATTGAACGGCTAAGAGGAGAACTGAATAGTTATATGGTGCCTTGGAGCGCGCTGCAAAGCTATGTGCTTAGTGTGCCGGATCAGGCTTTGCGTGCTTATGAAATTTTACGTTCGGCGTATTACAAAGCTTATTTGCACAAGGTGCTCACAGATGGCGGAATCGCATTGCCGGAAGGAGCAGGCACACTTACGCAAGCCGTCTTCGCCGTACTGAGAGGGCAATCGGAGGGAGGGCGTCATGGCCTGTTTTTCGCCCGTTATTTGGAAGGCGAAACTTCTTTCGAGGACTATTGGAAGGATGAAACGAATCGTTCGCTGTTTGATCATCGGAACCGGGATAGCCGTCGTAAAAATCTGCTCGTGGCCGTAAGCTTCTTGCCTGCCGAATCATCTTATATCAGGCGGCTTGCCATTTTGATTTCACGCCCTGAATGCGATGCGTTGACTCTAGTATCGGAAATGTATCATTCCTTTTCGTTTAGCGGTGAAAAGCTGCTGGAGCTTTACGGGAACGACCCTGAGGTGAGCCGTGAGCGTCTGCTTTCGGGCTTGCTGATGCTTAATGGCATGAGAGACTATTACTACCGTTCCATGCCGCAAACCGAATATCGATCCATTATTAGAAAAAATTTGACGGATTCGCTGAAGCAGTATAAGAATTTGCCCACGGACTCCCGGTTGACGGTGCTCGATATTGCCTTTGAAGATCGCGATGCTTTGGCCCTAGAACAGTTGACGGAAGCAATCCGTGCGGGGCTGCTGGATTCGTCGAAGAAGGCAAGCGGAGCTGCACTGGCTGAATTCAGCCGAGTGCCGGACAAGACGTTATATTTAACGCTTTATCGCACCGAGAAAAAAGCAGCGATTAAAGAGCTGGTGCTGGACGCCCTGCGCAGCGTGCCAGACAGCAAGGCAGCTTACCAGCAATTGCTGGAAACGGAAAAAACGGAAGACTGGCGCACGCTCATTCAAATTTTGCTGGATACGGCTGATTTAAGCCCTGTTCATGCGCACGCTGCGCTTGCAGATCAAGCGGATGCAAAAAAAACAGCCCGCCTCAGCTGGCTGTCTGTGAATGATTTGCCAGCATTATTGGATTTGGAGGGGCAGCAAATAGATGACCGAATCAAGTCGTATTTGATGCTTCAATCGATGGACCATACGACGGCTCCGAATGAACGCCTGAATGAGCTGCGTTCTTATGTAAACAGCGAAACGCTTTCGAATTTCGCAGCGGAGCTCATTCAGCTGTGGATTCAAAACGAAGCGCCTGCGAAGGAAAAATGGGTGCTGTATGTAGGCGCATTGTTCGGCGATCGTAAGCTTATACAAATTTTGGTTCCGCAAATTAAGGAATGGACGGAAAATAGCCGCGGCGCGATGGCGGCGGAAGCGGTCAAAGCTCTATCTTATTTGAACGAGCCTGCCGCATTAATGGCCATTGATAAGATCAAGCGGACCGTCAAAAACCGTCAGGTGAAGGGCGCAGCTGAAGAGGCCTTGCAGCTGGCAGCGGAAAATCAAGGACTTACACCAGAGCAGCTCGAAGACCGCCTGGTCACGTCGCTTGGCTTTGATGATAAGGGTGCTCAGCAATTCAGCTATGGCGAGCGTACCTTCCAGGTGAAGGTGAACCGGAATCTGGAGGTTATGGTTATCAATGAAGAGACGGGCAAGCCGCTAAAAAGCCTGCCTGCATCGGGACAAAAGGATGATGCGGAGCTGGCAGCGAAAGCGAAGGCCGATTTCAATTTGCTCAAAAAAGATTTGAAAACGATGGTGGCGATCCAAGCGCAGCGGCTGGAAGAATCGTTGTCCAAGCAGCGGTTATGGTCCGCCGAGGAATGGACGACGCTGTTCGTGGGCAATATCGTCATGCAGAAGTTTGCCGTTGGCCTCATCTGGGGCGTGTATGAGCAAGGCGACCTCACGGACACGTTCCGTTATATGGAGGACGGCACCTTTAACACCGTAGATGAAGATGAATACGAGCTTGCTGAGGGTGCCAAAGTCGGCTTGATTCACCCGCTTGAGCTGGAGCAGGAAGCACTCGAGGGCTGGAAATCACAGCTGGAGGATTATGAGATCAAGCAGCCATTTGAGCAGTTGAATCGCCAAATCCATCTGGTGGCAGAAGAAAATCTGCAAAGCACGCAATACGAGGATTTACCGGGATCAGAGCTTTCGCCTACAGCGTTCCCTAAGGCGCTTGAGAAATATGGCTGGTACAAAGGACATGCCCAGGATGGCGGATATTATACTGAGCTGTATAAGGATTACGGTGACTGGCTTGCTGAGCTGCGTTTTAGCGGGACTAGCATCACCTATTACGAAGGGCTGGATGACATTACGCTGGAGCTGCTGCAATTTCATGCGAATGGAAAAGGCCAATATAGCTATTACAGTGATA
Source organism: Paenibacillus algorifonticola (assembly GCF_000971975.1). Taxonomy (GTDB): domain Bacteria; phylum Bacillota; class Bacilli; order Paenibacillales; family Paenibacillaceae; genus Pristimantibacillus; species Pristimantibacillus algorifonticola. Next base: position 2,247 of record NZ_LAQO01000014.1, on the reverse strand, counting down.
TTCCAGCGCTAGCCTTGGGCAAAATTCCAGGTCGTGTATTCAGTGAGACGATCTATGATATTTTGCGGGCATCAGGACGCTAGCATGTCAGCTGCCGCATTTGAAACGAGCTTTGGGCAGTTTGCCAAGCTTTGTACCGAGGATTATTTGGTTCGGCATTCGAACAAGGGCTTGTATAACCGGGCGTTAAAAGATATCGGCAAAGGCATTGATGTCAAATACGCTTGGGGACAATCGTCCGTCAGCTGCGAGTTAAACGACGGAACGGTCTGCACGCTGGAAAATACGCTGGCTCATTGGAAGTGTACGTGTCCGGCAGACAGCTTATGCAAGCATGTGCTGATTGCCATTTTGTTTTACGCACAGCAGCAGCCCTCTTCTTCTGTACAAGAGGAAGGTGAGGGAGATGGCAACGGAAATCAGCCGGATAGTAACGCTGAACGCTTCAATTGGCTGCTGGCTGCCGATCTTTCACTACTGATTAAGCCGTTTAATGTTTCCATTGTGGAGGAAGTGCTGTTTCGGCTGCGCTACCCGGAAGAGCTTGAAGTGGCAGAAAATGCTCTTCTTACGGTCTGTCTCAAGCTCCAAGGAGCCGAGGTTTCGTTCACCGAGGAGGCAAATCCGGCTAAGGCGCTTTGCAAAATAAAGGAGAGAGCAGGCGAGCTGTTAAAGCTGGAAGCTTTATTGCGTTACCGTGCTTTAAAGGGGCTGGATGATCAGGAAGCGCTGCGCAGCAAAGTGCATAAGGTCGCTTTTTCACCGGATACCGTAAGGGAATGCAAAGAGCTGCTCACTGCGATGCTGCGGACGGGACTTGCCCGTCTGCCCCAGTCGTATACCGCACAGCTGGAAACGCTGGCCGTCGCAGCGCGCAGTGGCCAGTTGCCGGACGTGGAGCGCGGCTTGCGCGGCATCCAGGGCGAGCTGGAGCTGTTTTTCAACCGGCATGTACGATTTTCCATGCAAGTGCTGCTGGATCGCGTCACCAAGCTGTATCTTGCTCTTGAGCTGCTTGAGCGGGAGACGCTTCCTGCTGCTCAGAAGGAGCAGCTTATCGGTGCTTTTCGCAGCAAATATTATGCGCTGCCGAAGCTGCGCCTGTACGGTCTCGGCGCCGAGCCGTGGGAGACGCGTTCAGGCTACAGAGGCATCACCTATTATATGTATGGCCTCGATGATCAGCAGGTGTACACCTACAGTGATGCACGCGCGGTGTATTATGAAGGCAATGCATTTTCGTTTGCCAAGCATTATGCCAGCTACTCGCCTTGGCTTGCGAGCTTGACAATGCGCCAGTTTGCGGGAGAAGAGCTGGTGTTCGAGCACATTAAAGTGAACGAGGAGCTTCGATTGTCTTCAGGCGAGGGAGCGAGCCTCACCCTTGTCGCCCGCCAGTCCATTAACGAGATTAATGCGGGGCAGCTCGCCTCGGACTTGCCCGCTTTGCGGCAGGCTGGAGTGGGGCAGCCGGCATTATTTTCAGACGTAAAGGAACGGCTTGCCTTAATTAAGTTGGCACGGATCACGGGAAACCGGTTCGATAAAAGCTCGCAGAGCCTAGTGCTCGAAGTAGAGGATGAAGCAGGCGGGCAGTTGGAGCTGATCCTCCCTTATCAAGCGGACTGGGAAAAAACCGTCAAACGTCTGGAAGCAGGGTATGGGGCTGCATCGCTGGAACCGTTTTATGCATTTGTGCGCATAGAGGGCGGCCAGGCTTATCCGATCAGCTTCTTGCATAATACGAAGTTGATCAGCTTAAAGCTGGATATGTAAGGAAAATAAGCAATTGGAAAAAGGAGCAGCGGGAATGGCTTTGGAGCAGGTTTACGATGGACTGCAGCGGCTGCGCAGCTGGTTTGAGGAGCTGCTGCTTCGCGGGACCGCGCAGCTTACCTTGAAGGATATCGAATGGCTGGAGCGGGAGGCGGAAGAAGCCGCCCGCTTGCAAATGGACTTTCTGTCCACACTGCTGAAGCAAGTGGCCGGCGAAGGACGCAAAATGGTGCTGGGAGGCGGCGAGGAGCAGCAACTGCTCCTTCATAGCTCCCGGCTTTATCAGTATGTTCAGCTTGCTGGGCAGAGGTGAAAGTTTCCTACTTAAGGGAGTATGTTGATGTTGGCAGGCAGGCTGGCTGGAGCCTTTTCCAGCATGCAAAAAGAAGGAACCGGACACTGTAAAATGTACCCCTTGTAAAGGACAATTAAAAAAAGGTTAGGCGACTTCAAGCTGCTGTCTGTACCGTA
>NZ_KQ040780.1:661-212759 GCF_000971975.1 Paenibacillus algorifonticola | reverse complement strand
GATCGTTCGGCTGGTTAACCGAGACGAGGCTCGCGCTGTCCGCTGCGTAGGTCTGCTCGTCATCCAGGAGCAGGCAGACGCCCGCAAAGGTCGCCTTGTCCCGCAAATGCGCTTGCAGCAGCAGCACACTGGCTCCCGAATCATCCAGCATGTAGCGGATGCGCTCCTCCGGATACTCCGGATCGATCGGCACATACGCCCCACCCGCCTTCAGGATCGCGAGAATCCCGATCACCATGGAAGGGGATCGTTCGGCCATAATGCCCACCAGCTGATCCGCCCCTACGCCTTGGTTCCGCAAGGTACGCGCCAGACGATTCGCCCGCTCATTCAGCTCGCGGTACGTCAGCCGCTCGTCCTCGTACTCGACCGCGACCGCATCCGGATGACGCTCCGCCTGCTTCTCGAACAACTCGTGAATCGTCTTCTCTCTCGGGTAATCCGCATCCGTATCGTTGAAGGCAGTGATCAGCCTGCGCTGCTCCTCTTCGCTAATAAGCGACAGCTCGGAGATTTTCTGATACGGGCTGCGAATCATATGCTCCAAGATACAGACGAACTGACGGATGATCTCTTTCGCTTCATGCTCGCCAAATAGCTGCGTGCGGTAATACAGATCAACAAAGAGCTTCCCGTCATCTACAAAATCCAGAACATGAATATCAAAGTCGTTAACCGAATCCCCGGTGTAATCTTGATTCCCATGCATAACTGCCTCATCCGTACGAAATAAGCTCACTGATCGGTATTGTATCGAAACGCCAAACAACCGCTGGACATCCTGATTGCGGTGAGCCTCTCGCAAGTCCTGAACGATCTTATTGTACGGATAACGCTGATGGCGCAGGATGGAGGCTTGTTCTTTGGCGACATTTTTTAGAAACGAAAGCAATTCCTGCTCAGGCTCCACCAGCATCCTCGTTGCGACCGTACTGACGAACATACCGACCGTTTCTTTTTCTTTCTTTGTCGTCCGGTTCGCATACAATGTGCCAATCGCCACGTCCTGCTCGTTGGTTACCTTATGCATGTAAATATATAAAGCGCTCAGAAAAAAGGTAAAGATACTGATCTGATGCTCCTTGCAAAAGGCTTTTACGCCATGATGCTGTTCGTCGTCAAGCATCCATCTATCGACTCTTGCGTCAGTGCCCACCGTTAGCGGATTGTATGACTTCAAACTAATGACTTCGGGCATAGTGCCAAATTTTGCGAGCCAATAGTCCTTGTCCTTCTGATAGCGCTCGGATTGCTCGTAGTCGTGCTCGACCTGAATAAAATCGATATAAGAGCTGTCCTTACGAGGAGAGCTGTTGCCCCTTATGATATTCGAATAATGCTGCATGATTTCGTTTACGGCCAAATTCATGGAGATGCCATCGGATACGATGTGATGCATCTTGAAATTGATCCACGTCTCCTCGTCCCCAATCCGTACCATAACGAACCGGTGCAGCTCGGATTCCAGCAGCTCAAGCGGAATGGACCGAAGCTCAAGCATCCTCTGCTCCGCCTGCTCCTTGCTCAAATCGATACATTCGAAATCCTTCTCCTCATAATCCCGAACGTATTGATAAGGAACTCCGTTCTCCGTCTTCAATCGGATACGAAAAGAGTCGCTTTGCTCAATGACTTTGTTTATGGCTTGCTTCAAAGCATTCACATCGATGCGGCCTGTTATTTTCACTATCGCAATGATCGTCGAGGTAGTTCGATTTGGATATAGCAATTCGGTATACCAAATCCGCTGCTGGGGTTGCGTTAATGGAAATAATGGAACATTGTTGTTTTTCATCGTCTCTCCCCTTGACAAATTCTTGATTGAACCTCCGAGGTACGCGCGGCCTAGCCAGACGCTCCGACGTTGTGCTACGTAACCGCCAGAATGATCGCTACCAGCCAGATCGCTTGGCAGGCGCCAACGTCGTCCGTTCTTTCAGGCGGTGTTTATGTCAGCTGAGGCTGAAGTGAATCGATCAAGGTGCAGCATTCCGATACGACCCGCTTAAATATTTCGCATCCGGCAGCTAGCTCGTCCATCGAAATCGTAAGCGCAGGCATCAGCTTGACAACCATATCTTGACGTCCGGCTCGTTCGACAATCAGTCCTTGCTCATAGCATCGAGACACGATGGCTTTGGAGAGATGTTCATCCTGGCAAGCCGATACGTCAATGCCCCAAATCAATCCCATACCGCGCATCGAGATGAGTGGGTTGATCGGCAGAATATGCTCCTTCAAGTATTGTTCAACAAACTGCGCTTTACGTTCCGTCTCTGCATCCAACTGCGCCGATTCCCGGAGTTCAAGAGCCGCCGTCGCGCCAACGAACGCAAGCTGATTTCCCCGGAAGGTGCCGTTGTGTTCAGCCGGCTGCCAAACATCCAGTTCGGGCTTTAGCAGCAGCAACGACATCGGCAGACCGTAACCGCTGATTGATTTGGAGAGCACGACCAGATCGGGAACAATCCCCGCCCGTTCAAAGGAGAAAAATGAACCTGTTCGTCCGCAGCCCACCTGGATATCGTCGACGATCAGCAAAATATCGTGACGGTCGCAAAGATCCCGAAGCTCCTGCAGCCACTGGGTAGGCGCCGCATTTAAACCGCCCTCGGCTTGCATGGTTTCAAGGATGACAGCTGCCGGCTTGGCTATGCCCGAATGATCGTCCGTTAAAATCGCTTCCATGTAGCCGATCGTATCCAAATTGTCGATAAAACCCGTTGGGAATGGCATAAACGTAACATCATGCAGCGGCAATCCTCCCGCTTCGCGGTGGTATAGACTGCTTGTGGCGGACAAGCTTCCAAGCGACATCCCATGAAACGATCCGATGAAAGCAAACACGCCCGTCCTTCCCTTCACTTTTCTTGCCAATTTCAGCGCCGCCTCTACCGCATTGGTTCCGGTAGGACCGCAAAACTGAAGCTTATAGTCGAGACCGCGTGGCTTCAGAATCTTGTCTGAGAACGTCTGCAGAAAGGTCTCCTTCGCGGAAGTGTACATATCCAGTCCGTGACTAAGGCCGTCCGATTGCAGATATTGGATGAGCTGTTGCTTGATAAAATCATTATTGTGTCCGTAATTTAGCGCTCCGGCTCCGGCGAAGAAATCGATAAACGCTTTGCCGGACTCGGCGTACAATACCGAGCCTTTCGCACGCACAAAGACATCGGGAAAAGAACGGCAATAAGATCTTACATTGGATTCCAGCATTTCGAATGTGTTTGTCATAAAAAAACCCCTCCATAATTATGAAAATGTGCATAACAAATAGACTTCGTTGATTGGCGGCGATGGACAGCTATGAGCGTGATTTCATCATTTTTATGCGGCAGTTGGTTAACGTGCAACCGGACCGCTGGCGGCAACCCCCCTCATCTGAGGTGATAATTCACGCAGCACACTTCCGATGACCTCTTGTTCCTGATTGTGGAGAAAAAAATGATTGCCCTCCAACATCTGCACTTGGAATGAACCATTTGTATGCTCTTGCCAAGCGTAAAGCGATTCAATGCTTACGTCATGGTCCTGCAATCCGCCAAAAACCGCAATCGGACAAGGAAGCACTTCTCCCGGTCTGTATACATAGGTTTCAACAGCGGTAAAGTCAGCCCGCAAATGAGGCATTACAATTTCCATCAATTCATCATTCTGTAAAACTTCTTCAGGTGTGCCTTGCATGAGCTGAAGCTCTTTCTTAAACTGATCATCGGGCAATTTGTGTAGGGATTTTCTTGGATAAGGCAAGTGAGGCGCAGTTTTACCTGATACGAATAAGTGGAGTGGAGTCACATGATGCTTGAAGTGTAATTGACGAGCGGTTTCAAAGGCTATTAGCGCCCCCATGCTGTGGCCAAAAAAAGCGAAGGGCGTATGTAAAAACGGTGTTATTTCCGAAACAAGCGAATGAACGATAGCCTCGACGGAATCCATCGGATCCTCTAACATTCTGCGCTCTCGGCCTGGAAGCTGAACGGGACAAACATGAATGTGAGCCGGCAATTCTCGCTTCCAGCTACTAAATACAGAGGCTCCGCCGCCGGCGTAAGGAAAACAAAATAAGCGGAGCTTTGCAAAAGAGCCGGCGTGCGTATTCAAGAACCAGGAACTCTCTCGAGCAGTCATCTCTCTATCACCCACATCATAGTATTTATGTGGTTACTATAACAAAAATATCAAAAATATACAATTTAAAAATTGTAAAAAGTGAGTAAAAAAGACTAAATTAAACATTAAGCGACCGGAATGGCGCGTATCCCTTCATTTTTATAGATCTTGGGAGATTTCCCATAACGTTCTTGCATTCGCGAATCCTCACTGCCTTAAATACCCTCTTTTCATCAAAAAAGGTAGATGGTACAAGGTTTCTACTTGAACCACCTTTGTTCATTTCCTCCTATTTCAATTTTTGAATCCATTGGTTTTTACCATTTCGGAATTATTATAGATTTTTTTGGTTATTACACCAAAAAACTCGACTTTTTCTAAGTCGCTCCAAAATCGCGAAAAAATGGACTACAAGCCGGAATCCGGTAGACACCGATCTACAATGATGGGGTACATGCGACTCTACAACATGATGATCTGCCAGCACATGGATGCCTGGTACGTCAGCCAGAAAGCGGAATGGGACCCGTTGAAAACGAAAATTTGCCCTTCTGTTGCTTAAGTATTTAAAAAAGCAGGTCAAAAAATGGGCGGAATCTATCCTTTATTAAAACTGCTTTCATCTTTTACTATTTCCATATAATCCATCTATTTCCTTTCGCCCAACAGCCGATTTGATCCATTTCATTCCAAGAGGCGATTTAGGGGACCATCGGAAACGGTCGCGGGGCGGTTAGGCTGTGCAGGGTTGTCTGCTGACTATGCTTCTTGAATACTCTTCGGCAGTCCAAGGACAATGGCTGCTTTTACCTCGGCTTATGGAAATTACCGGTAGGCCTATTTATTCACGAAACAGACGACAGCATGCTTTCAAGAAGCGTATGCACGGTTCTTTAAGCCTATTGACGGTGCGTACCAAGCCCTTGTCTATGACAACATGAAGGTGGCAGTCAAACGATTTGTCGGTGATGAGAAAGAATCTACCGAAGGGCTATTGCAATTATCTGTTTACTATGGCTTTGAGTTTCGGTTTTGCAATGCTCGTAGTGGAAACGAAAAGGGGCATGTTGAGAGGACCGTTGAAGTCGCTAGGCGTAAAGCATTCGCCTTTAGGGATACGTTCGAAACGTTAGAAGAGGACAACGATTTTTGCTAGAAGTATGCGAAAGACTGAACAACAAACCCCACAATCGGTGGGAAGGAAAGACAGCGACAGCATGTCTGGAGGAAGAACAGCCTTACCTGTTTCAGAGCCTGCCTATGTTTGGCGCTGCAAGGGTCGTACATGCCAGGGTGGATAAATATGCAACACTAGTTGGATGCCATGAGTGGCGACTGGAACTGCTTCACTATCTCGAAACATTAAAGAAAAAGCCTGGCGCATTAGCCGATAGCACGGCACTTGCGCAGGCTCAATCCTACATCAAAAACATATATAAGACCTATATTCCAAAACAGGCCGAAATACACTTGCGTCAGTACGACGAAATGTTTAGAGCCCAAATGCGACCAATGGAGGAGGCGATTGCATGACTCCATCCATGCGCAAGGCTTGTTTACACGCTCCTTCTTGTTTGGGCTCTAGCTTACGTTCAGCTTATCGTTTAGGCTTGCGGCTATGCGCCATATTGCTCGATTTTGATCAAATTCGTCGTACCGGATAGACCAACTGGCGCTCCTGCCGTAATGACGACAAAGTCTCCCTCAGCAAGCAGTCCCGTTTGCTCCGCATCCGCCATAGCAGCATGCAGCAGCTCGTCCGTCGTGCCGGTCTTCGTGCCCTTCACTGGAATAACGCCCCATAGCAGCGCCAACAGCGGCAAAATTTTCTCGTCGGAAGTAATCGCGATAACTGGCGATTGCGGGCGATATTTGGATACCATACGCGCCGTAAAGCCGCTTTCCGTACGAGTAAGGATCGCTTTCGCCTTCAGCTCAAGGGAGGAGCTGACAACCGCTTGGCTAATGACCTCTGTAATCGTCGTTGAAGCAAGCTGACGGCGCTCTTGGAAGCCTGCGTAATAGTCCAGCTGGGATTCTGCTTTAAGCGCAATGGCAGCCATTGTAGCAACCGATTGAACCGGATATTTTCCTGCAGCCGTCTCGCCGGACAGCATGATCGCATCCGTTCCTTGCATAACCGCACCTGCAACGTCGCTCACTTCAGCGCGTGAAGGACGCGGGTTTACTTGCATGGAATCCAGCATATGAGTCGCAACGATAACAGGCTTGCCCGCTACGTTACATTTATTGATCATGTCGCGCTGCATCGATGGCACATCCTGAACTGGAATTTCAACGCCCAAGTCGCCACGGGCAACCATAATGCCATCCGATGCTGCAATGATGGAATCCAGGTTGACGACGCCCTCTTCATTTTCAATTTTCGAAATGATTTGAACATGGCCGGCACCGTGCGCCTGCAGCAGCTCGCGAATTTCCAAAATATCTTCCGCTCTTCTTACGAAGGAAGGCGCAACAATATCAATATTTTGCTGAATGCCGAAGTGGATATGGCGAATGTCGCGCTCCGTTACGCCCGGCAGCGTCGTGCGGATGCCCGGCAGGTTAACGCCTTTGCGCGGCTTGATCAGACCGCCGTTTACGATCGTACAGTGCACTTCCGTCGCTTCAACCGATGCCACCTCAAGATCAATCAGGCCATCGTCGAGCAAAATCGTATTGCCAGGCTTCACGACAAGCGGAAGCTCGCTATAGTTAACATGAATACGGCGGCCATTGCCGAGTACTTCTTCCGTCGTCAGCGTCAGCGTTTCGCCTGCCACCAGTAGGTAAGAAGCTTCCTCCAGCTTACCAATCCGCACTTCTGGTCCTTTAATATCCAGCAAAATCGGCACGATTGCATTTTCAGCAGCAGCCGCTTCGCGAATCCGCTCAATCCGTCCAGCATGATCCTCCAGTTCCCCGTGCGCCATATTAAGACGCGCCACATTCATCCCCGATCGAATCATTTCCCTTAAAGTATCAACCGAATCACAAGCAGGTCCCATCGTACAAACAATTTTGGTTTTACGCATGAAGTCTCATTCCTCCTGAACATTTATACCCCTATTATAAACCCAGCCGTTTCAATCGACTACGAAATATAGTATTCTAAATGTAATATAGTACTTTTTTTAGAAGGAGGCTGATGGCCCAAATGCTGCAAGTAACAGAGGTTCGGCAGGACCGGGGAATGGATTGGTTTTACGAAAAAAACACAAAAAACACGAACGAAGCCACGTTGATTCTGGTCAGCTACGGGACCGTCGTCTATTGGATTGAGAACGAGAAAGTTATCGCCGAGAAAGGCGACCTGCTCTATATACCCCCGAATCAAGCGTATTATGGCAAATGTGTGCCTACTGTTTTTCACGAGAAGTTTGTTGTTGCATTAACGTTGTCTGCTGCTCCCGTATTGCCGCTGCTTCAGCGCCAGACATGGGTGAAATCCCGCATTGGCATGTACGACATGCTGCTGGCCCGAATGAAGCATTTGCATGCCGAATGGCTGGAACAGGCTGAGTATGCGAAAATAATCGCTCAGTCTGTCGTAACTGAATGGCTAGCGGTCTGGAACCGCGAATGGAACAAGGGACCTGCGATGGCCGATACGAACCAGCAGGTAGAGCGCATGAAGCATTATATTTTCAACCATTACCGTGAAAAAATTACGAAGGAGGAGCTTGGCAGCTACATTCAGAAAAGCCCCAACTATGCTGCTACCCTGTTCCGCCGTGTTACTGGGCAGACGATTAGCACCTTCGTTCATGATACGCGGATGAAAAAAGCGATCTATCTGCTCGTCGACTCCATGCTGACGGTTGGTGAAGTTGCTGAATTCGTCGGCTACCGCGACGTTTCTTATTTCCAGCGGCTGTTCAAGCGTTTCACCGGAAGGACGCCAACCTTTTATATGAAAGAGCGCGCAAAGCCCCAGCCTTAAATAACCAAATAAACGGAGCATTGACATCTACTTCGATAATGATTATCATTCTACTTGGAGTCAAGAATCGCCTTCGGCCGCGCTTGATAAATAGAGATTTTTAGGAGGAAATTATGCTCTCACGTTTTGGATTTCTGAACGGCAAATCACAGCTCACCCTCATTGCTCTGCTTGCTCTTACGCTGCTCCTTGCAGCTTGCGGCGGAAAAGAAACGACAAACAATACCGCAGGTTCAGCCGCTCCATCCGCCTCGCCGGAAGCAAGCGCTGAAGCCACCGAGGCTCCTGCAGCGGATAAAGTAGTAACGGATGCTATGGGCCATGAAGTTACCATTCCTGGCAACCCTCAGCGCATTTTGGCTTCTTATTTGGAAGATCCAATCGTGGTGCTTGGCAAACTTCCAGTCGCGCAATGGACCGTTGGCAACGACAGCATTCAGCAATACTTGCAAGGCAGCCTGAAGGATGTTCCTACCATTGCATACGATCTTCCAGTAGAAGCTGTAGCAAGCTTCTCTCCCGATTTGATTATTATTGGCGAGGAAAGTGCCGTACAGAAAGGCCTTTATGAGCAATACGCCAAAATCGCCCCAACTTACGTGCTCGGAAGCGCGATTAATAAGGACTGGCGTAAAACGCTGCTCACGATCGGCGATTTGCTGAATGATCAAGCAGGCGCTGAGCAAGCGATTGCTGAATACGATCAAAAAGCGGCCGATGCTAAAGCAAAAATTCAAGCGGCAGTTGGCGAGAAGTCCGCAGCTGTATTTTGGCTGACGCAAAAAAACTTCTATATGGTAGATGAGGTCGTATCCAGCGGCGCTGTTCTTTATCAGGATCTGGGTCTCAAAACTCCGAACCTCGTAACCGAAGTGCCCGTAGAAAGCCGCGGCAACTGGAACCCGGTTTCGCTGGAGAAGCTGGCTGAGCTGGATGCCAACTATATTTTCCTGCTAGACAGCGACAAGCAAGCTGGTGATACTTCCATCATTGATGGTCCCATTTGGCAAGGCCTTCCGGCTGTCAAAGCGGGAAATGTGATTGAACTGGATTCGTCCAGCAGCTGGCTGTACAAAGGCAAAATCGCCAATGAGCAAATTATTGACGATGTGTTGAAGGCTATGGTGAAATAATCGATTAATAAGCCTCTGGCTCTAGAACACGCCGTATGATCGTCCTTACTGGCCGAAGTACGGCGTGTTTTTTCAAATGAGCTTCGATTCATGGAGAATGGGCTTTTGCTTGTCATTTTTTCAACAATAAGCACTGTACGCTTGTCCATTTAGCATTATAATAAGAGGTGATGTAATCACTTACATGGAGGTTGATAAACGTATGAGTTCGATCCCCTTGCATAAACGCGGCATTGAAGCGAGTCAGCTTGTTCTGGGCTGTATGCGCTTTGGCGGCGGCTGGAACCGTAATCCGATTGAGGCCGAGCATTTTAAGGAAGGCCATGAAGCAGTCGACGCAGCACTGGAAATAGGCATCAATATGTACGATCATGCAGATATTTATACGTTCGGTAAGGCAGAGCAAGTTTTCGGCCAAGTGCTGAAGGACCGCCCGGGCCTGCGTGAGCAAATTATTTTGCAATCCAAATGCGGTATTCGCCTGCAAGGCGGCGATGATGATCCGCAGCGCTTTGATTTTTCGGAAAGCCATATTTTAAGCAGTGTTGATGGCATTTTGGAGCGGCTGCAAACCGATTATCTCGACATTTTGCTGCTGCATCGTCCAGATGCGCTTGTCGAGCCGGAAGAAGTGGCAAGCGCCATTTCGAAGCTCAAGGCGTCCGGCAAAGTTCGCGCATTCGGCGTTTCTAATATGAGCCAAGGGCAAATCAAACTGCTTCGTGCTTATACGGACGAGCCGTTTATTGTGAATCAATTGGAGCTCAGTTTGCTCAAGCATGGATTTATTGATACAGGTTTGCATGTGAACCAGATCGCAGCGCGCGATAATGTGTTCCCCGAAGGGACGCTGGAGTATTGCCGAATGGAAAATATCCAGCTGCAATCGTGGGGCCCGCTCGCTCAAGGCATCTATTCCGGCGCTCCGCTGGGTGACAGCCCTGAATCGGTTGTTGCAACAGCCGCGCTCGTTGCTGAATTCGCGGAGCGTAAAGATACGACGCCGGAAGCGATCGTACTTGCATGGCTGATGAGACATCCGGCTAACATTCAGCCGGTTATCGGCTCGATCAATCCAAAGCGTATCCTCGCCTGCAAAGATGTGGGTACGCTGCGTCTGACGCGCGAGGAATGGTACAGGCTGTATAACTGCTCGCGCGGCAAAGCGCTGCCTTAAGAATTATGAGCACAACGATACTTATACGTTTTTGCAAATAGCCACACATAAAATTTCAAAAAACATGCTTGCTCCACCAGCATGCAAAAAAAGCTTCCAGCGCCACTTTTCGCGGCGCCGGAGGCTTTTTTCTTAATCATTTCTTATTCATTTCTTATTATCTCGGTTCGACTACTACGTTACTATGCGTGACTATGCGCAACTACGCATCAGTTTATACGCCGGCAGCGCGGAAACGGTAAACCTTGCTTGCATAATCGTTATGGAATTGCGGCGTCGCAAGTCCAGCATACAGCAGCTCATCGCCGCCATACGTCTCGCCGTTCTCTTCCCATACATAATCGCGGCTTGGATCAAGTCCTTTCAGCACGAAGCGGCTGAGCGGCGGATTCGGCTCCTGCAAGACGGATGTGTAGACAGCAAACGCCTCGCTCTTGTCTTTCGAAACGAACATCCATGCCGCAATATTGCCTTCAAATGGGCTGGACAGACGATAGAAATCGCCAAACTGCACGAGATGGCGGACTTCTTTATAGAGCGCAATCTGGCCTTTCACCGTTTCCTTCTCATCGTCGGTGAACTTTGTCAAATCCAGCTCATAACCAAAGTTGCCGGACAGCGCCACATTGCCGCGCGTCTCAAGCGGCGTATTGCGGCCAACCTGATGGTTGGGAACAGCCGATACGTGGGAGCCCATCGAGCTAATCGGATAAACAAGGCTTGTGCCATATTGGATTTTCAGCCTGGATACGGCATCGGTATTATCGCTTGTCCAAGTCTGCGGCATGTAATATAGCATGCCCGGATCAAAGCGTCCGCCGCCGCCGGAGCAGCTTTCGAACAAAATATGCGGGAATGCAGACGTAATGCGCTCCAGCACTTCATAAAGACCAAGCATGTAGCGATGAGCCGTCTCACGCTGGCGGTCAACTGGAAGCAGCGCTGAGCCGATCTCGGACATATTACGGTTCATATCCCATTTCACATAAGTAATCGGCGCGCTGGCGAGAACATCCGAAATGGTTTTAACAATGTATTCGCGAACGTCGGCACGGGACATATCCAAAATTAGCTGATTGCGGGCCTCTGTACGCCGCCTTCCTTCGACATGCAGACACCAGTCGGGATGAGCACGATACAGCTCGCTGTTAGGCGATACCATCTCCGGCTCAAACCAAAGACCGAACTGCATATCCAGCTTGCGAATGCGCGCTACCAGATCCTCAAGACCGTTAGGCAGCTTATTCTTGTCAACGAACCAGTCTCCAAGCGACGAATTGTCACTATTGCGCTGCCCAAACCAGCCATCATCAAGGACGAACAGCTCCATACCCAGCTCCTTGCCAACCTTAGCAATATCCTCAATTTTATCCGCTGTAAAGTTAAAATAGGTGGCTTCCCAGTTGTTGATCAGAATCGGCCTGCTCTCGTCACGGAAGCTGCCGCGGCAAAGACGCGAACGATAGAGATCATGGAAGCTGCGGGACATGCCGCCCAGCCCTTCGGAGGAATGCACGAGTACCGCCTCAGGCGTCTGGAATTGCTCGCCCGGCTCCAGTCTCCAATTGAAATCAAACGGATTAATCCCGATAAACAATCTTGCGGCATGGTATTGGTCAACCTCAACGCCGCCCACAAAGTTGCCACTGTAGACGAGGTTTACACCGTACACATCGCCATGATCCTCTGTTGCTCCAACAGACAACAGGGCGATAAATGGATTTTGCGCATGGCTGCTTGCACCGCGGCGGCTTTCCACCGATTGCAGTCCCGGCTCGAGATGGCGGCGATGAATGTAACGCTCGCGCGCCCATGCACCAGACAGCTGAAGCATATCGTAATGGTCATGCGGCAGGTCTAAACTCATACTAAGGGCCCGAAGCAGCTGCAGCGTGTTTTCGCCGCCATTAATGACACGCGCCGAGCGAGTAATCGCGTTATACGATTCGAATACGGTATAGCTTAGTACGACACGCAGGCCAGAATAGCTGTCCGCAAGTGTAATTTCAAGTGTCTGTGCTTCGTTTTCGCCTTCTACATAAACAGACGGCAATCCTTCAAGGGCCGGCTTGCCCTGTACGATGCGATGGGAATCGTAGCGCAGGTCCGTTACCGTCGTTCCGTCAGCAAGCTGTACTTGATACGCCGGATAACGGAAATCCGAGTTGCCGAATGCCGGATATTCCTGCGGAAGCGTGTCCAGCGACACTCTTAAATCATCCGATTCTGTTGAAGGACTGAAAGAGCAGCGCTCCTTCAGCTCAAGCAGTCTTCCGAGCTGGCTGCCGCGTACCCGCTTGCCCCAATACACATGTGCCGGATAAGTGCCTTTCACCAATCCGATCACATAGCTGGTTTCTTTCGATTGCAGATGAAAAAGCTGATTTTGTTCGTCAAAAATAATAGCCATTATTCATTAGCCTCCTTATTATGACCGGCTGTCCAGCTGCTTTCACGCGCCATTAGCGTCGTATTCATCATTACATGCAGCGGAACCTCGCGGCCTTCTATCCGTTCCAAAAGCAGTTGCACAGCTGTCTTACCCATTTGCTCCGTATACGCCTTGACGCTCGTAAGCGGCGGCTGTACGAAAGCCGCTACCTCAATGTCATCAAAACCGACAATGGCCATCTGCTCCGGCACCTCTACACCTTGCTCATACAGCGCATGAAGCGCACCGATCGCCATCGGATCGCTGCCGACAAAGCATGCTGTAGGACGTTCTTCCTGACCCAGCAGCTTGTTCATCAGCTCGTAGCCGCTGCCTGTTGTCCATTCCCCGGCAAGCACCCATTTCTGGCGCAAAATGCCGTGCGACTCCAGCAGGCGCTGCATATGCTTGCGCCGCGGCTCGTCGCCGACTTGATCCACTCCGCCGCCAATGTAGCCAATGCGGGTATGTCCAAGCGCCAGCAGGTGCTCTATAACATCCTCAACCGCCTGCTCAAAATTCAAGTTGACCGTGTCATAATGCCGCAGCTTGCCCAGATGGTCAATCATGACGACTTTGTGGCCCTCGTACAGCATCCGAACGTCACGCTCTGCTACGCCGCCAACGACAATGAGACCATCCAGCTGCGGATGAGGTTCCATAGGTCCCCCAATGCGCCATACTTTACCGATGGCGATACCGAGTTCCTCACAGCGGCGTTCAACCCCTCTGCGAATGGACAGGAAGTAAGGATCAATATCCTCGTGTTCAAGCGTAAAGCTCAGCAATAAGCCAATTTGCAGCTGTGAACGTTGGCTTTCTTGCTTGAGCCGTTTCAGACGCGATGGCTTGTACTGCAACTTTTCCGCTATCGCGAATATGCGCGCACGCGTCTCTTCGCCGACAGCGAGCGTCATATCGTTATTGAGTACACGTGACACCGTCGCGGCAGACACCTCCGCCATAGCCGCAATTTCTTTAATCGTTGCCATTTCATCCACCACATTCGTTTAGTTAATAAATTTACTAAATATCTTCCGCTTCATTTTAGCAAATTTATTGGCGCACAACAAGCCTTGTCTCAATGAACGAAAAAAAGAGCCTGCCCTAATACGGGAAGCTCCTGCTGGCATTTCATTATTTTACTCATGACCGTCTTAACCTACTCTAAGGCAAGCCCTAAGACACATGCTTGTGGTAAAGCTCGATGAAACACTCAGCCGTAATCGGGGGACTATAAATATAGCCTTGCACCAGATCGCATTTATGCTGGCGAATAATTTGCAGCTCTTCGTCGGTTTCGACGCCTTCCGTCACAACCTTCATATTCAGGTTATGGGCGATAACGACCAGCGATTTAAAAATCATTTGCTTCTTGAAATCCGTTACAATGTCATGGATAAACGATTTATCCAGCTTAAGATAATGCAGCGGAATGTTCTGCAAATAGCTAAGGGACGAATAGCCCGTTCCAAAATCATCCAGCGAGAGCCGAACGCCAAGCTGCTGGAGCTCGCGTAATATTTTCAGCGTGTGATCGGGATTATCCATAAAAATCGTCTCCGTCAGCTCAAGCTCAATTTGCTCTGGTCTGACAGCGGTCTCCGAAATAATGGACTGGATCGTCTCCACGATATGCTTTTGCTGAAATTGCAGCATCGACATATTGACGCTGACCGTCAGCGCCGTGACGCCTTGCTGCTCCCATGTTTTGATTTGCCTGCACGCCGTTCGAAGCACCCATTCCCCGAGAGGAATAATGAAGCCCGTCTTCTCGGCAAGCGGGATGAAATCAAGCGGCGAGATCATGCCAAACTCAGGATGGCGCCAGCGGATCAAAGCTTCAGCTCCGTATATTTGTCCGGACTTCAAATCCACCTTTGGCTGGTAATACAATACGAACTGTTCACCTTCAAGCGCAGGGAACAGGCCATTTTCCAGCTCCTGCTCCCGCTTCGAAACATCCTTCATCGATGGGGAATACAGCCTGCTTGTATTGCGCTGCTTCTTGGCGACAAAAAGCGCTGTGTCTGCCTCTTTGACCATACGGTCGCCGGTTTCCTCCGTCAGCTCATGCTGCAAACTAATGCCTATACTTGCGGTTATGTAGAAAAGCCTGTCATTTAATTGTATGGGTTCAGCAATCGCGAACAAAATATCATCAGCCACAAGCAGCAGCAGATTCATGTTATTCACGTCATTCAGAAGCACGACAAATTCATCTCCACCAAAACGAAACACCTGCCCATTGGAACCAACGGTCTGTATTAGACGGTCTGCGAACTGCTTGAGCAGTTGGTCGCCCATCGCATAATCTAGCGTATCATTAATGACTTTAAAACGATCCAAATCGATATAGAGCAGCGCTGCCTGCTTGTTGTTCATGTACTGTATGGTATGTATTTGCTCAATATGACGCGTATAGCCATAACGATTGGGTAAGCCCGTCAGCAAATCATGCGTCGCTTGAAACTCGATCAGTTCCTCGCTCGCCTTGCGATGATCAATCATGCGATTGAACTGCTGCGCCATAAATTCAAACTCATCCTTCGTATCAATGTCCAGCTTCTGGTTTGTATCGCCCTCCACCAGCGCCGAGGACACGTGCACCACTTTGCGGATATTTTGAAGCACAATCTTGCGAATG
Organism: Paenibacillus algorifonticola; assembly: GCF_000971975.1. Taxonomy (GTDB): domain Bacteria; phylum Bacillota; class Bacilli; order Paenibacillales; family Paenibacillaceae; genus Pristimantibacillus; species Pristimantibacillus algorifonticola. The sequence goes on along the minus strand of NZ_KQ040780.1, from coordinate 197,315 downwards.
AGCAATATCATCAGCATCGTTGTAAAAATAAAAGCAACCAGGGAAATGATAATCGTATTGCTTAAGCCTTTATAATAGTCCTTGAGCATATTGCCCTTCGGAATAATCGTTTCAAAATACCAGGTTTGATCCTTTATATGTATCGGGTTAAGCAACCTCATAACCGTCCCGTCCACCGAGGGGTCGGAAGTATACATAATGGTCATGGCCTGCTTCTTCAGTTCCTCTAACGATTTACCATCCGGCAAAGGCAAATAGGGCTTGGATACCAGCGAGCGATCGAGCCCATTAGCAAGGTAGCTGTCACCAGCAGTAATCATCGTCGCGTAGCCGCCCATAGGACGAATTTTCTCCACTTCCTGCTGCACCATGTCGAGCGAAATATCAGCTCCAATGACACCTAGAAAGTTGCCCTGATTATCCAAAATCGGATAAACCAATGACGAAATTAAAATCCGCTCGCCATTAATATCATAATAATAAGGCTCCATCAGTGCGAATTTCTTCGTCCGCTTAGGAATTTGGTAATAGTCCCCTTCGCCGTTCTGCTCATAATTTTTATTAGGGTAAGCTACAATCTTGTCGCCTTGACGTACAATATATGGGACAAAACGTCCCGTGTCATCATCGTAGCTGCTCTTATTACGAAAATTCCCATCCTGATTATCGAACGCATTAGGCTCCCAAACCGTAAAAACACCGAGTAAATAAGGCTGTTCCTGGACAAAATTTTCAATGAGTCTGACTGCCTCCGAGCGGTCAGCCAGGTTATGCCGCTTCATTTGCTGCAAGGATTGCTGCAAGCTTTCGAGTCTGATTAATGCATCATTAATGTTAATTAACATCTTGCTTGTATAGGCATTGGACTGATTTTGCGCAACCAATTCCCCTTGACGCAAACTAACGTCGTACAGCTTCATTAACTGAATGGAAGCAAGCAAAGTGAAAGACAGGATCATGAGGGCTCCCAAAGTAAAAATTAATTTATGTGCAATACCAACCCTCATTGTTTTCAAGTGCCTATCCTCCTCCAAATGAAGCGCCTTATTGAATCGACGAATTTTGCCAAATTATGATATAGTTCTAGTATACTTGACGCATTAATCCAAACACAACGCCAAATTAATTTAATATTTTAAATTACCACGACAAATTGCGACAATTATTGTCGAATCTCAAATTAACTGCTTATTCACCTGAAATAAAGCTGTTTTCCCGCTATTTCCGCATGGCTACTGATGTTCGAGAAACTGTATTTCCTCTGCTTCATTACCTGTTATAGCCGAAAGCTCCCCTACATGTGATGGGAGCTTTCGCGCTTTCCGGCTATGGTTGGGTAGCAATATCGAACCTGTTTCCATCCATAGCACGGCCATATATTTACACAAAAACAAGGAAAATACGGCCATTTTAACGCCTGCTGTCGTTTGCCGTGTCCTTAGAGCGTTGATAGCTGCGAATATCCTCGCGCAGCTGCTCAGCGGTTCTGCCTTCTGTCTCAAGGCCATAATCCTTAGCCGCTTTGCGCAGCATTTCCAGACGCTTGGCCCGATGCTCCGCTTTAAAAGCTTCCCACTTGGCAGGATCTTTCTTCTTCGCTTCCTTCAGCTCGCTTTTTAGTTGCTCGGCTGACTTTCCTTCTACAGCAATGCCGAAATATTCAGCCATATAACGAAGCTTGGCGAGACGATACTGCTCATGACCCAGCGCGTGCTCGCGATGATGCTTTTTATGCCCCTCGTGAAAATGGCCCTTGGCTTCTGGCAGCTTGCCAGTCTGTTCCTCCGCCTGCGGCTGAGCAGGCTCTGCGGCATAGGCCGCAGGGGCCACTATGGCTGCCGCGAGCAAGCATGCCGCTGCTGACCTGATTATTTTTGACTTGTTCATCCATGGACACAACCTTTCTGCTGAGCACAAGCGAAGAAATGAATTCTTATTTTCAGAAGCCCTTTCATCGCCATGCCTGAGTTCTTGATGCAAGGGGTGAACGGTTGTCAGCCCTTTACTTGGTTATTTTGTCCATCAACGTTTTAAGATAATCATGAGGGAATCTGAAGACACATAAAAAAAACGCCAGAGCCTCTGCTCTGACGTCTGGCGCAGCAAAAAACAGCTGTGCATGTATTGTGTTCACTAAATGGTACGGTCAAGCCTCAGATGAATCGCCGCTCTCCAACTGCTGAAGCTCTGCAATCAGCTCTTCCCGGGAGAAATGCTCGCCAATAAACACGGCTACATCATTGACTTTGCCTTGCGGTGTTATTTTCATAAAATCGCTTTCCCCATAGGCATATTGAAACAGAAAACGGCTCGCAGTATCCGTGAACGTCACAATGCCCTTCGCCCGGTATACATGCTCTGGTAAATTCCGCAGCAGCGCTTCAAACTGAACACTGTCTACGGGCCCCGGCAAATAATGGGTGAGCACCATTACATGGTCATGCGAATGATGGTGGTGCGCATGCTGGTCTTCATGCTCATGAGGATGGTGATGATGCACGTGGCCCTCATCATCCTCATGTGAACAGCCCGGACCACAGGCATGGACAGCTTCCGAGTTCTCCTGGTTTGCAGGCGGCAGCAAAGCGGAAGAGCTTGCGCCTGCCACTTGGTGGGCATCCAACCAGGACCATTCGTCTATGATGCAGCGCATCGTCGCCACGACTTGGGCGTGGGCATTCAGCTCCCGCAGCGCCTGCTGCGCTTCAACAAGCTGCTCCGGCTCCAGTTTATCCACCTTATTAAGCAGCAAAAAGCTCGCGCAGCGGATCTGGTCCTGCATCAGCTTAAGCGTCCGTCCTTTGCCGGCACGGGTTCGCTTTAACAGCTCAGGGCCATCTACGACAGTAATGACCGCACGCAGATCAATGCGCATATACATGGCCGCTTCGGTCACGCCGTCCAAAATCTCCATTGGATTCGCCGCACCCGTCGATTCAATGACGATGATATCAGGCTGATGCTCGTCCATCAGCAGCTTCATCTCCAGACTCAAATCGCCGCGAATCGTGCAGCAAATACAGCCGCCCAGCAGCTCGGCCATCGGCACTTCATCTCCGACTTCTTGTCCGTCCAAATTAATATCGCCGAGCTCATTCATAATGACAGCTGCTTTCTTTCCCTCAGCCTGCCAGTAATCGAGCATGCGTTTCAGCAGTGTCGTCTTGCCGCTCCCGAGAAACCCGGTCAGCAAATAGACCGGTACCGGTGGTTTGCTATTTTCCATCTCCAAAACTCCCGTATCCCATTATCGTCGTTCTACATAAGCTTTATTATATCGTAATAGTTACGTTTTCGCATCCTAAATACGGCCCAAGCTATGTAAAAGCCCGGAGCGCGGGATGCTCCGGGACAATTAAACCTATTTCATGATTTTGCACGATCAGGAAAGCATACAGTCTGAAGAAGATAGCTTGCAGCGGCTATGCAAAACCTAATAAAGTAATGAGCCATGTCGGCAGACATCAAGATTTATGCATTAGATGAAAGCGCGAGTGATGATAACAAGTAGAATGAAAAGGACAAGGATCGCTCCTACGTTAGTGAAGGGGCTGCAGCCGTGGCCGTAGCCTGCACCTGCTAAATTGTAGCTCATTTGTTCAACTCCTTTTTGTTCAGATATACGTTCCTGCAGCCCAGCGCCTAGCTCGGTGCCGAACCGCCTGATCCTATAACTGTACTATAGCCAGCAAGCGCGAGTAATAATAACAAGCAGGATGAAAAGTACTAGAATCGATCCTACGCTTGTGAAAGCTCCGCCTACACCGTAAGGGGCACAGCCGATTCCAGCGTTTGCCACATTGTAGCTCATTTGTCCATCTCCTTTGGTTAAAGTACACAGTATCCTATGGACGAAATGGCGAAACGGTATAGGCGCTTGCAAGAAATGTGCGTTTTTCCTATGAGCTTCGGGCTTGCTGGCTTAAGGAGCCTTTTATGCAAAAACCTTGTCAAATCCCGCTTTGGAGCGGCTTAACAGCTCATCCGGTGTTTCTTCAGGAGCAGTCCGGGTCAATATCTCCTGTACAACTGGCCCCTTGTAGCCGATGTCTGCGAGCGCGGCCAGAAAGCCTTTAAGGTCAATAATCCCTTCACCAGGGTAGAGACGGTCATTATCCAGCAGCTCAGCGACAGGAAGATCGCGGGCATCATTTATGTGGACGTGAACGACCTGCTCCGGCCTTAAACCCCGCAAATGCTCTGGCGTAAAGCCTGTCGTATGGCAATGGTAAGCGTCCACCAGCAAGCCAACATTGGGCCGATTAATCGCCGAAATCAGCGCAAGCGTCTCCTCAACCGTCCATATAAAAGGATTCGCCCATGCTGTCCGCAAATGATGCGGCCCTACAAACTCCAGCGCAAAGCGAATGCCATACGCATCCAAAATGTCCGCAATTAGGCGCAAGCGGGCTACCGCAAGCGCTGTGAACAGTGCCGATTTGTAGTCCGTCGAGGGCAAGATGTATGTACAGCAGGCTGTGCATCCCAATTGTGCAGCCGCCGCCGCATGCAGCGGAAGCTGCTTCAAGCCTTCCCGAAACTGCTCATCCGTGCCGCGCCATTCTACATTCAGCCCTATTGAGCCTAAAGTCACATGATGGTCAGACAGCAGCTTTGCCGCTCCTTGCTCTCCGTGCTTTTCTACAAGCGCCTTAGCATCAATATCTACGACGCCAAATCCATACTCCGCCGCTTTTGCAATCAACTGTTCATCTGTAATAGAGCCTAAACCCGACTTGCTTAATCCTCTAATCATTCCCTTACACCTCTTCCCAATTAAATAGTACGCCTAAATATTCATCTTTCTTATTGCGTAATCCTTCATAGGCAGCGGGTGCATCAGCAGGACTCATGATGTGGCTAATGAGCGGTTCAATTTGCAGCTTGCCATATAGCATAAGACGGAATACGACCTCTGAATTACGAACAAGGGAATGCTTGACAAAAGCTTCCGGCGTTAGCGGATAACGCCATTCATGCGCTCCCTTGAACGTCACACAGCCGCGTCCATTCAAATGGATGCTGTTCAGCAAATCGGTTACATTGCTCTGCAGCTCGCCCCTCGGACTGCCGAGTAGGATCGCTTCTCCATATTGGCCAACAAGCGCTACATTGTCCAAAATGACTTGCGGAACACCCGTTGCTTCAATAAGTGTAGATACGCCTTTGCCGCCCGTCAGCTCCATAACCTGCTTGTGCGAATCTGCGCCTGCCTCAATGGCATGCTGGATGCCGCAGCTCTGAGCAAGCTTTCTGCGTTTTGCTGCTAAATCAATGCCGATAACCGATGCGCCTTGAAGTCCGGCCAGCTGTGCAGCCATATTGCCAATCAGGCCAAGTCCTGTCACCGCTACATAATCGCCCAGCTCAATCGACGACACTCGCGTGCTTGTCATCGCTACCGTAGCCATCCGTGTAAAAGGAGCCCAGGCCAGCGGCAAGCTATCCGGCACTTTGAGAAACACCCCGCTTGTCGTCGTCAACTCATAGCGGGAATGCTTGCCGTAATGAAAGACCCTATCGCCAATCTGGAATCCTTCGGCCGCCTCTGGCCCCAATGCCACAATTTCACTAGCTGCTGCATACCCAGGTACAGACGGCATATTGAACCAGCTTTCGCCTCCGGAAAGACAAGCAAGCTCCGTACCAGGGCTAATGAGCGTATAATGTTTTTTCACCAGCACCTGATTGCCTGTAAGCTCTGGAACCTGAGCTTGCAGCTCCTCCTGCTTCACTTCTACTTTCCACGGCGCAGTAAATTCAATTTGCGTGTTTTTCATGAGACGCACTCTCCCGTTATGTAGTGGTTGGAATATCGCTTATGAGGCTCCGGATAGGACCGGATGCTTCCGCCTTGAATTGGCTAGGCGTCAAGCCCGCCTCGCGTTTAAATATGCGGCTAAAATGATGAATGCTCGAAAATCCACTGCCCGCCGATATCGCGGTTAAGGTTTCCTTGCCCGCCATGATCCGTTTTTTGGCATGCTCGATGCGCACATACGTCAAATACTTATGAAGCGTCACACCCGTCTGCTCTTTAAACAAATTGGATAAATAGCCTGGTGACAGCCCCGCCTGCTCGCTTATCCGGTCATTATCCAGTTCAGGATCGGCAAAATACTGCTGAATATAGTCAATACATTGCTGGATTGGCGCCCACGCTTTCGCTTGTGTGCCTTCCTGGCGCTCATGCCCGCTTTGATTGCGCAGAAAAAGCACAAGCAGCTGCAGTGCAATCGCCTTAAGCTCCAGCTCGCTAGTGGTGCCGCCTTCTATGAATCTTTTTCGCATGATGAGAAAAAGCTTTTTCAACTCCATGCGGTCAGGCCCGCTGATGGCGGAAACCGGATGCAGGCTTTGCAGTAATTGCTCACGCTCTGGAATGACTAGCTGCTCGCCTGTCACAATGCCAATCGACTGCCAACGGCTGCGTGTATCATCATGGTATAAATCAAAGTGAAAAATATACTGAATCAGCGGCTCGCTCGATGTGGAGCGAATGAAATGCGTCATCAGCAGCGGCATGACTATCGCATCCCCTTCCCCCAACTGATAGCGCACGCCATTTAAAATAAAATCGGCTTGGCCCTGCTCAATAAACGTAAACACATGGTCATAATCCAGCCATTCGCCTGAGAGCTCAGCCGATTTGATGATTTTAACAAAACGTACGAATGGGGAAATATCCTTCAATGCTGCTGCCGAAAAAGTCATCCGCTAGCCCCTCCTCCTGCGAAAATAGCTTTGAGCGGACGGAGAATAGATTGTCTGCCCTTCTTGAAGGCCGACTGCTCCAAGCTGCCGCAATCGCTTATAAGCTTTAGTTTAACATGGAAGAGGCAATCGTTGGAGCGATAGACAAACTCGCGAAAAAGCACTAATTCGCATATTCGGTTGCTTCCCTACCGTTTTATTTTAACGTAATAACGCTTCCATTTCTTTAGGGGAAAGTATGACTATTTAACAAAAACTACGATTTATTTTTCACAAGGATGTGGTAGGAAAATAGGCTTTGCTGGAGAATATAGTTCAACTGAGGACATCGTGCTTTTTTATTTAAATGAGAGGAAGGTGACCATACCAATGTCTCTTTTTTATTATATGGCCGCAAGCCATGGGCTTCCAACGGGTTCGTTCGGAAAGAAAAATACGACAATGACGCTAATGGATTACGTCACCTATGTGAATCCAGAGGCTAAAAATCATACACATATGCAAACTTTGTTGGAGAACTACCCGAAGGGGGACAAGTTGGTGGAAATTTATGAAACAGCAGAGGATGCTGCGGGGTTATATGTACGCGGACCTATGGAAGATCAAGATGCCTCGCATATATTCCGCTTTCCCTATGTATACGAAGTACACCCGGATGGCGGCTCCTTCCAAATGAATGAGGAAATCAAGCGCTCATATCCTACTGCCTACCCATGCTACCAAAAATGCTTGACGGAGCTGTTCCATTACCTCGACCGCAATCTGGAAATCGGTGAACAGATCGAGCTGTTTTCCTGTTGGGCGGATGGATCGGAACGCTTCGAGGAAGCGGCGAAGCTAGAGCCCGATCTGACGCTAAAACTAACTGAGCTACTACAGGCAGAAGAGTTCGAGTGGCGAACGCAGCAGTACATCGTGGTCAAAAAGTAAGCTTGCGGCAAGCGCCGAAATGGAGAGGGTCTGGTGAGTGTCGCAATAGAGCGTCGAAATCGTGGTTTCTCTCCATTTCTTTGTTCAAATCTTAGCTGCGAGTCGGCAAAATAGATGGTCGAAGGGAGTTTATTGTTCTTTTTGTCCACTTGATTTGCGAAGCTCGTTGGCGAGTCGGTGTACTTCTTGCATGCCTGCTTTATCACCTTTTTGCTTGCATGCTGCCCAGGCAGGCTGCAAGTAACGTTTAATAAGATCATTAGCATCTTCGGCTTTCATGATATTGGAGTCCTCCTTCGTTATAATAGCCATTGCAGCCGTAATCTGTGCTGCTGTCGGCCGCGCACCTGCTCGAAGCTGAGCAGTAGTCAGGCCGAACCTCATTTCAAAATGGGGATAATCCTTAAACGACGTCCAGTCTCCGCCCCATGCAAAACCAAGCCGCTTCGCTTCATCTACTACCTCGGCCCAGTCTGCGGCCTGGTTAGCATTGCCGTCGCGTTTCGTATCCCAATATACCTGCTTCCCATCCGGGGACAGCAAAGCAAAATCTATCGCTACGCCAAAATTATGGTAGCTGTAACCACCTCTTGCATTGGTCACAATGCTGCCCGCCGTCGTTCGGCCTTGCGCATATAGCTTCTCTTGCTCAGCAATCGTACGCAGCCCTTGCGTAATGACGATGGGAATATCGCGCGCATAGCAGCGTTCGATCAAGCGTTCCGCTGCGGCGCGAACAGGGGCAAGCAGCCCTTCGAGCTTGGGTACGGATTTATTTTTCACCTGCAATAAGGTCAGCATTAGGAATCCTTCCTTTCTGTTGGTTCTGTTGGGTCAGTTGATTCAGTTAGTTCCGCACCGCGTTTTGTCGCCCGCTCCATCTTCGCTCGCAGCTCGCTTTCGATCAGCTTGACGACAGCCTGGGGAATCCATTTGCCCCAGCCAGCGCGGTAAGCATTGGCCGTCAACGACTGCCAGGTGTGATAAATCAGGCCTAACGTAATGGCGTAGAACAGCAAGCCAGGCAATACAAACATTTGGTCAAACAAATTCGCTATCACCGGCAGAGCCAGGAGGAACATAGTGCGTGGCACTCCTTGCCGAATACCATATTCCGAAGAATATGTTTTATCTTTTTTTGCTGCCGCGATCCCTGTAATCCAATCCATCGCAGTTACAGCAACGAGCAGGATAATAGGGATTAGCCTATTAGGCCCGTAGAACAATCCAATCCAAGGGGCTAAAAATCCTCCAATCATGGTGACTAGTTTCGTACTTGGTGTTACATCAACCATAAAAATTTGCTTATACATGTCTCTCATCCTTTCTTTTCCAAAATAGCCCCACAGATGCGAAATTTGATAAAATAATTAAATTACCCTCGCATAATATGCTATATTGATCAAGCAATAGAATAGGCTTAAAGTTGATCAGATGCCTCTTTAAAAGAGAGGGATGCCTTTTGATAGTATTCGAAACAATCATACTCATAATCATGCTTACCTTTTGTTATCTAATCGCGGCGCTCAAAGAACTGCTGTTCAATAAAAAAACAGACCGCCCTTGGTCAAAGGAGCGGTCTGTTTTTCGTTATCCATCGTTTCGAAACTTACGGTCCTTAACCGCGGCTATTGCGCAGTGAGTCGTGTTACAACACGGCTATCTTTGCATTTTACGATGTTCCTGTTTTTATTATCACACAACTGGGGTTCCACCCCTTTAGTTGCCTTGGCTTGGGTTAATGAATATACCAATTACGTTCCCCTAACAATTAATAAACTGCTGCCCCACATTCAGGCAGTGAATCATTCGCCTGCTGCATTTTACTAAAGGCCATTGTCAAATTGATATTGGACACTTTCACGCAAAGCAGCGAGAGCCACATGTCCTTTCGCCCCTTGCTCTTGAATGCAACGTTCCTGCTTAATTCCTGTCCACAATTTCTACTAACAGGTTCGTTTCTCCTTCAAACTTTAGAGCATAGCCAGTACGGACTACAGTAACTCCATTATGAAATGTATGACTTAACGGCACCACCAGACTACGACTACCTCCGCCGCTTATACGTCAGATGAGATACACTAAGTTGACGGTGTTGCCATCTTCGCCAATTATGCGGCCAGAATGGATGGCGAAGTTTTGAATTTTAGGCATGCATATCCTCCTTATGAACTGAAATACGGTACATTTAGACTAGACTTGACAAGTAAGTCGGTGAATGAGGACGTACCGCCATTTACGTTGTTATTTACCCAAAGCATGAATTGAATCTTGTCCCCGGTAGTTAATGTCAGGGATTCCGATCTGTTAATGCCGTAGTAGTCATTCGTACTCCACAAATTCCCGTATGCCAACCCGTTTCTGTAAAGTTGTACGTATGACGTGACAGCAACGTTATTGGAAAGCTGTTTGAACTCGAATTTAAAAGTCCCACCCCTTGTAACCTCAAATACAGCTCCAACCACTGGAGACATTGAAGACGTTGTTCTCGCACTTGTGTATCTCGTCTGTACAATATCACCCGCATTATAAGCCCACTCCGCTAGTGTCCCTGTGATCCCAAAAATCGTTATACCGTTCTTAATGTTAGGACTCCACAAATCCGGCTCAGCTGCTTGTAATTGAGCCACACCGATGCGCAACTCACCGTTGTAGTAACCGGGAGATAAATATGCTGCCAAGTCTCCATTTCCCCACTGAGCCGTGCTTGTAGGCGCTTGGACTCCAGCCCTTGACGACATTGTGCCGGTCACTATTCCCGTCTCTGTTCCGATTGACTTTCCCTCCAACACATCAGCAGCAATTGCCGTTCCATACTCACCCCCTTCACCCTGTAATGTAAAAGCCGCGCCATTATAAATAAGCGTATAAATTGAGCTTGCTTTGAGCAAGCCAACTGTCGGTGCGCTGCCGGAAGGCTTGACGATTGCTTTTGCGCCTAATCCGTTAATATTAAGTGTTGGACTAGCTCCGTTAGCTGCATGCAGTTTGATTGTTACGCGCAAGCCCTCCGTAAGCGCCGAGACTAGCCCAATAGCAGCCGTGTAAGCCGATCCTGTGCCACTTGTTGCACCATATCCAAAATTTTGAACCGTATCCAGCCTTGCAATATCATCAGAAGCCATTGGTGCAGCGACCTTTGCTCGACCATTCGCATCCCGCAGAATTGTTCGATTAGCTGTCGCCGCCGTATCTGGCCTCATATTAATCCAATTAGGCGTAAATGCCAGATCGGCTGCCGTCGCGATTGCCCCTGTGTCAAAATACTCCACGGAAGCAGTTGTGTGATTAAAACGAATACCCCGAGCACCTAGCGATGAATTCGTATTGCTATAGCGGTATTCGTTGTTGTGAGCGGTGTAGCAATTCTGAGCGAACAAAGCGTATCCCGTACTATTCGCACTCATATCTGCCCAAGAACCTGCACTAATCTCCCGCGCTGCTGTTTCCACGAACAAAGCCCCCGTCATTTTGCCACCAGCTTGGTCCAATTTCTCCCCATGCAGCTCCCCAATCGCCCCAGCCGCATCCTTCGCCTCCGTCGGTACGGTCGACATATCCCCGATAGCCGCGGCCTGATCGTTCACTTCCTGACCCAGCTCATTCATATCTGTCTCGGTCACGATATCATTAAATTTCCAATCTGTTTTAGCCATGTTTATGTTACTCCTCCTTCACAAAAATCGTTTGAATCATTAGTGTGTCCGCTGCAATCGGCAGGTTTACGCTGCTGTCGCTGACAGTTCCGGCTGCATTTTTCAGTTCAATGCGAGTGACGGTATCGACCGCGCCATCAGGAATCAAATAATTCAGGCTGAGCACGCTATCGCTGACCGATTTCACAATAAAATCTGTAATCTCATAAGCTCCGCTATTCAGCACAACCTTCGTAATTTTTGAATCAATAAACTCCGCGACCTCCTGCTTAAACGTTGATGTAATCACTTCACAATCACCTCTGCTTCCCTATCTGTAAATGGCGTAACGCCGAGCTCCCAACTGCCGAGCCTAGTGTTCCGAACTAGAGGAACTCCAACAATTCGTTCTTCCAAAACAAAGCCATCCCTAATCGCCGTTTGCTGACGATAAACGATATTGGCTGGCTTAATGGCCGAAACGGTCCGCTCAACTTCTTTGAAAATATTGGCGTCATCTATTGCCGCTGTCACCGTCAAAATAAAGCTCTGCACATCAACAGCAGCGATGCCGCGTCCCCGCCCAACCAGATAATCCAACCGCTCCTGCAAATACCTCATCGTAAATGGAGGCTTGGTCGAATAACGATTGACGATCCGTCTCCGGCGAAAATCAATACTCTCCGCATTCGGATCAGCTTGAATGCCCAGCATGCGCTCCCTGCGTTTAATAGCGGGCAGGCTCGCCGTCATTACAAACCCGTCATCCAGTTGCTGCAGCTGTGCCTGCTCCAGCAGAGCCAGCTCCACATCTTCCGTGGCTGCGAGCTTAATGAATTCCTTAATGTCCGCATACAGCTCCGGCCAATAGGATGAAACCGGCTTAGTCATGCACAACCACCGTCCCCAATAACGGGATTTCATCCTCAGCCAAAGCTAAATTGGCTGCAGCTCCGTTTAGCTTTGTGCCAAGTACATCCACCACTCCGGAAACGGTCAAAATCCGTGCCTCGATTTGAGCAATGCGAACAGTAAGCTCCTGCTGATTCATCCACTCTTGACGCAGCTCTAGCAAATAAGCGGAAATTTTATCCTCAATATCGCTTTGAACCTGTCCTATCGTCCGACCCTCCGCAAGCATAACTGTTGTTTCCACGGCCACCTGCACCGCGTCGACGCCCGTTACCGTTACCTCATGTCCGATTGGCGCCATACCGAGCCCAAGTCCACTGTTGATCGTTGGATCAACGGCGGACTGAACAAGCGCAATGAGCGGTTCCGCTGGCTTTGTCCAATCCGCAGCGATAATTGTGCATTTGACGGTGCCGCCACCATTCCACACCGGGAAAATTTTCGCCCCGCCTACTCCATCAATCGAGCTGATCATTTGCTTGTAATCGGCAATATTGCCGCCAAACGCTGGCTCATTCACAACGCTGTAATACCTTGCCCGCAAAGCCTCATCCGTTTCAGCTTCTTCGCCAGGCACCAAGATTTGCGCAAGCTCGGCGCGCGCCAAACCATCAACATAAGCAAGCGGCAGCAGCGCTCCATATTTCTGATTGCCAACGATACCCGCTGTCTCGCAGGTCAATGTGAAATGTCCCGTTCCGATTTTCCCCGTTACCGTATACCTCAGATCATCGATGGCAAACCGGCTCTGCAAAGGAACATCTACAAGCTGGCCATTGCTGCCAAAAAACTCCCCTTGCCGCTGGGCGAAGGTAGCTGGCTGCCTTTCCACACCAAACTCAGCCGTTCGTCGTTCCAGCCACTCGCCCGTAGCCGTATCCGCGAACAAAAGCGCCTGATTTACATCAAGCTGCGCATACATCTCTGACAGCTCGGCAGCCGCTGGCGCCAAGGCATCATAAATCACGCTGCCCTCCCGCTTATCTACATCATCTGAAACCCGGTCCAGCATACGCTGTAAAATAAAACTGTACGTAAATGCCTCATACACGGGCCATCACCTCCTCTTTAAAGCTTCCTTCATCGGTTATTACCGTAAAACTCACCGCTGCCTTGTCCCCCTCAACCGTCAGTTCAAAATCGGTCACATCTGCTATTCGATCATCCGCCAGCAGCGCTTCAGTTATGCGGCGCTTGAGCTCAGAGCGTATATAGAGATGGGAGGATTCATTCAATAAATCCAGCTCGGAGCCATAATCAAAGCTATAGATAAAATAGCGATATCGCTCCGTTTGCAAAATTTTGAACACCGCCTGCTTAATCGCACTGAGGCCATCCGTCATGCCGGACAAACGCTTATTGGCAAAATCGATATAATATGTGCGGCTAGGCTCAATTGCCGTTTCGGTCTCCAGCCCTCCAATAATTGCACCTTGTGGAATCATGCGCTCACCCGATCCAGCACGACGAACTGTTGTCCGCCCTGAACCCGAAGCAGCAGCACAATATCACCTGGCTCCAAAGCGCGGCGAATCCGCTGCACATCGCTCACGCCTTCCGGAATAATTAAAAAATCCTCCGAAAGCGTGAAACGTTGGTCAACGTTCACTTCCAGAGGATTCGTGCCGGTTACCCGGCCGATCAACACAGCGACGGGATTGCCCGACGCATGGGCGGCAGCGCCCGCTTTTTTAATTGCATCAAGCAGTGCCATCATATCACCTTCAATTCTAATGTCATCGTATGCGCGTCCGCTTCAAGCTTGTGGGAGCATTCATCGACCAGAAAATACTGTCCAATATCCAGTTCCTCAATGACAATCGGAACGTAGGAGCCTGCCCGTACTCGCAAATCGCCAATCGCTTCAATGCTGAGGCTGCGCTGCTCCCGATTTTTCAGCTTCAGCAGTTGGTCCAGCAATTCATTAATTTGCGCACTGTTCATTTGCTCGTCGGCTACCTGATAAAATTGCAGCAGGCCCCATTTGGCGATATTCGCGCTGTCCTGTCCAATGTAGACGTCGCGCTTCCCGGTTTCTTTATTGTTTTGCACCACTTTGATTTTATTGTACGATTCACTGTCTATCGAGCTTTTGTAGCCAAAATCCGTCATCAGGCTCCAATCGCCAATGATAGAATCCGTCTTCATGTCCTCAATATTGCGTAGTGACAAAGCACCAGCTTCATCGAATAATACAAAATTGCCCTTATCATTAATCAGCGTATAGTCGAGCGCCTTGCACATAATATCCAGCAGCTTTTTGTTATCCTCCACCATAGAAGGAATGACATACTCCGTCTCCGCCAGCGTTCCTATTTTCAAGCCCGTATCCTCAGCAATTTGCTTAATCATTTGGGTGGCGGTTTTATTGCTGAACACATACGTATCGCTCATTAACAAATAACGAATCTGGTCATGCGCCTTGATCGTGACACTCTCATCCCTGCCGAAATTGTATTCAAACACATAGCCGTAAAATACGACCTGTCCATCCTTCGATAGCCGAACGACATCGCCATTGTTGACCGCAAACGCTTGGTGCTGATAAGGAGCGCCCTTAATAAGCGTAAAATCCAGACTCGATGCGGAGCCTGTCCGCTTCGTTTTATATGTCAGGGAAGGAACGAGATTTGTCACATTCCACACTTTTCCATTCCGGTTATCAATCAAAATTTCCAGCATCTCATCACCCCGGCAGCTTCAGCACCCTACCGATTTGCAGCTTGCGCAGCTCAGAATCGGCGATGCCGTTCAGCTTCTGTATTTCCTTCCAACGCGACTCGTCTCCAAGCTGCTTTCTGGCTACCCCAATGAGCGTATCGCCGCTTACGAGCGTGTAGGTTTTTGGGGTTTCCTTGGTCTGTCGCCCCTTCGTATCGCGTTCTTTACCGCCACTCTTCTCATGTTTTTTATTAATTTTGACGGGCCTTGCCTTGTAGAACACATACTTTTTCAGCCCCAGGCTGTATTCAATATCACCAGAGCCCGCCGCTTCCCGCCATTCAAACTTCTCAATACTGACGGCAAGATTCAGATCGAAGGAGGCGCCTGTGAAAATAAAGCGGATCGGACGCTTCTTTTTCATCCAGTCCTGGATCAGCGTCAAATATACATAAGGCTCGAGCAGCGTCTTGCTGGCGATAAACGAATAATTCGCTCCGGGAGCAGGAAAAAAGCTGTCGAAGGAAATCTCCGTCAGCTTTGGGCTTTGAATCACATTGATTTCTCCAAGACCGGATACGTCATAAGTTTTGCCTCCGGTAGCGTCGCTAATTTGCAGCTCGGCAGGATTTACCGGCAGTTGAAAGCCGCTTTTCTGATTGTCATAGCTGAGCCAAATACCGTAATCATGATGCTTGTTCGTAATCATTAAGCATACACCCCTTCCGCCGACGAAGCGATTTGCTCATTCAACGAACGCTCAATTCGGTTAATAATGGTGTCAATATCCGTACCATTGTTGATGTCACCGGTTTGTACGCTCACGGTCGGCTGGAGCGATACGAAGTTTTGAATGTTTTTCATCTCCGCAAGCTCGCGCATCGTCTTAAGATCCTCGCTGGCGATGTCGACGGTGTCGTTAACCTTGCCGACTTCATCGACTTTGTTTACATTGGCAATGTCAGGTGTCATGCCAGCTCCCATGCCGGCTGCTGCTCCAGCGCCGTTGTTTCCGCCTGGCATATCTGTGCCACCTGGCGTTTCAGCAGTTTTAGGCTGCGTAAAGCCTCCACCTAGATCAGTGCTAAAATCACCCAACTTATCAGTCATGCTTGTAGTCATATTTGATCCTACATCAAAGCCTGTTTTAAACGAATCTCCTAAATCCAAATTCTTCATTCTTTTTCCAGAAAAATCCTTGACATCTTCTTCAGACGTCGGCTTAAATTTTTCAAGAGCATCACTGTCAATCTTCGATATTATTTCATACTCTTTTCCTGTCAAACTATTAACCTTTTCTATAATCCAGTTGATCCCATCTATAAAACCATTTATAAAAGTATTAAAATACTCCATTAACCCCTTGAGAATATTATAAACCAAATTTTGAATAGCATACCACGGATCAATGAGAAGATTAGCTATGAATTCCATGAAAGAAACAATAGCATTCCAAAAAAGTGCTATAATATTATTAATATATGCGAACATTGCATAAAAGATACCTACTACAAATCCAACTATATCCGCAACTGTCCCTCCGAAGGCAATGACAGCTGCTATTAATAATCCCACTACTAAAATAACGGCTAGAATCGGTAAATTCAACATTAACCATCCCGCTACCTGCATATAAAGAGGAAGCAGCATACTATATAATCCTGCAATCATAGTAGGAAGCAAAAAGACTGCGGCTGTTAGTAACATCGCAGCAATTGCTGGCCAGTAAGTTATTATATTTGTTACTACCCATAAAGCTGCATCCCCCAGCATGACAAAGAGTTCTGCTGCAAAGCTTAATCCGGCTCCAAGAATATCAAAAAAGCCTTGAAGCTGTCCGCTATTAAAAGCTTCCTGAATCCTTGCAATTAATGGGGAGAGGACATCCAACGCCCCCATTCCTGCGTCAGCCAAGGAGGTTTTCAAATTACTAACAAGTGTATTGATTTGACTTTGTGGACTGCTATACACAATATCCAATCCAGCTTTTCCGAGATTTGCATTTTCAAAAACTTGATTAAGGCCAGCCAAAAAACCGTCCATATCGCCATTATTAATGTATGCTTGCGGATCGAAGCCCTGTGCTGCTTCTGAAGAAATGCCGTATTGTCTCGTTAATAAGGTTGTATCGCCGTTCATCGCAGCTTTTATGGCCTCACCCGACTTGGCAGTACCTCCTTCATGTGGATCAAATGCGGCAAGCTGCATAGCCATAGAGGTCATCTTCGTATATTGCTCCATATTCGCTGCCATTGGCAGAAGAGTCATCGTATTTTTAAGCGCTTCAGTAGGGTCAATCCCTGCTGAAATCGCCTGATTCCTTACCGTCTCAAAAATGGCCGTGCCTTTTTCCTTACTCCCAGTACGTGCAATTAACAAATCCTTTTGAGTACGTTCGCTTAATGCACCTTTCAGGGATATTGCTGCTAGCTCAGAGGCTAATTTCAAAAGCTCCGTTTTAATTGATCTAAAAGGTGCAAGAAACGAATCATCAACCGGTATTTTAAATGCATTTTTAATATCTTTAAATGGCGTAACAAACATATTCGTCAACGGGGCTCTTAATACATTTCCAACTTCTGCTAATGGTTTAATGAACATTTTATTCAATGGGTCTTGTAATGCATTTCCTGCCGCTATTAATGGTGTAACGAACATTTTCTTCAACGGGGCTTGTAATGCACTGCCAGCTATTGCTATTGGTGTAATAAACATATCCTTAAACTGCATTTTGAATACACGGCCAACTTCTTTTAGTGGCGACATTATCCCTTCTTGTGAGGGCATTTTTACATTGCCACCTTCTTTTAGAGGCGCAGTTAACATATCCTGTAACGACTTTTTGAATAGATTACTAGCACCTTGTAGTGGTACAAGGAACATATCCTTCAACGGCGAATTTAATACATTGCCAATTTCTTTTAGTGGCCCAAGTAAGAAATCCTTCAACGGCATTTTTGATGCAGTTATTCCATTAAGAATACCAAAAGCTTTAGAACTCTGCTCTGTAAAAGTAGAAAACAATTTACTCAATCCCGGCACACCCGAACTGCTGCTCCTTGCAGCAGTCGCATTGAAACTAAACAACATTTCAACAAGCGTTGAAACTACACGCTTCATCTCATTCATCGTCTTATTAAGCTTAGAAAACTCCGCGGCTGCAGCTGACATTTGATTAGTAGATGCAGCGCTGGACTGTGCCATAAACATCAGGGTGCTTTTCAACTGATCCATCATCTTAACTGCGCCAGCGGCGGCGCTGGCATCCAAATTTATCGTACTCGCCATCCTTCCACCTCCTTACAGAACAAAAGCGCCCTCTAATAGAGAAGCGCCGTCCCGCTAACTTTCATTATTTCTTCTTCATCTTAGCTCGCTGCTTTTTCTCACCCTCGATGCGGACATCGATCATCGCGTAGATCGCCGCTTTCTCGCGGCGCGACATGCTCATTAGCTCATGGGGCAAAATACGAAGCTCGTGGAGGGCGTAGTAAGCGTAATTCGCTTCACCGTCGCCCTCTTTAATTAGTTTTTTACTTCATCGGCCAGCTCATTCAGACTTTGATTAAAGCCGTTGATTTCCTGCACGCGCTGCACGAGCGAAGCATATTCGCCCGGACGCAGCATTTTGCGGAGCAGATGTTCAGCGCCCATCGTACCGTACGATTTTTGCAGCTCGGCATCCTTCAAGCTCGGATATTGAATGCTGCTTACGACCAGCTTGGCCAAATATTCATCCGTATTCGTCTCCGGCACGAAGGTGCCATTTTTGCCTTTCACTTTGCGGGTTGCGGATTTGCGGCATTCTTCATTTTCCGCCTCCGTCATGCTGCGCAGCTCCCAGGCAACCGGATTGCCGTCTGTATCCTTGAATCGCTCGGACACGACGAATTTCTCCGTCGCCTCCGCAGCTGTATTTTGCGCAAAAAACAAGCTTAAGTCACTCATTTGCTACCTCCATGGATTGGGTTTATTGGGATAAAGCTATTTTATACGCGTGCTGGCGCTTTGAAGCTTTCGGCAATATCGACGCCGTCGAAAGTGAACTCCAGCTCTTCCTCGAGCGCTTCGCTCTCTGTATCGAGCTTGCCGATAATGACCTTGTTCAGGTTGACGTTGTACAGCACAACCTCTTGGCGGCCGATCGTCGAAGTCGGATCTTCATTAATGATGTGGACATCAAAGTTCGTATCAATGCCCGTTTTCACGTAGTCGAGCATCATTTGGCGGAATTTCGACGTCACATAATACACCGTCATGCTGCCGGTACCCGACCAGCCCGTCGCTTTATGCTGCAATGCGCGATGACCCAGCGTCTTAATTTCCGCTTTCGTCTTCTCCACGCTTGCTTCAAGCGTTTTAATATAGAACATTTCCTCGTTTTGACCGTTGATTTTCGCATAAGCGCGTCCCTCTTGCCCCGAAATCGTATCTCCTGCATGCAAAAATGCCATATTACTTCACCGTCACTTTCATGTATACTTTTTCAATGCTGTCAACCGGCTGGATGTAAACGTTAATGACGATGCTGTCGGAAGCCTCGCCCGCTTCAACCGTCAGGTCGGTTTGGGAATTAAAGTTTTGAATCGCATTGCCATCCTGGAGCAGCGTCAAATATTTCACGCATTCGCTGCGGAACAGGCTGCGGCCATCCGGGTTGTTATCGATTTTGCCGATGTATTGCGTCTCAAACAGTTTTTTCATGTCGGTCGCAATGCCGTCCAGTACGCGGATAACGCGGTTTTTCGCAAAAGAAGGATTTTTGCCTGGCACATAGGTGACCAGAGAGTTAATATCCTGCTCAACGATGACGCGGCCACCGTTCGGCGTGAACAAAAATTCGCCTGCACGTAAAGCTTGCTCAATTTGCGAATTCGTATAACGAACGTCGGCATCTACCGCACCTTCATACGCGCTATAAGTAAGAGATTGGCTCATGCTTGCGCCAGAAGTAGCGGCTGCCACCCATACGGTTGCCTGCTCGGCATTCACAGCTGTGCCGTCTTCGAGCTTGACGCCGTTTTTCACGCTAATGATACCTTCGTAATCCGATAGTGGAGCATTCGCCAGCACAACCTGAACTTTCTTGCCATCATTTTCACGCAATCTGCGGGCAAAAGCGGCATAGACCGACTTCAGCGAGCTGTCGCCAGACACAAGCGCTACGGCATTGAATTCTTGAAGCTCAACAGCTGCCAGGTAATCCAGATGATTTTGATTCGTCACCGTGCCGTTCGCACCGCCAGCAAGCACCGTACCAGCTGTCGCTTCAAGCGCGCCAGTGCCGCTGAAATCGACGTAGCGATTTGATTCAAGGCCCGCAATCGCAGCAACCGTCTGCGAATCCACCTCTTCACCCGCCAAATAAGTGACTACGTCGAATTGATCTTCATCATCCACATTGCTCTGAACAGCTACTGTAATCGCGTTACCCCGAGTACCGCCGAATTTAGCTGTAGCCACCAAACCGCCGATTGTAGCAGTCGCTTTCGTTCCTGCGTTCAAGCGGTAGAGCAGCAAAGTTTGTGCCCGTTTCAAAGCCTCACGTACGAGCAGCATTTCCGGCGCGGTTACATCATAACCGAGCACGCTGCGCAGATCGTCACCTGCTTTAATGGAAATCATCGTTTGCGGCGCACCCCAGTTCAGCGTCAGCGCCGTTGATACGATGCCGCGTTCCCCTACGTTTGCTGCCGATTGCGGCTCAGCCGCGAAATTAATGTATACCCCTGGTCTTGCTTTCGTTTGCGTTGTCCAAGTTCCTCCTGCCATGATCTACATGACCTCCTTTTGTGAATATGCTTGTAATTGCTGCTTGACCTGCTCATGGGAATAGGTGTTGTGCTCGTCCAAAATGACGTTCAGCACATCCTTCTCTCCTGCGGAATACCGCGCTGCTGCCAGCAGCTTCTGCTTGCTGTGCTTTGCTTCCAGCATGCCTTGCCGATTTTCCTGATCGTTCACCGCTGTTTCCCTCCTGTTTCCTCCAACTGGCCTTTCGGCTCTGTTCCCGCCTTCCTTGGCGATTACCAGCCTTGACGCTGCTGCTATAAAGCTTTATTCGCTTGGAGCTACATGTCCTCACCCCCTTTCACAACGAGATATTTAAATTACTTACTATTATGAAAAGAGGATTTAAAATACCTAACAGGCATCGCTTACTGCCGTTGCTCATTTGGTGACAATATCATAATAACACGGTTTTGGAGGCCATTTCGGACACTCAGCGGACACTATACGGACATAAACCGGACAATCTCGGAAACGGCTTTTTGCCGCCATCTGCGGAAGGTACGATCGACGATTCCCAGCTCCGATGCGACGAAATCAGCTGGCTTTCCTTCAATATAACGGAGCCTCAGCAGCGTCGCATATTCAGGGAAACAAGCTTCCAGCGCTTCCAGCGACTCATCGATCGTTTGCAGCTGGCGCTCCAAATCCTGCAGCTCGCTCAAACGTTCAATGACACCCTCATAACCTTCAGGCGCTGCACCTGCCCTTGCTTCAATAACTTTAGCGATTTTGCGGCTAAGCTCCTGTACGAGCTGCTCTTCATCGGCATTTCCCGGCTGAATTTGCTTCACTTCTCTTAATTGAGCCTTCGTTCCAGTCGGATATTTCGTCAAATGCGTATGTGCCAGCTGCTCCAGCTGCTGCTCCTGCTTGTCCAAGTACATATAAGAAGGAAGCCCGCGCAGCTGGCGATGAAGCTCCTGAAGCTTGTCATCCTCATATACCGTGCTCACCGTCAGACCGCTTCCAACCTTTTGCCTCTCAATCAGTTTCTTTCTGGCAGCGAGACGCTTGTACGACTTTAATTGCTCAATTGTCATTTTTTCTACGTCCATTAAAATACCCTCTTTCTATTCAATAAAGTATTTTTAATACCCTGCATTTTAAAAAAATAATAGCATCTCCACGATATTGACAATACCATCGTTAAAAGGTAAAATATAAATATAGTATTAAAAATACGTTTTTGCCGCTTAATCGGCTTATATACTCGCTTTCAAACGGTTCACTTGCTATTTTCAGTAGCATTTGCTGAATCAGTTCATAGCCGCTGTAACGACTGTGAATCTTATTATAATTGATATTTATAATACCGTCAAGTATTATAAATACCTTTTCAAGAGACGGAGGGTATTACCATGGCGATGGGAGCAAGGATCAAGCAATTGCGCACACAACGAGGATTAACACAGCAGGAAATTGCCGAACAGCTTGGCATGGGACGTTCAAATTTTGGGCATATCGAGAACGATCGTGTCGTCCCGACTAGTGAGGATTTGCAGAAAATTGCAGACATTTTGCATACGACTGCCGATTATTTGCTCGGACGCCGCGATGCGTTTGCGGAGCAGGTGCCAGACTGGGCAACCGCCAAGGACAAACGGGATTTCAAAAAAATGCTGGAGGAAGACGGAGAAGTCATGTTTGATGGCGTTCCGATGAGCCAAGGCGACCGCCAGCGTGTCATGGACGTGCTGACCGGACTATTCTGGGAAGCTAAGCAAATGAACAAACGCGCTAAAACAACAGATCATACCGAAGGGTAGGTGCTGCCATGGACAAACTAATACTGCGCCTTGTGCGAAAATTCCAGACACGAGATCCTTTCGTGATCGCAAGCGGTTTGGGTATCCATATCCGCTACGCTGATCTGGGGCATGAAACGCGAGGCTTTTATTATAAGAAGCTGCGCCGTCGGTTTATCGTCATACACGAGCGTCTGCCGGATGACTGGCAGCGTTTTGTTTGCGCGCATGAGCTAGGACATGACCGTCTTCATCCCGGCTTCAGCCGTTTTTGGCTGGATGAGCAGTCCTTTGTTAATGTAGGAAAATATGAACGCCAGGCGAATAAATTCGCCGTCCGCCTGCTGACCTCCGGGGACACGATTGGCCGCTCGGAATCCATTGGCGAGCTGCTGCAGCGTAATGGCGTGCCGAAGGAAATGGATAAGTTTTATTTTTAGCTTCATCATCCATGCAGAGTAGAAATGAGATCGCAGCCGTCCTTTAGCGGTGAAATAACAAAGAGCTCCAGAACGCCAATCGGCGGCCAGGAGCCCTTTGTGCTGCAACCATACTATAAATACTTCTCCAAAATATTCACGAATGCTGTTAACGTCGCCAAATCCGTCTCATCAAACCGCGAGAACAGCGGACTGTCAATGTCGAGAACACCAATAACCGCTCCATCCCGCTTCAACGGAATGACAAGCTCGGAATTCGATGCGCTGTCGCAGGCAATATGGCCGGGAAATTGATGTACATCCTCTACCAATACCGCCTCGCCGCGGCTAACCGCCGTTCCACAGACGCCTCTGCCCACTTTAATGCGCGTACATGCCGGCTTGCCTTGGAAAGGTCCAAGCACAAGCTCCTCCCCATCCAGCAAATAAAAGCCGACCCAGTTAATATCGCTCAAAAATTGCTGGAGCAGCGCCGAAGCATTAGCCAAATTGGCGAGCTGGCTGGGCTCATCTTCAATAAGCCCTTCCAGCTGCTTGAGCAGCAGTCGTTCGTTTTCTTCCTTCGATCCTGTATAAAGTTGTTCTGTAAACATCACTTACTCCTGACTGATTTTGATCGCTTGCTCCAAATCATAAATAATGTCGTCAATGCCTTCTGTGCCGACGGATAAACGAATGAGTCCTGGCGTAACGCCGGATGCAAGCTGGCTCTGCTCATCCAGCTGCTGGTGCGTCGTGCTTGCCGGATGGATAATGAGCGACTTCGAATCGCCGACATTCGCAAGATGTGAAAATAGTTCCACGCCATGAATCAGCTTTTTGCCTGCTTCCACGCCGCCTTTAATGCCGAAGCTGATAATGGCGCCTTGGCCTTTCGGCAAATATTTTTGCGCCAGCGCATTCGACGCATGGCTTGCGAGCCCTGGATAGCTTACCCACTCCACCGAATCGTGCTGCTCCAAATAATTAGCAACTGCAAGCGCATTGGAGCTATGGCGTTCCATACGCAAATGCAGCGTTTCAAGTCCTTGCAGCAGCAGGAACGAGTTGAATGGCGACAGCGAAGCCCCCATGTCGCGAAGCAGCTGCACGCGCGCTTTAATAATATAAGCAATCGCACCGACAGCTTGCGTATATACAAGACCATGGTAGCTTGGGTCCGGCTCAGTCAGACCTGGGAATTTATCATTTTGTGCCCAGTCAAATTTGCCTCCGTCTACAATAACGCCACCAATGGATGTTCCATGACCGCCAATAAACTTCGTTGCCGAGTGAACAACGATATCTGCTCCATGCTCAATGGGACGAAGCAAATACGGGCTTGGGAACGTATTGTCCACGATGAGCGGAATGCCATTCTCATGGGCCACCGCAGCAACCGCTTCAATATCGAGTACATCGCCGCGCGGATTGCCGATCGTTTCCGCAAATAGCGCCTTCGTATTGCTATTGATCGCTTTGCGGAAATTTTCCGGATCGGAGGAATCGACGAAATGCACTTTAATGCCGAGCTTCGGCAGCGTATGGGCGAACAAGTTGTACGTACCGCCGTACAGGCTGGCCGAGGAAACAATTTCATCGCCTGCGGATGCAATGTTCAGAATCGAGTAAGTGATCGCTGCTGAACCGGATGCCACGCCAAGTGCGCCAACTCCACCTTCAAGCTCAGTGATCCGCTTCTCGAACACATCCGTCGTTGGATTCATAATGCGTGTATAGATATTGCCAAATTCCTCAAGACCAAACAATCTTGCTGCATGATCTGTATCTTTAAAGCCATAGGAAGTCGTCTGATAAATCGGTACCGCACGCGATTGTGTAGCTGGATCAATTTGCTGACCTGCGTGTACCGCTAAAGTTTCAGGTGAATATTGTCTTTCTTGCTTAGCCATTATAAAAAACCTCCCAGAACGTTAGTTTTTCCAAGCTTACGAATATAACACCCTGCGTCATCACTAATCCTACCATTAAAGTAGGAATTAAAAACGATTATAGCAGATCTATGCAAAATTATACAGTAGGGAGGCAAGCTTTCATACAAAAAAATATTCCGCCAGCCCTTGACAGAACTGGCGGAATACAGGTTAAGCAATCAACGTTCTCTCTTACTCAAACGCCTCAAAAGGCGTCACAAACTCCGGCATGCCTTCGGCATAAGAAGTATATTCGTACTGCTCAAAGGCGATGACGATTCCCTCATGTTTTAAGTAGAAGGAACGATTCGATTTGATGCCATCGAACGGTGCGAGCAGCGTCAGCTTGCGTTCTTTAATTTGCTTGTTAATCGAAGCATTAATAATGGATAAATATTTCGAATTGTAATCGGCAGCTTCCTTCAGCGTCAGCAGCTCGCCGTTATTAAGATCAAATGTATAAGGCACGCGGAAGGTCATCCCATGCGCCCCGCCCAGGTAGGAGTAATAATCCACATACAGGCTGAGGCGTCCCTGTTCATTATAGGTCACGTTAAAAACGCCCTCGAAGGTCACCTTGGGAAACGTTGTACCCGGATTTTTCTTGATGTACGATGCATTTGTGGCCGTTGCTTTAGTAAGGTCCTTCTGACCCGCTGCCGCATAGGACTCCGCTTCCTGCTTCAAAAACGTATTAATTTTCCCCGCAACTGTTTTGTCCTTGAGGTCTTCGATGACCGGATAATTGACGAGCAGCGTTTGCTTATCGTTATTTTCCTGAATCGAGCCCAGCGCAACCGTAAGCTCATTTTCCTCAATCGTGTTAATGACTACCGTCTTGCTGCCTTTCTCATAGGAAATGCCATAGCCCATCCGCTCCAGCAAAAACCGCAGCGGCACATAAGCCGAGCCTTTATAAATAAGTGCCGGATCGCCATACGTCCGCTGACCATTAATCACATAGCTGCCATCCTCCGGATTCGCGGTTAGCTTGCGGCCTCTTCCATCGAGTGTAATCGTGCGGCTATTCACATTCCATGTAATATCTAGACCCAGCTTCTCATTGAGCGAGCGAATGCCGATATAGGTGCTGCCGTAAATGTTAATCGTTGGGATGGAATATTTGTAATCGTCAATGATAAACGCTTGAGGGACGACGCGATAGGTTTGCACTGCTGTTGCAGCTGCTGCCTTCTCTATTGCAGGAAAACCAAATGCGGCAGGCGATGCGCCTGCTATAAGACTTGCTGCCAATATCGAAGCAAGTGTGCGTTTGTAAGTCATAGTTTTAAAAGGATTCATATTCATCATTCATCTTCCTCTCCATATCCATTCATTATCATTTTAGACGCACATACTATCGAATAAGTTACAAACTGGATTAAAAAAATAGGGCTTGGAAGGGGAACGACGCATCGCCCCGCTACTTGTTCCGATTCACAATAACCAGCTTCATCTCCAGCATTTCTTCCACCGCATATTTAATGCCCTCGCGTCCTGTGCCGCTGAGCTTCACACCGCCATATGGCATTTGATCGACCCGGAACGTGGGGATATCGTTGATCAGAACGCCGCCCACATGCAGCGCATCCGCTGCATCAAGCGCTTTGCCAATATTTTGCGTGAAAATGCCTGCTTGCAGGCCGTAATCGGAGGCGTTCACCTGCTGAATGCCTTCCTCGATGCTGCTAATTTTATTGATCAGCACGATTGGAGCAAACACTTCCTTGCAGGAAACCTTCGCTTCCGCTGGCACATGAAGCAGCACGGTCGGCTGCATAACGCCTTGCTCGTCGACTCGACCGCCAATGGCTAGCTCAGCACCTAACTGGACCGCTTCCTCCACCCAATCCATCGCCCGCTTCGTCGCAGCTTCCGAAATAAGCGAGGATACATCCGTATGCTCGCTCAGCGGGTCGCCCGCCCGCAGCGCTGCTGCCAAAGCCACAAATCTATGAACGAAAGCCTCATACAGCTCATCCACGACAAAAATCCGCTGCAGCGAAATGCAAATTTGCCCCTGATACGAATAGGCTCCGGTTACGCACCGTGCAGCCACAGCATCGACATCGCTGTCCTTGTCAATAATGACAGCGGAATTCGAGCCCAGCTCCAGCGTCACCCGCTTCAGTCCCGCCTGATTGCGAATGCCTACGCCGACCTCCGGGCTGCCTGTGAAAGTAATCATCTTCACGCGCGCATCCTGCACCAGCTTCTCGCCAAGCAGCTTGCCGTCTCCACTAATGACATTGAGCGCTCCCGGCGGCAGGCCAGCCTCCTCGAACAGCTTGGCAATGAAATAAGCGGACAGCGGCGTCTGCGGAGCGGGCTTTAACACGACGGTGTTGCCTGCCGCAAGCGCCGGACCCACTTTATGTGCAACTAAGTTCAGCGGGAAATTAAACGGCGTAATCGCGCCAATGACACCGAGCGGCTCACGCAGCGTATAGGCAAGCCGTCCTTCGCCACCTGGGGCAGCATCAAGCGGAAGCATCTCGCCATGAATCCGCTTCGCTTCTTCCGCAGCGAATTGGTACGTTTGCACGGTGCGGTCCACCTCGGCGCGAGCCGTCTTGATCGGCTTCGCCGCTTCCATAGCTACGATCCGCGCCGCCTCTTCCTTGCGTTCCTGTAACAGCGACGCTACCTTGGCCAAAATCTCCGCTCGCCGATACGCGGGCAGCTTTCGCATAACGACTCCCGCTTCGAGCGCAGCCTCAATCGCTTGATCGACCTGCTCGATCCCTGCGCTCGCTACCTCTGCAATCACCTCGCCTGAATAAGGCGAGCGCAACGAACCATACTGCTGTGCAGCTGCTTCTTGACCATTTATATATAATTTTTGTTTCATTGCAGCCCGTCCTTTCTCTCCCCAAGCCATACCAATTCCCTAGCCCTATGTAACTATTTATAACCCTATTTCGGGCCATTGAAGCGAAATCCTTCCTCGCGTCCCCATTCAAGCTTCCTTTATATTCATATCCTTATACTTTCATAATGGCCGATGAAAAAGCTTATATTGAAAACAAGCGGGCGAGTCTATACAATGAGCAGGTACCAAATTCACTTCCAATAAGGTGGCTATTGCAAATGTTTAACCGACTTCGCACTATTAACAAAAACTACGCGCTGCAGCTCGCAGCTATTTTCATCGGCTTTATCGTGTTCGGTATTTCTGAAAATGTAAAAGGACCCGCGATTCCCCGGATCCAATACGATTTCGCCCTCGATGAGCAGCAGCTTGGCTCCTTGCTGTCGCTAAACGCGCTCGGCTATATGCTTGCTTGCTCATTCACAGCTTTTCTGACGCGCAAGTTTGGCGTCAAGCTTGTAACGCTGGTTGCTTTCGGCTCGATGGTCATATCGGGCGTATTGATCTTTTTCTCCAAAAGCTATACCTTCTTCGGAGCATCGTATTTCCTGATGTATATCGGCAACGGCATGCTGGAAATTGCGCTCGCGGTCATCGGGGCACGCATCTTTGTCCGAAATGTCGGAACGATGATGAATTTATCCCATTTTTTCTATGGACTCAGCTCGACCGTTGCCCCGATGATTGCCTCAGGCCTCATTACAGTGAGCGTCTACGGCCATGTTCTGGATTGGCGCGGCATGTATCTCATTATGCTGTCGCTGTGCCTTATTCCGATGATTCCGACGCTGCTCAGCAAATTTCCCGGCGATGATGCAGCGGATGGTCCCCGCACCGGCTTCCGGGAGCTGATGCGTGATCCGGCGCTGTGGCTGCTGGCGCTTATTCTCACCTTCGGCGTCGTCGCTGAGCTTGCGGTTGGCGGCTGGCTGGTTAACTTTTTGGAGAAGGCTTACGCTTGGAAAAATGTTTCCGCATCCGGCATGCTGTCCGCCTTCTTCCTCTGCTTCGCCGGCGCACGGCTGCTGCTTGGCCCGCTTACAGACAAAATCGGCTTCAACTTGTCGCTGCTGATCTTCGCCGGCGTATCGTCGATCTGTACGTTTATCGCGGTTTGGGGCGGCGAATCGCTGGCGTTTCTATTCGCTGCTGCCGGAATCGGCATTGCTCCGATTTATCCGACCGTTATGGCCTTCATCGCCAAGCGCTACCCGCGTGGCAGCGAATCTGCCATTACGTTCACCGTTACGCTGATGGGCATTGGCAGCGTTATTTTCAACTATTTGATCGGCGCTATTGCCCAATTCGTTAAAAACACCTATGGAGCGGATACGCAAATTGGTTTGCTGCGCGGACTGCAAGCAGGCTACGGCTTCATCGGCTTATGCCTGCTCCTGTGCGCGATAACCGGAGTCATCCTCTACCGTTATTTATCCGTACGCAAAGAGCTGATTTAGCTCTCCGGGCGGCGGAATGCAGGGAATACAGCAGCATCTGTGCTCGTGCTTTTATTTTAGTGGAATTTTACTCGATTCGACAGAGAAATTTTTCGCAAAAAGCCAGACTAGGGCTGCCGCTGCTCCCCAAGCTTAATTTTTCTTCTCTTCCTAAACGAAAAGCCGTTTCCGTCTGGTGCTTTCAGGCACAAAACGAGACACGGCTTTTTTTGCATAACTGATTCTATTATTCTATTTGCTTATTAGCCTGCTAACGTGTAGACGATCACGTCCCTGCTCGCGCGACTAACCCTTCACGCCGCCGACCGTCATGCCCTTCACAAAATATTTTTGCAAAAACGGATATACCATAATGATCGGTACGCTCGCTATAATCGTCATCGTAGCCCTGATGGATGTAGGCGTTACGGACGTTACCCCGCTCTGGCCGGAAGCGAACTGGTCTGCTGCGGTCGATGAGGTTGCCGCCGTATTCGACGTCTGTAATATTTTCATCAGCTCATACTGCAGCGTACTCAGCTCAATTCGCGAGGAATTGTACAAAAAAACGTCGAACCAGGAGTTCCACTGTCCTACCGCCACAAACAGCGATACTGTCGCAAGCGCCGGTACAGTAAGGGGCAGCACGACGCGCATGAACGTCGTGAACTCGCCAGCGCCATCGATTTTCGCCGATTCCAGTATCCCGTCCGGCAAGCCTTCAATAAACGAACGAATGACGATCATATTAAATACGCCGATTATGCCGGGAATAATGTACACCCAGAAGGAATTGAT
This sequence comes from Paenibacillus algorifonticola, assembly GCF_000971975.1. Classification (GTDB taxonomy): domain Bacteria; phylum Bacillota; class Bacilli; order Paenibacillales; family Paenibacillaceae; genus Pristimantibacillus; species Pristimantibacillus algorifonticola. The sequence continues at coordinate 167,466 of NZ_KQ040780.1, read as the reverse complement.
CAGGTGCAGCTCCTTAATCAAGAGATAGCCAGGGATGAGGCCGCCGCTGAAATACATGGTGAAGATAAAAGCGACCGTGACGAATTTGCGCAGCACAAAGTTTTGGCGGCTGACCGTGTAGGCTAGCATGGCGGTGCAGAACACCGATACTAAAGTGCCTATGATCGTCCGCAGCGCCGAAATCGTCGTGGCGTAATAAATGGAAGCCTCATTAAAAATGTATTTATAGTTGTCCAGCGTCCACAGCCTCGGCCATAAATACACGCCCCCGCGAATCGAATCATTCGCATTGTTAAACGACAAAGCGAACATATTGATAAATGGATACAGCGTAACGATCACTAAGCCGATCATAAACAAAATATTGCAAAGATCGAACAGCTTATCCGGCCAATTATAAAATTTACTCCGCGCCAAACGCCCTTCCCTCATAGCGATTCCTCCCTGCTTTTTAAAATAGTCTGCTCTCGCCAAGCCGTTTCGCAATTCCGTTAGCAGACAAGAGGAAGATAAAGCTGACGGCGGTTTTGAATATGCCCGCGGCGGTAGCCAGCGAATAGTTGCTCATATCCATCCCGTATTTCAATACGAATATATCAAGGTTGTCCGAGTATTCGACCGTCATCCCATTGCCTAGCAAATATTGCGGCTCGAATCCCGACTCCAAAATATGGCCTAAATTCATAATGAGCAAAATGACGATGACCGACTTCAGGCCTGGCAGCGTAATATAGCCAATGCGCTGGAAGCGGTTTGCTCCATCAATTTCAGCCGCTTCATATTGCGCGGGATCAATCGTTGTAATGGCCGCGAGATAAATAATCGTGTTCCACCCGACATTTTTCCACACTTCCGCCGATCCGATAATGCCCCAGAAATACTCGCCCTTTCCGAGCCATAGTATAGGCTGTTCGATGATATGCAATTTGACGAGCAAAATATTAATAATGCCCTCCGGCGACAACGCCGAGGATACAATGCTGGCCGCAACGACCCACGATATAAAATGAGGCAAATAACTGATCGTCTGCACGACCCGCTTGAACAAAATATGGCGCAGCTCATTTAGCAATATCGCCAGTGTAATCGCCGTCACAAAACCGAAAACCAAATTAATCGTACTCATGACGATTGTATTGCGCAGCACCTGATAAAACGTATCGTCCTGAAATAAAAACGCAAAGTTTTTCCAGCCTACCCATTCCTGGTCAAACAATCCCTTCGCTGGGCGGAATTTCTGGAAAGCGATCGTCCAGCCCCACAGCGGCACATATTTAAATAAGACCAGCCATAGCAAAAAGGGGACGGACATCGCGACCAGAACCTTTTGCTGCAGCAGCTTTTTGAAAAAAAAGGGCAGGCGCGAGCGCCTAAGCGCTCGCCCTTGGGCGGTTGAAATAGCGGGCTGCGTCTGATTCTCCACCTGAAAATTCTCCTCTCTCTAACCGTCTACCAATTGCCTGCTACGCGCTCCTTGACGATTTTCGTTATGAATGACTCATAGCTTGCGGAATCCAGCTTGCCGAATTCAGCCGTATATTCGCTCCAGATGGAATCGAATTGCGCCGGATCAGCGAGCACGAGCTTAGGCAAATATTTTTTCGCGATATCGCTGCTCTTCTGTTCAAAAATCTGCTCCGGCGTGCCTTGGCCTTTGTTAATGCTCCAAGCGGGGTACCATGGCCGCTCGTCCGGCAAAGCAAACATTTCAGCAAACGTCTTCACGCCGTACGCATCCAAAATCGCCTTATCCCCTTCCGTATAGCCCGCATAAGCGACCTCCGGTTGATTGCCTACCGCATAGGAATTGCCATCCGCCAGCAGCGAGTTATTGCCGTAACGCGGCCAGTTGTATTGGAAATAGGACCAACCGAATTTGCGTGTGAACTCCGTGTCATTACGCTCGCTGATTTGCTGCTCGTTCATAATAAAACGCCCGTTTGCATCAACGCTGTAATTTTGGTCTTTGATGCCCCATTGCACGAGAATCTGATTTTCTTCCGTGAGCATATTGTCAAAGTATTGGATAATGCGTACTGGGTCCTTCGCATTAACCGAAATGCCGATGCCGCGGTTGTTGACGAAGGCAGGTGGATCCACATATTGATCCTTCGTATTTTGATCGAATACGATTGGCAGCGGGGTGTAGCGTTTCTCGTCAATGCCCGCTGTTTTCAAATTGTTCGTTGCATCTCCAACCTGCCAGCCGTAGTTGAAATAACCGAGCACACGGCCGGAGGTCAGCTTCGCCAAATATTGATCCTTGTTCGCGGTGAAAGATTCCGGATCAAACAGCCCCTCGGCATTCACCTCATTCAGCTTCTGAATCCAGCGTTTCTCGTATTCGCTTGCTTGATAGGTTTTAGCATCATGCGTATTCATATCAACGAGCACGCCGCCGTCGTTTGGATAACCTGCCAGATGCATCGAAGGGTTCGTCAGCGTAAAGAAGTTGTCAGATACGCCCGCGAAAATAACGAAGCCCACCGTATCCTTGCCATCAATCTGCGGATACTTCTCCTGATACTGCTTGATCAGGTCAAAATATTCATCCAGCGTCTTAATTTTCGGATAGCCGAATTCCTTCAAGACAGAACGCTGCATCCAAAATGCGCCTTGGCTAATGCCCGGATCGCCAATATAGCCTTGGTTCGCGGAAAAAGGAAGATGATAGATTTTGCCGTCGGCCTGCTTGAATTTATCCATATAAGGCCCATATACGCGCTTAATATTCGGCCCGTATTTCTCGATTAAATCATCCAGCGGAATGAAGGCGCCAGCATCCATCAGCTTATCAATTTCGCCATCTGGCACGATGACATCGGGATAGTCGCCGCTGGCGATCATAACGCCGGATTTCGTTTTTCCGTCACCGACGATAAACTCCATTTTGAAATCAACGCCGGTCTGCTTTTGCAGCTCCTTGCCGATGACCGTCTCACTTGCAAGCGTATCTTTGTTAGCGGCAAAACCGTAATACGTGAAGGTGACGGGCTCCTGCTCGCCCGCTGCTTCCGAGGAGGATGCCGGACTGCTTGACGTATTGCCAGCATTGCCTGAATTACCGCTGTTGCTGCTGCATCCGATCATTGCAACGGACAGCATCGCTGCCAGTCCCATTGTCCAAAGCTTGTTTTTGACCATGTTGGTATGACCCCTTTCACTCTATTGGTTCATTTTTTGTAAGCACTTTCATTGTAAATCGCGAGCGGGGGCTGCGTTACCCTATAAACTTTAGCTTATACTGTGAAAACTATAGGTCGGGTGAAGAGCAGGATCGGGTGAACATTGGGGCTGCGCTGCGCGAAAGGTTTGGGCTCCGATCGCCATTCCGCCTGAAATTTTTCAATTGGACCGCTCAAGCGGTTAAATTTCAGGCGCAAAAGCGAACGCTATCGCTTCTCCACCCAAACCTTTCACATCCGCTTCACCCCTTGTTCACCTCCCTTAGTGGGAGGGAACCGAGGGCGGGGCCTCCCTATTCCGCCCCTCTCTAGCTAAAGATCAGAGAGTTATTGCTATCTGTTAGCAATAACTCTCCTCTTAGTTGGGAAGCCTTCTGCTTGGCTTCCTCAGACACTTTTCGCATTATGCATTACCGCTGCTCAGCCTACTACGTGTGCTCAGCTTGCTACGCTCCCTTCTCCATTACCGGGAGGCGGAGCTCTATGGTGGTGCCTGAGCCAGACTCACTGCGGAGGGTGAAATCGAAGGCGTCTTTATAGCATAGCTTGAGCCGGGTATAAACATTTTTCATGCCTACGTTGTCGCCCATCGCCCCGTCCTCCTGCAAATATTGCATCAACTCGCCCAGCTTGTCCTCTGGCATACCGATCCCATTGTCCGTCAGACGGAACAAAATTCGGCCATCCTCATAACCAATATGCAGCGCAATCAAACCGATGCCCGGCGAGCTCTCAATGCCATGAATGCTGGCATTTTCGACAAAGGGAAGAAAGGTCATTTTAGGAATCGTATGCTCGTATACCGCATCCTCGACCGTCAATTGATATTGCAGCTTGTCGCCGAAACGGTATTTCTGAATGTCCAGAAAACATTCAATCAGCTCCAGCTCCTCGCGAACCGACACCCAGCTCCGCTTCCATGTAATCGACTTGCGGAATATTTTGGCCATCGAATGGATCGTCCGTGCCGTCTCCGTTTCCCCCTTCATTAAGCTGCGCATGCGGATCGTCTCCAGCGCATTAAAGAGGAAATGCGGGTTGATCTGGCTGTGAAGGGCATGGAGCTGCGCTTGTCGCTGGCGGATTTCCAAATCCTTTTTCTGAATATCCGCCATATAGACGTCGTTAATTAAATTATCAATCCGCATCGTCATTCGGTTGAATTCGCCCGTCAATTGCCCGATCTCATCGCGTGATTCCTCGAAAGGAATCGTCTCGAAATGCTGGTTTTTCACCTTTTTCATATGTCTTAAAATACGAACCAGCCTGACATGGATGGATCGTGAAATGGCGGCAATAATCAACGACGGGACGACAATGTTTATGCAAGCCAAAAATAAAATGAAGGTGCCTGACTTGCGTACCTCCTGCAAAATCACCTTCTCGTCCATGACGCCATACAGCCGCCAGCCGTTTAAATAATTGTTGTTCGTATACGGCTTATCGAAAGCAATTGATTTTTCAGGCATCGTCATCTGCTCCAGCCGCAGCGTCCCAGCCTCCCAGTCCACCCCCGCCTCATTCGTATAATGAATCGTCCCATTAGCGTTGACGAAATACATGCTCCCTTCAAAACCTATTCCGGCAAACAGCTGCCTGAAGGTCGCCATATTCAAATCGCTTTTGATCAGGCTGTTGTATCTCCCGTCTCCGACATTATTCAAACGCTGAATAAGACTGATCGTATCTCCGCTATGAATGAGAACGGGATAAGAAGCGCTCGTCTGATTGAACTGGGCATACCAGTCGGCTTCGACAGCCGTATCATCAAGCGGCAAAATCTGCCCGGAGGCAAGCACCGTCGGATTATCCGTATAAATGACTGTCGAGCTAATCGTAGAGTAGGCTTGCGCCGACTTCATAAATACGCTTTTCACATCCGTAAACGCTTCCACATATTCCAGCTTTGACGTGTACGTGTGGTCCAAATGCTCGTTCAGCAGCGGATCGATATAATATAAATAGGAGATGCCCGCCGCCTCATCAATGACGGATCGCACCTCCCGCTGCAATTGCTCCAAAACCATGTCCGCATCGCGCGTCTTCTGGTTTTTGATGTTGTTTGTGGTCACATTGTAAAAGATGACGTTCGTCAGTACGATCGGAATAAACACGGAGCATATGTACATAAGGAGCAGCTTATCCCGCAATTTCAAATGATTTAATAGGTGCATCCACCTGCCGCCTCCATCCGTTTATGATTTGCCAAACAGGCCGTTGCGATAGTCGGTTGGAGTGACCTTCTCCAGCTTCTCAAACTGGGTCACAAAATAGTCCGCGTTCTGGAAGCCTACCTTCTCCGCCACCTCATACATGCGCATATCGGTTTGCCGCAGCAGCTTCTTCGCTTCCCTGACCCGAATGCTCAGCAAATATTCATTGAAATAGACGCCATAGGTTTTGCGGAACAGCTGCCCCAAATAGACAGAGTTTATATAAAACTTGCCAGCCAGCCCCTTCAGGCTAATATTTTCGTTATAGTTGGCTTCAATGTATTTTTTGACCTTCTCAATTCCGCCTTTGGATTGCTCGCTGCGAAGCAAAGCGATGTAGGCAGATGCCTCGTTCGTAAAAGCGAGAAACAGCTGCTTCAAATCGGACAAGCGTGTGCCCTGCTGCTGCCAATTCATCATGGCGGGAAGCTGCGCCAGCCGCTTTTCATCCCCGTTCATTTTGCGAATAATATTTATGATGCCGATGACGAACCGCACCATCGCATTCGATACAGCATCGGGAGCAAAACGTTTCTCGCGAAACGCCTGAAACAGCAGGTCGATGTCAGCGGCATATTGCTCCGGTTTATTTTCCTCCACCTTCTCAATCAGTCTGCTGTACAGCCCTGCCTCCATATCAAAATAATACAGCGGCGTTCCCTGTACACGGCTCGCATGCACAATAGCTTGGTCCGCTTCGGCAAATTTATAGGCTAACGCTTCATTCGCCGCACGGTAAGACTCTTTGATATGCTGCAGCCGCTCGACTTTATCTCCCACATACAAAGTGACCGGAAGCCTCAACTGCTCTTCCAAGGTGCTGTGCAAGCGGCGAAAAATATAATGCTCATCGGAATCGCCCGATAGCAAGCTGTTCATATGCAGCAGGCAGCCATACAGCCCCTTCTGCTGCTCATAGGTGAGAACGCCTTGCGGTTCCCGCTCCTTGCCCAGCGATTGGACATGGCGAACAGCCGCCTGGCAAGCGGTTGCAACTTCCTTTGCTGTCACGCCTTTGGCTCCAGCAGCCCGTTCCTCAGCCGCACCTAGATGCAGCTCCGCCAGCACATAAACGTACATGCCAGCCTCCTCAAGCTCAAGGGCCGAGCATAATGCTCGAATGTCCTCTTCCTTAAAGCTCCCTTTCACCAACGTTTCAAAAATAGAGTCAGCAGCCAGCTTGTCGCCCGTCAGGCTTGCAATACGCTTGAGAGCGAGCGTTCCGGTCAGCTTCTTCAGTGTTGCCGCAAGCTCGCCCTCATCGATCGGCTTCAATATATAGTCATGGACCCCGTAACGCAGCGCCTGCTGGGCGTAATGAAAATCGTGAAAGCCGCTTACGATAATGAAGGCCGGGCTTTCCTGCTGCTTTTCCGCCACTGCCCGAATCAATTCCAGACCATCGAGCATCGGCATCCGAATATCCGCCATAACCACATCCGGCTTAAGCCGCTCGATCTGCTTCAGCGCTTCCGCTCCATTTTCTGCCTCACCGCATATTTCGTAGCCTAATGCTTTCCAATCCATTAAATTCATCAGTCCCCTGCGGACAAATATTTCATCATCCACAAGCAGCACCTTGTACATTCGGCTTCCTCCCCCTTTTCTAATGAACCTCTATATTTCGCAAGCTTCGCTTGGTATTCCTTCCTCAAAGTATAAAATAACTGGAAAATTGCAGGCGGTTGGTTCGTATGGATTAATCGTAATCGCTTACAATTAATTATAAGAGCGAGGATTGCGCTTTTTGACCCCAAAAAAGTTTAGCATTTACTTAGCGGATTAAAGGAGTTTAGCCGGAGTTGTCGTGGCGGCTGTGCGGAGCTGTTGATGGTTCCTGCTCCATAAATTATTTTTGAAAAAAGGTTGATTAACCAATCAAACCGAGTATAATACTTGGTATATAACTAAAGCGGGGAGATAACGGACATGACAGTAGAAGCGCACACTCAAATTTGGATCAATGACCATTTGGATTTAATCAATTATGCCATACAAATCGGGGATCAGGAATGGCAAGCTGAGCTTGTAGCTGCTTTGAAGGAAATGAATGTACCGAGCTATCCTTCGGAAGAAGTGGTTAAAGAGCAGTTGTGGCGTCAGTATGATGAGGTACTTCGACAAATGCTGGTCATTTATGAGCAGCTGCGCAATAGCGCATTTAAAGGGGATTTAAATATAGAGGAACAGCTGTGGAGCCTGAAGCTTAGAAGAGTTAATCTAGCAAAACAAATCAAGCAAGCCTAGCGATTAGACGAATATTTGAGCTAAAAATAAAAAAGGCAAGCAGTTGTCTGCTATGCCGCTAACTTATATAAGGACTGGACCTGTGAGGCTTAGGCCATCATTTCCTTTTTGTCGCGCATCATAGCCATCATACCCGTCATCATTTCGTCGCACTCTTGCATCTTGGACATCATCATGTCGCTGTCCATCATTTCTTTGCTGTCCATGGAATCCATCATCATTTTCATGCATTTCATTTTGCACATCATTTCTTCCATACACATCATCATCATCATGTTTGTTGTCATTGTTTTCACCTCCACTTTCAAATTCATCATTTATTTTCCTCCCTAACTATAATCTAAAAAGGATAAAAAAACAAGCTTTTCTAGTTGATTTCTAATTACACACTGTGTTATATTTAAATATTACTATTCTTATTAAACTTATAGGTATTGTTTTATGCCTTGTGACAGTATTTGAAGCAATCATGATTATGCTTACTTTTGGTTTGCTTATCGTAGCGCTACTGTCCGAAAAACGAAAATAGACCGTCCCCAGGTCAAGGAATGCGGTCTATTTCGGTCGTAACGCCTGATTAAAGCCTACTGCCCTTAAAAGCAGCTGTTGCAAGGGAGTCGTGTTAGCGCACGGCTCCTTTCTGCATTATATGTTTCCGTTGCTTGTAATATAACACTGTAACTTGGATAAGTAAACGAACGTCCACTAGTGACACTTGATCTTATAGCTATCGGAAGAATACAATTCAAAAAGCAATGGACAACTGCGGGCATTCCCACCTTGTCCGTTTATTGAATTTATGGCCTATTCTAAAGGAGAGAAATTATGCTAAAACCTGTACCTTTCGGCATCATCGGATTTGGCTGGAGAGCGGAAGCCTATTTGCGAATTGCAAAGCAATTGCCGCATTTATTTAAAATAATCGGTATCGTGGTTAGAGATTCGGCTAAATATCAGCATGCTGCTGATCAATGGGGCGTGACCCTTTATTCAACACCGCAGGAGCTGGCAAAACATTGCGAATTTCTTGTTGCGGCCGTCTCGAAAGCCTCCATGCCCCACGTTCTGAAGGAAGCGGCGTTATTGGACATTCCTCTACTGGCCGAAACGCCTCCGGCATTCAATGATGAAGGCTATCAGCTGGTTTCCTCGCTCATCCAATCAGGCGCTCGTATCCAAATCGCCGAGCAATACCTTTTGCAGCCGCATCATCAAGCCAGAACAGCCCTGATTCAATCCGGGAGTCTAGGAGAAGTGCGCCACGTTCAGGTATCGGCGGGACATGGCTATCATGGAATCAGTTTAATTAGACAGTGGCTTTCTGTTACAGATTCCAATTGCCAAATTGTTTCGCGACGTTTTGAGCTTCCGATCCAAGAAGTGCCCCATCGAGGACGAGCCGCGCAAGATCGGCTGGAGACCGAAATTCAGGATATTTCCATTTTAACTTTCCGGGACGGAAAGAGTGCCGTTCTTGACTTCGCACGTTCTCAATATTTTTCGCCAATACGACACAATCGCATTCTAATACGAGGCTCGAAGGGAGAAATCCGGGATAATGAGGTGACCCGAAGCTTAGGTGCCAATAACTATGAAGACATAACGATTAAAAGAATACAAGACGGCTTGGAAGGAAGCCTCGCTCCACTTTCTCTTCGGGAATTGCGGGCAGGATCAGAATGCCTTTATCGCAATCCGTACCATCCTGCCCAGCTATCCGATGAGGAAATTGCTATTGCCGAAATTTTGACTCGCATGACGGTATATGCAGCAAGTGGGGAAAGCTTTTATTCGCTATCCGAGGCTTTACTAGATGTTCGTCTATCCCTTGCTATAGATGAATCGATTGCAACCGGCAATGCGGTAAACGTGATGTAGTCAGCTTGAGGAAAATGCAAGGCAATCCACCATTTTCTTCTGTTCATCCTAACAACAACCACTGCCATTAACATGGACAGTGGTTGTCAGGACTAGATAGACACCGAATATGGCACTCTTCCCTTAAATTGCACAACCTCTCGAATGCCCTTGCTATGCAGCAGCTCTATCGCTTCTGCAAAGCCTTGCTCGATATGCCCCACCTGATGGGCATCTGAGCCAATGGATACCGCTCTGCCGCCTAAATCCACATACATGTCGAGAATATACGGATGCGGATGAATCCAGCCTTGTCGATAGAGTCCGGTTGTATTCAGCTCCAGCACCTTTTGCTTTTCGAGGATTAGCTTTAAAATATCGTACAAAATAGGCTTGCAAGCTGCGATATCTTCTTCCTCAACCGGATAGGTCGTATATCTCGTCACATAATCCAAATGGGCAACGATATCGAAATTGTCCATCTGGTCGACAGACTCTCTTACTTGCCTAAAATAATGCTTAAGCCTTTGCTGAATAGGTTGATCATGATAGGCCTTTTCGGAAAAGTCTAGGCTGCCGTCGTTATGCGCGGACAGCAAAATGACGTCAAACTCTTGCTGAGTCAAATATTCGTTTATGATATCTTTATAATCGCTTCGATAGCCGACCTCAATGCCTTTGCGAATGTCGATCTTATAACGCCGCGACAGCTCTTCCGCTTCTTTCTTGTAGCTCTTCCAATCAATGAGAACATTCTGTTTGAAATATTTGCAATCATACTCTAAATGGTCTGTCGTAACGACAGCCGGCTTCCCCAGCGCAAGCGCATATCGCACGAGCTCCTCCAGCGTTGAGCTCGAATCAGGCGAATAGGAGGAATGCACGTGCTGATCGATTAAAAGATTAGGTATTGTCATCCTTTACTCCTTCTCATCCTATTGAAACTGCAGAAGATTGCGCCCTTCATCTGTCATATCGAACAGATGGATTTTATCCGGCCTTATGCCGATTGCGACCGTCTCGCGCTCCTTTAACCGCTTCTCGTTATCGGTCAGCAGACGAATCATCATATCGGACTGTCCAGCCCGATCCGTCATTTTAACTAGTTGCCCACTGCCTAGATGCTCAATAAGATCAATTTCCAGCCTAATCGATGCTTCGCCTGGCTGCTCTGAAATGAACAGATCATGAGGGCGTATGCCCAGCTTGACCGTTTTCCCTATATGCTGCGCCTCCAGCCTGCGCGGCTGAGGAATTTCCAGCTCGAACAGCTTCGTCTTTACCCACTGCCGGTCCTCTCTTTGCTCCACTATTCCATCAATCAAGTTCATAGGCGGATTGCCTAAAAAGCTTGCAACGAACAGGTTATACGGATGATTGAACAGCTCACTGGGAGGCGCGTATTGCTGAATTTTTCCGCCGTTAAGAATCGCTACCCGATCAGAGATGGCCAAAGCTTCCTCTTGGTCATGCGTGACTATAATAGTCGTTACTCCTAATTTGCGTTGGATTTTCCGAATTTCATCCCGTACATCCAATTTTAATCGCGCATCCAAATTGGACATCGGCTCATCCAGCAGTAAAATTTCCGGGTCCTTGGACAACGCGCGCGCCATGGCGACACGCTGCTGCTGACCGCCTGACAGCTGTGACGGCTTGCGATCGAGCAGATGATCGATTTGCAATATTTTACTCGTCTGCAAAGCACGCTCGTATGCGTCCTTCTTAGCCATTTTTCGCTCGCGAAGCGGAAACGCAATGTTGTCACGAACCGTCAAATGAGGATACAGCGCATAGGACTGAAACACCATTCCGATATTTCGATCCTTCGGCTCCACATGATTAACAAGCTTATCCTTAAAATAAATTTCGCCAGAGGTTGGCTTCAGCAGCCCCGCCAGCATCATTAGTGTAGTCGTTTTTCCGCAGCCTGAAGGGCCTAGCAGCGCAACAAATTCACCCTTTGCAATTTCGAGATTCAATCCGTCAACTGCACGGCCTCCGTTTTGCTTGCCATCATAGTTTTTCACAATATTTACAAGAGAAATCATACCTGCTTTGCTCCTCCCAAATTAACCTTCAGGAATATTTTCTGGGTAAAGATATAGAACACGATTAGCGGAATCGTATAAAACAAACCAATCGCTGTAATCAATCCATAGTTCATAATGACATTTTCCTTCGTTACCAGCCGGGACAGATAGCCGGCGAGCGTCAGCATGTTGTCATCGAATATAAACAGCTTGAACAGAAACCATTCACCGTAGGCGCCTAAGAAGGAGAAAACGGCAATTGCCCCGATGCCCGGCAATACATAGGGAACGAGCACCTTCATGAGCGCTCGAAATCTCGAGCATCCATCTACCATCGCCGCCCATTCCAAATCCCACGGCACCTCATCGAAGAAACCTTTCATAATATACACTCTGCCTGGCAAGGAGCCCGTTATAGCAACGAGGATAACGCCTAAGTACGTATTCACTAGATTCATTTGAACCAATATAAAAAATGTAGCGATAATGAGCGTAATGCCTGGAAAGGAGCGCATAAGGAACAGAAATTTCATTGCGGCCAGCTTTCCTTTGAAATCGAGCCGAGAGAAGGCATATGCGGCAGGCACAGCAATGCCGATTTCAATCAATACAATAAGAAACGAATAGACTAATGTATTTAGAACAATAGGCCAAATCGCCGGCAGATGAACGCCCGCATACTCGATAGGCTCCTTAACAAAATTGAAGTTCTCAAGCGAAAATTGGCCCGTCGTGCCATTAAAGGTAGCTGCAAGAAAATACCATACAATCATGCCGATAATAGGCAGGGTGAACAGCAGCAAATACGTGTGCACGAGCAGCTTTTTTAGTATCGTTGTCGACATATTTGCCTCCTAATCTTCAATCCGTGATGGCTTTATCATTTCATCGAAATCAAACAGCCTCAGCAGCCATAATGTCAAAATAAGCGAGATCAGCACAACCATAAGCGAAAGAGCGGCGCCATAGCCATAATATTTTAAATTAAAGGCCTGCTGGTACGCATATAGAGATAACGTCGTCGTGTCTCGCATAGGTCCGCCATTTGTCAGCAGCAGGATGAAGAAATAGGAGGACACAAAGCCGATAAGATCGGATATCGTAATATACATTAACGGCCATTTTAAGGAAGGAAGGATGATTTTAGTGATGACCGATTTTTCACTTGCTCCATCTACTTTCGCAGCCTTATACAAATCTTCAGGTATGGAGCTAATTGCAGCAGATAATAGAATCATGCCTCCTGAAGTTGTAGATACAATCGTAGCAATGATCACAACAGCCATAGCGATTTTCGTAAACCATGAGATGGGATCGCTGTCTGGCTGGAATAAGAGCAGAACTTTATTGACTAGCCCACCCTCCGTGGGATCAAATAAATATTTCCAGAACGTTACATATACAACTGCAGGAATGATGCTCGGAATTAACCAGAGGACACGATAAATGACTGCTGTCAATTTGCCCTTTAAGAAGTACTGGGTTGCGATCGATATAAACAAACCAAAAAACAAAGAGAACACGAGCGTAATAACGGCAAATATAACGGTGTTCCATAAAATTTGAGGCATGCTGTAATCGGAAAATATTCGCTTGAAATTATCGAAACCAACAAAGTTGATTTTCATCGATGCATTCAAATCCGTGAAGGACATAATAATGGTCGCTAGAGCCGGAAGAATAAAAAAGACCAGCACCAGAAGAGCAAAGGGCATAATGAACAAATACGGGTACACTTTCTTGGCAAAAGGCTTCTTGTAAGCTGTCTTGGCTGAAGTTACTGGGATCTCCATAATGAGATCTGCACCTGCTTCCTATAAGCAAAATATATGGAAAGGTGCTCTTGTAATCAGAGCACCTTCTTTTGTATCATCGTTATTCTACAATGAGACTGTCCGCTGGCACGTTTTGCTTTACATCCTTTTGGAATAGCTCAAAGGCCTCTGCTGCTGTTTGGCCTTTCGTCAAAATCGCATCAATTCCCAGCGTAAAAGATTTCATATAGACCGCATAATCCATTTGGGCTGGGCGAGTTTTCGTAAACTCGATTAAATAAGCATGATCTTTGTAGAAGCTCATTTCTTGGAAGCGAGCATCCTCCTGCGCTGCCGCTGTTACAGGCAGCTTGCCGCTCTTAAGCGTATGGTTAACCTGCAGGTCCGCATCCAGCACATGCTCAATCAACCTTTGAACATAAGGCATCTTCTCATCATCCACAGTAGGCCCTACATAGATCATCGCAGGATTGCTGTAGGATACAGGTTTTCCTCCCTGCTCAACCGACGGAACCGGAATCCAGATCGCATTTTCCTTAAACCATGCTTCATAGCCAGCCAAGTCCTCTTCCATGCCAAGCTGTGTACGCATAACTTGATAAAATTCAGTACGGGCAAATTCAGCAAACAATTCGCCTTTAATGAACAGCTCGGCAGCCTTGTCCGTATCAATCTCAGCAATTCCCTCTGTAACTACACCGCGCTGCTTCGCGTCATGCCAAAACTCATAAACCTTCTGCGTATTTTTCGACAGTACCATCTTGTTCTGTTCCGCACTATAATTGAAGTTGCCAAATGTATAATTCCAGCCTTCAAATCGGGTATCCTCAACTCCAAAGCCAACTTTAACCAGCTTTTGCTTAACAGCCGCATCTGCAAGTTCCACAAGCTCACCGAATGTGAAGGTTCCAGCATCAACGCGAGCCTTCAGCTCATCAATTTGCGTTGCTGTCCAGCCCAAGCCTTCCAGCGCTTTGCGGCTAATGAATACGGGAGAAGCATCCATATCTTGAATGACGCCATAATAGTGGTCTTCGTATTTCATAATGTTGTTATAGGATTCTGGCATATTTTTGAACACATCTGATGTTCCTACCCAGTCCACATCACGGATGAGTCCTGCGTTCAGCTGCCAGCCAATATCCACGCTGGAGTTAATAAATACATCTGCTACTTTATTCGCTTGCGCCTGCAAAATCAGCTCATCATCGCCAACGCCTGGCCACCAATCTATTTTCACCTGCACATTTTCCGACTTCAATTGTTCGTTCAAACGCTTTTCTGCTTCTACAAAATTGTCCTTCCGTGCTCCCCATGTGTTCTCGCGAACGGAGATCACGACCTCTTTCATTTTCTCCCCATTGCTAGAAGTCTCTGTGCCGTCATTTGTTGCGGCTCCAGAATTTGAGCCTGTACCACATCCAGCTAACAATGCAATACTAGCAATTACACTAACTAATCCAAGTGCAAGCCTCTTCATGCTTTTAAACCCTCCTCGTTGTCCAGTTATCACTGGCTTAACTAAACTATAAAGGAGAATTGTAAAAACTGTGTCAATTACACATTAATAAATTGTTTTTTTATTTTTTTAATTGCAATGATGTTGTTTTTGTGGCGATTGATCTGTTTTATTTTGTGAACACTTGCTCAAGCGCCTGATCCAAAATCGCGATGGCTTCTTCCATTTGTTTAACGGTTGTAATTAATGGCGGAACAAGCGTAATGACATTTCCGCCAGACACCTTGAAGCTTAGTCCGCGGGACAAGCATTCATAGAGAACCTTTTCAGCGCCTGCCACTTCCTTCTCTTTCGTCTCACGATCAGATACGAGCTCTATTGCCGCCAGCATGCCTTTAACCCGAACATCGCCTATTACGGCATACTTCCTCTGCAGCTCCTGAAGATGAAACATCAGCCATTGCTCCATGCTTTGCGCATGCGCAAGCAGATTTTCCTGTTCGATGTATTCGATTGTAGCCAAAGCTGCCGCACAGCCTACAGCGCTTTTCTCATGCGTATAATGACCGAGTGAAATATCGCCCGCAATATCTAAATGCTCTCTCGCAATAATGCCTGCCATCGGAAAAATCCCGCCACCTAAACCTTTGCCAATAACGACGATATCCGGAACAATATCATAATGCTCGTGAACGAACATTTTGCCCGTACGTCCTAATGCCGTCGGTATTTCATCCAGTATGAGCAGCACGCCATAATCGTCGCAGATTTGACGAAGCCGCTGCATATAGGCAACGGTAGGAATCTGTACATCCGTGCTGCGAATCGGCTCAAGAATGACCGCGCACACGTCATCTTCTCGTTCCAGCATATAGCATAAGTAGTCCAGATTTTTGGCGGCGGCAGCTTCTCCTTCACCAAAGATCGAACGATAGCTGTTATAGGGCATCATATGCTCCGTTCCGGGCATTAGCGGCCCAATCCCGCTTCTGAATACGGCTTCGCCGCCAATCGATATTGCATCCAAGCTTGCGCCATGAAAGGAATCCCAGGTGGAAATCGTTTTGTGCTTGCCGGTTGCCCTGCGCGCAAGCTTCAGCGCAATTCCAATCGCACTGGTGCCGCCTGGCGTAAACAGCACCTTGTTCAAATCTCCCGGCGCAAGCTGGGCCAGCTTCTGTGCCAGCTTAATAGCAATCTGGCTCGTATATCGACGCGGCAGAAAAGGCAGCTGGTGCATCTGCTTAATGATGGCATTCATCACATACTCATTTTTGTAGCCTACCTGATGAACGCTGTTTCCATGAAAATCGATCACTTTGCGTCCATCCTGATCCTCAATGTAAATGCCCTCTGCATTTACGATGGCATTTAAGCATGGCGTAGACATAGACTGATGAAGAAAAAGCTTGCTGTCCTGTTCGAGTACAGCAAGCGTCACTTCGCTTAGATGCTCATCCTGCCAAGCTTGACGGGCATCCGTTCCATTGATATCTCCTTCTATGCGGCTATTGATGCGGTTTGGCATAAGGCAGCTCCCCATTCATCAATCGTTCATTGATTTGCTCAATCATCGCAGGCAGCTGGGACATGTCCTCAATAACAGCATGGGCTCCTGCTTCCATATAGCTTTTGCTTACAGCAGCGATGATATGGCGTTCTTCCTCTGGCGACAGCTGCTGCGCCTCAGCCTCCGTAAGGCCAAGCATGGAGCTGCCTTTCACAATGCCAATCGCCCACACTCCAGCACTATTCGCTTCTTGAATATCAGAAATCGTATCTCCAACCTTAACAACTTGCGCATGATGGCGCAGGCCAAGCTGCTTCATGTTCTCATAAATCATATAAGGATAAGGTCTGCCTTTGTCCATAACAAGATCAGGCGTTACCCAATGATCAGGTTCGTAGCCGTATTCCTTAGCCGCTTTCGCCACGATGGAAAGCATGGTGGAAGTATAACCTGTAGTCGCTCCGATTTTTAAGCCTTGCTGTCTCAACTGCCGTACGGTCTCTACAACATATGGATTTGGCTTTCCGTATTGCGAGAGAATAGCCAGCAGTCGGGGCTCAAACCGATCATGCAGCTCATTCATATCCGTCTCCGTATAGCTGCGGCCAAATTTTGCTTGAAAAGCAGCTTCTATTCTTGGCATTTGCAGCAGCGATTGAATATGATCCCGCTTCAGCTGTCCCATAGGAGCGCGGACCTCTTCCATCGTTACTGGAATGCCTATTTCCTCAAAAACATCAATAAACACCTGTACCGGCGCAAAGCAGCCATAATCAATGGTCGTCCCTGCCCAATCTAAAATAACGCCTTCAATTCTCATATTTGATCTCTCCAACATAACGTAATATTTGCTCGCTTAACCGCTCCATATCGTTTGCATGCACGTCCCCGATATTCCCGATTCGAAATACATGGGCATCTGTTAATTTGCCAGGGTAAATGACCAGGCCAGCCAGCTTCAAAAAGTTATAAAAATGCTCAAATTCAAAAGGAATATGCGTTGGATACAAAAAGGTTGTAATAATCGGGGACTGCAGCTCTCTCGGCAAGTAAGCCGTAAAGCCAGCTTGCGTCAGCCCTTCCACGACGATTTGCTGGTTGGTACAATATCGCGCATGACGTGCTTCCACGCCGCCTTCTTCAGCCAGCTCCTTTAGCGCCTGCGCAAAGGCGTGCACAACATGCGTTGGCGAAGTAAAGCGCCATTTGCCGGAGTCCTTCTCCATCGTCTCCCACTGGTCGTACAAATCAAGCGATAACGAGCGCGCTCTCCCTTTGCATTTCATAAGCTCATCCCTTTTGCAAAGGATAAAGCTGAAGCCTGGAACACCTTGGATGCATTTATTCGCGCTGCTAATGATAAAGTCGATTTGCAGCTCCTCCACAGCAATCGGAATGCCGCCAAAGCTGCTCATCGCATCGATGATTGCGATTCGATTATTTCGCTTAATGACCTCCATTACCGCCTCAAGCGGATTCAAAATGCCTGTCGTCGTCTCACAATGGACCATAGCGACATGTGTAATCGATGAATCCTCAGCAAGCTTCCTTTCAACGACTAGAGGATCTACCTGCGCATTAGCTTCAAATACAAGGGATAGATGTGGAATATGGAGCACCTTTGCTATGTCCTCGATACGCTTCCCATAAGCGCCGTTTTGCAAAATGAGCAACTTGCCGTCACTCGGGATGACAGAGCCAAGCGTCGCTTCAACACCGAAGGTGCCGCTGCCCTGCATGAACAGGGGCGTATAGTGCTCCTTAGATGTGCAGCCAACCTCTAACAGTTGCTGACGAATTTGTTCGACAATGGCTTTATATTCATGATCCCACGTACACCAATCCTTTTGCATCGCCTCTTTGACCGTTGCGGTTGTTGATAAGGGACCCGGTGTCAATAATAAATATGGATTGCTCATAGCTCCTCCTATACTTGCAACTCGGATTTGGGATAGATCGGATTGCTCCACGCTATTTTGCCCAATGCATCTACGCATTCCACTCGCACATATTGCTCGTCATTCCGAATGACATATTCAGCTTCCGTGATATATTCACCAGTGGGGTCCATTTCAGCCAAGCCATTGTGCGGAAAGGTAATAAAACGAATGCTTTGCACAGGAGAGCAGCTCACCTTAAGCCTATCGTTCTCAATACGAAGATCATAAATCGTCGGGCCATTGGAGCTATAATATTGGCCTGCTTTCATCGCATCAATAATCGCCTGCTGCTCTAGTTGCTCGGCCTCTACAACAATCCAGCCGCCATAAAATTCGGATACCGCCATATCGGTCGGACCACCGTGGGCATCGTCTGCGGCAATGGCATTTACTTGCTTGCCTCGCTTTAGGACATAGTCCCAGTAGCATATGCCGTAACCTACCGCCTCTTGAATTTCGGATTGGTGGTTATAGATTTCAATCGCTGCATAGCCCTCAAGCTTAAGCAAATCCTCTTCTCGATTTTTAGACCATTCTGGATGATTCATAATGACGAGATTGCCTTTGCTTCTCATCTCATCAATCAATTGCTGAATCGTATCCAAGCTCTCATAATCCGGCTTCGCATGCTCCTCATCGTGCTGAAAGGGCTTCTCCGCCTGCAGCGAGCGATCCAAAAGCCCATGCAGGTGATACTGTTGACCGGTCGTTTCACGTTCCATCTCACATGCCATTTCATAGCCGTCCAGCATAATAAAATCCTCAGTGTCATACGCATCGCTGTGAAAATAAATCTCATGGTCGCTTAAGCACATAAAATGATAGCCTTTGGAGCGATAAGCCTCTATCATCTGCTCTACCGTATATTCGCCATCACTGCGAACGGAGTGCGCATGAATGTTGCCTTTATACTTTTGACGCCCAGCCTCTAAAATAACAGCATCTCTCATGGCTATTCCCCCTCCGCCAAATCTGCCACAAAGATCGGATTAGACCACGCTATTCTGCCATTCTCATCCACACACTCCACCCGAATATATGCCATGCCCTGCTTAATCTTCATACTTCCAGAGGTCATCAGCTCGCCCGTCTCGCGTTCCACGAGAAATGGTCCGCGCAGCGGAAATGCTTTAAACATAATATACTGGCAGGGCGAGCACTCCACATGAACAAACCCATCCTCCACACGATAATCAAAAATTTCAGGACCCGAGCTGGAGTAAAATTGTCCGTTCTTCAGTGCCGCGATAATACCTTGCTGCGTAAGCTCCTCCGCCTCGACAGAAACCCAGCCGCCCCCATACTCAGCAATTTTGCTGTTTGGGTCATGCTCGTGCGAGTCATCAGCAGCGATACCAAACACGCGCTTGCCATTTTGAAGCGCATGATCCCAGTAGGCGGCCCCATAAGAAGAGCTCGGCGTCCATTCCGTTGCGTGATTATAAATTTCGACCGCAAAAAATCCATCGTACTGCACCATATCCTCAAAGCGTGTCAAATGCCATTCGGGGTGATTGAAAATGACAAGATTTCCATGCGCCTTCATTTCATCAATCAGCTTCTGTGGAGATTGTGGCCCCTCCCAAGGAATGGGAACCTCGAATGATTGCAAATGATGAAATCTCTCTTTCTCCGATCGCATCGTCGGATCGTCTAGCACGCCAAAGTGGTAGCCTGGGTCTTCATCCGGCACTAAATTCAAGCCGCCTCTTTCCATGCCTGGCAGCACGATGAAGGAATCGGTGTCATAATCAGCCGTTCGAGCGTAAACATCATGATCTGTTATGCTGATGAAGTCATAGCCTTTAGCCTTGAAAGCAGCCACAACTTCCGGCGCCTCCTGCGATCCATCTGACCATGTCGTATGCGTATGCAAATTTCCTTTATACTTCTTCTTGCTTTTGTCCAAGTACACAGCGTCTTTCATCATCCTCACTCCTGTTTCCCTAGTTATTTGTTCGCTTAACAACAAATTGCTTTTTATTGCTTTTATTTTTATTTATGTTGTTTTAAACATTCTACTGCTAAAAAATGACCAATACAATGCGTTTCGAAAGATTTAACATAGGGATTACAATTTTGACACAACAACAAACAACATCAAAAAAAGCCAGCAGAGAAGGAGTGCTTCTCTACTGGCTTTTACGACTGATTCGATCATCTGATTTAGTCATCAAGCTTTACTCATCATGCTTTATTCATCATGCTTTATTCATGCTTTGCTATTCAGTTGGCATCATCCATCTTGTATTCGTCTCTTCCAGCTGCGTCTTCCATTCTGCCGGAGGCTCCAGCTCCGAAATAACGATATCGACATTTTCAAAATCGCATATTTTCACCATAGACCGCTTGTTCCATTTCGATGAATCCGCCAAAATGATCGACGTTTCCGACTGCTGAATCCATTTGCGAGTCAACGTTGCCTTCTCGTAGTCATAGCTCGTAAATCCATGTTCGATCGATAAGGCATCCACGGTTGCAAATGCTTTATTCACAAAAATATCCGACATATTAGCTTCCGCAATAGCACCCGTTACACGGGAATGCTTCACATCCACTTCGCCGCCAAGCATAATAATCCGCCCATCGAATTGCTCTCTTTTTTTGAGCTCGATCAAGGCCATCATGGCGGATATTGAGCTCGTTAATACGGTAACCTCCTTCTTTTGCGATAAAAAAGGGATAATTTGCAGCGGTGTCGTGCCTTCATCTATAAAGATAACGTCATGGTCGTCGATTAATGTAAAAGCAAGATAACCAATTTTCTCCTTCGCCTCTTGATTAATGCAGGCTCTTTCAAACAATGTAGGTTCTATTTCTACCTTCAGCTTGATTGCGCCTCCATACACCTTCTTAAGCTTATTTTCCTTCTCCAGCTCATCGAGATCTCTGCGAATCGTTTCCGTTGTAACCTCGAACATGCGCGCCAGGTCGCCTGCAATGACCTTCCCATGCTCATTCAGCAAGTTCATAATGCTTAGCTTTCTTTCTTCGCCTGCGAGAGACATCACAAACCCTCCATTCTACTTCTTTACTATTCTCACGCACCCAGAGTGCCCTACATAGATGCCGCTGCTGATGGCGCTTCCGGGCTAGACCCAGCTAAATTCCGCATCCATTTCTGGGAACGATAACGTTTATACCCAATCAAAGCTTTGCTAACCTCTTCACATAAAAATAAGGCATAAACCCACTCTAGCGGCAGATGGAGCACGTACACGCCAACAAATACCGCTGGCAATGCAATGGCCCATGTTGTAATTAAAATCATGCTCATCGTAAACAAATTATCTCCGCCTGCTCTAAACATACCGACAATCCACACATTATTCAAGAAAAATGCGGTCATTGCCAAAGCCTGCAGCAGCAGGACATTCCCTAATGATGCATGAACCTCCTCACTTAGGTGAGGAAAAATCAAGGCTGCAAACGGCGAAATCATAATAATGACAACACTAATGATTATACCAGCAATGACCGAAATGCGAGTAAATCTGCGCGCATAATCCATCGCCTGCTCCGGCTTGTCCTGTCCCAGCTTTTGTCCAATCATAACCTTTGCTGCATAAGCAAATCCGTGAATCCCCATCATAAAATATCCCTGCAGCGTATTCCCCAGCTGAAATGTAGTCAATGCCGCGATGCCCAATGCTCCAAAAGCTACGGCATACAGCATATTGCCAATCGACCACATTCCTTCGTGGAACACTAGCGGCGTTATCGTTTTCAATACCTGTTTGCGCACCAGCAGAGGCAAGCTAAATAGCTCGCGGATTCGAATATTAACATAATACGATTTACTATAAATAAAAACTAACAAAACCAGCAGACTCGCTCCAGAAGCGATTAACGTTCCCCATGCAGCTCCTGCAACACCAAGCTTGGGCAAGCCCAGCCTGCCGTAGATCAGCCCATAGTCCAGTGTAATATTGACTGCCATCGCACATAGACCGACATACAAAGTGATTTTAACCTTCCCTATGGATCCAAGCGCTTGTGCATAAGCATCTCTAATCGCACTAATTAGAAAAACAAAGGCCATTATCGTCACATATTGAATACCAAGCGGCATTAGTTCAGCGTCCTTAATAAATAGAGAGAGAATCGGCTCCTTCCAAATCGACACAACAGCAAATGCCAGAAGACTAATGCCGATGCCCGTCAGCAGCATAAAGCCGAATGTCGCCCGCAAAAGCGTATACTGCTGTTTTCCGTAGTACTGGGTCATATAAGAGGTCATCCCATAGACGGCGGTAAGGATCATCGATAAAATAAAGCTGATTCTGCCCGCTGCGGCAGTTATAGCGACTGCTTCATCTCCCAAGCTGGTCACCATTAGCATGTTAACTAGCGAGAATGAATTAGCAACAAGCATGGACAGCACAGATGGAACGACCAATCCTTTCATCTCGCGAGTAAACTCAGACTTTCTAATCGTACGCTTCCCCAAGCCTATCCCTCATCCACATTCAAATTGTACGATACCACGCATGTTTTTCACTTCGTTTCGATTAAAAAACCGTAGCTTTCATGTTGTTTCAATTGCTTTTATGTTGCCTCACTTATCATACCTATTGTTTGTCGATTAATCAATGCAAGATCGCAAGAGAAAACAGCTTTTACAAATACTTTAACTTTTATCGTTAAAACCGACCAATCATAAAAAAAAGACTACCTCCTTGATTTAGAAAGTAGTCTGAGTTGCTAGTCTCCCAGAAGGGAGGTGATGCCTTGTGACAGTATTTGAAGCACTCATGATCATGCTTACTTTTGGTTTGCTTATCGTAGCGCTACTGTCCGAGAAACGAAAATAGACCGCCCCCTGGTCAAGGAATGCGGTCTATTTCGGTCGTAACACCTAATTAAAGCCTACTGCCCTTAAAAGCAGCTGTTGCAGGGGGAGTCGTGTTAGCGCACGGCTCCTTTCTGCATTATATGCTTCTGTTGCTTATAATATAACACTGTCGAGTGGATAAGTAAATTATCCACTTTACTTTTTATTCCACCATGTATGATTACCTCAAACTATATAAAAAACACCTTAGAGTCTACTGAAATATTCCAGTGAACTCTAAGGTGTACTTACAAAACGATGTGGTCAAACGGCGTTCTTCCACAGAGGAATCCTTGATGCTACAGGCTTTTGCCTGTATTACATCATTCCGCCCATGATATTAGATGAGTTTTTGTGTATTTTAGGTCTTATCATAGGTTTTCTATCCGAATCCCATTAAAAATCAGTCCTATATTTCCAAGTCAATATGATGTGTTCACGCTCACACAAACGATTCTGTGCATCATACGAAAAAAAATGATATTATGTATGATGGATAAAGGACTTTGCTATAGCTTATATCGTTTTTATATATTGCAACAAGAGGAGATAATATGAGTAACGAACAAAATTTTTGGCTTAATCTGCCAAAGCCATTTTTCATATTAGCACCAATGGAAGATGTCACAGATGTTGTATTTCGTCACGTCATTAGTGAAGCTGCAAAACCCGACGTATTTTTCACTGAATTCACAAATACAGAAAGTTATTGTCACCCTATAGGAAAAGACAGTGTACGTGGTCGGTTAACGTTCACAGAAGATGAGCAACCAATTGTCGCTCATATTTGGGGCAATAAACCTGCATTTTTTGAACAGATGAGTATGGATATGAAAAAACTTGGTTTTCGTGGTATCGATTTAAACATGGGATGCCCCGTTCAAAACGTCGCTTCCAATGGAAAAGGTGCTGGATTAATACAGCATCCTGAAGTTGCAGCAGAAATTATTCAAGCAGCAAAAGCAGGTGGATTGCCGGTTAGTGTTAAAACAAGATTGGGTTACTCTAATATTGACGAGTGGCGCGATTGGTTAGGACATATATTGAAACAAGATATTGCGAATCTTTCCATTCACCTTCGTACAAAAAAAGAGATGAGTAAAGTAGCTGCGCACTGGGAACTAATCCCTGAAATAAAAAAATTACGCGATGAAATTGCTCCAAATACGTTGTTAACGATTAATGGAGATATTCCTGACCGCGCAACAGGATTAAAATTAGTAGAACAATACGGCGTCGATGGCGTTATGATTGGCCGCGGCATTTTCACCAATCCATTTGCTTTTGAAAAAGAACCTAAAGAACATAGCGCGCAGGATTTTCTCCATTTACTTCTTTTACAGTTGGATCTTCACGATAAATATTCGAAAGAAATTCTGCCACGATCATTTAAACCACTTCTGCGCTTTTTCAAAATCTATGTTCGTGGATTTAGAGGCGCAGGCGAACTAAGAAACCAATTAATGGATACCACGTCAACAGATGAAGTACGTCGTTTAGTAAAAACGGTTTTAGATCAAGAATTAGATTGAATTATGTCCACCTGTGCATGATTAAAAAAACTTGCTGCTAAAATAATGAGAGACCTCTCAAAAGTTCAATGAACTCATGAAAGGTCTCTTATTTTTGCATTATGTGGTCAAACGGTGTTTCCGCTCAAGGAAACTTTTGATGCTACAGACTTCACAGCCTGATTACCGCATGGAGCGCTTTTCTGCTCCATCGGCGATGAAATATACCGCTTAAGCGCGGTCGCTCATCATCGAATTACTTCGATAATGATTTCATTACATCATGCCGCCCATTCCACCCATTCCGCCCATGTCAGGCATGCCGCCGCCAGCGCCTTTTGGTTCTGGTTTGTCAGCAACAACCGCTTCAGTTGTCAGGAACATAGCTGCAACGGAAGCTGCGTTTTGCAATGCGGAGCGTGTAACTTTAGCAGGGTCAACGATACCCGCTTCGAACATGTTAACCCATGTGCCGGAAGCAGCGTTGTAACCAATGCCGATTGGTTCGTTTTTCAAGCGCTCAACGATAACCGAACCTTCTTGGCCAGCGTTCGCAGCAATTGTGCGAAGCGGCTCTTCAAGGGAACGAAGAACGATGTTAACGCCTGTTTGCTCGTCGCCTTCTGCATTAACAGCAGCAACTGCTTTATATACATTAATTAGAGCTGTACCACCACCGGATACGATACCTTCTTCAACCGCTGCGCGAGTCGAGTTCAAGGCATCTTCGATGCGAAGCTTGCGCTCTTTAAGTTCTGTTTCAGTAGCAGCGCCGACTTTGATTACTGCTACGCCGCCGGACAATTTAGCCAGACGCTCTTGCAGTTTCTCACGGTCGAAGTCGGAAGTTGTTTCTTCCAGCTGCGTACGGATTTGGCTTACACGAGCCGCGATGTCAGAAGCGTCGCCGCTGCCGTCAACCACGATTGTGTTTTCTTTTGTTACGCGCACTTGACGAGCGGAACCCAGTTGCTCAACCGTAGTCGATTTCAGCTCAAGGCCCAGTTCCTCAGTGATCACTTGACCACCAGTAAGTGCCGCGATATCTTGCAGCATCGCTTTACGACGGTCGCCGAAGCCTGGTGCTTTAACAGCTACGCAAGTGAATGTGCCGCGCAGTTTGTTCACAACCAGAGTTGCGTTCGCTTCGCCTTCAACATCTTCTGCAATGATCAGAAGCTGTTTGCCGGATTGAACGACTTTCTCAAGCACAGGAAGAATTTCCTGAATGTTTGTAATTTTTTTGTCAGTGATCAGGATATATGGGTTATCCAGAACAGCTTCCATTTTGTCTGTGTCAGTAACCATGTAGTGAGAGATGTATCCACGGTCGAATTGCATACCTTCAACCACTTCAAGCTCCGTTACAAAGCCTTTCGACTCTTCAACGGTAATAACGCCGTCGTTGCCCACTTTTTCCATAGCTTCTGCAATCAGTTGGCCAACTTCATCGTCAGCGGAAGAAATAGCCGCAACTTGAGCGATGGATTGTTTGCCTTCGATTGGTTTAGCGATGTTTTGCAGCTCTTCAACTGCAGCTTTAACCGCTTTTTCAATACCTTTGCGGATAACCATTGGGTTAGCGCCAGCTGTTACGTTTTTCAGACCTTCGCGAATCATCGCTTGAGCCAAAACGGTAGCTGTTGTTGTACCGTCACCGGCAACATCATTTGTTTTTGTTGCTACTTCTTTAACAAGCTGTGCACCCATGTTCTCGAATGCATCTTCCAGCTCGATTTCTTTCGCGATGGATACACCATCGTTCGTGATCAACGGGCTGCCGAATTTTTTCTCCAGCACGACGTTGCGGCCTTTAGGTCCGAGTGTAACTTTTACAGCATTTGCAAGTGCATCAACACCACGCAGCATTGCGCGGCGAGCGTCTTCGCTAAATTTAATATCCTTTGCCATTATCATTTACCTCCCGAAAATATATTCATATAAGTATGCTTAACGTTTAAGTCCAGTCAAGCTGTATGTGATAGCCTATTCAAAGATCGCGTGAATGTCGCTTTCTTTCATAATCAAATACTCTTTGCCGTCGTATTTGACTTCTGTTCCCGCATATTTGGAGAAAAGGACGCGATCGCCTTCTTTAACTTCAAGCGCTACGCGAACTCCGTCTTTCAGCGCGCCGCTGCCAACAGCCACCACTTTACCTTCTTGCGGTTTTTCCTTAGCCGAATCTGGCAAAACGATACCGCTTGCAGTCGTTTCTTCTTTCGCGATCGCTTCTACTAATACACGTTCACCCAAAGGTCTGATCATTGAAAATAGCCTCCTTTAAAAATTTGTCGCTTATTTTTGTTAGCACTCATGAGCATGAAGTGCTAACAATCATGTTTATCATACTTTTTTTCGTTATTAATTTCAAGTGCTTGGGGATGATTTTTGCAGGAAATTTACATACCATTGGCAAAAAGACCGCTTTATGAAGCCTTCTGCTTCAACTAATGCAGCGCGAGCGCAGCCCCTCATCCATTGTTGCCGAGCTTGCTCCATGGTAAACGGCCTTCTGTGGAAGTTTGAGACTGGGCTGGAACTTATCATTTCTTAGATTTGCGGGTCAGAAAAAGCAGCAAAAATTAGAGAAGGCGCATCTGTACTGTATGGCCCCGCTTCTTCGCCTATTCTTGCTGCTGGTAGCTGATACTCTTGCTCATACTCTCGCAGCCTATTATGACTGCTACCCTTTCAGTGCCTGATCCATTGAAAAAGCGGCCCCTGACCACGCTTTGCGCGCTGTCCAATCCTCAGGCTCGCCGCTCCAAAAGGGATGCTCAGCGGCAAGGCCTAGCGGGAGAAACACAGCCGCGCATAAATACAGGCTGCCTGTGGAAATATAATGCTCGCCAATATCTGGCTGGCTGCCGCAAAAGCCGATGGTCAGCCAGCCGTCCTCTGTAAATGTGCCGGGCACAGACAAGCTGCGCCGAATAACCGCGGTCAATGCGCAGCGCGCCTGTGCCGGAGATACGCTGACCGGCAGCTCGTCCAGCAGTGCGCTTTGCGCCAAGCTTTGCATTGCGCCGCAGCGGTAAGCTAGCGAGCGGCCCAGCGGCGGAAATGTGCCTTCCGGCGAAATGAGCCGCTCCTGCACCTCCGCCCAGCGCTTCGCTCTCTCTTTGATGCTCGCCTGCATCGCATCCCAATCTTCATAGCAGCCTTGAACGGCCGCTATGATGTCAACGAGCATGGGCTGGATAACAAAGCTGTTGTAATAGTCGAAGTGGAACGATGGCCCATCGCCATAGGCCCCATCTCCGACATACCACTGCTCATGCTGCTTGAGCGCATAATCAATGCGCATCGGGTCCCAATCGCTTTCCCCCATGCGATACAAGGCCGCTTCAATAATTGCAGAGAAAAGCAGCCAGTTCATGGCGAAAGGCTTGCGCGAGCGTGTTAGTTTGAAGGCCTGAACAACGTGCTTCTGCACCTCGGTATCCAGCTTGTCCCAAAGCTCCGTTGGCGCACGCAAAATGGCCTGTGCCAGAAAAGCCGTATCGACGATCGGCTGAAAGCCTTCCGCGAAATTCATATAATCAGGCGACTGCGGATCACAGCCAGCGGCAATCGCGGCTCGAGACAGCTCCGCATATTGCTGGCGAAGCCGCTCTTCCTCTTCGTCTGCCCCGCCGCTGCCTGCAAGCCAGGGCGCTATTCCACATAATAGGCGGCCCAGCGCCTCCAGATGGGTCACATCGGAGCGATCCTGTCCCGCAGCAGACTGCACGGGCATCGTTTTTTTCAACTCACGAGCCGCTAGCAGACGCAGCACAGGCTCGGCAATACGGCATAGCTCGCTCACCCAATACTTTCGATCCTCCGCTAACAGCACTCTCTCGCCTGAATCTGTACCTTTTTCCCCAATCAACTGCCGTTCGCCCCTTTCTTTTCCCTATCTATGATAATTGGATAACGTTCAACCTAACACTCGCCTTACGACCAGAAGCTCTTATAGCCGCGCAGCTTGGACAAGCCCTCCGTAAAGAAATAATCGCCGTAGATGAGCGGGACATCGAGATTTTTGCGTTCCGGGTAATGGCTCGTGCCATGCAGAACCAGCCCTTCCTCCTGTGCGTCGTCCGCCCATGCGCCATAGTTCTCATACAGCGATTTTAAAATCCGCTCCCCCGCGCTGCGATACAAGTCACGCTCCACCTCTGGCACCGCATCCGCAATCGCCAGCAAACCGCAAGCCGCGCAAGCGCCCGCCGATGAATCGCGGTATGGCTCCACGCCTTCCGGTATCCGGAAATCCCAATGCGGCACGGAATCTTCAGGCAAATTCGCCAGGAAAAAATGGGCCGTGCGCTTCGCCGCATCTAAATACCGCTGCTCACCGCTATGGGCGTAGCTGAGTGCCATGCCGTAAATCGCCCAGGATGCGCCACGCGACCATGCCGATTCGGCTGCAAATCCTTGCCCGCCATGCTTCGCAGCTACTTCGCCGCTTTGCGGATCAAACTCTACAATATGATAAACCGAGCCATCGGGTCGAATAAAATGCTCCAGCACCGTATCGGCATGCGCCATCGCCAAATGCTTGTAGCGCGGGTCCTCCGTCGAGCACGAAGCCCAGTAGAGCAGCGGCAAATTCATCATGCAGTCGATAATAGCCAGCCCGTCATTGCGCTCGCCTTCCCGCCAAGGATTCCATGCCCGAATGTAGCGGCCTTGAATATTGAAGCGGCCGCTTAGCAGGTTCGCCGCAAGCAGCGCCCGTCGCCGCGAATCTTCCGCCCCCAGCAGCTTATAGCGTGCCACACTAGTAAGTGTCCACATGAAGCCGATATCATGGTCAAGCCTGTCATAGCCCATGATGACTTCGTCGAGCTTAAGCTCACAGGCTTCGGCAAGCTCCTTGTAGCGCTCCGTACGCGAATTCTCATCCTGATAGAGCAGCCATAGCAGCCCTGGCCAAAATCCCGCCGTCCACCAATGCGCCGGCTCCAGCACATAAACCCCGTTCACGCTTGCATGTGGAAATCGCGAGCCGATTCGGCCGCTAGTGCGCCCGATCTTCTGATTCACCTTGTCCCAAGCTTCATTCACCCAATTATGCTGCTCCTGCGCCTTCTCCTGCACTGCCATTGCTTCGCTCTCCTTTTCTTTGCCGCTTTAATTTATTTTCAGCTATTCCACCCTATGGCTCAAAACGAAAAACAAAATCGGTTTCCACCGTCGCAGTTCCCGCTTCCAAATGATGAAAATCCAGCGTGTACCATTGCCGCTCACGCCCAAAATGATCGATATCGCTCCGCTGCGTCACCACTGGCTTCCACCGCTTCGCATCGAACGCAATCGTCAGCCTCTTGCGTCCCTGCAATACCACGACACCGTCAGCCTCCCCGGCCTCCGGCATCTGCCCTGCAACGTAGCGCTCGATAATCTCGCGCCCGCCTCCTACTTCCTCCCGGAACCGATACCGGTTCCGAATCGTCAGCACAGGCAGCGCGCCCTTCTTGTTCCACTCGAAGCGCCGCCCCAGCACTGCAAGGCCCGCTTCCTCGCCGTACGCGGCCTGTATGTCCAGCTCCAGCACGTCAAGCTCCGCGCCGGTCGCCGCCTGCACAACCACAGCGCGCGCGTCCGCGCCGCCCCGCTGGCGCGCGCCGCCAATGATCGGCACGGAATGTCCGTGCGAGCCGTTGCACCAGATCGCATACCGCTGCGGACCAAAATAATCCGCCGTATACTCCCCGCTGCCCAAATCCGCCAAATAGGCTTCTCCGTCCGCATGAAGCACAAACTGCCCGACATCATTATGATTGTGC
This sequence comes from Paenibacillus algorifonticola, assembly GCF_000971975.1. GTDB lineage: Bacteria > Bacillota > Bacilli > Paenibacillales > Paenibacillaceae > Pristimantibacillus > Pristimantibacillus algorifonticola. The sequence goes on along the minus strand of NZ_KQ040780.1, from coordinate 137,122 downwards.
GGCTCATCGTTATGTCCGCCTTTGGCGGCAAAGCTGTACGTCGCGCCATCCGCAGCGGCATGACGGGACAGCAGCCACTGCACATTCGCCAAATAATGCGACTCCGTAGGCCATAGAGCTGCTGCATCATACTTCACAATCTGGCCCGCAGTGCTTGCCCCTCCTCCTTGCAGTCCCTCTTGCCGGGCCCCTTGCTCCGACTCGTACCCTGAGCCTCGTCCCGCTCCGTCCACCCACCAAAACAAATTCCGCACCGCAGGCGCCCACCTTGCGCAGTGATCCCCCGTATAAGCGTCGCGCAAGCTGGCATGCGGCAGGGCCACAGACGGAAACTCCTGATGCAAATAGCAGCTCAGCCCCATGAAGATACCGCTTTCAGAAGGTGCATCGGAAAAATTCACAATGCTGCGTCCACCCGTAAAGCATTTCTGCTGAAACATTGCGATTTCCTGCACTTTTGCGCTGCGAAATAAATCAATGGCTCCTTTAGTTGCCGCTTTAAGCAGCTGTGCAAAATACACATAAAAGCCAAAGCCATATTGCCAATACGAATATCCTTCCGCACATGCTCCGTCCTCGCCATAGCCGTCCAAATAACAATCCATCGCAGCTAGTACACGGGAAATCACGGCTTCCAGCCGTTCGCGATCGTCCATTAAATGCAGCGCGGCCACGCCAATCGACCCGGCACATACCGCCGCCCAATTATGCTCCGCGCTCTCCCAAAAATAAGGCCCTTCGGTCAAAAATGGCTGAAACAGCCGCTTTTCCACTTCTTCACGAATACGCAGGTGCAGCTCCTCTGGCAGCCGCAAGCCTAGCAGCACGCTTATTTCACTCAAGGCGAAGCCCGTCTCCGCAGCAAATAAATCAATGGGCGTCTGTTGCTCAGCCCCACCGAGATGCGCGGGCAGGCACCACGTCCGCTCCTCGCAGATCGACCAAAGCGCAGCCTGCAGCGCTTCCATATATTGCGGCTCCTCCGGCTCAATCAACGCCATAAGTGCGAAAGAATTCAAACGCCGCCTTTTTTGAAAATAAACCCGCTCGTACGGCAGCCGCTCCCCCGTCTCCTTGTACATCCGAAACAAGGCTTCGCTCAGCTCCGGCTCAACGCTCGCCAATTGGCGCTGTGCCTCGGCGCGAATCTCCTCGACTAAGGGACGCTGCACCTCAGCTTCGCGCAGCTTGCCATACCATGCATCGCCTTGCTGTCCCGCAGGCAGCGGCTCTCCATTCACCAGCAGCGCCAGCCCTCTTCGGCGCTCTACCGGCAAATACAGCTGTCCCGAGAAACGCTCCGCAAAGCGCTTTTCCAGCGGTGTTTGCTGCTGTTGCTGTTGCTGTTGCTGTTGCTGCTGTTGCTGCTGCTGCTGTTGCCGCTCCATATGTCCCGCTCCTCCCCACCATGCTTGCTGCAATTTTAGTTTAATGCTCCGTTGCCTACCCATTACCGATATCTTTAAGCCAACTTCCATCTCAACTTTAAATAACAGACTTCTAACCGCCTTGGCATCGCTTATAATCGCTTTTGCCCTCTCCGATATTCAACAGGCGTCACACCTGTACACGACTTAAACAGCTTTATAAAATAGCTCTGGTTATCATAGCCCAGCGTTTCACATATTTTGCCGACGGGCGAGCCGGTTTGATCAAGCAGCTCTTTGGCCCGATGCATTTTCATCCGTATTACATATTCGATAAAGGTCTCGCCCATTTCCTTCTTGAACAGGCGGCTGAAATAGCTGGGATTCATAAACAGCTGGTCGGCCACCTCGTCGAGGCTGATTTTTTTGTCCAAATGCTGCGAAACGTATTCGCAAGCGTCGATGACCTCGGCTCGCTTGCTGCCGCTGACGCCGTTTTCGGAGGCGATTATCGCTGACAAGCAGTGGGCAATCAGCCACGCTTGCAGCTCGGCAAGGCTGCCAAGCTCCCACACCTCATGATGGCTGACGTCAATCGAGCTGGCTGAGCGGGTATGCTGCATCAATTGAAGCTTGAGCTTTACATCCAGCAGCAGCTTAAACACCCAATCCTTCACCTGCTCGGGCGGCAGCCTCCGCTGCTCCGCGAGCGACAGCCACTGGCGCACCAGCTCCTCTGCCGCCTTGCGCTTATGGCCCAGCAGCGCCTCCCGCAGCAGCTCCGCCGCCTCGCCAAACCCTTCCAGCAGCGGATTATCGCTGCCTGCCTTGTTTAGCTGCGCCGCCTGCCCGGCGCACGCCTTCACAATAGAGCCAGGCGCGCGATAAAAGCGCGCCCCCGCTCCGGAAAGCAGCTCCGCCAGCGATTCCCGCAAGCGCAAAGGATCGCCTGCGCTATCGCCGATCAGAAAAGACATCGTCAGCTTAAGCGAGCTTTTGAGCGTCCGCTGCACTTCCGCGAGCAGCAGCCTCACCTCGTCGAAGCCGTTTATTTTCAGCCCGTGCGGGCATACCTGCATGATGAAGGACTTCTGCGGGCTGTACACAAAATGGGCAGCGGGGCGGCTCATCTCCCTGCTTGCCATCACCTCGCGGGTGACATTGTCCACTACAAAACGCAGCACCTCTTCGGAGCGAAAACGCTGCAGTGCCCGCGGATAATCGTCGATGATGCCGAGCACGGGAATGACAAGCTCGCCAGCTCCGAATGGCAGGCCGAATGCCCCCAGCTCCTGCTGCCATTTGACTGGATCCAGCATCGGCTGATGAAGCGTCGCCCTAATAAACTGCTCCTTCAGCAGCGCCTTATTGCGATCGACCATATGCTCCTTGCGGAGCTGCTCCATATGCAAATCTTTCGTCTCATTCAGCTCCGCCTGAAATTGCAGCAGCAGCTTTCGAATATCCGAAGGATCTAGCGTATCCTTGAGCAAATAATCCTGCACTTGCAGCTTGAGCGCCTGCTGCGCATAACGGAACTCATCGTGGCAGGACAGCACCGCTACCCGCAGCTCCGGTTTTCGCTCCTTCAGCCTGCGTATCAGCTCCAGCCCGTCCATACGGGGCATCCCGATATCTGTAATCAGAATATCTGGCATTTCCTCCAGCGCCGCTGCCAGCGCAACCTCGCCGTTCTCATGCATGCCTAGCAGCTGAAAGCCCAGCTCCTCCCACTCAATGGCAAAAGCCAGCAGATCCAGCACCGGATAATCATCATCAACCAGCATCACCTTAACCATCAGAATCCACCACCTGCTTCGGAATGTACAGCGTAATGACTGTGCCCTGCCCGATATCGCTGTCTATCGTCATCTGGAAGCGTTCGCCGTAGGTTATGCCCATCCGTTCATAGACATTTACAAGTCCGATGCCCGAAAACTTGCCTGGCAAGGCGCCTGCATCTCCCTCTTCCTCGCCTACAGCTCCCTGCTCAAGCTTTTCTAAGGAGCCTGCGCCCAGCTTATGTCGCAGCCGTTCGAGCTTTCCCTTCTCAATGCCTTGACCGCTATCGCTTACCGTTATTTGATAGCCGCCTTCTGCTTCGCTCGCACTAATCATCATTAAGCCGGCCTGCTGGCTGAGACCGTGAATGAGCGCATTTTCAATAATCGGCTGTAAGCAAAAGCGCGGGACGAGTGCAGTTAAGCTCAGAGGTGACAGGTCAAGCGTGAGCTCCGCCTTCTCCTTTTGCCGCATATTCATCAGCCTCACATAATCAATTGCGAGATCTACCTCCTCATGAAGCGGGATGACGCCTTTATCCTGGCTAATGGTCATCCGCAGCAGCTTCGACAGCGAGCTGATCATTTCCGCGCTTTCCGAATCTCCTTTGCGCAGCACCTTCATCCGTATCGAATTCAGCACATTAAACAGAAAATGCGGGTTAATTTGCGCCTGGAGCATCGCAAGCTCAGCCTTGCGCTTTCGCACCTGCGTCTTCGTTATTTCGCCAATCGTCTCCTTCACCTTATCGAGCATTAAATCGAAGGATTGACCCAAATAGCCGATCTCATCCTCCCCCCGAATGCCCGAGCGCACCTCCAAATTGCCGCGCTGCACCGTCTCTGCTACCCGCCCCAGACGAACGAGCGGCCTTGTAAATTTGCCCAGCAAATAAAGCAGCAGCACCATAAATAAGCAGAAAGATACGAGCTGGAACATAAAGACGCGTTTGAAAATGACATTCAGCTTAAAAACAGCTCGGTCATACGGAGTAAGCGACACCAGCTTCCAGCCCGTAAGCGAATTTGTATGCCACGCCATTAAATAATCCTCTTTTTCAATTTGCAAAATATGCGGGTCCGCCTGATCGCTCGCAAGCGTTGCGTAAGGAAAAATTTCGCCCACACGCTTTGCGTCGGGGTGGGATAAAATTTGGTCCTCGCTGCTGAGCAGCATCGTTTCCTGCTCCAGCTCGATTTTCCGAAAAATATCGCTCACCTTGTTTTCCAGTATCGTCACAATGACGTAGCCGTAGGGATTTACACTGTCACCGCGCAATGCCCGGGCAATGGAGAGCTGATAGGGGCTGCGGACTTTATCACTGTCAAACACCGTCGGCGTAGCTCCCGGCCAAAACGATTGCAGCCCGGACAGCCCACTTAATTGCGCGAACCAAGGCTCCTCGCGAAACAAGCCGGGATTGTATTCATCAATCGAATAATTGGCGAAATTCGTCCCGTCCTTCAGCAAAATCGTCACATAGGCCTTATCACCGACGACGGTCATATTTTCAATTTTATTCATAATCTTCATGCGGTCGAGGTAGCGGTCATATTCCGCGCTTGCGCCTTCGTAGGTTTTGCCTGAAGCAATCGCTTTCATAATCCGGTTCATTTCGGAGTCCAGCTGCACGTTATTGGCGATATAAAACATATAATTAAACAGATTGGATACATAGCCATCCACCAGCTCCAGCTTTTGCTGCGATTGCGTGACCGCCTCCTGCTTCATCGCATCCTTCGTCAGCATATTGTAGACGGCGAGCGTAATTAAAGCGGGGAGGAGCAAGCAGACGATGGCCGCAACCATCAACCGATGGCGAAACGACCTCAGCCGCAGCAGCGACAGCCATTGACTAGACATAACTCCACCCCTTTTTCGTAGTTCTTTCAAGTGTAACTGAAACGAGCTGCCTTTGCGTTCTTCTTTTATTTTCTTTGCTCTCTTTATTTTTTCTGGTTTCAGGCAAAAAGAAGTGCAGCAATAGCTCTGCACTTCTCCCTTTTCCTTTCATCCATGTGGTGAAAAAGTAAAACTTTTGCGCAGCAGACTTTCTTCCGCCACACTCCAGCTACTTGTTCGAATCAATCACCTGCTGCACACGCTCCTGCAAAGCGGCAATCGTTTGATCAATGTCCTGCTGATCAAAAATCAGCTTCTCGTACTCCTCATTGATGACTTTATAAATTTCCGCTTGATACGTAACAGGCGGAATAATTTTGGATGATTTCGCGTTTTTCAGCACCGACAGCAGCGACTGCTTGTCAACCTTCTCCGGATTTGCCGTACCGCTCAAAATCGTATCAATAATCGTTTCCAGCTGGGAATCGTCAATGCCATTCCATGACGGAACATTTTTACCTTGAGCGATCTGCCCCTCGGTCGTATACCAACGAACAAACTGGTACGCTGCATCCTTATGCTTGGAGGCATTCGCAACCGACACATAATCCGTCGTCACCATCGTGTAGCCGCCTTCGTCTGCGGCTGCGTTTTTCGGAATCGGAGCGACCGCCACCTCAAAGTTAAGCGGGAATTGCTCGGTTCCGCCAAGCTCCGTGTTCATCCAGCTGCCAATCATGACCATGCTGACTGCCTGATTGAAAAACTGGTTGCGGTAATGCAGCTTCTGCGAAATCATATCGGTGTATGGCGATGCCGATTTATCCTGCTTCTCCATCTGCACGCGGAGCTCCAGCGTTTTGCGCATGAGCGGATTATCCAGATTGGAAGTGCCATCCGCCTTCAAAAACTCGGTATTATCCGGCTGATTCGCCAGCGCCAGCTTCAAGAATTCCATCCAGCCGCCATTTTGCGGACCATGGAAATACGTACCGTAATGCTTCGATACGCCATCGCCTGTCGTTAGCGTCTTCGCATAACTCATAAAGTCATCCCATGTCCATTCAGTTGGCACCTCTAGTCCGGCAGCGGTCAGCTGCGTCTTGTTCAGCAGCACATACCAAGGATTAAACTTGCCTGGCAGCGCATAATATTTGCCGTCCAGCATCGTATCCACCTTGTATTCTTCATTCACCTTGAAGCCATCCTTGGCAATATAATCATCGAGCGGAGCAACCATGCCAAGACCAACGCGCTGCGCATAGCCAGCTGGATCGCTGAACATAATGACATCCATTTGTTCATTGGAGGAAGCGGCAAGATCCAGCTTCTGGATCGCCTCCTGCGTATCGCCCTTCTCGCTCAATACGACGACATCTACCTTGATGTTCGGAAACTTTTCCTCAAATGCCGCAATCGTCTGCTTCCAATTATAGCTCGCCTCGTTGCCGAACGTATGCAGCTTAATCGCAACCTCTTCATCAGCCGCCGCCTGCGCCGGGCTTTCCGTGCTGCTGCTCGCTGCTGGCGAAGCCGCTGCCCCGCCGCTTTCTGCATTACCGCCTGATGAGCAGCCCGCCGCCACCATCATAATCGACATCAGCATAAGCGATAACCATTTCATTTTTCTAAACATGCAAACCCTCCTCTTGAAAATAAAAAATAACGATAGCTGTCTGAAATATGTTTGTATGCGCTTTCTATCGTTATTGTAGCAATGCGGCTGCCCGCTCCTATACTACAATATTGACTACATTTACGACTATTTTGACTTCCCCGAGGAGCCTGCTTGGGGCAGGAGCCGCTGCGTGCACGTCTTACGACTGACCGGACTACCCCTTTACCCCGCCCAGCGCAATGCCTTCGATAACGCTTTTTTGTCCAATGACGAAAATGATCAGCAGCGGAACGATGGACGATACGGCGGCCGCCATAATGAGCGAATAAAACTCGCCGTTAATGGTCGTAAACTTTTGCATCGCCAATTGAATCGTGTACAAGCTGTCTGTGCGCAGGAAGATCAGCGGATTCTGATAGTCATTCCATGTCCAAATGAAGCGCAAAATCGCATACGTCGCAACGGCGGGACGAACGAGCGGAAACGCAATTTGCATAAATATCCGGCCATGGCCCGCCCCGTCGATTTTCGCCGATTCAATATATTCATTATGGACGCCCATAAAAAACTGGCGCAGCATGAAGGTACCGAGCACGCTGAAGCTGCTGAGCATAATGAGTCCCAAATGGCTGTCGAAAAAACCAATCGAGCGGTACAAAATAAACTGCGGCACCAAAATCGCCTGATGCGGGATCATATAGGTGGCGAGTACGATAATAAACAAATATTTTCCTGCTGCAAACTGGATTTTGGAGAAGCCATAAGCAGCAAGCGCAGATACGATGCACGAAAGTATCGTCGTGATTACTGTAATTTTAATGGAATTCCAATAGTATTTATAGAACGGAAATTGTCCATTCCACACTTCCTTGTAATTTTCGATGACATGCCATGTTTTCGGTATCCACTGGATCGGATAGGTGAACACGTCCGCCTCGATTTTGAAGGAAGTGGACAACATCCAAACGAAGGGCAGCAAAAACAAAATGCTCATGCCCATCATTAGCACCGTAAAAATCGATTTACGAACCGTACTTATCGTTTTTTGGTTCATTCTCTTCTTGCCTCCCTTATAAAAATGCTATTAATAATTCACCCACTTCTTCTGCGAGGCCCATTGCAGCAGGGTGATGAGCAGCACACAGGCGAACAGGACGACCGCCATCGATGAGGCGTAGCCGATTTTCAAATTGACGAACGCCGTATCGTATAAATACCAGACGATCATGCTGGTCGAGGAAAGCGGCCCTCCCTTGGTCAAAATCGCAATTAAATCAAACACCTTGAACGTCGAAATAATGCCCGTTACGAGCAGGAAGAAGGATGTCGACGACAGCTGTGGGAACGTAATGCTTTTGAATTTCACCCAAGCGTTTGCTCCATCAATATCGGCCGCCTCATACAAATCCCGCGGAATCGATTGCAGTCCTGCAATATACACGATCATATTAAAGCCGATAGCCGTCCAGACGGTAATCATCATGAGCGACGGAAGCGCATATTTGGGATCAGCAATCCACTTCGGCGGATTTTCAATGCCAAGCGCCAAGAGCAGCTGGTTAACTGGTCCCGCTGACGGGTGGAAAAGTACCTGCCAGACGATAGCTACCGCTACAATACTGGAAATATACGGCATGAAATACGCAACCTTAAAGTAGCTTTTCAAATACACATGCTTGTCGATCATAATCGCGAGAAACATGGAAACTGCCAAATAGGCGGGAACGGTCAGCAGAAAGTAAGCATTATTTTTCAGCGATTTCAGAAATGCCGCATCTTTCGCCAGCCGCTCAAAATTATCGAAGCCGACCCATTTCAGGCCGTCAAAGCCCGCGATAAAATTCCAGTCCGCCAGCGATAGCGCGAAGGTTGCGAGTATCGGCAGCAGCGTCAGCACCGTCACTCCAATGAGCATCGGGCCTACGAACAGAAAACCCGCGAGCGTTTCTTTTCGCTGGATCGCGCCGCTTGACCGTTTCGCGGTCAGCTTCTGTTTGTCTGACATTTTTGGCTTCGCCGTGGTTTCTTGTAGCGGATTCATGAGCTTTCACCTCGATCTATTATGGATACCTTTATCATAAAAAAAATGCCGCTCGCGCTGTGACGGTATTTTGCCAACCTATATCATTATTTTGACTTTATCGCAGACAAGCTTAAGCAGTTGGCAAGCAAAAAAGCGATGACCAGCACCTTACGGCGCCAATCATCGCTCTTTCATTTTTCCGCTTACGCTTGCAGCGGCTCACTCTTTTTGTCAGATGGGAGAAATACGGTGAATAGCCCCAGCAGCGGCAAATACGAGCAGCACTGGATAACGAATACGATGCTTGTCGCATCAGCAAGATTGCCGAGAATCGCCGACCCCGCTCCGCCAAGCCCGAAAGCAAGGCCGAAGAAAATGCCTGATACGAGCCCGACCTTCCCTGGCAGCAGCTCGTTCGTATACACCATAATGATCGAGAAAGCTGAAGCCAAAATCAGCCCTGCAAAAAAGATCAAGATGACGGAAAACGTTAAATTCGCATACGGCAAAGCGAGTGAAAAGGGTGCCGTGCCCAAAATCGAAAACCAAATCAGCGCACGACGGCTGAATTTGTCAGCAAGCATGCCGCCGAACAGCAGGCCAATGACGTTTGCAACCAGAAAGACGAACAGGATCATTTGCGCCTGGCTCGTCGATACCCCGAATTTTTCGATTGCGTAAAAAGAATAATAGCTCGTTATTGCTGAAATATAAACGTATTTAGAAAATACCAAAATCATAATAATCGTAACCGCAACCGCGACTCTTCCCTTGGAGAGACCGCTTCTTGCGAACGGATGATTTTGCGCGGTCCCCTTGCGCTCCTTCTCAGCCTTCAAGTGCTTCGTATACCAACTGGCGACGTAGCTTTGCAGCATGAATCCGATAACGAGCAGCAGGGAAAACCAGACGACCCCCTTTTGCCCCGTATGCACGAACAACATCGCCGTCATAATTGGAGCAAGTGCTTGTCCAATATTTCCGCCAAACTGAAAAATCGATTGCGCCAGTCCTTTGCGCGCCCCGCCTGCCAAATAGGCAACCCGCGCCGATTCCGGATGAAATATCGCTGACCCTACCCCAATCAGCATAACCGCAGCGAGGATCATCCAATAATACGCCGAGAAGGACAGCACCAGCACACCCGCAAGGGTGAAAAGAACGCCAATTGGCAGCAGCCTTGGAATCGGCCGTTTATCGGTAAAAATGCCAATAAGCGGCTGTAAAATCGCTGCCGTCAAATTAATGATTAAAGAAATAAAGCCAATTTGCGAAAAGGTTAATGAAAAAGAATCTTTAAGCACCGGATACAGCGCAGGCACAATCGCTTGAATCGTATCATTGAGCAAATGTACGGAGCTTGCAGCAAACAAAATCGGAAAAAAAGTGGTGGCCGCCACATTGGCTGGCCGAATAGCAGCTTGATTGGTTGACATCAGGATCTCCTTTTTCGAAGTAAAAATCGACGTTTGTTATGCGATATATTGCATATTATATTCTGATTATGTATGATATAGCAAGATATATTTTCACGGTTGCTTTTTGTCTAAACCGAGCTTATTTTAATCCATTTGCGCCCTCTTGCTGCTTCGATATATGATAGGAAGTAGCCCAAAACGCCGTTTAAGAGCTGCCGCTCGAATTTTTTTGAAGAAGGTGATGTAATGCCCATACCGACTAATTATTCCTCGCCGCTAAGAATATCTGCGAAGGACCGGGCTTTAGCCCAGCTCCAGAAATGGATTATAGAAGGCACGCTTCAGCCTGGAGAGAAGCTGATTGATGCCGAGCTAGCAGATGCACTTGGCGTCAGCCGGACGCCGATTCGCGAAGCGCTGCAATTGCTTGAAGTACAAGGACTTGTGCAAATGATGCCCAGCAAGGAAACGCGTGTGACGATGATTGAGGAAGAGGATATGCCTAAGCTTTATGCGCCGCTTGTTGCGCTGCATGCGCTCGCGGCCGAGCTTGCGGTGCCGCATATTCAGCCGGAGCATATTGCCCGCCTTAATGAGCTGAACGCCCAGTTTGCGAAATGCATTCAGGAGAACAAGCCTTATGAAGCGCTCGAATATGACGAGGAATTCCATAATGTCATTTTGGAGCTGGCGGATAATGCCTATATTCAATCGTTCACCTCCTCGCTGCAAATGCACCTTCGCCGCTATAAGTATTTATTTATTAAACAGCCTGCTTCGATTGCCCAGGTAGGTGTCAAGGAGCATCAGGCGATCATTGATGCGCTGGAAGCCCGCGATGCGGAAGCCGCTTCACTGATGATGAAAAAAAATGTAAGCATCCATATTTAGGAAACAATCCGGAATTTGCTCATCAGCTTTATTAAGGTTCAGTCGTGTTCAATCGTCCTTTTAGGCGAAAAAGAAAACCAACCTCACTCCCCGCTTGCCATAACGGAGTTGAAGTTGGTTTTCTCGTGTTTAGGGTTGATCTTATTCGGCTTGCTTCGACGGTTTTAACGCTTTTAAAATAAAGGCCGTCGTGTCAGCAATCTGCTCCTCCAGCGTGGTCGTGTCCTTGCCCATAAACACCAGCATGTGGATATTTCCTTTCGGAAAAAGTAGGGTTGAGCTAACCGCCGTAAAAGCCGTATGAATGGAACCAAATTCAAATACTCCCTGCTCACGCCCCTTCAGCAGCCATTGATATATTAGATGCCATAGCGGGAGGACACGCTCCTGAATCATTTCAATACGCGGAGTGTGCAGCGCAAACTCGCATTGAATAATATAAGATAGCTCAGCATCCTGATAACGAAAGGTGAGCAGCTCCCGAATAACGAGCTTCATGCCTTCAAGCGGTTCCATATCCTGAGCGATAGAAGCGATGCCCCTGCTAGGAAAAAAAGCTTCAAACAGTGCAAAAAACAAATTATCTTTTCCGCCAAAATAATAAGAGATTAGCGCCACATTCGCGCACGCTTCCTCACAAATTTGCCGGACGGATGTCCTGTCAAAGCCTTGAGCGGCAAACAGCTTTTTCGCTGCCAGCAAAATTCTCATTTTCACATCGATATCCGCAGCTTTCATCTCAGCCTCCTAACGGCAACCACTTTATTTGACGCAATCACTCGGGGCTGATCAGAAAGTACGGAAACGAATTAATTCGACTTCATTGCCATTTGCCCCGGCTTCGGCACAGCCTGCTTCTTCAAGCCAACCGCTGTCATGCTGATCACAAAACCGATGATCGCAATAATGGCCAGCCCCACAACCTCGCTACCAATGCCCGTGCCACCGAACAGCACATTCATCAACCCTTCAACCGCATAAGTTGCAGGAAGCGCCTCTCCAAGCTTTACATAAAAATCCGGGAGCAGCTCACGCGGCACAATCGCACCCGATGAAACGAGCTGCGCGGACAGCGCAATAATATTGAACAGCATGCCAGCCATGCCAAATACATATAAGAACATTTGGGAGACAAACATAAAAGCAAGCACGAACATGAGCTGGAACAGCCATAGCTTCAAGAAGCCCTGCTCCATTTGTCCATTAAATGCAGCGAGCAAAGAAGAGCCTACAAGAGATACGCCAATTGCCGCACCAACTGTAATGATGCTGCGAGCTGCAAAACGCTGCCAGCGGCTTGCCCCAGCACTGACCATCATCGACGATTGCTCCAGGTTCATCCCCATGATCATCGCGCCAACATAAGAAGCAAGCACCATCATCATTGGAACCATTTGATTGCTCATGCCTTTGACCGGGTTAGTCGATTCAATGTTCGCAGTAATACGTTCCGCTAAGCTTTGACCAGCAATCGCTGCCTGCTCCAATGGAACACCTGCCTTGCCAAGCGTACCCGCTACACCTTGCTCTATCGCCTGTGCATTGGCTTCTTTCGTTACCTCTGCGGCAACATTGCTCATAATGCTCTTAATTAAAGCAGGGTTGGATTCATTAATAAAATACCCAATATCCGCTTTGCCATCTGCCGCCGTCGCCTTTTGCGAAAAATCAGCAGGGAAATAAATAATCATTTGCAGCTCACGTGCGTTAAGCTGCTGCTTCGCATCCTCAAGACTGGACGGCTGCGACATTTGGAATGGCAAATGGCTGACCAAAGAATCTGCGATTTGCGTGCCGAACTGTTGATCCTCATTGACTACTGCAATATGCAATTTATCAATACGATCGGTCACTCCATTATAACCTGTCATCCATATAACTGAAAATACAATTTGAAACATAAGCGCCGTAACAATACCAACAATTGTTGTTGGGCGCTTCATAAAAGCTTGAATCGTGTTTTTCATCGCCAATCCCATCCTGTCTATGTCTATTTATTCGGTTTAAACAAATGTTTTAAACAATCGATTTAAACAACTGTTTTAATATTATATTTTGCTTCGAAAATTGTCAACATGAAAATAATGATATCCAGCTAGCTTATAAAGTTGGGCTTCAGCCTATTAAATCAGAAAAATCCCTGTACCCGCTGCCATGAAAGCAACGATACAGGGATTTTTAAAACGTTAGTCACGCACGGAGCTATGACGCTTCTTCGTTCATTTCCTCTTCCCGCAGTTTGTCTGCAGCAAGCTGCTTGCGGTATATTGCAGCAGATAGGAAAACGCTCATTTCATATAATCCAATTAACGGGATGGCAACGAGCGCATCCGATACAAAATCGGGCGGCGTCACTACAACCCCAATAAAAATCATAATAAAATAAGATATACGGCGCATTTTGCGCAAACGAATCGGATTCAAAATCCGGATTGCGGTCAAAAACATAATGACCAGCGGCAGCTCAAATAATAGCGAAATCGGAATCAATATATTAAACATAAAGGTGAAATATTGAATAATTCCGAACGTCTCTACCAAATCCAAACTGTCCGATACATTTCTGGTGAAATGAAACGCGAGTGGAAAGACGACAAAATAAGAAAACGACAGTCCCACCAAAAACATCAATAAAGCGAATGGGATATATTTAAGCGTTGCCCGCTGCTCCTTCACATGCAAAGCTGGTTTAACGAATGCCCATAGCTGATACGCCGTAAACGGAATCGTAATAATAAGCGCAATGACGAGCGCGAATTTCATATAGACGCCGACGCCGTCCCACAAGGAGAACGTGTGCATCGGCAGAGAGCGCGCTGGCTCAAGGCTCATAATGAAATCATAAGCAGGCTTTGCCACAAACAAACCGGCAATAAGGCCTACCAAAATGACAAGCAGCATATAAAAAATCCGTTTGCGAAGCTCTCCGATATGCTCCAGCAGCGGCATCAGGCCTTCCTCACGCAGCCGTTCGCGATTAAAGGGTTGTTCGGTAGCTTCGTCTTGCCTGATTCCCATCTGTCACAATCTCCTTCCAGAAAAAAAGCGGGCCCGATTAATCCGGCAGCCGCTTGTTATTCGACTCAGTATTGTCTGATTTGGAAACGTCGATCCGTTTCTCCTCTTTGTCCTTTGGCTCATCATCCATTACATCTCTTGCACCCGCTTTAAACTCCTTGAGCGTCCGACCGAAAGCTCTACCCAATTCAGGCAGCTTGTTAGGACCAAATAACAGCAGGGCCACTAGCACCAGCAAAATAATTCCCGTTGCACCAATAGATGGCATAATCGTCTACCTCCTTCTCACACTTGGATGTCTACCCAGACTCAGCATCCGTACAAACCGCCATAACCGAGCTGCGTAATATCTTCCTTCACGATTTGATGCCCAGCGAGTATGCGTGCCAGCAGGACATCGAATGAAGTAAACGGGTCATGCATGACGCATCCCGGTAAGCCCAATATCGGCACTTCGTTCAAATAGCCCATTAACAGCATGGAGCCAGGCAGCATCGGCGTTCCATAGCTAACGATGTGTGCACCCGACGCTTTAATTGCGCCCGGTGTGCGGTCGTCAGGATCAACAGACATTCCGCCTGTCACCAATATCATATCATAATCTTGCCTAAGCAAATAGTTAATTTCATTAACAATCACTTGCTTGTCGTCAGGCGCAAAACGCTGCTCGATTACCTCTGAGCCGAAGGCTTCCAGCTTGCTGCGGACAGCGGGACCGAATTTATCCTCGATCCTCCCGCCATATACTTCTCCGCCCGTCGTCAGCAGACCGACTCGCAGCTTGCGAAACGGCTTTACACGAAGCGGAGCAGCGCCCTCATGTGCCGAGCGATACTCAGCTGCCAGACGCTCCACTTCCTCTACCTTAGACTCTGACACGACGAGCGGAATGGCGCGAGTAGCCGCGAGCTGCCCGTCCTTCTTCACTACGCTATTCGTCTTTACCGTCGCAAGCGCAATCTCGCCGAGCGAATTGATTGCATGCACCAATGCTTCGTCAACCTCGACGAGCCCCAGCAGCTCGGATTTCATGCTTACTTTGCCTTCATGCGGCTCGCTTAGCCAGATGCCGTCTCCGCAAAGCGCCTTTGCCATCCTGTTCGCAGCATCATCCTCATGCAGCTCGCCAGCGGCAAGCTCCATAATGTAAATATGCTCCTTGCCAATATCGAGCAGATTCGGAATATCGGCTTCGGTTATAATATGGCCTTTTTTGAAAATTCGGCCTTTAAACTCGCCCGGCACAATGCGGGTCAGGTCATGAGCCAGCCGCAAGCCAATGGCATCATAGACGGATATTTCCTTTAGCACCGTCTTGCTTTCCATGCTTGGCTCAGCCGCTGTGACTGCTTGCTCTTGCTGCTTATGTTGCCCGGAGCTGCTCATAGTACGTCCTCTCCCTGTGTACCGGAAATAATCTCAAGCGCTTGAGGCAGCTGATCCATAATCGCCATTAAGCTTTCATGGACGCCTTTCGGACTGCCAGGCAAATTCACAATCAGCGACTTGCCACGGATGCCGCATACGCCTCTGGACAGCATCGCGCTTCTCGTCTTTTGAATGGCGCCAAATCTCATCGCTTCTGCAAGCCCTGGAATAACCCGATCGACCACGCGCAACGTAGCATCAGGCGTCACATCACGGATCGCAAGTCCTGTTCCCCCCGTTGTCAGCAATAAATCCGCCTGATAATATTCCGTCATCTCAATGATGGCTGCCATAATTTCATCCTGCTCATCCGGAACGATGCGATAATCGACAATAACGCCGCCAAGCTCCTCCTCTACCAGTTCCCTGATGACTTGAGCGCTTGTATCTTCACGTTCACCGCGCGAGCCTTTATCACTAGCTGTCAAAATAGCCACTTTCCACTGCATTTACCGTTCCTCCCATCCCTTGTCCGATCATGGGTGATTCCATCGCTGGAAACAGCCGCCGTGCTTTATTTTTCTCTCGAGTCTGCTTCCGCTTGAAACTGGTAATCGCCGTTTTTGCCACCGGTCTTTGAAACAAGATGTGTCGGGCCAATCACCATATCCTTCTGGATTGCTTTGCACATGTCGTAAACGGTAAGCGCAGCGATCGAAACCGCCGTCAGCGCCTCCATTTCGACCCCTGTTTTACCCGTTGTTTTCACGGTTGCCTGTATGTATAGCTCATCTGCGCCATTGTCGTCAAAGCGCACATCCACGCCGGTCAAAGGGAGCGGATGACACATTGGAATGACATCCGATGTTTTTTTTGCCGCCATAATGGCTGCAACCTGCGACACAGCCAGCACATCGCCTTTGCCTATCGTCCCCGCTTTAATCCGTGCCAGCGTCTCGCTGTGCATCGTAACGGTCGTCTGTGCTGTAGCGCTACGAGACGTAACGTCCTTATCACTTACATCCACCATTTTGGCTCTGCCCTGCTCGTTAAAATGCGTCAACCCCACAGCACAATCTCCCCCTCACTGCTTCTTATATAAAATGAATCCCGGACTCCGTCACGATGCCGTTCATCTTCAAATCATGCTCCTGCATCGGAACCTGCTCTGCAACCTGCGCCTCGAAAGCTGCGCCTATCCATATCACGCGCTTCCCAGCCTCGCCTGCCCGCTCCGCAAATCGGTCATAATAGCCTCCGCCATATCCCATTCGTCCGCCTTTGCGGTCAAACCGAATGCCTGGGACGATGATGATGCCTGGCACATGCTCCTGCGGAAGCTCCTCGCATTTGGCCGGGTCAGGCTCACGGATCCCATATGCGCCCTCCATCAAATCCGCTGGCGATTGCAGCCGGTACAGCGTCATCGAGCGGTCGAGCGGGTGACAACGAGGCACGATTACCTCACGTCCTGTTGACCACGACCATTCCATTAGCGGCCACAAATCCAGCTCGGAGCGAAACGGAACATAACACATGATTTCGCGCTGCTCCTGATGCTCTTCCAGCCATGCGCTTAACGCGCTGCAGGCAAGCCCAGACCATGATGTCCGATCCAGCTTGGACAAGCGATCGCGGGCTTTAGTAGCATCCGCTCGAACACGCTGTTTTTCCGCCTTTATTTGCGATTTTTCATTGTCCGTCATAATCGCCATTCTGCCTTTCCATTACCTCAATTTCAATTATGTTCAGTTTACCATTGTTATGCAACTTTCGCCAATGGCGGCTTGCATTTGTGGTAATATATAATGAAACAGCAAGCAAGCGAAAGCTAAGCAATTATTCGTTGGAGGTATTTTTCATGCTGCTTCAAGTTTCTAATATAAGTAAAAGCTACGGTGTAGATCCCATATTATCAAATATTACGATGCAGGTGCTAGAACGCGAGCGCATCGGACTCGTTGGCGTCAATGGCGCCGGCAAATCCACGCTCTTAAAAATCATTGCAGGAGAGCTGTCTTTCGACTCCGGCGCCATCCACAAAGCCAAAGAAACTCGGCTCGGCTATTTGGCTCAAAACAGCGGCCTGCAATCCGACCGCACTATTGAAGCCGAAATGCGCGCCGTATTCGCTCATTTGCTGGAGGCCGAGCAGGAGCTGCGTGATCTGGAGCAGCAAATTGCTGATCCAGAGCTGCATGAACAGCCGAAGCGATATGAAGAGGTGCTCGATCGCTATTCTCGCCGCTCCGACTGGTTTCGCGAGCAAGGCGGCTTTGAAATCAATACGCGCATCAACAGCGTTCTTCACGGCATGGGCTTCGGCACATTTCCGCCAGATACACCTATCCATACATTGAGCGGCGGTCAAAAAACAAGACTGGCACTGGCCCGTATTTTGCTTCAAGCTCCTGATTTACTCATGCTCGATGAGCCGACCAACTATTTGGATATTCCGACGCTCACTTGGCTTGAGGGCTATTTACGCAGCTATTCCGGCGCTATTCTTGTCGTTTCTCATGACCGATATTTCCTCGATGCTCTTGTGCAGACGATTGTCGAAATCGAACGGCATTCCGCTAAACGTTATACTGGCAACTACAGCCGCTATATTGACCTGAAGGCCGCAGAATACGAAAGCGATTTAAAGCAGTTTGAGAAGCAGCAGGACGAAATCGCCAAGATGGAGCAGTTCATTCAGCGTAATATTGTCCGCGCCTCTACTACGAAACGCGCTCAAAGCCGCCGTAAAGCGCTGGACAAAATGGACGTGCTTGACAAACCGCTGGGCGATTTAAAGAAAGCAAATTTCACGTTCCAAATTGAGCGCCAAACCGGCAAAGATGTTCTGCAGGTATCGGATTTATCCGTGCTGTTTGACGAGAAAAACAAGCCTTTGTTCCAGCATGTCTCCTTCCGCTTGCAGCGTGGCGAGACGGTGGCTCTTATTGGACCTAACGGTATTGGCAAATCGACATTGCTCAAAACGATTGTCGGACAGCGCCAGCCGTCAAGCGGCAGCGTCGCCTGGGGCTCCAACGTCAAGCTGGGATATTATGACCAAGAGCATACTGGACTTAATCAGTCGAATACCGTACTGGAAGAAGTTTGGGGGCTCTACCCCCATATGGAGGAATCCCGTATTCGGACTGTTCTTGGCAGCTTTCTATTTAGCGGCGAAGATGTGCTTAAACGCATTTCGGCGCTCAGCGGCGGCGAGAAAGCTCGTGTGTCGCTAGCCAAACTCATGCTGGCTCAAGCCAATGTGCTCATTTTGGACGAGCCTACCAACCATTTGGATTTATACAGCAAGGAAGTGCTGGAATCCGCTCTGCTTGATTATGAGGGTACGCTGCTCTTTATTTCTCATGACCGTTATTTCCTTAATAAAATGGCTGAGCGCATTGTCGAACTGACACCTGCGGGCACCGAACATTTCCTAGGAAATTATGACGAAATGATAGAGAAAAAGCATGAACTCGAAGAAGCACGGCTCGAGGAAGCGGCTAAGCGGGCTGCTTCAAGCAGTAAAGCAGCTGTGTCTTCCGACAACGTTAGCGATTACGCGCTGGATAAGCAGGCAAAGCGTGAGGAACGCAGTCGTCAGCGTAAGCTGGAGCAGGTAGAAGCCGATATTGCCGAGCTGGAACAGGCCATTGCGGATCTCGAGCTGCAGCTGACTGACCCTGCTATTTTCAACGATTATATGCGCATCCAGGAAATCCAGTCGCAAATCGACCAGAAGCGTACCGCTTTAAGCGAAGCCTACGAGCAGTGGGAAACGCTTAGTGAATAGTATCCGCTGCATCACTTCCTTTATAAAATAACATTGCAGAACATTAACGATTCACAAGCTAGACGAATTCGTTAGTGTTCTTTTTTTATATTAAAAAGTGCTGGTGAATCTGGTCATTTAAAAAATATAAAAAGATGCTTGCGCTATAAAAGCGCAAGCATTGAGAGGGAAACCAATGTTAGGGTATTACTGGGGGGATACAAGTGACTGCAGCTCGCAAATAGTGCGGCAGCTATCCCAATATAGAAATGTCATTTGCCTATCGAATATATAGGCAGCGACGGTAAAACTCAAGGGACAAATTGCTCAAGCCGGATGATGCCGAGCCGTTTAGCCTCAGCGATCGCTTCCGATCGGGACCTAACGTTAAGCTTTTCAAAAATCCGGGTTAAATGGTACTCTACAGTACGCTGACTCATGTGCAGCTTAATGGCAATATCTTTGTTGCTATTGCCGTACGCGACCTGCTGCAAAATGTCCTGATCGCGTTCTTTAATCGATACTTCTTCAATTACTTTCTCAGCACGCGTAATTTTGACTTCATTGCGTCGCAGCTGCTTGAGTAGTGAAATCGGAATAACCGCTTCCCCTCGCATAGCGCATCGAATGGCGTTATGCAGCTGTTCGCGCGAGACCGTCTTAGAGATAAAGCCGGAAACGCCGCATTCTATCAATAAATTATAGTGCGTGCTAATTTCATACCCAGTATATATGAGCACTTTGCGGTCCGGATCCTGCTGAATCAAACGTTTTGCAAGCTCAAGACCGCTTATGCCTGGCATGTTCAAGTCACATAAAATAATGTCAAATCCTTCATTGCTAATCGCATCCAGCGCTTCCATAGCCGATAATACAACCGTCACCTTCATTTCAGGGTCTTGTTCAATCATCGTTTTGGTGCCTTCTCCGACAGATGGATGGTCATCAACTAATAAGATACGAATCACGCAGCAAACCCCTTTCCGATCGGCCGGTCGTCATATTTTGCGGCAATATAATAATGACCTCAAGACCTTTTCCACGTTTCGACCGGAATGTTATTTCACCTTCAAGGCTAGCGACTCTTTCTTTAATACCGGATAAACCCATATGCTCGAAAGAAGCCTCCATGTAATCGACATCCATGCCGACCCCATCATCCTTATAGTGAAAATAAACCATGTTTGTTCGCTGCTCCAACTCTAGTGTAACCAGATTGGCACGCGCATGCTTATCAGCATTACGAAGCAACTCCTGGACAATGCGGTAAATCGCTGTAATCTGCTCTTCGTTAAGCAGGTTGTTAAAAGGCTTGGCCCGAAAATCGACCGCAAAATTGTTTCTCATTTGCGTATGCTCAATGATCGATTCCAATGCTTCAACAATACCCATTTCCTTAAGCAGCGGCGGTCTTAACTCATTGCAGGTTTCCCGAATTTGATGGATGACATCAAGCAGTCCTTCCTTGATTTCGTCAAGCTCGACTTCAAGCTTTTCCGTAATCGGATGGTCCAGCATGAGTGCTTCCAGCCTTCGGTACCACAATAATTGGTCTTGAAGCGCAGAATCATGAAGATCGGCTGCAAGCTTCCGCCGTTCATTTTCCGAGAGGCAAAACAACAATCTTAAAATCCAAGGTGTTGTAGCCTGCTCTTTCTTAACCTCAGATTCTAAATCCTCGATTAAGCTTTCAATCAGATATAAGTTTTCAAACACGATACTTGCATAATTCGCAAGCGTCTTGAGCCAACGAAGCTCATCTGAATTGAAGCGGGTATGGTTGGTTTTGGAGCCAATCCAAACGATGTACTGCTTTGACTTCTGACAGCCAATAATTAGTCCCAGACCATGAGGCAGCTCAACGACTTCCCCAACTTGAAGCGAATCAGACACTTGCAGCAGAAAAATAGCTGTACTCTGCTCATCATCCTGCTCTCCTGCCGGGTTAACCACTGCTTCAATCTGATCTACAATGAGAAAATCAATTCGGCTAGCCGGAAGCAATGCCCCAATTTCTTCTTTCAGCACCATCTCCAGATCATCCCGTTTCATGACTCGTGCAATTTTGCGCGAGAAACGATCCAGACTGTCTTGGTAGCTGTACATCGCTTTAAAAAGCTTGGGACGAAATTTATGATCAATCTGCTCCTTGGAATAAAGAAACAGGGTCATAACAACGTAACTAACGATAAAGATTTGAAGCCATCTGACCCAGGAGAATACAGTATCACTACTCACAATCGCAGCAATCGTCAATGTAACGATAAGCGCTGGCAATAAGGACAGCAATGTATAATACTTAAAGCGGGTCAATATAAAATCAACATCAAACAATTGGTTGGATGTTAATAAATAAAAGTAAACGATCGGCAGCACGAACAAAAACGGTGCTGTGAACGCCGCTGGCAAAATTTGAATGTTTCCTCCCAGCAACGGCAATAAATTCATTGTCGTAAATGGAGTAAAAGCAACCAAATGAGAAGTCAGCGTTATTTTGAATAAAGAGTTGAACCTGCTATTCCGATAATAAAAGAACTTCCTAAACAACTGATAGACACAAATGAAATTACCGACTATCAGCGTGGCATGATATACCATTCTAGCGTTTAGAAATACTTTTTCCGGAATAAAACTCGTCCAAATATAGACGAGGCAAAACAATGAAACGATACTGAAAGCTAATGCCAGATACCATATTAGCTTAGGGCTAATAAAAATGATGCCATATCTTCGCAGGTACATATTCATAAATAGCAGGAATAAAATAGCTACAAATGGAATGACCACATACATGACGGTAACGCCTACCAAATCATTTCGATAAGCTGCGGCTGAAGAAAAATAGCTCAGCCCGATCGCCAAGAAAAACAATATGAGCATAATGGCAGCACTATCATTTTTCCGTTTCCTATACAGGAAGGTGGATAGACCCAGAAACAACAGTAGGGAAGCCCACGGAATATAAAGTTGAATGAGCAGCTCCAAACCTGTATGATCACCGTTCCAGCCCCGATTGAAAGTCACTAGCCTTTGATCGCCAGTTTTTCCACTAACGATAATACTATCAACTCTCTCTACGGAAGAAAACTTAATGATATTAACATTTTGCCCAGCTGGCTTTCCATTAACTTCATCGATAATATCCCCAAGTTGAATACCCTTCAGAACAGCTTGTCCTGCTGGCTCAAGCGACTCAACCAAGTATTCACCTTGCGAATTTTTTACAGTTACTATACCAATAAACGGATCGCTTATGATAACGACTGTAAGGTAACCAAGTAAAGAGAATAATCCACTCAGGAAGAGAAAAAGCAATAGTTTCCTTGAGCGTAACAGCTTCATCTTTCTCCCCCTAAATTCATGCAGCGAATTACCTTATGTCCAGTAGACCAATTGGTAATTATCTTTCTTGTCTGCTTGAATGCTCAGGGTTTCAAAAATCGCTCTTTTCTCCGCTGGAGTCACTCCAGCCATTTGCAAATTCCCACTCGTTGCCAAATTCATCAATTGCGAGTCTTGCGCTAAAGAACGTATGAATTCTTTCAACACTGGAACTCCTCCTTGGAAATTGTTAAAGGTCTTTCTGTAGTTAACTATAGCAGGAAATGATAGGTAAGCAAACGCAAATCTAGTTCGTATTTACCGCAACTACCATTGCGGTGTTATAGGGTGACTATTCTTTAGCCAATATGCTTAACAGCATTTCCTTATGCACGGCCACTTCAGGAACCGATTCCAGCAGCTCCATAAAACGGTTATAATGTGTACGCATCACAACTGAACCGTACAGCATGGCGCCGGATTTTTCATATGCTTCCTCAAGCAGTCCCCGCTTATCCGCTACATCAGCCTCATTCAAGCGACCTTCAAAATAATCCCTGATCCAATTATGCTGATCTACAGCATCCTCAAGCATGTACAAAGTAAGAAGCGTTTTCTTCCGCTGCAAAAAGTCATTTTTCTCATCCCAGCGAAGCAAATCGCGAATGTCATTTTTAATTTGAGCCGCCATTCCTACCTCAACCGCATACTCCGCTACAATCGGGTGCCAGCCTCGGCCGGTAAGCATAACACCTGTCATACAAGCATGAACGATCAAAGCTGCCGACTTTTGCTTAATCGATTGAAAATAAGACTGCTCATCAGATACAACGTTCATCAAATCCATCATTTGCCCGTTGGCCGCTTGCAGCAATTGAAGATTCATCATTTTCATTGTTGTTTGCACATGGGAGCTATCAAATTCAGAATCCATCATCGCTTGCTGCGAAAGGGTCAAAAAAGCAGCTGCAAGATGCAGTGCTATTGGCAGAGGAGCTTCAGACCAAGCCTGCTTTGGCGCATCCTGATCTTGCAAATCATCGAAAATATCGGTCGCCAAAATAAGAAATTCTACCGCTGCCGCCGCACGATATACTGCTGCCCCTTCACCGCCGAACATCCGGTAGTGGAGCACGGTCAAACGTCCAAAAGGAAGCTGCTCTTTCAGCCGATCCATTAAAAATAAATAGGCATACTGAATTAAAGAGTCAACTGTAAAATGACGTTTGACCATCTCTCGCATTTCAAATTCGATTTTAGGTACACAGTCCTCCAACTTTAGACCCCCATCGTTTCAAGATTTTTCTATTTTACACGATGGAGTAAAAACGTACCAACATTTTTCAATATATTAGAAATAATACCCGCCTTTCTTTTTGAATTCAGCCGCTCCTGTTCCATCTCCTCCTCGTTTATTCGGTTCACCAGCACAGCGATCATTTCCATTCGTTTCCTGAGCATGTCGGCACGATTGACAAATGGGCCTGTGGTGTCACGATCCCGGTTCATGAATGTTAAGCCCTCCTTCCAACTGATGCTGTTACACGGCTCCCGCGTAAGCAAAATGGACATATACAGCTTCCATTGTTAAACCACCGGCTGGAATTTGCGAAATTAATCGCTTAGGGGTATCGCATTTTACTAGATTTCCTTGGCGCAGCACGGCAATACGATCACAATGATGCTGCATTTCCCCCATATCATGGCAGGACAAAACAATCGTTTTCCCTTGGCGCTTAAGCTCCAATATAATGGACCAATATTCTTCTCTCGCCTGCATGTCCAGCCCGGTAGTTGGTTCATCCAGAAAAATAATCTTTGGGTTGTTAACGACAGAAATCGCCAGTGCCACGCGTTGCCGCCAGCCACCAGATAGACGTCTAACTGGACGATCCAAGTAACTTTCCAAACCAAAGCGATCAATAATCTCTTTCATTTCGGTTGAACATTTATAGAAGGAACGGAACATTTCCAGTGCCTCCCTAACATTCAGCTTATCTACCAGCGATATACTTTGCAGATGAAGGCCAATATGCTCCTGAAGCTCACTTGCCTCAGCAGCCGGATTAATGCCAAGCACCTCGATTTGTCCCTTGTCGGGCTGACGCAGTCCCATCAGCATTTCCAGCAGTGTTGTCTTCCCAGCGCCATTCGTACCAATAATGCCAAATAACTCTCCTTCTTTTACCCGCAAGGAAATATTATCGACCGCCTGATTCGAGCCATAAGCTTTACATACCGAGTCTACCTTAATCATTGTCCTTCTCACCTAATTGTCGCCTCCCTGATTGATAAGACGTTATGGCATAACCCCGCTTCTCTCGTCTTCTACCGACAACTACCGCTTGTATTATAACCTTACCCCATATGAACGGTAATTTCACCGTAAAAAAACGCAATTACCACCGCAAGTTTATTGCGGTTCCGCAACTTTTTCAGGGATATTGATAGATTTATTGGAGTAAAGCCCAAAAAAGTGACTTAACATGTAAGGTTTCAATGATTTAATTTCATAATGGACGATGGCTGACACCTTTCTTCTATATAAATAGCCAGACGAAGTATAACTAAGCATGACAGAGGAGGTTACTTTTTCAGCTAACGAAAAACCGCTTTCGTTCCATTACCTCCTTACTCTCTTGATTTATTTCGGCAAAAAAAGGCTCATTCCCTTTTTAATCTAAAAGGAGATAAACCTTTTATGACCCCCTATTTTCCCATTAAACAAAAGGGCTGCCGCGTCGTTAATTCCCCCTGCTCCCGCTCTCCATGCAAACCGTACGTGGAACAGCCGTTCAAAAATGGCTCTTGAACCTCCCTGCTACAGGAGCGGGCATCAATATGGATGACGTGCTGTTTGGCGAGAAGCGCATTCCTTCGCAAGGCGTCGGCAAGCCATTCCTCATGATAAGAGCTGACGAAACGATCGCAGGCACAAGTGCCATGAGTGATGAATATATAGCTGACATGGGCACGACCCGTTCTGAGGTCGAAAATACTATGAAGAGGTTTACTCGCGATATGCGCCTGTAACAACTGGAGGAAACTACTGGAGGAAGCTGAGCAATACGAAGCATTTGAGTTTCTCAGATTTGTATTTGGTATCGCCCCTGCTGGAATGGTCGCAAGGCGTAGATGTGCGCGGGACATTCAAACTGGTAAACGAGTATACACTCGACTTTTTCAATCATTGCCTTAAAGGTTTGCCACTTGAGCATTTGAACAAGGAGGCAGGAGATCACCCTGCCTTTTCGCTGGAGCAAGGATAACTGGATAGCCGTAATGACTCGATTATCCCGTTATTTTTATTTTTAATAAGCTTATGGACATCATTTTCACGTCCGAGTTTGCTCAAGCTGCTCCAGCCGCAAATGCATCGCTTTCTGCAACAGGGTAACGCCTTCTACGATCTGGCTCCATTCTGGATTAACGATGGCGCATAGCTTGTTGAAACGAAGAATGCGCTCAGTAACCGAATCGAGCATATAACGGGCTTGTTTGCGAAAAAAAGCTTCATCATCCTCCATTTGCTCCGTGCCCGCATAAATGAAGACAAAATCCCACATAATCGCTTGCACCGCCGGGCTGTCTGCTGGCCACTGTTTTTCCAAAGCCTCGGAAGCCCGAACGTGGATTTGCTCCATTTTCCTGACCCAGGCTTCCGCCTGCAACTGTGGATGATGAACCAGCGTGAAAAATGGGAGCTCGCAGCGAGCCAGATCGGCTAAATACCCAGGATCACCTATCATTTCCTGAAGCTCATTCCAGGCCAGCGGTTGTTTGGCTGACAGCTTCGTATCCTTCATCATATATTTATTGAAAAAATGCAAAAACGAGTCTCTCCATTCCTGCGGTATGCCTTCCAGCAGGTGGAGATTCAAGTATTCTGAATGTTAACCCCATTAATCCCAAATCGTTTGATGCCTGTATTGCAAAACAATTACGGCAGCATTTCGTCCAGCAACTTAACTTATAAATAAAAAAAGGTCAATCAAGGTAGTATTCGACCATAATTGACCCGCTCCATATAACGCTTTAACGTTATTTAGGTATAAAATGGATTCCTTGCGTACCTCGCATCAAAATCTTTCATAGTTAGAACAATGATTATATTCATGATCATAAAGTAAAGTGCATTATTCGCCATTGGTTACCATTTCAAAACTAGTTATTCCCCTCTAACTATTCTTCATACTGCCAATTTAAACTATCATTAATTTCCCCTTCTAGCGCAAATAGTTTAGCAGCTTTAAGCATCGTTTCCAAATCAACACAATTATTCGCAGAAAACTCTCCTTGCTGTCCCCCTGTTACAAGTTGAATAATTTTATCTTCGGATTTTGATGAATCTAATAGATTAAAAAAGGATATATTGTCGAAAGTCGCATATACATTGTATAAACCCGAATTACCGCCACCTATCCCCATATGAATATCTTCATCCTTACTTAGCAAGACCTGCGTTTTGTTATCCCCATTAAGTTCCGTAAGTATTTTCTCAATCATTTCCCAATTCAAATCTTGATTTTGATCATGTATAAATTCCCCTTTGTCTCTGCCATTAACCCAATTATCAAAATGAAGTCCCCTAATAAACATTTGTGCACCTCCATATTTTTATTTAAATGGATTTATTTTATCAAATGGATTTATCTCCAACGTAATAACCATATGCTTTACAAAAGCAAGCGTCAAATAGCCCCCACCTGTTCAACTAGATGAGGGCTAAGTTATGCTGAATTATGATTTAACAAGTTAGCGGAAGTGATGCTGACCGAGGTAACAGCTTGTCCAAAGCTCCTGGATCGTCGCCGGAAAACCAATCGATTGATCTGGTTCATCCTTCGCAAGCGGCCATGGAGCAAATCACGCAGAGATTGTATGCTGCGATTTCCGTTCATCCTCACCATTCCGAAACCGCACAGCGAAAAGACCCCAGCGACGGGGTCTGTTTTCTATGTCCGCTGTAATGTCAACATCCGTTGGCCATGACATGCGGCGGATGGGGCATTCCTTTCCGGATCCACCACTCAATTACCCCTACATAACAGCATATTGCAACATAACATCTTCACTTAAATCCGCATTTTTTCCGCTGTCTCGGTCAATCTCGCCTTTGAATCCTTCCATAAACGAAGCAAGAAGCCGAGTTCTGAAAATCATTGTATCGGAGATTGGAGGGATATAGTCATTAGTAGCTAAGGTTTAACACTTTACTATAGGAGATATTGGATGATTAATTTTTTATGCGAGCAAGGAGGGTTCGTCTATGATATTTCGCAAAGAATTGAGCTGGCTTCACAATTGTGAAACAAACAACCCCGGCCGAAAGGCACGAATCAGCACATTACATGCCGTTTTCTGCGCCATCGTCGCGCAACCTTACAAGAGTGTAAGGCAATTGTCATCTAGATCAATGGTATCAACCTAGCTGCTCCTCTATACTAATCCATTGATAGGATTATTTTTAAGGGGGAGTTGGCGTGAGGTTTTTTGAAATACTGCTATTCTTTTCAAGTGCTTGTTTGTTGGCACTCCTGTTCATTTTCAATCAACGTATCCGAAGATCAGCTTTGCTCCTGACAAGCGGAGCAGGCTCCATTTTTTTAGTGATACATTTGCTTGTCGAAGGATACAGGGTTCAGCTTTTATTTTTATACGGATTTACGATCCTGATGCTTATGCTTTCGCTTATAGACGTTTTCATAACGCCGAAAGTCGTTCGGACTGCCTCGCGAATCCGTAGGGTGCTGGGCCGCCTTTTTATCGTGATTGGGCTAATCGCAACGGGGTGCTTCCTCTATGTGTTTCCCGTATTCGATTTTCCGGCGCCAACCGGCGAGTTGAAGGTAGGCACGCAAGTCTTTCATTTCATCGATCCAAGCCGGGAGGAGACATTTGGAAAAACCGCGACAGGCAAGAGGGAATTGATGGTTCAGGTATGGTATCCGGCTGGCACCGGCAAGTACGCTCCCTTTATTCCCGATACCCAGATTTTACGTTATATGGCCGCGAACTATGGCCTTCCCGGGTTTACTTTTCAACACCTGAAGTACGTATCCAGTCATGCTTATTCGGGGGCCGAAGTCTCTTCGGCACAGACTTCATACCCGCTGATCCTTGCGAATCCCGGCAACGGCTCTTCCAGGTTCCTCCACACGTCGCAAGCCGAAAATCTCGCGAGTCACGGATATATCGTGGCAGTGATCGACCACACCTACAATACATTTGCAACCGAGTTTCCGGACGGTCGAATCACGACCAGCACAACCAACGACTTATTCTCGCCCGACCATGATTACCGGACGAGTAGAGGAAATCGCGACAAGTTGGGAAAAGTTCTAACCGGCGATGTGGCGTTTGCGCTGGACCAATTCGAGCTCATCCAATCGGGGCAGATTCCAAGTCATCTAAAAGGGAGGATTGATCTCGGTCATGTCGGGGTGTTCGGTCATTCCATCGGCGGAGCGACGGCCTATGACGCTTCTTACGATCCGCGAATCGCGGTTGGAATAGACCTTGATGGAGGGCTTTATCGACTGCGTGACAGAGAGGGTCTGCGAAAGCCGTTTTTGTTCATCAACTCGGAAAGCTATTCCGAAAAATTAAAACTGGTGATGGATAACCGGGTCTACACGGATGCAGAGCTTAACCGTATGGGCTCAACAAGAGAGTGGGAGGATCAAGTAACGGAAGATAAAAAGTTGGAGCTTGAACGGATGCGCGAAACGGTCGACGAAGGGGGACAAGTCCTCTATATCGAAAATACGGAGCATTTGAATTTTGCCGACGTACAGTTCATTTCTCCGATTTTCAAAATGCTGGGCATTACAGGAAAGATTGCGCCCGAAAGAGCGAACTCCGTTATCAATGCCTATATGCTGGATTTCTTCGATATGTATCTGAAAAATCAAGGCGGAATCTTAATGAAAGGACCGGATAGCCGCTTTCCGGAGGTGAAGTTCGTAACCTCGCTATAAATTACGGAACAGGCTACCGATTTTGATATGCTCCCCTTCAAGTAGACAGGTTTAATAAATAAACCGCTACTTGAAGGGGAGTTTTCCTTTGTCTAAGAAGAACGAATACAATGCGATTGAGAAACTAGCCATCATACAGGAGTTAAAAGCAGGACAGAGCAGCCGTGTGGAAGTAGCAAAAAAACATAACATCAGCGTTACCACCTTAGTGAAATGGCGACATCGCTATGAGTTGTACGGAATTGAGGGGTTAGAAATTCATTCCCACACTCGGAGTTATTCTGCAGAACTTAAACTTCAAGCGGCTTAAAAGCCTATAAAGGGGAAGCGAAAGCTATGAGCAAGGGGCGGTCTACCAATCATCAGGAACGAATAGACATTGTTCTTTACTGTCTTGCCCACGATCATGACTACCGGAAGACAGCGGAACAGTATCAGGTTTCCTATCATCAAGTGTACCAATGGGTCAAGAAGTATATGGAGCACGGTCCGGATGCTTTGCAGGATATAACGGAATTTAGATACGGGAGTGCTCAAAAAGCTTATTTAAGCGCCATTCTGGATATTCATGACAACACGATTGTCTCGTATGTATTAGGTCGGTAACCGTCCCATCACGTATAACTAGCTCCATCTCCATCTAAGACCAAAAGTTTTGCGATACCTATCCCATAACGCGACAAGTAATCGGAAGCATAGATGACCATGGCAAATAAGGCTCGAGCGCCTCTGGATTTTGTGAATCCGGAAGCTGCGGAAGCTGCTCGAACAGGTACTTTAGGAAGAAGTCCGTTTTCCTTCGCCGTCTCGATGACGCTGTAGATCGCCGCACTTGCCTTCGCGCCGCGAGGCGTATTCGCAAATAACCAGTTCTTTCTCCGATTACGAATGGCTTGATCGAACGCTCACTGCGATTATTATCGATCTCGAGCCGACCATCCTTCAGCTCGCGCTCAATGGCGAAGAGAGCATTGCAGTAAGCCAGTCCTTGACTAGCGCTACCGAATCCTTGTTACCTCTCGTCGCTGGCGGGGCTGCTTTCAACGCTTCATCGTATTTACGCCGCGCATGTGCCCAGCACCCCACAAGAGTCACACCAGGAACCTTATGATAGCCCGCATAACCATCGACATGCAGGTAACCTTTGAACCCGGATAAGAAGATTTGTGGATGCTCGCCGCCACGTGTCTTCTGGTAATCGTAGATGACCGCCGGCGCTACACCGCGTCCGGTGCGATACAGCCACAAATACGAGGACGATTGAGCAGACTTCCCAGGCTCACGCAGCACCTGCAGCGTCGTCTCATCTGCATGAAGCACATCCTGCCTTAGCAGATAAGCTTTCATCATGGAGACCAATGGCATGAGCCATTTCTGTGCACCATAGATCATCCAATTCGCCATTGTCTGACGAGATAACGTGTATCCTAGACGCGCGAAATGCTGCTCTTGCCGGTATAACGGCAAGCTGTCGACGTATTTCTGGCTCATAACGTAAGCCATGCTCGACGGTGATGCCAAACTTCCCGGATAAACAGGTTTTGGCATCGCAGCTGTGACGATCGGGGTTTCAATATCTTCACGTTCACAATGACGGCAGGCATACACATTTCGCACGTGACGGATGACCTTCACTTGTGGCGGTACAACGGCAATTTCATTGCGCGTCTCTGTACTCATCTCGTGAAGGAACCCACCGCAGCACGCACATACTTGCTCGCCTTCCTCCAGTGAATAGGTGATTGTTTCTACTGGAAGCTTGGAGAGATCCTCTGTTCGCTTGCCGGATGATTTGCGCCGCTCGTAGGTAATTTGTTCAGACCGCGGCTCTTCACCAACAGGTGCTGCAATCATTTCGGCTTCGTTGAACAACGGGGGTTCTAATTGATCCGGATGCGTCTGCTCGCTGGAAGCACCGAAACGCTTCTTCTGCGCTAAGCGGAACTGCTCTTCGTACCATTTGAGCTTAGCCGATAGTTCGATGATATGTTGTTGTAGGGATTCGATGGTTGGCGTATCTGCATGTTTTTCCATACTTTACTCATTAGATAGAAAAAAAACCAATTCCTGTAAGTGTCTATGACGAAATGATTACAAAGATGTGTCTAAATGACGGTAACGGCATTAACCTTGGGATGGGCTTGCCGCTGGCTAAGTGAAAGACCATCCAGCAGCCAGCGAAGCTTCCTGCTGGAAATGGCTACTACTTCTTCCTTGCCTGTAGGCCATTGAAATCTGCCACGTTCTAGGCGGCGATAGTAAAGCCAGAACCCATTGTGATCCCAATATAGAATTTTGAGCTTGTTGCATGCCCGGTTACAGAATACGAATAAGCCGGAGGAGAACGGATTCAGACCAAAGCTTTCCTGAACGATGGCAGCAAGTACGTCGATCGACTTGCGCAGATCGGTGGAACCACAAGCAAGAAACACTCGCTGATTGCTTGGAAAGGTCAGCATGGTGAAGTAAGCGCGTGAATCACTTCGCGCAAAAGCATTGGGTCAAAGCCGGAATGAAGCTCGATACTGGCTTCACCGATATGAAAGGTTAGAGAAGGAGCAGGAGAAACGCTGCCAGGTGGATTTACAGTGGCAAGAGGTACAAACTGTACGGGAGAAGTCTTTGGATCTGGAGTAGCTGAGGATGATACACGCTTTATTTTGTACAGCCAGTATTTCAATTGTTCGACAGAACAATGATTTGCGGAGCACCAAGCTTTCATCGTGAGGCCACTTGCCCGATAGGCTGCGATACGTGTGTGCCAATCTTGTCTGCGTTGTTCTTTGGCATTCATGAGTTACCCTCCGTATTCAGGTTAATCTCATGATCTCATAGCTAGGTTAGTAGTTGAAGGTGTGGAGAGTTTGACGCTTACTTACAAAAAGCCCTATCTCCTGTCCCATCTTTACAACTACTATTCTTATTCAAACCAAACGGATCAATAAAACTCACCGGATCGCCATTCACATACCCAAATCGGTTGAAAGTCTGCCCTTCTACAATACTTCCGCGCAGCACATCCCGGTTCAAAAACCGCTTGATGCCGGTATGATAATACCTCGCCCGCATGTAGTAAAGACCATTCGGATCGGTCATGACGCCGTCCCGTCCATTATAGCAAAACGGCTGCCGCGTTGTCCCTTCGTGACTCTCCCGCTCTCCATACAAACCATACGTATCCGTCACGCGTCCGTTCTCATCGGTCAGCAGCGTCGTGCTGCCGTGCAAATCATAGTGATAGCTCTGGTAGCGGCCCTGCTGTCTTCCCGCCCGATAAGCCCTTCCGCTCCATACACAAAATAGGCCTTCGTCTCGCTGCGTCCATCCTGCTCTAAAAACTCCCGGCTGAACTCTTCTACTTGATCCGTCACATAATGTGTCGTCTGTCCGCGTCACGTTACCGACATGCGCACTTGCTCCGCATCATTGTAGAAGTTTTTAAAAAGAAACCTTGATAAGCTTAAGCCTATCAAGGTAACCAATTATTAAAATTCAATTTTTTTTATTATCCTTAAACTTTTATAATCTGAAGGGTTATTCAACTTTGAAGCATAAAAGAATGGAGATTCTAGCACGGACATTTCAAATATTTCTCCGCTAACACAATTCATGTAATTCATCATATCTTGAATATATTGGTCCACCTTAACCCTATCATAACTTTCACTAGGCACAGTGAATATAATAATATGGTTATCTGAACCCAACCCCTTGTCCATACACATAAAAGTCTTAAAATCAAAAATGGCTTGTGAAAATTCCTGAGGTAAAGAATACAATGTAATCCGTAATTGTTCCATACAGAACTATGGAGGTTTTTAACTTTTTGTTCAATCGTATCACCGTTTCCTTATATTTAGAATTTCAGTTTTGCCTGCTCTGTCTCCTAAATATTTTTGCCATTCACATACCCAAACCAGTTAAAGATCTGTCCTTCTACTATGCTTTCGCACAGATCATAGTGATAGTTCTGGTAGCGGCACACGCTGCCTTCCCACCCAATAAGCCCTTCTGCTCCATACACAAAATAAGCCTTCATCTTGCCGCGTCCATCCTGCTCTAACAACACCCGGCTCAGCTCTTCCATCTGATCCGTCATATTTCTAGTTAAATCATAGGTGCAAATATCACCTACCACTTACAAAAAAAGAAACCTTGATGGGTGAGTAACCAATCAAGGTTTTACTTCTTACATTATTCTAAGTTGCAAATAGACTACTCTAATAAACCATATCTAACTACAACCAACTTTAGATCTCATATCAACATGTCTTCATTATAATAAGCCCAATTCAGCTAGAAGAATTGTCCAATCATTATCTCGATCAACTGCTGCTATGTCCATATACTTTTTTCCAAATGCATATTCCATAAGAAAGTTATTGAAACTACCAAAGCATTCTTGTGGCATATTTGTCGGTATGTCCCTGTAAAACCTATACACATCCCCATTGGTTTTGTTTATTACAATAGGTTCATACAGAATAAGTCCTACGAACAGCCAAGTTTCCTTCCCCCCTTTTAATGTTTCCACATAAAATTGATTTTTAGATAATTCGCTTGAAGGGAAAAGATCAATTTCACCGAAAGATGCCCCATCACATTCTTGTAAAAACTCAATATATTCAACTGAAATTTCGCTACTATTCTCAACGTTAGGATTCGGATTACCTTTCCTAATCTGTCCAGTAAGAATACTATCTGGATTGCTTTCGAGTCTTTCTTTAACTTTGTTGATAATGTTTTTTAAGGTATCATTCATTTTCACCCTCCATGTTTGTCACAACCTTTATATTTTTAAGCACAATTAGGTTAGAAAAAAAATTTCAGTCTATGCTGAAATGAACTCCCTTAATTTTTGATTGTTCAAATGCTTCTTTTAACTCATCAGATACAAGAACATGTGAACGATAATCAGCATTTCTAACAATATGATGGTTGGGTATATCATTATGATTATAAACAATTTTATCGAACCCTAAAATTGCATTTGTTCCCTTAATAGTTGAATATTTAGATTCATCTTTATTCAATATGTCTACAGCATGCAAAATATTAATAAGGAAATAGTTTAAAATTTTTTTATCTCCTACATATACATTTGCATCGAAAATTTCTATATCATTTGGACAAATTTTCTCCATGATTTCCACAACATTTTCAGAAACAATTATTAGAGATCCACTATTGGGCAATACATCATATAAATATTTTTCAGCACATTCAAATATAACTTTGGGAACTATAATATCTTCTGTAATTTTTCTAGCTTCTCTAAATATAAATCTATCTGCACCACTATTCTCTACATACTCTCCTATTCTTTTGTTTGCCCAATTTTCAGGAATTGACCAAATCCATATCACAAAAATCACCCCAAATTTATAATTTTTTTGCCCACGCTCGTTTATTTTTATTTAGCGCTCTACTTCCATCTCTGAGTAACTGCCTTTCTTTACTCACTAGATCACGCAAAGCATCATTATACTGCTGCTGGCTCCAATTATTATCTTTTCCATGTTGTAGAACCTCGTCCATTTGTCTTGCCAGGTTTTCACTAACCTTTTTCGCATGTTTTCCCTTATGAATACTTCTAGTTGGATGCAATGTACCATCAGTAGGTAAAAACATTTTGTTATTTCTTGAATGGAGATCATATCCAGCGGCTTTGATAAGAGCATGATTTTTGGCATTGTTTTTATCACTTATTATATGGTGATCCTAAAAGCTTTTCTTTTTCAATCTAGCTGCCCTACAACTACTCAAAGCACTGAGCCCAAACGGATCAATAAAACTCATCGGATCACCATTCACATACCCAAACCGGTTAAAAGCCTAGGTGCAAGAAAAAAGCTCATTCCTACCCAAAATTCCAGTTAGAATAAGCTTTTCAATAATATAATTCGTATTAGTTTGATATAAACATCTAAAGATATTATCCGCAGTTTAAAAATACTCTTCGATTAGTCCATAATATAGAACATTCTCCCTCTTTAAAAACCTTGAATGGTCATAGACCACTCAAGGTTAAAAGTTGTTAAAATTTCATTTTTTCAATTATTTTCAAACTTTTGAAATCCGATGCTGGATTTACTCTTGAAGCATAGATAAACGGACTTTCTAATGCTGATAATTCAAATATTTCTACATTATCACATTTAATAAATACTCCTAGAGTTCTTATTATTTCATTAACATTAATACTTAAGTAATTTTCACTTGGGATCGAAATTGCGACAAATTGGTTATCCTGACTTTTATTAATACAAATAAACGTATTATAATCAAATGCGGCTTGCGTAAACTCTTTAGGAAGAGAATAAACGGATATTATTTCTAATTCATCTCCCTCACTTAGTGATTTTTTAAGCTTCTGTTCTGTCCTCTTGAGTGTAGTTAATTTCCCAGATTTAAATACTTCACCAATAACGCCAAGATGGGTTGAAGGAAACCCGAAATCCTCATTCATTTTCAAAGCAGTCTGATACCAACCCCATAACTCATCTCCTTTGACATTAATTTCGCCATATAAAGCTATTGTCGTTTTTAATTTGCTCTCCATAAAACATCACCTTTTCTTTATAGGTAAAATTTGAATGCTTCCAGCTCTATTTCCTAGCTGTTTTCTATTATCAATCATTCGCTGTGTTAGTGCAGCTGGGTCATCTGTTTTACTCGGAACTTCATACTGGTTTATTTTACCATCAGATTTAACCACCATAACATCTGGTCGATTTGTTTTTGCTCCAGGAACTTCATTCTGCAAACCTTTATTCAAATAGACTTTAACAGTATCTTCCTTTTTAGCTTCCTCAACTGCTTTCCTTTTACTTGCAAACCAGTGCCCTTCCGTTTTATTGCTATGAGGTTTGCTAGGAAGTACAATTTTATCTTTCCATGCTTTACATCCACTTAGCGCTTCCAGCCCAAACGGATCAATAAAACTCACCGGATCGCCATTCACGTGACCAGAGCGGTTAAAAGTAAGATTTAAGAAAAAAGCCTATTCCTTCTCAAATTGCCAGTCGGAATAGACTTATAAATTATTATTTCAATTTCTCAAAACAGTTTTTAATCGGGCTCAATCTAAAAGTTAGTGCTTGACAGTCCAAGATCATTGTCATTAAATTTTTGGCTGAAAAGAATTATCATCTTTACAACTACAACGGTAAATTCTTCTTAAGGAATAGATACCATTCTTCAGAATCAGCATTCGGTACTAACTCACCGTATTGGGGACCGAATACATAATTGGCCAGAAAATCACTTACAGATCCTAGGTCTCTCCCTTCAGTATCAGGTTCTTCTTGATTGAATAGGTATACTTGTCCAGATTCTTTATTAATTACTACCGGTTCATATAAAACCTGTCCAATTTCAATCCATTTTTCTTCTGCTCCAGAGAAATCAGATATACGAAATTGATGCTTTGATAACTCTCCAAATGACCACAGGTCGAACATTCCACATCGTGCACCATCAGCTTCCCTTAAAAAATCATAATATGCTTTAAGATAATCGTTATCTGTAATAATTTTTGTATTACCTTCATTTATTTCAGCATAGATTATACTTTCGGGCTCATCCAGCAAATTTCCTCTCAACTTTCTAATAATAGATAGTAATTTTTCGTCCATTTTTCTTACCCTCCCATATCAATTTTAATTTTAATTTTTGTACCTGTAGGCAAGTCTCGAATCTGCGGTCTAATTTGCTTAACACCTATATGCCAGTTCGTAAATGTATCTAAAAATTTTAAATTCTTAACAGTATCAGGCCCACCTAATTGTAATTCCCAAACATGATCCGGCTGCATATCACTAGTTATTCTTTTAATTAATTTTTTAGCAAAAACAGGATTTCCCTTGCCGTATTGATTCCATATTCTCTTTATCATGTCTTGTCGATATTGTTTTGTAATATTAGGGTCTCTAGATACAGGATTTTGAGCTTTGTATAATAAACCTTGATCCCCTAGTTCTTTTAATTTTTTTGCCTTTCTTTCAAATTCGTTTTTAGGCATTTTTTTATCATACTTAAGAGTAATTACTACAGCTTTATCTTTAGCCTTCCCCTTGGAGCACTCACTCATTGCCTCTAATCCAAACGGA
This sequence comes from Paenibacillus algorifonticola, assembly GCF_000971975.1. GTDB lineage: Bacteria > Bacillota > Bacilli > Paenibacillales > Paenibacillaceae > Pristimantibacillus > Pristimantibacillus algorifonticola. The sequence goes on along the minus strand of NZ_KQ040780.1, from coordinate 99,608 downwards.
TCAATCAAACTCACCGGATCGCCATTCACATACCCAAACCGGTTAAAGGTCTGCCCTTCTACAATGCTTCCGCGCAGCACATCCCGGTTCAAAAACCGCTTGATGCCAGTATGGTAATACCGCGCCCGCATGTAGTAAAGGCCGTTCGGATCGGTCATGACGCCGTCCCGTCCATTATAGCAAAACGGCTGCCGCGTTGTCCCTTCGTGATGCTCCCGCTCCCCATACAATCCGTACGTGTATCGGTCTGTCACGCGCCCGTTCTCATCCGACAGAAGCGTCGTACTGCCGCGCAAATCATAGTGATAGCTCTGATAGCGGCCCATGCTGTCTTCGCGACCGATAAGCCCTTCCGCTCCATACACAAAATAAGCCTTCGTCTCGCCGCGCCCATCCTGTTCTAACAGCACCCGGCTCAGCTCTTCCACCTGATCCGTCACATAATGTGTCGTCTGTCCGCGCCATGTCACCGACATGCGCACTTGCTCGGCATCGTAGGTGTAGCTGGTTCGTCCAGCCTGCGTCAGACGATTCCGCGCATCGTACCGATATGTCGCTGTCTCTGCCTGAACATCCTTCTCCAGCACCATGGGCAAAACGAGCAAATTCCCGTCCGCATCATATACGACGTCCTTGCCGTTCACTGTGGCAAGACGATTATCCTGCGCATAGCTCATCGCTGTCGCAGCCAGCGGCGCTTCGCCCGCTTCTGTCAGGTTGCCGCCGAGGTCGTAGCTGTACCACAGCTTGCGTCCCGGCATCGCTCCGCTCACAAGGCGGCGCAAATTATCGTAGGTGTACTGCTTTTCTTCCTCTTCCACCAGTTGGCCCAGCTCATTGTATGTCATGCGATACTGCTGTAACATGACGCCCTGTCGGTTAATATCCCACAGCCGCACCAACTGGCCCTGTGCATCATAGCTTCGCTGCTCTATACTTCCATTCGGACGCTCGGTTCGTACCAGCCTGCCGTTCACATCATAGCTGTAACGGGTCACACGTCCACGCCAGTCCTTCACCTGCGTCATCTGGCCTGCAAGATCATACGAATACGTTACTTGCTTGCCGTCTGGGTAAGTCATGACCCGCAAATTTCCGGCTTCATCATAGGCGTAGCGAATCGTCTGGCCATTGCTGTCCTGACAGGAGGTGAGGCGCCCCAAAATGTCGAATGTTCGCCGCTTCACGCGCCCTTCTTCTTCTACCCGAATAACATTCCCGTCGATATTATAGCTGAGGCCAATTTGCCCCGCTTCATCCTTTATGGATTTCAATTGGCCTGCGGCATCATAGCCATACGCTGCCTGCTGGCCTCGCGCATTCGCCCTTCCCTTCAGCCAGCCGCGATTGTCATACGAGAAGCGCAGCACCTCGCCTGTCGCAGTCTCTTCCTGCTCCAGCAGACCACTGCGGTCATACGACAGCTTCGTTTCATTGCCATTCGCATCGGTATAGCTCGTAATTTGCCCTTCGCCGTCATAGCTCTGGCGATACGTCGCTTCGTCATGCTCCATGACCTCCGTGATTCGGGCCGCCGCATCGTAAGCAAACGTCGTCTGCTGCTCGTTCGCGTTTTCCTTCACGGCAATCTGTCCCGCTTTGTTAAAACGGTAACGCGTCGCTTGGCCAAGCGCATTGATTTCCGCCACCCGATTGCCTGCCGCGTCATAATCGAGCTGCGTGATTTGTACTCCGCTGGCATCCCACATGGCGTTGACCCGGCCCAGCCCATCATAGCCAAAACGCTCCGTCCTTCCGAGCGCATCCGTAACGGCGACCAAATTGTCCGCTGCATCCCACTCATACTGTGTCTGCCCGCCGCGCGCATCCGTCCGCGCCACCAGCCGTTCCTCGGCATCATAACGATAGGCGGTCACCTGTCCGAGCGCATCCTTTTCACGCTCCAGCAAGCCATTCGCATTGTATACATAGACGATTGTCGCACCAGAAGGCAGCGTCTCCAGCGTCTTTCGATCAAACGCATCATAGCCAAAAGCATATACCCGTTTCAACGGATCGATAACTTTGACTAAATTATCATTTGCATCATACTCGCGTAATATGGTTCCTCCTGACGGATAGCCCAGACTGGCAACCCGCCCCGACAGGTCATATTCCACGACCATCATACGCTCTTCGCCGTCTTTTATTTGCAGTACGCGCCCATCCGGGCCGTAGGCATACGAGGTCGTTACACCATTAAAATCGACGTAGCTTTCTCGCTGTCCGTTCGCATTGTACGTCATTTTCGCTACTGCGCCATCCGCGCGAATGATTTCAGCTAGTCGCCCGCCACTATCATAGGCATAAGCGGTCGTCCGCCCTTCCTCATCCGTTTCACTAACGAGCAGCCCCTGCTCGTCGTAAACGTAGCTCGTGACATGGCCTAGCGCATCCGTCATGCTAATCAGCTGCCCGTAGTCGTCATAGGCCATCGCAACTGCGCTGCCATCCGCCTGCGTTTCCGATATCAGCTTACCCTGCGCGTTGTATGCCAGCTGAACGAGACTGCCGTCCTTCTGGACGATCTCCACCAATTGAAGCTGATCATCATGCACCAGCACTTCAACCGCGCCCAGTCGATCGATTGCCGTCGTAATCGTGTAGCCAAAGCGGCTTTCCACATCATAGTCCAAATACGCGATGGCGCCGGATGCATCCGACTGGCTCGTAATGCGGCCAAACTCATCAAACGTATTCTCGTATTGGATCGCTCCGCCTACACTCATCCGCTCCAGCTTGCCATTCCAGTGGTAGCCGATATCCGTCTCATTGCCATTCGCATCGATATAACGCGTCATTTGATGGGAGGCATTATATTGCATCCGAATGATTCGCTTGCCCTCACTCACGCGGCTGAGCAGTCCTTGCGTATCGTAAGTCAGCTTCAGCGCTTGCCGCGTAATAGCATCCGTTAAGCTGGCGAGCCGTCCCTGCGCATCATAACGCATCTCCAGTGCCTGCCCATGAGCATTCACCCATTTCAATGCCTGACCTGCCGGATTAAAATAAATCCGCTCCTGCGTTTCACGCTGCCACAGCACATATCCTTCCGGCTCCTGCCGCAGTTCCTCGCCAAGCACATCGGTATCCGCACTCCGATAAACTCCGTCTGCCTGTCTTACAAAACGGTTGCGGCGGCTTTTCGTCCGCCAGACCGTAATGCCGAGCGGATTAGCCTCGGCAACAGACTGCTTCGCAAGCAGCACCTTATCAAGCGCAGCTTCTGCCTCCTTGCTTGCCACACGATCGGCTTCCACTGCCGCCGCATCCGCTTCATCTTCCTCAAACGTAAGAGCCAGCTCAAAGTTATGCGTCCATACGGCGCCCATCGCTCCGCCCGTTTCCAGCAGCGAATGGTAATGCATCTCGAAGGTCCAAGTGTCCGCGCCATAAAGCTTGAGCGCGGGATGGATAATAAATTGCCCGCCTGAGCCAGCATGGATCGGGTCATTTTTACAGCTGCGCTTATCCGCCTTGCTCGGATCTTTTTTGGCAGATTCCTTTTTCGCCTTCTTCTGCTTTTCCTGATTCATTTTCTTCGACGGCTTGTTCTGGCTTTTATTACTGTCCTTGCTCTTGCTATTGCCCTTCGCCTTCCCTGAGCTTTTCCCTTTGCCTTTCCCGCGTTTTCCGCCCCTTTTCTTGCCTCCGCCGAGATAGGACAAATACGCTAGATTTTCAAGCCCGGTCTTCTCCAAAACATAATCCAAAGCCATATCTCCGGCAAAATCAAGCGCCTGCTCGACGCCCGGCAGCTTCATCACCTTCTTGAGCTTCTGCACCTGCTCCAGCTTGTCCAAATTGCTGCCGACCTTGCGCGCTGCCGTCAGCACCTTGCCGTCTACCGCCTTAATACCGGTCACCATCTGCTTCGTGAAAGCCGATGTGGACTTAAACGCCTTTTGCGCCGCACTCAGCGTCTTGCCGGCAGTCTTGGCGGCATCCGCGGCCTTCATCATCGCCTTGCCGGCTTTGGCGGCATTTTTCGCCATTCTCGCTCCCTTGAGCGCTGGCCCTGCTCCCGGCACAATACAGGACGCCATAGACATCGCCGCGCCTAGATAGTCGCCGCGTCCAACAGAAATCGCCGCATTTGCCACGTTCGCGACTACGCCAAGCCCCGGCACACAGCCCGCGATATCCAGCCCGACCTGCACGACATCGAGCAGCGTGCCGAGCCAGCCGCCTTTTTTCTTCGGCTCCTCCGGCTCTGGAGGCGGCGGCTCGGGCAGCGGTACAGGCAGCACTTCCTCCTCATTGAGATCCTCTACAACGACGGGAGCAAAATACGTGCCGACCAGCAGCAGTTCGTCGGCAAGCACATCCGTGTCTCCGTCCATCACGATGCTGCTGTTGCCGCAGACGAGATACAGCCCTTCCTGCGCCGTAATCTCCAGATTTGTTTCCGAGGAAAGCTCAATCGGCTCCTCCGATTTAATCGCAATCGCCGTATCGCTGCGAATTTCAATGCCATTCTCCTCATGCAGCTGAATGAACAGCACGCCTTCCTGGGCAATAAGCGAAAGCTCCTGCCCGGCGAGCTTCATTTCCTTGCCATACGGAGTCGTCCATGATTTGACGCTGGAATCCGCCATTTTAGGGGAGTCCTGCCCACTCTTGCGCACCGAGCTGAGCGCCATCGCCTCCCCTTCCTGACGGCTCGGAAAATATACCTGCACCGCGTCGCCCTGCTCAGGCATGCAGTGCATGCCGCTCCCGTCCTCCGATGCATAGACCGATGCGTACGGAAGCCAGCTTGCTTCCTCCTGCTTTTGCTCCGCATCCACATCGAGCTGAACGCGCACAGCCGCGTTTTTCACCTCAAGAATTCGCCCTTCCAGCGCTGCGCCTACGACCTGCTCATTAAACAGCTCGCTTTGGCGAATGCCGGACGGGGGCAGCAGCTTATAGGTGAAGAGGAGCAGCGCCTGCCGCAGCTCCGCCTCTACCTCAGCAACAGCCAGCTCGCGCCCCTTTACCTCTACCCGATCGCCGATTTGCAGCACCTGCTCGCTGACGACCTCATAGCCGAGAAAATCCTGCTCGCTTAAAGCTTCGCCCTCGCCTAGAGCAGCCGCCTTTCGATAGGGCGACAGTGTTTTTGCAATTGTATAGGCATGCAGTGGCAGCTCCACAAGCCGCCCTTCGCCTAAGCCGAACCAGAACTTAGGCGATGCAGCGGCAGCCTCCGGCACGAGAACAGCCCCAAAGCGCGAGGCCATACGCTTCAAAAAAGCCCAATCCGTCTCCTCATACTGCAGCGTCAGCTCGCCCAGCTTTTCATTATGCGCCGCTTCGTTAATCGTATCGGCCTTCGGATAAGCCGCCAGCACCGTCTTCAGCAGCTCTTCATATTTCATTTCCCCATGCTGGAAGGAGCGCGTGTTGCGCTCTAGATCCATGCTGCTCGTATGCGACAGCACCGTAAGCTCGAACGTATACACACTGCGGACCGCTCGCACCAGAAAATTCGCGACCGTCCCGCTGAACAAAATCCGCACCATGCCGCCCTGCTCATCCACCTGATGCAGCTCGACCTGATCCTGCTCGCTGACGAGCTGCAAATCCTGATCCTCCCGTTCCTCGGGAAGGATGCCGCTCACCCATAGAAGGGCATGCTCATTGACGCGTTTTTCGATGCGCAGCCCTTGAATCTGCTGCACGGCATACGGCCATTGCAGTCGCAGCTGCTCATAGCCGATGGCCTTTTTTTCTGTGGACATTCCCGCCCCCTCCTTCCTCTGACGCCCGCATGCCTATACGCCCTGCCCGTCATCTTCAATTGAGATCGTGCCGCAGTACAGGCATGAATTTTTGGAGCAGCTGAGCAGCGCGGGGAGCCCGCCAACCTTCGTTTCCGTTTTGCCGTTCGTCCATGGCAGTGCAATAATCGGGGTACACGGCGCAATGCCGCCTGCCGCTACAACAGCCGGATTCGACTGGCTCATGCACCGTTCAAAAGGCATTATATTCGTCCCCAGCATATAATCGCCAATATTAAGCTGCGCTTGCTTTTGAATATAAACGCCGTGGCTAAGGGGCGTCTTGAGACGCATCCGCTTCGTGCCCCAATTGCAGGAAATAATCGCTCCGGCCACCACATAGCTCTCAGACGCCCCTTGGCCTGCTATAATATTTGCTGAACCGTTTCCATCACCGCTCATCCCCATCGCTCCTCTTCGGATAGTTGAAGCTGCACCTTCGTGAATCGAATGCCCGTTACTTCCCTGCGCAGCAGGCTTTCGGCCACACCAAGCTGCACGAGCGTCACATCCTCACGCAGGCCGCCAATTTTCAAAAACGGATGTTTGCCTGCTTTTGCCGGATCAACCACCAGCCGTTTACAGGTCCCATCTGGAAAAAATTCGGTTTGCGCAGCCAGGCAATGGACGAGCGGACGCTCCAGCAGCCAATACGACGCTTGTATGCCGCTCGCCGGATCGACAAGCACGACCGAACGAAACAATGCGCGCGGCGCATACTTTGCCAGCACCTCTTTCACCATGTCCGAGACGAGCGGCGCCGGCTTCTGGATAAAATCGACGGCAACAGCCCGCTTCTGCTCCACCAGCCGCAGCGGCGCTATACTTTGGGAGCTATCGGGTTTGAAAAACAACGCGCCTCCCTTAGGGCCAGCAAGTGCTTCCGTTAGCACTCCATCACTGTCCATCGGGCGCATTGCATCGACTATTCGCTGATCCTGCATCATGACGAACAAGCCCTTCCTCATGCTCCGTCCTCCTCGATCCAGATCGCCTGTGCCAGCTGCTCTTTGCTGAATGAAGCCCTGCTGCGGGCACTTGCACTAAACAATGCCTGCTCTATATTCGCTTGCTCGAATATCGCGCCATCCAGATTAGCCCCGATAAAGCTTGCTCCCTTCACATTTGCGAGCGTAAAATCAGCCCCGCTCAAATCCGCGCCATTAAACCGCAGCGGCACAAAGCCCGGATGCTCCCATACGAACGGATCGCGTTGTCCGCTTGGCCCGCAGCAATAGCTGAAATCCGCTCCCCGCAGCTCGCTTCCGCTAAAATCCGCTTCGCACAGCAGCGTGTAGCGAAAGCTCGCCTGCGTGAGCTTGCTAAAGCTCAGCTTAGCTCCGACTAGCGCTCCTCCTTCAAACGAGCTATGCGAAAGGTCGCTGCCGCGAAAATCGCTATACAGCGCCTGAATGCCCGCATAATGGCCACGGGCCAAATCCAGCCCTGCAAACACCTCATAGGTGTAGGCCAGCTCCTGCTTTTGCTCCAAGTAAGCGCGAATCTCGGCAGCCTCTTTTTGGCGAAAATCCTCCTTGTACACCGTCTCGCTCTGATCCATGTACTCGCCAGCGCGCACCTCGCATTCCACTTCCTTCGAGAGCTCCCTGTAAGCTTGCAGCTTCGCCGCCTCCGGCATTGCATAGCGGATTAAGCTAATGACGTAGCGATGCGCCTGCACCGCTGTCCTCAGCCGAATGGCCTCTGCCTGCAGCGCAGCCTCTGAATCTGGGAAGTAGCCCCTAGCCTCAGCTAGAAGCTCCTGCTCCAGTCCAGCCAGATCACGAAAAGCCCAGCTTGCATCGTAACTGCCAAAGCAGCTATTTTCATCCATATACCACGTTCGATCAGTTGCCTCCGCCAAATAAAGCGGGCTGCCCGCAAGCAGCTCCGTCCGCAGCAGCGAATAGGTGATATGCCCCAGCTTTCCTTGCAGTCCCTGCTGCTGCCTTCTCCTGATATGAAGGCATAGCTGCTCAAACGATTGAATGAACAGCTCCGCAAGCCGATCCCTGTGCGCTGTAAAATACCGCTCCAACGCCAGCAGCGCCCGCTGGCTAAGCTCTTCAGCCACCTGCTCCTCAAATAGCTCGAGCCGATTTTCCTGCATGAACCGCTCCCCTTTCACCGATCAATTGTCATTTCTCTTATGACTTCTCCCGTAAGCTCTCCCCTTGCGTGTGTAGGTTGGTTTATGCTGTGTTTGCATACTGTGCAACTTTAATTCGTCTTTAGCTCCTTGCCCTTAATCGTCGTATTGCCGTCCATCTTGATCAGGCTTTCCTTGCAGGTCAGGCTGATTTCATCCTTGGCGGAAATGAGCACCTTCTGCTGTGAATCAATGGCGATATCTTCCTCGGCCTTGATCGTAATTTTCTTTTTGCTCATAATTTCAATGCCGCCCTCATCACTGAGCCGGATGAACACTTCCCCATCCTTGCCGGTAATAATGATTTCCTCAGGTGTCATTTTCAGCTCTTTGCCTGCTGGCGTACGAAAAAACTTATGGTCGGGATTGCCCAGCTTGTTATGCTCGCCCTCCTCGACATTTTGCCGGACGGAGCTTGATGCAATGCCGTTCTCTTCCTTGCCGCTCGGAAAATACACCCTGACCTGGTCGCCCTTCTCCGGCATGCAGTACCAGCCCGTCCCCCCTTCCGCCGTATACACGGAGGAATAAGGGAACCAGTAAGCCGTGCCCGGGTCCTGCTTTTCATCAATATCCAGATGAATTTGCACGGTGTCCTTGGCTATCGCCAGCACCTTGCCTTGCAGTGAAGCTCCGGTGAGAGCCGAGGCATAGAGCGGCGGCTGGCTTAGCCCCCTGCCCGAACAGAGCAAGTAGCGATGCGACAGCATGCCTTCCTTCCACTGGCTGTGCATTTCACACACATAAAGCTGCTGCTTTTTGAAGGTGATGCATTGTCCCAAGTCCAGCAGCCACTGCGTCGTCTCAATCTCATAAAAAATAAAGTCCTGCTCCGTCACGCCCTGCATGCCGGTTTTGCACATCCGCCGGTAATGCAGCACATCCTTGCGCACGCTGTAGGGCATATCCTCCAGCTTTCCGGCAGCATCGCCATCCGGCGTTCCCAGAAATACTTTAGGCGAATGGAACATAGCCGACGGCATCAGGCCCGCCTGAAATCGTGAAGCCATTCGTTTGAGAAACGCCCAATCCGTCTCCTGATACTGCAAGGTGAACTTGCCCAGACTGGCCCCTTGCGTTGCGGTATCCAGCACATCCATGCCGGGATAGCTCGCAGCCATTTGATCAATGAGCGCCTTGTACGTCATACCCGTATCCTGATAGGAACGGGTATGCTTCTCCAGATCGAGCTGGCAAGTATGGGACAGCGCCTCTACCTTCAGCACATAAACATCGCGTACGGCCTTAACCTCAATGCGCTGCACCAAGCCGTAAAATAGCGGAGACAATCCACCTTCTTCATCCCGCTGGCTCACCTCAACCTCCGTCTCGGAGTCGGTCATTTCCACGTAGCTGTCCTTCAGCTCCTCCGACACAATGCCGGTAAACACCAGCTTCGCATGCTCATTGATTTTTTTCTCGACCGATAGAGACAGCATGTGGACAAGCTCGAATGGGGCAATCTGCACATTATGCGGGGCAATAATATTGGTACTCATAACCGATCACCTTCCTGTTCGGGCAGATGCCATTTAATCGAGGCCAGCATCGCTTCCCCGAGCTTTCTCCAGTCATCCATTTCCTCTTCCATGCAATTGAATGTACAGGCGATGGCCCTCCCATTCAGCTCAGCAAGCAGCATCAGATTGTACAGGTTGCAGTCCAGCGCAGGCGTCAAATAGGCGAAAAAAGCGACCGGCTTCCCGCCGACCTCCCGCATGCCTTCATGGAACCAACGCGCAGCAGGCTGCGAGCGCTTGAGTACGGCAAGCATCGTCCCGCTGAATTCCTCCACATCGTCAGGTTCAATCTCAAAGCCCGTCTGCTGGAAAGCGACGTTAATCGAGGTTTGCTCATTGGTGAAAATCAGCTTGGGCCGCCGCTCCGCAGGATATTTCAGCCTTGCCGTCTCCTCATCCATCACCGTAAACGCTTGCGACAGCACAATCGAAGCTTCCCCTCCAGGGATGAAGCGGCGTGCAAACTGGTGACGCTCCCCTTGAACGTGAAGCGTCATCCCTTCAAGCGATGGCGATGGCGAGTCCTCTCCCTTACGGTCCTTCTCTCGCTCCTCCTCGTCTCCTCCGAACAACATGGCAATGACCTTCTCATCCGCATACTTCATCACATGTCTCACTCCCGTTCATTTGCTGAGCTCCCGTACACAGACATTGCGGCCGTGCGCGCCCTTGTTTGGATAAAATTCCAACATTTTCTTATCCTATTTTTCTAATATCGGATGGAAAACTGCATAAATTTAGGTTATTAAGCAAATTAAAAGGAATCCTATAGGAAATTTTCATTTTTTACATCGAAAATGGTTATCCACAAAGTTGTCCACAATCCGTCGCAAATTGTTAGTAAATTCTGTCGACATTTTCCGACGCAAATAAAGGATTTGTAAACGTTAACGTAATAAATTTTTAATGCCGTCGATTTTTCAGAAAAATTATTCACATTATCCACAATTCCAGTGTAGATAAAGTGAAAAAATTATCCACTTTCCACGAACAGCCCATCCCCAGTCAAACCCTTGAATTTACGCACAAAAAAGGACTTATCCACAAAGCGTAATGCCCTGTGAATAAGTCCCTTTCCTAACCTCCGTATTAAATGACACTTTCTTCATTCGCCAGCTTATTGATTGTCAGCATCGCTTGATTGCATGCCGCCACATACGCCTGCGCAGCTGCATATACAATGTCGCTATGAATCGAAGTTCCACGATAGCGTTCGCCATTATTGACAATCGTTACAACCGCCTCGCCGTGTGCGTCCTCGCCTGTGGACAACGAATGGATTTCCAGATCCTCAAATTCTGCCGCAACGGGGATCGCTTGCTGAATACAGTGAATGACGGCTTCCAGAGGGCCATCGCCAGTTCCTGTATAAGAATGCTCAGTGCCCGCTTCATTTTCACGAATGGTCACGGTCGCAATACGGGATTTATGGCTGCCCGACAGCACCTGCAGATCAGACAGCATGTATGGGTCAGGTTGCGTGTCCGTCATTTCGCCAGCGATGCGAATCAGCTCATTATCCGTCACCAGCTTTTTCTCATCGGCTACCTGCTTGAAGCGATTGTACACATTGACCAGTTCCTCGCCTTCTACAGCGATGCCGTATTCCGACAGGCGGTGCTTGATCGCATGACGGCCGGAGTGTCTGCCCAGTACGATCATGCTGCGCGGAATGCCCATCGCTTCCGGGTCCATAATTTCATACGTATTGCGGTTTTTCAGCAGGCCATCCTGATGGATGCCCGATTCATGCTGGAACGCATTGCGGCCGACAATCGGCTTGTTATACGCAATCGGATAATGCATCGCCCGGCTGACCATCCGTGAAGTTTCGTAAATTTCGCTTTGCTGAATGCGCGTCTCCATTTGCAGCGCCGACTTGCGCGTCTCGATAATCATCGCAATTTCCTCCAGCGAGCAGTTGCCGGCGCGCTCTCCGACACCATTGACGGTAACCTCTACCTGCGTCGCACCTGCACGAATGGCCGCCAGGCTGTTGGCCGCCGCCATGCCCAGATCATTATGGCAATGGGTGCTGTAGCGAACTGTTTCTCCGCCTCTAGCCTGACGTCGTACCGAGCGGAACAAATCCTCGATTTCGTCTGGCATCGCATAGCCCAGCGTATCCGGCAGATTGATAATGGTCGCTCCCTCGGCAATAGCCGCCTCGACCAGCTCGACGACAAAATCGCGATCCGAACGCGTTGAATCCATCGCCGAAAATTCGATTTCCTCTACAAACTGCTTGCCGTAAGCGATCATTTCACGGGCAATTTGCACAACTTCCTTGCGCGTCTTGTTCAGCTGATGCAACAGATGAATGTCGGACGAAGAAATGAACAGATGCAGCCTTCTTCTTGCCGCATCCTGCGTCGCCTTGACCGCCGCATCAATATCGACCTTCATCGCGCGGGCAAAGCCGGCTATTTCAACATGCTGCAGCTCGCGGGAAATTTGCTGGATCGCTGCAAATTCGCCTGGACTGGAAATCGCAAAGCCCGGCTCGATGACGTCAATGCCCAGTTTTCCCAGCTGGCGGGCGATAATAATTTTACGCTCAGGATCGATGGAAGCGCCTGGAGATTGCTCGCCATCACGCAGCGTCGTATCAAAAATTTGAATTTTTTTCATTCCATTATTGGTCTCATTTATCGTTGTCATTATTATGACCTCCTGAAATTTTAGTTAACTACAGCTATAGCTGCAACCAAGGTGAAACGGCTGTCGCCATCCTTTGGCGGCGCGGCGCGTTTCATTCCGAGAAATATAGAGAAAGGATTGCGTTAGGACATCCTTTCCTATATTTCAAGCGTAAACGGCTGTCGCCATCCTTTGGCGGCGCGGCGCGTTTCATTCCGAGAAATATAGAGAAAGGATTGCGTTAGGACATCCTTTCCTATATTTCAAGCGTAAACGGCTGTCGCCATCCTTTGGCGGCGCGGCGCGTTTCATTCCGAGAAATATAGAGAAAGGATTGCGTTAGAACATCCTTTCCTATATTTCAAGGTGAAACGGCTGTCGCCATCCTCTGGCGGCAAAGCTACCGTTTCGAGGGTGAAATATAAGCCGATTATAAGGGTGAAACTTATAAATTCTTATATTTAAAAAAAGCCTGCCGTCTCTAATTGAAAGAGACGACAGGCTTTTCACCCACCGTGGTACCACTCTAATTGGCTGGACCCTGTATGCGCTTGGGCAGAAAAGCCCGATCGGCATCTCCTGTCACGCTGCTGCTGGATGGATAATCCCATACCTGCTGCATTCGCGCGGGTCCAAACCCGCTTGGTGCCCGATGACGGGGGCTGATTCCGTAACGATGTACGCATCATGCTCGCAGCTACTAACAGCCGCCTGCACCGATTGTTCCATCGTTCCGCTCCCAGGCGAGTTCGAACGTAAGCTTCGACTGCGTCGCACCATCCCGCAGCTCTCTGCAGCGCTTCCTTGTCTACAACGCAGCAGCTTTGTTATCCGCCTGCCGCGCCCCGTTCAAGGTTCCCGCTGTTTTCCCGCTTTACCGCCCTACTACTCCTGTTCCTTGCGTTTTCTGTATGTGATTTCAGCTTTTTGTGCTGGTTCATGTATGGCATTCTTACTTGCTTGCCTAATTGCTCGCTTGAAACTTTGAACTTCCAAACAACAAGAAAAGCCTGTCATCTCTTGAATAAATCAAGAGACGACAGGCTTATTATAATCCTGCGCGGTACCACCCTTGTTGACCTTCCACTTTGCTATTACAGCAAATGAGAATGCCCACCTTAGGCACATCATCAACTCCGGATGTTGATCGATGCGCACCCGATTACGGGGGTTAACCGTGACAGTGTAGTAAATCCGGCTATCCATGGTTAGCCAGCTGTTCCACTGTTCCGCTCCCAGGCGAGCTTCAGGCTTCCGTCGACTGCGTTGCACTAACCCGCAGCTCTCTGTTCATTCCGGGAATTGCCCTACTATTCCTGTTCCTTGCGTTTGCAGAATATGAAGTTCAAAGTATTGTTGCCTATTATAGGCCTTCAAAAATGAGATGTCAATCACAGCAACCCAAAAAAATTTTCGAGCAGCTGTTAGACTAGCCCTGCACCTGCGCTGCCATCCAGCCTTCGAGGCTGAAGCTCGGCTCGGCTTTAAGATCGAGCGACGAATATTCGCCGCGCTGCCATTTCAGGAAAGCGGCGGCTCCGATCATCGCCGCATTATCGGTGCACAGCGTCAGCGGCGGAATTAGCAGCGGCACGCCTTCCGCTTCGCAGCGGGAAGTCAGAGCTGCGCGCAGGCCGCGATTCGCCGCGACGCCTCCGCACAGCAGCAGCTGCTTGGCGCCATAGGCGCGAACGGCGCGAAGCGCTTTTTCAACGAGCACCTCAATGACAGATTCCTGAAAGCCCCGTGCCAGCGCTGCTTCATTGAGCGTATCCCCACGCATCTGCGTCTGATTAATAACAGCGAGCACTGCCGACTTCAAGCCGCTGAAGCTGAAATCATAGGAATCCGCCTCCAGCCATGCCCTTGGCAGCGCCAGCGCTTCCGATGCAACGGATGCCAGTCGGTCGATATGCGGCCCGCCCGGATAAGGCAGCTTGAGCGAACGGGCTACTTTGTCGTAAGCTTCCCCAACCGCATCGTCGCGCGTACGACCAATCATGCGGAAGGAGCCTTCATTTTCGAGCAGCACCAGTTCCGTGTGTCCACCAGAAACAACGAGTGCCATACACGGATATTCCAGCTCATGTACGAGCTGGTTAGCGTAAATATGCCCCGCAATATGATGGGTGCCAATTAAGGGCAGATCGAGCGCCATCGCCAGCGTTTTGGCTGCTACGATACCAACGAGCAGTGCGCCGACTAATCCCGGACCCTGCGTCACCGCAATTGCGGACAAATCCTTCAGCTTCATGCCCGATTCAGCAATAGCCTGCTCAATCATCAGCGTAATGACCTCTACATGCTTGCGTGAGGCAATTTCCGGCACAACGCCGCCAAAGCGCTGATGAACCTCGATTTGACTCGAAATGACGTTCGATAATATATGTTTTCCATCCTGAATGACGGCAACGGATGTTTCATCACAGCTCGTCTCGATGGCAAGAATAAGGCCTGACTTGCTTTCATTTGCCGCTGTCGCCGTTTCCTGTTGTTGTATGCTCAATGCTCCTACCCCTCTTCCCGGACGCCTAAGCTGTTTGTATCAAGCTCCGCCCACATAATGAGCGCATCCTCTTGATTATCCGAATAATAGCCGGGACGGATGCCTGACGATTCAAAACCCAGACTGCGGTACAGCCGCTGCGCCACCTCGTTGGATACCCGGACCTCCAGCGTCATTTTGTTCGCACCGAAAAATACCGCCGTCCGCTGAAGCTCGCTCAGCAGCAGCTTGCCCAGTCCTTGTCCGCGATGATCGGAACGAACCGCTACATTCGTCACATGCGCCTCGTCCACGATAACCCACATGCCCGCATATCCGATAACTTCCTTCTCGTATTCCATCACCATATATTTGGCAAACATATTATTCGTCAATTCATTGGTAAAAGCTTCAGCTGTCCATGGGCCCGTGAAGGCCTCCTGCTCGATCGCCACAATAAACGGTATGTCCTTCAACGTCATTGACCGATAAATAATCTCATCCCGATTGATTTCCCTCATCATGGCTCCGCATCCTTTACTTGAGCCGCATCCACATCGGCAATTATTACAGCCTTTAGAGAAGCCGATTGAGCGGCGGCCCATTCAGCTTCCTTTTCAGCCTTTAGAGCAGCTTCTTTCTCCTGCAGCTTAACCTCCGCCTCATGCAGCTGTGTATAGTTTGGCGCAAGCGTATGCCTATCATCTGTATCACCTGCAAGCAGGCGTTTCCGCCCCAGCTCGGCTATCGCCCGGCCTTCCAGCTCATAAGGAAACAGGCTGACCGCTACACCCGCTTCTGCACAGCCTTCCACAAGCCGCTGCGCCTCCGCCTCATGGAGCTTTAGATCGCCAGTGATGTAAATTTTAGTAACATATCCAGCTGGATCATGGGCAGGCTTAAGCTCAGCCTGCTCTTGCTCCTCTTCTTGCTGCCTATTCCGGTTGCGCTTCTTGGCTTGCTCCTGAACTTGCTCCAATAACTGATCTACCCAATCCCGCATCAGCCTGATTCCATCCGCCGCCTGGCGTTCCCATTGCCCGCCTTGTACATGGGAGAAGCTTGCCGTATATACTTGGCCGCGCCTTGCATCCATGATAGGAATAAACCATGCCGCCATCTTATTTATGCTATTGTCTGCCGAATGATTGTGCTGCGGCACTGTTGAAATCATAGCATCGGTTTGTTTTAATCGCTCACATGCCCCGTAAGCAATCGCTTCAAGGCTGGATAGCGCTACTAACGGCTTATCCCAAGTCCAAGCGAGCGTCTTCGCTGCCGTTACCGCAATTCGCATGCCCGTGTAAGAGCCTGGGCCGCCGCCTACAGCGATGCCGCCAAGTGTCTCCTTGCTTACACCACAATCTTCAAGCAGCTGCTTTAAATGTGTAATAATATAAACGGAGTGATTGCGCTCCGCAAAAGATTGAATTTCACCAATAACCTGCTCACCTTGAATAACAGCCGCCGCAAGGGCAGCCGTCGAGGTATCAAATGCTAATATGGGCTGTTCCGCCTGCTCAACCATTTTGCTTCCCTACTTCCCTGTCATTCAAAGACTGGCACCAGCCTGCATAGGTTTCTCCGATGCCTTTCAGCCGAATTAACCGCTCCTCGCCGCCTGTATGCTCCAAATACAGCTCTAAGCGCTCCTCAGGCAATAGCTCTTCGATCAAGCTTGCCCATTCCACAATCGTCACGCCGCTGCCATAAAAATATTCGTCAAGTCCCAGCTCGTCCGCTTCCTCAAGGGATACGCGATAAACATCCATATGATAAAAGGGCATTTCTGCGCCTTCATATTCTTTGATAATCGTAAAAGTCGGACTATTTACTATGCCTTGCACGCCAATCGCTTTGGCAAAAAACTGCGAAAATGCCGTTTTCCCAGCACCAAGATCGCCGTCAAGCGCCAGCAGCGTGCCGGGTTTTGCCCATGAAGCAATAAGCGTAGCGAGTTCTTCCGTATCCTGTGTGCTGATGGCCCGCCACTGTGCTTCTCCAATCGCTGTTTGCATCTTATTCACCCAATTTCATTTCTTAAAATGATTATAGCCTCGCTTGGCAAGAGGCATACGTTTGGCAGCGGCGCTGCCCGCCTTCGTCGCTTTGGCTGACAACGACAGCTCCAGCTCCACTGAAGGCGCCCCGTGCTTCACCTCGCCAACAATATAAAATGGCAAGCCTTCAGCTCGGAATGCTTCCTGGGCTGCCTGCACATCAGCGGCTTGCATTGTGCCTAGCAGCACATAATCCTCGCCGCCATAAAGCATCCACTCAAGCGGATCGATTCCGACATCCGCCGCATACGCAGCCATACTGCCGCTGCGTGGAAGCAAATCTTCCTTAAGCACAAGGCAGCACTGCGAGGCTTCGGCAATTTCCCATGCTTCACTGGCAAGTCCGTCGCTGACATCATTAAGGGAATGGCAGCTACCACGCTCAAGCAGCAAACGTCCTGCACGCACAGAAGGTGCAGGGCGGCAATGCGCCCCTATAAGTGCTGCCGCTCCACGCACCTCTTCGTGCTGCGCTTGATTTGAAACGCCCGCAGAGCTTGCCGCTTGCAAATCCCCAGCAGGCTGTGTCCCACTGGCATCACTAGCGTCACTAGCTCCGCCCGTTTCGCCCGATTCTACTGCCTCGCGCGCCGTCTGCTCTTGCCGCTCCTGCTTCCGCGCGAGCAGCAAATGCAGGCCCGCCGCCGACAGACCGACGGCTCCGGTCAGTACAACCGCGTCTCCGGGCTTCGCCCCGGATCGGCGCAAAGCCCGCCCAGCTTCGACGGCTCCCGTCACCGTCACCGCAACAACCAAGTGCTGCGGCGAAGACGTCGTATCGCCGCCAACAATTGCGACGCCGTAATCCGCGGCGCACGCATAAAGCCCATCATAGAGCCGGGCTATACGCTCCGGCCCATATGCCGCTGGCACGCTCACGGACACGAGCGCATGCCGCGGCACACCGCCCATTGCCGCGATATCGCTTACGTTCGCGGCAAGCGCCTTATACCCGATATCCTCATCCGTCATCGTGTATGCATTAAAGTGCACCGTCTCCACCATCGTGTCGACGGACATCAGCAGCTCCAGCGGCCCTTCCAGCTCATCCGCCATCGCCGCAGGAGCAATGATGGCCGTATCATCGCCAATGCCGAGCGTCACGCCTCTTTGCTGCTGCCAATCGGCCGGCTGCCTGCCCGCCGTCCAATGGCTGATGCTTGCAAACTCATCCAAAGCTTAAACCCCTTTGCTAGTGAATATCCCGCTTCTTGAAGCGTCCGCCCTTCACATCATGAATGTTGCCAACGGCCAGAAAAGCAGCCGGATCAAGCTCCTGCACAATCGATTTCATCTTTGCCTCTTCCAGCCGGGTGATCACGCAAAAAATAATCCTTTTCTGCCCGCCGGTAAAGCCGCCCTCGCCGTGCAAATAAGTGACGCCGCGGCCGAGACGGCTCATAATTGCTGCTCCAATCTCATTCCAACTTTCGCTAATAATCCAGACGGCCTTCGATTCCTGGAAGCCTTCAATCGTAATATCGATCATTTTGAAGGCTATAAAGTAAGAAAATAGAGAGTACATCGCCCGATCCCAACCGAATACAAAGCCGGCGCTGCACAATATAAAAAGATTAAAAAACATCACGACTTCACCTACCGAAAACGGCAGGCGCTTATTGCTCAAAATCGCGACAATTTCCGTCCCGTCCAGCGATCCGCCAAACCGGATAACAAGCCCGACCCCAGCTCCTAATATGACGCCGCCGAAAATAGCGGCCAGCACATATTCGCTCGTAATCGCCTTAACCGGATGCAGTAAAAACGTGCCTAACGACATCACGCTGACGCCATATAGCGTCGATAAAGCAAAGGTTTTCCCAATTTGCTTGTACCCTAGCAGCAGAAAAGGAAGATTTAATAAGAACAAAAACAAGCCGAGCGGCAGCCCCGTAAAATGGGATACGATGATGGAAATGCCTACAATTCCGCCGTCGATAATATGGTTCGGCACCAGAAAAATCTCTAAAGCTACAGATACTAGCGCAGCCCCAATTGTAATAAATAGAATTCTGCGAAAAATATCCAGCTTGGATAAAGTATGATGCTGCACAACCATATGTATCAAAGCTCCCCCTTTATACATCTATCCCCATATTACATGAAGATAGAGAAGATTCAAAGAGAAAGCAAAATCCTCCTGCCCTCTCCGGCTGCCATAAGCGGAAAGTGCAAGAGGATCTGAAGCTAGCCGATTACCGCGAAGGTTTGTACCCCTGCCGGAATGAAAGCCGTACGGAACAGTACGCCATTCGAATTGAACAAACGAATCGTGTAAGATACGTTTGTCAGCGTCTCAATCTGGTTAAACCTGACGACACCGAAACGGTCAAACGCCGCAATCGCAACCACAGTATTGCCTCTAAACAGACGGGCAAAAAAACCGGTCGTATTAAACGGCACGCCACTGGTCGTAACCCATACAACCGTCAGACGGTTAAAGGTCGGGCCTCCGCTTTGAAGCCTCTTTGTCCCGGTTACCTTGCTGATCACTTTTCCTGTACCCTTAGGGCCTAAATACGGGGGTCTCATTTTTTTTGACATTATACCACCACTCCTTTTTGCGCTTGTCGCCTTAACAGCTTATGCAGCATAAGGAATGCTTGTATAGTCAAGCCCCTAGCCTAGCGAACACATTTATATTCTTGCTCTTCTTAACAGCTCTGCGGGAAAAAGCTGCCTCAATGTGTAACAAAGTCTCGCCTTTGAAGTTACAGTTCTTTGACTATCGTCAAATACATGTCGTCCTTGAGCTCAATTTCAAAAGGAGCTGCCGGATGCGAGCCATCGGCTTCACGAATAATGCGTACGCGTGGACGATGCAGCGCCAGCTCATTGTTCGCTGTAACGACGGCGGTCTGGCCAGAACTGAGCAGCAGCGTCGTCGCCACCGGATAAATGGAAATATGGCGGCAAAAGAGCTTGATCAGCTCAAAATCAAAGTATGTATTGCCAGCCGCGAATAGAAATTCGATGGCTTCCGTTGGCGTATATCTTTTGCGATAGGGCCGCGGGGAAGTCAGTGCGTCATATACATCGGCAAGTCCGACGATTTGGGCAAACATATGAATATCATCATGCTTAAGCCCGCGCGGATAGCCCGAGCCGTCATAACGCTCATGATGCTGCAATGCGCAGTGGGCCGATACGAGGGAAATATCATGATATTTCCGTAAAATATCGAAGCCCTCCATCGCGTGGCCCTGCATAATTTTGCGGTCTGCATCGGATAGCGGCCCTTTATTCGCCAGCAGAGGCTGAGGCAGCTTCGTCATGCCGATATCAAACAGCAGCGCGCCAATGCCCAAATCCTCCAGCTGGTTGCGATTGAAGCCCTTGGCAATTCCAATAACGCCGGCAAGCACCGCCACATTGACCGAATGCTGAAACAAATAGGCATCCGCCGAATGAATGCTGGTCAAATTGACCGCCATGTTTGGCCTGCTCGCGAGGTCCTGCATAATGGACCCGAATACCGAACGGAATGTCCGTCCAATGTCCGGGGCAATCGTCCGCCCTTTTAGGGCGGGCTCTTTGAACGCATTCATCGTCGCAGAAACAGCTTCCGCCGCTTTTTTGCGCGTCTCGTCGCGAATGCTGTCCTCGGGCATAATATCTTCCGTGTCCTTATCTTCAATAAACACAAAATCATAGCCCATATTTTCAAGCCTATTAATAAAACGGTCATTCATCTCCACGCCTGCGCCGAGCAGCACGCTGCCGTTATCCTGAAAAATAGTTTTGGCAAGCCTGTCCCCCGGCTGCACCATGCCAATCTGAACTTTTCTCATTTCCTTGTTTCCCGCCTTTAACCATGATAACGCTAGTAATCGGCATCTATAATTAAGTCGCTATCATCCATGCATTCATAAACCAATTTCCCAAGCGTAAACGGCTGTCGCCGTCCTCTGGCGGCAAAGCTACCGTTTCGCGGGTGAAATATAAGCCGTTTATAAGGGTGAAACTTATAAATGCTTATATTTAAAAAAACGATATACTTGCTAGTTTGCGGGCAAACGTCCGGCAAGCAGTTTCTCAAGACTAGGTGCTATCTGTAGAAAATTACGGAACTGCTCGTATTGCTCCCATTTTTTCACTTGTGTGCCGGACTCGCTGCGAACTGCTCGAATGAGCAGATTTTTTGGCGTATGCTCCGGATCAACAAACTCCAGCATTTGAACTTTATAGCCCAGCACCTCTAGCAGCGTGCCGCGGGCAGCATCGGTTGCAATAGCGGCGAACCGCTCTTTGAGCAAGCCTTGCGATAAAATAGGGGCGAGTGCATCGCTGCTCACCTGCTTGAACAACTCATGCTGGCAGCAAGGCACGGACATAATGACCGAGGCTCCCCAGCCGACTGCCTTGGCAAGCGCAGCATCGGTAGCCGTGTCACAAGCATGAAGCGTCACAACCATATCCGCTTCGCTCACACCATCATAATCAGCAATATCTCCTACCATAAATGACAGTTTATCATAACCGAGCGTATGTGCAAGCTCTGAACAAAAAGTGATGACATCTGCCTTTAAATCAAGGCCGATAATGCGGATATCCCGATTTTGCTCTACCGCAAGCAGATGGTAAAGGGCAAACGTCAAATACGATTTGCCGCAGCCGAAATCGATAATCGTTAGCGGCTTGCCCTGTGGAAGCTGAGGCAGCACATCGGTCACCATCTCCAGGAAGCGGTTGATCTGCCTGAACTTATCCTGCTTTTTCGCATGGACCTTGCCTTCCGGCGTCATAATGCCCAGCTCCACCATAAACGGCGCCGCCTGCCCTTCGGCAATGACGCGCTGCTTCTGGCGGTTGTGCTGCTGCTCGGTGCTGGCCGCACTAGCGGTTGGCGGCTTTCTTAGCAAAGTCGGCTTGCCTTTTTTGCTAAGAAGCAGCTGTATATCTGCTTCCTGCGTTTTGAGAAGCGCCTGGCGATATTGCTCGTCTAGCAGCTCGACCAGCTTCGGCCCCGCATCCTCAGGAAGCCAATTGTTATGTATAACCTTATTCGCAAAATGAGCTTCAAATTGATAATGAAGGCCATTTTTCAACTGCACGGGACGAATGATGATTTTGGGTGCTGCGTCTCCATCCTTGCGGCGAAGCTGGCTCAGCGTTCCCTGCAAAAGCCCGCCCGTTTCTGTCAGGCGGCAAATATCCTGCTGCCACTGTTCTGTCATTGCTATTGCTCCATCTCCAGGCTGTTAAGCCCTGTTCTGATTTCCTCGATCGGCAAGCCGCCAGCGGCAAGCTTGTCCTCCTGAAAAGGAAGCAGCCGCATATAAAACGCGGCTACCTCGCCTTTGTCCGCTGCGCCGTCATCAAGCAGCTCGTACCAAATATTTTCAGCGAGCGCGAAAGCTCCCTCTGATTCATGCCACTCGGCAACCAGAAGCTTCGTTCGAGAGGGCAGCTCGTATGGCGACAGCTTGTCCAGCAAAATTACTACCTCTTCGCTCGAGTTTGTAAGCGTCGGCGGTGCATCAATGAGTGAAAGCCGCATAAACAAGTGCAGGGCCTTTAAACTGTGCGCGAAGCTTTCCGCTTCTTTGCCCAAATCCTCATACAACTCCGCCTCCTGCTTGAACAAAATCGCGATTGCCTGGATATTGTCAGTCTCTACGACACCGTTTTTCGTCATAACCGCGAGCAAATCCTCATCTGACAACGTACGGATCAGCTTGCCGCTTAGCCCAAACCTGCGATCCAACAGCTCGTCAATGACGACAAGCGCGTCCTCCTGCTTCAGCTCTCGCCTCAGTTGCATCACTTGTCCGACCGCTTCCGTCATCTGCTCGATCATACGCATAAAATAATCCCGTTGAAACATCGCTCCGTGCCCCTTTCTCTGCGCAGCTCCCCGCTCTTATGCTTTATTTAGCCCAACTTATATAGCGGAGCAATAAAGCTGCTGATTGCCTCTGCGCAAGCTTCCGGCTGTTCCAGCATGCTCATGTGGCCAGCATCTTTAAGCAGCACCTGCTTAATCGAGGGGCCTTCGAATAACAGCGTCCGCTCCGGTGGAACGATTTGATCGCCTTCTCCGGCAAGCAGCAGCACGGGAAGCTTGGCTTCACGCAAAATGCCCGTCCGATCAGGCCTTGCTTTCATTCCGGACGCCGCAGCGATCGCTCCCGTTCCGCCCGTCTGGTAGCCAATCGCCTTCACACGCGCCACCTTGTCTGGCAGCTTGCCCAGATTATCTGGAGCAAACAGCTTTTGCGACATGCCGTCAATAACCTGCTCCAGCTGACCCTGCTTAATTAGATTTATCGTATTGTCCCGATTGTCCTTCGCTGCCTCGCTGTCCGCAAGAGCTGTAGAATGCACGAGCCCGAATGCCGCCAACTGTTCCGCATACCGTTCTGCAAAAGCCAATGCGATGTAGCCGCCAAGCGAATGGCCGAGCAGGCACACTTTATCTAGACGAAGATGTTCAAGAATAGCGTAAAGATCATCTGCATACAATTCCATGGTAGCGTCAAGATTGGCGGAAGCCGTGGATAAGCCATGACCGCGCAGATCAGGAATGATCAGGCGCGACTGGCGAGCAAGTATTGGTGCAACCTCTTCCCAATAGGCCGAGCTGCCGCAGTAGCCATGCAGCAGCACAAGCACGGGAGAGGAGTGGCCTGCCTTTGAATCTGAGTCTTTTGCTCCAGCTTGCCATTTTAACGCTTCTGAGTCGTAAAAGCTAAGCTCGGTGCCTTCCTCGAGCATCAGCTTTTGATTCGCCAGGGAAACCCAATTAGCCAAAATAAACACGCTCCTCTTCTGTCCATTTCAATATGCGTTTGCTGCCGGGCCATGCTTGTGCAATCGCCGCTGCCAACTGCTCCGCCATTTGCATGACGTGATACAGCGATGTCGTCTGAATCGTTATGTAAGGCTTGTGGCTTAATGCATTCACAACGCCTGCAATGCTGTAATGTCCGACGGGAGGCAGTCTGCGGCCCGTTGCTGCTCCCGGCTGGAGCGGACCCGCTTTCGCCAGAAAGGCTCCAACCGACTGCGGCTTGCCGAGGCAAGCATCAATCGCAATGACGACTGTACAATTTTCTGCATCGAGAACCGCCTGTTCTACTGCATAGGCATCACACGGCTGCTCCATTGTGCCAATCACATGCTCCCAGCCCTGCTCCCGCAGCAGGGTGCCAACGAGAGGCCCAAAGCAATCTCCTGTTGAACGGTCAGTACCAATACATACGAAGGAAATATCGCTTCTATTCGGGTACTGACTGGCAATCGGAGCCAGAAATTCAGTTATTTCGCGATTGAAACGATCTGACTGCTCCATCTTCCTTCTCCTTTAAGCTATGCTTCCTATTACGATTTATCGGCGTTCATTCATGCTCTACTTTGATGATTGCCCATCCTGCTATTAATTGTATCGGATTTATCGGCTCTATTCAATTTGTCTGATGCCTGTCCTTAAATTATGTTACAATGACGGCATTAGTATGAAACAGCAGGCGCATGCATCCATGCCCTGAATGATGAAGGAGGATTTACCCATGCTAGATCTTGAACAGCAAACGCCTCAAAATATTGAATTTATGATTGATACCATCAAAACAAAATTAAAGATGGCTTCGGCTGCCGCAATGCAGGCTTCTCACTTCAATATTACGCAATACGAAGACATTAAGGAATTGTATGAGGTCGTTGCAGGCAAAGAAAAATTCAGTATCAGTGAAGTAGAAGCCCTAGTATCAGAGCTAGGCAAGCTAAGGAACAAGTAGTACAGCTCTTCAAGTAATACCATTTAAATACATTATATTACACCCTTCGACAACACAAGAAAACCGGTGGCAATCGCAAGAGCTGCCCCGGTTTTTTTGTGTTATTCTTCTGTTGTTTCCGATTCCTTGACTGCTACAGCTGCTGCTGCTTCAAGAGACAGTGAAATGGCAACCTGTTTCTGCTCGCCTTTCAGGAAGAAAGCAAGGCGTTCCAGCTTCTCTGCAAGTTCAGCACCGCTAAGCGTTGTGTTTAAGTTGTAGTTGAACTGGTCTGCTGGAAGCTTGAGCTCCTGCTGAGCGTAAGAAGGCTGTCCTCTCCATCCACGTTCAAATCCACCACCCGATTGTGAAGACAGATGATCGGGAACCGGGTAGAACTTGTCCGACTTATTTACAACCCGCTCATAGATGCGAAGTTTCTTAAGGAGCATGTAATACTGAGCGGAATGTTTGAAATCCCAAGCTTCACGAATATCTTTCAGCGTATAATCCATTTTCCATCTTTTCAGCTTTTCCACTTGCTCATCCGAATTCAACTGCAGAAAATCATCTAAAGGCATAATAGTTTCTGGCATATTAACTCCTCCATCTAACTTGTAGTGTTGGCGATCACAATAAAACATTAGTAACGTAAATACTATTTTTAATCATATAAAAAATACCATAATTTTTTACACTTTTCAAATTAATTATTTCACAGATTAAAAGCTGGCTCTCAATCCCCTTAGGATCGAAAGCCAGCTTCGCGGTTCAGCCTAGATTATTCAGTTTGCAAACCTATGAAAAACAGGAACTTTTGAAAACTTTCTTTTCCGGCATCATTGCGCTTGTACACGCCCGCGTCCTTCAGCACATCGAGGAACTTTGCACCCGTCTGAGCTTCCACGTACGTCTGAGCTTCGCTCTCCGAGCAGGCCGTTCCATAACGCGCTACCAGCTCTCTAATCCACTCAGCATGCTTGTGAAGCGGATGAGCGCTTTCCTGCAGGGCAGCATCCATAGTCGCCGCTCCCGTCAAGTAAGCGGCAATTTGGCCCAGCTCCGTTGCCAGTCTGCCTGGCAAAACAGCCAGACCCATCACTTCAATCAGGCCGATATTTTCTTTTTTGATATGATGCAGGTTCTGATGGGGATGAAAAATCCCGTCGGGATGCTCGTCGCTCGTCCGATTGTTGCGAAGCACAAGATCGACCTCGTACTCGCCGTTGTCGCGCAGTCTGGCGATCGGCGTAATCGTATTATGCGGCGTCTGTGCCGCAGCCCCAACACCTGCGGTAAATGCGAGAACGTCAGCATCCGCGTCGCTGTAGCCGCGCCAAGCATCAAGCAGGCTGCAGGCCGCCTTCAGCACATCGGCTTTCGAAGCGCCATTGACCCGAACAACGGACATTGGCCAGCTTACGATGCCGTATTTGACGCCTGGCAGCTCCGGATTAACGAAGCTGGCTTCCACCCCTGCCGCTTCCATCGGGAACGTGTGACGTCCTGCCTGGAAGTGGTCGTGGCTCAGAATCGAGCCGCCAACAATCGGCAAGTCGGCATTGGAGCCGATAAAATAATGCGGATACTGCTCCACGAAATCGAGCAATCTCGCAAACGAGGAGTGCGAAATCGCCATCGGCTCATGCGCGCCCTTGAATACGATGCTGTGCTCGTTGTAATACACATAAGGCGAATATTGAAAATACCATTGCTCTGCCTGCAAGGTCAGCGGCAGTACGCGCAGATTTTGCCGCGCGGGATGATCGGCGCGTCCGGCGTAGCCTACATTTTCAGCACAGAGCAGGCACTGTGGATATTTGGCTTGCGGCAGCGTCTTGAGCAGCGCAATTTCCTTTGGATCCTTTTCTGGCTTGGACAGGTTGATTGTAATCTCCAGATTGCCGTAATCCGTATCGTACAGCCAATATTTATTTTTGCGAATGCGATCCATACGGATGTAGTTGGAGTCAATATTCAGCTTATAGAAGGCATCCGTCGCCTTGGAGATGCCCTCTGCTTCTGCTGTTCGCTCGAAAGCGGCTACCGTTTCCGAAGGGCGCGGCATGAGCAAGCCCATAATGCGCGCATCCAGCAAATCGCGATAGGTCGTAATATTTTCCTCAATCAGGCCGATGCTGTGGCCATAATCGAGCAGCTCCTCCAATATCGAAACCGCGCTATCCAGCTGCTCTTCAGCTATTTCGCCTTCATGCGGCTCCGTAAAGCCGAACAAATCAAGCAGCGCATTGCGGGCTGCATGAATATCCAGCTTATGAAGCAAGCCTTCGCGGTATGCAAATCCAATCAATCTTTCAATATTAACAAGCGCCCTCGCCGCGTTTGCAGCGGCTGTCTGGCTGTCAGTCATGCGGAAACCGCTCCTTCCTCTTGCTCCTACTCCTGTGTTTTACCTTTGTAGCCTTGCGGATTCGCTACATGCCAGTTCCATGCGCTGCGGATAATATCCTCAAGCTTATTGCGCTTCGGATTCCAGCCTAGTTCGCTACGGGCACGATTCGATGCCGCTACTAGTACAGCTGGGTCGCCAGAACGACGCGGCTCGATCACGGCCTTTATCTCGCGTTCGGTTACTAAACGTGCAATGTCAATCACTTGCTTAACGGAGAAGCCCTGTCCATTGCCGAGGTTATAAATCGAGCTGTCCGCACCAGTACGCAACCGTTCTACGGCAAGCACATGCGCGTCCGCAAGATCGCTGACATGGATGTAGTCGCGGATGCAAGTGCCATCCTCCGTGTCATAATCTTCGCCGAACACGGAAATATGCGGGCGCTGTCCAAGCGCTGCCTGCAGCACGATAGGAATAAGATGTGATTCCGGATTGTGGTCTTCGCCGATCAGGCCGCTCTCATGAGCGCCAGCTGCGTTGAAGTAGCGCAAAGATACGAATTTCAAGCCATGCGCAACATCGAACCATTTCATCATTTTTTCCATTGCCAGCTTCGTTTCGCCATAGGCATTAGTCGGCAGTGTACGGTCGTACTCGTCGATTGGCACGTTTTCCGGCTCGCCATAGGTTGCTGCTGTGGAGGAGAAGACGATTTTGAGCACGTTGTGCTCGATCATTTTTTCAAGCAGGCATAATGTGCCATAAACGTTGTTATGGTAGTATTTTCCTGGATTTTGCATGCTTTCCCCTACGAGTGAATTAGCTGCAAAATGAATGACGGCATCAATGCTGTTTTCCTTAAATACCGTTTCCAGAAAATCCTTATCGCGCAAATCTCCAACGTACAGCTTTCCGCCTGTTACTGCCGCACGATGCCCTTGCTCCAAATTGTCGACGACGACGATTTCCTCGCCCCGCTCTTTAAGTGACGCTACTGCATGCGATCCGATATACCCTGCTCCACCTGTTACCAATACTGCCATTGTGTTTTCCCTCCCATATTTGCTTGCATGTAAGCGTAAACGGCTGTCGCCGTCCTCTGGCGGCAAAGCTACCGTTTCGAGGGTGAAATATAAGCCGATTATAAGTGTGAAACTTATAAATGCTTATATTTTAAAAAAGTACCGGAAAACCTTCAGCCGTTTAACTCGCTTCATTCACTTCATTCACTTCATTCACTTCATTCGCTTAGCCTGCTTAAGCCAGCTGCTCAACGCCATTGCCAATGCTGCATACGTAGAAATCCGCTACAAGTCCAGTTGCCGCTGTGTATTCCTCGCCCACTTGCTGCTTGAAGCTCTCAATGCTGTCCTCATGAACGAGCGATACGGTGCAGCCGCCGAAGCCTGCGCCTGTCATTCGCGAGCCAAGCACGCCATCTACTTTGCGAGCCGCAGCTACCATCGCGTCCAGCTCCGCACCTGTTACTTCATACAAATCCCGCAGCGAGTCATGCGAGCCGTTCATCAGTTGGCCGAACTGTACGAGATCATCCTGTTTAAGTGCCTCCATCGATTGCAATACCCGGTCGATTTCCTCGACAACATGCTGCGCGCGATTGCGGACGATATCTTCTTTGATCAGGTGCTTGCTTGCATTAAACTGCTCCAAGTTAATTTGTCCAAGCAGCGTCAGCTCAGGAAATGCCTGCTTCAAGTCTTGAACAGCTTGCTCGCATTGGCTGCGGCGCTCATTATAAGCGGAGTCCACCAATCCACGGCGCTTGTTCGTGTTGCCGATAACGAGCTTGTAGCTGCCCGATTGGAACGGAACGAGATCATATTCCAGCGTGTCGCACATGAGCAAAATCGCATGGTCCTTCTTGCCATTCGCCACAGCAAATTGGTCCATAATGCCGCATTGTACGCCATTGAATTCATTTTCCGATTTTTGCGAGAGCAGAGCAATTTGCACCTTGTCGATCGGCTGCTTTTCAAGCGTCAATAGCGCATAAGCAGTAACCACTTCGATGGAAGCCGAGGAGGATAGGCCCGCTCCGTTCGGAATTTCGCCATGGTACAGCAGATCATAGCCGGAAGTGTAGCTTACTCCGCGCTGCTGCAATTCATGGACAATCCCTTTCGGATAGTTCATCCAGTCATCTGCATCGTCATAAACGATATTTTCAAGGTCGAATTCCCGGCTCATTGGAAAATTCGTCGTTGCCAGTCCGAGCTTGCGGTCTCCGCGCGCACGAATGAGCAGCGTAGTGCCAAACGTTAAAGCAGCCGGAAAAACGTAACCGCCGTTATAATCGGTATGCTCGCCAATCAGATTCACCCGGCCTGGAGCATGAAATACTTGAATGGAGGAGGCGTCTCCACCAAATTGTTGGATAAATTTCTGTGTAAGCTCTTGAACATTTGCCACTTGCAATCACGTCCCTTTTTATCGTCTTTTGTAATTTGATGTAAGGCGATGTCTTCCCCTTCAGTATAGCGCAAGGCAAGCGGCAATTAAAATGGCGCAAAGTGCTATTTACATGGATATATGTGACTTTCAAATCGATCTTAAGACATGCTATGATTATTAAAATCCTCAAATATAGCAGTCTTTATTCCCATTTGCAGGCAGGTGTAATGAATGACCAGACCAGAGAACTATAAAGTCGCCTCAAGCCCTATGATCATCGAAAATGATCTGCTGCATGTGTTGTTCGCAGGTGAAAGCCAGACGAAGCCCGCGCATCGCTTGGGCCCGAAAGTATATGATTTTTATTTGATGCATGTTGTGCTTGAAGGCAGCGGCATCTTCATTTGTGGCGACAACCGCTACGAGCTTCGGGCAGGGCACACGTTTCTGATTGAACCGGAACAGCTTGTCAGCTATGAATCGGATGTTCAAAATCCTTGGCGCTACCGCTGGGTTGCCTTTAGGGGGACACTGGCAGGTGGGCTGCTCGAAGCTGCAGGCTTATCCGTGGCACAGCCTGTCGTCGATACGGGTAGCAGCAAGCGGCCAGCCGTGCTTTTCCATCATATATTCCACATTTTCCGCTCGAATGCGGCGGCTGCACATTTGAAGGCAAATGGCTATCTGCAGTTGCTGCTCGCTGATTATAGCGCTGTTATGAGTGATAACGCTCGCGGCAAAGCGCTGATGGCGGATGATGAGGGGGAGCAATTGCTCCAGAAAATGATCCATTATTTATCGACGCAATATGCCCATCCTGTTTCCATTGAGCAGATGGCAGAAGCGCTTGGCTACAATCGCGCCTATTTATCGCGTTTCTTCAAACGCAAAACAGGAACGACGCCCGTCACCTTCCTGCTCAAGCTGAGAATAGACAAGGCTAGACAAATGCTTCGAGAGCGTGGAGAGCTGACGATTGAGCAAATTTCCGCGTCGGTCGGGCTGCAGGATGCGCTTTATTTTTCCAAGCAATTTCGGCGTTTTTATAACCAATCCCCTACCGCGTACCGCGAAGCGATGCGCAGCCAGAAAGAATAGTACGCAAGCCGCATTCCTTGTAATACGGTGAGGCCAGTATGGGACATATTAGTGGTACGACAATTGAATAGATGTGTAATGGTTTCTAATAGCCCCATTTAAATTCAAATGAACAGGAGCTGTATCCTGATGAAGGAGCTGCATACAGGCAGTCTGTTTTGGCCTACTACCTTAAATTCCCCAGCAGAATATCCCCGTATTACCTCAAACAAAAAAGTGAAGGTTGCCATCGTCGGCGGCGGTATGTCGGGCATCATTTGCGGCTATATTTTGACGCAAAGCGGCATCGATGCTGCGATGCTCGAACGGGAAAGCGTGGCAAGCGGCAGTACGTCGGCCAGCACGGGCTTGCTTCAGTATTCCAATGATATTATGCTGTGCAAGCTCGCTGACCAAATCGGCGAATACGATGCTGCACGATTCTATCGCGGCTGCTTGGATGCTGTCAGGCAGCTTGGGGAAGTCGCGGCTGCTCTCCCCGTAGATGTCAACTTCATTCCAAGAAGCAGCCTGTATTATGCGACCTCCGAGCAGGATTTGCCGATACTGCGGAAGGAATATGAGCTGCTGCGCAAACATGGGTTTGACGTTAGCTTCTTGGAAGCGGACGATATTTCTCGTCAGTTTCCCTTCCGCAAGCCGGGTGCCATTATGGCGCAAGGAGATGCCGAGGTCAATCCATTCCAGTTCGTGCAGGGCGTCTCTACCGCTGCGGCGAAAGCCGGGCTGCAAATTTATGAGCATACCGACATCGTAAAGCATGAACAAAGTGCAGATGGCAGACAGATTCTCTGGACTGCCGACGGCTTTGAAATCGAGGCCGAGCATGTGATTTTCGCCATTGGCTATGAGCCTGAGGAGCTGCGTGGACAACTGGTTAAAGCCGATATTAACCGCTCCTTTGCCGCCGTTACCGGTGTTCAGGATGAAGCTAAGCTGCGGGCCAATTGGCCCGGGCATTGCCTCATTTGGGAAACGGCGCGTCCTTATTTATACTTGCGAACGACGATAGATGGCCGCATCGTCGTTGGAGGGCTGGACGAAATGAGAGAAGCACCGATAGAGAGCGAGAAGCTAAGACGCAAGCGAACCGATAAGCTGCTGGAGAAAATAACGGCATTGTTCCCGATGCTGGATCAGCCGCTGGAATTTGAATGGAGCGCTACATTCGGCGAATCAAATGATAATTTGCCCTTTATTGGGGTTGATCCCAAAATGTCCGGCGTCTACTATTGCCTAGGCTACGGCGGCAATGGCACCGTCTACAGTATGATGGCTGCTAATATGCTGCGGGATATGATTAATGGCGAGGAGCATCCGCTCGCCAGCATCGTGCGCCTTGACCGCCCTTCTTTATTAAAGATATAGGCAAGCATCATAGCCATTTCCAGCGCTATATATAAAGGGAAGGGCTCCGCCGATCGGCGAAGCCCTTCCCTTTATATATAGCGTAAACCCTGTAGTGGTTTAAATTCACTCATTCATTCATTCATTCATTTGTATAGCTTCTAAAGGTCGGCAATATGCTCCGCTCCTTGGCTGCGAAACACAGATTCTGCTACTGCGAGCCGCGCCAGCTTCGGTCCGCCCTCTTTGTCCATCATCGTGTGGCTTTCATCCGTCTCGACGACGACGATGATGTGCCCTTCGCGAATCGCATCGCGGCTTTCTTCCTCGGCGTTATCCAGTCCAAGCACCCTGAGCGCATGATTAATGCCGTCGTCATCCGATCTGAGATTAGTTGCCAGTAAGCCGTCCGTTGTCAAAGGCACCGCGCCCCAGCCGCTAGCTCCGGTCATGCCAGTCGTAGGGATCGCGGCTGCCGCAGCAATTGTCGTCCCCTCATTCGCCGCAAGGCTTCCTTTTGTCCGGGCCAGTTCCATAACCTCATCGGCATGCACATCGGTTTCCGCTTCGATTCGGCGGGAATGCTCGCCGTCCTTGGCAATGATTTGAAGCTCTCCAGGCACGAATCCGGCTTGCTCCAATGCGGTAATCGTATCAATCACTTCTTGTTCCGTCTTGAAAATCCCCAGCTTTTTAGCCATTCGAATCTCCTCCTGAACCTGATTGTGAGTACAAAAGCCCGCTGATTACGGCAAATGATGCGTGCGTCTTATTTTAGCTGGCTTCGTTCAAGCGCTCTTAGAATAGTTATACCCTCAGCGGCAATGAATCAATCGCTTTCTTGCAGATTCGCCGCCCGGTTGTTGTACAACAAACACTTTCAAGGTATGATGGAAGGAAGTGAAATGGAAATCGGACAAGCAGGGGGCAAGGCGATGATTCATCGGGTGCTTCGCTATCCCGCGCAGTGGGATTGGCAAATGCTGCAGCTCGAAAGGCAGCATGCGGAGTTAGGGCAGAAATTGCCCAAACGCAAGGACAACAGAAAAAATAATGAAAGCTTCCTTGCTGCGCAGCCATACCCTGTTCAAGCGGGAAGCGGTGCCGATTCGCAAAAGCTGGAGGCGAAGCTGCTGCTTCCTGAATGCGCCTCCTGGCTTGAGGAATGCGACGGACGAACGACGAATCAAATTACAGTTGCCCCGGCAACTGAGCATGGCCCGCTTGTGCATGGCACATTGATGATTCAGATTTCGGATGTGCATACGGATATTCAGCCGTTCCACTTTTGGGTATCCGGTAACCGGCTTGTGACGATGCATGAGGATATGCGGCTAGCCATCCGCTTTCAGGCAGATGATGTGACAAGCAGGCTTGAAACTTGTGACACCGCTCCAGAAGCCTTGCTTGTTATGCTCGGCGTTATATTAGGCCCTTTTCACGAAGGGTTGGACGGTTTTGAGAAACGGCTCGGCGATCTTGAAAATAATATGCGCAGTGCCAATCGTACCGGTCTGATGGACGTCATCATTGAAAGACGGTATGACTTGCTGCATTGGAGCCATCTGTTTACGCCCGCTCGTGAGCTTCATGGCTCGGTGAAGGAAGCTTTTCTCGATGGGATTATGGAAAGTGATGCCTACAAGCGTATTACACACAAGCTGGATCGAATTGATACGCTGCTCAAGCATTATTCACTGGAGATTGATACGCTCATTTCAATGGACGATGCGATCTCAAACTTCCGTGGCAATGATATTATGAAGACGCTGACGATTTTCACCGTGATTTTCACTCCAGCCACGGTCATTTCCGCCCTTTGGGGCGTGAATTTGGAGCCGCTGCCTTGGGACAAAACATGGTGGGGCTTTACGATTCTTTGCGCCTGCATTATCGGCATTACCGTATTCCTTTATGTGTGGCTGTGGAAAAAAGGCTGGACTGGCGATATGCTGATTGGCCGAGGCGGGTCAGGCAAATCGGTCGCCTCTCGTTCTGACCGCTACAGCCGCAAGAAGCATAAGGATGCTCTGAAGGAGGAAGACAGCGGGCAACGCTCTTCTTCGGAGCGCACCTCATCTGCCAAGACAGCCTCGCAGGAGCAGGCTGTGCCCGCAGCCAAGCCTTTGACTAGGTCACGCCGCCTGTAGCTAGACATCTTTTAAAATGAAATAAGCCCCTCCATTGCTCGCGATTACGGCGAATATGGAGGGGCTTTGTTTATTTAAAGCATAGCTTCATATCTTCAACAAGCGGCTTATAAATACGAAGGCAAACGAACGGGGAGTCCCGATTTTGCCGATTGGTTGGCTGCAACTGTAATTTCTTGTGTGCGCAATGCGTCCGCATAAGTAGAGCGAATGAGCGAAGTATCGCCAGTGCGAACGGCATGCAGAAAGGCTTCATTTTCAAGCTGATAAGGATCGCGCTTATTTACGTACTCCGTTTTGCGGCTTGATTCGATATCGATGAGCCCGTGATGCCCAAGCTCCAACACACCTTTATCCGTATAAATGTGCAGTCCCGCACGGTCCCCGGCGCTAATGGCACATGTATTGCTGATGGAAGCAACTACGCCACTCGCCAGCTTAAAGGTAGCTGTTCCGATATCAGGAACCTCAACCCCATCTTCCTTGCCCGCCATAATCCGGTCGCCATACGCCGCATAAACCTCCGTCACTTCACCCAGCAAATAACGCAGCAAATCGACAATATGCGTCGTCTGCTCGACAAACTGCCCGCCGGAGCCTTCCATTTTTCTCCACCAGCCAACACCTGGCATACCGCCCATCCAGTTTCCGATAGCCATTGCAGCCAGCCTGCCCTCCAGCAGTTCTTTCGCTTTATCCGCGCTTTCCATATAGCGGAAATGGTAGCCGACTGATGTAATTAGGCCACTGGCCTGTACCGCTTGTCCGATAGCTGCCGGTGTTTCGATATCGACACCAAGCGGTTTTTCGACAAGAAACGGAATTTCGCGCTTCACCAGCTCGTTTTCAATCTCTCCATGGGCAAACGGAGGAACACAAATATAGACTGCGTCCAGCTTCCGGTCATCGAGCATATCGGAAACGTTTTCATAACCGCGTGCATCTGTAAACGGCTTCGCTGCATCGTCTGCCTTCTGCTTGCTTGTAGCCACAAATGCCGCCATGTTGACGCCTTCCATACGCGCCAGCTTTTCTGCATGCATACGTCCAAACCAACCTGTACCGATAACACCAATCTGCAAAGTCATGTGCAAGCTCCCCTCGTAAAACGATTTCCTGTTATTATAACGTCGCAAGCTCGCTTACGTCCAATGTAACTTTGCTAAATTTATTTGCTAGGGCTTGGCCCAAGCGGTTGCCGGTACGCCCAGCCTTTCATATGCTACAACATCAGCTTCCCGCTTGCGAGCGGCAATTAGGCAGAAACTTCTCGCGCAGAGGCGCAACATGGAGCGGAGGTCGGGCCAATGGCAACTTTTAAAAAAAATAGCCGGGAGTCGCAGCAGCTGGACACTCGGACGGCTTTATTTTTAGCCGCGGTATGCAGTCAAACGTATTTGCAATTTACAAATCCAAGCGGGCTGTTTCTCGTGCCGCGCAATTATACGCTGGTCGGAACGTTCAATGCCCAAGCATACGACCAGACGGAGGAAGCTTTCGGCTTCCTGCTGACATCGGAGCAGTCCGCCGTGCTTGCTTTCCGCGGCTCGGGCTCCGCCGTCGATTGGGTATCGGATTTTATTGCTCAGCAAACGCCCTATCGTCCTGTGAAAAATGGCGGTTATACGCATAAGGGCTTCACCGATATTTATATGTCTGCGCGCGATCAAGTTTTGGCGCTTATGGAGCAGCTCCCCCCTGATAAGCCTTTGTTTATAACGGGGCATAGTTTAGGCGGTGCTTTGGCTACGCTTGCAGCTGCCGATATTGCCGCGAATACTGATATAAAATCTCCGATTGTTTATACGTTCGGGGCACCGCGGGTCGGCGACCCTAAATTTGTGCGCAATTACAACAATATTGTCGGTACCCATTGGCGTTTTCAGAACGAATACGATATCGTCCCCCATCTCCCTACCCTCGTCTATCAATCACCACAAACGAAAAAAACGTATTATTACTTGCATGTAAAGGGCGAGGTCAAGCGCTCATTCAAGCTTGGCTCGGTTGCTGCCAATCATGTGCTGCCGAGCTATTTTAACGATCTATATGTCGAGGAACCAATCTTCGCGCTGGCCATCTGTTCAGAGCCGCCTGGCTGGTGCCCGCTGCTTACGCAGTAGAAGGTCAAAAAAGCTTGGCAGCAGACAGATGCGGTCGCATCCGTCTATTGCCAAGCTTCTTTGAACGTTTAGTTTATGACGGCAGCATATATAGCAGAATCGCAAAGAAATGCAGCACAGACCCGCCAAGCACGAACATATGCCATACCGCATGATGATAAGGAAACGCCCGCCACATATAAAATACGGTTCCCACTGTGTAGAGCAGCCCGCCTGTAATGAGCAGCTGCAGGCCTCCAGGCGCCAAATGGCTCGTAAGTGGTTTCCAGGCAAAGACGATTAGCCAGCCCATAGCCAAATACACGATAGTCGAGGTAAACAAAAACTTCGAAGCAAAAAAAGCTTTAAATACGACACCAACTAGTGCAAAGCCCCAGACGATGCCGAAGAGAACCCAGCCTAACGTCCCCTGCACAATATGAAGCAGTATGGGCGTATACGTCCCACCAATAAATACATAAATACAGGAATGGTCCAGCGATTCAAAAACGCGCTTCGCCTTGCCCTCTGGAAAACTGTGCACGAGTGTCGATGCGGCGTAAAGCAGCAGCATTGCTGTTCCGTAAATCGTAAAGCTGACCACATGAGAAGCTGTACCCTTCTCCACTGCAAATACGATTAAAATAACGAGCGCAGCAACGCTAAGCGCAGCTCCAACGCCATGCGTGATGGCATTGGCTATTTCCTCGCGCTTGGAATACGTATGCGTGTTTGCCATTTTGGCACCTCCGTTTCAACCACTGGGTATCGTGAGCCCTTAAGCCCGCTCTACTTACAGTGTAGAACATCAGTGCCAGTCTTTCAACCACAGCTGCAAGCGCTCGATCGTTTTATCCAAGTTGCAGATCGCATCTTGATCGCGGAACGCCTCCTGATGGCGGAAATAATGAGCATGCCCGCCAATGACATGGATAGGCTCAACCTTGCCTGGCGCATGCTTCATCCGCTGCCACTGCGGCACGCCGGAAGCGCTTCGCGCCCAACCGCCCCAACTGCCGATCCGGCTTATCGGATCATTAAGCTTGCCAGCCTCGTTCACAGAATACAAATAACAGACTTTATCCTTCAGCTGCGGCGCAATATGATTACGCGGCGAACCGACCTGTAGGACACGAAAATTGCTCATGAGATTGCGCTCCATCAGCATTTTCGCTGCTTGGTAAGCTGCTGCGCCTCCACCGCTATGTCCAATGAACAAGGAAGGCTCATCAGCGCTCATCAGCTTCTCCTTTACTTGGCGGTAAGCAATTTGCCCACCGATGCGTCCAGCCGCAATAAAGCTGGTTAAATCGCTGCCCACCTCAAGCACCTGACGAAACAGACTGCGGCTGCTGTCTCCATAAGGATGCAAAATATGAATGCGCGGCTCTACGCCCGATTCGCGAAGTAATTGATCAAGCTTGTCCCGACAAGCGTTAAAGGCACTTTTAGTCGTAGCCACACCTGCCAGCAAAAATACGTTAACGGCTCCTCCACCAGCTGCCAGCATGCTTCTCCCTCCATTGCAAAGAAATATGGTATAGGTACATTATGCGGGAAGAAGCGTGGATTCATTCCTGCATCGGCCACTTAAAAATAATCCAAATTTGAGCCAAACGTAAACGAAGTTGCCGTCCTTTGAAGGCAATGCCCGTTTTATTAAAAAATAAGCCTCCCGCTACGCTGCACATTCCCAGCATAGCAAAAGGCTATTCAGACAATTAGGCATCACCCAGCTGAAAGCTGACTACACACCCATCTTTTTGCGTTGATTGTTAACCTTCTTTGTGTTCTGGCTCTTCATTTGCTGCGTGTTTGTTGAAAAGCCGCCTTGTGCGAAGCCATCCGCTTTACCTTGCTTCTTCTGTGCCAGCAATTGCTTTGCTTTCTCTGCTTGAGTCAGCTTCTTTGGCTGCTCCTGTACTTCCTTGTTCTCCACGTCCGACATATTATCACCTCGCTTTTTATTTAACCAACGTAATAAATCTTGTAAACGCACCCTTATGCAGTTCGCAGCGATCCATCAGGCTAAATCCGGATGCTGAAAGCTGCGTTTCAATCGGCTCCGTCGTCACCACTACTGCAAGGTCAGCAAGCCGTCTTACACTTTCCAGCATATCAAGCTGCTCGCCAATCGGCAAGACCGAACATAAATTATATGGCAGATCTACGATTGCCGCATCATAATGCCCTTCGAGCTCACGCATATCACCGAGAGAGACGAGGTCCTTGCTGTAGCCAAAATGCGCAAGATTGACCCTTGCGCCCCGCACGGCAAGCGGATTGCGATCAACACCGCGAATGTTGATTCCCATCGACAGCGCCTCAATCAGCACAGTGCCCATGCCGCAGCATGGATCGATAACCTTTAACGCCTCGCCTGCCGGCCCCGCGGCAATGTTGACTACCGCTCTGGCCACTCTCGTACCAAGTGCTGTTGAATAATTTTGCGGCTTCTGCCGATGGGCAAGCCAGACCGCACTTGCTTCCACACAGTCGCCAAACCAATAACGCTGCTGCCAAAAAGTAATGCCTAGCAGACGCTCCGGCTGCCGCATGTCCGCTACTCCAATTAATGATGCGCCGACGGAACGTTCTAGTCCGCGCTGCTCTTCATAGCTGTATGGAGCGTCCGCCACTGTGCAAAGCACCTTGAACGTCGCTCCATTCAAATCTACAAGCGGCAGCTGCTCCAGCAGCTCCGGCAAACTTGCGCCTGAAAGGGCGAGTTCTACGCGACGCTTCAGAAATGGACTGCGGCTCGGATGAACGCGATGCTCGCTCACGACAAAACCATCGCTTAACGGAGCATCCAGCAGACGGCCCAGCTCCAGACGGCATAGCTCCAATTCCTCTTCATGACAGCTGTAGCTGTATAAATAGCGAGTCATTAGTGGTCTACTAACGTCCGTGCCTGAGGAGCAGCAACCTCATCGATGCTGAATGGCTTCAGCTCCGGCTTTGCGTTTTTTTCCATCTCAGCTGTTAATTCATTCACTTGTTTATTTAGCAGCTTAACCTGGCGCTGCAAGCGGAATACACGCACCATTCCAAATAATCCAATAACTAATCCGCCTAGGAGCGTAGAGGCGAGAATGACGAGGATGAGCGGAATTTGAGTCTTCGCAAACATAAAATTAACTTGCACCGAATTGACATTAATTACAGCGAACAGCGCAATAACGAATGCAAACAGCAGTGCGGATATAAGCATCGTCTGAGTTTTCATCATTTTCTCCACCTTTATCTGGGTTGCTATTAGTTTATCATATTCCCTATTAAACCAATAGCCAGAACGCCAAACAGCAAACGGATGCCCACCTCAAGGGCAAGCATCCGCTTTAAGTTGTTCCCTAAACAGCTTTCTGCTAAGCTTTTCTTCTCACCTGCTGCCACACGAACATTACGATAATGACCAGCAATACCGCAAGCTGCGTAAGCGCCGTCTCCAGCGTCGGATAAAAGCCGAGGAAGCCAATGGTAGACAGCTCGCTTACCGCATGCGTTGGCAGCCATGCAGCAACCTGCAGGGAGTGAATGCTTTCTCCCATAAAACGGAACACCAAATAATAAATGAGCACCGATGCCACAATGAAAAAGGGCCGAATGGGCAGCTTCGTGCTGTAGCGAATAATGACGAATGCAATCGCCACGAGCAGCAGAAACGTTACCCCAATACCTAAAATCATTTGGAACGGGTCAATGGAAGGTGCCATGCCGACATAAAATATCGTCGTTTCCGCCCCTTCCCGCATAATCGCGAGCGCTGACACAGCAAACAGGGACCACAGACTGCCTCGCGCAATGGCACTGCCCATCTTGTTGTCAATATAGCTGTTCCAGCTGCGCATATTCGCTTTGCTGTGCAGCCAGTTTCCGACGGTTATCATCAAGATGACAGAGACAAGACCGGCGATACCCTCAATCGCTTCACGCGCACTGCCAGCAGCCGCTTGAGCAATCGCATAAGTGAGCAGAACAGCCATAACAGCGCTCAGCAGCAGGCCGACCCAGACGCCAGACCATACCCATATGCGCTTTGACTCATTGCCCGATTTTTTCAAATAAGCGAGTAATGCTGCAAGTACGAGAATCGCCTCAAGCCCCTCCCGGAGCAATATCATTCCAGCGTCCCAAGCGGTATAACGCGTTTCCTCCACCATCGGGGCGAGTATTTCCCTGATTTCGGCGATTACCACTTGCGCTTTATCCGGAACTGGCGGATTGGAGAGCAGATAGCCCGATACGGCCGTCATTTGAATTTCGATTTTCGTATAGGCATCAGCAGAACGAATCTGCACCTGCCCCTCGACCGACGGCCATTTTGAAATAAAGGCCTGCATTTGGCCATCAGCTTCATTCAAATTGCCTGCGGTTATGTCTTTAGCCGCTTTATCAACAATCGCAATGAGGTCCGCAATGCCCAGTTTTTCCGCTGGCACAGAAGCCGCATCGATTTTGCCTGCCATATAATCATTAAGCAGCTGAATCATCGCATTCGTTTCCGCCTCGGCTTGCTCCGCGCGCGGCGGCTCGGCCTGCAGCGCAATCCGGATCATGCTCATTGCCGTCTCCAGCTTGCCATAAACGGTGAAATTGTCCGATCGGATAGCGGGTTCAATCGTCAGCCAATTATCATTAATCGACTTATAATCAGCACTCGCACTCGCCCATTGCTCCCCTTGGATTTCGTTCAACAGCTTCGTTGCCATTGGCAGCAGCAGCTTCGCAGCTTCCTTGCCGGTTAGCTTAGATTGATCGTCCTTCTGGACGCTTTTTACATATTTATTAATCGCCTTCGCTAGCTCGGATAAGGAAGCTTTCGCCTCATCCGGCTTGCTGTTGCCTTCATCCAACAGCACCATTGCATGGGCCAGCGCGGAATCGACATCGGCGGATAAATCTGATTTTTTCACGTTTAGCTGCTTCCAACGTTCATTTGCTTCTTTAATATGGCCGGATGCCTGCCCCCAGTCGCTCTGGCTTGCCGCCGCAAGTGCTCCGCCAACAAGCGGAAGCAGCTTATCCAAATCGCTGGATGTTTCTGCAAAAGCTGGCCTCACGCCAAAAGCTCCTGTA
Organism: Paenibacillus algorifonticola; assembly: GCF_000971975.1. Taxonomy (GTDB): domain Bacteria; phylum Bacillota; class Bacilli; order Paenibacillales; family Paenibacillaceae; genus Pristimantibacillus; species Pristimantibacillus algorifonticola. The sequence continues at coordinate 58,730 of NZ_KQ040780.1, read as the reverse complement.
ACCATGGCTGCCAAAATAATGAAAATGCCGAACCATTTCCACACTATGCTGTGACGTCTGCTACCTAAAACCATCTGCCGCTTCCCCTCTCCCTGCTACAATAACGTCTCTCCAATATAGCCGCCCTCGCTAACGCCAGGGAAACAAGCAAACACGGCGCTGCCCGTATGCACAATATATTCATTCAGCTTGTCCATCCGGCTCAGCTTGGTCTGCATCGGAATAAACTGCTTGCTCGTATCGCGGTTATAACAAATGAACAGCAGCCCGGCGTCGAGCTGTCCCGTCCGATTGTCGAGACCGCTGGAGTAGGAGTATGAGCGGCGCAATATTTTCAAAGAACCGTCCCCTCTAGCCAGTGCCAGATGCGAGTTAGCTGGAATGATCGGCTTGCCGTTCTCATCCTTTTTATTCACATCGACTGTATCAAACTCCTTCAAGCTGCCTATTGGAGCACCGCTTTCCCGGTGGCGGCCGAAGGTTGCCTCCTGGTCAGATAGCGTGGAGCGATCCCACACCTCTACCCGCATGCGAATTCTTCTGACGACCATATAGCTTCCGCCCGCCATCCACGGCACGCCGTCATCAGCAGAAGCCCAAACGTTTTGCTTCATTTGCGTTTCATCGCTCGTATCCGGGTTCGCGGTCCCATCCTTGAAACCCATCAAGTTGCGCGGTGTTGCACCCTGCTTATCAGCGCCAGAGGTGCGTTGAAAGCCTTCCGTCGTCCAGCGAAGCACCGCTTTGCCTCGTGCGATCCGCGTCAAATTGCGAATGGCATGGAAAGCGACCTGCATATCGTTTGCACATACCTGCACGCCAATATCGCCACCGCACCATTCCGGCTGCAGCTCATCGCCGCCAAATGCCGGAAGCTCCTCAAGAGACGAAGGTTTCTTGCCTGACAAGCCGAAGCGCCCATCAAAAAAGCTCGGCCCTACGCCGAATGTAATCGTTGTTTTGGAAGGCGACAGCCCTGCGGCTTCACCCGTATCGGATGGCGGCAGGTTTAAATTGTTATTGTCCGTGCCAATCATCGTTCCTTGCGTCATGGCAGCCGAAGCGGCTGTCCACGCTTGAAACAAGGTGCGCACATCATTTATTGAAGCAGCTGTCAGATCAAAAGCGGCAAATAATATAAAATCCTGTGACGGTGTCGCAATTCCTGCCTGATGGACGCCATAAAACGGCAGCACATCTCCACTTGCTCCTGCCCCTGTAGCTGCCGTTGTTGCAACGGCCAGGCTTTTATTCGCCGCCTGCATGATGCCGCCTACGCCAGTCGCACCAATCAGCAAACCAGCCCCACCAACACCCATGAGCCGCAGTAAATCTCTGCGGCTCATCGATTTTTCCAGCACGCTGTCGCCAGCCTGCTTCTGATTATGCTTCTGTTTGTCGTCGTTGTTAGTAGTAGAACTCATGACATTAAGCCCCCAAAATTTTGCCCATTTGTGAAAGCGGTTCTGCCAAAGCGTCGAGCAGCTGACTCAGCTTCTTCGTATCTTCTTCTTTCAAATCCAGGTAAGATTTATAGCCATCGCCAGCTTTATAATCAGCAAGCGCATCATCAAGGTTTTTGAAGCTTGTGCCAATTAATGCTTCCAGCTCAGCATCATGCTTGTTCAACTGCGGCTTAAGCAGCTCATAAATTTTCTCTGCACCTTCTACGTTCGCAACAAAATCATACAAGTCGGTATGCGAATAACGCTCTTCCTCGCCGGTAACTTTAGAGGAGGATACTTCGTTCAGCAGCTCAACGGCCCCCGTAACGAGCAGGCTCGGCTCGATTTCAACCGTCTCCATCAGCGCGCGAAGCAGCTTGATGTCCTCGAGCAGCGTGTCGGCATAACCCTCAGCACCTTTTGTTGTATTTTCTTCCCACAAAATTTTCTCGATACGGTGGAAGCCTCTCCATTCCTTCTCGTCGACATCATTTTCACGGGCATCAATATGCGGGTCAAAATCGCCCAGCGCCTCAGCAATCGGCTCGATTCTTTCAAAATACATTCTTGATGGCGCATACAACTGCTTCGCCGCCCTGATATCGCCAGCTTTAACGGCTTTGACGAATTTTTCGGTTTCAATAACGAGCGAATCCGCCTCTTTAATCGTGAAGGCGCGATATTCATCAAGAACAGGCTGCCATTCCGCTTCTGTGGCAGGCGCTACTGTAACGGCTGGCGATTCCGACGCTGCTGGTGATTCTGTATTCGTTGCTGTCGCTGCCGCAGTGTCTGTTTTTGTATTAGTAGCAGTATCCGACCCGCAAGCAGAAAGAAATAATAAGCTTGCACAAGATAATGAAATTGCGATCAACTTCCAGTTCATTCGATTTTCCCCTTTAAGTATCCACGTCATGTGAATGTATTCTATTGCGAAGTATATTCCCATTGAGAATCATTGTCAATTATATTTTTATGGCAATGGTGGCACTCCTCCTTGCTTCATTTCCTACTGGCAGCCAGCAGGCGGGAAACCGTTGACAATTATTCTCATCGAACATAACATAAACGTAAATGAACCTCATGAGGAAGTGTCAACAGCCCTTGTCTATCACCCAACATATTGCAAAAACAATCTATCAGCCTGGTATCGGCAAGCTTATAAGACCGATTAGCAAGCTGCTATTTAATCATATGAATGAAGGAATCGTCATTTATCATACAGATGGACAGCTCGTCATGAGCAACCACGTAGCCGAAAAATACGGGTTCCTCGCTACAGCTGCGGCTAAGAACAGCATTTACCCGCTTTATTTTAAAATAAACGGGGCTATGCCCCTCCCTTCCGAACAGCAGCCCCTGAACCGTTTGCTGCAGGGGGAACAGGATATTGTCCAGGAGCTGTGGCTGAAGCCAGGAGAAGGAAAGGCTGGCAGCATCGTCCGAATCGTCGGCAAGGCCCTTCACTCCTTTAGAGGAACGCCGCTCGGCTTCATGCTTGTCGTCCACGATATTACGCTCAGCAAATGGCATGAGAAGCGGCTTGAGGTAAGCGAGCAGCGCTTTAAATCGCTTTTTGAACATAATCCAGATATGGTTCTGTGGTTTGATTTGAAGGGGAAGCTGCTCAGCGTCAATTCAGCCATTGAAAAAGTCACTGGCCATTCAGCCTCCGAGCTTATCGGCCGATCGGTTGGTGAATTGATAAACGATGGGGAGGCTTGGCAGCTACAGCACCTGTTGGAGAAAGTCCATGAAGGACGAACCATTCATCAAGAAACGTCTATTACAAATAAAACGGGCGAGCTTGTTTATTTGCATGCGACGGTCATTCCCATTATTGTCGAGGAGCAGCTCGCCGGCTTCTACATCGTGGCCCAAAATGTGACCACGCAAAAACAAGCGATGGAGACGATTTCCCGCATCGCTTATTTTGATTCCTTGACGGGCTTGCCGAACCGTCATTCGTTTTTTGAGACGCTGACCGCAACTTTGGCGCAATGCAGCACATGTATGGACAGGCAATTCGCTGTGCTTTTCGTCGACTTGGATCGCTTTAAGCTCATTAATGATACGCTTGGCCACCGGGCTGGCGATTTTTTGCTGGAGCAAACGGCACTCCGCATGCGCAAATGCATTGGGAACAACGGCACGATAGCCCGGCTCAGCGGCGATGAGTTTATTATTTTGCTGACCAAAGCTGGGGCCCAAGAGGCAGAACAGCTGGCAGGAAAAATACTTGACGAAATCGCCATTCCCATCGTCTACGACAACAATCGACTGCTCTCAACCGCAAGTATTGGCATTAGCTTATATCCCGACCATGGCACATCCTCTGAGCAGTTGATTCAGTTTGCTGATATCGCCATGTACCGGGTAAAGGAGCAGGGGAAAAACAACTATCTCTTTTTCACCTCCGAAATGAATGAATCGATCGTTCGCCGTACGACGATGGAGAAGCAACTCGCGATTGCTTTGGAGCAGGAGCAGCTGACGCTGTTCTATCAGCCGCAGGTTGAGGCGAGCACGGGGAAAATCGCTGGCTTCGAGGCGCTTGTGCGCTGGAATATGCCGGAGCGGGGACTCATCTCCCCTTTGGAGTTTATCCCGCTGGCTGAGGAGACAGGCATGATTATCCAGCTTGGCGAATGGGTGCTGCGCAGAGCCTGTGAGCAGCATAAGCGCTGGATAGATGAAGGACTTATGCCGGTAATCATTGCGGTCAATATTTCAATGAAGCAATTCGAGGATGACAGCCTGTTTGAAACGATCCGGCATATTTTAATCGAAACCAAGCTGCCTCCTGATTTGCTGGAGCTAGAAATTACTGAAAGCATCGGCCTGCAAGGTGCCGATCAGGTCATTAACAAGCTGAATCGGCTCAAGACGCTTGGCGTACGCATTGCAATTGATGATTTTGGAACAGGCTACAGCTCGCTGCACTATTTGCAAAAGCTGCCGATCGATACACTTAAAATCGACAAGTCCTTTATTCGCGATATGATCAGCGTCACGCCTGATATTTCGATCGTCCATTCCATTATCCGTCTTGCCCACAGCCTCCAGCTTGATGTTTTGGCCGAAGGAGTCGAGGTCGTCTCGCAGCTAGAAATGTTGGCTGCGCTCAAATGCGAGCGGCTGCAAGGCTATCTGTTCTCGCGTCCGATCCCGGCGGAAGAGGCACGTGCGCTGCTGCTTCGGCAAAAGCTGGATGAACATTATCGCTGACTCCAAGGTGAAACGGCTGTCGCCGTCCTTTGGCGGCAAAGCTACCGTTTCGTGATGAAATATAAGCCGTTTATAAGGGTGAAACTTATAAAGTCTTATATTTTAAATAGAAAAAGCCATACAGCGGATTGAATCAGCTCCGTTTGTATGGCTTATTTCATTTGGTTTTCATAAAAAAGCAGCCGATTGCCGAACGGGTCCGTCACGACGCATTCGAGCGTATGCCAAGGCGTTCGTTCCAGCCCGGGCTTGGCGTAACGGTAATCTTTTTCAAGCAGAAGGGCATGATAGGCTTCAATTTGGCTCGTTTCAATACGAATAGCTGCGCCGGGGCAGCAATCTCCATGATGCTCGGACAAGTGCAGCACACAGCAGCCATTGGATACTTGCATATACAATGGAAAATTCGCCTCATAACGATGCTCCCAATCCAGTCGGAAGCCGAGAAAGTCCATATAAAACGCTTTAGCACGTGTTTCATCGAAAATTCGCAAAATCGGTACGACTGGTTTCATTAAAAGCCCGTTTTGTGCCATTTGCGCCTCCTTTTTCACATTCGCCGCGCTCCTTTTTCGATTTTCTACAAAAATGTTCCAGGTTCCTACATTTTACTTAACTTCCTCTCTATCTTCAACTGACAAAACAAAGTATAATACTGGAAAACAAATTATTTCACATGCCTTTAAACCTATTATAACAAGAGAAGGGGACTCTTAACCCATGTCATATATCACCCCTTTTGAATCCAGCCTTCAGGCTGTTTTTACCAAAGCACAGCGAATAACCGCGACATTTCCCGAACCGCTAAATCAAACGGGACAAGCGTATATAACGCACATTAATCCTCTGCATCGCAGCGGCGACCAGAACTATATCGGCTATTTGCTGCCGTATTGGATGACGGAAATGGCCTCTGTGACCAAGGAGCAATGCGAACAGCTTGCGCTTGCCAATTTATTTGGCATGCTGCATTTTTTCATTGTGGATGAAGTGATGGATACGGGGAGTAGGGAGAGCAGACAGAAGCTGGCTTTGAGCCATTTATTTTATACGCAGATGTACGGTGTTCTGCACAGCATGCACACCTCTGACTCTAAGTTTTGGGAGTATTACGACCGCTACCTGGCCGATTGGTCAATTGGTGTAGCCCAAGAGTCTGCTGACGATTATTTCAATACCGATCCGCTTCGCACCGCTTTAAAATCGTCTCTGGTGAAGATAGCCAGCACTGGCGCCTTGCTGCTCTCGGGTCAGCACGCCTTTATACCAGCAGTGGAACAGGCTGTTGATTATGTACTCGTTGCGCTTCAAATGGCTGATGATTGGACGGATTGGGAAGCTGATTTGGCAGATGGAAGCTATAACGGATTACTTGCGTTATTTAGGGATAAATGGCCGGAGCAGTCGCCTATTACGGTCAGCAAAGTGAGAAAAGCGATATACGTGCAGGGGCTACTAACGGACTATGCGAAGCTCGCTTGCCAGTTTGAGCAAGCCCATCTAGAATTAGGCCTTAAGGCTGGTCATTTATTCGCGTTTCATGCCTCCATAACCGCTTCCCTCGCAAATGATGCTCGAAATATAGATTTGGCACGACAAAAACAGATGGAAGGCGGACTTTTCCAAACACTAACATGACTAAATTCGCTAAAATCAGCCAATATTCATCAATATTTTTTGAAAATATATAGTAGTTTTTGTCGAATTTTCATGTTACAATATGTAAATGGAACTTATACATAAGATTAGAAAGGTGGAGAAGTATGAGCAGCGAAAACAATTTACGTCAGCAAATTATTCAGAAAGCATGGGAAGATGAGGCTTTCAAAAAGCAGCTCCTGGCTGATCCACGTGCCGCTATTAAAGAGGCGTTTCAAGTTGAAGTTCCAGAAGGCGTTGAAGTCAACGCGGTAGAAGAACAGCCTAACAGCTATTATCTCGTTATTCCTGTTAGCCCTGCTGATAGCTCCAATCCAGCTGTCGCAGCCCCTCCTTGGAAGTAAACTTCTATGTACAGTCATAAATCAAGCGCCTTGCCAGAATGGCAAGGCGCTTTTATTGAATTTCTGCTATAGGCAAGCTCACGAAGGCTTCCGTGCCTACTCCCTTAATACTGTTAAAATAGATCCGGCCATTCATCACTTCGATAATTCGGAAGGTTACCATCAGCCCAAGCCCCGTACCTTTGGACTTATTGGAGAAATACGGCTCGCCTAATCTTTCCAGCTCGCTCTCCTCCATCCCAACTCCATTATCGCTAATGCGGATAATGACAGTAGAATCCTCCTGATACGCGATAATGTCGATGCTTCCCTTTGTCGGCAGCGCTTCGATGCTATTTTTAACAATATTTATAATCGCTTGCTTGAACTTAGAGGAATTCCCCCGCACATATAATTCAAAATTCGACTCCACCCGCAGTTCTCCGCCTTGGATCGTAGCAAGCGGAGATAAAATCGCTTCAATTTGTCCCAGTTCCTCGGCTATATTCAGAATGGTCGTCATTTCCACCTGGGGCTTGGCAAAGGTCAAAAAGTCCGTAATGATGCTGGAGGCGCGATCCAGCTCATCGATAGCAAGCAGCATATAATTTTTATCCTTCTGATCGGCGGAACGATGGCCAATCAGCTGGAGAAAACCGCGTGTCACCTGGAGCGGATTGCGTACTTCATGAGCGACTGAAGCGGCGAGCTGGCTAATAATTTCCATTTTTTCCGAGCGCTGCAGCTCATTATTGAATACTTCAAGCTTTCGGGAGTACAGCATCATTTGCTCATAATTATAAATGATTCGCCGAATCAACACGACAATCAACGAAAAAATGAAAAACAGCGTTCCCCATTTCCAATAAAACATTTCGTAATCTTTATGCGTTAAATAAATAGCAAGCTCTGAAACAACCGTAAGAGCAAACAGCGCAAAGCCCATGGAAATGATAATGCTTTCCCGGTTGCGCCTCACACAATACAGCGCCAGCACCGAAATCAAAATAAGATTTCCAATAAAGACAGATGCAGCGAAGATGTATGAAATGATCATCTCATACAGATGCAGCACCTCTCCGCCAAAAACAATGCTGAGCAGCATCCACAGCATACTTCCGATGGAGATAAACAATTGGACACGCAAACAATATTTTAAAATTCGGCTTGTGCCTTTCCCGATAATTTGCTCGAAAAACAAAAAGACCCAAGTCATAATAAACGTCGATGAGATATCAAACAAATAATAATACACCCGGCTGGATTTGCCGAAAAAAGCATACAAATACGGGGAAATCGTCAACGTCATAACTCCAAGCGACAGCATTAGGAGACATAACGAATTCCAGCCTGGCCAATATATTTTATTCACAAACAGCATACATATTAGCAATGAAATCGATACAAAAACAAGCGTGCCGCCCAAAATAATATCCAGTATATTTTTTTGCAAATATTTAGAATTCATGCTTTGAAAATCGCCCAGCTTCACGCTGCCATCGATTCCTAGCAGGCTCGCATCTGCACTGCCTTTTAAATATATGTATATCGGCTTATTATAATAATGGGGAGACAGCTTTAGCAAAATATTATTCGTCTCATAACCGTAGTTTCGCTCATCCTCATAAATCAGATAACCATCGGTATATATACGAATTTGTTGCGCATAATTAACGTCCATCATAATGCCCGGGTTTTCCCAATTCAAAGCAGGAACCTCAATCTTGATCCAGGCGGAGTTAAAGCCGTCTGGCTTGTCGGCTACCCGATCATTCCCCGAAGCCAAAATCCAGCTATCCATATGCTCCTGATCCATCACATCTGCGAGCACCGGTTCCTGACTTGCCTCATCTAGCCATTGGATATACCACTGTTCAATATGTGTTATTGGTGGAGGAGGAGAACTCGCAAAAGCTCGAGGAACCATTAAACTGATGGATAAAACGAAGAATAATACGATGAACCTTATGTATCTCAATACTTCTCTCATTCCTGCACCTCAAAGCTTCGAAAATTCATAAATAGCCCATTTCTCCTAAAGTATTCGACAATCTTTGATAGCATCCCTGCCTTTTTTACTTATTGGCAAAAAAATTATATAACACAAAAAAAGAGCAGACAAGCCGCTCTTTCAATTATAAAGCCTATATTATGGATTCTCCGCCTAATGTTACTTTGCGATAAATCCGCTCATTCGGGTTAAATTCGACATATCGCAAATGCTTATCAAGCTGGACGATAGATTCTTTATTGCCCAAACCGAGGAACCCATCTGCTGCCAAACTGCTGTAAAACAGCTTATGGACTTGCTGCTGCAAGGTCGTGTCGAAATATATCATCACATTGCGGCAAATGATCAGATGGAATTCATTGAACGAGCCGTCCGTCACCAAATTATGCTGGGCGAACATAATATTATCACGCAGCTCCGGCAAAAAATAAGCATATTGATGATCCGTTTGATAATATTCGGAAAATGCGATCGTTCCGCCCGCTTCCATATAATTTTTCGTATAAATTTGCATTTGCTTGAGCGGGTAAGCGCCGCGCTGGCACTTTTCAATTGCGCTCTCGCTCATATCGGTCGCATAAATTTTACTGCGCTGCGTGAGTCCTTCCTCTTTGAGCAAAATCGCCATGGAATAAACCTCTTCACCAGTCGCACAGCCAGCATGCCATATTCTAATTTCCGGAAGCTCCCGCAAATAAGGGATAACCTCTTGCCGCAGGGCACGGAAAAATCCAGGATCCCGAAACATCTCGGTTACTCTAATAGAAAAATCATGCAGCACCTTGTCCAGCATTTCTTTATCCCGGAGCACCTGGTCAAGCAGTCTTGTGATCGTAGGAATACCTTCAATACGCAACCGATTTTGAATCCGGCGCAAGAGCGACGAACGAATATAATGCCGAAAATCAAATCCATAATAACGGTAGATGCCTTCTAAAAATAATTCCAGCTCTACATTCTCCACTTCTTGATTCATCGGCCCTCCTGCTTCGTCATCCATACACGCAGCAGCGAGTAGAGCTGCTCCATTTGGAGCGGCTTGCTAATATAATCCGAAGCGCCCGCCTGCATGCAGCGCTCCCGATCATTTCTCATTGCTTTCGCTGTGAGCGCAATAATCGGCAGCTCTTTGAGGATAGGATTGCTGCGAATGCTGCGTATAGCTTCCAATCCATCCATAACCGGCATCATAATATCCATAAGAATAATATCAAAATCAGGTTGTTTATTCAAAAGCTCCAGACCAAGCCTGCCGTTGCTGGCCGATTCCACGATAACCCCTTTACTGGTAAGCGCCGTCTTGAGCGCAAATACATTCCGGTCGTCATCATCTACGAGCAGCACCCTTTTCCCCTCGAACAGCCGAGTATCCTCTATATGAGCTTTTAATTGGGCCGCCTCTTCCTCGCTAGGCACTTTATCTTCCGGCTGCCGAGTGTCGCCTCCAACATCATCAGAAGTAAGCAATATGACGGTATTGGCACCAGCCGCCGACTGGGCACGGCTATTCAGCATTTCCTGACTGAACGTTGTGAATTCTTCACTTAAGCTTGGCAAATACAACGTAAACGAACTTCCCTCGCCCTCCACGCTCTCAAGCTGCAGCCTGCCCCCAAGCAGGCGGGTAAATTCACGGCAAATCGATAAGCCTAGGCCCGTACCGCCATATTGGCGATTCGTCGTGCCATCGGCTTGCTGGAACGCCTCAAAAATAATTGCTTGCTTGTCTGGCGAAATTCCAATGCCGCTGTCGGTTACCGAAATCGCAATCATCGTATCGGATGGCGCCTCGCCATTATACAGCTCTAGCATACGTGCTTGCTCTACCGGAGAAATACGGAGGCGCACAGAACCACTATCTGTAAACTTAAATGCATTAGAAAGCAGATTTTTCAAAATATGCTGCAAGCGGTGACCGTCCGTCGAGATAATAGGCGGTGCGTGCTCATCGAAGTCGGTAACGAAGAAAAGCTGTTTTTTCTCCGCTACGGGATCGAATAACTGGCGCATCAGCATTGGAATTTCTGTCATATTTACATCGTCGATCGTCACTTCAAGCTTTCCGGCTTCGATTTTCGACAAATCCAAAATATCATCGATAAGGCTGAGCAAATCTTTGCCCGCTGAATGGATGACATGGGAATAATGCTGCTCTTCCTCCGTCATCGTCTTATTTTCATTCTCATAAAGCATCTGCGACAAAATCAAAATGCTGTTAAGCGGTGTACGCAGTTCGTGCGACATATTGGCCAGAAAATCCGTCTTATACTGCGAGCTCTGCACAAGCTTCTCAGAATAATCCTCAAGCTCATGCTTCGTCTGCTCCAGCTGCCTGTTGCGCTGCTCCGCCAAATCCCGCTGCTCCTGCAAATAGTCGTTCGTCAGGCGCAGCTGCTCCTGCTGCATTTGCATTTCTTCAGACTGTGCCTGCAATTCCTCGGACTGCGCCTGCAGCTCCTCTGTCAGCATTTGCGATTCATTCAGCAAACGCTCGATTTCCATGCGGCCTACGACGCTGTTAATAGCTACGCCAAGGCTTTCCTGCTGCGCTTTAATAAGCGTAAGATGCTTGTCGTCGAAGCTTCCTAATGAAGCAAATTCTACAACTGCCAGAACCTTGCCCTCAAAGAAAATCGGAGCCACCAGCAAGCTGCGAGGAGAAGCCTCGCCCAAGGAGGAGCGGACTTTAACGTATCCCATTGGCAAATCTGTCAAATGATACAGCCGTTTGTCAACGACACTTTGGCCAGCAATTCCTTCTCCAGGCTTAAAGCTTACGGCTGCTTCTATTGCATGCTCATGTCCTGCAAAAGAGGCCGTCTTCACATAGGTAGTCACACCATTCTGCACATGGCGTAGATAAATGGCGCTATAAGTAGCATCAAGCATCGGCGTTACTTGATAGACAAACGCTTCGGAGAGGTCAGCGATATGCTTAAAGCCCTGATACATATCCGATATCTCCACGGTTCGTTTCTGTACCCAGCTTTCTTCATTGACGTTGTCTAGCAATTCATTGGTCGCCTCGGCCAGCTCCCGAATTTCATCCTTCGTATTCACGCGAATACGCTCATTTATGTCACCTTCCGAAGCGATAATGCGACGAATCGTATTTTTGACATCCCTAATCGTATTCACGATGGCGCCCGAAACGAATAAAGCGGCAGCAATCGCACTTATCGTCACTAAGGCAAATGCAACAAATAACGCATTTTGCAAATTGCGATTATTTTGTGAGAGCGTATCCACTCTTTGCTTCGTAAGCTCCTTCTCCGAATTACGAAGCTGGTCCAGTTGGGAACGCACCTTTTCCACGATTTCCTTGCCCGGATCGCTCTCGTAATATGTTCGTATAGCATCCATCTTGTTTTCTTTGCGCAGTTGGACAACGGGCTGCCCTGCAGACTTGCCCCATTGCTCAATATTCCCTTTAATCTCGTCCAAATTAGCCTGTTGGACAGGATTATCCATCAATAGCTCATGAAGCGTATTATAATTACTTTCCCACACCAGATTAGCGTCGTTATAGGGAACCAAATACTTCTCATCACCGCTGATTACGTAACCGCGCTGTCCATTTTGCATATCCAGCATATTCATTTCCAGTTGGTCCACCATTTCATGAACGGCAATATCGTGCTCAGCGATAAAATTGATTTCATTCTGCAAAGCACTCATACGGGTTACAATAATGGCAATAGCAACGGCTAAGCATAATAGTATACAAAGGTAGCCTAATAAAATTTTCGCTCTTATTGTAAAGCGCATCGAACGCCAAATAAGTCATTCCTCCATTCCAACCATACCTATAACTCTATCACCATTGCTAAGAGTATGGCAAGGAATAGCGGCCTCCTGACGAACCTACAACCATGCCCGCAGCTTCTCAATCGCGCGCTTCTGAATACGGGAAACACTCATTTGCGAGACTCCCAGCTTATCGGCTATCATTCGCTGAGAGTGGCCCTCCTGATAGATTAAATGGATGACCGTCTGCTCTTCTTCCTTGAGGCTTTTCATCGCTTCGCCTATATCCAGCTTCATATCAAGCGCTCTAAATTCATCGGACGGATTGGCAATGAGATCGCCAATAGAAGCGCCATCCCCTTCGCTGGTCAACGGCGTATCAAGCGACGTGTAATGGTAATAATCGCGTCCTGCCAAAATCTCAATCGTCTCTTCTTGCGTAAGCTCCAGATGGTCGGCGATTTCCTCCACTTTCGGCGAGCGTTCCAGCTTTACCGTCAGCTCGTCGATCGCATGCTGAAGCATGCTGCCCTTTTCCTTTACACGTCTAGGCACTTGAATATACCAAGAGCGGTCACGCAAATAATTTTTCAAATTGCCGATGACGCTTTTCATCGCATAACCTTCAAACGGAATACCGATTGAAGGGTCGTATTGTTTAAAAAGCCGCAGCAGCGACATTTGGCCTACCTGATATAAATCCTCATATAAATCCGGGCGGCTGCGAGACATTTTGCTAGCCGCCATTCGAACAATATCCTCATAATGCACTAGAAGCGCCGTAGCCGCTTCATTACAACCTTCATCACGGTAAGTTTGCATGAAGGCGGCTATTTCACTTGGAGCTTTGGAGGAGGGTTTTGTACTCATGCCATCTCCTCTTTTCTCCCAAGCAGTTTGGTAAGAATGACCTCCGTACCGCTAGTTGTATTCACTTCCACATGATCCATGAGCGCCTGCATCATATACAGACCAAGACCGCCAGTTGGAGCATCGCTTAGTCTTGTCGTATGAAGCGCCCCCGCTGTACGGTTGATAGCCTGCTGATAATTAAAGCTGGTACCATTGTCACGAATGCAAATTTTCAAGCCGTCAAGCTGCTGTTCAAAATTCACATGAAGCTCGCCCGAGCCGAGATGCTCATAGCCATGTATAATCGCGTTATTGCACGCCTCGCCCACAGCTACCTTCATATCTTCAATTTGCTCATATTCAAAACCTAATTTAACGGCCAAACCATATAAGGTCAATCTTACAATATCGAGATAATCTGCCTCCGCTGGAATTGTCAACTGCACCGATGTTTTCATATCAGCCATTCTTTCCTTTCTACAGTAAGATGTTATGTTCTATGCTGCAAGCAGCCTGTTTACGACGGTGTACTTGAAGTCGTTCTATGAACCGCAGCTTGCCTTGCTGCTCCCTCTGCGGCGGCCGTATTGGCCTTTCTCTCTGCAAACAGCTGCAGCACCTTCGTTGCAAGCGTCGCTCCTTGCATAATTAATTCCATCTTTGCGCTGCTGTTGTTCCCATTCCCTGCTGCTTGTGACCTTGCAGCTGCAGCTTGGGCTTCTGCTTGGACGGCGGCCTCTTGCCACTGCTTCTGCTTCGTTTTCACAGAGGAAATGAGTGCAACCGCCGATTCCTTAACCGCCGAGGTTGCTTCCTGAACGACATGGCCTACATCATCAAGCGAGCCGAACAGCGAATCAAGCGATTTAAGCTTCATATTTACATCATCTGCAACAGAGTTCGTGGTTTGAACGACACCCTTCACTTCTGTACCGATTGCCGATATCTCATGCTTCACTTCGATTAAAGTTACCCTCATCTCGTCAAGTGAATACTTAAGTGATCTCAGTGCCTCTATCACATAATAAACGAGTATGGCAAAAGCAATTGCTGCTATCAAAACCCCTATTTCCCATAGCATAAGCATGGCCCCCTTGCTTTCCTTGTGCTTCTTGTTACGTTTAAGTTACCCTGCTCTACAAGGAATGAAACAGCGGCCGTCTAGGGATATAAAAAAACAAAACCACGACTTGCAGGGGCGTCCCATGCTCTAGTCGTGGTTATGTGTTATTGCAGCGGCAGAAGACGCTTGGTCATAACAACCTGCGTACTTTCAGCAGAATGTATATTAACCTCATCCATTAGCGCCTGCATTAAATACAAGCCAAGTCCGCCAACTTCCAAACCGCTCGCGTCTTCACCTTCAAGCGGCCCTGCCTTTTCCATATAAGCGTCAGCTTCAAAGCCTGCCCCGCTATTCGTAATTTTAATCGTCAAGCTATCTGGCAGCACTTCAAATTCAACCGTAATTTGAAGCTCATCCTGGGCTGCTTGAACGGCATCAGCCGATTCCCGCTCGACCGCTTGATCTGGCATATAGTGTAGAACAGCGTTATTGCATGCTTCTCCCACAGCAACCTTCATATCTTCGATATCCTCGTACGAAAAACCCATTTTAGAAGCAATACCGTACAGGCCAAGCCTCACGATATCCAAATATTGTGCGTCCGCCGGTATTTGCATCACAATACGCTTCATCCTTAGCTTACGGTCCCTTCGTTGATATAACCTGAAATGCCTGTAATATCAAATAGCCGCTTAATGCTTCTTGGAATATTTTTAACGATAAATTCGGCTTTTTTCTCATCACGCGCTTTAATGACCGACACAACGATGCCGATACCTGTACTATCAATATAAGCAAGGCGTTCCGTATCAAGAACGAGCGTTTTATCCGTACGATTGACAACCGTTTCAAGCAGGGAGCGCAGCTCAGGCGCTGCGGCCAAATCAAGCTCACCGCCTACTTGTACAATTATCGCGCTATCCGTTTCATGAATAACTGCCTGAAATTTGTTTAACGTCATTGAACACACTCCCAAGGCAAATTTTAAGTAGATCATATCAATAACACCGTCACTGCACAAGCGGAGAGCAGCCGACCTTGAAGACCAGCTGCCTGCTTGCCGCTTGCCGGGATGAAAGCGACTATTACGTTTATCATGCCTACGTTTACAATGAAGTGAATGCAGCCGATCATGCTGATCATACAAAACCAACATCTGCTGAAATAGTCAGATATCCTTATATTAAACCGTTTGGAAATGATTGAAACAGCTGGCGGGCAACGATTTCAAAATTATTTTTCCGTAAAAGCGTGCTGCCAGCTTTGGGCCTATCGTTTCTTTCTATTTGTATCTCGCTTGTACTATCTATTACGCCTTCACTTTTGTTTCGACCGTAACGAGGCATATATCGTCCTGCTGGCTCACCTGTCCTAAACCTTCGAACAAATTCAGCACATGATCCTCAAGCTGTTCCCCATCTTCACCCAGCCTTGCTTGCAGCTGCTGAACGTCATCCTCTTGTCCTTTGGCGAGCTGATCCAGCAGACCATCGGTATAAAGTACAATTTTCACTTGGTTGCGATAAGAAATGCTGCCTTTCTTCACTTCAATGTTATCAAAAAATCCTAAGGCGCAGCAGCCTTCCGTCAGCAGCTGCGGTTTTTGATCCACAAAGGCGATGCCAGCGGGATGTCCTGCATTGACGTATTCAATCGTCTGCTCCTTCGTGTCCAGCACATAATAGATAGCGGTAAAATAATAGTTCATCAGTTGATTCGAGCCTTGCAGCTGCATCATTCTTCGGTTCAGCTCAAGCACGACGAGCTCGGGATCGGAAATGCTTTTGATCGTATCCTGCAGCGCCGAATAAATATACATGCACACGAGCGAGGAAGAAATGCCATGGCCCATCATATCAAGCAAAATCACGCCATATTTTCCGCCGCCTAAGCAATACCAGGCATAAAAGTCGCCGGCCAGCTCGGAGGACGGCCGATAAATCGCATCGATTTTCACCCGATCATTGTCTATCGGATCGCTTAATATGCTGCGCTGCACCTGCTTCGCCAAATTCAGCTCGAAGGAAATTCGCTGATCGCGCTCCCTATGCCAATCCTTTTCATATTTAAGACGAAGTGCTGAGCGAATGCGAGCCAGAAGCTCGACCTTATTAATCGGCTTCATGACATAATCGATCGCTCCCGCGTCCAGCGCTTCCGCCAGCTTATTCGAATCCCCGAGCGCCGTAACAAAAATAACCGGAATATCGCGGTACCGCTCACTTTCCTGAATACGCCTGCACGCTTCAATGCCATCGATGCCCGGCATCATTAAATCCATTAGAATGAGAGAAACCGGCGGTTCCGTCGCATTCGGCTCATCTAGCTCCAAAATATCAAACAGCTCCATCGCTGAGGAGGCTGTTGCTAATTTCGTGTATCCGGCTTTTTGCAGTATTTTCTCTATTATGAGCAAATTCGTAGCGTTGTCGTCCACAATTGCAATTCGCATATGTTCGCGCTCCTTTCGTTGCTACAACTTAATCAACCTTTTTTTTTCAAAGTGAAACGCTCTAGTAGTTATATCATAAACGATAATGCCATTCCAATCCTATAAAAAATGATCCCTCCGCATTGTTCGGTTGCCACTTCACATATTAAAGCTTGTTTCAAAAACGGCTAGGGAGGTTACTTAGTGACATGAGAGACGATAACCAGATAAGAGGAGAGGATTAATATGTCAAATCCTGTAAATGAAGCAAAATCAAACGGACTGCTCGCGGGAATTCTTATTGGAGGTGCGCTCGGCGCTTTGTCAGCCCTGCTGCTTGCTCCAAAAACAGGCTCCGAGCTGCGAAAATCGCTTTCCAATACCTGCTCAGATTTAACCCAAAAAACGGGCCGCTTAGCTTCCAACATTAGCGAGAAAACTAGCGATCTCGTTTCTACGATAGGCAACAAAACGCAAACCCTCGCCACTACGGTTCGCGATGAGGCCTGCGACGTAGCCGACCATGCAAAGCAAAGCGCCGAGCATATCATTGGTTCAGTATCAGAAAAGGCTGAAGAGGCGAAGGAAGGCATTAAGGCGCAGCTAGAGGCGCCGAAAGTTTAATCGCACTGCTCGCTAACTGCTCTTCACCTAAATAAGAATTAGGCAAGAGAGGCGTACAAAATAAAGGCGCCATCCCTAGAGGATGGCGCCAAATTGTTGAGAAACCAGTCATTTTCAAGCATTAGGTAAATCACCTTTCTTTAACTAGCTTCATTAAATTCTAAATTCCACATTCGTTGAGCTCTTGAAACCAGCTCTTGTATCTGCACCTCATTCTCTTCCATTGCTTTCAGAGCAGATTCATCATCATTGTTTATAGGATTCAAATTTTTATCCACCAAAATTTCATATACTTCGCCGTTCACTCCTTGAAATCTGAGCCCGTATTCATATCCCCCAAATAATAGCGGCCAGATAATTAAACCGTTGAAACTATCGGCTTTAGCAACTCCTAAGTTTCCTGTTAATCTTAAATAGCCAGGTTTTTTAACATTATAAATGTAACCTTCTTCTTCTTTCATATATACACCATGAAATTTAGGGATTGGAACGGTATATTTATTATAGATGACGTTTACAGCTATGAACCAGCCTACATTCCAAAGGATAAATACAGCAGCAATTATTAAGAAGATACTTTTTTTGTTTTTCATAAATTCACCATGAGGCTCCCCTGTTCTTTTATCTTTTCATCATGAGTGACAAGAATAATCGTTTTTCCCTGCTCATTTAAATTTTTCAAAATGTTCATGACGGTTGCTGCATTCGTTGTATCCAGAGAACCGGTAGGCTCATCGGCTAGGATGACATCGCATTTTTTTAACATCAGTCTGGCCAAGGCTACCCGCTGCTGCTCTCCACCTGATAATGTGTATACTTTTTTGTTCAATTTATCTTCCAAGCCTACAATTTTCAGTGCCTCTACCATCGAAAGGTTCGTTTTACAATCCTTACGAATCAAGTTCAAGTTCTCTTTCACCGTTTTATTATCGACCAACGCAAAATTTTGAAAAAGAAACCCTACCTTTGATCTAAAGTAATTCAAATGATTTTTTTTATTTTTAATGTCAATACCATCAACTTTAATCTCTCCCTCGTCTATTTTCTCAATGGCTCCAATCATATTAAGCAATGTCGTTTTCCCACAACCACTTGGCCCAGAGAATATGACGAATGCCCTGTCGCTGATCGTCAAATTAAAATTGGAAAACAGGTATTTGTCTTCAAATTTTTTAGTTAACCCTTTAATCTCAATCATAGATTTCCTCCCTTTAAAATTTTCTGAATCTTCACTTTTTCAATTCTATGAATGAAAAATAAAATAACAGCCACTTCCAATAATAAGATGGATATTCCGCCAATCATTAAATAGTAGAACTCGCTGAATTTTAGCATGAAGGAAATAATCACAGTTAGGCCCATACTTAATGTCGTCGTTAACACGGTCAAAACGAGTAGTTTCCTGTGCTTTTCAACCGCACTATATCCCATCACTTTCTTTACCGCAAGTTCAATCGCATTAATATCATATTCCAATTTAATAATCGAACTAATAATAAGAAGTTCCATTACGATAACCAATACACTAAACACGAGGTTGATATACAATACTCTTTTCGCAATAGTCCATTTATTTTCGTAGTTTTCCAAAACATTTGTCCGGCTAACAATTTGATTCTCTAATCCATGCTCTTCAATAAAACGAGTGAATGCTTGATCCTCAACTTTATACATAATATCATGCAAAACATTCATTTTTTGTATATTATTCGAACCCGATGGGAGCATTTTGGGCGCCAGATTATTATAAATGATGACGGGGTTCTCAAAAAAATCGCTTCCATACGTATAATTTTCATCAATGCTTATCAATTCTATAGGATCTTCATAGTAAATGACCTCATGATTATAGCTAAAGTCCGCACCCTCGTAGAAGCGAACAGCTTCTATCATTTTTTTCACGACACCAGTATCATTTGACAATCGTTTCGGTAATACGAAATAAACTTTCTCAGCTAGCGCTGCCTCTCTCAATTCTTTGATTTTGCTTGATAAGTAGGCATATGAATTTTGGTTGGCCAAAATTCCTTCTACCTTTGTCAGGTTCGAAATATTAACAAATGAAGTTGCCTTAAATTCCCGAAAAAATGCTTGATAAAAGCTCGTCTGTACGTTCACACTGTCTGTCAGAGTATTCGTTGCTGAACCGTCATGATTGGGGACAGGTTTATACTGAAGCCGGATGTAATCGTATTCGGAATACTCTTCAAAAAAAGATTTTTGTTTGTATAAGTTAACGGATTCAATTATAAAAACTAAATTACTTGAAATAATTAAAATAGTGATAATAGATGTAAATAATTTCAAGCTGTAGTTTAATGTCAATAGTTTTTTAGAACCTACACTATTAGAAAAAACTTCTTTTATCGGATAATTAAAAAGACTCAAATAGAGTAAGGAATTTAAAAACAGCATAAGCAGAAAGAACGTCAATGAAAGATCGAATCTAAACAATACACTAGTAAACTGGGATAAGACACTAACGGCTATAAAAAAATGAACAGTCAGAACGATCGAATCTATCATCACATTTTTCCAAAATATTTTGTGAACCGATTCTCCCATGGAAATTTTAATGAGACTTTCTTTTTTTGTAAATATCGCATCATAAAAAGTTAGGAATAAAATCATACATAAAATCAACAGCCATATAAGTATGATAGTGTTTCGTAGTTCTGTATTTTCATAACCTTCTTGCGGATGGTTACCAGCATACTTATCAATTAAATTCATTTTAAATGTATGAACCTGATCGTCATTTCCTATTACATAAAACTCATGAATAGCATCCATGTTTCCTATTTTCCCCAAGTCCGAGAATGAGAAGCGAATGTTCCCCATAAAAAGACTCCCATACTCTCCTTCATGGATTTGTAGTTCCTTATTTATATATGGTTCTACTCCGGATGATCCATATACTTCAAACTCAGTGGAAAACATACTTTTAGGCGATTTTATGTAGGTAAATACTTCAACATCGTTATTTTTAGCAGAATTAAGTATATCTTTGACCATTTCTTGATCCGTTGTATGGGGCTGCTTATACAGGGTTGTTTGATCAAATTTAGTATAGAAATTATCTAAGTGGAAGGTATGGCTTTCTCCAATAATTAACATACCAATAAAGAGAACACAAAAACTGATAATAAACTTAATTGTCTTCATGAGGCCCCTGCCTTCCTTTAGGAGTATGCAGCCTAAATGAGCAAGCTCATATGTATTGAAATTGGCACTTTACTATCATGTAAACAAAAGGCGAGTTGAATCAATTATCTCCTACTACTTACTGAAGTCTATTGGGTATCTAAAACACAAATCGCCAAAGTCCTTAACCCTCAAAGAGTTAGGACTTTGGTAAAATAGCTATAATGTGAACCTACTCTATTTTGACTTAATATGAAATGCTATACTCAATATAGGTGCCGCTATGAGTAACTTCAATCCCAGCCCAAGAGCCCGCACTATCTTCATCTGTAAATGCACCATTACTATTACTAACTGTTGCAGTATGGTGGAATTGAGAATTATAAGTATGAGTATAATCTTCATTAATAAAATCTGTATTGAATCCGTACTTCATGAGCCAGCTTCCTCCGCTCGCGGTCAACTCCCAGGACTTAGTAAATGTTTTCCCACTGCTATTCTTGGTAACGGTGGCAGCGAATGCGGAAGACGATGAAACGACTAAGCCTAAAGCTAGTACACTACAAAATATCGCTTTTTTCAATCCGGACAACTCCTTTTTTTTGTAATAAATAGCATATTCTAATATTACCTTTATTTATCATAAAATACAACAGTTTGAAATATATGAATTTGCCTCGTATACCACCAATCTACTTTTTTCCTCACTATACCAACTACTTTTACTCACTCCTATTTTATCTTCCTCCAAATCCATTGGAAGAAACCACTGATTCATGTTATACACGGCGAACGAAAAAACCATTCCTTTCGTAAATGGTTGGGGCATATCTCCATCTTACCAAGGAACGGTTTCTTTTTATTTTACATTTTCGAGAAAAAGGGCAATCTATCATTTTCATGACTCATAGGCTATCCCTTTACATTATACGCATAAGGGAAAAGATGGATTAAATATATAGTATAGTTTCACGTTTAATCTAGCCCTGCTATCACACGAGCTCCACATGCTTAATCCGCATCAGCTCCCCAACCTTGCTGAACAGCGAGGCATTATGTCCAATCGACATGGCGCAGTGATGGGTCGGCGCTTCGGCAAACCATCTCGACATATAATCATCAGGATGCTGCCTGAACTTTACTGGCGTCTGCGTATTGCCAATGCGCATAATCGGGCCGTTCGTCGACTCCGCCTCACTGCTGATCAGCTTAAGCTTGCCATCTCCTGTCTGGGTCAAGTTCAGCGTCGTAATCGGTCCCGTCCGCACCTTCGCCTCAACGGATACGCCCGTCCCCTGCTTGCCATGATACAGACCCATGCCGCGCAAAATCGGCTTGCCCTCGGATATCGCAATATGGAACGGCCCATCATGCCCAAGCAAAATCGTCTCGTCGACGTAATCGACGACGACGATTTCCGAGAAGCTGCCGCCTGTGCCGAGAATATCGCATATTTTCATAGCGATTGCCGTCTTCAGATCTCCTTCTCCCGAACAAGGAATACCTCTCGCTGTCAGCAAAGAATGCCCTACGATAAAGCCGCCTTGCAGCTTCTCGTATTCACCGCCGGGCGCACCATGATAATAATAGGTTAGGGCATCAAGATCATATTCGCGAACGAGCTTTTCCTGTGCCGCCGCCACTCTGCACGACCATTCAAGCTGCTCCTCCGTCGGCTTTCTGGCAATCGGGTCAGAAGGTGAGTCGCCGCTGAGCTGAAACATCGCCAGCACTTCATCCAGCTTTTGCTTCGTTTCCTGCGGCGTAACCTCCCTTAGCATACGATCCAAATCGCACATTTCCAGGACATCAATATGAATGCCAGTCTGTGCCTGAATCATCGTAAAATCACTATACATGTCCAGCATGCCGTTGTACGTATTGCCAAGAAAACCGAAGCGGCTATGGCGCAGCGTGCGCGGAACAGCAGCAGCCCTTACCCATTGTTCAATTTCCAGCCATGCGCGTTTGGCTTCCTTGCGCTCGTTTGTCACCTCATTCGTGAGCGAAATATCCGGCGTATAATCAAGTCCCAGCAGGCCATTTACAACCTTAAAAGGTATTCCGGCACGATTAAATGCATTTGCGAACTCTGGAACCGGACAAGCGCCGCAGTGCGCCAGCCATTCACCTGTCGTCGAGCCGTCATAATTCATTCTCTCGGTCGGCTGCAAATTAAGAAACACAACCGGAGCTTTATTAATTTGATGTACGGGCAATACCGTCGAGCTAGTTGAGTAAGTAGCGGCATGGCAAAAAACCAGATCGACATTTTGCGTATTAAGCCACTCTCCCGCCTGGCGCCCTTCACTTTCGGTATCCACAAGGCCATAGTTGAACACTTCGCCCCATTGGGCGATTTTCTGCTCTATAAAAACGCCATATTGCTCAAGGCGCTCGCGCAGGCCGGGGAACTGCTCCCAATACGCGCGCAGGCCTACGGAATACAAGCCAATTCTCGGTTTGCGGACGGGCTTAATCGGTGTCAGCAGCGTCATGACGGATCATCCTCTCAGCTATAATCATGTTTTATATGACTATTGTAACGGCTTACATTATAATAAACATCAAACAAAGTTGTTTAAAAATAATAGAATCTTGGGGAGGCATTCCTCCATGTCTGCTTATCGTGAAAAAGCCATTCATGCCTGGACGCCTGAATCCGTCCGTCTAGCCGCCACACCATCCTCATTCGCAAAATCCGCTCTTTTTTACATTCAGGAAATCGGCCATTTTCAAGCATTCTCCCCCTATTATACCGAGCGGGAGCAGCTCGAATCGTTTCTGCTCGTCTATACGCTTGCTGGCGCGGGCCGCTTGACATACCGTGACGTTACCTACGAGCTGCGGCCTCATCAGTTATTTTTCATCGATTGCATGAGCTACCAGCATTACGCAGCAGACGCCGCGGCGGGCGGCAATTGGGAGCTTTTATGGGTTCACCTCAGCGGCAGCACCACGCGCGAATATTATGAGCAATTTGCCGCGGGCTGCCCTCCGGTCCTCACGCTTCAGCCAGATTGCCGGATTCAAGCCTGCCTCATGCAATTGCTGCAAATCAATCGGCAAAAAAGCACACGCACCGAGTTGACCAGTTCGGTGCTGCTGGCAGAGCTTCTAACTGAGGTACTGCTTGCAGCGCAGGAACCGGAGCTGCTGAGCGTAGAGCTTCCGCCCTACATTTCCGCAATCATAGGGGAATTAGAGCAGCATTATGCACAAAAAATGACGCTCGATCAGCTGGCTCGCCGGCATGCGGTGAGCAAATACCATCTTGCCAAGCAATTCAAGCGCTATACAGGCTTCTCTCCTCACGAATATGTTATTGGCATTCGTATTTCACAAGCGAAGGAGTTATTGAAATATTCGAATCAGCCCGTAGCAGAAATCGCTCTAATGGTCGGAATCGACAACGTCAGCCATTTTATCAACCTGTTTAAGGCAAGGGAGGGGGTAACGCCGCTTGTGTACCGTAAACAATGGCAGCCATCATCTATTCGTTAAGCGGGAATAAAAAAAAGGAGACCGCCCTATCCGTAGTGAAACACTACTTTCAGGGCGGCCTCTCGCAAGGCATCATGCTTGCTTAATAGAGAGGGCGCTTCGCTCAGAAGCGCATTATGAATAGGTAATGAATAAACGGGAGGATGACATCACGTCATTATTATTATCTTCTTCTTTTAAATCATAACAACTTCTCCCGCAAAAAAATGTAATCCAAATTACATTTTCGAAAAAATAATTGCACTCAGCCTTCCTGAGCGATAGTCCCCTCATCGTTCAGCCTGCCATCCTGCTGGATGGCGCCGATGACTTGCAGCTGTTCTTTGTCTAAAATACTGATTTTTTTGCTCACAATGCGAATATAACCTTCATTTTGCATTTCAAGCAGCACCTTCGTTACCGTCTCCCGCACCGTACCGGTCATATCGGCAATTTGCTGATGCGTCAGCTTCAGACCGATCGTCGTTCCGTATTTATCCGACAGCCGCAGCAGCAGCCGCGAGATTCGCGTGCGAGCATTCGTAATCGTCAGGTCGGTAATAAGCTCATTCGCCTTGCGCAGACGCTCCAGCGTAATGCCCAAAATATGAATCGCAATGCCCGGATTTTCCTTTAGCAGCGCAAAAAACTGCTCGCGCTTCAATACATAAAGCTTACTTTTCTCCAATACTTTCGCCGAGGCAGAACGAAGCTTCGTACTATCGATCAGCGCCATCTCGCCAAAATAGTCCCCCTCATGGAAAATGGCGAGTATAATCTCGCGATCCTCCTCATGACGGTAAATTTGCACGGCTCCGGCTTTAATCATATACAGCTCATCGCCTTCATCCTGCTCCCAGAACAGCTGGACGCCCTTGGCAAAGGTTTTCGTCACGAACAGCGGAGCGATCGCCGCCAGCTCCAAATCATTCAAATGTTCAAAAAAGGGGAAGTTGCGTAAAAATGCAATATCTGACATCCTCAATCTCCTCCTACCCAGCTATTGTACCCAATCTTTCGAGCATACGCACGGGTTTCTTGAAGGAGAGGCTCCTTATCTGCCTAACCTTTCACCGAGCCGCCCAATAAGCCGCGGACGAAATATTTTTGCAGGGCGAAAAATACGGTTAGCGGCATCAGCATCGAGACGAACGCAGCTGCCGTCAGCAGATGCCAATCGCTGCCTTTTGATCCTACCATCGCGGCAATTCGCATCGACATGACCTGTACATCAGGCTGGCTGCCGATAAACACCAAGGATACTAAATAATCGTTCCATACCCACAGAAACTGAAAAATGCCGATGGAGGCAATCGCCGGAACCGACAACGGCAGAATGAGCCTTGTGAAAATCGTAAAGTTCGACGCCCCATCCATAAACGCCGATTCGAACAGGTCCTTGGGCAGCTGGCTAATAAACGTATACATAAAATAGATCGTCAGCGGCAGGCCGAAGCCGGTATGCGCGATCCATATGCCAAGGTAGCTGCCATTCAGGCCAAGTGCCGTATAATCCTTCAAGATCGGGATTAGCGCGACCTGAAGCGGCACAACCAGCATCATGATGACGGCGACAAACATGGAGCGCCGCAGCGGAAAACGCAGCCATGCAAAGGCATAAGCGGCAAATGTCGCGATCAGGATCGGGATAATCGTCGATGGAATCGTCACAACCATCGTATTGAGAAATGCTTTGGAGAGGCCTTCTCCCTTCTGCGCTTTTATAGTGCCGTCTGCCTGCATAATTTCAAAGCTTTTGCCCGTCAGCACACCATTGTAATTTTCCAGCGTGAAATTCGTATTCACCTTCCAGTCCGGCTGCTGCACCTGGATCGTACGCGCCCGGCGATTTTCCCAGATCAGCCTGCTGCCATCCTGCGCGGTGACGCCGCTGCGCAGCTGATCGTCGTCAAATACTTCGCCATTCACCTCAATCGGCTGCCGCAAATCGGTATCCTTCGGCAGCGTGATCGTCGATTGCGTGACATAATCGCGGTGCGGAAACACCGTCCACCAGCCGGTTTGCAAAATATCAACCGCAGGCCGGAACGAGGAGACCAAGAGGCCCACCGTCGGGATGAGCCAGATGAGGCAAATAAAAGCGAGTACGACGTTGACGATTGTTTTCGACATCGTCTTTTTCCTTGTTCGCTTCATCAGAATCCCCCCTGTTTCCGGAACTGCCGCAAATTAATAATGATGACGGGGATGACAGCGAAGAGCAGCACAATCGCCAGCGTTGAGCCGTAGCCTGCATTGCGATACATGAAAAACTGGCGGTAAAACTGCGTCGCCACCACTTCCGTATCGTATTGCCCCCCGGTCATTACCATGACGACATCGAAAATTTTAAGCGTAAATACAACAATCGTCGTCGATACGGACAAAATCGTCCCTGAAATCGCCGGTATAATGATGCTGCGAAAAATACGAATTTCCCCCGCGCCGTCAATGCGCGCCGCCTCAAGCATATCCTCCGGCACGCCCTTGAGCGCCGCCGAGAACAGCACCATCGCAAATCCCGTCTGCATCCAAATCAGAATGGCGACAAGAAAGAGATTATTCCATGGCTGAAGCATGCTGGTGAATGCCTGCGCTTCTCCCCCGAAGGCGACCACGATCGCATTGAGCAGACCGATCTGCTCATCTCCCGGCTTGTAGAAATAAATAAATTTCCAAATGACTCCGGCTGCGACGAAGGAAATCGCCATCGGCATAAATATAATGCCTTTCGCCAATTTCTCGAAGCTGCTGCGGTCAGCAAGCACCGCAATGAGCAGTCCTAGACAGATGCAGGCGGTAGCGCCAAAAGCGACCCATATCAGATTGTTGCGCAGCGCGGTTAGCAGCAAGCGGTTTGTAAAAATGGCGGCATAATTGGAAAGGCCGACAAACTTCTCCGTCCCCGCATCCATAAGACTCATATAGAGGGTGCGCAGCGTCGGAATGAGCAGCAGCCAACCGAGCAGCAAAGCTGCGGGTCCAACGAAAATAAAGGGCTGGATGCGTCGTTTCCAGATATCCGGATATTGTTCCACTGCCCAGTTAAACGACCAATATATCGAATAAACGCCCAGCACTCCCCAAATGATAGCAAGCAAAGCATATAAGACAGATGGCAAATTCGTATCGCGCAAAAACAGGTAAATGCTTGAGTGTAAAATCGCATTTACAAGCACGACAGCCAGAGTAACGGCAACGTTTCGCGATTTGCTCGTTTTTGGCGTGGAAGCTAGCATGGCCCAGCCCCTCCTTCAATTAAAATTTAATTGTTAAAGCCAGACTGAATTTCTTTAAGCGCGCCGTCCAAATCAACGGTACCGCTAATATAGTCCGTCGTTCCTTTCCAGAACGTGCCTGCGCCTACCGAGCCAGGCATCAGGTCAGAGCCATCGAAGCGCAGCGTCGAAGCATTTTTCACCAGCTCCCCCATTCTGCGCTCCACATCCGTCGGATACCAATCTAGGCTTGCATCATTCATTGGCGCGATTACGCCGCCGGACTGCACCCAGGTCTTAATCGATTCGCCTGTCGTGAAGAACTCCATAACCGCGCGCACTTCCGGACGGTCGTTATGCATTGCATACAAATCGCCTGCAACGAGTACCGGATTGCCATAGGCCTCATCGATCGACGGCAAGTAGAACCAGTCATAATCTTCACCGGATTTCAAACCTTCAGGGAAGAAGCTTGTAATAAAGCTGGCTTGGCGATGCAGCCATGCTTTGGGCGGATGATCGAACATCGGCGTTACCGAATCGCCGAACGCGGTCGTTACAATTGACTTGCGTCCGCCGTATACATAGTCGTCGTTCAGCCAAATTTGCGACAGCTTCTCGAATGCATTTTTCACAACAGGATCTGTAAATGGCAGCTCGCCTTTTACCCACTTATCATAGTTTTCTGGTGTTGTAGTGCGCAGCATAATATCTTCGATCCAGTCGGTTGCGGGCCAACCTGTTGCTGCTCCGCTCTCGATGCCAATCGCCCATGCCGGGTCGCCGTCTGCCGCAATTTGCTCGGTTAGCGCCAGCAGCTCATCCCATGTTTTCGGTACGGTATAGCCCGCATCATCGAACTCTTTCTTTGGATACCAGACGAGGCTTTTCACGCTGCTGCGGTTCCATACTCCGGCCATAATCGATCCATTCGGCCCTTCCATCGTCGCCATATCCAGCCAGCTCTGATTGTAGTTGCCCTTCAGCTTATCTGCGTCCAGAAATTGCGACACATCGATAACCTTGCCCGATTTCACGAAATTCGCCAGCAGTCCCGGCTGCGGGAAGTCGGAGATATCCGGGGCATTGCCGCCGTCGATTCGAATGGAAATCGTCGCCTCAAACTCCTTCGAGCCTTCATATTGAATGTCGATGCCCGTTTGCTCCTCGAACGCCTTAATGCTCTCCTCGAATTT
This sequence comes from Paenibacillus algorifonticola, assembly GCF_000971975.1. Taxonomy (GTDB): domain Bacteria; phylum Bacillota; class Bacilli; order Paenibacillales; family Paenibacillaceae; genus Pristimantibacillus; species Pristimantibacillus algorifonticola. The sequence continues at coordinate 30,303 of NZ_KQ040780.1, read as the reverse complement.
CACCTGGTCCACATCAACGAATGGACCAAACATCGAGACTTTCGTGCCTTTATAGTTGCCGGCAAGCGCCTGCTCCAGCGGCGAACCATCTGCGTTTCCTGCTGGCTCCTTCGTAGCTTCCGTACTTGCCTCAGGTGTAGCTGTTGCTGGCGCTTCCTCGCTTGCAGTACTGTTGCTCCCGCCACTTCCGCTGCTGCAAGCAGCTACGAGCAGCGCCATAATTAGAACCATGCTCAGCATGAGCGTATAACCAAACTTAAATGGCTTTTTCAAAAGACCCATCCCCTTATCGTTCATAGTCAAGTGAATCGCAAGTCATTCTCGTTGATGAACGTTCGCCGCATGATGTACGTTTGTAGGTTGTACGTCGTTCATGAAAGCAATCTTCATAGCGTAATGATGCATCACCCCCTTCACGATGAAAGCGAAATGAGATAGCAGAAAGATACCCACTGCTCCGCCATAAATGAACGCGCTTACATTCGACATATTGAGCAAATGAACCGCAGGTGACAAGAACAGCGAATAGACATCGGCCTAGGCCTCTTTATTCCCTGTGCTGTGGCCTATGAAACATGGGCAAAGTGGACTCTCTGACGATTAACTCGTGAGGAAGCCATTCTCTTAGAACAGCTGCTTCTCCGAATTCGAGCTGCTCATGCATTTTTTCTACAGCTCTCCAGCCGATCGCATACATGGGCTGGGCAATCGTCGTCAGCTTCGGTATCGTCATCCAAGACATGCGCAGGTTGTCAAAGCCTACTACGGATACTTGATCGGGAACACGGATTCCACGGTCATGCAAACAGGAAATGACGCCCATTGCAAATTCATCGGAGCAAGCAAATACAGCAGTTAAGTGTGGGTATCGGTCGAATAAGCGGGAGGTGGCTGCATATGCTTCTTCAAACCAGTGTGTTGCAAACTCTACGTAGCTTGCACAATGATGGAGGTTGTTTCGTTCGAGAGCCCGGACGAAGCCGTCATGGCGGGTCTGACCTGAGATGGGGTCGGGCAGCGTGAAGCAGATGAGGCCAATATGCTGATGCCCTTGTTCAATTAAATAACTAACCGCTTCGAAAGCGGCTGCCTCCTCGTCAACCTTGACGGATGGAAGCTCATATTCGAAAGACACGGTTGACACAAGCACGACAGGATAACCGCAAGCTTGCATCGTTTCGTAATACTGCCTCTGGACATAATCGCTGACGAACAATAAGCCGTCGGCCTGCTGCTTGTTCAACGTATCCAGATAAGAAATAATTCGCTCCGGCACCCGGTCCGTATTGTAAATCATCAAATTGTAGCCGAGCTGCTTAGCCGCATCCTCCATGCCGCGAATAATTTCGCCAAAATAAGGATTGCGGATGTCGGGAATGAGAACGCCAAGCAATTGCGACTTTTTGAAAATAAGACCTCGGGCCAGCGCATTCGGGTGATAATTCAAGCTTTCAATCGCTTCTAGCACACGCTGTCGCTTATCCTTCGTGACCGATTCCGGCGCATTCATGACACGGGAAACGGTGCTGATGGATACGTTAGCCATTCTAGCAACGTCACGGATCGTAGGCTTCATCGCCAAACCATCCTTTATTTTCTTTTTTTGAAAACCTTTTCAACGTCATTATAATGGCTAAAATATCCTTTTGCAACCGTTTTATTTTTGCAGCTTCTCCAGCCAAGTATCGATTGCGGCTGCTACCTCGTCCGCCTGCTCGGATGCCGTTATCGTCGCATCGTTGTCGCCGGACTGCTTGCCATATGTACCGAAGCCGCCGTGATTGCCGCCTTCAATCGATACATATTCGGTCTGATCCGCAGGCAAATTTTTCTTCGATTGCTCCCAGGTTTCCTTGTTCAGCACAGCGTCCAGCGTTCCCGTAATTTGCAGTACCGCAAGCTTGCTGCCGCTCAAATCGGCCCCGTCATCGGCATAAGCGCCCATGAAAAAGATGCCGGCCAGCTTGCCTTGATGCTCCGCCGCATATCTCGCAGCAAACGCTCCGCCAAGTGAATGCCCGCCGATCACGTAGCTTTCTTCCGGATGCTCCGCTATGTATTCATCTGCGCGATCCTGCGCAGTGAGCGCCAAGTTAAATGGCATTGACGCAACATAAACGCGATGTCCAGCTTCTGCTAAGCGCCTTGCAAGCGGTGCATAGCTTTCCGGCTTCACCAGCCCTCCTGGATAAAAAATAATATTAGGCGAAAGCAGCTCCTTGCCTTCCCCCGGTTCAAAACGGTATCCATGCTTCAGCTCGCTTACCTGAACCGAGCCGTCGCTATTCAGCGCGGTCAGCGCTTCTTCCAGCGGGCTATACGTCTTCACCTGCAAAAATAGGACTAGCCCTAGGATGAGAACAAGGACGATGATGGCTGCCCATAGCAGTACTCGCTTCCAAGGTGAACGGCGTCCACGCGAATGACGGGATAACGAGATTGCATTTGAACCATAATCCATTTCCGTTTCAACTCTCCTTTCATTTCAAACGTAATCGGATGGCAGCATCCTTTGCCGCCATCCGATTACGTTAATTAGCTGCTAGGAAAGGCTTAACGCGTTTGAAAGCCAACCGGCTTTTGCCCCTTGTCAGCCATCCATACTCCGCGGCGGTCCTTGTCAAAGTCCGTTTTCAGCTCTTCAATGACCCGCTTCAAATCCACACTTTGCTCGTAGTGCTTCTGAAGCGCCGCGGATACATACAGCTCATTTAGCTGGGCAAACGAGAAGCCCTCAGTAAACTGCGCTGCATCCTCCATGAGTCCATCGGCTTCCCCTGCCAGCCTTCCGAACCCTTTACGCTGCAAATAGGCGAGCCGCAGTTCCTTATCCGGCAGCTTCATCTCATAAGCCCGGTCGAAACGGCCCGCGCGGTTCATGAGCGCCGGATCGATTTTTTCCGGATAATTCGTCGTGCCAATCAGGAACAGCCCTTCACGGGACGTTGCCCCGTCCAGCGTATTCAGGAAGAAGGAGCGTGCCGAATCCGGCATCGAATCAATATCCTCAATGACGAGAATCATTGGCGCCATTTTCATCGCAGCGGAGAACACCTGCTGAATCGAATCGCTCGTCGTATACTCCGTAATTTGCCAGTAGGCGACCGGAGCCTCCACGCTGCCTGCAATTGATTTTACGAGCGTTGTCTTGCCATTCCCTGGCTTGCCATACAGTAGAATACCTCTTTTATACGGCACGTTATAGGTTTGGAAAAACTCGCGATCCCGCGAGAAAAACTCATCAATGGAACGATAAATTTGCTGCTTCAAGGAATCGCTCATCATTACCTCGTCGCGTTCCACCATACGCGTAATTTGCTCGCGGCTGCGCTCAAACCCTTCCTTCGTATCGGTAAAAATCGTCACACGCCGTTCGCTAAGCTGCCTCTCCTGCATCGCTTCGAGAAAAGCACGCATCGTCTCATCATTTTTCGCAAAAATAATATCTTCCGTATTTAGACCATACTGACGCAAAAACGGGATTCGCGCGAAAGCTACCTCATATTCGGGATAAGTAATGACATTATTGCGCAGCGAAGGATTGATCCGGTAATTGGCTTCAGACTTCGAATCCTCAAATCGGAATGAGCGATCCTCCACCAAGTCGTAAATAGCGGCCTCCCGCTTCACCCCTTCATACTCGCTTGCGAGATCATCCGATACCCAGTCCCACACATCGTCCCCGTCATCCTGCATATACAGCTGCATAGGTGCGCCGAAAGCTTCCTCCAGCATGTTTTTAATCGTTTGGACGGCCGTTGCATAATTGAAATAATCATCGGTGGATTGGCCTGCTTCTGCTTTGAAAATATAAGGTTTATACGTTTTGGTTATCATAAATGGGGCATTATCTCCTTTAAAATAGGAATTACGATCAGGCTTGTCCGCCCCGCCCGTCAGGCAGGACAAAAAAAGACCGCAAGCCATCAGCCTACGGTCTTCCTGCATGTGAAGAGAAGCTGCCTACGGCAGCGGCCTAAAATAAATAAGCCACTTCCTCTTCATTCTTATGCTTAAAACGGCCCGTAGAGGCCCATGGACATTATACGGCTATGACACAAACGATTCATGACCAAAGGCCTCCTTTCTCCGCAGCTTCAAGTTTAATAGAATATTCGTCAAATGCTAGTTTGAAAGCCGCTCGCCAGCAAGCTCGCGATGCCGGGTTACAAAATCAAAATGCTTGTAGGCAATTGTAATACGGCTGCCGCTGAATGTGCAAATAACCTCGTCATGATAAGGCGTAAAGACGCGGCAAATATCGAAAACCAGCAGGTCGCTGCTCAGCCAAGTCGCGCGGGCTGCTGCGGCTTCATAGGCTAGCTCATTGCCATAATACCATTCCTGATGCCCAGAGTCCAGACGATGTATCCCTGCCGCATCACTCCACATTAAAGTTGTCACTTCTCCGCCAAATATTAGGCTAAGCTCCGTGACCCCATCCTCGTTTGGCTCTAGCTTATAACGAATCGTGCCCTCGGCAAATAGAGGGCGCGGCTGCGCAGCGCGCTCCACAACGTCAAGACTGTCCAGCTTCTCCCGTAAGCCCGCAAGCTCAGCTTCATCTTCTTGCAGCGCATTTGGAAGCATGGCTGGAAGCAAATGCTCCCACATCATGTCCATCACTAGCTGCATATCCTGCACGCCGCTGTTGATGGCAATAACGGCATCCTGCTCTGGCATGACGACGCAAAACTGGCCAAAAGCCCCATCGCCTCTATAAGCGCCATGTCTGCATTGCCAGAACTGATAGCCGTAGCCTTGCTGCCAATCCGTGCCGGAGCCCGTCACGACATCGCCGTGATTGATGTTCTCCACCTGCTTGGCAGTCGCTTGCTCGATCCATTCAGCGGAAATAATCCGCTTGCCGTTAAACATGCCTTTATCCAGCAGCATTTGGCCAAAACGCGCCCAGTCCCCGGTTTTCAGCCTGGCTCCCCAGCCCCCGGTAGCTTCTCCGTTAGGCGCCGCATCCCATACTGGACGATCAATACCAAGCGGCTCGAACAGCCGCGGCATTAAATAGTCCGGCAGATCAAGGCCGCTTACCCGCTGTACAAGAGCTGACAGCATATGGCTTGCCCCGCTGTTGTAGAGGAAAAACGAGCCCGGCTCGCGATCAATCGGCTGCTCCAAAAATCCTTTTATCCAATTGCGGTCGGCCCGGTCGCCTACTTTGGGAATAACGCGATCAGACAACAAGGAATGGAACATTTCGAAGCGTGCCGTGTCCTTCGTATGTCCGGTGGACATCGTAAGCAAATGGCGAATTTTAAGCCTGCCCATATTGGCTTTAGCCTCTTCGGTCGCTTCCTCGGGAAAATAGTCCAGCACCGCATCCTCCACGGAAAGCAGCCCTTCTTCCACTGCGAAGCCAATTGCCATTGAACTCAGGCTTTTAGTGAGCGAGTAAGCAGTATGCTGCCTATCTGCCTGATAGGGCGTCCACCAGCCTTCGGCAACGACATGCCCATGCCGGACAAGCATCAAGCCATGCAGCTCCAACTTATTATCCGCAATGCCTGCCAAAAAAGAACGAATAGCTGCCGAGCTTATCCCCTGACTTTCCGGTGTTGCACGAGGTAATTCATATGGTTTCTGCATCGTCGTCTCCTTATAAAGGACTGGTTACTTCCGGCTATTTGTCAAAGCATCAAGCCCAAGCGCGAGCGAGCCGCATAGTCCGGCATTGTCGCCAAGGCCTGGCGATACGATATAATCTTCAATGTTGTGCAAAATCTCCGCTGCCTGCACATAACCATTCAAGGCGCGTTTCACTTCTGCGTAAATAAGCGGGAACAGCTGCAATTGATGCATGACGCCGCCGCCCAAAATGATTTTGCGAGGTGACAGCAGCAAAATGCTGCCCGCTACAGCCTGTGCGATATAAAAAGCTTCCATCTCCCATGCCTTATGCTCCGGAGGAAGCTCTACTGCCTTCACGCCCCAGCGCTTCTCAATAGCAGGACCTGCCGCCACGCCCTCCAGACAGTCGCCATGATAAGGACAAAAGCCATCATACGTATCCTCAGGATGACGGCGAGTCAAAATATGTCCGCCCTCCGGGTGCACAAGTCCATGGACCAGCTTGCCCTCCGAATAGACGCCTACACCTACGCCAGTACCAATTGTATAATAAACGCAGCTGTCCAGACCCTTAGCAGCACCCCATACCGCTTCCCCATAAGCCGCTGCGTTAACATCCGTATCCCAGCCATAAGGCACGTCAAAATGCGCCTTCAGCGCGCCAAGAAAATCAAAATTTCCCCAACCCGGTTTAGGTGTCGTTGTAACAAACCCATATTGCGGGCTGGATTTATCAATATTAATTGGGCCGAATGTGCCAACGCCAATCGCCTCAACCTGCTTGTCCTTGAAATAGCCGACTACATTCGCCATCGTTATTTCCGGTTTTTCTGTCGGGAAGCTTACCCGATCCTCAATGACGCCATGCTCATTGCCTACACCACATACAAATTTAGTACCGCCTGCCTCAATTGCCCCAATACGCACGATAATCCCTGCTTTCTATTCCTATGATCTAACAGAAATATACCATGCTGGGCAGCTAAGTGCCACTGTATAAGCAAGAAATCCCCCTGAAGTCTAGCTGCTTCAGAGCAGGCTCCTGCGCTTGTAGCGGGGAACCGCCTTTTTCGTAAAACGGTTGGCGTAGGAGGAAGCCACATAAGAATCCGGCTTGACTCGGGCAGCATAGGTTCCCATTCCCTGCACCCGCTCTACCATTTCCTGCACATACAGCGAGGTTTCATTAATAGAAGGCACCGTTCCGGCATCGATATCAATGAAATGCGCGAGTGAAGCCCCTTGATACACGTAGGGCAGCAGCAAATCCTCCATTCGCTGCAGCACGCCATCCTTAAAATAATAAGCAACCTCCTGCGACAACACCGTCTCCAGCGTCAGCTTCTCTCTGAGCTTCATCATTTCCTTGGGAACAACTGTTTGGCGATAGCAGGCCCAGGCCCCTTTTCCAATTCTGCGAATGACAACCCCCGTAACAAACTTCGTATACCCTCGAAATACTTGGCTGTCCGTCCCTACTACAAAATGATACGATGCATGCACATCACCAGCAATAAAGCTGCAAATCCGCTCACTCACATCCTGAAAGGTTAAGCGGCTTTCGGTCACATTTTGGAACGATAATCCCTCTGGTATAATCAGCTGCTGATTGCTTCCCACTATGGACACGATCGCAAATTCCTCCCCGTGTGATAAGGTGAAACGGCTGTCGCCGTCCTTTGGCAGCGCGGCGCGTTTCAGTCCGAGAAATATAGAGAAGGGATGGAGAAATCATATCCTTTCCTATATTTCAAGCGTAAACGGCCGAAAGCCGTCCTCTGGCGGCAAAGCTACCGTTTCGAGGGTGAAATATAAGCCCATTATAAGGGTGTAACTTATACATGCTTATATTTAAATAAATTCCGCCCGCTGGCAGGCGCTCCACTTCGTTGCCGTCCCCCGCTTCGATACCCGGGTTCCTTTTAATACCTATGCAAGCAGTGCCGCAGAATAGTATTCGCCATCAGTTCAATAAAGTTAGATATGTCAGCTCTAATTAAAAAAACTGTAAATCCGATATAGTAAGTATTGAACAATATATAAATGGCAAAAAAGCCGCAAGGGGGAAATAAGTGAAGACAGCTCTTAAAATCCGATTCATCATCCTTACTGTCATCATTGTTGCTTTAATCGCTACTGGCTGCACAAATGAAGCCGCTACCACAGAGTCTGCAACAACAGAAAACGGGCAAAAAACGCTTAAAGTTTATTGGTGGGGCAATGACGGGAGACGTGAAAGAACGCTTAAAGTTATTGATTTATTTGAGAAGCAATATCCAAATATCAAAATTGAACCGGTTGATGCGACAAACGGTGACTATTGGACGCTGCTTGCAATGAAAGCAGCTGATCAAGACTTCCCTGATGTCATCCAAATGGACTATAAATATATTGATGAGTTTGCCAAGCGCAAGCTGATTTTGCCGCTGGATGATTTGGCTGCTTCGGGCAAGCTCGATCTTTCCGATCTGGACTCGAGCTCGCGCACGACAGGCACGATAGACGAGAAGCTTTACGGCGTCGTTACCGGCATAAATGCACTAACCATGATGTACAATCCGGAAATATTCGAAAAGGCTGGCGTTCCCGTTCCTGCAACAGGCTATACGTATGAGGATTTCATTCAGACAGCCCGCGACCTTAAGGAAAAAATAAATGAGCCGGGCTTTGTCCCAATCGGTACTGATTCGCTCGACTTCGCTTATTACCTCAGACAACGGGGTGCAAGCTACTATTCCAAGGACGGAAACTCGCTCGGCTATGATAAGGATGAATATTTATCAGACTTCTTCACGATGGAGAAAATGCTTATCGATGACGGTCTGATGGCAAGCGCGGACATTCTTAAAGACCGGCCCTCTGACAAGGATTCGCTTATCGTCAATCAGCTTGCTGCTTTCCATAGGCTGACGAGCAACAACGTCGTTTCATTTACGAGCTTGTCAGGCAAAGCATTAAAGCTGCTGCCGCTTCCGGCCTTTAAAGGCGGTTCTGAAGGTAACTACGTCAAGCCTTCGATGTATTTCTCGATTTCTGCCTATACGAAGCTGCAGGATGAAGCCGCCTTGTTCGTTGACTTTTTCTTCAACAATTTTGAAGCAAATGATATTTTGCTTGGCGAGCGCGGTGTTCCCGCCACGGCTAAGGTGCGCGAGCATCTGCTCAGCACGATGAAGGAAACCGATAAAGAGCAATACATCTACATGGGTGAGGTTGAGAAAAATTCAAGCCCGCTTGATCCACCTGTTCCCCTAACATCCAGCAGCATCAACACGTTGTTCACCAAAATCAGAAATCAGACGCTGCTTGGGCAAATTACGCCGGATGAAGCTGCAAAACAATTCCGGGACGGCGCGAACGAAATTTTCGCAGATGCTGCTTCTTAGGCGGAAAGGACAATAACCGATGAAACTAACGATTAGTAAAAAGCTTTACGGCGGCTTTTTCTCGATTCTGCTGCTGCTCATTGTTATCGCCTCTCTTAACTATGTGGAGATTGGCTCGATTAACAGCACCTATCAGAAGCTGCTGCAGGAACGCTCCCACAGTGTCAGTCTGGTCAAAGATTTAAGCCTCTCGATTAAAAATGAAAACTTGAGCATTACAGGCTTTCTGCTGATGAATGACGAAGCGGAAATCGATGCCTACCGTGATTCGGTTCGCCGTTATAATGAAGTCAGCCAGCAGCTGCAGGGCATGACAACCGATTCAAATGACTGGCTGCTGCTGCAAGGACTCGATCTGCTTCAGCAAAGCTATACGAGCAACGCCGAGGAAATGATTGAATTCAAGAAACAAAATAAAGTAGAGGATTATATGCGCCTCGCCGACAAAAACGAACCGATTATCAGTAAGTTTATGGAAACTGCGGATCGTTTCGTTCTGGAGCAAGAAGAGGTGCTTCGCCTAAGCTCGGAGGAGACATCATCCAAAGTGGCTAGCACAAAGCTGATGGTTCTCATTATTTCACTGCTCTCGATAGTTGTAGGCCTCGCTATTGCTTATTTCATTAGCCGGATGATTACGGTGCCAATTGTTCGAATTACTGCCGTAGCAGAACGTATTGCGAATGGGGATTTGACAAGTGAAGCCGTTAAGGTGAAAAATCGTGATGAACTTGGCGTTTTAGCTGCATCCTTTAATTCGATGTCGCAAAATTTACGCAATCTGATTGAGCAAGTGTCACAAAATGCACTGCAAGTTGCGGCTTCGTCCGAGCAGTTAACTGCCGGAGCTGAACAGACGACTAAAGCAACCGAGCAGGTCGTTGAAATTATTGAGCAGGTAGCTGGCGGCTCCGAGGAGCAAATTAAAGTCGTTCAGGAAAGCGTAGCTTTTGTGAACAATATGTCAGTGGAGGCTAGCGGCATTGCGGCAAGCGCCCTTCAGGTTTCGGAGAAATCGCGGGCAGCCGCTCAGACTGCCGTAGACGGAACTGTCGCGGTGCAATCCGCAGTCGAGCAAATGAGCCATATTCAGTCCACGGTGCAAAATATTGCGGAGGACGTTAGCATCTTAGGCTCACGCTCCGATGAAATCGGCAAAATCGTCGAGGTAATCGCTGGTATTGCCCAGCAGACGAATCTGCTGGCGCTTAACGCCGCGATTGAAGCTGCACGCGCGGGAGAAGCAGGACGCGGCTTCGCTGTCGTCTCCGCAGAGGTTCGCAAGCTGGCTGAGCAATCGACTGAGTCCAGCCAGCAAATTGCCGTGCTGGTCCGTTCGATTCAGTCGGATACAGAACGTACCGTCCAATCCGTTCATGACGGCAAGGAAGTCGTACAAGCGGGCATTGCTGCGGTATCTGCGGCTGGTGAGTCCTTTAACAACATCAAGCAAGCTGTTAATTCCGTGACCTTGCAAATCCACTCGGTTTCCGAAGCCTCGCAGCAAATGTCCGAGGATACGAATAAGCTGGCGGCGTCCCTGCAAGGAGTAGCCGAGGTTGCAGAAGAAACGTCCTCCGGCGCAATAAGCGTATCGGCCGCAACCGAGCAGCAGCTGGCGACGATGGAGGAAATCACCTCCTCGTCCCAAGCGCTGGCTAAAATGTCCGAAGAGCTGCTGCAGTTCGTTAAGGATGTTAAGCTTTAAAGATTTAGGGAATCCATAAACGCACGAAAAAAGGTTGAATTGGGCTTCAGTCCAATTCAACCTTTTTTATTACAACGACCTATTCACCATTGAGAATAAAAATAATGCCTGAAAACTATACGTATTCCGAACGAATACGCTCAATATAGCTTTTGGAAAACGCCATTTGCTCCTCGCTCGCCGTTTCCATAATAATATGAACGCCCGGCTTGTACTTATTAAGCAAGCGCATATACAGGCTGTAATTCATTTCGCCATAGCCGGCCGGAACCGTCTGCAGCTCTCCATTCGCATCGGGTTTACGGTCCTTCGCGTGAGCGCCAATAATCCGGTCTCCAAGCAGTGCGAATGCTTCTTCAATCACTTCATCCTGACGGGCGAAGTTTTTCGTTGTCAGCAAATTGCCCGGATCGATCACGACGCCAACATGCGAGGACGGGATCTCTTGCAGAAAAGCGTGCAGCTCCGCCGCCGTGCCAATCAAATGGCTGCTGGCTGCCTCGATGCCAATGAATACGCCCCATTTTTCCGCTTCCTCTATAAGCTCCTGAACCGTCGATTTAAGCGTCTTCCAGTCCTGCTCGGTATAAATGCCGTCCGGATGGGTTCCCGTCTCAAAAGCAACCATAGGCGCGCCCAATAAGCGTGCGTAGCGGATCAGCTCCTTAAACCGCTCTATATTTTCGCGAAGCTTCTGCTCATCGCGCTCAAAGAAATGCAAATAGCAGCCAAGCACGGAGATCGACACGCCATTTTTGCGAAGCTCCTCCGCTATCGACATCGCGAGCCCCGGCGTCAGCTTGCCCGGTTTATTAAAATCAACATCATTAATAGCCTTCCACATCGCCAGCTGGATATGGCTGAATCCGGCAGCGCCCACCTTCTCAGCCAGCTCCCGGTAAGACAAGCTCCCAAATAAATGTGCCAATACGCCTACGGACATTTCCTTCACCCTTTCTTTTTTCGCAACAACAAGGTTATGTAATTGCGCCTCTATTCAGTATAACGAAACAAACCGATGTACAGGCGCAAAGCAGCCTAATATAGCGGTTAATTGAACATTTTCACCTGATTTTTGACGTCTAGCCAGTCCATTATGATGACGCTTACTTTTCTTGCTCGCCTATTGACTGTAACGCAGCCTGCAAAGTCTGTCAATTGCAGGAAGTCGATACTTTCCTAAGCATGTTTTTCAGCATATAATAGAAGCAGGTGCTTTGAAGCACCCGGCACCACATACGCAGGCAAACAGGAGGAAAACGATTATGGCAATGAGCAAGGCGAAGAAAGCAAGACAGAAGCTGGCACAAAGAGGCTTAATGAATCCCGAACAGCTGCGGGGAAGCTGGAATGGAGTGAAGCCTAGTGAACGAAAAACTCCTACTCTGCAAGAGCGAGTAAATAAACTGCATACGAAACACAAAAGGAATCACGCAGGCAGAAGCGATGATTCCTTTTGTATTTATTGCGCATAACAGGCAATAACGCTATACGTCTTTATTTGTATTTTTTCCAGTCGCCCGGCTTGCTGTTGTTCAGCAAATACTCCATATCGTTTTCCAGCCGCTTCTGCTCCTGCTTTCGCGCTTCATCCGCCTTCTGAGCGGCATCCTGCTTCTTCTGCTCCTCCGCTGCCTTCAGTGCATTCGACTGCTCCTTGAGCTTGCTTAGGACATCAGCACTCAGCAAATCCTTCAAGGTCGCCTGCTGGCTATCCGCCGCGGCCGCTTTCGGCTTGCTCGCGTGCGAAGCTGCCTGTCGATTTTTTTTCGCCATCCTTAACACCTCTATTTCCATGGTTAGCCTTTCATTGTCGTTTATTATAGCATTAATCTGCTTATGGCTCTATCCTGCCGCTAAGCCCGATTAATCGCAGACCCCGCCCGTTTGGGCAAAATAAAAGACGCCCCTCGCCGCATTGCAGCAGGCTAAAGCGCCTCTTCTTTACCTGCTTGGAAAGCTTAGGATCTGCTCATCTCGCTCAGTTCATTCACACTGTTAAATGCCAGAGCACCAAACACTGCTATCCACAGAATGGACAAAACGATACCGATTGCTGTCCAAACCAATGCAGCCTTGGCAAAATTAGCCTTGCTGATTTTTGTATTTCCACCGAATGCCCAAACGAACAACATAATAATGTTTACGAGTGGAATAGCATAGAGCAGCATTGTAATCATCCACTCTTTAAAGCTTACCGGCTCTGCCAGATGGTTGTGCTGTTGATATCCATTCTGATTTTGATACTGTTGTTCCATGACCTTTCACTTCTCCCTCTATTTATCTAATAAAAATTCTCTTGCTCTGTACATGTTAACGAGGAAAGCGACATATTTCAACATACTTTTGGATTATTTTCCATTTGTAACATAGGCTTCAAGAACTAAAAAACATAATATTCATTACGAAATACCTATATTCCATTTTGGATTACTCTCCTTGCTATGTTAAAATGATGTAGGTGCCTTACCCGGCTCCATGTACCACAATCTTCGTTACCCATACTGGAGGTCGAATAAACATGGCAAACCAAACTGGCACAATCGTTCAGCAATCCTTAAATGCATTATTGGGAGACTCTTCCTTTTTATCTGATTTACAGGGAAAACATCGCGATCAGGCTTTCCTGTCTTTAGCTGCTATTTTATCTACGCCAAACAAGGTGAATAAAGCTTTTTTACGCATTACGATGGATGATGGCGACGTCGTTCGCATACCGGCTTACCGTATCCAGCATAACGATACACTTGGCCCATACAAAGGCGGCATTCGTTTCCACGAGTCCGTAAATGAAGAAGAGGTTACCAACCTGGCAGCCTTAATGACACTCAAAAATGCGCTTCACGACGTTCCGTTCGGGGGCGGCAAAGGCGGCGTCGGTATTAATCCGCGCCATTATTCAGCGAAAGAGCTATACATTATATGCAAAAAATATGTCCAATATTTTACCGATATTCTCGGCCCGGAAAAAGATATTCCCGCCCCCGATATGGGAACCGGTGAACGCGAAATGGACTGGATGATGGCCGAGTATAAAAATATTCATCCTGGCAAACCGTATCTCGGCAGCTTCACCGGCAAAAGCGTCATTAACGGCGGCTCATTAGGACGCCGAGAAGCGACAGGCAAGGGCGTCTATTTCACGTTCCGCTACATGCTGCATGATTTTATTAAAGTGCATCGCGGCTATTTGACCAACAGCTCTAATCCTTTTGCTGCCAATGTACTCGCCCAGGCGGAAAAACCGCTTTCCATCGCCGTTCAAGGCTTCGGTAATGTCGGCTCCATCGTCGCGCTGGAAGCGCATAAATGCACCTATCTCAACAACAAAGTCGTAGCGGTCAGCGACCGCAATGTCACGCTTTACAATGCCGACGGCTTATCGATTCCGGCACTGATTGACTATGCCAATCGCCATCAAGGCGATTTGCCTAAGACGAAGGAAGAGCTCGCTGAGCTGGAGCTCAAAGCCGACATTTTCGAGCGTGAAGAAGTGCTGTATCTGGATGTTGATGTGCTCGTGCTGGCCGCGTTGGAGGAACAGGTGCGCGAGGATAACGTAGATAAAGTGAAAGCCAAGATCATCGTCGAAGGAGCAAATGCGCCGATAACCGGCGAAGCCGACCAGAAGCTTTCCGACAATGGCGTTATTATTATTCCCGACATTCTTGCCAATGCCGGCGGCGTTATCGTCTCTTATTTTGAGTGGCTGCAAGGCCGTGAAACGCAATATTTGACCGAGGAGCAGGTTCATCGCATGCTGTTTGAGAAAATGCAAAGCACACTCGGCTCCATTTTGCCTTCCTTCTTTAGCGCCACTTTCACGCTGCGGCAAAATTGCTATAATCATTCGGTGATGAAGCTGTCAACGGTTCTGTACCGCCAAGGCAAGCTATACTAGGCTCAGCCAGGGTAACCTAACCGCTATCATGCGCGGATCAGGTAGCAAAACGAAAAACAGGCCCGAAGCTGCAACGTGCAGCTCCGAGCCTGTTTATTTTTCACGCCTTAAAACGCCCAGTTGCCTTTACGGAATACCGGAACGACTGTGCCGTCGGCTTGAATGCCATCAATATCCATGTCGGCAGAGCCAATCATGAAATCATTATGCGTCAGGCTCGCATTAACACCGTTTGCTTCCAGCTCCTCTGGCGACATCTTTTTGCCGCCTTCAATATTGAACGCATAGCCGCTGCCGATCGCCAAGTGATTCGAAGCATTTTCATCAAACAGCGTATTATAGAACAAAATGTTGGACTCCGAAATCGGGGAATGATGCGGCACCAGAGCAACCTCGCCCAAATAACGCGCTCCCTCATCCGTATCAATCAGCTTTTGCAAAATCGCTTCACCTTCCTCCGCCTCGGCCTTCACAATACGACCGTTCTCGAAAGTCAGCTTAAAGCGGTCAATGATGTTGCCGCCGTAGCTTAGCGGCTTCGTGCTGGAAACATAACCATTCACGCCGGTTTTCAGCGGCACGGTGAATACTTCTTCCGTCGGCATATTCGCCATAAACGGAACGTTTTGCTCGTTTTCACTGCCGGCAGCAACCCAAAGATGCTTGTCGTGCAGCTCAATTGTCAAATCTGTGCCCGGAGCGGTGTAATGCAGCTTTTTAAAATGATAGTTGTTAAGCGCCTCGCCTTTGCTTCCCAGCGCAGCGTTATGCTCCTGCCAAGCCGCAACAGGATCTTCTGCATGCAGGCGTACTGCTTTAAAAATCGCTTCCCATAGCAGCTCGACAGCTTGCTCGCCCTCAGCCTGCGGGAACACCTTCTTCGCCCAGTCCTTGGCGGCTGCCGCAACGACCGTCCAGCTCACTTTGTCCGCTTGAATCGCTCTACGGAACTCCTTCAACCCTGCTCCTGCCGCCTTTTGGTAGCTGGAAATACGCTGCGGGTCAATTCCCTTCAGCAGATCCGGGCTGGAGGAAACGATCGAAATAAATACGGCGCCTTTTTCAACAAACTCCTGGCGCTTCGCCGTTTCCCATTGCGGGAAATGGTCAAAAATTTCAGCGCCAGCTTTTTCATATTTCAATCTGGATAACTGGTCATCCGTCCAATCAATATGTACATTGCTTGCTCCAGCTGCATAAGCCTTCTCTGCGACGAGACGCACTAGTGGCGCCACCTCAATCGCTCCCGTTACGAATACCGCCTGCCCCTGCTGAACATTCACACCTATTTTCACAATTATCTCGGCATATTTCTCCAATTGAACAGCTAATGTATCGCTCATTCCAAGTCTCCTTTATCTCTATAAAATAGGTGTTTCTGCATTTCATTTACTTCCTTGCATCCATATTATAGCCGATCTGCAGGGAAAACAAGCCCGATCTGGCTGCGCGCCTCATCCAGCACCTCAAGTACAGTAAGCGAGTTCGCAAGCGAATTAATGTCTGATTCATGCTGGCCGCTTTGAATAAGCCGAATAAACTCCTCAGCCTCATACACCATCACATTATCTGCCTGCGGCACCGTCAGCTCCTCCACTTCGCCATTGCGGTATTCGATGCGCACCTGATTCGGATAGCTAATATTTTCAATGATCATATTGCCCGCTTCGCCTTGGATTTCCGCTGGAAGCTGGGAATTGGAAATTTTGGAGTGCAGTACTGCCGCATCCATTCCATCATATTGCAGCAGCAGGCTGCCCTTCCCGTCCACACCGGATTCCAGCATAACGGCACTTGCTTTTACCTTATTCGGCTTGCCGAACAATGAGACCAGCGGGTAAACGCTATATATGCCAATGTCCATCAGCGAGCCATTCGAAAACTCCGGCTTGAACGCATTCATGACATTGCCTTCCTTGTACGCATCATAGCGCGAAGAATATTGACAGTAGGATGCAAAATAACCCCGAATTGCTCCTAGCTTAGGCAGATGCTCGCGAATAACCGCAAAATTCGGCACGAACGTCGATTTCATCGCCTCCATCAGCAGCACATTATTTTCTTTGGCCGCTGCGATCATTTCCCGCATTTCTCGGGCATTTGAAGCAATGGGCTTCTCGCAAAGCACATGCTTGCCATGCTTCATGCAGGTGATCGCATGCTGAGCATGGTGCGAGGTGGGACTTGCGATATATACAGCGTCCACCAGATCGCTCTTTGCCATCTCCTCCAAATCCGTAAACGTATGCGGAACATTATATTTGCTCGCAAATTCAGCCGCCCGCTCTGACGTTCGGGAATACACGGCTGCTAGGGAAAAGTCCTCCAGCCCAAGTGCCGCTTCAATAAAGGAATCTGTAATTTTATTGGTGCCAATTATGCCAAAACGTATCATAAGCTTTTTCCTCACTATCTCATCTTGATTTGTTCCTCTTATTCTACCACTACAGCCAGCGAAAAAAAATAAAAGCCGACTCTCGCACATCCCTCTGCACGAATCGTCGACTTTCTTTTCTATTACGAACTCAAATGCCGATCGGTACGACATAAAGCCCCGTATCGCTTTCTTGCTTAAGCAATACATTAACCTGATACGTTTCCTTAACGATTTCCTTCGTAATAACAGCCTCCGGCGTACCGCTCGCTACAATTTCTCCTGCTTTCATCACGACAATCCGGTCACTGTAGCGGATCGCTTGGTTAATGTCATGCAATACCATGACGATGGTCATGCCATGCTCCCGATTCAATGCCTTGACCAGCTCCAATATTTCAATCTGGTAATACATATCGAGGAAGGTCGTCGGCTCATCTAGAAACAATATCGGCGTTTTTTGCGCCAGTGCCATAGCGATCCATACCCGCTGCTTCTCGCCGCCAGACAGCTGATTGAGCCGCATACTGCGCTTCTGCTGCAGGTTGGTCGAGGCCAGAGCCTCTTCAATCGCCCGCTCGTCATCCTCATTCGCCTGTCCGAGGAAGCTGCGATGCGGCAGCCGGCCATAGCTGACCAGCCGCTCCACCGTCAAATCGTAAGGTGCCTCATTTTGCTGATGCACGACTGCGAGCTGTTTAGCAAGCTCCTTTGGCTTGATTTGGGCCAGCGACTTGCCATCGAGCAGCACTTCACCGTGAGCAGGCGCATAGTTCTGCGATAAAATACCGAGCAGCGTCGACTTGCCGCAGCCATTCGGGCCGATAATCGTCGTTATTTTCCCCATTTCAATTTTATCGCTGATGTTTTTAAGCTGGTCAGTCTTTTTGTCATAGGAGAATGTCACCTGTTTAATTTCCATAAACGCGCTCACTCCTTCTAAGCATAAAGATGAGGAATGGCCCGCCAATAATCGTCATAATGATCGAAGCCGGAATTTCCGTCGGCGCCAGCACCGTCCGTCCGAGCGTATCCGCTGCTAAAATCAGCAAGGCGCCGCCCAGCGCAGAAAACGGAATAAGCACCTTATGATCGGAGCCAACCAATGTGCGCGCAATATGCGGAACGAGCAGGCCGACGAAAGCAATTAAGCCGCCAATTGCCGTGGCTACGGATGCGAGCAGCACTGCTACGACTGAGATCAGCAGCCGTGCCCGCGTCACCCGCAGCCCGAGGTTTTTCGCCGTTTTGTCCTGCAAGCTTAGCATGTTGCACCATGAGCTCAGCAGCAAGGACAGCAGCAGGCCAACGACGCCATACAGCCCGATAATTTGCACATCCGTCCATGTTTTCATTGTGAAAATCGATGAAATCGCCTGATTGACGCTCGTAACCGCATAGCTGCCGCGATAATTAAACGACTGCCCCAGTCCTGTAAACGTCGCATTAATAGCAATACCTACGAGAATGAGCCGCAGCGGGCTAAGCCCCGACTTCCAGGACAGCGCATAAACGAGATAGCAGGCCAGCGCACCGCCGAAAAAGGAAAACAGCGGCATCCAGAAAAACAGCCCTGGAAAAATCGTCACAACGGTCAGCGATACTAGCCCTGCGCCGGATGATATCCCAATCACGCCTGCATCTGCGAGTGGATTTTTCATCACGGCCTGGAGCAATACGCCGGAAACGGCGAGCGCCGCCCCTGTAAGCAGGGAGACAATGATACGCGGAAATCGCAAATCTTTTATAACCTCTACTTGATCATTCGTTCCTGAAAATAAGCCCTGTACCAAATCCAAAATGCCTACCTTAATGCTCCCGGTCATAGCAGAATAAATGATAGCGGCTACCAGCAGAGCGATAACGACAATAAAACTGCCAACCTTCTTAATCATGACCAACGTCCTTTATAAAAAGTTCCCAAGCGAAACCGCCCGGTCATCTGCGCCTAGGGGTACAGCATCCCCATTAACGTATCGATTGCGTCTACAGCATACAAATTGCCCGTTGTACCAAATAACGCTTCCTCCAAATCGTATACACGACCATTTTGCACGGCGCTGAAATGCTTCCAAATGTCGTTTTTCTGGAATTCCTTATCGAACATTTTCACAACTTCCTCCGGCATGCCATGAGCGGCACGCAAAATCACATCCGGATTCGACTGCTGCAAATATTCCGTATTGGAGGCTAAATATTCTACCTCTTCACCCTGTACAATGTTGACGCCACCTGCAAGCCGGACCAGATCACCGATGTACGAATGCTCAGTCGCAACAAGATAGCTGCCGGGCACCCCTAGCAAAATCAATACACTTGGCTTTTTCTTTTCAGCGGTAGCTGTATGAATCTCTGCAACCTTCTGTTCGAACTTATCGATGATAGCTTGCGCTTGTGCTTGCTTATTGTACGTCTCGCCCAGCTTTTTAAGAGCATTATTCATACTTTCCACACTCGTAAGGTTTAGAAAATCAGCCTGCATCCCCGCCGCTTCAAAAACCGGCTTCAGGTCATACTCCAGCGTCGTCACCGACAAAATTTCTGTCGGCTTGAGCGATTTGACGAGCTCCATATCTGGGCTCATTGGATTGCCAACCCTTGTCACTTTGTTATAGCGGGCAGGCAGCGTCTTTGAGCTGGTCGGCACGCCTACAAGCTCGACTTCAAGCGCATCCAGCATTTGCGTAATCGCGACGGTTGTTGATACGACGCGCTGCTCTGCCACAGGAGAGGAAGGCGGCTCTACGGTATTTTTCGCCTGTTCCGCTTGCTCAGCCTGTGCAGCCTGACTTGCTCCCTGCTGCTCCTTCGCAGGCTCAGCTCCTCCAGCCGAACAGGCGGCCATTAACAGCAGCGCCAACAATCCAATCAGCCCCAGTATTTTGCCAAGAGCTTTATTCATGCGTTTATCTAACTCCTTTCATAAGAACATGACAAGGATACCGGTCTCCCGGCATCCTTGTCAGCTTTGCTTCACTTGTGTATGAACCGCAGCATTGCGTGCAAGGAAGGTTTTTATCTCCCTGTGCGTTCATGCATCCGGCTTATTTCATTTCCAGAAGCTTCATGATTAGCGTCAATGCCTCTGCTCTTGTTGCATTAGCAAGCGGCTCAAACTTATTGTCGCCTTTGCCTTGAACATAGCCGGCTTTTACAGCAGCGGCAATATCATTTTTCGCCCAGTCCGGAATCGAGGCAGCGTCTGCAAAGTTCAGCTCGTTCGTCTCATCAATGTCGAGCTTAGCTGCTCTTACGATAATGGACGCCAGCTCCGAACGGGTAATTTCTCTATTCGGAAGGAACGTTCCGTTCGCATAGCCAGAGATTAAGCCCGCTTTCGCAGCTCGATCAATATGCGGCTTCGCCCAAGCCGGGATTAGCTTGCTGTCATTGAATGTCGCACTTGTTGAGCCATCCGTGAGCTTCAAAGCCCGGCTGATTAGAACCGCAAATTCAGCGCGAGTAACGACGCCATTCGGACGGAATTTGCCATCGGAATAACCTTTGACGATACCAAGCTCAAGCGCTTTTTCAATGGACGCTTGTGCCCAATGGCCTTGAATATCCTTGAAGTCCGTTACAACCGGCTCGTTCAAATCATCTTTGCCTGCATTCGGATCTTTCTCTTCAATGACTTCCACATCGCCTACACCAGGTGCTACAGAGCCGGCTGTTGCTACCAGCGTGTTAGGATAGAACTCAATTTGAATATCATATTCGTGGAAATAGTTCATTGCAGCCCAATCAATTTTAACCCAGCCATCGATACGTTTGCTGAGATCAGGAACATTAAAATAGACAACCCGCGTGTTATTTACCGTATCTCTACTTTCAACACTAACACTGTTATTGTTGAATTTGAGACCCGTAATTTCCTTGTCCTGCTTAAGCGTCATATAGAATGTTTTTGTGCCGCCCGAAACTTTCAGCAGTCCTGGGGAGATAACGTAATCCTGCATGACGGACTTATTATCTGTTCCGTATTTTTTAATTTCAAACTGCAGGAAGTAGTTGCCGTCCGCCAGTTGGCCTGGAGTAACAACAGGAGGCAAATCGGTTCCTGGCGTTGTTCCCGGTGTTGTTCCACCGTCTGTCGATACTGCAATGTCCGCAAACTGTACCGCGTATTCAAGATCAGCTGCCAATCCGTTTACACCTAGAATTAGCGTGTACGTATCAGATAGATTAGGAACAGAGAATTTAACAGGTGTTCCTGTGGCAGCTGCTGCCATGACAAGCGTATTAACCAGTGCAGCCCCTGCATTAGATCCAGTTGTCACTGTAGAAGGCAAAATTTCTTCATTCGTCGCATTGTTTACTAGCTTTTTCACCGTAACGCCTACTTTTGGCGTAAAGGTTACAAGGTGATTTGCTCCCGACACGACCAAGCTTCCCGCTTCATCCAAATGGCCGGACAAATCTCCGTCAAGTGTCTTCACAACTAGCTTATAAGTGCCATCGCTCAACACTTTTGCAGCTTTAAACGCTGTGACTGCTTGCTCCAAGGAAGCTTTCGCTGCTGTTACCTGCGTTTTAGAAACTACTGCAACAGAAGCAAACGTTTTAGCCGTGTTAATAGCTGTTTGCAGCTTCTCTTTTGCCGCTGCCGGATATTCGCCTACAGCCGTTCCTGCAACTGCAGCATCATGAATGGCTTGTGCTGCCGCCGCATCCACATTCAATACCGAAGCATCTCCAGCATCAAAATTCAGACGAATATTATGATCTGCATTATAAGGATTGCCTGTGCGCGGATCAATCACATAAGGAATAAAAATGTGTACCTGTGCATCCAGTAAAGCCGTTAAATCATTGACTTTAAATTTGACGACCCGTGTGTCGGAGGCTGCATCATTGCTGACAATTTCCGTATCCACAAGTACGCCGTCTTCCTTCACTTTGAATGCGGTAACCAAACTGCTGCTCTTCACTGTGAAAATAACATAGGTTGAGCCGTCAATTGTCACCTTTTCAGCAGGGCTAACAAAATAGTCCTTCATCGTGGACAAGCTGTTTTGTGCAGCATGCATCACTTGGAAAGGCAGTATGCCAAATGTTCCTTCTTTAAACAAATCTAGCGCCGTTTGAAGAGCTGCTACTGCTGCTGCGATGTCTTTTTTAATGGCTGCTTTATTAGCCGCTACTGGACTTGCCAAATCAATAGCTGCTTGCAAGCTTGCCAGCTTATCGGTATTTTGTCCGCTCAACGGGCTGTCAGAGATGACTTTATGCAAGCCTTTGGCCTTTCCGATTGCAACGTTCAATGCATTAAGCTCATCCTTATTAAAGCTTAAATAAACAATCTGGCTTACTCCTGTCGCAACCGGAGTGAATTTGAAAGAAACGATACCGCTTGTCGTCGCTGTATTGCTGCGATTGAACTCCAGTTGGCCTACATACGTATCTTTTTCAACGTCGCGGCTAACTTGACCCAGCGTTCTGTTATGTGTACTTCCAGTAAAAGTAGCCGATCCATCCACAGCTGGGCGGAGGTAAAGAAGGGAACTCAAATCGATTTCAGAGCTTTTATTGATTGTAATATTGGCATACAATTTGTTTCCGGATTTCAGAACAGTTGCTGTTTTCCCGAAATAATCTACCCACTCGGATTGCTGAGCAGAAGAGGTCACATCAGTTAGCACAGACATATTTACCGTGCTTTGCGTCAATTCATTTGCCTTCAGATCATCGATCTTCGAAGTCAAATCTGCTGCTGCTGCATTAACCTCTGTCTGTGTTGCGTGTACATTGCTAATCGTTGTATTTGCTGTTGTAATCGAAGTGGAAACAGCCGTCTTCAAATCACTTGGATATTCTCCAGCTGAGCGTACGTCTGCACTTCCGCTTATCGCTCCAAATTCTTTGATTGTTGCAACAAAGGCCGAAGCCTCCTCAACCGCTTGAACTAATGCTGTTTTAGAAACAACAATTTTAAACGCTTCATAGTTTCTAAGAGCGGTGTCCAGTAACGAGTATCCTGCCGTTACCTGCTCGCTGCTTGGGCTGCTGTCAGCTGTCTGTTTTGCGACATGAATAGCATTATACAAAGAAAGCTTGGATCCAGGAATATAGTATCCATCGCCCGTTCCTTCATAAGTGCTCTCATATACCGATTGTGCTACCGCTATCAATTCATTGAACTGCGTAATATCAACAACGGGGGAGGGATTCTCATTCCCGCCACCTACTGGAACAATCGGTACATTTGTTGTATCGATTTTCAGCTGTACGTTATACCAGTTGTCATACACAAATGGCAAGCCCGTCGCAATAATATGAATAAGCACATCCTGCTTATCCAAAATACTGGACAATTCCATACGAGCGACAACCGAATCCGGATTATTATCAACAACTCTTGTCGTTACGGAAGTATAGCCTTCCATATTCGAAGGCACGTTGTTATTGATTTCAGCTTTTGGGCTGCCTGCATTGCGAGCAGAGAAATGCATAAACCATGTATAATTATTCCATTGATTTTCAAAGTAAAATTTTCCGTTTTCTACGATCAGCTTGCCTGTTCCTGCTTTTGCATAATCATTCATCACCGATGTTGATTCTTTACCATCATAAAGATACTTAAAACCTACATCATAGGTACCATCCGGTACAGTCACTTCAGCTGCTGCCTCTGCTGTTTTAGGGCCTATGTAGACCAATGAAAATAACAATACTGCTGAAAGCAGCATGGCAATCGCCTGTTTAAATGGCTTCTTCAATTTATTTACTCTCCTTCTAATTATCGCTTTCAAATCGGAAGCGAATGCTTGTTTTCCCTCTCCAGCTCTTCGCCATTCAAAGCGGCCTGCTTCTTAGGCAGACCGCTCATCTGGTTTATAGCGTTTTCTCTAGGATTAATAAGGGGCAATGCTGCTCTCATCAAATTGAATTTGAACTTTGTACCAGCTGTCATAGAAAAGGAATGGAATAACAACATGCGTTTTCGTTTCCAATTTCGCAGACAAATCTGCAACTTCGAAGCCTACCGTTTTCGTATTGCCTGAAGTTCCAATTAGATCAGCGTCTGTGTATACGCCGTCTCCGTCTTGGTCTACTTGGATATCAGGAATCCACGAAGCATTGTTCCAAGTCGTTTCTACATAGAATTGTCCATTTTCTACGATCAGCTTAGCAGGTTTAACTGCATAGCCATCCATCGTAGAAGCGCTGCTTGTGCCATCTTTAAGCACCGTGAAATTAATCGTATACTCGCCATCAGCAAGTGTCGGGTTAGCAAATGCTGGTGCTACAGCAAATGCCATAAGCAGCATAGCCACTAGTAGAAACATAGTCGAAGATTTTTTCAAAGATAAAGATTTCAGCATATTAAGTCTCCTTTTCGAATTCAAGATAAATGGTTATAGAAGGATAACGTTCGGATTAGCTATAGGGCTTACAGCCATTTAAATTGAATATCGTGTACAGTATCGTAAATGCCTGGAACGATAACATGGAGTTTAGCTTGTGTGTTAACGCTGAAATCATCAACTGTGAATGTGAATACCCGTGTGCTGCCAACGATTGTGCCGTAGTAAGTATGGGAACCCGAGCCATCAACAATCGTCAGGCTTTGAATGTAAGTTGTATCATTGAATGCAAGAGTTACCGTTTCGCCATCGCTAGCTACGGAAGCAGGCTTAACCGCATAGGAATTCGCCCAAGTGGAAATCGTTCCATCTGGTTTCAAAACATTGTAGTTTTTAGAAGTTGCGGCAAAAGCGGAACCTACTTGAACAATAAGTGCAACAGCCATAACCAACAGCATCAAAGGCATCATTTTTTTGAACGATTTCATCATAATCAAAACACTCCCTAGTTTTTAGTTTTTGGTTTTGTTCTTACGATAAAAATACATAGCAGCTCCTGCTAAAATAACGATACCAACAACCGTCAATGGCGTTGTCCAATTATTGGAACGCTCTTGAAGCGGTTCTACCTCTGCTGCGGCTTCTACAGAAACTGCTTCAGCAACATTAGCCTTGCCTGCATCCTCAGCCGTCACTTCGTTCTCGGTTGCACTGGCAGCGTCAACAGATTCGTCTGTTCCTTCTTCCAAAACCGCCTTGTCAGCTTCCTCTGGTGAAGCGGTTGCCTCATCTGCAGAAGTTGCTGCATCAGCTGATGCTTCCGGCGTCTCTACAGCTTCAGGAGATGCGCTTGCTGCTGTCTCCTTAGGCTCTGTCGATGATGGGGTAGCGCTTTCCGCTACGCTGCCAGCTGCACCTTTTTCTTCAACAGCAGTTGGCGTGGCTTGAGCCGAAGCTTTCGGTGTAGCTGCTGCTGCCCCAGAATTTTCATCCTTAGCAGGCACCTTGGTAGCTTTCGGGGAAGCAGTCACCTTAGGAGTTGGTGTGGCAATCGGCTTTGTTGCTGCAGACTCTGCAGGTTTGGGAGTGGTCTCCGTTGTCGCAGGAGTTTCTGCCTTGCTTACTAGCTTCAGGCTATTCGTATCAAAATCGAATCGTATAGTGTAGTCGTGATCATAATCAATATCGGGAACCGTAACATGAATTTTAGACAGCATCGTTTTAGACAAGTCGTCTACACTGAACTGTACAACCCGGGTATCATTAGCTTTGCTGCTGCTGACAACCTTCGTATTCACGAACCCCCCACCGCCAGGAACTTTGAACTCTGTTACCCAAGCACTATGATTAATTTGCAGCTGCACCGTTATTTTTCCGTTTTCAACGATAACCTTGGCAGGCTTTTCCCAATAATCATTTGCCATAGATGCTGATCCATCTTCAGCTTTCTTGATGACATAATCGATCGTATATGTACCGTCTGCCATGTTTTCTGCATAGGCAGCCGGCGCTGCGAGAAGAACCAAAAAACAAATAATTAAGAAGGTTGATATTGGGAGTTTACGAATGAAGTCTTTCTCCTCCTCTCCTGTCGTTTCGAAAAAATAGTTCAGAAAAGGTAGACAACAATCTAGTTAATGATTATCATTATCAATTGAGTGTCAAAAAAATACCTTTCCTTCCCTTCTCCTCAGCCTGCTTCTAAGCCTCTTCGCAGTTCTCAGGATGTCTAGCAAACTGTTTATCAGCTGCTCGACAATTTGATATTAACGTAATTGTATTAATTTTGTCAATCGTTTTTTACATATTTTTTTGTTTATTTTTCTTTAATTGATTTCAAAGTTTAAACAAACATTTTTTATTATACATTTTATATCTATCATCATTCGATTATTTTGATTATAAAGCTTGTAACATAATAAATTTAGATATTTATTTTACATTTGTCTATGTATTATTTTTTTCTATATATTGTTTATTTCTTATTGACATTGATTATCATTTACAATATCATTATTTTAATAATAATAATCATTATCAGATCGGATTGGGAGGATTATATGAAAATTTTATACCCTGTGATGCTGGCTCTGCTTCTCTTAGCCGCAGCAGGATGCTCGCAAACTGTTGATTCAAACGCTGCACAAGGGGTTACAAGCAATGATGAAAAACAGAATGCAGTGGCCATAACCGATTTTGCAGGAAGGCAACTAACATTTGCTGCTGTCCCATCGCATATTGTAGCGTTAAGCAATGGAGAAGCCGATATTATTTATGCCCTCGGGGGGACACTCGTCGGCCGACCTACCTCCTCCGTTCCATTAAGCAACGAAGAAGCAGAGGCAGTGGAACAAATCGGATCTACTCACGAGGTTGATCTGGAGAAAATCGCCTTTTTGAAAGCGGATGTCGTTCTTGGCAACAATCCTATGAATACGAAGGATATCCCCACTATTGAAAGCATTGGAGCCAAGATGGTGCTCTCCTCTGCCAATTCCATAGACGATATAAAAAAACAAATTACATTATTCGGCGAGCTGCTGCAAAAGCAAACGCGTGCGAAAGAGCTTATTGCTGAAATCGACGACAAGCTCAGTCAAATTGCTGCTAGTGCCAGCACAAACAAAACACGAGCTCTATTAGTATATGGTGCTCCTGGTACATTTATGGCTGCCTTGCCTAACTCGCTCAGCGGCAACATTTTGGAGATGGCAGGAGGAGAAAATATTGCTTCCGACTATGAAGCGCTTCAAAGCTATCCGCAATATGCGCAGCTCAATTCCGAAAGAATTGTTCAGTCCAATCCGCAAATCGTCATGATCATGACACATGGCAAACCGGAACAGGTCAAGGACGCTTTTCTGAAGGAAATGCGAAGTAATGCCGCTTGGAATGGACTTGATGCTGTAAAAAATAATGCCATAGAAGTGCTGCCTGCCGATCTGTTCGGCAGCAACCCTGGCACACGTATAACCGACGCGCTCACTCTAATGATAGAAATGCTGGATGGAGCGAAGACGCAGCGATGAATAAAACACAACGAAGCCGCCGGCGCAAATGGTCGATCGTAATTGCGCCTATTATTTTGCTACTCGTAACTTATTTCGGTCTCGTTTACGGCTCTGTTCCCATTACTTTAAAAGAGATTGGCCAGGTTCTCACTTCCGATGCCGATCCCCGTTACGAAACCATTATTATGAATTTAAGAATGCCACGCGTTATTATCGGTCTGCTGGTAGGTGCTTGTCTAGCTGCATCAGGCGCTCTATTACAAGGAGTAATGCGCAATCCCCTTGCTGATCCCGGTATTATCGGGGTTTCTGCTGGCGGCGGTCTTGCAGCTGTCATCACAATGGTTGTTCTTCCGCAGCTTGGCTATATGCTGCCAATAGCAGCCTTTTTAGGCGCAAGCATTACTTGTCTGCTGATCTATTTGAGCGCATGGGACAAAGGGACATCACCTATTAAAATCGTGCTCGCAGGTGTCGCTATTAATGCATTGCTCGGTGCTGTAACAAATGGACTTATGGTCGTCTATAGCGACCGTGTACAATCGGTCCTACCATGGCTTGCAGGTGGGCTGAACGGAAGAAGCTGGAGCCACCTCTCCTTCATGGCGCCTTATGCCATTGTCGGTTTGCTGCTCTGCTTCCTGGCCATTAAGCCGGCCAATGTGCTGCTGCTGGGCGATGACTCCGCCCAACTGCTTGGTCAAAAAGTTCAAATCCAGCGCTTCCTGCTCATTATTTTAGCTGCACTATTAGCCGGAGCCGCCGTAAGCGTCGCTGGACTAATTGGTTTTGTTGGACTCGTCGTCCCACATGCCGTTCGTTTAATTATCGGAGACGACTACCGCTTTCTCCTTCCGCTTTCTATAGTGGGCGGAGCATCTTTAGTCGTTTTAGCAGATACATTCGCACGTACCTGGTTTGATCCGATTGAGCTTCCTGTAGGCATTCTTCTCGCCTGTCTGGGAGCACCATTCTTTCTTTATTTATTACGCAAAAAGGGGGCAATACGATGAATGCTGCTATTAATATCGAAAATGTAGGCTTATCCGTCGGCGCTTTCGAAATGGAAGATGCCAATATGATTATCCCTTCCGGAAAAATCACGGCCATTGTTGGTCCTAATGGATCGGGCAAATCCACGATGCTGAAGGTTATTACCAAGCTGCTTACGCCAGACAAAGGCGAAGTATTTATTAATCAGAAGTCATTGAAAAGCTACAAATCCAAAGATTTTGCCAAAGATATTGCGATGCTTACGCAATCCAAAGAAATGATTCCCGACCTAACGGTACGTGAACTCGTTTCCTTTGGGCGTTCGCCTCACAAGCCTATGTTTAAAAACAAAATGACACACGAAGACAATGACATCATAGATTGGGCACTAACAATTACCGGAACTAAGCGTTACCAGCACCAAATGTTTTACACTTTATCTGGAGGTGAGCAGCAAAAAGCGCGAATCGCAATGGCGTTGGCGCAAAAAACGAATATTCTTCTGCTCGACGAGCCTACTACTTATCTCGATATCGCACATCAATTCGATGTGATGGAGATGCTGCAGCAGATTAATCGGGATCATCAGATTACAATTGTTATGGTTTTACATGACCTCCAACAAGCAGCTGCATACTGTGACCATATGATTGCTATGAAACGCGGATTAATTGCCATGACAGGGGAACCCCAAACCGTTTTAACTTCAGAGTTTTTAAAAGATGTGTATAACATGGATGCCCGTATCAAATTTGATGAAGGTTATCCCCTTATTATCCCGAATCCAAGAAAAAATCAGGAGGACACTAAAATGATTATTGTGACTAATGCCTCGCATATTACAAAAGGCAATGCCCATAAGTTGATCGAACGTTTCGATCGCGTTGGTGATGTTGAGAAAGCAGAGGGTTTCCTCGGCCTTGAGGTTTTGCTGACAGAGAAAACAAAAGACTATGAGGAAGTATCCATTGTTACACGTTGGAATACGAAAGAGGATTTCAATGCTTGGACTCGCAGCGACGCTTTCCGTGAAGCTCATTCTCGTCGTGGTGGAACACCGGACTACATTATTTCCAATACGATTACATTCTACGAAGTCAAAGTCATCAGACAACCGATTGCTGCGGTTAACTAGCGCACTGCTTTAAACAAGTTCTATTCCTATTAAAAAGAAGCTTGCAGAGCCACTCTTCATGTGGAGATGCAAGCTTCTTTTATGAGTTATAGCTGTCGCTCTTATCAATTTTCGGCAAATAAAAAAGCCCGCTCTTGCGCTCCAATTACTGAGCAAGTTCAGACATACTGTAAATCATATAATGGTCGGGACGACACGATTTGAACATGCGACCCCCTGGTCCCAAACCAGCTACCAAGCT
>NZ_KQ040780.1:0-651 GCF_000971975.1 Paenibacillus algorifonticola | reverse complement strand
GAAATAAAAATGGAGCGGACGACGAGATTCGAACTCGCGACCCTCGCCTTGGCAAGGCGATGCTCTACCACTGAGCCACGTCCGCAAAAAAATATGGTGCGGTCGAGAGGACTCGAACCTCCACGGCTGTTACACCACTAGAACCTGAATCTAGCGCGTCTGCCAATTCCGCCACGACCGCATATTTTTTTGAAAAAGATGGTGCCGTCGAGAGGACTTGAACCCCCAACCTACTGATTACAAGTCAGTTGCTCTACCAATTGAGCTACAACGGCACGTAATGAAAGAATGGCGGAGCTGACGAGATTCGAACTCGCGGTCTCCTGCGTGACAGGCAGGCATGTTAGGCCTCTACACCACAGCTCCGTATTCAAAATCATAATGGTGGAGGCTGAGGGGATCGAACCCCCGACCCTCTGCTTGTAAGGCAGATGCTCTCCCAGCTGAGCTAAGCCTCCAAAAATGATATGGTGACCCGTAGGGGACTCGAACCCCTGTTACCTCCGTGAAAGGGAGGTGTCTTAACCACTTGACCAACGGGCCATGATCATGCTTGAAATCAAATCAATGTGCATTACACATTGAAAACTGGATGCGAAAGACAAGGTTTGAAACGTTAGCGTGTTTGTTTAGGATAAGCCCTCGACCGAT
>NZ_LAQO01000011.1 GCF_000971975.1 Paenibacillus algorifonticola | reverse complement strand
GATACTCGAGATGCCTGTCTTGCTGGTCCAATGGCGGAAAGATAGACGCTCAGCAACCCTAATAAACCAGCTGAGAATAAAATCGGCAAGGAAATGACCATCTTCATATCATTAAAAAACCTAACTCTAAAAAGCTGATGTTGTAAAACAAGAGCTTCATAAAAATGGTTCCTGTGAAGATACCAATTGGAATACCGATCAAGCTCAAAAGCATCGCTTCTTTAAACACAATTTTGCGAATTTGAGAAGGCGTAGCTCCAATGCACCGTAGAATACCAAATTGTGAAATCCGCTCTAGCACAGAAATATGGAATATATTATAAATAACCGCTATGGTGCAAATTATAATAATCGCGATGACAGCAGCGTAAGCCAGTATGAAGCTTTTATTCACCCCTTCATACGTGCTTTGGCCATACAGCTTTAGCAACTCATTATTATACTCAATTCTCAAATTATCAATACTGTATTCCCGATTCAGTTGCTTGGCAGAATCTTGCTCAACATCACTAACACGTAATGACGACAACAGCTTTTTTAAGGGCTGTAAGGCGATATTGAATAGGTGTCAGGTATCCCAAGGTTCCGTGAATTCGATGCTTGTTAAACCAGTTGACGTAATCGTATAGTTCCAGTTCCAGATGATGAAGGCTTTGGAAGCTCATCTGGTTGATGAACTCCGTTTTCATGACTTTATAGGTGGCTTCAGCCACCGCATTGTCATAGGGGCAACCCTTCATGCTGAGCGAACGGCCGATTTCAAAGGTCTTCAGAAGCTCGTCCATTTTTTCATTTTTAAATTCACTGCCTCGATCCGTATGGAACCACTGAATGTGACGGAGATCGCCCTCTACGGTAGCAAAGGCGCGGGAAACCAGAGCCGCATCCTTGTTTGGGCCCACACTATGACCGACGATTTCTCGATTGAACAAGTCAATCAGCACGCAAATGTAATGCCACTTGTTTTGGACCTTCACATACGTCAGATCACTCACAACGAAGCGCTTGGCTTCCGTCTGCTCGAACTCACGATTCAGAACATTCGCTGTCGTCGCTTCATTACAAGACGTTTTACGGGGATTATACGGAGCGATCGTGTAGGTGGAGACCAGCCCCTGCTCTTTCATGATTCGCCCAATACGACGTCTGGAGACGGCGATTCCTTGTTCATGGAGCTTGGCTTTGATCTTGTGTGTGCCGTAAGCTTTACGATTCTTGTAGAATATTTCGACAATCGCTACGGTTAGTTCATCCGCTGTCTTTTGATCCTTGGCTTCATAGTAGAATGTACTTTTTGCGATTTGCAGGACGTTGCACATTGCTGATACCGAGTATTTATCACGGTTATTCTGGATGATAGCTACTTTCGTCCCATGATCAGCGCGGCTTGCTTTAAAATGTCGTTCTCCATTTTTAAACGTTCGTTTTCTTTTCGTAAAGCAATCAGCTCATTTTCTTCTGACGAACGGTTGTCCTTCTCCTTGAAGGAACCCGTGGTCTTGACTTGCTTGATCCAGCGATCCAAAGCCGAGGCAGTGAGGCCATATTCCTCAACCAGATCCGCTCTGGATTTTCCGTTTTCATATAATAGCACCATTTGTTTCTTAAACTCTGCTGTAAACGTACGTCGTTGTTTTGGCATTGTAGAGATCCGCTCCTTAGCATGATAGGTTTATTCTACAAGCCCTCATTTTTATTGTCCAACTAAGTGTAGCCGATCCAGTAAGCAAGCAATAAGAGCGTGACCAAAAATACTCTTTCCAAAGCGATTTTCGGATGATTGGGAATTCCTTCTTGATAAGCCTAGAGGATGCACTCTTATAAGCATTCAAAAACTTGGAAATATCCGTATTCGGATGAGTTTTCATGAGGATGTGAACATGATCTCTGTCATGTTTCCATTCCTGCAAAGAGATGTTGTAATTCGGCTGAATGTATTCGAATATCTCTTTTAGACGTTCAGATATTTCAGCAGTAATTACCTTCCTGCGATACTTGATTACTAGAATCAAGTGATAATGGGGCAAGAACACTGAATGGTTATTTTAGTCTAATTTCACTGATTTCATAACCTTTTATAAAATACGACTGAATATTCTATAATGGTATCTTAATTTATAACAGTCAATGTTGATCAGACTGTTGCCATTCATCCCCCACTTTTAGAAGATGGGGGAATTCTGACAACTAACGGTTAAAATTCGATTCCTTAGAGGAATGGATTCCTTCTTAATTCAGATACCGACATGACTCGCCCTTTATTCTCCGTTTCATTCGTCATTGATTGAGTTTCTGATGAAGTGGAGGAACGATCGTCTTCCTCCTGCAGTACAATCTTGAATGTCCCCTTACCGGGAAGTAAGACTTGGCATAAAGAATTCTCTTTGTTCATGTTTGACAACTGCTCAATTAACTCTTCTGTCTTTTGAACTTCTATCATATGAATCACCTCTCCATGTAAGATCATGACCAAGTTTTAATACCTACATTATCCGTTGTCAAAGGGGCTCTACGGATATACCCCAACTGCGAATGGGCGAGCTCCAACCGGAACGGTAGCAATCACTGTATTAGTGTCTCCATCGATCACTGAAACGGTATTATCATCCTGGTTTGACACATAAATACGACTGGTTAATGGATTGACCCCTACTCCATTTGGATTAGTTCCGACCGGAATGGTAGCAATCAATGTATTGGTTAGTCCATCAATCACAGAAACATTATCAGTATCTCGATTTGCTACGTAGATAGCATTCGTAAATGTATTAACGCCTACTTCGGCTGGAGTAGTCCCAACAGGAACAGTAGCAATCACTGTATTGGTTAATCCATTGATTACAGAGACAGTGTTACTGGTGAAATTTGAAACATAAATACGGTTAGTATCTGGATTTACCCCAATTCTGAATGGATTAACTTGCACTGGAATAGTAGTAATCAATGTATTGGTTTCTCCATCAATTACAGAAACGGTATCAAAATTAAAATTGGCTACATAAATCAGGTTAGTTGATGGATTGGCACCTATCCCAGTTGATAAATTGAGACCCGGAATAATAATGGTATCTATAACTGTATTGGTCAATCCGCTAATTACCGTAACATCTTCAGTTAAGTCCAATGAATTAAAATTTGCCGTATAAATAGCATTAGTAGCTATATTGACCCCTACATCCCCTGCTTCATCCCCAGCTGGTACAGTAGCAATCACAGTGTTACTTTCTCCATCAATAACGGATACGTTGTCGCTGGCTCTGTTTGCTACATAAATACGTCCCGTTAATCGATCGACATCAACTCCCGCTGGATTAACCCCAACTGGAATGGTAGCGATCACTGCATTGGTTGCGCCATCAATCACAGAGACATCGTTACTGTTGAAATTGGCTACATAAATGCGATTGATTGATTGCGATCCTGCTGGTCCTGCTTCTCCTTGAGGCCCTGTAGATCCTGTAGGTCCTGTAGGTCCTGTAGGCCCTGTAGGTCCTGTAGGTCCTATTGGACCCGTTTCTCCCTTTGGTCCTGCTGGTCCAGCAGCGCCAATTGCTCCCGCAAGTCCTGCAAGTCCTTCGGGTCCAAGTGCGCCAATTGCACCTACAAGTAGTTCTGCTACTCCTTGGGGTCCAATTGCACCCGCAATTCCTTGGGGTCCAATTGCCCCAATTGCTCCTGCCAGTCCTGCAAGTCCTTGGGGTCCAAGTGCTCCTACAAGTCCTTCAGGTCCAGCTTCTGCAATTGCTCCTGCCAGTCCTTGAAGTAATTGCTGTCCTTCTAGCGGGGGACACACCCGTACTGCTTTTTTTATAACTTTTTTTCTAATAACTTGAAGACGACGTTTCTTTTTTTTTTCTTTTGGATGGCACACAATTACTGTTTTCTTTTTACACCGTTTTTTTCTAACCGGACAACTCAACAACGGCACCTCCCTAATAAGATTGTTCAGTGTACGTGAGTCGTTTATTTCAGGCATGGACTAATAGCCGACTATTGGCTAGACTATAAACTATTTTTAGTATATCGGGCCTTATGGTTGGGTAGTGTTATACCACAACCCCTACTGCCCGTTAGTTCAATAAATAAGAACGCTCCTGCGAGCATGTAGTTCTTAAATAAGTTACTGAGATTTATCTAAGCACTAAGAAAATACTTTAATTGCTTTGCACACTTAATTGCAGATCGTTAGCGGTAGCATTTAATAAACTCGACAGCTTTGCTGATATCGACCTCCGGCTGAATGCCGACCTCTCGCTCAATCGTCAAATAGCCCTTATACCCGATCGCTTGAATCATCTTAAAATAAGCATCAAAATCTACGCCGCCCTCGCCAAGCGGCAGCTCCGAAAAATCCGGGCCTTTGGATGCCATTTGTGCGATTTGCCTATGGTCCATTTTTTCATAGCCTAGCGCTCCATACACTTGCCGGGGGTCCACGATTCGGTGGCGCACGCCATCCTTCACATGCGTATGCACAACATAATCCCTCAGGATGTACAGCCCATTCACAGGATCATCCCCAGTGACCATGACCATATTCGCCGGATCAAAATTAACCGAAACGCCACGCGATCCTAGCGTATCCAGGAATGCCTTCAAATGCGCCGCTGTTTCCGGGCCTGTCTCAATCGCGAAATACGCCTGTTGACTAGTTGCATAATTCGCCAGTTCCTCGCAGGCCTGCTGCATGGACGCGTATACTTCGCTGTTCGGATCGTCCGGTACAATGCCAATATGGGTCGTGACAATGTTCGTTCCCAGCTCAACCGCTAAATCCAGAATGCGTTTGGATTTTTCGATTTTTAACGGATTGGCCCGTTTATCTTGAAATCCATGTCCACCTAAATCGCCGCATAACGCCGATATTTCAAGACCAAGCTGAGCAATTTCCTCCTTGAGCTGCTTGCGCTTGGTTCCTATCAGTACAGCAGGGTCCATCTCTCCATCTACTGCATATATTTGCACGCCCTCCGCTCCAACATCCTTTGCCAAACGCAGGCCTTCGCTTACGCCGACGCCGAAGCTATCGACGATTACTCCAATTTTATTTGTAAGCTGCATGCTTTACACAACTCCTTTAATTAAGCTCCCCCTTAAATTCGCTTTCCACTGTCGTTGTTCCTACCGTTTAATAAAAAAGGATGCAGTCGCACACATCCAGCGCACCGAGGCTGCTTTTACAATCCGGATTCCACTTGAACATATCGTGCTGAAAGCCTGCTGGAACACTTATAGCAAGCAACCGAAAAACCAAAAAAACAGCCGCCACCCTTTAAAGGATGACGGCCGTTGCTATAATTAAACCGTAATACTACTCATTGACTCACTGACTAAAATAACTAGGCTCGCCCTGCACCTATCCCCTGCCGCCGCGAAAACGCTGTGCATGGGCGCGGGCTTCATCCTCGTTCGTCACACGATTGCGGCTCCACTCAATTAAGATGCGGTCAATGTAGCGGAAGCTTAGCTTCCCAGCAAATACCGCTTCCTTAAGCGCAAAGCGAATAAGCTCTTCTGCATATTTATCCTCATCCATCCACCCGCTAATGGTCTCGCATTCGATTGGCGACAGCAGTCTGCCAAACTCCTGCTCAAAAATATTAAACAAATTGACCGGATTTGCTGTGCGCTGCACCGGCTGGCGCTGCGCCTTCTCCGCTTTTTTCGACTCGCGTTTTTCCAGAGCTGCCCATTCCGCTGCCTTAAGCAGCCAGCCGCTCCAGTTATATTGCTCGGATTGGATGCCTGTATGAGAGTCCAGGTGCTCGTCAATCGCTAGGAAGCCTTCTTTCATCAGCTTTCCCAGCTGCTCGACAATGCTGCGCTCGCTTGCGTCCATACGCTCCGCCAGCTCGTCTGGCGTCGGGAAGCCATTTCCCTCCGCATCACGAAATGCCATAAGCTGCAGCAGCAGCAGCAGCTCGCTATCCGTCAGCCCAAGCTGCCGATAAGAACGCAGCAGCAGGGCGGATATATGCACACCGCCCTCCTCCATTACAGCCGCCATACCGCGCGAGTAAGCTTTCCAGATGTCATCATTGCTCACTGCTTGCCCGCCTTTCCATGAAAACCTGCTTTAAACGTTTGTTTCTCCTGCAGCCTGTGCTTGTACCAGCGTATACGTATCGCGAGCAATCAATAGCTCTTCATTCGTAGGAACAACCAGTACCTTCACACGCGAAGCTTCTGTGGAAATAACCCGCGCTTCCTTGCTGCGCTTTGCATTTTTCTCTTCATCCAGCTCTATGCCAAGGAAGGTAATGCCGTCGCATACCGCTTTGCGCAGCGCCGAAGAGTTTTCGCCAACGCCGGCCGTAAACAGCAGTACGTCAATGCCGTTCATCGCAGCCGCATAAGCACCAATATATTTACGAACGCGATACGTGTACATATCAAAAGCAAGCTTCGCATTGCGGTCGCCTTCCTCCATTGCTTCCGTTACTTCGCGCATGTCGCTGCTGATGCCAGAAATCGCCAGCATGCCGCTATGCTTATTCAGCATGGAATTAACTTCGTTAAGCGTCAGCTCTTCTTTATTCATAACAAAAGGAACGATCGCCGGGTCAAGGTCGCCGCTGCGCGTACCCATCATTAAACCTTCAAGCGGCGTCATGCCCATGCTCGTATCAAATGATTTGCCGTCCAAAATCGCCGTACAGCTCGCGCCGTTACCAATATGCGCCGTAACCATTTTAAGCGACTTCAGTGGCTTTCCAAGCAGCTCTGCGCCTTGCTGGCTCACATATTGGTGCGATGTACCGTGGAAGCCGTAGCGGCGTACCTTGTGGCGACGGTACAGCACCTGTGGGATCGGGTATAGATAAGAAGTATTCGGCATCGACTGGTGGAACGCTGTATCGAATACAACAGCCTGTGGAACGCCCGGCATATTCGCTTCAACCGCCGTAATCCCCATCATATGGGCTGGATTATGCAGCGGCGCCAGATCAAACAAGCGGCGAATTTCAAGCTTAACTTCAGGTGTAACAAGCGTGGAGCTGTTGAATACTTCTCCGCCATGTACAACGCGGTGGCCGACCGCTTGAATTTCATCCATTGTCGCGACTGCGCCATATTCGGCATGAGTCAGCATGTCAATAACCTTTTTAACTGCCGTCACATGGTCCAAAATTTCGCTCACATCGCGCACTTCCGGCTTGTCTGCCGGTTCATGCGTCACGATGGAGGAATCCATGCCGATCCGCTCAACTCGGCCGCTTGCCAGCACCGATTCATCGCGCATGTCGTAAAGCTGATATTTCAGAGAAGAGCTTCCTGCATTAATAACGAGTACTTTCATTAGATCCGATCCCCATCCTTGTCATATTTGAAAAAGCCAACGCCAGTTTTAGCACCCAGTTGACCAGCACGCACCATTTTTTTCAAGACGATGGAAGGGCGGTATTTGAGCTCGCCATATTCACGGAACATCCGGTCAAGTGCAGCAAGCACCGAATCGAGACCGAAGCGGTCTGCCATCTCGAAAGGACCGTGCTGAAAGGAATAGCCGATACGCATCGCGCTGTCGATGTCTTCCGCAGAAGCGACGCCTTCCTCCAATACATGCAGAGCTTCATTTATGAACAGGCAAATAAGGCGGGATGTTACGAATCCTGGTGATTCAAATACCATGACGCCTTTTTTATGAATAATTTCTTCAACGAAATGTTTGGTGCTCGCAAAAGTATCTTCGCTCGTTTTAAGACCACGAACAATTTCCACCAAATCGATTTTCAATACCGGATAGATGAAATGAAGCCCGATAACCCGTTCCGGATGTGCAGATGCACTAGCCAGCTCCGTTAAGCTGAGTGTGGAAGTATTGCTCGCCAAAATAACATCAGCACCGCAAATGTCGTCTATTTGGCTAATGACAGCCTTCTTGCTTTCCAAATCCTCTGTAATCGTCTCAATAACCAGCTCGCATTCAGCCAGTGCATCATAAGACACGGTCATATGAATACGATTCATAATCAATTTCTTCTCGGCCTGTGTCAAAGCCCATTTCTCGATCTGTTTGTCCAGGCTAAGCTCAATCATTTGTTGGCCATATGTCAATCTTTCTTCCGAAATCTCGATTAAATGAACGTCCAGCCCTTTCGAGGCCAACATTTCGGCAATGCCCTGGCCCATTGTTCCTGCGCCAACTACGCCAACTTTTTTGATAGACATGATTCTCTCCTTGTCGTTTCCCTACACAATGTAAATGAGAAACATTCTCTTTATAGTTATGTTCAATGTTTATTATAACGGTTTTCTGAAAAAAAAGAAGACAGACATGTCGTCCGCCTTCAAATTGTAATAAATTGAGGATTATTCATGCTGAATTATTATGCGCTATGTGACAACTTCTTAAGCAATTCACGAAATTCAACGCCGCTGAGCGTTTCTTCACGAATAAGGACATCAAGTGCGTCCAGAAAAACTTGACGCTTCGTCGACAGCATCGCTATCGTCTTGCCCATTAATTCGTCAAGGATGGAGCGATTGATTTTCGCCCATGCATCAGGCGTCATCATTTCGGGATGAATAATGCCGAGCTCCGTTAAGCCCGATTCGACAAGTGTCCGAACAATGTTCATCGCCTGGTCAAAGTCGCCGCGCGACCCTGTGCTGCGATTGCCGTAGAAGATTTCCTCAGCCGCCGCTCCACCAAGCGCAATCATAATTTGCCCATTTAGAAAATCCCTTGTGTACAAATACCGGTCCTGCTCCGGATTATGACGAACGTAGCCTAGCGCCTGACCGCGCGGGGACAAGGCAACCTGAGACACGCTGCCAGGGCGGAGCAGCTCTGCTGAAATCGCATGGCCGAGCTCATGCAGCGCCACACGCTCGCGCTCCTCCTTCGTCGCCTCGCGATCCGTCTTCTCGCCCATCATGACCTTGTCAATGGCCATAGCCAGATGCTGCTCCTCAATGACCTCGCTTTGCTCCCGCATCGCATATATCGCGCCTTCGTTCATGACACTCTCAAGCTGCGCACCTGAGAAGCCGAACGACTCGGCAGCGACCTTCTCCAGCTCCACCGTATCGGCAAGTGGCTTGTTGGCCGCATGGATATTCAATATTTGATAGCGCGCTTTCTTGTCCGGCAGCTCTACGCCAATATGGCGGTCGAACCGTCCGGGCCTAAGCAGGGCGCTGTCAAGCATTTCCTTACGGTTCGTTGCCGCAATAATGAGCAGCCGCGGCGCTGTATCAGCATGAATGCCATCCATTTCCGTGAGCAGCTGATTGAGCGTTTGATCATATTCCCGATGCTGCCCGCCATCGCGCTTGCCGCCGATTACCTCGATTTCATCGATGAAAATCACGGCGCTTTCCTTGCCTGCCTTCTTCGCTTTCGTGCGGGCTTCCTTGAACAAATCGCG
The DNA here is from genome assembly GCF_000971975.1 of Paenibacillus algorifonticola. GTDB lineage: Bacteria > Bacillota > Bacilli > Paenibacillales > Paenibacillaceae > Pristimantibacillus > Pristimantibacillus algorifonticola. Next base: position 217,362 of record NZ_LAQO01000011.1, on the reverse strand, counting down.
AATCCGGCCCGCCCCTACTCCGACGTACATCTCAACAAACTCACTGCCGGAGGCTGCCAAATAAATCGAGTCGGTATATTGCGCTGCTGCCTTCGCCATTAGCGTCTTCCCGGTTCCCGGCGGCCCCGTCAGCAAAATCCCCTTCAAGGGACGAATACCCAGCTTGCTTAATTCTTCATGCCGGACGAGAAAATCGAGCGCCTCGATCAGCTCCTGCTTCGCCCGCTCCTGTCCGCCGATTTGCTCAAAGGAAAAAGGCATGCTGTCCGAGACCTTTCTCCGCTTCGATCCTGAAGCATGCGCGAGCTTTCCTCTGCCGGTCGCTAAATAAACGACAGCAGCTGCGATGATTGCAAGCAGCACAAAAGGCATTAAATTCACATTCACAAATAAAAGAAACACAATCAAAACCGGAATAAAGCCAATTGCTATTTCGATGCCGTATTTACGCATAACTGGACACCTCCAGCTGCGCGGCTACGCGCGGAAGCACGATATACTTCGTAGCTGTACCATCTTTCAGCGTAATATAGATATTACTGTCATCGATATCGGTAATGGCCTCCACACCTGAATGTTCATCCGCCAAAGCTTTAAGCGTCTCGGGAATAGCGGAATAGTTTTTATGCTCCATCGCTTCAGCCACTTTGAATAAAGACGATGACCATAGCTGATCCAGCTTGGCATTCGAGCCTGTATTCGCAATATCGAGCTGAATGTCGCGGCTCTGGGCGACAGATTTGCTTTGCTTGACTATCGTTTCATATACATGCTTTAAATCCGCTCCGGCTGTAAGCGTCAGCGGGAAAGTAATACGGTCCGTATCCATAATAGGTGTTTCGGATGAAGCAATGCCTTCTATTTGATCAACCGCCTTGGCAAGCGGAGCTGCGAACGCAACCTGATGATAAATAAGCCAACCTCCAAACAAAACGAGGGCGGACGCAGCAGCTGTTAGCAAAATCGGCATAATCCTGAGTTTGAACATCGTAAAAATCCCCCTCTCAAAATGACGGTGATATACCACTCGTATATCAATTCCGATACACGAAAGTATATCACATCGCCTTTTGAATAAGGGGGTGTAATAATAGCCAGCAATTCCAACTGTTACAGCTAAGGCATCCGTTACAGCTAGGACGCCTTGTCACCTACTAAACTATATTTCTTCACGAACGTTCCATCGCGGAACGAATAATAAGCATAATAATATTTTGTAATCGTGTCCTTGCGGCTATAAAAAATTTCCCATACCGGCTCGCCGTTTAGCAGACCTGGCTGTATTCTTTTAATATCCGCATCGGGCTCGCTGCTCAGTAAAGCAGATTCCGCCTGCTCTTCTGTAATATGCTCAGTGGCTTTCACCGTCAGCACAGGAGCTTCCGCTGTCGTCAGAAATACGTACACCTCTTGTTCATCAGCGGTATTTCCTTTTACGACCCAGGAAATGCCATCCCACACCTGCTTCGTCATGCCCGTAACTTCCGTCAACTGTGCAGCTTCTACAGCATGCGCCTTGATCGGCGCTTCCTCAGCCCATAAATCCTTATGGACAGCACGGTAATAAATAATCGTAACGGTCATCAATGCGATAACGAAAATAACTGAAATAAAAACAGACCGTTTTACCGTCCAAAACGGCTTTCTCGTTCTCGCCCGCATTATGCCTTCAACAGCCTCTCGAAGCTCGCCTCAGCATCATGACGAATTTTCTCTTCATCGAGCAGTGTGCATTCGCCATCCCGTACAACCTGGCGCCCGTCTACCCATACATGCTTGACGTCGCGACCGGAGCCGGAATACACCAAATGGGACACAATATCCGTCTGTGGATAAAAATGCGGCTGTTCAATATCGATGGCGATGAAGTCAGCCTTCATGCCCACACGCAGACGGCCAATGGAATCCTCCTGCCATATGGAGCGAGCGCCGTATACGGTTCCCATGCGCAAAGCTTCAATAGCTGGTACAACCGTCGGATCTCCGGAAACACCTTTATGCAGCAGAGCCGCAAATTTGATTTCCTTGAACAAATCGAGATTGTTATTGCTCGCCGCGCTGTCCGTACCTAACGATACAGTTACGCCTGCGCGAAGCAAATCTGGAACGCGTGCAATGCCGCTTGCCAGCTTGAGGTTGCTGACCGGGTTATGAGATACAGCTACTTTGCGGTCAGCCAGCAGCGCAATTTCATCGTCATTTAAATGTACCGCATGAGCCACGAGTGCCGGGCGCGAGAAGAAACCTAAATTGTCGAGATGTTGAACGGGACGAACGCCATAATCGCGAACGTTTTGCTCTACTTCGGCAATCGATTCTGACATATGCGTATGCAGCGGCAAATCATAATCATGAGCTGCCTGCACAAATTTCTCAATATAATCTGGCGGGCATGTATAAGGCGCATGCGGCGAAATCATCGTCGTAATGCGGCCATCGGCCTTGCCGTTCCAATCGCGTGCGAAAGCAATCGCTTCCGCCAGCTTCGCTTGCTGCACATCCTCTGGACACAGGCCGATGACGCCGCGCGTCAGACAGCCGCGAATGCCTGCCTGTTCCACGACTTCAGCCAGCTGGTCCATGCGGTCATACATATCCACGAAAGCTGTCGTACCGGATTTCAGCATTTCTACGACGGCAAGCGCGCTGCCCGCACGAGTATCAATATCGATGTATTTGCCTTCCATAGGCCACATTTTTTGCTCCAGCCATACTTGCAGGTTCTGATCATCGGAATAGCCGCGCAGCAAACTCATTGCTGCATGCCCGTGCGTGTTTACTAGGCCCGGCATAAAAGCAAGCTTGCTGCCGTCCAGCTTTTGCACATCGGCTTGCAGCCCAGTTGGAGCTTCAGCTCCGATATATGTAATGCGATCATCGGTTACAACCATATGCCCTTGCAGCACATGCTCGCCATCCTCCATCGTTACAAAACGTCCATTTTCAATCCAAATTTGGCTCATTTTCGTCATCCCTTTCCCTCTCCAAGTAATACGCCAGACTTAGCAGCTCTTTCGTAAAATCAGCATGATGAATGCGAATTTCCTCTGGTACCTTCAATATCGCCGGGGCAAAATTAAGCAAGCCCTCGATGCCCGCATCAATAAATTGATTAGCAACGTTTTGCGCTTCAAAACCTGGAACGGTTATAATGCCGATTCGGATATTGTTTTCCTCAACCGTTTGTTTCAGCATATCCATCGGCATAACGGTCAAATTATTAATTTGCGAGCCGATTTTAGATGGATGCACATCAAACACCGCAATGATTTTCATATTGTCTTTGGAGTATTTATTATAATTGCACAGCGCATGGCCTAAATTACCCGCACCGACAAGCGCCACATTAATTGTCTGATCAAGCTTGAGTATTTGGCGAATTTTTTCAATTAAATACGTCACATCATAGCCAATGCCCTTGCGGCCAAAATCGCCGAAATACGCCAAGTCCTTGCGGATTTGCGCCGGATTTAAATCCAGCTTGACGCCAAGCTCCTGGGACGAAACGGTTTGCACCTCCCGGTTGTTCAGCTCGTTCAGCACTTGCAGGTAAATGGGGAGGCGTCTTACGACGGCCTCCGATATTTTCGTCTGCTTCACCCGTTCTCCTCCTCCTTCTCGGCACCAAGCCATTCTTTCATTCTCGGTACAATTTGCTCGATATGCATATGCTCAATTTTCGGACCAGGCAAGGAATACAGAAAATGCTTGCCATAATACGTTTCAATAACCCGCGTATCATAAATAATGACAATGCCTTTATCCTTCGCCGTTCGCACGAGCCTGCCAAATCCCTGCTTGAAGCGAATAACCGCTTGCGGGATCGACAGCTTCATAAATGGATTTTGCTTTTGGCGCTGCAGCAATTCCGACTTGGCCTCCAGCAGCGGATGATTTGGCGGTTGGAACGGCAATCTAACGATAGCAAGGCAGGTTAATGCTTCGCCTGGGATGTCAACGCCCTCCCAAAAGCTGCTAGTACCAAGCAGAACAGACTCTGGCTGCTGCAAAAACCGCCGCGTCAGCTTCGTACGATTGCCGCTGTCGATGCCTTGGCCCAGCACTTGAATGCTGGTGGCCGCAAGCGCCGCCTTAAGCGGATCGTATACCTGCTTGAGCATTCGGTAAGAGGTAAACAGCACTAGCATTCTGCCATTGGTTTGCTGCACCGCATCTGCCAATGATGAGACAAGCATCGAAATAAATGCAGGTTCACCCGCTGAGCCTTTAAGTACAGGGAAGTTGCGCGGAATGATAACGAGCGCCTGCTCCCGGTAATTAAACGGCGATGCCAGCTGCACGGTACGCAGCCTGCCCGCTTCTTCAAAACCGCCAAGTCCAAGCTGCTCTTCAGCGAACTGGAATGATTTTTGCACGGAAAGAGTGGCCGACGTTAAAACAATGCTGTCCTTCACATCGAATAAATACTGCTGAAGCTGGCTGCTCACATCAATGGGCACCGCATAAAGATGCAGCGAACGATGCTTGTAGGTCATATTGGCTTCCAGCCAGAATACGTCCGTCGTCTGATCCACTTTCATGAAGCTACGCAGATCATCCTTGACTCTAGTCAAATCGCGCAAAGCGCCATTCAAGTCCGTTACAAGCGCCTGTACCGCCAGCTCATCGATGCGATCTTTAATCTCCTCGGACATTTTCTCTGCTGTCTTCAGCACCCGAATGAGCTCCGTATGAATATTCGTCTCCTCGGCGAGCACTTCGGACCAGCCTTCCGGGAGGCTATCGCCTCGCAAACGATAAACGGATTGATTGTTTTCACCCGTCGCATCAGGAGATGCTTGAACGAAGCTGTACAGCATCTCAAACAGCTTTTCCCAATGCTCTTTCACTTCCGTGAATGTCGGGATAATCGTATCTATCGTTTCAAGCCAGCCTTGAACCCGCTCATCGCTTTCCTGCTGAAGATGTATGCGCAGGGATGGCAGCAGGCCGGAACGGCTGTCCTTAAACATCCGCGTAATCGCATTCGTTATCGAATAGTAGCCGAGCTGCATGCCCAAATGCTTGCTTGCTACTTCCTCCACATGATGCGCTTCATCGACAATCAAATGGCTGTAAGTCGGCAGCAGCCGATGATCCGCCTGAATGTCTGTAAACAGCATGGAGTGATTCGTAATGCACACATCCGCAATATTGGCTTCATGCTTCGCACGATGGTAATAACAACGTTTAAACCAAGGACAAGCCCGGTTCAGACAGGAATCTGCATCACTGGCAACGGTAGACCAGAAATCCGTCCCCTTGTTGCTGAAATTCAGTTCCTCCTGATCGCCTGTTTCCGTCTCGCCAAGCCAAACGACCATTTGCGAGGCCGTAATCGCATCGTCAACGGGGGACATCATATCCCTCGTATTTATTTTACTTTCAAACTTGCGCAGGCACAAATAATTCCCTCTTCCCTTGAATATGGAAGCCCGGAATTCTATCGGCAAAATCTGCTTAAGCAGCGGTACATCGCGGTGCCTGAGCTGCTCTTGCAAATTAATGGTATGCGTACTGACGACTATCTTCTCATCCTGACGGATACCATAATAGAGCGCGGGAATTAAATAGCCCAGAGACTTTCCTGTACCCGTTCCCGCTTCAATGAGCAAATGGCGTTTGCTGTCAAGCGAGTCAAACACTTCATGGAACATCGTCGTCTGCGCTTCGCGTTCTTCATAATTAGGAAATTGTTCAATAAAGCGCTGCTTGATTTCATCCAAATATTGCTCAAATGACATATCCTGCAAAGGCGAGGCTCCCTCTTCGCTGCGCGCGGGCTTTTCCTCTGTCCATTCTCTTGCCTTCAATGCAAACTGGTTGAAAAAATCATAGTCTGGAACACCCATTACTATGTTCTGTTCCACTTGCTTAAGCGTCAGCGTAATGAACCAGCTTAAATCGCTGCCATTGTCTACAAGCGAAGATAACCGCTGCAAAGTCAGCAGCGGCAAGCTCCGAAGCTTTTGTACAGATTTGGCGAATATAACGGCGGTCGCCATCGCATCGCTATCAGCGCGATGATGATGCTCATGCGTAATGCCGAACAGCTCAGAAACAGCACCCAGCTGGTAAGACGTAATCGATGGAAAAAGAATGCGCAGCAGCTCAATCGTATCGAGCCTGCGTCCGGCAAACGTATGATAACCGCTGCGATCGAGCGCCTGATTCAAAAATCCAGCGTCAAAATTGACATTATGCGCCACAAGCACCGCATCATCAAGCAGCGGAATCATGTCCATCAGCACGTCAGACAGCTCCGGCGCATCCGCCACCATCGCCTCGTCAATGCCGGTAAGCTGCGTAATAAACGGCGGTATTGCAATTGTCGGCTTTACAAACGAATTATACGTATGAATAACTTCAAGATCATCATCAAGGAGGACCAGCCCCACCTGTAAAATATCATCAGAGGCGCTGTGTCCGGTCGTTTCCAAATCAAGCACTGCATATTTCATAAAATAAATCCGATCCTCTCACAAGCAGCATAGCTCCGTGCTGCCGAACAATAATGACAACTGCTGCGGACGTTCCCGGCAGCTCTGCAAATTATTCAGCGGATCCTTAAAGCTTGGGTCCAGCTCATAGGCTTTAAGGAAAAATTGCTCTGCCTGCTCCAAGTTTAAATGAACCGCTTGAATGCACCCAAGGGCATTATAGCTTAAAGCGAGCCATTTCGGATAGTCCGTAAGTCCAATTAACAGTTGAAAATGACGCTGCGCCTCACTCCAATTTTGCAGATGCATGTTCGTCATAGCCAAAAACAGCCTTGCCAAATTGCATTCCGGCAGGTGGTTTACAGCAAGCTGGAACTGCTTTGCAGCATGGGAAAACATAAATAATTGATAATAACCTTGACCTTTGGATATGAGCTCCGCTTGCTCCACAGTCATGCCGGCTATAGGCTGCTGCGAAACGAATGGCTTTTCTGCTTGCTGCGGTGGCAAAGGCTGCACAGCCGCTGTTGCTTGGCCTTCATACTCCACTGCTGCTGTAAGCAGTGAAGCACTTGATTGCTCAGCTTCAACCTCTGTAAAACCGGCAAATTTTTCTTCAAAATCAATCCACTGCTCAATTAACGAATCGCTAATCTGCTTTAAAGCGTAAAGCTGCTCGTCATAATATTGCTTCTGTTCCTCCGCCGCCAGAGGGTAGGAATCAATAATGTTGTCGAGCATTTCGTTCATCGTCGCAAACATATGCTGGAACATCATGCATCCCGCCTTCACCAAAGAATTGAGGAGTGATAACCTCATTCTTTGTTAAGCGGGTGCTTTTCATACTTGGAACCAGCCTTTACATAAAGGAGGAACTGACTACAGCCTGCTTACAAAATCGTCGCATGAATTTCTTCAATCAATTGCGACACTGGACGGTTCGCCCCATCCAAAATAACGACGCGCGGCTTGTAATTTCTAGCCTCTTCCTCGGTCATCGATGCATAAGAAATAATGATGACCGTATCTCCCGGCTGTACGAGGCGGGCAGCTGCGCCGTTCAGGCAAATAACGCCAGAGCCTCTTTCCCCTTTTATAACGTACGTTTCTAAACGGGCACCATTATTATTGTTGACAATCTGTACTTTTTCATTGGCCCAAAGATCCGCCGCATCCATTAAATCCTCATCAATGGTAATGCTGCCGACGTAATTGAGGTTTGCCTCCGTTACCGTCGCGCGGTGCAGCTTTGATTTCATCATCGTTCTAAACATTGCCATTCACCTCCACAGGTTCAAACAGCTCATTATCAATTAAACGGGTCGCTCCGAATTTTACAGCTAAAGCCAAAATATAACGCTGCTGGGTCCTATGAAACGGTGCCTCAGCTTCAGGTGTCGCAAGCGCTGGATATTCGAGCACTTCGACATAATCGATGTTAGCAAGCGGCGCTTCGCTAATCGCAGCTCGCACTTTGTTCACAAGCGCTGCTGGCGTTAACGAGGCGTCTTTCATCCATTCCCGTGCCTTCGCAAGCGACGAAGACAAGACGACGGCCTGTGCCCGCTGCTCCGCATTCAAATATACATTGCGCGAGCTTAGAGCAAGGCCATCCGGCTCCCGCACAATCGGGCACGGCACGATCGTTACCGGAAAATTCAGATCATCGGTCATTTGCTGAATGACCGCGACTTGCTGGGCATCCTTCATGCCAAAGTATGCCCGGTCTGGCTGTACCAGATGAAACAGCTTGCTGACGACCGTTCCAACGCCGTCAAAATGACCCGGACGCGATGCGCCGCATAGGCGGTCTGTTACATCACTGACGAGCACTTTCGTCAGCACCTTGCGCGGATACATTTCGCTGACTGATGGCATAAACACTAGATCAACGCCGTTTTCAGCAGCGATGGACAGATCGCGCTGCTCATTGCGCGGATACGTTTCAAAATCCTCGTTCGGCCCAAATTGCAGCGGGTTGACGAAAATCGACAGCACAGTGATATCATTTTCTGCTGCTGCCTGCCGCATTAAACTGGCATGTCCTTCATGCAAATACCCCATCGTTGGCACAAAACCGATTCTTGGCTTGCTGCCTCCGCTCCACATCTTAGTTTGCTGCTCTTTTAGCTCATCTATGGTTCGGCACAAAATCACGCTGCTCAGTCCCCTCTCCAGCCTGCCGGCTTTCACCCGCACCATTTACACCATTTGCGTGCTCGCGGGTCTCTGAGCCGCCATAGAGATTGTCTACAGCGTCCTCAGATCTTTTACCGAACACATGCTCCTCCGCTGGAAATTCTCCGGATTTGACTTCACTTACAAAAGCTCCGATGGCATCGCGTATCGTCGAACCGATGTCCGCGTACACTTTAACCATTTTTTTCTTAATGACAGGCGATGAATATTGCAAAATATCGTGATACACAAGCACCTGTCCATTACATCCGCGGCCAGCCCCGATCCCAATCGTTGGAATCGACAGCTCCCGGCTAATACGATCCGCAATCGTCTCCGTTACAAGCTCCAGTACAATGGCGTAAGCGCCGGCCTGTTCAAGTGCCTTGGCATCCTGCAGCATTTGCTCAGCTTCCGCTTCATGTTTTCCTTGTACCTTGAAACCGCCATGCGTGTGGATCGATTGCGGCTTAAGGCCAATATGGCCCATCACCGGAATGCCCGCTTTGACAAGCGCTGCCACTTCGTCTGCAATTTCGACGCCGCCCTCAAGCTTAAGCGACTGGCCGCCGCCCTCCTGCATCATTCTGGCTGCATTGCGCAGCGTTGCTTCACGCCCAATGCCGTACGTCATGAAGGGCATATCCGTCACGATGAAGGTATTCCGCGCTCCGCGTGCCACCGCTTTCGTATGATAAATCATATCGTCTAAAGTGACCGGAAGCGTCGTATCGTAACCGAGCACCACATTGCCAAGCGAATCCCCTACAAGAATAATATCGACGCCAGCCTCCTCCGAAAGCATAGCCGACGGATAATCGTAAGCGGTCATGACGGTAAGCTTATTGCTTTCCTCTTTCATTTGCTGCAAGTTCGTTATCGTTAAACGTTTCCTCATCTTGGCCTCATCCCTTCTTCAATTCTGTTTTAGGATAAACACAAAAAAACCTTTTAGCCGTCGCTAAAAAGGTCCCCAAACGAAAAAGGAAACGTATACCACTTTATTGCTTCCTTCTGTCTCGGTCCTTTCGGCTCAGAGCAGACTGCCTTTACTACCAATAAATCCTTCTTGCAAATCCATGCCAAAGCTGGCATGAGGTTTAGCACAGTGCAGCTCCTTTCAGATACCGCCCGTTAACCCCATACTAGCAAAAATATGTCGATTCGTAAATATTACTTACTCCGAGGCTCGCCCATTTCTGCAGAAAAAATAAGCGCCTGACTGCCGTCCGGCTTTTCTACGATAAGCGCTCCGCTAGCATCAAGCCCCCTCGGCGTGCCTTCAACAACACCTTGCGGCGTAATGAGTGTAGCTGGCTTGTGAAGCGAAAGCGAAAGCGACTCCCAAAGCGTCACAATCGGGGCAAAGCCTTCATTTTGATAAAGCTCATACAGCTGCTCCCACTCCAGCAAAAAATCTGCGATTATCGCTTCGCGAACTTGCTTCTCGCCGCTTGCCAAACGCAGGGAGGTCGCTTTTTCCAAAAGCTCCTCTGGATAGTCGGCCTGCTGCAAATTAACGCTGATGCCGATTCCGGCAATTACATAGCGCAGCCGCTCATCCTCTGCGGCGGATTCGAGCAAAATGCCGCTAATTTTCTTGCCATCGATAAGCAGGTCATTGGGCCATTTGATGCCGATGTCGAGCTTCGTCAGACGCTTAAGGCTGCGGCAAAGCGCTACTGCCGTGAGCAGTGTGAGCTGCGGCGCAAAATAAATCGGCACCATCGGACGCATGACCATGCTCATCCATATGCCTTTGCCAAGAGGGGATATCCAGCCCCTGCCCATGCGGCCCCGCCCGCTCAGCTGCTGCTCAGCAACAACGAGCGTACCTTCCTCCGCTCCGGCTTCAGCTAGCGATTGCGCAATATTTTGCGTCGATTCCACCGATTCTAGCACCTGCAGCTTTTGGCCAAACCTTTTGGTTTTAAGTCCTGTCAGCAAGGCGGCTAGATCGAGCTTGTCCGGCATGGAAAGCAGACGATAACCGAGCCTGCGTGAAGCTTCAAATTCATATCCTTGTGACTCCAGCTTGCGTATTTGCTTCCATATTGCCGTACGGCTCACTTTCAGCTCGCGGCTAATATGCTCGCCCGATACATATTCGCCTTCACGTTCCGCAAACAAACGCAGCAGGTTTTCATGGCTCATCCGTCTCTTCCTTCCATCTGTCAACTTGTTTCAGCAGCTGTTCCTGCGAATTAGCCAGCTCTCCAAGCGCAACAAGCAGCAGCAGCCGTTTCAGCGTCTCACCCATCCAGGGCCCCGGTTTGCGATCCCAATAGGCCGCAAGCTGATTGCCGTTTATCGCCAGCTCCTTAAGCGAGGAAATATCCATTTGCGACAGCCAATGCTTCATCCGCGGTAAATCCGCTAAAAAAGGGTGCTCCCGCCCATTTGCCTCTGCAATATGCAGCCAGCTTGCTGCTGCCTCCCGTCCATACCGCAGCACTGCTTCAATCCAGCTTGTACGCAGCTTCTCTTCGGTCAGGCTTCGGTTTGCGATCAGCTCATGATGCAGGGATATGATCGCCATAATGATGCCGCTGCGGCTTCCTGACATGCGCAGCGCCTGCAGCGTTGCCTTTGCCTCCTCTGGCATAACGCCTGGCCTCGTCAGCAATGCGGCATAACGAATGTCCACGCTATCTAGCGCGGTCAAATAGTCGAGCTGAACACGCTCCGCCTTAGCTGCTTCAGCAAGCAAGACACGAGCTGCCGGCAAAGGCTCAAGCGTATAAGCGAGCAGGCCGCTTCCTGCAAGCAGCGATGCTGCATAATGCGGAGCGGGGCCGCCGATCATTTTATCAAGCTCGGCCTGCACACGCTCCATCGCTACGTAGCGCAGCAGCTCGCGATGCTTGAGCAGCGCCCGCCAAGTCCGGTACACGATGCGAAAGCTGAACTGCGAAGCGAAGCGGAGAGCACGCAGCATGCGAAGCGCATCCTCCTGAAACCTCGCTTCCGCATCGCCTACACAGCGCACCTGCTGCAACTGTATGTCGCTCATACCGCCATAAGGATCGTAATAATCGCCGTTTATGCGCATCGCCATCGCATTAATCGTCAAATCCCGCCGCAGCAAATCCTCCTTCAGCTCCGAAATAAAAGCCACGCTCTCCGGCCTGCGATGCTTCTCATATACCGATTCCTTGCGATATGTCGTCACCTCATACCCGGTTCTATCCTGCATCACCGTTACCGTCCCATGCTGCAGGCCGGTTGGAATACAATACGCAAATAAGGCAACTACCTGCTCCGGTGTCGCCGACGTCGCAATATCTACATCTTTAAGCGCGAGGCCCATAACGGTATCCCTCACGCAGCCCCCAACGAACACGGCTTCATGACCGTGCTCGTTCAAGGTTGCGAGAATGGGCAGCGCCTCTCGCATCGCTTCCGGAATCGAGGTGCAGCGCTCCATCTTCTCACCCTCTATCCTCTTATTCGCAAACGACCGCAGGAAGCTCAGCTTCCATGCCAAGCACGCGATAATAAATTTCCTCATATTCAGCCGTAATGCGATCATTACAAAAATCATGGCAGGCGCGGAAAATGCAAGCTTCCTTAAATTGCTGATGCAGTTTTTCGTCTGTGAGCAAACGAATCGCATTGGCGGCCATGCTGTTAACATCGCCTATTGGGCTAAGGAAGCCCGTTTCTCCATGCGTCACCAGCTCAGGAATACCGCCTGCAGTAGAGCCAATCGTCGGTACGCCGCAAGCCATTGCCTCTAGCGCTACAAGGCCGAAGCTTTCTTTTTCCGAAGGAAGAAGCAGCACATCGGCAAGCGATATGATTTGTGCCACATCCTCCTGCTTGCCCAGAAATACGACGCGCTCCTCCAGTCCCATTTCACGGATTTTACACTGGATTTTCGATAATTCCGGTCCTTCTCCAACTAGCAACAGCTTCGATGGTACTGTTTTTGCAACCTGCTGAAAAATTTCAATAACGTCAGATACCCGCTTTACAGGGCGGAAATTGGAAATATGCATTAATATTTTTTCATTCGGGCTGGCATAATCCAGTCGCAGCGAAGCGACATCCCGAGGATAATAAATGCGCTTGTCAACAAAATTATAAGTGAGATCAATCGGCTTCGTAATATCAAGCAGCTTTCTCGTCTCCTGAATCAAATCTTGGGAAACCGCCGTTACGGCATCACTTTTGTTAATGGCAAGCCTAATCAAATCCTTAAGCGACTCATCCTGTGCGAGCACCGTAATATCCGTTCCGTGCAGCGTTGTAACCGTCTTGAGCTCGTCGCCAATCATCTGCTTGGCGAGGTGGGCACAGACGGCGTGAGGAACCGCATAATGCACATGAAGCAAATCCAGCTTCTCCATCTTGGCCACCTGTGCCATCTTGCTTGCCAGCGATAAATCATAAGGCGGATAACGAAACACATAATAATCATTAACTTCAACTTCATGGAAAAAAATATTTTTATTAAAATGGCCTAGCCGGAACGGAATGCTGTGCGTTATAAAATGAATTTCATGTCCCCGCTCAGCAAGCAGCTTGCCGAGCTCAGTTGCAACGACACCAGAGCCGCCAAGCGTAGGATAACAGGTTATCCCGATTTTCAACTTACGTGCCATGTCCTGCTCACTCCTGCCGTCTCTATCTTTTATAATCAATTCTATTCTTAATGGTTTGTATATCTTCCAAAACTGTTGCCTGGCCCTCTAAAATAATTTCACCTCATGCGGCCGTTTTAAAGCAAACCCTTCCGCATACTGCCAGGAGCGGGCTTGACCGAGCAGCATATCTCTTGCTTCCACCCGTTCCACATAGCGGTCGGTGAGCGGCGTCGAAACGCGGTCTTCCAATTGGGAAACCGCTTGAAACTGCGAGCGGTAAGCAAGCAGCGATTGGCGCTTCGTTTCGTATTGCTCACTGACGTCTACGACGAGCGATACCTGCTCCATGTCATTTATGTAGTAATAAATCAGCTGTTCCACTTGGACAGGCGGCAGCTCCGGCATATATTTTCGCAGCTTGGCATTAAATACGGCTTCCTCGACCAGCTTGCTGCATGCAATATGATCAGGATGCCGATCAACCCAATACGGCGCAAACACGAGGCGCGGGCGGCTGCGGCGGATTTCCGCCACAATGCTGTCGATGTTGCTGCGGGTAAGCTCAAGGCCGCGATCCGGCAGCTGCAAATTGGTCCGTGAATAAAGACCAAGCACCGCAGCAGCGTCATCGGCTTCTCGCCTTCGCTGCTCTACGGTGCCATTCGAAGACATTTCCGCTTCGGTTAAGTCACAAATACCTACCAGCATGCCTGCCGTCGTATGTTTGGCAATGGTGCCGCCCATTCCGATTTCAGCATCATCTGCATGTGCGCCAAATACGAGAATATCTAACCGCTCACTCATAACGGCAATTCAGGCTTGTACTTATGAACAAGCTCTCTCCAGGCAAAATCCCCGCGTTCCAGCGCCTTGACAAGCAATTCGGCTGTCGCTACGTTCGTCGCAACCGGAATACCCTGCACATCGCAAAGGCGAAGCAGCGCAATAATATCAGGCTCATGCGGCTGCGCCATAAGCGGGTCACGCAAAAAGATAATCAAATCCATTTCATTTTGGGCGACAAGAGCGCCGATTTGCTGGTCGCCGCCGAGCGGTCCCGACATGAAGCGGTGGATGCTCAAGTTCGTTTGCTCCATAATTCTCGAACCGGTCGTCCCCGTTGAATAGAGCTCATGACCAACAAATACCTTCTCATAGGCAATAACAAAGTTGACGATCTCTTCTTTTTTTCGGTCATGCGCGATGAATGCAATTTTCATAGGTGTGGCCCCTCTTCCGCTGTCTAGTTCGATCCTTCTACTAATCCATCAAATGTTCGAAACCGTATATTAATCCGCTGTAATCCATCACTTTCTTGATCGCTACATTCACGCCTGGCATATAGCCCGCACGGTCATAGGAGTCATGACGAATTTTGAGCGATTGGCCATAACCGCCAAATACAACTTCCTGCTGAGCAAAGACGCCTGGGAGTCTCACACTATGTATACGGAAGCCATTGTAATAACCGCCTCTTGCTCCTTCAATCGTTTCCTTCTCGTTAGGATTGCCTTGACGCAGCTCTTGACGAGCCTCGGCAATGAGCTCTGCCGTTTTAATTGATGTGCCTGAGGGGGCATCGAGCTTGTGGTCGCCATGATATTCTATAATTTCAACATGCGGCAAATATTTTGATGCCTGTGCTGCAAACTTCATCATCAGAATAGCGCCAATCGAAAAGTTAGGCGCGATGAGCCCGCCAAGCTGCTTCTCGATACAACGCCCGTTGAGCTCTTCAATTTGCTCAGGTGTAAAACCCGTCGTTCCCATAATAGGACGAACGCCGTATTCAATCGCTGTTTTTGTATGTTCATAGGCTGCATGCGGAGCCGTAAAGTCTACCATAACATCGGCTTTTGCGCTGCTAAGCGCTTCTTCGATCGTTTTGCAAGCGATGACGCCGGTATTCGGCTTATTCGCAAAGCTTCCTGCATCTACAGCGCCTGCTGAAGGCGCGACGGCGGATACGAGCTCCAGCGCCTCATCCTCCAGCACCATTTTTACCACTTCACGGCCCATAAGACCGCCTGCTCCGATTACTGCTACTTTAATTGTATCCACTTATCCATCACCTGTTCCTTCGTCTATGTTGTCCGTTGATCCGGTAGCGCATCAAGCGCCGCCGGCGGCTCACATCAGCAAACAGCCTTCTGGCGGCTGAATGCCCCGGGTCAAGCCGAATCGCTTCCCTCGCATACACAGCAGCTTCAACCAGTTGCCCAAGCTCAGCGTACGTCATTGCGATCCAGTAAAAAGCGTCAAAGCACAGCGGATCAAGCTCCGCCGCCTGCTTTAGCATCGGCAGCGCCTCTTCCAATGCCGGCGGTTCTTGTGTCAGCAGCTGCTGCGCATACGAAAGCTGCAGCCTTGCTTCAATCGTCTGCAAATGATAAATATATTCCGGCTCATCCTCCACTAGCTCCAGCGCCCGGCGGGCATGTTCATAAGCTTTCGCCCATTTCCCGCTGCGCGCGCATGAAATAGCGCACTTATGATAATAACTGGCATTGTCAGGCTCTGCGGCAATCGCTTGCTCAAACCAGACAATAGCCTGTTCAAAATCGCTGGTCAAAATGAAAGCATACGCCTTTTTGATACAAGCATCCCCGTTCATTACCGCCCATCCTCCTTGTACACAGGTTGATGGTACAGCATATGTGAGAACAGGTATTACTGTTCAGCGTTTTTTAAAGTCCAGCGGTCTTTATCCCGTGTATTGAATTTGTCCATTACTTTATTATGTGCTTCCGTTAAATCAATATCGAGCGAATTGGCAAAGCAGGATAAAAGAAATAAAATATCACCAAGCTCCATTTCAATGGAGTTGTCGGCCTCATCCGCCTTTTTGCGTTTCTCGCCGTAGGAATGGTTCACCTCACGCGCAAGCTCGCCGACTTCCTCGCTCATTCTTGCCATCAGCGCCAGCGGACTGAAATAGCCTTCTTTAAATTGAGAAATATAATCATCCACTTCTTGCTGGATATCTGCCAACGTTTTTTGAGCCATACGTGAAATTCCCTTCTTTCAAGACTATCGTTTTCCACAACTATAGCAGTTGGAAGACAAGCCTAAAACTAATTGTTGTCAATAATTCATATGTTAACGCAAAGAGACGATGAAAACAATGTTTTTGAACGATGAAAATTGCGCTATACTACAGAATGGAAACCGCCATACGATCGTCATCGGCGTTTTCCGGCTGTCCCATGTAAAAGATTAATCGCAAGCAGTGGACACCGAAGCAAATAAGTGAAATAATGGCTTCTTTACGCTTATCATTCAAGCGTAAACGGCGATCGCCGTCCTTGACCGGCAAAGCTTCGTTTCGCGCTGAAATATAAGCCCGTTATAAAGGGAACTTATATGCTTATATTTTAAAAAAGGGGAATTCTAATGATGTTTCGTAAAGTGACCAAGCAATTACAAATTATTCTGCCTATTCTGCTAGGCACAGCCATATATGCTTTTGGGCTGCATTACTTCCTTATTCCGAACATGCTCATGGAGGGCGGTGTAACCGGCATAGCGGTCCTGCTCAATTATGCAGCCGGATGGCCGCTGTCCATTACGACGCTTGTCCTCAACATTCCGCTGTTTCTGCTTGGATGGAGGACGCTTGGCCGTACCGAAATGCTTTATACACTCGCTGGCATCGTATCGCTTTCCTTCTTCCTAGCCGTAATGGAGCAGCTTATTGCCAAAGGCTGGGTCGTTACGTTCCACACTTCAACCGATTACATACTTGCTGCTTTGTATGCGGGGGTTACGCTCGGCGCAGGGCTTGGCATCGTCTTTCGTTTCGGTGGAACGACTGGAGGCGTGGATATTATAGCCCGAATCGTCTCACGCCGCAAAACGCTGAGCATGGGGCAAATTATTCTCATTCTCGATATTGTCATTATCGGGGGATCGCTCTTTTTTATTCCAATCGAAAAAGTGCTGTATACGCTCGTAACGGTGTTTGTTGCCGCCAAGCTCATTGATTTCATTCAGGACGGCGCTTATGCCGCCAAATCCTTCTCGATTATTACAGACAAGGGTACCTCGATGGCACAGCGCATTACGATTGAGATGGAACGCGGCGTGACGCTGATGCCGGCAAAAGGCGCGTTTTCCGGTCAGCAAAAGGAAATCGTTTACTGCGTCGTTCAGCGGCAGGAGCTGCGCCGCCTCAAAGCGATCGTGCGCAGCGAAGATCCCCGTGCTTTCGTCATCATTAATGATGTCCACGATGTGCTGGGCGAAGGATTTAACGAGGAATAAAAGCCGCTCCCATCACGGGAGCGGCTTTATGCCGTAAGGCTGTTGCTTGTATTTACGCCAGCTCTTATAAGCAAGCACGGCCATAATAAAAGCGCCAAGCAGCAGCGTCCAGCTTACCGGATTAGCCGATGCGGGTGGTGCGAGCGCAGGCTCTTCCACAGATTGCGGCTTGTCCGTAAACAATCTGCTTACCGCTGCTCCAAGCTGCGTCAGTGCCTCGTCGACTCGACCTGCCTGCGCTTGGTCTCTAGGCCCAGCAGATAACAACACATTCGTATAGCGTATCCGCTCATGCAGCTCTGCTGTCCTCCCTTCCGGACGCAGCATAGAGGCGGGACCTTCAACGAGCGCCAAATGCGCGCTTAAGTTGTCCATCGCCGCCCTTGCAGCATCCGCCCGCTCCTCATATGGGCGCTTCCATGCTTTTCTCACCCGGCTTACATCTTCGAGCATAACACGCTCATATTGCATCCATAACCCGCTTGCCGGTCTAAGCATCGCATCCGCAGTTAGATGAATGCGAGCAGATGGCGCCATCCATTCTACAGGCTGCCTTTTGCTCAAAAGCTCGTCTGAGACAGCCTGAATGCTCTGCTGCAGCTTAGACCAGCCAGCTGGACGGCCTTCTATGCCTGTTTCCAGCTGCGGCAGCAGACGCTCCAGCTGCTGGACATATTTATAGCCAGCTTGGCGGTTGTCCGCATACGAAGCCGTATATAATGAATGAGCCGCTTCCTCGAAACGACGCATTAGTACTTCAGCATCGGCAGCTTGCACTTGTCTGGCGCCAAGCGGTTGTTCGCCCGCATAAGCCCATGTCGCGGAGACGGAGCCTAGCATCATCGCGATACATAATAGAATGGGTATTGCAATACGCGTTCTCATGGACATCCCCCCATAATCAAGCTTATGAGGGGATGTCCATCGTTATGCTTTTTATGCTTGTTTTCTTGCTCGAAGCGCCAGCCAGCCAACGATAAAGCTGAAGATGGTCAGGCCATATGTAAACAAGCGAACTTGCGGCAAATCATCCATCAGCTCATCAGCCAGCCACGGGAACACGCCGAAAGTATAATCAATCGTGTCATTCAGCAGCAGCCAGGCTGTGGCGATGACGACGGCCTTGAATCCCGCTTTCATAAAACGAGCATACAAAAGCACCTCTACAGCCATACCAAGATGAGAAAACACGAGCATACCATGCTGCCAATTCATTTCCCCGCCTTGCGCTCCGGTAGCCACAATCATCGATACCGCCCACAAGCCATATTTCACTGACGTTGCGACCGCAAGTCCTTCTATAATCATTCTAGTCACCTGAACGAATCTAGATGCCGATTCAGGCGGCGGGAACAGCAGGTAAAGCAGCGTAAGCGTGAAAAATAAACTCGCCGTCGGGCTGTCCGGCACAAATACAAGCAGCCAAGATGGAAAACGTTCATATGTATAAACCAATTGATTCCAATACCATATATAACCGTAAACAGTCCCTAAAAAATTAACGATATACAACAGCCACAATATCGTACGATTCATCCACAGCATGCGGCTCCATAACCATGACAATCCCATTATTTTCAGCCCCTATATTACCAGCCTTGTTGTACCGCCCGTACATTGTCCTAATAAGTTTGAAAAGAACCTGATTGCAATGAAGCAATCAGGTTCTTTCTGTTACTTTTTTATTCAGCTGCAGCTTTCTGTTTAGAAAGCCACGTTGCAATTTGATCAATCTGCTCAGCGCTCAGGCTGTCTTTGAAGGCAGGCATATTGCCGTTACCGTTCGTGACGGTCGCTACAATTTCTTCCTTGGACAAGACATCGCCAATACCACGCAGTGCAGGAATTTGCGGTGGATTACCCTTCATGTCTGCTGCATGGCAGGTTAGACATTTGGATTGCTCCATCAGCTTATGTGCTGGATCATCCGCTTCTACAATCGCAACGGCAGCGGTTTCAGGCTTCTTCGTCGTGCTAGGAGCCTCTTCACCTTTAGCCGCTGCTTCTCTTGCTTTCTCTTCACGAATGTGATGTTCAGGTATTGTATTGGTAATTTCCAGCTGGTGCTGGTAGTGATCCCAAGATATAACCGTCAAATACACCGTCGCGATCAATGACAAAATCATTAGCGAGGAAGCAATCGGACGGCGGTAAAATCTGCGCTCTTTGCCTGTATCCAGGAAAGGAGCAAGCAGCAAGCCGCCGAACATAACGCCAGGGACACCCATCGTACCGAGTACGATATAATCCTGTGATACATATGGATATTTCAAAAATTGATACAGGAACAAGAAATACCAGTCCGGCATCGGAATAAACGCTGCGTTTGTTGGGTCTGCCGGATAGCCAAGCGGAGCTGGCTCTGCAATCGTCCATACAAGAAAACCGACGAGTACGACGCAACCAACCATCCACTCTTTCAGCAGGAAGTTAGGAATAAACGCCTCTGACTTCCCTGGAAAAGACGTATAGTCCGGCGGAATATTCGGATGATTGTTTTTCTTCACCCGAGAATCGCCAACGAATACAACCTTTTCATCTGATTTGTGACCATGTGCCATCATAAAGTCCTCCCTTCGCTTAAAGTGGTCCCGAAATACCTTGTTTCCGAATCATCAGAAAGTGAGCCGCTAGCATAGCAAGCAATGCGCCAGGCAGGAAAAACACGTGAATCGCGAAGAAGCGAGTCAGCGTTTGAGCACCTACGATGTCGCCGCCATACAGGAACTGCCCGATGTAAGGTCCGATGTACGGAACGGATTCCGCGATTTGAACGCCGACCTTTGTTGCGAAGTAAGCTTTGTTATCCCATGGAAGAAGGTAGCCCGTGAAACCAAGGCCCAACATAATGAAGAAAATAAGCATACCCACTACCCAGTTCATTTCGCGCGGCGCTTTATAAGAGCCGGTGAAGAACACGCGCAGCGTATGTAAAAACATCATAACAATAACGAGACTCGCACCAAAGTGATGCATACCGCGAACGATGCCGCCGAATGCGACCTTGTGGTTCAAATAGTCAACGCTTGCATAAGCATTCAGAATGTCCGGAACATAATACATCGTCAAGAACATACCAGACAAAATTTGAATAACGGTAATAAAAAACGTCAGGCCGCCAAAGCAATAGACGAACGCCGAGAAATGATGCGCAGGGTTAACGTGCTCCGGCACTTCATGGTCCGCAACATCCCTCCACAACGGCGTAATGTCAAGACGTTCATCAATCCAATTGTATACACTTTTAAACATCTGATCATTCGCCTCCTTAGCCTACCCGTGAATTTGGCTTAACTGGACCCAAGTAAACAAATCCATTCTCAATCTTCACTTCGTATTCATCCAATGGATTTGGTGCAACGGTAATGTTCTTACCGTCTTTCGTATAACGCGCGTCGTGACACGGGCAGTCATACTCATCTTTACCCTTCGCATTCCAGGCGATTGTACAGCCCAGATGTTTGCAGATTGGTGAAAGCGCAAATATTTTGTTGTTTGCGTCTTTGGACACCCAAGCAGACAGCTCAGGATCACTGACGTACCATCCATCAACTTGGTGAATTTGGAACTTAAACTCTTGCGGATCTGTCGTAATTTTGCTCTCTTCTACTACTTTAACAAAGGTGCCTTCGGTTTTTTTCTCTAATAATGGGTCTACCGCAAAACGCACCATTGGAAGCACGGCTCCGCCCATCATAAATGCGGTTGTTCCACCGAGCGTATACGACAAAAACTGCCGTCTTGACATCTCTTTGCGTTGAAGCGGCTTATGTGCCGATTCTTGATGTTCGTGGTTACTCATCTTCTGTTCTACCCCCTTTGCCAACCATTTCTTGTGTTTTAGCCCATGGCAAAACACATGACGAACTAGGACATACTTATAATAGCCTAGGTGCTTAGGAGCGTCAAGAATATGGCTGATGATTTGACTACCTAATAAAATGTTGATTTTTAATTTGTAATTAATTTGTCACATTTAACCTTGCATGGCGTTTGTTTTCCCCAGAAAACTGTTCAATTATGCAAATTTGAAAAATCAGGTCGACTGGTTCGGATTCCACAGCAGCGACACTCTCCCCTTCACCTCGGCTACAGAGGGCAAAACTCCCATTTCATCTGGACCGAGCAGCAAATCGGCTTGAATAGTAGCCAAATCCAGCTTGTCCGATGCTGTCGCTACAATTATATATCGGAAGCCTGAGTCTCTAAGTGAAGCGCATACATCATTAATCATATCAGAGAAATTGTGGCTGCGTATATAATGTAATGCTGGATAAGTGACTACTCGCCCTTTAAAAGGAATTTCAATCAGATCCATAACATCACGCAGACGCTCCAAGGCAGCAGTCGCCTCATAAGGCTGCTCTTCGCCGCTCATGCCTGTGACAGGCAGCATACAAGTGTCCAAATAAGGACGCAGCTCGTCCCACTGTTCTTCTTGCACATCGCTAAATTTCATTGCTAAGATCTCCTTCCGCTTGCAGCTATAGCTGGCTTATCGCGGCTTGCAAAAGCCAACGAGCTTCCTTATTTATGTACCAAACCTTTGTCTATGTTAACGGTTTATTACCCATTTGCCAATGGGTCTTTCCCATCTAATTGCCGATTAATTTTGATGAACAGCAAAATAAGCTTCTACCTCAGCCCGCGAGCTTTATCGCCAGAGCCTATGATGGAAGCTTATTTCGCCCTTCATCCTTACTATCCACGTTATGCCTTCACTTCATTTCGTTCAATTCCTTAGCTAAGCGATAAAACGTATCCTCATCGCCAGCCACAAGCGACTGGTCAATTTCGCGGTAAATACGCTCCGCACGGAATTTTCGTACCGCTTCATCCAAGGCCATTTCTGCTGCAAGCGACAGCATCGCTTCGTACGTTACCTTCATTTTATCCATAGGATACACCTCCACACCGGCGTTAAGAGATCCTATATTCTTCGCCTTTCTTCACGTAGCTTTCCATCGTTCGTTTCATTCGCAGCAAATCGTCCTCCGTAAGCTCTCTAACGACTTTAGCAGGTGAACCAAGAGAAAGCGTATAGGGTGGTATCTTCTTATTCTCCGTAACAATCGAACCGGCTCCTACTAAAGCATATTCACCAAGCTGCGCGCCGTTAAGTACGATTGCCCCCATTCCAATTAATGTGCCTCTACCTATCGTACAGCCATGGATAATCGCCGCGTGCCCAATGGAAACTTCGTCTTCCAAAATGAGCGGTTGGTTCGTATTCACATGCCCGACAACCCCATCCTGTATATTGCAGCTATGTCCAATATGTATCGGCGCCAAATCTCCGCGAAGCACAGCGTTAAACCATACGGTGCTGCTGCGGCCAATTGTTACATCTCCAATCAGCTTCGCTCCTTCTCCGATATAAACACTAGAATGAATCGTTGGTCTTACTCCCAAATAAGGCAGCAGCATCTCATAAATTCCCCTCTCATTTGCAATGGAAAATCAGCATTCAGTTGCTATGCATCCGTTCCTTTACATTAGTGTGGGGTGATTCTATCAACTGCCGCGACCATTGTCAATACATGAACAATCGGTCCTGCTCTTCCAGGCTAATACCCATAATTACTGCTCTGCCCGCTTTCGTCGTTTTGATGACCATGCCGTGCAGCTCATGCTCTCCAAGGCGTATTAGACCTAGATGGACGAGCATGCTGAGTAATCTGTGCTGAAAAATCCGCTCCGCATCATCATAATAGAAAGGTTTAATGAGCGGTACGAGCACTTGGCTGAGCGATTGTGCCGTTACCCACTGATCGGACAGTCCGCCAATCCATTGTACAAGCGCTAAGATGTTCGGGATGGGCCCTTTATACTGCTTAAGCCAGCATTTGTACAGCAGCTGCAATTCATTTGCCGGAGCGCTGAGCAGCCTTTCCTGGCCACCTGAGGTAAGCCTGAGGCCAAGAGGCTCCTCCATGAAATAGTTCATTTGCATGCAGTAGTCATACAGCAGCGACATTCGATTCGGATAATGGTGAAAATATTTGCCGTAGCCGAATCGCCATTCTCCCTTGCCCGGCAGCTCCTCCTTGATCGAAAACAAATCAAGCAGTTGCAAGCTGAAGCGCTTGTATAAGGAACCATCAGCCGCCATCGTCACTTCGTTGTGATGGATGTAGAGCAGCAGCCCGCGAATATCGGCCTGCAGCAGCTCCTGCTCGTCGCGGTACACATGAGGCTCGTCCGTATACACTAGCTGTGCTGCAAATTTGCGCTTCAACGTTTCACGAAACCGCTGCTTCAAATCTTCCGGGACCTGAAACAAATAACGGTTCGGCCCGGTGAAGCCATTGAACAGCCAGCCCTGATGCTTGAATTTAACGATTATATCCCGTGGGCTGCTTTCCTTCATAACAGGCGTTTTTTTGGAACGGCGCTTCGGCTGCGCAGCCTTGGCTGACTTCTGATTAGAAGAGGATTTCTCTCCAGAAGCCTGCTGCTGTCCCTTCGTTTCCTTTTGGACAGCGCTCGCTGCCTCCGGGCCGTTAAACCTGCTCTGCTGCGCACGAGCCAGAAGCTCCTCCAGACTAAAAGCGTCTCTCGTCTCGAACAGCAGCGAGTTTAAAAAACGCAAATCCTCAATCGCCATGCTGCTGATTTGTTGCTCGAAAACATCATTTCTGCTTACAGCGCCGAGAATCGACTGAATCAATTCATTTTTGGAGTTGCTATTGCACTCGCATTGATAGACGGAGGCAATGCGGCTGAGCTGCCCGATATCTGCGCAGCCAAGCATATCCGATAAATTCATAGTCTCTCCTCCTTCGCGCTTAACTGCTGCTTAATGTACAGCTTTGCTTGCGCTCATGATTGTAGAGCAGCCTTTTTTTATTACCATTATGGGAAGAAACTCAGATTTTATAACCGTAGTTCCGGAAAAAATAGTTTTTATGCTCCTTTTTCGAAAAAAGCACGCAAAGGCGCAACCATAAAAAAACGCCATCCCTCTCGTAAGAGGAATGGCGTTGCCATCGTCTGAACCCAGCTGCTAAAACGATTAATAAAGCAGCTTTCCGTTATTAATTTAAACACCGACTTGATCGAGTTGTTGCAAATGCCGGCTGCAATTGTATAGCAAGGGCTCCCAAACACTTCCCTTGAACTGGAGTATGGAATAGGACATATTATCGAGAAACTGCTTATCAAGTCCCGAGCACAGCTCATCCAGCAGCTGCGCCAGAAAGCTTCCATGCGTGACGACAAGCAGGCGCCCCTGGGGATTGCTTTGCCGCCATTCCTCTACAAAAGAGCGCCCACGCACGCGCACAGTCTCGTCAGACTCCTGTCCAACTTCAGCATGGCGCCATTGCTCACCCCAGCGCGCTATTCGCTCCTGCTCTGTCGTTCCTTCTATATCGCCATAAAACCGCTCACGCAGCCGCTCATCCGGCGCAAGCAGCGGAATGTCCAGCTTATCCGCGATAATTCGGGCTGTCTCACGGGCACGCTGCAAATCACTGGCAATAACAGCATCCCACGGCGTCTGATCCTCGCTTAAACGATTAGCCAGCGCCACGGCTTGAGCGATTCCCCGCTCATTCAAGGGAATATCGGTCTGCCCTTGTATTTTCCCAAGCTTATTCCAATCCGTATTGCCGTGACGTACCAGACCTATTATCATCCCGCCAGCCTCCCTAGCTTAGTTGCAATCTATTACCGCAAGGTAACGCAAAACAAGGGGCCCCTGTCAAGGAGCCCTTACGCTAGCTGCGCGTTCTTGATAACCAGTTTAGCAAAAGCAGCGTCATGACCATGCCAAGCAGCGACAGCGCTACCCAATATTGCGGAAAAGCCGGAACGACCTTAAGCACGAAAGGATCGCTGATACTCGCAACCGGCACTTCATATTCAGCGCTAATGACGAGCCCGCTGCCCGAAGCATTAGCTGTGTCCATAAATCCAGTTAACTGGGCCAGTTGATCCGGACTTGTACTCGTTTCGTTGCCAACGACGAAAAATACGAGCGCACAAACGAACATCGCCATGCAGCCTGCCACAACAAGGGCTACATTGCGACGAAAGGAAGGAGAAAACTGATAGCTTTTGTGCGTAACCGGCATAAGCCAGGATTCCTCTGCATAAATGCGATCCATGACGCCGCGCGTCACATGATCCATTGGCGGCAGTTCTACGGAATCATCCTCGGCAATGCAACGAATCAGCTCCTCGCTCTCTTCCCACAAACGGAGCTGCTCCATGCAATGCTCACAATCAAGCAGATGGGCCTCCATCTCCTGCCGCTGCGGATCTTCCTCCGGCAGCTCCCAGCAAATATGGAGTTTGTGTTGAACGTCTTCGCATTTCATCGCGTTTTCATCCCTTCATATTCTTCCACTCCGAGAGCTTCGCCAAAATAAGGCTCCAATTGGACCTTCACACTGGCTCTGGCTCTGAATAACAAGGATTTCACAGAACTGACCGTCTGCCCTAAAATACTGGCAATTTCCTGGTAGTCCATCTGGTCATATTCTCTAAGGATAAGTGCGGACCGTTGTTTTTCAGGCAAATTATTAATGGCTTCGCGAACCATCGCCATTCGCTCATTGCGAAGCACGAGCTGCTCCGGACCTGCATCGGGGGCCGTAACCGGCACAATGCCCGATTCATCCAGAGATAAATTCGCAGCTTTCTGCTTGCGCAGCTCGCTAAGCACGGTATTGCGGGCAATCGTGTAAAGCCATGTGGAGAAAGAAGCATCCACCTCGCGAAACGAGTGCAGGCTGCGATAGGCTTTATAAAACGTTTCCGAGCATAAATCCTCTGCAAGCAGCTCAAGCTTCGCGCTTTTGAGCATATGAAAAATGAAAGATAATATTTTGCGCTGATAACGGCTCATTAGCTCTGAATAAAGCTCAATGTTGCCATCTTTAATTTCCCTTATTAATTGGGAATCAGTCATGACAGGCGAACCTCCCCACCTGTGAATTCATCTTCCCGGCCCTGTTATCATTAAATTGTACCGAGCCGGAAGCAAAAAGTTGCGGTATGTATATTAAAAATTACGAATCGCTAGTCTATCAACAATAAATTCGCGCCATATAATCAAAATCCTGCTTTATTCGACAAAAGGATAAAGAGTCCTTTTTTAGAAAAAGGAACTATCCTTATGTATTGTAACACAAGATGCCCGATCCGTCCTTGAAAACGCTGTAAAAGGATATGCTGGAAAATGGGATTTATGACGCCGCTCACCTATGTAAAAAATCCACTCGTCGATTCCGGAATAAATAAGCGGCCCAGCTTCCAGCAATATCGGTTCGCCTAATACAGATAGCATTGCCCCCATTATTAGCCCCTTGACAATCCACTCTATTACATATAGGGCTACCATCTATCGTTATTCGCCCTTTTTGCACAAAAATAGATAATAGTCTAGTAAACCTTGGGTTTTTGTCCTTCCCAAATTCCAGCTCAAACGTATTATATCTCAAATCCTAGGAGGTGTATTAATTGAGTTGTATTATTGATAAAAATAAGAAAAAGAAAAATTGTCACAAAAAAATCGTTGCAGTATGTAAACCTAAAAGAAAAAAGAATATTATTATAAAGAAAAAAGTTGTCAAAGTAGCCTGCCCAGCCCCTAAAGTTAAAGTTAATGTTACCCCTACACCTGGCCCACAAGGACCACAAGGGCCAGCTGGAGCTACTGGGCTGACGGGTCCACAAGGGCCAGCGGGGACTGCTGGGCTAACAGGACCTCAAGGGCCAACTGGAGCTACAGGATTAACAGGTCCTCAAGGGCCAGCTGGAGACACAGGACTAACTGGACCAACAGGACCAACAGGACTAACAGGACCAACAGGGCCAACAGGGCCTCAAGGACCCGCTGGCGGCATATCTTCCTTTGCATTCCTATGCAGCACGGAAGCACAAAATGTTGCAGCAGCAGCAGTGCCAGGAGGGCAAGGAGGTGCAGTAACCTTTAACGATATGCTTATTAGCGCAACGGCGCTTACGTTCTCTCCACCGAGCGATATTATCATTAACGAAAACGGCTTTTACAACATTAGCTGGGAAGTGTTCCCAACACCTGGAAACTCTGCGTTTGGTCTATTCTTCGATCCGGACGGAGCAGGCCCAACTGCTGCTGCACTTGTGCCTTGCAGCAACTACGGTACAGGAGCGGGCAACAATCCTTTCCAAGGTCAAGTCGTTGCTCAATTGACCGCTGGCGGCGTATTGACTTTAAATCGTATTGATAACATGGGCAATCTGGTATTGCAAAACGCCATCGGCGGCGGAACGTCAACCGTGAGCGCATCTATTGTCATTGAAAAACTAGCATAATTTTGCTTACTCTTTGGGGCTGTCACCAGAAGTCATTAGAAATGGCTGCTGGTCAGCCTTTTTTTAATTTATAGCCTTCTCTAATTTTTTTCATCGAACAAGCAATTAAGCTAGTAAGCTATTTTTGCATTACAACAAAAAAAGACCGCCATATAGGCGGTCCATGTTCATTTTCAGAACATAAGTTTTGGATAGGAGTGGAGAGAAACCATACTGTACTTTTATTATATGTATACGCTTCCAATATGTCAATAAGCGTTTTCATTTTTTCGAGATTTATTTTGAAAACGCTTATATCACTTCCAGCTAACGCTGTTTGCTTGGCAACTGCATATGTCCCTAAACAAAAATGCCCCGCAATAGCTCGAAAGCTGCTGTGGGGCCGAATAGCTATTCCTTTACTGATGAACCGCAAAGCCCGCATCCGCAAGCACGAGCTGAGCCTGATCCAAATCCTCCTGGGTGCGGAAGGACAGCCTGAGGATGCCTGGAACGTCCTCTCTGCTCTCAATAATATGGATGTTGCTCAAATTGATGCGCTCCTTGCCGAGGTCGCTGGCGATTTTACCGATAATGCCGGGATGATCGGGTACGTCTACATAACAATCATAAATCGAATGCAGCATGCCCTTGCGGCGCTCAGGCATCTTGCTGCGGAATTCGCCAGCTGTGCGGAACGCCTCCTCTATGCCTTCGCCATCTTCCCGCTCCAGCAGGTCTGCGAATGTCGCGATTTCTGCATTCCAGTCTTTCAGCAGCTTAAGCAGGACACTTTTGTTATTGACCAAAATGTCGCGCCATATGACCGGGTCGCCTGAGGCGATACGGGTAATGTCGCGGAAGCCCCCCGCTGCAAGCGAAGCATACAGCTGATCCTGCTCATTGTAGCCGCGGATCTGGTTGACCAGCGCAACTGCAATCATATGCGGCAGATGGCTGATCGCGCCCACGATTTCATCATGCGACTTTGCATCCACACTGACAATATGTGCTTTCGTCAGCGCAAGCAGTTCAATGAGCTTATCCAGTTGGCCCTGTGGAGTCGACGCGTCAGGCGTGAGGACGTAAAAAGCATTTTCGAACAAATGGGTCGATGCCGCCTCAACGCCGGAGCGCTCCGACCCTGCCATCGGATGGCCGCCAATAAACGATACGCCCGGCTGGCTCTCCAGCCTGCGTCCGCACAGTGCGACGGAAGCTTTCGTGCTGCCGACATCCGTTACAATACAGCCCGGCTTCAGCGGCAGCTGGCTCAACTCGTCCACATACTCCTCCAGCTTGCCTACAGGCACGCAAAGGAAAATAAAGTCAGCATCTACAGCCGCCTCCCGAACAGACGTCGTTGCGGAATCGACGACGCCACGATTGACATATTTCTCTGCGGAGGACGCCCGGTTTGAATAGCCGACAACCGTTACGTCCGGCTTGCCCTTGAAACAAAGGGCAAGCGATCCGCCAATTAATCCAACGCCAAATATCGCTATTTTCACCATAACCCTATGACTGCACCGCCACTTCCTGCAATACCTGCTCCAAAGCAGCTATAAATTGCTCATTTTGCTGCTTGGTGCCTACGCTGACCCGAATATAGGTCGGGTAATACGTCCAGCGGGAACGAATAATAAAGCCTTTGCGCAGCAGCGCATTAAATACTTCTGTGGAAGGACGCAATACATCGACCATAATGAAATTGCCGTGCGCCGGATAATAAGCAAGGCCAAGACGGTCAAACTGCGCAGCGAAATAAGCGATGCCCGCTGCATTTTGTTCAACAACATGCTGAATAAAAGCCTGATCGGACACTGCCGCTTTAGCCGCTGCCTGCGCGATTCTCGTTGTATTAAAGGGCTCACGCACCTGATTAATGAAGCGAAGCACATCCGGATCGCCAACGCCATAGCCAATACGAAGCGCCGCCAATCCATACACCTTAGAGAATGTTCGCAACACGATCAAGTTCCGGTAGCTGCTAAGCAGTTCAATGCCATTCGGAAATGCGGGATCAGTTACAAGCTCGCAATACGCCTCATCCAGCACAACGAGCACATGGCTCGGAACCTGCTGTAAAAAGGAAGTCAGCTCGTCCTTCGTTACAATCGTGCCGGTTGGATTGTTCGGATTGCAAATCCAGATGATTTTCGTACGCTCCGTTACCTTCGCCAGCATGGCAGGAAGATCATGCTTGCCATCTTTCAGCGGCACCTCGATGATGCGAGCGTTCTCAATTTCGGCGTTATGCTTATACTGCGGGAATGTCTCGTCCGCCATAATCGTTTCGTCTCCTGCAACGAGAAACGCACGAGCCAGCATTAAAATAATTTCACTAGAGCCTGTGCCGAAAATCAGCTGCTCCGGCTTTACGTTAAGATGGTTTGCAAGTGCTGCTGCAAGCTCAATGCTCGCGCCATCAGGATAAATATTCGTTTGGTTTAATTCCTCCATAATTGCCGCTTTAGCCTGCTCCGAACAACCATGTGGATTTTCATTGGAAGCCAGCTTCGTAACTTCAGTTAGCCCAAGCTCTCTCTTCACATCTTCAACCGGCTTGCCAGGCTGATAGACAGGGAGATGTAAAATATTATTTTTTGGCTGCATGCTGCCGACCACCTCTTCTTAATATATACATATTAATTGATATATTAATATCAATTGCATAAAGCTTATTGTCTCACATCTTGCCCCGCTTTAAAAGATGTTCTATTGCAATTGATGGCGCCCGCCCTAATAAAAAAATCTAAAACCCCATCTCGGCAAGCCAGGAGGATAGTTTTGCTTCCCGCACCTTCAATTCAGCCTGTCCCAGTTGACCGAGTACCCGCTCGCCCACGATGCGGCCATCCAGCATAAATAACACGCGCTGTGTTTTGGCAGCTACCTTCGCATCGTGGGTTACCAGCATGATCGTTGTCCCCGTATGATTCAATTCCGTTAAAATAGCCATGACCTCATCGCTCGCCTTAGAATTGAGCGCCCCCGTCGGCTCATCGCCAAACACAATATCCGGTTGGTTGATAAGCGCCCGGCAAATGGCTGCCCGCTGGAGCTGTCCACCGGATACTTCCGCCTTGTCAGCATTTGCAAGCCCCGCAATTCCTGTCCGCTGCATCAGTTCGCTGGCCCGCCTGTCAATAACAGCGCGACTCTCTCTTTTCGCCATATAAGCGGGTAAAATCATATTATCGAGCAGGCTGAGATTTTTCAAAAAACCGCTCTGTTGAAAAATAAATCCCATTTTGCTCAAGCGAAGCTGGGCCAACCGCTCTTCGGATAGACTGCCGATCTCTTGCCCTTGTATGGCAACGCTGCCGGACGTCATTTTATCCATCCCGCTAATCGTATACAGCAAGGTAGACTTGCCGCAGCCAGAAGGCCCCATTATAGATACGAACTCACCTGCCTGCAATTGCAGATTCACATTTTTCAGCACAGACTGTTCGTTATTTCTGCCTACGGAATAGCTTTTGTTTACGTTTTTCGCCTCTAACACGATGGTCATCACGATGCCCTCATTTCGAAAATTATTTAGCTGCGACAGCACTTTTTCCAGTCGCCGTTATGGTTAAGCTGCTGAATAGCGTCGTTATTAGCACTACAGCGAGGAGTATCAACGGAATAAGCATGTAGGCCACAAACGGATTAACGACAAACTCGACGCGGGCTGCGCCCATAAATGACATCAGCATGCTGACTACGCCCTGCCCAAGACTTCCCGCTGCTGCGGTACCTAACACGATCCCTGCCATTAATACCGCCAATGAGCGGATGATGTATTGCAGGCGGATATGTTTCAAGGAAAACCCTAGGCTTCGCATGATGACGATATCAGAAGCGTCTTTCACGATTAGCATGTTGAAAAATAAAGCGGTAATCAGCATCGCAATGGCGAGAGCTGCCGCTAAGGTCAGCGCCGTTATTTTTTGCAGCTGGCTTATGGTGGAGCCAAGAGTCTGTGATAAATAATCATCCATAAACGTCACCTTTGCCGGATGAAAGGCGGCCGCGTATTCAGCCCTTTTTTCGCCAATCGCAACTCCCGGCTTTACATCCAAGCTGACCATGTACCAAAGGACGGACTGTGCTTCATAAGGCAGCAGCGCTTTAGCTGTCTTGCCGCCATTGGTCACATCCTGATAAATGCCCGAAAGCTTCAGTACTCGTTCTTCCCCAGCAACGATGAGCGTCAGCGTGTCGCCGAGCTGTTTGCCGCGTTCCTTCGCATGTAGATAAGAAAGAGCAATCTCATCGTTTGTAGCAGGAGCAGCCCCGCTTAAATAAGCTAGGGGGAATAGCGAAAAATCGCCCGTTTGCACGCTCACCTTTTCATAGACGCCATCGTCGCTGCGCATCATATAAGAGCTCGTTACGAGCGGCGCATAGATTTCCACATCACTATCGTGTTGAATATAAGCGATCATATCGTTGTACCGCTGCGCTACGTCATCCGTTTGCCGCATATCAATTTGAATATCACTCCTCCCCGCTCCCATATAAGTCATAAAATCGGGTGATTTCATCGTATTCAAAAAATTCACAGGCACTATTATCAGGAAAAAACAAAGCGTGAATACGAAGCCCAGCAAGCCGAATGTTTTAAGCCGGACGAACACATCCTGAATGCCGACAAATATATTTACAGGGATAAACCGACTACGATGGAGCTTTAGCAGTCTTGTCATCCGCCCTTTGGCCGAAGTGCTGCCTGAGCGCAACGCTTCAACGGCTGATATTCGCTTAAATCTCCTCAAAACCAAGCGGCAGAACAACATGACTAATAGAAAAATACAGCCCGCCCCCAGCAAGGGGATGATGTAGCTTAGCGCATTTTTTTCAGCTGTGCCCATGTAAAGGCTCCGATTCGCCATGAAAGCCTGCTCTGCAAATAAGGACAGCAAAACCCCCGCCATACTCGCTGTCAGAGCGATCATCCGATATTTCATTAAATAAAGCTGGCGGATCTCGTCACTGGCTATACCAATCGCCTTCATAACACCAATTTCATAAACATCCTCCTCAAGCGCAGCGAGCATCGTGAACCGCAGGCAGAGAAACGCGATCACGATCATCAGCACGCTTGCTAAAAGAATGACAACGGCCGCAACGCCATCCGTCAGCGCATTCAATAGCCGAAACTGAGCGTATGTAATCGCGGTTCCTTGGTGCGGAAGGCCTGAAGCTAAGTATAGCTGTTCAAATTCGCTCGTTCGCTCCCCATCATGCAGCAGAAATTCGATCAAATATTCTTTTTCGTCAAAATGGCCCTTAAGCGTCTCCCAATCCGAATCGCTTACAACGATACGCTTTGAGCTGACAATGGACGGATTCATTTGCGCATCCCTAACAAAATCCGCTATCGTAAAGGTTTTGCTAAAGGAACCCTTCGCAAGCCGCACCGTATCCCCGAGCTCCAAGCTATGCTGCTGCATAAAATAAATCGGTACTGCTATTTCGCCCGGAAGCACATCCAGCCGCTTATTGTTCAAATCAAGTAAAAAATCGAATGCTTTGTTTTGCTTTACAAAGCTCATTTCCATGACGCTGCCATCCTCTGATTCGCCGCTGGGGCCAAAATAAACATGATCTGGTTCAATAGAAATCATCTCAACGGTTTGCTGTTCCTTCACCAGCTCACTACGGCTGGAAAAACCATCCATTTCCCGCTGGTCGATTTCCCCGGCATGCATCTGTACAAAATGAGGGACACCCGCTTTCTCAAACCAGTCATCCACCGAACGAAACAGCTCCAGCAGCATACTTGCACTGCTTGCTACTAGCAGCGAGGAAATCATAATAAACATAAATAAAATAGCGGTAATCAGCTTATTCCTTGCGATATCTTTTCTCCACATTTTCCCTAGCATCTTCCTGCCCCTCCTCTATTTGATTTTGATAAAACCTTTTTGTCACCCAAGCCATCAATAGCATTGCCCCGAACATGAGCAGCGCAGGGAAATAAACCTGCAAGCTAAACGTTTCAAACAGCTTACCGTAGACGATTTGCCCAACAGGAGCCGCAATCTGTGCGACCGCCATAATGATGGCCATCACCTTGCCGAGCAGGTCATTAGGTGTCTGCTTTTGCACCCGGGTTAGTACAAAAATCGAAATAATCGTCAGTGCCATCGCAATGGGAACAACACTTGCCAAAAATAGAACATAGGCTGGGTAACAGCCAAGCCCCAGCATCCATGGCGTTAGCGACATCGATAATGGCAATATCAATGCAGCAATGATGAGCAGCCACCGATACAATGTGCTCATTCGCATTTTTTTCGCAAAAATGCCAATCGTCAGTGCTCCCAAAATCGTGCTGCATTCCACAATGCCCATGCCAACTCCGTAAAGGGTATCGCTGCTTTGCATCGTAACCCGCAAAATAATTGGCCCGCCTACGACAAAAAACGGCGTTAAAATGAAATTGAGCAGCGCAGCTATTATCATCGCCTTTAAAATCGAGCGCTGCTGGGCTACGTAGGCAAACCCTACTTTCATATCTGCTGCAAGCGTTGCGACGATATTTCGCTTCTGCTCGCGTTGCACAAACGGGATTTTAATAAATAGCTGCATGACAGCTGACAGTAAAAAAGCGATACCGCTTCCGATAATTAACGTTTGCAGGCCAAGGACGCCATACAGGATTCCGCCAAGCACCGGGGCAGCCATTTGGGCAAGGGCGCCAATGCCATTCACCATTCCATTGGCCTGCTCAAGCCGGCTCTCCTGCACCAGCAGCGGGATACTCGCTTGCACGGCAGGCTGGTACATAGCACTGATCAGCGAAAGCAATACCATCACAATGCCAATAACAACAACCGTCGCATGGTCTGCCGCCAATAGGAGCATAAAGCCCAGTACAACCATGCAGCTTGCAAAATCGAATATAACGATTAAATGACGGCGGTTGAAGCGATCAGCAATGGCCCCGCCTATTGGCGACAGCAGCAGCGGAATGCTGGATAATGCATAGAGAGTGCCAAAAATATCCGCTCGCCCTGTAAGATCCAGCGCATAAAGCGATAGCCCAAAGCGCAGCAGAGCGCTGCCCAAAATCGAGATAATTTGTCCCAATAGGAGCAGCTGGAAGCTTCTGGCGAACAGCGCTTTTTTCGCTTGATTTTGTATCATCGACTAACTCCTCCTAAAAATATTTTATTTTATAGACTGACCGTCAGTCTATAATATTCAAAAAAATAAGCCAGCACACTAGCGTACCCAACAAATGAACAGGTATCGGAGAACTGGGTACGCTAACGGCTCCACCTTTAATGTGCAACTTGGACACAGCGCTAAAACGGGTTATTCCAGATTAGTCCGAGTTTGTCAGCATTTCAAAAATAAAATCAAAGCTGCCTTTTTTCGCTCCCAGCGTCGTTTCCATAACATGAATAAAAGCCTTCGCCTTCTGGATCATTTCCTCTGCCTGCCATTCGAATAAACCTTCATCGAACAGAAAAGTGGAAGAAACTATTAAAAATTCCACCGTCTCCTTCGGATATTCGGTTTGAAAAATACGCTCCTCTATGCCTTGCTCAATGACTGCTGTTAACACAGGCGTCAAGTGAATAATCGTCTGTACGAGGCTTTTCTGATGCATTTCGGCATTGCCGACCTGGTGGAATTGCTCCAGCAGCAGTTCCTTGCGGTCGCCATTCTTAGGCTTCTGAGCCATCAAAATTTGAAACAGCTTGACCAAGGTTGGCAGCTCCGAACTTGAGGCTATGCTTTTTGCAGAAGCAACATCCGCCGCCACAATCCGCATAATGATTGCATCCATAACTTCCTCTTTGGATTTAAAGTAATAATAAAACGTCCCCTTCGCAATGCCAATCTCCTGAAGGATGTCATTGATCGTCGTTTTATTGTAGCCCTTCGTATAAAACAGCATTTCTGCCGCATCTAAAATTTCATTTTTGCGTTCTTCCGGGTCTTTCAATATGCGCATCGTCTGCTTGTTCGCTCCTCTCTGTAGACCGTCGGTCGGTCTAGTGCTAGTATATGGCATTATTTGAGTATGATCAATCTTATTTTTTGAGAAGGGATCGGAAAACTTAGCCTGGCAGCAGTAGTGAACAACAACACAGAGCCCCATTATAAAAAAAAGAGGCGCAGAATACGCTCGTATTCTGCACCTCTTAAACTATGCCACCTGCTAAGAAGGTTAAGTATGCCCTAGCCTTTCAGCCCAGCAACAAACTCGCCGATCTGCTTCAAGCCCTCTGCGCGGGTATTCTCCACTTCAAGCAGCGGAATCGATTCTTCAATTTTGCGTACAATCGCACTGCCTACTACAACACCATCGCATTGCTTGGAGAAACGCTCCACTTGCTCGCGGCTCGAAATGCCGAAGCCAACTGCGATCGGCAGATCGGTCGCTTCCCGCACGGTAGCGAGGAAATCGTCGATGCCGCTGTGGAACTCGGCGCGTACGCCCGTTACGCCCAGCGAGGAAACGCAATAGACGAAGCCTTTCGCCTTTTGCGAAATACGTACGACCCGATCCTTGGAGGTCGGAGCGACAAGCGGAATGAGGTGAATGCCCGCGGCTTCCGCCAGCTGGCGGACCTCGGCATCCTCTTCAATCGGCAGATCGGGAATGATCAAACCGCTGATTTCTTTATTTTTCACCAGCTCCATAAATGCTTCCAGACCGAACTGAAGCACCGGATTGAAATAGGTGAACAGGATGAAAGGCAGCTTCACGCCAGCTTCGCGTGCCTGCGCTGCCGCTTCAATACAGTCGCGAAGCGTAATGCTGCTTTTCAAGGCGCGCTCGGATGCCCGTTGAATGACGGGACCATCAGCTAGCGGATCGGAATAAGGAACGCCAAGCTCGATCAGATCAGCGCCAGATTCCTCCAACTGCTTAATAATGGCCAGCGAGGTTTTAAGGTCAGGATCTCCCACCGTTAAAAAAGGGATCAGCGCGGTACGCTTTTCCTCACGTAGCTTTGCAAATACCGTATCAATGAGATTCATCGACTGCGCCTCCCAGCTTGCTCATAATCGTCTCTACATCTTTATCGCCGCGGCCGGACAGGCTGACGACAATAATTTGATCTTTATCAAGCGTTGGTGCCAGCTTGACCGTCTGGGCAATCGCATGCGCCGACTCCAGCGCTGGAATGATGCCTTCTGTACGCGACAGCAATTGCAGAGCTTCCATCGCCTCATCGTCCGTAATCGGGAAATATTCCGCGCGGCCCGAATCCTTCAAATACGAATGCTCAGGTCCAATGCCCGGATAGTCGAGACCGGCCGAAATCGAATGCGCAGGCAGCACTTGTCCGTTGTCATCCTGCAGCACATAGCTCAGCGAGCCTTGGAATACGCCATGACGGCCTTTCGTCATTGTAGCCGCATGCTCCTCCGTCTCTACTCCGCGTCCCGCCGCTTCTACGCCAATCAAACGCACATCCGCATCTTCAATGAACGGGTAAAAAATACCGATCGCATTGCTGCCGCCGCCAACCGCTGCTACTACATAATCCGGCAGACGCCCTTCTTCTGCCACAATTTGCTTGCGCGATTCGTCGCCGATAATCCGCTGAAAATCGCGGACGATCATCGGATATGGATGCGGCCCTGTCGCCGAACCCAAAATATAATACGTATCGTCTACATGGCTAACCCAGTAGCGGAGCGTTTCATTACAGGCATCCTTAAGTGTGCGCGTTCCCGACAGAACTGGCACGACTTCCGCTCCAAGCAGCTGCATGCGGAAAACGTTGAGCTGCTGGCGCTTCATATCTTCTTCACCCATAAATACTTTGCATTCCAGTCCAAGCAAAGCCGCAATCGTTGCCGAAGCAACGCCGTGCTGGCCTGCGCCCGTTTCGGCAATAATTTTCGTTTTGCCCATGCGCTTCGCCAGGACGCCCTGACCGATTGTGTTGTTGATTTTGTGGGCGCCCGTATGGTTCAAATCCTCGCGCTTCAAATAAATTTTAGCGCCGCCAAGCTGCTCGCTCAGGCGCTCTGCATAATAGAGCGATGTAGGTCTGCCCGAATATTTATGCAGCAGATTGCGGATTTCCTCTTGAAAGGATTCATCCTTGGAATAGTGGTTGTACGCTTCCTCCAGCTCAAGCAGGGCGTTCATCAACGTCTCGGGAACATAACGGCCGCCAAACTTGCCGAAACGACCATTTTCATCCGGTACTCGGTTCATCGTTGCATCACCTTTCTGACGAATAATCTAATTTTTTCGATATCTTTAACGCCGTCCGTCTCTACTCCACTGGACACATCAAGGCCACTGGGAGCATACGCAGCTAACAATTCATGTACATTGTCCGGGTTCAGACCGCCCGCTACATAAAGCGGCACATTCAGCTGCGCTGCCGCAGCTTGGTAGTCATCAATAACCTGCCAATTAAACGCTTTGCCCGTGCCGCCCCCGGCTGTATCGATCAGTATAGCATCGACTTTCCCGTCAAAAGGAGCGAGTCGGGCAGCCGCCTCATCCGCACCAGCATGAGCGCCCGTACCCTTGTCAGCTCCCGTGCCTGTGTCCTCCCCAGACTGAACAACCGCTTCATCACGTATAGAAAATACCTTCCACACCTTCACCGCAAATTGCTCACGCACCGCTTGGCAAAAAGCAGGCGTTTCGCTTCCATGCAGCTGTACCACATCGAGCGGAGCAATAGCCAGCGTCTCGCGCAGCTCTTCCAGCTCAGGATTGACGAATACGCCGACGGTTTGGGGCCGCTGCCCATCTGCCGCCTTCAAGCCGTGTACAGCCTTAATCAGCTCTGCTGCTTGCTCAGGCAGTACTTGACGCTTGCTAGCCGCAAATACAAATCCAATGTCATGAAACGGCAGCCCGTCCATTTGCTGAATCGTCGCCGCAGTCTTCAGGCCGCAAATTTTGATCCGGGGAGTCGTCTGCGTCTGCACTAGCGGCTCACCGGACCCATCAAATCTAGAATAGCCTGGCCAGCATCGGTCTGGCGCATGAAATGTTCGCCAATTAGAACCCCTTGCGCGCCAACACCTTGCAAATAATCCATATCCGCAGAGCCCGCAATGCCGCTTTCGCTAATAACGGTGACGCCCTTCGGCATGAGGCCGATCAGCTCCTCTGTCGTGCGCAGATCGGTTGCGAAGCTTTTCAGATCGCGATTATTTACGCCGATTAACGTCGCCTTGTTGACGTCAAGCACCACCTCCAGCTCCTCGCGGTTATGCACCTCAACGAGCACATCCATGCCAAGAGCAACGGCTGTATCGTGCAGCTCCGCCATTTGCTGCTTCGTCAATATCGCCGCAATGAGCAAAATCGCATCCGCACCAATGACTCTCGCCTCATACACCTGGCGGTAATCAATAATAAAGTCCTTGCGGAGCAGCGGAATGCTGACCGTATCCTTCACAAGGGTCAAAAACTCGTTTGCTCCTTGAAAATATTGCCGGTCCGTCAGCACGGAAATACAATCCGCGCCGGCCTGCTCATAAGCAGCCGCCAGCTCCGCCGGATGAAATTCAGGGCGAATCAGCCCCTTAGACGGCGAAGCCTTTTTCACTTCAGCAATCAAGCCGACCGCACGCTTGCGGCCCGCAGTCAGCGCCCGCTCGAAGCCTCGGCACGGAGCCAGCTCGGCAATCGTCCGCTCATATTCTGCTAATTGGAACGTGGAGGACAATGCTTCTACCTCTTCGCGTTTCGTTACTACGATTTTATCCAAAAACATGGGTCAGCTCTCCTGTCGTTTGAATCAGGCCCAGCAGCTTTTGCTCGGCCAATCCGGAATCAATCATGTCCGCCGCTATTTTAACGCCATCTGTCAAGCTTGCAGCAGCTCCCCCTACATAAATGCAAGCCCCTGCATTCGCAAGCACGATATCGCGATAGGCGCCGCACTGCTCGCCGCTGAATATGCCGCGAATAATCGCCGCATTGACCGCAGGATCTCCGCCCAGCACCTCGCTGATCGGATAGCGGGTCAAGCCTAGCTCCTCCGGCGTAATTTCATACGTGCGAACCTCGCCGCTTCGAAGCTCCGACACTCTAGTTGGTGCCGAAATGCTGATTTCGTCCAGCCCGTCATTGCTGCTGACGACCATCGCGCGCTTGACGCCAAGCTCTGCCAGCACCGAAGCAACGGTGTCCGTCTTCTTATAATCATATAAGCCGATTAGCTGCCGATCCGCCCCTGCCGGGTTTGTCAGCGGGCCCAGCATGTTAAAAATCGTCCGAATGCCCAGCTCGCGGCGCGGAACGGAAGCGTGACGCAGCGAAGGATGGTACAGCTGCGCGAACATGAAGCAGATGCCGACCTGCTTCAGACATTCCTCCGCCTGCTCAGGCGTCAGCGTAATTTGTACGCCTAATGCCTCCAGCACATCAGCGCTGCCCGCTTTGCCCGACATTGCGCGGTTGCCATGCTTGGCAACCCGAATGCCCGCTGCAGCCGCAATAATCGCCGACGACGTCGATATATTGAATTTATGAATGCCGGAGCCGCCTGTGCCGCACGTATCAAGCAGCCCTTCCTGCTCGGTCTGCACATGGCTCGAATGCGCCCGCATCGCCTGGGCAAAGCCTGTAATTTCGTCCTTCGTCTCGCCTTTCATGCGCAGCGCGGTTACGACGCCTGCAATTTGAACCGGCGTCGCTTCTCCGCTCATAATAATATCCATAACGGAGCGGGCTTCTTCCCGTGACAAATGCTCGCTGCCGATTAATTTAGTTAACGCGCTTTGCATCGTAATCGGTGTTAGGCTGTTTGTCATTGTACGAAACCCTCCCCTGCTTTAATGTAATAGTCGCTATTGATGGCATTGAAGTTCTGGTCGCACGCATCTCCAGGTTTGCCGAACAGCTGCTCAGCGGCCCGAATGGCCGTCAGCAGTGCTTTCGCTTTATTAACCGTTTCGGTATATTCGCTTTCCGGAACGGAATCCCAGACGATGCCTGCCCCGCTCTGCACGTAGGCTTTGCCATTTTTGAAAATGATCGTCCGAATCGTGATGCAGGTATCGAGCGTACCGCCGAAGCCTAAATAACCAATGGCTCCAGCGTAAGCGCCGCGAGCTTCATTTTCAAGCTCCGCAATAATTTCCATCGCCCGCAGCTTCGGTGCGCCGGATACGGTTCCGGCAGGGAGGCAGGAGAGGAACGCATCGTAAAAATCCTTGTCCTCCCGCAGCTTGCCCGTCACATTCGAAACGATATGCATGACGTGGGAATAACGCTCGATTTCCATGAAGGAATCGCATTTCACTGAGCCAAACTCGGATACACGGCCGATGTCGTTGCGGCCCAGATCGACGAGCATCAGATGCTCCGCGCGCTCCTTCTCATCCGCCAGCAGATCCTGCTCCAGCGCCAAATCCTCCTCCGGTGTTTTGCCGCGAGGGCGCGTTCCGGCGATTGGGCGGGTTTCCACCTTACTTCCATCTACTTTAACGAGCGCCTCCGGCGATGTGCCGACAATAACCTCTTCTCCCATTTTTAAATAATACATGTATGGCGAAGGGTTCATTGTGCGCAACACACGGTACACATGCAGCGGATCAACCTCCGTCTCAATGCTGAAGCGCTGGGACAGCACCACCTGAAAAATATCGCCCGCGCGAATGTACTCCTTCGCTTTGTCGACATTGGCGATGAACTGCTCCTTCGTCAAATTGGACTGCACATCGCCAACCTCGGGCATCGTCGGCACTCCAGCACCGATTGGCACGGGAATTTTCACCTGCTGCTGCAAGCGCTCTACCGTCGCTTCGATTTTGGCAACTGCTGCGTTATACGCTTCCTCGACGCCGTAGGACTGAACAATGCCCGTCTGCGTCGTCTCCTTCGGCACATGCACATTGCCGATAATTTGCAGCTGCTGCTTGAAGTGGTCGAAGACGATGACCTGGTCGCAGAACATAAACTGCAAATCGTTCATTTGCAAATCATCAATCCGGTGGGCTGGAAGCTTCTCATAATATTGCAGCAAATCGTAGCCGAAAAATCCGATAGCCCCGCCCGTGAACGGCGGAAGATGGGACATCGCCGGACTGCGATAATAACGAAGATGATCCTTCAGCAAGCTTAGCGGCTTATCGTCGAAGCTGATTTTTTCACCATTTTTCTCAAAAATCATTTCGCCGTTTTTGCCGTACAGCATCATAAACGGATCGGTTCCAATGAACGAATAACGCGCCCATTTCACGCCGCCCTCTACACTTTCAAGCAGAAATGCATGCTTTTCCTTGGCAAAATGCTGAAACAGCCGAATCGGCGTCTCCGTATCCGCCATCATATAACGAACGATCGGAATGAGATTGTATTCCTCAGAGAGCTTGACCACTTGCTGTAATTCACTATTCATCGTTACGTCCCCCTTCTCGCTATGTGTAGACACATTCAAAATAAAAAGCCCCTGCCAAGGCAGGGGCGTTGATTTAAGATGAGGACAAAAAAGTAAAGGCCAGCCAGAAAATAAACCTATAGCAGCATCTTGCACAAACGTACGTAAACGTAAACAGCTGTCGCCATCTGATAAGATGGATAGGCTCTTCTCACGATGAAATAGAATGCGATTATAAGCGCTAAACTTATACATCATCCATTTCATAATAACGTACTCTGCTCTATAGTCTTTATATTTGCAACTTGGCTATGCTCGTCTCTGCTCTGCTCATCTAATTTCAACTAAAACCTGCTCACTTGCAACTCAACTAGTCTCATTTACTTCATCCAATATACAACATCTTGTGCCTGATCGTCAATTAGATTAGGATTGCGTTAAATCTGGACGAAGCACCTGGGCTCCTCCCAAGTACACATGTTTAATCTCGGCTTGCGTTTTATCCGTATTTACGGTAACCATTAGCCTTATGCAGCGCGCAAGGCTTCCCTTGACTGGCACTTCCAGCGCGCACATGAGTGGAACAAGCTCCCAGCCGCTCATTTGGCGAATGGCCACAGCAGGAAAAGTATCATCCAAATCATTCGTCACCGTAATAAATACGCTGCAAATATCGTCAGGCTGAATGTTATTGTCTGCAACAATCGCATGCAGCATTTCAAGTGTTGCTTTTAAAATAGGCTCTTTCTCGTTTGTATCGACGGTAATTGCCCCGCGAATTCCCCTTACGCTCATTTTACCCGGCCTCCTGTTTCAATTCCTCCACGATTTCCCGAACCCATGACGCCGGTACATCCTTCTTGATTTCCACTTCGCCGATCGCCGTCGGCACCACGAAAATCATCGTGCTTTCGCTGAACTTTTTGTCATGCATCATCGCTTCCATAATCGCGTCCACGTCGAAGTGCTCAGGCAGCTTCACCGGAAGCCCGCATTTTGCAAGCACTCGCTTCGTTGTTGTATAGACGTCCTCAGGCGCTCCATAACGCAGGCCAAGCTTGGCCGAGCCAATCATGCCTATCGAAATCGCCTCGCCATGAAGCAGCTCGCCATAGCCGGCTACAGCCTCTAGCGCATGTCCAATCGTATGGCCCAAATTCAGAATCGCACGCAGGTCATTCTCACGCTCATCCTTGGACACGACAGCCGCTTTTACACTGCATCCCTTATACAAGGCATAGCCGAGTGCTTCTGGATCAAGCGCCAGCAGACGCTCGGAGTTTTCATCGCACCACTGCACGAAAGCGTCGTCCCAGATGAAGCCGTGTTTGACCACTTCTGACAACCCTGCACGAACATCGCGCGGCGGCAGCGTCTGAAGCGTGTTAAGATCATACAGCACCATTTCCGGTTGATGGAAAGCGCCGATAATATTTTTCGCCAGCGGGTGGTTGACTGCCACTTTGCCGCCAACGCTGCTGTCATGCGCCAAAATCGTCGTCGGAATTTGAATGAATTTCACACCGCGCATATAAGACGCCGCTACAAAACCGGCCAAATCGCCAACTACGCCGCCACCAAGGGCAACGATCGCCGACTTGCGGTCAAGCCCCGCTTTAAGCGCATGAGTGACCAAATCCTCCAGCACCGCCAAAGACTTCGAGCTTTCTCCTGAGGATACGATTGCCGTCGACGGCTGGAAGCCTGCTGCGCTGAGCGCGTTTGCAAGCGGCTCCAAATAATGAGGTGCCACTTTGTCATCGGAGATGATTAGAAGCGGCGATTTTTTGCTAATGCCATGCTTTTCGAAAAAAGAGGGAGCCTCCTGCAGGAGACCCTCCCCAATATAGATCGGATAAGAGCGCTCGCCTAAATCAACCGTCAGCTCTCTCATCCTTTAGTACCTGCCTATTTGCTCAAGGTATTGATTCAGGTTCGAGCGGATTTCCTCAATGGAATCGCCGCCGAACTTCTCAAGAAATGCTTTCGCTACTTCAAAAGCAACAACATGCTCCATAACAACGCTCGCAGCCGGAACTGCACAGCTGTCGGAACGTTCTACTTGCGCTGTGAACGGCTCTTTCGTGTCAATATCCACGCTGCGAAGCGGCTTGTAAAGCGTTGGAATCGGCTTCATAACGCCGCGGACGACAATTTGCTCGCCATTGGTCATACCGCCCTCGAATCCGCCTAGACGGTTCGTTGCACGTGTATAACCTTCCTCTGCTGTGTACAAAATCTCATCATGCACC
This sequence comes from Paenibacillus algorifonticola, assembly GCF_000971975.1. Lineage (GTDB taxonomy): Bacteria > Bacillota > Bacilli > Paenibacillales > Paenibacillaceae > Pristimantibacillus > Pristimantibacillus algorifonticola. The sequence continues at coordinate 173,035 of NZ_LAQO01000011.1, read as the reverse complement.
TGCGAGCCGCGAAGCTTCGCTGCTTCAAAGCCGATACCAATTTCACAGCCCTTGAAGGCGTTAATCGATACAACGGCGCCAGCGATGCGCGCATCCAGCTTGCGATCCCATTGAACATGGCTTCCAAGCCCGATTGGCACGCCTTCAATAATGCACTCAACCACGCCGCCGATGGAATCTCCTTCGGCTTTGATTTGGTCGATGTAAGCGGTCATTTTTTCTTCCGTCTCTTTATCAACAACGCGTACAGGCGATTCTTCCGTAATACGAATGAGCTCATCCAGTGGCAATTGGTTCGCCGGCGCTTCAATTTCGCCAATTCGGATAACCTGTCCGCCCACTTTAATGCCGAATTCAGCAAGCAGCTGGCGTGCTACCGCGCCTACCGCTACACGTGCTGCTGTCTCACGGGCACTGGAGCGCTCCAGTACGTTGCGAAGATCCTTCAAATTATATTTCAAGCCGCCGTTCAAATCCGCATGTCCAGGACGCGGACGGTGTACCCGGCGCTTCTCTTCATCTCCGCCTTCAATCGGAGCGATATTCATAACGCTTGTCCAGTGCTTCCAGTCATTGTTCTCAACAATTAGCGCTACTGGAGCGCCAGTTGTTCGCCCATGACGAACGCCACCGACAATATTCGCCGTATCCTTCTCAATTTGCATGCGACGACCGCGGCCATGACCTTTCTGGCGACGGTGAAGCTGAAAATTAATTTCCTCAAAATCAATGGTTAAATTGCTAGGAAGACCCTCAATAATGGCGGTCAATTGGGGACCATGTGTTTCCCCCGCTGTCAAATAACGTAAACTCAACCTAAAGCTCCTCCTTCAACGCAAACAACCTAACATGGCTTGAGCGCTGCAAGCGTGCGCATTCAGCCGATTATTAGGCGCATGCTATCATCAGCTACCCTAAACATCTTTGCTCATTATAGTACAGCCTTGCGGGTTTGACAAGAAATGCGCACCGCCAATCCGCGTCCAATCGCCATTTTTATCTCAAGGTGAAACGGCTGCCGCCGTCCTTTGGCGGCGCGGCGCGTTTCAGTCCGAGACATATAGAGAAAGGAAGGAAAAATCATATCCTTTCCTATATGTCCAAAAAAAGCAGGATCAGAAGCCTGATATGGCACCTGATCCTGCTCTTTTTCAAACGACGACCCTCTATGGGCCTTCCCTTAGCTATTTACCGTACGCTTGCTCTGCGAATCCGCATAGTCGGAAGCGAGCTGCTGGGCTTTCAATAATCCAGACAATTGGCTGCTGTCCAGCCCCAAAATCTGCGCGCACTCCTGAATCGATATAATGCCAAGCTTATAGGCTTGAATCACTTTGCGTTTATCCATCTTTCGTTCCGCCTCCAAATGGTGTTGACTACCACTAGTATAGGAGAACCAGGATGACGATATACATTAATTGCTCGTTTTTCTGTAAAAGAACGTATCCGCCGTATCAAAACCATACTGGGCTGGCGAAAAAATCTGCTCCGTGCTGCCGACGAACAAAATGCCGCCCGGCTTCAAAGCTTTTGCAAACTTATGGTACAAAATGCGCTTCGCGTCCTCGGTAAAATAAATCATAACATTGCGGCACACAATGAGGTCGAATCCGCTGTCAAACGTATCATGCAGCATATTTTGCTGCTTGAACTGGATTGATTTTTTCAAATCGTTCGACACAGCAAAGGCCCCATGATCTGGAGCAAAATATTTTTGACGGAACGCTGGCGGCACGTCCTTAAGCGAACGCTCTAAATAAATGCCCTCCTGCGCCTTTTGAAGCACGATATTATCAAGATCCGTCGCCAAAATCGACGATTTGCCAATCGCACCAATCTCCGTCAAAATCATCGCCAGCGTATAAGGCTCCTCGCCCGTTGAACACGCGGCGCTCCAAATTTTCAGGCGGCTGCTGTTTTGCAGCATTTCTGGAAAAAACTGATTTTTCAGCACTTCCCACCGGTTCGGATTACGCCAAAACTCCGAGACGTTAATCGTCATCCGGTCGAGAAATTCATTCATCAAAGTACGGTCATTCTCCAGCTTTCTCCAGTATTCATCGAATGTCTGGAATCCGTGCTTCATGCGCAGCGTCGTGAGCCTGCGTTTCATTTGCGCTTCCTTGTATTGCGATAAATCAATGTTGGTCTTATCTCTCATCTTCTGGATAAACGTTGCAAAATCCCGATCGTCCGTCATTATGCCTTCAGCCTCCGTTTGTATTGCAACTGGCTAAACCCAGCGCTGCATCGTTTGTTCGTATTCCACAAGCTGTTCAGGAGTGAAGAAAATGGAAATTTCCCGTATGGCATTTTCGGGCGAATCGGAGCCATGAATCAAATTATAATTCGTATGTACAGCAAAATCAGAGCGAATCGTGCCTGGAAGCGCATCCACTGCGTTCGTCTTACCAATCAAAGCACGGGTTAGCGCAATGACGTTATCGCCTTGCCACACCATCGCAAACACGGGGCCAGAAGTAATAAACGCTAGAAGCGGCTCATAAAAAGGCTTGCCTTCATGCTCCTCGTAATGCTTTTGCGCCAGCTCGGTGCTTACGGTCATAAACTTGGCTGCAACCAATTGAAGCCCTTTACGCTCAAAGCGCGACATAATTTCTCCAATGAGGCCGCGTTGAACACCGTCAGGCTTAATCATCAAAAAAGTTCTTTCCACTTGTAGCAGCTCCTTTTCGCATCTTTATTAATAATTGCGTTTGCCGACAAAATGTGCGATATCGGATAAGTTCTTCTTCGCCGGAAGAGACGGCAATTCCTTCAAGGCAGCGAGTGCTTTCTCGACATACTTTGCAGCGAGCTGCTCAGCGACATGAATGCCTTTGCTATTTTTGATCAATTCAATCGCTTCTCGCGTATCCACATTGCCATTATGCTCGCGAATACGGGCAATTTCTACAAGCAGCCGCTCGCGGTTTGCTTCATCCTGCAAAGCCAAAATAACGGGCAGCGTAATGTTGCCCTGCCTAATGTCGGAGCCTGGCGGCTTGCCAATCTGTTTCTCGGTTCCGAACAAATCAAGCAAATCATCGCGAATTTGAAACGCCATGCCCACATTGTAGCCATATTCATAAAGCCGGTTCGCCGTCTCTCTGTCCGCATCTGCCGCTATAGCTCCAAGCTGGCAGCTTACTGCAATGAGCAATGCGGTTTTACGCCTAATGCGCAATAAATAATGACGAAGGGTTTGATCCGTATTGAAAAAATAACGGATTTGCTCCATTTCACCAATGCCCATTTGTACAATCGCTTTGGACAGCACCTGATGAATTTGCGGGTTGCCCAGTTCCGTGGCGATAACAAGTGCTCTTCCGAAAATATAATCTCCGGTATACATAGCAACCCGGTTGTCCCATTTGGCCTTTACCGTAGGCTGGCCGCGTCTGGTAGCCGCATCATCAATCACATCGTCATGGACAAGCGAGGCCATATGTATCAGTTCAAGAGGCACAGCGATTTTTTTCATGACCTCCAGATTGTAGCGCCCAAACTTGCCGGCAAGCAGCACAAAAACAGGACGCAGCCTTTTGCCGCCTGCCTTGAGCAGATGAAGGGATGCCTCGCTCAGCAGCTTATGCTCGAAAGTGACGCTGCGTTCAAGCTCCTTCTCTATTTGCGTTATATCGCCTTTTAATTTTGCGTACATATCTAATAGTTTCATTCTTTCACCTATTCGGCAGAATTGTCTTCGTAGAACGCCAGTTGAACCTCGTGGTCCAGCAGGCCTAATTGTGTGGCATAACGGAAATACAGCGCCAGTCCCTCGCGCAGCTTCTGTCCGAAATCATATTGCAGACATGTAAAATAGTCCAGCCAATACGCGCGTTCGCCGCCAAGCTCGTCGCAAGCCTTGTCCATGAGTGTGGTCAAGTCCGCAAGATTGTGGCGCTTAGTCGCAAGCATCGCCTGATGCAGATCATGAATTTCTCGAGGAAAGGCGGCTGCCGCCTCCTTATGAACCGCCACAACCGCAAAGGTCATGCCGAGGCCTGTCCAGCGATGCCATAGCTCGCCAAGATCGATGATGTGCAGCTCTTCACTTCTCCACGAAGCATGAATAGCCGGATCGCCAATGATGAGCGCCCCATCCGCATCCTCTAGCATCTGGTCAAGCACCGGCTCAGCAGGAATATATTCCGCGTCAAGATCGTAATAAAGCTTCATAAGGATTTTGAGCAAATTGACGGAAGTTGCTGAAGCGGTTGTTACCGCAATTCGCTGTGGACGCACTCGCTCAATCGGCTGCTTAAGGAACAGCATAACCGAATTAACCCGGCCCTCCGATCCTACGCATAGCTCCGGCAGCAGCAAATATTCCTTGCTGTTTAAGCCGTAAGCGAAAGACGAGACGGCCGAAGCCTGAAGCTCGCCTTCGCGCAGCTTGCGGTTCAGCTCCGCTGGAATGCGGGAGCACAGCCCTAGTTCAGAAGCGTCAAGACGCTGATCAAGACCTACAAATAGCGGCCATGCATTGGCATAATCAATTTCTCCGATCATCAGGGGCAAGCTGTCTTTAGTCAGCATCAGGCCCATCCCCCCATCTTGTAAACAAAGCATGTTCAATTCCCATGCAGTCTAATAATTTGCCAACCAGAAAATCAATCATGTCATCCATTGATTGCGGCTTATAATAAAAGGCCGGCATAGCTGGAACAATCGTTACACCCAGCTTTGCAAGCTTCAGCATGTTTTCCAGATGAATAGCATGCAGCGGTGTCTCACGAGGCAGCAGCAGCAGCTTGCGCCCTTCCTTAAGCATCACGTCCGCTGCCCTGGACAACAAATCATCGGAAATGCCGTGAGCTATGGAAGCGAGCGTACCCATGGAGCATGGCGCAACGACCATTCCCTGGACACGGAAAGAGCCGCTGGCAATGCTAGCCCCAATATCTGCATTCGGATGCAAAACAAGCCGCTTCGCCCGCACTGCCTCTGCAAAATGCAGCTCGACAGCAGCTTGTCTGCGGCTCGTCTCCCAGCCCAGCTCTTCCTTAAGCACTCTCCAGCCAGCCTCGGTTACAACGAGATGGACGTCAAAGCCCGTTCTGAGCAGTTCCTCTGCCAGCCGAATGCCGTAGATGGAGCCGCTCGCCCCAGTAATGCCGACAACCCATCTGCCTGCCGCGCCAGCAGATCCGCCCCCTACCATTTGTGCACTACCATCAAATCAATAATCGCAAACAAAAACAGAACGACGCTTAATGTGCCATTCATTCCGAAAAATGAAAGCTGAACGCGGGAAAGATCGTTTGGACGCACCAGCCAATGCTGATAGAACAGCATAACGATGGCAAGCAGCGTTCCAAGCAAATAAACCCAGCTCAAATCTGTCAAAATAAATAACGTGATAAAACCTACCGCCGTCACCATATGGAAACTGCGGGCAATCCACAGCGCCTTCGCTACGCCGAATCTAGCAGGAATGGAGTTCAAACCTTCCTTACGGTCAAACTCATAATCCTGCGTTGCATAGACGATATCGAAACCGGCAATCCACAGCGCAATCGTCACATAGAAAACCCATGCTGCCATGTTAAAGCCGCCCGTAACGGCTACCCAGCCGCCAAGCGGCGACAACCCGATCGTCAAGCCGAGAAAAACATGGCACAACCAAGTGAAACGCTTCGTATAAGAGTAGAGCACCAGCAATACGACAGCAATCGGGAGCAGCTTCATCGCCAGCGGAGCCAGATTAGCCGCGGCAATGAACAGCAGTACGAAGGATACAACCGTAAACAAAAGCACCTCCGCTGACTTCAGCAAGCCTGCCGGAATGGCTCGGTTGCTTGTGCGGGGGTTGCGCAGATCAATCGCCGCATCAATGAGGCGATTGAGGCACATCGCTGCGCTTCGGGCGCCTACCATCGCTAATGTAACCCAACCGATTTCCGCCCAAGAAGGAAGACGCTGCTCCATGACAACAGCGCCCAGAATCGCTCCCATAAAAGCGAAGGGAAGCGCAAATATCGTATGCTCAAATTTAATCATTTCAAGAATAATGCGTATTTTGCGAATCATGTTGGCTTCTTCTCCTTTATGCCTATATGCAGCGCAGCAATGCCTCCAGTCAGCGGGTAGCCTTTCACCTGCTCCAGCCCTGCTTCTTCAAACAGTGCGGACAGCTGCTTTAGGTCAGGAAAAAGCTTTAATGAATCCGGCAGCCATTTATATTCCTGGAATCGCTTGGCTACCAGCTTGCCGATCATAGGTAAAATCCGTTCAAAATATAAATAATATAAGGCCTTGAATGGCTGCCAGCCCGGCTTTGAAAGCTCCAGGCATACGACTTGCCCGCCTGGCTTCACGACACGGCGCATTTCCTTAAGCACCTGCAAATAATCGGGTACGTTGCGCAGGCCGAAACCAATCGTTACATAATCAAATGAATTATCCTCATAGGGCAATTGCATCGCATTGCCCTGCACGAGCGTAATTTGCTTGTCGAGTGACAGCTGCTTCACTTTCTGTTGGCCAACATTCAGCATATTTTGGCTGAAATCAAGTCCGCTAATGGCCCCGCTCTCGCTGGCCTGGGCTAGCGATATCGTCCAGTCGCAGGTGCCACAGCACAAGTCAAGCGCAGTCTGACCACGCTGTACATTCATTTTGCGCATAGTGAACTTCCGCCACGCCTTATGACGCCGAAAGCTTAGCAGGTCATTCATTAAATCATATTTGGGAGCAATGTTTTCAAATACAGCATGTACATGCCCCTTGGAGTTTGCATCCATTCGTCTAAGGTCACCTCGTCTCGTTGAGAGCGGGAGCAAAACCCGCAATCTTGTAAAGCACCGCATCCATAATGTGCTGCAGCTCCTGAATCAGCTTGTCTGATTCCAGCTTGCCCGCGATCATCCGGACATCTTCCACAGCCTGCTGCAGCAGCGCAGCAAGCTTGGCATGAATATTATATTTGTTAAACAAGCCGCTAATGAAACCAGCCTCAGTCTGCTGACCTTTCAGCATTTGAAGCTCTTCTGCCGTACCTACCTGCAGAACATGCCAGTAAGCCCAGCTCTGGTGAAAACGTGCAGGCACCTTGCAGCGCGCCAGCTCCTCCAGCACAATCTCGCAGCGGCTCAGAGCGTGGAGCAGCTCCGTCCAATAAAGGGCCGCTGCACCTTCCAGCAAATCTTGAAAGGCAAGAAACAATTCACTCTTCAGCTGCACCATGCTGCTAAAATAATCGTCAGCCTGAATGGCAGTCTGCTGCATACGTAAATAAAGAGTTATTTTCAGCCCGTTGACTTCGCATACCGCCTGACTGATCTTGGCTATCATTGTAATTTCGCCAGCTTGTGCAAGCAGTTGATAGAATCGTCCGCTGAAATAATCGCCGGCCAGCACCTTGAGCTGCCTTGAACGCATCTCGCGCTCCGAGCGGCTTCCATCCTCTACATCAATTTCATCATGCGTATCCAGCCCTAGCTGCACTAAAGACAGCACCAGCGCGAATAGCTCGGCCTTCTCGGCATAGGAGCGGGTTTCGCTAAGGAAAGCTTGAAGCAGGTGCAGACGCGAATCGGGAAAAGCAGGAAGCTGCGTATGGTTTTGAATCATGTCATAATCGACGTACTTTTTCGCTAATTGTGGTACACGATACGGTTTCATGGGGTAAGCCTCCGAACAGAGAAGCAGATATTGCCGCTCAATAATCTAAACTATTATAGCACAACTTTATGTAAGAAGCATATGAAGCTGCCCACAGGATTGGCAATTTTTCAAGCAGAAAGGCGGAGCAGGTCATTAATCTTTACTCCGCAGCAGGTCTGGTAGAATAAGTAGGCACCGGCCCATACCATTTCGTCCACTCCGATGTGTTGCTCATACGCAGCCTCTCCCGCCATATTTCGTCATGCAGCGGATCAGCGTTGCCAAGCTCCCCAAGGCTTGCGAGCCAGCTGTCTGTGCGACGAATGTCCGCAGCAAGCAGCAGCCGTGATTTTGTCGTACTGTCTGCAAGATCCGTTCGTTCTCCCCTTGCAACGCTTGCATTGCTTGGCAAAGCTGCCTCATCTGCCGGCACAGCATAACGGATCAGTACCCGGTTCACATTTTCCATCCTGGCAAAAGACAACCGCAGCAATTGCTCTACATCGCGAGTCCATTCTGCCGGCAGTCCTTTTCCCGCCTTCACTTTAAACTCCACTGTCAGCAGTGAATTCTCCCATTCCACCCGTAAAATAGGCGTAGCCAGCTGCAAGCCAATCATCATATCAACAAGATTGCTGTTCGTCAGCCTTGTTGCAGCAGATGGCCGAAATACAGCCACATCCGTGCCCGACTCTGACTTTCGCATATCCGGCAGCAGGGAAAGCCCCGCCATTACAGCAAGCACAAAAACCAGCGCCAGCAAATAAGGCCTTGCCATACGCATTATAACCGCCCCTTTCAAGCGTAAACGGCTTTGCCAACTTAGTGGCAAAAGCTCGTTTCGCGGAGAAATATAAGCCTTATGATGAGCAGCAAGCCTCATTCATCCTTATATTTCAAGCGTAAACGGCTTTGCCGTGATTTGATGGCAAAAGCCGTTTACGCCCTTTTATACCAAGTGTGTACGCACGTTTATGTCCTCATACCCATTGTACAAACATTTGGTCCCGCCTATGCCTGGAGCGGCTGTTTCCGCCATAAAAAAACTCCCGCCCTGCATCAAGGCAGAAGGGAGCGGCAGGTCGCTATTGGTCGGTCTCTATTTGGCCATGCTTCGTCATGATGACCGCTTTTCCCCGCACCTTAATGGCTGAAGTATGGTCTGTGAACTGCACGATCAGCACTTCGTTGCGATCCAGCTTTTCGGTGTGATGAAACTTCGTATCTTGTCCGCGGGTCAGCCCGATAACCTGTACCCCTTGATCCTTCGCCTTAATGACGATAAAATCGCTGTTTGTCGGCTCCATTTTCCATCCCCCTTGTCGTTCCTCTCTGATAGACAGGTCGTTTATAAGTGTCACACTTATAAACGCATATCTATTTAAAAAGCGCCCGAACGCTAACGTCCGGACGCCGATTTAACGAATGCTGCTGTTAGTTGGATACGAGATCCTTAAGCGATTTGCCTGGCTTGAAAGCCGGGATTTTGCTAGCCGGAATATCAATTTCCAAACCGGTTTGCGGATTGCGTCCTTTACGAGCTTGACGCTCGCGAACCTCGAAGTTGCCAAAGCCAACCAGTTGGACTTTGTCGCCGCCTTGAAGCGCATCAGAGATGGCATCAAATACAGCGTCAACTGCTTTAGTCGCATCTTTCTTGGACAGATCGGATAATTCAGCAACCTTGTTGATCAAATCCGTTTTATTCATTCGTTTCACCTCCCTATTAGGCAAATGAAGAGTCATCTTATCCCTCTTATTAACGGAATTACCTAAAAATATACATGCCATAGTTTTCTATGCATTTACCAAACCTATAGTAATACAGCCGTTTGGCAATTTCAAGTATTTCAGCGCGTTTCCGCATTTTTTCACGATTCTCATTAAAATAGGCTAGCCATTTCGGCGTTTGTTCAGATGAATGAACGTAACGGCGAGCGCCAAAACGAGCACGACACCTTTAACAATATCATTGGAATAATACTGCACCTTCATCATGGTCAAACCGTTGAGCAGCACCCCGATCAGCAGCGCGCCAAAAAAAGTACCGATCACATTCGGCTTGCCCGCGCCAAACACGGAATAACCTACGAATACGGCCGCTACGGCCTCCATCATCATAGGCGCTCCAGCGTCAATTTGCCCGGTTCCAACGCGTGCGGCAAACAATACCCCGCCAATCGCAGCGAACACCCCTGAAGCCACATATGCGGCTGTACGAATGCGGCGAACGCGGATGCCGGACAAGCGGGCTGCTTCTTCATTGCCGCCTGTCGTTTGCATTTGACGTCCCCATTTGCTGTATTTGAAAAACAGATGGACGACTATAACAGCAATGACCATCAAAATAACAGGTACCGGAATTTGGCCGATTTTGCCTTGTCCCAGCCATAGGAAGGAGCTGTTGAAAACGCCCGGCGCAGTCGAGCCGTCAGGCATCGGCATATTGTTGTAAATCGAGTAGCCCTTCGTATACGTTTTGTGAATGCCGGCTACAATGTACATCACAGCAAGCGTAGCGAGCAGATCCGGAATTCGGATGCGCACGATGAGCAGCGCGTTAAGCAGCCCTACCAAGGCGCCGATCGCGATCGCCACGATAAGTACAACGATAAGCGGCTGCTCAAACCACACCATCATAGCGGCGGTTACAACCGTTGTCAGCGACACTGTCGAGCCAACCGACAAGTCAAAGCCGTCTACCGTCAGCGAAAAGGTTACGCCAATCGCAACAAAGGTCACGATGGAAATCGAACGCAAAATATCAGAAAGATTGGCATAAGTGAAAAAATGCTCATCCCATAATGAGAAAAATAAAATGACAATTGCAATAACGATGAGCGAGCCATATTTAAATAAAAAGCTTGAAAACTTCTCCATTACACCGTTTCATCCTTTCCACCGCTGGCATATAGCATCAGCTTCTCCTGCGTCGCTTCACCGCGTCCAAACTGCTTGACGAGCTTCCCGTCGCACATAACCATAATCCGGTCGGCAATACCGATCGCCTCGGCAAATTCGCAAGTCAAATACACAATTGCTTTTCCTTGTGTTGCGAGCGTACCGATAATTTTGAAAATATCGCTTTTGGCGCCGATGTCCACACCTTTTGTCGGCTCATCAAACAAATACACGCTTGCGCCGGTAGGCAGCCATTTGCCAATGGACACCTTTTGCTGATTTCCGCCGCTTAGGTGCGCGACCTTCTGCTCCGGCGAGGAGGTTTTGACGCCAAGTCGCCCAATTACAGCTTCAGCATTATTCGTCTCACGTTTCCCTGACAAAAAGCCGAGCTTGGACAACGCGCTCAAAATCGGCAGACTGAGATTGTTTTTTACAGACTCCTCTACCAAAATCCCCTGCTTGCGGCGCTCCTCCGGTACAAGCACGAGTCCGCCTTTAAAAGCATCTGCTGGCGAAGCCAAATTGACGGCCTGTCCATTTACGCTTACCGTACCGCCATCCGCTTTGTCTGCACCGAACAGCAGCCTGGAAAGCTCCGTTTTCCCCGCTCCAACAAGGCCAACTATCGCGACGATTTCGCCACTCTTCACATCAAAGCTGACATCCTTAACCTGATGCCCAAGGTGGATGCCGGATACGTTCAGAAGCGGCTTCCCAATTGCCGCCTCAAGCTTCGGATACTCCTCCTCGAACACTCGTCCGAGCATGGCGTGGACGACGTCCTGCATCGTCATGGCCGCTGCAGCCTCGGTAACGATCCTCTCTCCATCACGCATAACGGTTACACGATCGCAAATTTGGAATACTTCCGGCAAGCGATGGGAAATGAATACGATGCCGATTCCTTCTGACTTAAGCTGGGCTATAACACGGAATAACCGCTCCGCTTCTTCTAAACTCAAAGGGGCGGTCGGTTCATCAAAAATGACATATTTGGCTTTCTCGGTCAGCAAGCGCGCAATTAATACGAGCTGTTTTTCCGCAAGCGTCAGCTCTCCAGCCTTCCTCCGAACGGGAATACGCGCACCTAAACGAGCCAGAGTTTCCTCTGCCTCCTTCTCCAGCTTGCCCCAGTTCAGCCACGCCTTGCTTCCTTTCGCCGAAATGCGATCCAGCATGACATTCTCCACTACGCTAAGCTGTGCAACCAGAGCGGTATCAACCTCCTGATAAACACAATGGATGCCCAATGACTTGGCATCCCCTGGCGAACTGATATGAACTTGCTGTCCATCGATTACAATGGTTCCTTCATCCTGGCTGTAGGCCCCTGATAAAATTTTCATCAGCGTGCTTTTGCCCGCGCCATTGGCGCCAAGCAGCGCATGAACCTCGCCGCTATGCAAGATAAAATCAACATTCCGGAGAGCGGGAATGCCGGAAAAAGCTTTCCGGATTCCCTTCATTTGCAATTGTTTGTTTGCACTCATCGTTTGCATCTCTCCATCCCTGCATGTGCATATTGCTTAGGGCAAGCCCTTATTTCAATGCTTCCAAATCTTTCATCCAATCCTCATAACCTTGTGTGCTGCTTCCCCAGCCTTCTACATACTCGGAAAGCTGCGTAGTGCTTACTTTCTCTTCTGGCAACTGATCACGGTGAACGTATACAGGTTGCAAGACAACGAGAGGCTCGTTTGCGTCGCCTTTAAATTCTTTGTAAAGAATACGAACTTGTACGCGGCCGATATCTTTAGGATCTACAGCTGCTGAAGCGACCCAAGGGCTCGTTTTGTCTTGAATCATTTGCAGATCCTCATCGCTCATGTCGATGCCGTATACTTTAATTTCTGTACGGCCAGCTTGCTGAATGGCACGGGAAGCGCCTTTAGCGAACTCATCCCAAGCCGCCCATACCGCTGTAATATCGCCTTTGTTCGGGTATTGGCGCAAAATCGCTTCCATCTGCGATTGTGTATCAAGTGCCGGGTTGTTGGCATTACCGAAAGCGGCAATTTCTTTAATGTCAGGATATTTCTCTTGGAACTGCTTGTAGGCCACTTGACGGCGCTCCATTGGCGCAAAGCCTGCTACCCAGACTTTAACGATATTTCCTTTGCTGCCAGCATCTTTAGCGAGCTGCTCAAGCGTAATTTCGGCCATTTTCTGGTCATCCTGCTGCAATACAGGCACGCCATCCACTTTCACGTCTGCATCGAATACGACTACAGAAATGCCTTGCTCTTTCGCTCTATTAATTCCCGCTTCGAGCGCCGCAGCTTGTCCATGGTCAATCAAAATGCCGTCAAAACCTTGGTTGATTGCTGCATCAAGGTTAGAGGACATTTTCGCCAAATCATTGTCGGATGCGAAAACCGTTACTTCTCCGCCAAATTTTTGGGCTTGCTCTTTCACCCCTTCTACATATTGGGACGAAAAGGTTCCTGTATTAAATTGCATAACGAGCGCAAGTTTTTTACCTTTTAAAGCTGCTAAATCGCTGCTTCCGCCAGCTGCATTGTCTGCTGCAGCTTCAGCTGATGCTGTCGGCGAGGCCGATGCTTCACCTGCAGGCGCATTGTTTTTTGCCGCTCCGCAAGCCGATATTACCAGCAGTACCGCAGCTAGAAAAATTGTTAATGAAAGCTTACCCCATTGTTTCATGTTCTTTCCCTCTCCCCATCTCATGTCTCTACCATCATCAGTATGTTGCTTCTGTGCAATCATATCATTTTATCCCACTATGTCAATCGGAATTTAATATATTATCGAAAAAAATCGATTGACGCAACAATTGTCATTATAGTAACGCTTTTCAAAAATTGCAACCTCAATTTAATAGCTTCAGCCGCCCGAGCACAAACCGCCGCAAATGCAGAACAGCCGTTGCTTGAAGACCTGATAGGCCCTTCAAGCAACGGCTGTTTTCAACTATGTTTGAATTCGTTACAAAATAATGGCGATCAGGCCACCGGAGCCCTCGTTAATAATGCGGCCCAGCGTTTCCTGCAGCTTGTAGCGCGCGTTGTCCGGCATCATGGCAATTTTGCCCTGAATGCCTTCTCTTACAAGGGAATGCAGCGAGCGGCCGAAAATGTCGGACTCCCAAATTTTGATTGGGTCGCTCTCGAAATCCTGCATCAAATATCGGACGAGCTCTTCGGTTTGCTTCTCCGAGCCAATAATCGGCGCAAATTCCGATTCCACATCGACGCGGATCATATGGATAGATGGAGCAGTCGCTTTCAGCCTTACGCCAAATCTAGAGCCTTGGCGAATGAGCTCCGGCTCCTCGAGCGCCATCTCGGCAAGCGTCGGAGCTGCAATGCCGTAGCCAGTCGCCTTGACCATTTCCAGCGCTTCGGCGAATCGGTCATATTCCCGCTTCGCATGGGAAAATTCCTGCATCAGCTGAAGCAAATGATCTTTTCCGCGAATTTCTACGCCGACCACTTCCATCAAGATCCGGTCATACAGCTCATCCGGCGCATACAGGTCAATTTCGGCTACGCCCTGCCCCATGTTCATGCCGCTGAGTCCTGCCCTTGCGATAAAGTCGTAATCCATAAACTGCGTTACGACCCGATCCACATCACGCAGACGGCGAATATCCTTCACCGTATCGCGTACCGAGTTTTCGTAGTTGCTGCGCAGCCAGTGATTTTCATTCAGCACCATAACCCAGCTTGGCAGATTCACGTTGACTTCATGAACAGGGAACTCGTAAAGCACTTCGCGCAGTACCGAAATAACTTCCTCTTCCCCCATCGTTGCTACGCTGAGCGTAATAACCGGAATATCATATTTCGTTTGAAGTTCGGAGCGCAGCTGCAGCGCTTCCTCGCTGCGCGGACGCGTCGAGTTAATAATCAGCACAAACGGCTTGCCTACTTCCTTCAGCTCGCTGATGACCCGCTCCTCGGCCTCTACATAGGAGCTGCGCGGGATTTCTGCGATAGAACCATCCGTCGTCACGACTACGCCTAATGTAGAATGCTCTTGAATGACTTTGCGCGTGCCGATTTCCGCTGCTTCCTGGAAAGGAATCGGATCATCGAACCACGGCGTTGTAATCATCCGCGGCCCATTTTCATCCTCATAGCCTTTCGCACCCTCCACCGCATAGCCGACGCAATCGACCAGCCGCATATTTACTTCCAGCCCTTCGGCTACTTTCAATTGCACTGCTTGGTTTGGCACGAATTTCGGCTCGGTTGTCATGATGGTTTTGCCCGCGGCGCTTTGCGGCAGCTCGTCTATGGCTCGTACACGATCAGCCTCACTCGTAATGTTAGGGAGCACCACCGTTTCCATGAACCGCTTGATGAACGTTGATTTGCCCGTACGGACAGCCCCTACTACACCGAGGTAAATATCCCCACCAGTACGTTCGGCTATGTCCTTGAAAATGTCTACTTTCTCCACTGAATATCCCCTCCCAATTGATTTCCCGGTTCGCCGCCTTCCACCGGACAAGAGGGCAGGCCAGCGACGCAACTCGTACAGCTTTTAGGACTAGTAATATCCTATTGTTCCAGCTCTCCGATTATGACGATTGTTATGAAATCTTTTAAAGCTTAAGTCACGTTCTTGCCCTTCCAAGATTGAGTTATATGAGAAATGCCGCTGCAGTATGCCAATACAGCAAAAAATCCTCCATACCGATTCTCGAAGAATCAAGCTTGGAGGATACCAAAATAAAAGCTTATTAAGATCAAATAATCACAGGTTTACGATACCGCCTGCGGCTGCCCGTCCACCCAATAATATACGGGAGCCTTTACTGGCACAAACACATCCCGCTCGACCAACAGCCCGCGCAGGTCGTAATCGGCAGCGAAGGACGTTTCGCCATCCTTCTGGATCGCCTGCATAATATCAGGGCCGTAATCCGCATAAACCTGGCCTTTCTCGTCCAGCATCGCCGCCATCGTCAGGCTGGAGTAGCTGCTGACAATCGTAGGCGCTTTTTTGCCAAGCAAATTGTAATCCACATAATAAAAGCCAGGATAAGCCTCGTCGCCCTTCGGAAGCTTGCCCGCATTAGCGGTGGAGTACGCCTGCACCCAGCTGGAAATATCGTTAATCTGCTGATAAATGCGCAAATCCATCAGCCGAACTTTAGGATCTGTTTCTTCATCCGTAATCAAAAAATAATAATTGCCGCCCTTCTCAAACGCCGCGGACGGAATATCACCCAAATACCCTTTTCCTTGCAGCGGAACGAAATCAAGGATGAATTTCTCATATAGCGGCGTTTCAGCCGTGCTATTCTTGATTGGCAATACACCTGTATCCGCCTTATACTCATCAATCGCGGCCTGCACATTGCGGACCGCCTCTTTCGGAGCGCCTTGATTTTGCGATAGGCGATCATTCGGATACATGCATCCGGTTAACACCAGCAGCGCGGCGGCGGTTGCCAGCAGCGCTGCCCTCCGCGCCCATAGCTGGCGGCTAATCGGATGCGCAAGCACAAAATTAAACATTTTAATACGTCCCCCTATCTTTGCAACCTTACCAAAGCTTATCATCTTCCTCGGTCTGCCTAGCCAGCTGCCGGAGCACCGCCGCTCGAAGTGGGTCCATCGGAATTTCAGCCTGCACCTTGCCCTTCACACGCGCTTGGCAAGAAAGCCTCATGCCATCATCCATGCCTGCAAGCTTTCGCCGCTCCACATCACCGATTGGCATCAGCTCGCTGCCCTGCTTTACTTCCATTTTGCACATAAAGCAGGCCGCTCTGCCATCGCAGCGCGTTCTTACCGCAATGCCCGCTTGTCTTGCCGCGTCCAGCAGCGTCGTGCCGGGGCGCACCTTGATTGTTTTGCCAGAAGGCAGAAACGTCACCTCGGCGCTCATATCAGCTGCCCTACTCGCTGCTCCGCTATCCAGCGGCGCACCTCTGCTTTCAGCGCCGCGCTCAGCTGATTACGGCTTTCCAGCTGCTCAAGCGCTGGTTTGTGGCGGGCTTCATCCTCACAATAAGCTTCAATGATCAGCTCATAACGATCTGGACGATCACGAAGCACATTAAACCATAGCTCATGAGCCAGCGGTACAACAGACACAGTGGCAACGGGAGCAGAGCCGCCTCTACCAACGGTTACTTGCTGAGCGTAAGGCAGCAGCAGAGAACGCACCTGCGTCTCATAACAGCTGTCATGTGCCCGCACAACAAATCCGCCTACAAGCTCAACGGGTACATCGTCAATGAGATAGTGGCTCAGCCTGGAACGGTAAATGCCCGTCTCATCCAATACAGGAATATCTGTGGAAAAAGGCTGCAGCAAGGCATGAAGACGATCGACGTCAGCCTCATCGGTGTATAAATCCAAGTCTCTAGGTTCGCTGGTCAGCACCGCACCTCTCAGCATAAGCCCTGCGCTGCCCCCTACTATCCAAGGTGCACCGCTTCCGGCTGTCAGCTGGGCAATGGAGGCCAGCGCTTGCTCGATTCGTCCTCTAATGCTCATCACTCGCACTTCCTTCATCAAAATAATGGCGATGCTCTCTCTATCAAACCACTCTGCCCGTTAAAGCAATAAATGAAGAGCGCGCATTGCTGCTAAAAATAAGGCTTGTTAACCGCTTTAATGGTCACATCGACAGACTTTACAATCGCCTGACAAGCAAGGCGATAGCCTTCCTCAAACTCTTCAGGGTCCATGCGATCCCATTCCTGGTCCGTTATTCCTTCAAGCCCGCTAGCTCCTTCGATCACTTGGCAGCGACAGCGGGCGCAGGTGCCACGCGTGCAGGAGAAAGCAAAATCCACATTATGCTTCATCGCTAAATCCAGCAGCGACAGCCCGTCCTCCGCTTCTACAATCGCCGTTTTCGTTCTCCCCGTAAGCTCAATCATAAACGCAACCGTCCCCTTCTCTATCTGGATGTATGTATGCCTTTCGTATAACCGTTAAATAATTGAAATGACTCCGCAAATAAAACCAATGAGCAGCAAAACAAAAGCAATCAGCGATAAAATAAATTTGACGATCCCCTTCGTTTTGATCCGGGCAAATGTAATGATAACCGCCGAAATGGCCATTAAGCCGATGCCGATCAGCGAAACCCACATTTTCATCATAGCATCCATAGTCGACTCTTCTCCCACTCTTCACCAATGTAATAAATGCAACCCATATTATATCATTGACTGCAAAAAAGGACAAAAGGCGCAAAATTGCCGCAGCGGAATCGCTCCGCTGCAGCAAAGCTTTGCGCTTTTGCCCAAATATAAGGATTTATAAGTTTTACGCCTATAACCCGGCTTCTATTTCTCCACGAAACGATGCTTTGCCCGTCATGGACGGCGATAGCCGTTTTCGCTTGTTACTTCTTGATCATCATTTTGACAAGCGATTCCATGCTGTTCATATTCATGCCGGTCGCCTTAACGGCTTTGACAATATCGTTTATGGTCGATTCCGCCACAGGCACCTTCGCCATCTCAGCCACTTGCTTGATCAGCTTGCGAAGTTCGGCTTCGTTCTGCATCGTCGAATCCGTTACACCGCTGGCAAGCTTCTTAACCGAGTTTTCGGAAATATTTTTGCCTGTTTTTTTATTAATTGCGCCAAGCACATCTTTTGAAATATTTTTACCCATGCACTTACCTCCCATCGCAATCGCAGTAGCTCGTTGATCTTAAGCTTCAGCTCCGATGGGATATCATATGAGCAGGGCAATCGTTTGGTGTAGGCGCCTGTCTTAGCCGATGCTTTCAATCTCATGGGTTTTTAGTCGGCCCATCAAATGCTCAACAGCTGCTTTTGGCGAGAACTCCTCGAACAGCACCTTGTACAATTGCGCGGTAATCGGCATTTCAACCTCATAGCGCTTCGCCAGCTCAAACGCGGCACGCGTCGTACGCACGCCTTCGACGACCATGCCCATCTTGGTGAGCACCTCGCCGAGCGGTGTGCCATTCGCCAGCATATGCCCCGCACGCCAGTTGCGACTGTGCTTGCTTGTACAAGTAACAACCAAATCGCCGACACCAGCAAGCCCAGCGAAGGTGAGCGGATTAGCGCCCATGGCCGCGCCCAGGCGTCCAATCTCTGCAAGCCCGCGCGTCAGCAGCGCCGCCTTGGCGTTATCGCCGAAGCCAAGTCCGTCTGATAAGCCAGCGCCGAGCGCGATAATATTTTTAATTGCGCCAGCTACTTCGACACCAACGACATCCGGATTCGTATAAACGCGAAAATCGGAGCTCATGAAAGCATCCTGTGCTTGCTCAGCTGCTTTCATGTCTGCCGAAGCGACAACAACGGTTGTAGGCTGGCGTTTAATGACTTCCTCCGCATGGCTCGGGCCAGACAGCACAACAATTTGCTCAGGCGCACGACCTAGCTCTTCGGAAAGCACCGTTGTCATCCGCTTAAGCGTATCGGCTTCAAACCCCTTCGTCGCATGGACGCAAAGCGTCTGAGCTGCAAGAAAAGGAGCGGCCTGCTTCGCCACTTCCCGCATGGCGCCGGATGGCGCAACGAACAGGGCAAGCTCCGCTCCGCTGAGCGCTTCCTGCAAGCTGACCGTTGCCTTAAGGCCCTCCGGAAGCATTACGCCTGGCAAATATTTAGCATTCATGCGGCTTTCATTGATGCTGCTAGCCTGCTCCGTATTACGCGTCCACAGCAGCACCTCATAGCCGTTACGAGCCAGAACGGAAGCAAGCGCTGTCCCCCAGCTTCCCGCTACAAGCACCGCAGCACGGCGCACTTGCTCGGTCTTTGCTTTTGCCATATTGGACTCACATTCCTTTCTTTGCGCCAAGCTTGTTCTCTGTCCCCTTCAGCAGCTTCACAATGTTCGCCTTGTGGCGGACAAACGCGAATACGCATAATACAAGGCTCGCGCAAAGCAGTGGCAAGGAGAAACTCAGCAAAGCAATAAAGATCGGCGTCAATGCTGCGAACAGCAAGGAACCAAGCGATACAAAGCGCGTAATGGCAATCGCAAGTATAGCGACGATCCCCGCAAGCAGCGCCGGCAGGAAAGCAAGCGTTGCAATGACACCAACGGTTGTCGCTATGCCTTTGCCGCCTTTAAAGCGGAACCAAATCGGCCAGTTGTGGCCTATTATGGCAGCAAGACCGCATAAAACAGGCGTCCAGCTTTCGGCGTCGCCCCCGCTGAGCCACTGGCCCAGCAGCACAGCGACTACCCCTTTTGCAATATCCAGCAAAAAGACCGTAATACCCGGCCCTTTACCGAGCACGCGAATCGTATTCGTCGCCCCGGCATTGCCGCTGCCATGCTCGCGAATGTCAATGCCTTTCAGCCATTTCGCAATGACGATGCTGAATGAAACGGAACCTAATAAATAACTGATAATAACTGCAATGGCTGAGTACAGCACGCCTCTTCTCCCCTAATCCTCGTCTGACTTACGACGTGTAAATAACCGTAGCGGCGTGCCTTCGAAATTAAACGCTGCCCGTATTTTATTTTCCAAATAACGCTCATATGAGAAATGCATCATCTCTGGCTCGTTGACGAAAATGACAATCGTTGGCGGTTTTGTCGCCACTTGTGTCACATAGTTGATTTTCAGACGTTTGCCTTTGTCCGTCGGCGGCGGGTTGTAAGCAACCGCATCCCCAACGATATCATTCAACAAATGCGTCTGGATACGCAAAGCATGCTGCTCCGAAACGTGATTCACAACAGGCAGAAGCTTGTGTAGACGGGACTTCGTAAGCGCGGACAAATAAACGATCGGCGCATACGACATAAACAGGAAGTGATCGCGAATCGTCTGTGAGAAAGCTTGCATCGTTTTCTCGTCCTTCTCGACGACATCCCATTTGTTGACGACAAAAATAGACGCTTTGCCCGCTTCATGCGCATAGCCTGCAATATGCTTGTCCTGCTCAATAATGCCTTCCTCTCCGTTAATCAGGATGAGGGCTACGTCTGCGCGTTCAATCGCTTTCATTGCACGCATAACGCTGTATTTTTCCGTGGATTCATACACTTTGCCGCGCTTGCGCATACCGGCTGTGTCGATCAGCACGTACTTCTGTCCATCGCGCTCGAAAGGCGTATCGATGGCATCGCGAGTTGTACCTGCTACATTGCTGACGATAACGCGTTCTTCGCCAAGCAGCGCATTAACAAGCGAGGATTTGCCTACGTTTGGACGTCCAATTAAGGCAACGCGAATAACGTCGTCCTCGTATTCGACATCTTCAATTTCAGGCAGCTTTGATACGGCAGCATCCAGCAAATCGCCAATGCCCATGCCGTGGGAGCCGGAAATGGCAATCGGTTCGCCAAAGCCCAAGCCATAAAACTCATAAACCTCGTCCATACGTCCCGCATTGTCCACCTTGTTAATAGCGAGTACGATAGGCTTGCGGGAGCGAAACAGCATTTGTCCCACTTCTTCATCTGAATGAGTAAGGCCCGCTTTCGCATCTGCCATAAAAATAATAACATCCGCTTCTTCAATTGCCAGCTCGGCTTGCATCCGAACCGATTTCATAATTTCATCTTCACCATCAATTTCAATGCCGCCTGTATCTACAATATTAAAGGCTATGCCATTCCATTCTCCGGTGCCGTACAGCCGATCCCTCGTAACCCCCGGCTTATCTTCTACAATTGCCAGCCTGTCGCCGACTATCCGATTAAATATGGTAGACTTACCCACATTCGGGCGCCCGACGATGGCGATAACAGGTCTTGCCATAGTTATCGATTCACTCCTTCAGTAATTCTCACGCTTACCATCATAGCAAAAAACAGCCGCCTTGGCTAACTTTTCATCTTAAAGATGATTAACGAGGATAATGACGCCATTTTTTAGATTATGGGCATTCGCATTTAAAATCTTCTCCAGCAGAAAAGCAGTCTGCTCCAGCTCCTGCTCGCTGCCTGCGAAAAAGATCGGTGCACCGCCTCCTGAGACATCCCGGTTGCTCGAAACGACTGCAACAATATTGGCCATTTTCAGCCCTCCTGCTTATTGACTTTTGCTTCTGTAGGCATACGTACAGCCGATTCGAGAATCGGCACGCGTCCGATCACCTTAAGCGCCTTCCTCTTGTCCTTGTCCTGAGGAAGCATAAATACGGCAAGCCTTCCGTCCTTCATATCGAGCTTCGCCATTGGAATTAAGGCCGGTTCGCCATCATCCCGGTAAACACCCAGTATCGTAGACAAATCGTACAAAATCGCCTGACGCTGGCCCAAATTACTAATGGTGACCTTGCTGTTCGCATTGAGAGGCGTCAATATAAAGCCCATTCCACGCTCGCGAATGATATCCTGATTTGACTTAAGCCCCACATTCATTATATAAATATCGCCGACGAGCAGATCCGGTCCATCCACACGCACCTCCGCTGTATCAGCCGAAATAATATGGGACAGCGTTTTGCCCGAACGAAAATGATGGACGATTAGCAGTGATATTCCTCCTGCCAGCAGGCCGACCCAGAGATTGACCATTACGGCGAAAAGACTAGTAAGCAGCGAGGACATAATCACTAGGTAATTGCGTCCTTCAAACACCATCGCGATGCCCTCTATATAAGTTGCTCCGCGGCTGACGAGCTCCAGGCTGTCGATTTTCGTCAGCGTCTCACGCTCCATTTTGCGAACATCCCGAAATTGCTGCGCCGCTAGTGATAAAAAGGTAATGGCCGTATAGTCTTTACTGTATAGCGCCGGAACGGCTACTGCGCCAAGCGCCGCCGCAATGACGCCTAACGAAATATGGATAATCCGACCGTGAGGATAAGTCGGATATTGGCGATAATCGGTTTTCAGCATCAGCAGCCTCGCTATAATGCCGAATGCCATTCCAAGCAATACGCCAAGCAATTGCTTATTCGCAATTAAAAAATGGCTCATTTCGGGGAGCTCCCTCCTTTATTTCTCCAACCTGCTCCTGCCACCTTGCTATAAGAAGCGCGAAGTAATTGGAAAACAATACTGATGATTCGCGCATAGGCAAAAGCGAGCCAAAAGCTGTCCCACCAAGCCAAGGAGCCAATGCGAGCCATGTAAATACCAGTTGATAACAGCCCGTTCGCTAATTCCGCCAGAACAGCGGCCAGCAGCAAAATGCCAAATTGATGGCCCGGCTTCATTGAAAATGCAGATACGAGCAAGCCACCGAGTAGACCCCCATCCGAAACAGGGTCGATCCAATAAAACACCGGATCAAGCCGATAAAGCTTCTGAATGCCGCCCAAAATAATACCAGTCAAGCAAGCACATAACAGCAGGTATCGTCTGGATTCGCCATCCGCACCTCTACGCAGGGTCCAGCAGACAGCGACTGCCGCAACCATAACGCTCGCATAAATCTCAATGGCCGTCCCATAAACGGTTACACGATAATGAAACGGCTGCGAAAATAGACATAAAACGGCAACGATTAGCTTCGAGCGCCCTGCTCCGACATATTCCGCCCAGCCAGTCATCATTAATATGAAAGCCATAATCATAATCCAGAACGACAAATATCCTTCGTTCACAGCCAAATCACCCCACGTGAAGCTATTATGCGCCAAAAAAAAGAGGCTATTCCTAATGATGAAACATCAGGAATAACCTCTTCTACAGCTCATGAATTCAAAGTTTATAATTTTTTTCTGAATAGCTTACCAACCTGTTTTAAAACTGAAGAAAACACCTTGTCGAGCTGCTCCTTGGAGTTATACGGAAACTCCTCAAGCCGTCTCTCAATATTAGATCGAATATAATCTTTGTCTGTCTCATGCTGCTTCAGTAGACGCTCATATATAGGCAGCAGTCTCGGATCTGTCACCCCAGCCAGCGCCTGTAATGTGATATGCTGTACCCTAACCGCCGGATCGTCAAGCAATGCCATAAAATCGGCAAGATAATCTGCTTTTATATCCGATTGCCCCGCCTGATATACAGCCTGCACGCGAATTTCTTCATTCGGATGCTTGAAAAAAGGCTGGAGCATGGGCAGTAATTCAACACCGCCTGCTTGCAGGATATAACAGATGAAGCGAAACGTTTCCTCATCTGATTCTTTTGGGAGCAGCGCAATTAAATGCTGATTAAAGCGCGGATCCCCTTTCGGCATATACCAATGAATACACTGTATGGCACGCAAACGATTTTCAGCATGGCTGCTGGTGAGCTCCTGCCTAATGAAAACTTCTGCCTCAGCAAAATTCATTTTAGCAAGCACCTGCATCGACAGGCTTCGCAAGGCTGTGGATGATCCCGCGAACTCGGTTATTAAAAAGTTAATCGTCTCCTGCGAAATCGCCTTCAACTTAAACATGCCATCCAAAGCCTCGATTTTCACACGTTCCTCCGCTGTAGATTGATACAATTCGATCAGTTGCTTATCATCTCCACCGCGTCGCATACCGAACCAGTCCGTCACATAACCGGCAATCACTTCATCCAGCCAGCGCTCATACCAGTCCAAAAAATGGGCTTCATAGGTCACGAACGGTTTTTGATAATCGAGATCAATATAAACCACTCTTCCACGGTGTTTGCCTGTAACGACCAGCATCATTTCGTATGTGCAGCCTTGCTCCCCAATATTGAGCAGTCCTTGAAACAGTTTTGCGCTTGCTTCTTCGTATTCTTCGTCGCTTATTACGCACTCACCGTTAATCCATGGATATTCGGTTTCCCATTGCTCCTTGGTCATCTCTGCTTGCAAAGGAAAAGGCTCAGCTATTCGGTCCAGATCAATAACCTGCTTCTTACCTAATGGATGAATACCATAATAGGGACCAGCACCGCCATTTCCGATATTCATTAAAAACGCTGAAAATTCCTCTGGTAAAATGACGCCATTCGCTTGCTCAAATTGTCGAATCTCATCGAGGCTAAGCAGACTGTTCATTGCATATTTATGGCTTTTCGCACCAAATAGCTGATGGTCAGCATCGGTCAGAGCTGCATCCTTCAGCTTTTGTTTAATGCGTTCCAATTGCTTATGTCTAGTCATCGTATCCCCCTATTAATGAGGTATGTAAAATTTAATCGCATGGAAAAAAGAGGATGAAAAGCCGAATAAAGAAATAATAAAAAAACAAAAGGCCAAGCAGCTGCCTGGCCTTTCGAAAAAATACCTGTAAACGAATTATTTCAATTTATTCAGTTTGTCGCCGAAACGCTCAGCCAGCGAGTAGCTCATGCTTTGGCTGTTCAAGCTAACATTAGGATTGTTCAGTTCCTCTTGTTTAGGAGCGCGCTCGCGTTGTTGTCTTTCTGGCTTTTGCGGTTGCTCAGGAGCTTCTTCTGTTTCCTTGATGCTCAGGCTAACGCGTTTTTCAGCAGGGTTGAAGTCAAGAACTTTCGCTTGAACTTCTTGCCCTTCTTGCAATACCTCGAAAGGAGTCGCAATATGACGGTGAGCGATTTGGGAAATGTGTACCAAACCTTCAACGCCTGGAGCAATTTCAACAAATGCGCCGAAAGTAACGAGGCGACGAACCGTACCTGTTACGATATCGCCAATGTTGAATTGGCTTCCAGCTGTTTCCCAAGGACCTGGTTGAGCAGCTTTCATGCTCAGGCTGATTTTACCAGCAGCCGGATCAACTTTAAGAACTTTAACCGTTACCGCTTGACCTTCAGCTACTACATCCTTAGGATGAGCAACGTGCTGCCATGAAAGCTCGGAAACGTGAACGAGACCGTCAACGCCGCCGATATCAATGAATGCACCAAACGGTGTCAAACGTTGAACTGTACCTTCAAGCTGCTCTCCTGGTTTAAGAGCCGCGATCAATTTTTGTTTGTTGCCTTCAAATTCTGCGTCCAATACTTCTTTCGCGGACAGAATAACTTTGCCGTTCTCTTGGTCGATTTCTTTCACTTTTACGCGAAGTGTGCGGCCTTTGTAGTCGCTGAAATCTTCTACAAAATGACGCTCAACCATCGAAGCCGGGATAAAGCCGCGTACGCCAACATCAGCGACAAGGCCGCCTTTTACAACGTCAGCTACGACAACTTCAAATACTTCGCCGCTCTCGAAACGAGCTTGAAGCGAATCCCAAGCGCGCTCGCCATCTACGCTTTTCTTCGAAAGAACAAGCTTTTCTTTCTCGTCATCAATGCTGATAACTTTAAGCTCAACTTCTTGGCCTACTTGTACGGCTTCGTTTGCATTATCCAATTGAACTGCAGACAGCTCGCGAATCGGGATAACACCGTCATATTTATATCCAAGGCTTACGTAAGCTTGGTTATCTTCGATTTTGACGATCGAACCTTTAACTGTATCCCCTTTTTTCAAGGATACGAAATTATCCATAGCCTCTTGATTTTCCGCTACTGCGGACTCTTGCACATTGGTTTCTTCTGACATTGAAATAACCTCCTCAATTCATCCAACAACTTTTCAACTTACAATTTTATTTAAATCCGCCAACGTTCTAAAGTAAAACATTAAGCAGCATTTAAAACAGCTATGTTTATTTGTTCGCTGCAATAAGGGCGCGAACGTCCATCATAATCGCATCAGTCAGACGGTCCAGCTTATCCGGTGAGGAATCATCAATAAATGCGGAAAGATCAACCGGCTTGCCATAATAAACCGTTACTTTGCGAAACAAGGAATAATTACCCACAATTGCTACAGGAATAACAACAGCATTGCTGCGAAGCGCAATCATTGCCGCTCCCTTCTTCGCTTCCCCGCCTTGATTGCGGCGAGAGCCTTCCGGGAAAATCCCCATTACATTGCCTTCTTTCAGCAGGGTGATTGCTGATTTGATCGCCTCTTTGCTCACGCCTCCGCGCTTAACTGGAAAAGCTCCAAATGCCCGAATGAGCGGCCCGAAGACCGGAATTTTAAATAATTCCGCTTTCGCCATATAATGGACTTTTCGTTTAACTTTGACACCGACCGTAGGCGGGTCAAAATTGCTGACATGATTGGCGCATAAAATGACAGGCCCGTCAGCAGGTATATTCTCAAGCCCTTTGGCTTCAAGACGGAATAGGCATATATAGAGCACACGGAGAAGAAATCGGAACAACAGGTATAACATAGTTTACTTCGCCCCCGCCAGTTTGGTTCTGCTTAATTTGACAATAGCCTGGGCGACCTCTTCGATCGGCATCGCCGTGCTGTCCAGCAGGATTGCATCTTCAGCGCGGACGAGCGGTGAAATCTCCCGCTGTTCATCCAGTTGGTCACGCTGCGAAATTTCTTCCGCAAGCTGTTCAAGCGTCACCGGCTGCTTGCCGGCCACCTCCTTGTACCTGCGAAGCGCACGCTCCTCAACGGATGCTGTTAAAAACACCTTCAACTCAGCGTTCGGAAGCACATGGGAACCAATATCCCTTCCATCCATGACAACACCTTTGTCCTCAGCCAGCCTGCGCTGCGCTGCGCCAAGAAATTGCCTAACCGCTTCATTCGCCGCATAATGAGACACATTAAGCGTCACATCGCGTGAACGAATTTGTTCGGTGACATTTTTTCCATTCAAAAAAACAGTCTGTCCATTGTCGCCAGCCTGCAGCTTAATGTCCAAATGTGTCACATGGTCAGCCAGCTTGCCAGCTTCCTGCGGCCCAATACCCGCCTGCTGCGAACTATAGGTCACGGCTCGATACATAGCACCTGTATCAATATAAATATATCCTAATTGTTCGGCAACTTTACGCGCTACTGTGCTTTTCCCTGCTCCAGCAGGTCCATCGATCGCAATGTTGATTCGCTCGCCGTCACCGTCTTGCTGCATCACTAAAAGTCAACCCCCCTTATGTCGAGATGGCTGGCTTGATACACCGTGACAGATGCGACGCTAACCTCTCAATAAAAAAGCAGGCTTTGCCTGCGGACGTGAAAATTATACCACACTATACGAACGGATGCAAAAACACCATCCACCCCGCTCCTAGATGTTTGAACGCATTATGAAGAAACCTGTCCTTGCAGACGGGTTCCTTCCATACGTTCAACTCCCGACAGCAAGTGTCTGACCGTGCTGCTTTGCAGCGCCGTTTGCGCAAGCAAACAGGCTATAAGCAGCGCCGCGGCCGCGATGCCGAGCCATTTTCCTATTTTATCAAACCGAACTGAAAAAGACGGGCAAGGAGCTTGTCCCTCCTGCCGTTTCCGGTTTTGCCCAGACACGCGAGCCATACAATCATTCCCTTCTATCCCTGTTAAAGGATAGCATGCCTAGAGGGTGCTTTTACTATTCAGCGGTTGCGGAATTCCAGCTGTCGTTCAAAGCAGAAGCGAATAATCCGCTGACGGTCTGTATCATTAATGCCGGCAAATTTAATCATCGCCTGATTGCGCCCCGTTTCAAGCTGTACAACCCTCACAATTTCCGCATTGAATGATGCGTGTTCAATGGAACCATTTTTATAAGGAATAAGCAGCCAGCACTCCAGCACCTGACCACGGGAAATCGTCCATTTCCCATCGCAAATGAACGAAATTCCGCCGCCGCCAACATCATCTGTAAGTGCCACGAAGCGGACCTGATCCGGCATTTTCACTGCAATTTCAAGCTCTGCAGCTACCCGCAGGAAATTGCGCCGCTGCACCTTTGTAATCTGATCAAGCTCTGGCCTCCGGATTTTGACCAGCTTAACGACATCTTCCCGGAAACCAAGAACATGGGAATTAAAGAAATGCTTGATTCCGTCCTCCGATACAAAATAGACCGAAAGCTCGTCGCCCAAAAACATCCTTTTCATTCTGCCATTTTGGCTATTTATCGGGTTCTCAATCAAAAAACCTTCATCCAGTACCTCGGCAATACGCGCCTTATACTCGATGGCAGCTTCTGCTTCATCAGAAGAAGCAATTTGGAAAAATAACATTTGATTAATTTTCGGCAACAAGTTGGCTCCCCCCTATAATGCTGTCATTATAACACGACATATAGAGAGGAGCCATAAGGTTATTTACCGGAACTTGCCACTTTGTCAAGCGAAGACATAACTTCAATCGCTTCTTCCAAGCCGTTGTCTGCATTAATGTAAATTCGGTAGTCGCTATCATTGATCCGGCCCGTATATTCATAGCATAACACTTCGTTGCCGTCATCGTTTTTGATCAGCGCCATCTGCTCTTTTGAGACTTTCATTTCCGGGTTCAGCGCCTTGCGGGCATCTGCTTTGGAAATGCCTGCCTTAGGCAGCGTACGCTTATGATGCTCGAACACATATTCATTCGCTTGCAGCGCCGCTATATCTCCGTTATCAAGCGCAACTTTGACCGTCAGCTTGTCTGGATAAATCAGCACATCGTCCTGGTTGCCGACGAAGCTGAACGTTCCTGCATTATCATACGCGTCATAGCTTACCGCCTTCATGCCGTCAAATCCATGCTCTTTCAAAAATTTTTCAGCCGCAGCCCGCGCTTGATCGATGCCTAGCTGCTTCTCTCCAATATCACGAGGGTCCATATAAGCGATAAGCTGACCGCCCTTTTGCGAAAAATCCATATGGATCGCTCTGCCCGACTTATGCTCGGACAATACTGCGGAATACGAAGCATATTCCGTGCCTTTGCCATTTTCCTCGACGCGAATGTCCTTGCCCTCGCCCTTTTTGCCGGCAAACTTGGCGGCACGCTGCTTAATTTCATCTGCCGTTACAGCTTTACCGCTCAGCATGCTGATCGGACGCTTCTCGTACATGCTGGAAACCGAAGGGCCCCAGTTAATTTCCGGATAATCGCTCACCTTTTTATCGACACCCTTGAAGCCGTCCACAATCGTCTGATCGCCCTTAGCCTGCTGAGCCGCCAATGACAGCTCGACATCCATCCAGCGCAAATGATTCGAGAGCACTTTTTCCTGCATGCCTTGCAAATCCTTTGAAATATCCTTTGAGTTGGCATACAGCGTTTTGAGGGTTTTGAATTCATCCTCAGACAGCGGCTGCTTCGTCAAATCGCGAACGGAAGTTTTATAGGCAAAATTGGCGATGCGCGACAAAAATTCCTCCGCCTCGTTAAATGGAAGCATCGAAAGCGGCAGCTGGTTGATTTCGTTCTGCGCCTCGCTTGTTAGCCGCCATACGTTAACGAGCCCTTTTCGATGATACGCTTGTGATGTGGAATTGACTGCTAGCGTATTGCCAAGCTGCTGATGCAGCTTATCCACATGGTAAGTTAAATCATGGAACGCCCGTTGATACTGATTTTCCGCCTTCATCAATACAGCGTTTTTCTCCTGATGCTCCTGATAGCCCCAATAGAGCGAACCTACCAGCAAAATAGCCGCAATCGGAAACAATACCGCGCTTATCCGTTTATAAACCATACAAAAAGCTCCTTTCTTGTGCAAACCTGGTGTTAGTTTGGTTTGCTGAAAGGAGCTTTATGCATTCAATTTGTTTAAAAAGTATGTTCTTCAATATCAAGATCGTCGATGTTGTTGCAAATGCATTGCTTGAAACCAGTATCTATGCCGCTGCTTTCGCGCTTGCCGCGCAAAACGAACTTCTCGCCACATACATTGCAGCGAATGGTCACTTTCACTCTAACTGCTTCCATCCCTACCTCCAGCTTATCGAAAAATTTCCTCTAGCTTTCAGTATGGACGGCTGCTTTACAATTTAACCTCTTCATCCCGCTTCAAAAAACGAAACGGCGAGCGCGAGTTGGCCCGCTGCATTTTTCGGAGCCCAACGACCCATAGCACGGCCATGAACGGAATAATGAACCAGATCCAGCTGGAACGCAGCGTGATCATGATCCAGTCATAGCTGCCGTGCAGCATAATGGGCAGCAGAAACGATACAGCGATATAATTTCTACGCTTTTTGCCATTGCTCTCGAACTTGGCTTTGCCTACATAATAGCCCATCATAATACCGAAGAGGGCATGCCCCGATACAGGAAGCAGCGCTCTCACAACAAGCGAGCCGAACGATGCGGGAGCCAGAAAGGCATACATCACATTTTCGAGTGTCGCAAATCCGAGCGAGATGGAGCCGGCGTAAACAATGCCGTCGTAAGGCTCGTCAAACTCCGTATGATTGTAAATAAAATGATAAAGAACGAACCATTTCATAAATTCCTCTACACTGGCCGATTGCACAAAGGAAAATACGATTGGATGATCGCCCCACCACAGCTGCAGGCCGCGCTGAACAACCATAATCGGCAGCACAATCAGCACGCCCAGCAAAAACATCCGGACGACCATATGAATAGGCTCCGTATCGTATTTGTCCTTTAAATATAAATAAGTCAGCAGCGCTATTCCTGGTGCCACCGCTGCCGTCAAGACAGAAATCCACATCATCGTCGCTCTTCACCCCCCATGCTGCGCCTGCTATACCCACCCCCGATAACGGGAGGCTTCCGCCATTTTGCGGATTCCCGCCATATAGGCAGCGAGCCGCATATCCACTTTGCGGTTTTGGTGGATTTCGTATACTTGCGCAAAACTGCGTATCATTATTTTTTCAAGCTTCAATATTCAATTGCTGCTGGTACAAGCACATCACAGGGCAGCTCAAGCAGCATGCTGTTCGTAATCGTTGAAGAAATCAAACGTATCACATTACCGAACGAATCCCGCTTGTCCAACAAATCAGGGATGTCCAGTCCTACTTCATTATACAACGCTCCGGACACATCGGATATACTTATTACGCGAGCTCCAGCTTCATGCATGAATTTAGCAAGAAAGCTGCCGCATTGCCGAACCCTTGAATAACGATGCGCGCATTATGTAAAGGGATGTTTTTTCAGCCTGAGTGCTTCCTGAATCATCACGGCAACACCCCCGCGCCGCCGCAGTTCCCTGCCTCTGGAGCCGCCTAGCACAAGCGGCGGACACTATATTCCAGCAATTGTACGGATAAATAAAAAGAAGAAGAGCATCAGCAGGCTTGACGCTCCTGCAGATGCTCCATTCATTGCGCCCTCTTCGCTTAAGCATGGCCTAGTTGAAAAAATGAGTGCATATTTCTTTCACAGCCTCGGAAGGCATGATTACTTTCCCGTACTCCTCCAGCATCGCATAAGTGACCGATGTGGCTTCCCCGTATTCCGCCAGCAGGGCGATAACGGCATTATGGCGGGACGTTTCAATCAAAGCCGGTTCCAGCGCCAGTATATATTTATTATTGTAAGCATACAGGCGCCCATCTTCTGTCAGGGCAGCGGCTTGCAGCTGTCTGCAAACCTGTATAACATCCTCGAAATCGCGAAAGGAATACATGACGATATCGCTTTGCTCAAGCGTCACTTCCATTTCGTAAATTTCGTCATCTGCGTCATCATCATCGGACGTTCTCTCTTCCGAGCTTCCGTTCATTTTGCCGCGAGTGACAATCACGACCATACCTTGGGCCGGCAGGGCAAACACTTCGACCGCTAACGGTCCACTGGCATCGAATCCAAGTTCACTGTATGCTTGATCCATCATTTCACTGAATAGTTCGTGCACCTTTGGAATTTCGCGCCACATGTCGTCCTTCTGGATCCCTCGTTCCAGCAGGTCGTCGAACGTCAGAAATATTTTTATCTTGTCCTGACTAAGTCGTTCGATCTTCATGACAGGATCCTCCTCTGCAGCATCTGTTGTAACAGCGTATGAAATTTACAAGAAGATGTGACCAAATTGGTCAAATCAAACTATGTAACTACTTTATCATGTTCAAACTCGGATTGCACCTAAAATAGGCAAAAAGAATCGTTCGAAGCTGCACTTTTTCAGTGCCTCGTTCAAACGATTCCTTCCCGAAACTGTTGGTTAATGTGTCTTGTTCGACGATTCCGCCATGATCTCCTCGGCTTGCTGTTTCAGCTCCGGATCACTGTTCATCATTGCCTCAATCTGAACCCAGCCGTCGCCGAATTTTCCGGCGGTATCGTCTGTACGCTTTGGGGCCGTATTTACGGCCTTTTGCATCCATTTGTCGTTCCACAAGGACATCGCCTTGTGGCTAATCGTGGAGCAGGCGCTCGCCAGCACGCCCGCTGCGAGTGCAGCTGTACCCGGACGCTTGCGGGCAACAAAGAGAGCAGCGGCTGCCCCGGCGAGCCCTCCGAGAAGAAATCCTCTTAGCCTCATAGTAGCACAAAACCTCCTTGATTTAGGGCCCGAAAAATCCCTATTCAATATTCGATTTCACCCTATAGTGTGGCTTGCCTGACTGTATTTATCCTGCTTAATAAAGGAAATCCCGCGGCTTACAAAACACAGCATTATTGATTATGCTACAATAATACCCACTGATAACTACACCATATAAATGGAGGTTCATTATGTTTAAAAGAATGACCGCATCGCTCGCTGTTTTTCTAGGAGCCGCTTTAGTTGCTGCCGCTTGCAGCCAGCAAAGCGTCCCCTCAGGCAGCAACCAGCCGCAGGAAAGTGAGGCGGCACTGGAAAGCCAAGCGGCAGAGCAACTGCAAACCGCTTCGCCAGCCCTTCAGCAGGAGGAGCCCACAGCCTCGCCCAATACAGAAGCCGAAGTAACGCCTTCGCCAAGCGAAGCACCAGCAGCCAAGCTGTACAAAATGGACAGCGTATACCGCTTCAAGCCGCTGGATGAAGGGGCGACGGACAAAGTCGTGCTGCTGACCTTTGATGATGGGCCGCACAACAAGGAGGTGCTTACCAGCCTGCTCGATACGCTCGACAAGCATAAAGCGAAAGCGATCTTTTTCGTAAACGGCTACCGGGTTAAAGCAAACCCTGATTTGCTGACGCTCATTCACGAGCGCGGACAGACGATCGGCAACCACTCTTGGGACCATATCAATTTGAAAAAAGAATCCGCCGCCAAAGTGGAGCAGCAGGTTGCTGATGTCCAGGATACCGTCAAGGAGTTGACTGGCGAAGCGCCAAAGTTTTTCCGTCCGCCTTATGGGTCTGGCAACGATAGCGTCAAAGAAATCGTCAAAAACCACGGCATGCTGTACATGACGTGGTCCAACGGTTCGCTCGATTGGGAACAGAAATCTCCAGGAGATCCTGACAAAGTCGTCGCGAGTGTGCTGGAACAGCTCCATCCTGGCGCCAACATTTTAATGCATGAGCTGGCCTGGACAGCTGAAGCGCTTGACAAGCTGCTGACGCAGCTTGAAGACAAGGGCTATGGCTTCATTGATCCGGCTGCGATTGATACGAAACAGTCGAATTAGAAGCGTGGGACAGCAAAGCGCTCCAGCAGCTTAATTCGTATATTTCAATCCATACCAGAACAGCGCGCCGACCAAGCTTAGAAAGAGGAAAAACAATACATTATAATACCATCTCGTTACTTTGCTTGCGCCTGAAGGGAACTTTTTCCGTCTTGGGGGAAGGATCTCCCTTCCCTCTTCATTGATTCGGGGAGCTTCCATTTTCTCGGGCGACGGCCCTTTGCGCGATGTTTTCCCGAATTTTTGTACCCTGCTCATAATTGCCCTTTCGGTTCCCTCCTGAATCTTATAATAAAGCCCATAATCATATCTATCGCAAAGTGAGCAAGAATTGGGGCCCACAAGCTGCCAGTTTGGATATAAATCCATCCTAAGCCGTAGCTAATGGAAAACACAAGTCCAGTTGGAATCCAATGCTTTAAATACCGGACATGAATCGCTGCAAAAATAATGCTTGTCCAATACGGCCCGAACGCGTGCTGCAAAGCACCTCTGAAAAGCAGCTCTTCACATACCGAGACGACAAACGACAATACGATAATATGCCAAATCGGGCGTTCACGGAAAATCCGGTCATTTACGCCGCCATCATCGGCTGCTTCATCAGGGACAAAGCGGGAAATAGACAAATCTACAAGCAGTACAACCGCCGCCAAACCTAGTCCAAACCACACGACATTAAGCTCTTTCGGAAAATGAAATAAATGAATTATGCTTTGACGCTGAAATAAAACCCATATCAAGCCGATAATAAAAGTAAGTGCTTGCGTCATGTACAAATTAATGAGCAGCATGCGATCGTCAAGCTCGTCAACGGTCACCTTGCGCACTCGTATTTTACGGATGTCGAATTTTTTCATAACTTCCCGCCCGTCCTGGAGGTTCGTATTTTTGAAGTAAATTCACCTGTACGCACAGGCTGCAAAAGAGAGCAATAATGAATACATACATAAAAGGGAGTTTTGTTATGGAAAAGCAGCTAACCCGTTCCGCCATGTTTTACAGCATAGGTTTTATTTTCATGCTGGTTTGCGCAGTCGGCGCATTTTTCTACGGTGTACAGTACGGCAGTGAGCAGACCAAAACCAGCTACGAAATGAAACAGTTAAACAGTGAGGCCAAATCCAAGTCGACTCCGTATCAGCAGCAGGATCTCGTCTCCTACTATCATACTGTATTTCTGCCCTACCGTGAATTCCAAAACGAATGGTTCAGCGCCTTGAAAAAACTGGAGCAGGATGATTCAGCCGATGGCAACGCCATATTTAAAGATTTGTCCAAGCTAGCCAAGAAAAAAGCAGGCGAGGTCGCTTCCTTCAATATGCAGCAATCGCCGCTGCTCGGTGAAGCACAGGCGAGCGTCATTAAAAGCCTTGAATTGTTTGAGCAAACGTCAAACAAAGCAGCGAACAAAGCGAAGACGCTCAATTCTGCGAAGCTCGTCGCAGCTGTTAATGATGATTCCATTTACCAAGCAGCCGTGAAGCAAACCCTTTCCTCGCAGCAATCGTATTACAGTGCGATGATGAAATGGGCGGCTACCGTGAACAGTGATATTCCTAACGAATACAAGTTCCCGAATATTTTGGAAATCAGCAAATGGAACAAGCTGCCCCTTATTGTGAAAAACAAATTGATGGCCGACCATTTGTTGTCGCATAAGCAATTAACGAACTACTATCCACAGGATCTGGTTATCCGGATCGATGAATTTATTAAGACGGGGCAAGCGAGCAAAATGAAAATCCGCTCCATCGCTGCCATTGCTGAGCTGCTGATGAATACAGCCGCTGTGCGTAGCGGTGACTACAGCAACGGTTCAGAGCAAATGTACAGCAAGGAAGTGCTGCCGCTGCTGCCTTTCTTCACCACCAACGCATCTTAACCGACCGGCTGCTGCTAGTCGTATTGAAACCCTTGAAGCAGGGCTATGGCCGCCATTCCTCCCGTCACATTGAGGAGGCTGCCGTAGCCCTGCTTTTCTAAATATCCGCATACATTAGCACTGCGCACGCCATGTGCACATACGATATAAAGCGGCTTGTCATCCGCTATTTGTCCCAAGTGATGAGGGATCGTATTCATCGGAATATGCGTGGACTGCTCCAAATGATAATAATCCCATTCAAACGACTCGCGAACGTCAATGACTTGCCCTGCCTCTATATGTCCTTTCTCCAACAGCTGCAAAAAAACATCCGCTTCGATCTCTTCCCAATTGCTCATCTCTCGTCTCTCCCCTTTATCTATTTAAACAGGCAATGCATGAATCATATCAAAAAATTTCACATTTGATCAAGTTTGAGGATTGCAATTGTCCATGTTAATGCTTTAAAATGATAAAGGCTATCCTTTCTGTCATTCGACATGATTCGAGGCGCCGTTTGACTATAAGAAACTCTCGCCTCGCATGCGTATGTGTGCAAGGGCGGTTTTTATTTTAGTATCACACCTGATGTAGCTTACGAAATGATTTTTACATTCGCAAAAATTTTAGGGGGCAATCTACTTATGTTTAAAGTGCTAGTATCCGATCCTATCAGCGATCTGGGCATCCAACAGCTTGTAGACGCGGAAGATATCATTGTCGATAAAAAACCAGGTTTAAGCGAAGACGAGCTCGTCGCCATTATTGGCGAATACGACGCTCTGCTCGTTCGCAGCCAAACGCGTGTAACAGCACGCATTATGGAAGCCGGCAAGCTTCTGAAAGTTGTTGGACGCGCAGGCGTTGGCGTAGACAACATTGACCTGGACGCTGCAACCCAGCGCGGAATTATCGTTATTAACGCTCCTGACGGCAATACGATTACAACTTGCGAGCACACTTTCGCCATGATGATGGCCGTTGCCCGCCATATTCCTCAAGCTTACATGAAAACGGTCAATGGCGTTTGGGATCGCAAATCCTTCCTTGGCGTAGAGCTTCGCAACAAAGTGCTGGGCGTTCTTGGCATGGGCCGTATCGGCAGCGAAGTTGCAAAACGTGCGAAAGCTTTCGGCATGGACATTCTCGGCTACGATCCGTTTATGACGGAAGAGCGTGCAGAGAAGCTTGGCATTAAGCTTGCATCGGTGGAAGAAATTGTCCGTAACGCAGATTTTATGACTGTTCACACACCGCTTACACCTGAGACTCATCATATGATTGGCAAAGACCAATTTGCTGTTATGAAGCCTGGCATGCGTATCGTAAACTGCGCTCGCGGCGGAATCATTGATGAAATTGCTCTGGTTGAAGCGATTGATAAAGGCATCGTTGCTGGAGCGGCATTCGACGTATTTGAAGTTGAGCCTCCAGCTAAGGACCACCCGTTCCTGAAACATCCGAAAATCATCGTTACGCCTCACCTTGGCGCATCGACAGTAGAAGCGCAAGAAAATGTTGCGATTGACGTTTCGGAGCAAGTGCTGCACATTTTGCGCGATGAGCCGTTCAGCAATGCCGTCAACATGCCGCCAATTCCAGCTGGCCTGCAAAGCAAGCTTCAGCCTTATTTCATTCTTGGAGAGAAGCTGGGCAGCTTTATTTCCCAAATGACAGACGGTGCGGTACAGGAAATCGTTGTTGGCTACTCGGGTGATCTTGCAGAAGTAGATACACAGCCACTGACTCGCTACGTTGTCAAAGGCATTCTGTCCCACCACCTTGGCACAGAGCAAGTGAATGTCGTCAACTCAATGCACCTTGCGAAAGAGCGCGATGTTAACATTGTCGTTCAAAAATCGCATATTGCAAAAGACTTTACGAATCTCGTAACCGTATCGCTGCGCACGAAGAAGGAAGAACGTACCGTTGCCGGCACACTGCTCACAGGTTATGGCCCGCGTATCGTTCAAATTGACAATTTCCCTGTCGATGTTACGCCTGAAGGCAACCTGATCCTGATCTCGCATAACGATAAGCCTGGTATTATCGGCCGCGTAGGTACGTTGCTTGGAACGAATGACGTGAACATTGCAACGATGCAGGTTGGTCGTCAGCTAGAGGGCGGCTCCGCGATCATGGTATTGCGTGTTGACAAAGGAACACCGAAAGAGGTTCTGGAGCAGCTTACGAACTTGACCGAGCTGAACACTGCAAAAGAAATCAAAATCTAATACGGACTTCTGTCCATGCAAAAAGCCCCGAAGTGGTCATTGATGACCATTCCGGGGCTTTTGTTTGCCATTATGCCTGCA
Source organism: Paenibacillus algorifonticola (assembly GCF_000971975.1). Lineage (GTDB taxonomy): Bacteria > Bacillota > Bacilli > Paenibacillales > Paenibacillaceae > Pristimantibacillus > Pristimantibacillus algorifonticola. The sequence continues at coordinate 135,240 of NZ_LAQO01000011.1, read as the reverse complement.
CTGTCCTGCCCTGCTTATACCTTCTTATTGTCCAAACGCTTCACATAATCAGAAGCGGGCACCGAGGCATGTTCCGTAATGCGAGATACTTCCGCCGAGACTTCCGCATATTCTCCTGCCTCAATCGCAGCAAACATGCTCAGCATAACCTGCAGCATCTCCTTAGGAAGGCCTGCCCCTGACAGCAGGCTGCTGTACTCCTCCGGATCGGCTTCTAGCGCCTTAAATTCCTTGCCTTGCTCTTGCAATAAGCAACGCCGCGATATCAATGAGATTGACCGCCTGAGGCCCTGTCAATTCATAGGACTTATTGTTGTGCCCTTCCTCAAGCAGTACAGGCGCTGCTCAGCTTAGAATGATAGTCGCATACGGCGAGTATCCGCTGGCGCAGCTGCACTTCGAGCGGCTGATCTGCCTCTGGCTTACGTTAAAGGAGGCACGATTGACTGTCGCACGGTCGGATATATCACGAACGCTGATCACATCAAAATCCTTTTCACCTAGCAAGGAAATAAGTGCATCAAGGAGCAGCTGCCGTCTGCCGTGTCCGGATTACTCTAGGATCTTTTGAATTGGTTTTTATTGTCACACCTTGCTCCTTTAACGTTTATTTCTTTGACAACTATATTCAATATATTCGAATGTTTCACGAGCAACAAGATTTAATGCTTCTTTTCAACAAAAAATAGCGCTCCTATCGGAGCGCCTTGACAGCTAATGCTTTGTTTCGACAGGCAGCAGCAGCGTAAAGGTCGTTCCTTTGCCGAGTATGCTATCTACTTCGATTTGCCCATTATGCTGGGTTATGATGTTTTTGACGATCGCAAGACCGAGCCCTGTTCCTACAGAGGAACCGCGCTTGCGCGATTTGTCCGCTTTGTAAAACCTTTCGAAGATATACGGCAAATCCTCGCTAGGAATGCCTTGTCCCTCATCTTTAATTTGCATTTGAATATAGTGGGTCTGGTTAATCGTCATGGGGCTTGCCGCAATAGTCACGGACTTGCCCAGCGGCGTATGCCGCAGCGCATTATCAAGCAAATTTGTCAGCACCTGCTCAAGCCGGTCTTCATCCGCCCCTAGCAGCAGCAAAGGCATATCAGGCAATTCTGTCTTGAACATGACTTCCCGTTCCTTGGCGAATACCTGGAACTTACGATGCACACGCCTTATAATTTGCAGCAAGTCAACCTGCCGCAAATTCAGCTCCACATGCCCGGCTTCCATGCGCGCCATATCCAGAAAATCATTGACCAGTCTGCCCATACGCAGCGATTCATCATAAATAACCTGCACAAGCTCCTTGCGCTCCTCTGGAGAAGCAACAATATCATCAAGCAGCGCTTCGCTGTAGCCTTGCATCATCGAAAGCGGCGTTCTAATCTCATGTGAAACATTCGCCACAAAGTCACGCCGCAGCTTCTCCAGCTTATGCTCCTCCGTCACGTTCCGAATGACCGCGACCGCTCCGCGGGCAACGCCATCACGCAGCAGTGGGGCCATGACGACCGACCACATGCTGTTGTGCACGTATACTTTATTGGAAACGTCGCGGCCTTCGTCCATGACCTTCTCGAATATATCAAGCAGCGGTCCAGGAACAGAAGAGTATGGCTTTGTGCTATCGTAAAAAGCATCGCCCCACTCCTGATCCAGATCAGCCCAGCGGTTAATAAGCAGATGCCCCGGCGGATTTGTCAAAATAATTTCGCCCTCAGCATCAAACGTAATGACCCCGTCCCCCATACTGCGCAAAATGCTCGACAAATGCTCCTTCTCATGATTAAGATCATGAATCAGCTTGTCCACCTGCTCAGTCATATGGTTGAACGTATTCGCCAGCTCGCCAATTTCATCATTAGAGCGAATCTTCACCCGCATCTGATAATTTCCTTGCGATATCGAATCCGCAGCCTCCTTCAGTTCCAACAGCGGCTGCTGAATTTTACGCGATAGAAAAAAAGCAAAAAAGGTTGACATCAGAAAACCGATAACCGCAACGATGATGAACAGCAGCATCACTTCATGGCTGGCATCTTTTTCAAACAAATACCCAATATACGGAACAAGAAATACGCCAAGCGTCAGCAGCACGACAGCCACGAGCAAAATAATCGTCACCCACAGCTTGCCAACGACGCTATGCCACAACAGAAAAGGAGAGTACTTCCTCCAGTTCATTACTTTGGCACCTCAAGCTTGTAGCCGACGCCCCATACCGTCGTAATCATTGCCGCTGCATCGCCCGACACCTTGTTCAGCTTCTCGCGCAGGCGCTTGACATGCGTATCAACGGTTCGGAGATCACCGAAAAACTCATAGTTCCATACATCCTTAAGCAGTTCCTCACGGGAAAAAACTTTATCCGGTGAAACAGCCAAATAGTGCAACAGTTCATATTCCTTTGGCGTCAAGCTCACTTCCTGACCTGCCGCTGTTACGCGGTGGGCATCATGCTCAATGACCAAATGCGGGAATACGATATTGTTGCTGGAATTGACTTCCTTCGTCAAAAAGGCAGTGGCCGAGGAGCGGCGCAAAATCGCCTTCACCCGATAAATCACTTCGCGCGGGCTAAATGGCTTGACGACGTAATCGTCAGCTCCAACTTCAAACCCTTGCACGCGATTCATTTCCTCGCCTTTCGCAGTCAGCATGATGACAGGCGTCGCTTTCACTTGACGGAGACGGGAGCACATTTCCACGCCGTCAATGCCTGGAAGCATAACGTCGAGCAAAATAAGCGCATAATCCGTAGCCGTAGCCATTTGCAGCGCGGATTCTCCATCTTCCGCTTCATCAATGACGTAGCCTTCCTTTTCCAAATACATTTTGAGCAAACGGCGAATCCGTTCTTCATCGTCAACAACCAAAATTCGGCTGGCGAAATTGGACATATTCACTAACCCCTTTCCCAATCGCGATTAATTCGTTCCCGCGTATGAATGAAGGCCCGCTATTACCAGATTTACGCCAACCAGCGTAAACAGAATAACGACGAAGCCAATGACCGCGAGCCAGGAGGACCGCAGGCCCTGCCAACCGCGCGACAATCTGAAATGCAAATAAGCACTGTAGTAAAGCCAGGAAATAAGCGCCCAAACTTCCTTCGGGTCCCATCCCCAAAACCGCCCCCATGCAATATTGGCCCAAATCATTGCAAAGATGAGCGCGCCCAGCGTAAAAATCGGAAAGCCAATCGCAATGGCGCGGTAGCTGATTTCATCCAGATCATCCGGGTCAACGCCCTCCATGACCGGATGAATAACCGCACCAAGCGGCTTGCGGAATACAAGGCGGAGCAAGCCATACAAAATCGTTCCGGCAATAATCGACCAAATGACCGTATTGAGCTTGCGGCCCGCATTAACGCCGTTCATCCAAGATGGTGCCTCGAGCTTTGTATCTGTCATGCCAAGGAAGCTGTCCGCATGTACGACCTCGCTGTTATAAGGCTTCACAATCGGAGGCAGTGTGTAATCAACCGTCTCGACTTTAGAAGACTCAATCCCTTTGGCGTCAACTGTCGACATCTCTTGCGAGAACTGCGCTTCATAACCAGCGGCGCGGAAACCAAATACCGCAACCAGAAAACCAATAATAATAATGATCGTATATAACGAGAACTCTACCCAAAAACGCGATCTCCGTGCTTCCTTCGTCTCGCTATTAAAATCAACAACCCGCAGCAAATACATAAGTCCGGCAGCAAAGCCGACGGCAAAAAAGGCTTCACCAAGCGCAGCTGTCGTAACATGTACTTTAAGCCATATCGAGTTAAGCGCTGGAATAAGCGGCTGAACCTCCTGTGGAAATACCGAAGCATAAGCTACGATAATAACGGTTAGCGGCAGGGAGAACATCCCCAGCAGCGCTTTACGATAAATCGCATATATAATCGTAAAAGCAATCATAATCGCCATGCCGAGGAAGGTCATAAATTCGTACATATTACTCGTTGGAATTTGACCGCTTCCTGCCCATCTTGTGAAGAAGAAGGTCAGATGGGCGGCCAGCCCCAAGCTTGAGGTGATAAACGCAATGCGTCCCCAGCGCTTCTCATGCTGAAACGGATCGCGGTTGCTCCACTTTTTTCCCGCAATCGCAATGACATAAAATAAAAAGGCAAAGCAATACAGAAAAAAAGCGGCTATAAAAGCATCACTGCTCAAATCAACTAAACTCACGCGTTATTCCCTCCGTTATCTAGCGACTTTGGATCTACGGTCACGCCAATCTTTTGAAGCGCTCCCGCCACATCCGCACGCATGCCGTACCAGTTTTTATTCGTGTGCGCGCCAAGCGAAAGCTGGCCGTCGTCTATGCGCAGCCAAATTCTGCGATGCTGCCAGTATGAACCCATCAATAGACCGATCATCGAGATAGCAGCACCTACCCAGACAAAGTTCAGCGCCTTGTCCACACGAACATTAAGCGAGGTAGAAGCTTCTGAGAAGTTGACATTTTGCATCCCATCGACCTTGATCTCAACTTTGCTTGCTAAAGCGCCATTAATTTGATCTTGCCCGAACTTCTCCTTGTCCTTCTGCATCGGAAAATACATATAAGGCTGTCCCGCTTCAGGGAGTCCCGGTCCAGTAATCAGAAAGACGAATGCTGGCGCATTCGGTTCACGCCCAAGCGTCGTCGGTTCGCCGTTCTCGCCAACTGCGAAATCCATGTAATTGGCGATCAGCCGCATTTTGTAAGGGCCGAGCTCATAATTCAGCGCCGCATCCTTCATCGTCAGCTCGAAAGGCCCGTATTGCTCGCCCGTCTCTTTATTGATCAGCATAGGCTTGACGCTAATCAGCTTGGGCGTCAGGTCGAAGTCAAACTGATACAGCTTCAAACCTTTGTATTTCAGCGGGCTGTTGACGATAATATCATGCCTCGCTACTTCCTCAAGCACCGGCGTCTCACCAGCCTCGCAGCCGCTTGAACATGTATAAAGCACAGCCGCCGTTTCATAAAGCTTCGCCCTAGCTTGTCCCTTCAGCTCCGGCGGAAGCTCATCATCCGTATAAAAATCAACGGTAAACTTTTCATTTTTGACATAATAGTTGGTGCCTTCAATCGGTACGGTCGCTCCGTCAGCGATGGTAATATAGCTGTCCATTTGCCAGCCTGGCAAGCTGCGGGCGAGTATCGAGAGCAGAAACAAAATAAGGCCGATATGATTAATATAAGGTCCCCATCTACTAAATCGGTTTTTCTCCGCAAGCAGCGCTGAGCCGTCCATATGAACGCGGTAGCGCTTCCGCTTTAGCTGAGCCGCAAACTGCTCCACCCATGCTTCGGCAGGCTCGTCCACTTTTGCGGAATAAACCGTCTTCTGCCGATTGATGAACTGGAGATGCTTGCGAATTTGCTGCTTGCTTAGCGCCCTATAAAGCGGCAAAATCCGGTCCAGGCTGCAAATGACGAGTGACGTCCCGATCATTACAAGCAGCGTAATGAACCACCACGACTCGTAAGTATGCGACAACCCCAGCATCTGATAAATTTTCCCCGGGGTGCCATATGTGCTTTCATAATAAGCCGCAATATCAAAATTGTTAATAAACGTGTTTTCCTGCGGGTAGATCGTTCCGAGAGTAGCGCCGAGAAACGTCAGCACAATCAAATAAATCGCAATTTTGACGGAAGAAAAAAAGCTCCAAATCCGGTCGATCAGATTTTGGTTTTTTTTCTGCGACCGCCGGGCAATGCCGTCATAACGCATTTCCAGCGGCTCATTTTGCTGCTGGTCCTCCATAAGCGGCTTGCCGCAGCTTTCGCACAGCACAGTTCCAACCGCGTTCTGATGCCCGCATTCACACTTGGTGTTATGTATAGATAACACGGAAGAAACCTCCTAATACGTTAACAGCTTCGCAATACGCTCATCAATATATTCCTCTGTCATTCCACCAACTGTAATATCCATAATAGTGCCATCCGGCTTAACGAAAAAAGTAGTCGGATATGACCTTAGTCCGTACTTACGCTCCGTCTTCCGGTCAACATCGCGCAATATCGGATAGTTCAGCTCAAACTGATGGACAAAATTGTTAACGGTGAGTGTATCCTCACTCAAATTAATAGCCAGAATTTCGAGGCCATCATTTTGCCATTTGGCAAATTGACGTTCGAATTCCGGCATTTCTTTCACGCATGGCGGGCAAAACGTTCCCCAGAAATTAACGACAATCGCTTTACCCTTATAATCGGACAGCTGATGCACGTTGCCCTGCAAATCTACAAGCTTAAACTCCGGCGGTGTGCCTCCCACCTTCGGAACGCCCCCGCTTTCGCCCGAAGCGAACAAAGTTGTTCCAATCGCATACCCTCCGATAATGAGCACGGCTGTCAATATGACGATTTGCATGATTTTGCGTGACGATTTCATAGGGCTTTCATCACCTGCATTTCGGTTAGTGTGTCAACATAGATAGTTTCATTATAACGAAAAGCTGGCGGCAATTGCCGCTGCCGCCGTCTACTTTTTATGAACTTTATGTGACTTGCGGGCAGCTTCGCGCAGCTCCTTCACTTCTACAGGCGTCAGATGGCGGAATTGCCCCCTTGCCAAATTATGCAAGCCCAGCTCGCCGAACTTCACCCTTCTCAAGCGAACAACAGGATGATTAATTGCTTCGAACATCCTTCTAACTTGACGATTGCGGCCTTCATAGATCGTAATACGGACGGTCGATGTATTTTCTTCCGTATTAACGTCCTGGTATTCCACCTCAGCAGGAGCGGTCATGCCGTCTTCAAGCTTAACGCCCTTTTTCAATTGGTCCAGCAGCGTTCCGTGAGGCACGCCCTTTACTGTCGCATAATAGGTTTTCGGTACATGATGGCTCGGATGCGTCAGAAGATTGGCGAACTCGCCGTCATTCGTCAGCAGCAGCAGCCCTTCCGTATCATAATCCAAACGGCCAACCGGATAGACGCGCTCCCTGATGCCCGGCAAATAGTCGGAGACGATTTTGCGGCCTTGTGGATCGCTCGCGCTCGTAATAACGCCCTTCGGCTTATTCAGCATCACATACACTTTTTTCTCATTTCGGATCGGCTTGCCATTCACGAGAATGACATCTACAGCAGGGTCCGCTTTCACACCAAGCTCGGTCACTTTCTCGCCATTGACTTCAACCACTCCGGCCAAAATCATTTCCTCGCATTTTCTTCGGGATGCGATGCCCGCTTGCGCTAATATTTTCTGTAAACGTTCCAATACTTTCACCTCAAACTTTATCATAACGATATGAAGCGCAAAGCACAAGCGCTGTTAACCGAATATGTACATGCAAATGAAAATTGCTGCTAAAAAACCGATCAGATCGGAAAACAAGCCCACTTTAAGCGCATATTTGGTTTTCCGGATTCCGATTGCGCCAAAATAAACGGTCAGCACATAAAGCGTCGTATCCGTACTTCCTTGAATGGTAGAAGCAATCCGGCCAATCATGGAATCAGGACCATATGTATGAATTAAGTCTGCGGTAAAAGCAAGCGACCCTGCCCCAGTCAACGGCCTGAGCACCGCAAGCGGCAATACCTCGCTCGGTATGCTGAGCCAATCGAACAACGGTCGAACGACGCCAATCATAAAATCCATCGCGCCCGAAGCACGAAACATGCTGATCGCTACCATCATCCCGACGAGATGAGGAATAATTGCAATTGCTGTGCCGAAGCCATCCTTGGCCCCTTCAGTGAACGTCTCATAGACCGGAACTTTGCGAAAAGCCGCATAAAGCGGAATAAATACGATAATAGCAGGTATCAGCCATGCCGATGCTCTTGTAAAAGCTTCAAGCAACTCCGCCACCTCCCCCCGAAGCTGCCGCTGCTCCCGGCTTGGCCGCTGGGGCAAGATGCTGGGACGGGCCTTTGATGATAGGCGGCTTCTGCCTGCTGCGGTACCAGCGATCAGCCGCTATCGCTGCTGCGGTAGCAATAAACGTTGCGGCGAGCGTCGTACCGACGATTTCCGCCGGATTCGCCGAGCCATAATTCATGCGAATCGCAATTAATGTAGTAGGAATCAGCGTAATGCTGGATGTATTTAACGCGAGCAGCGTGCACATGGCTGGAGTTGCGACAGCCGGATCTGGGTTCAGCTTTTGCAGCTCCTGCATCGCCTTAATGCCCATCGGCGTTGCCGCGTTGCCTAATCCGAAGAGGTTGGCGCTGAGATTGCTCATAATATAGCCGAGTGCCGGGTGGTTTTTGGGCACATCCGGAAATAGGAAGCGAACGATGGGGCCGAGCAGCTGTGCCATTTTTTTCAACAGCCCGGCATCCTCCGCTATTCGCATCATCCCCAGCCAGAACACCATTATGCTGATCAGCCCGAAGCTGATTGTCACGCCGGCTTGCGCTCCCGTGAATGCTGCTCCGGCTACTGCATCGATTTTGCCATTAAAAGCGCCGACGACGACGCTGATGACAATTAAAAACAGCCAAATAAAGTTAACCATGCTTCCCGCCTCCCCAAGCAGTCAAGCGTAAACGGCGGCTACCTGAACAATCATGAAGCAGCCGTTTCAAATTATAATAAAATTGCTAATATTCGGGCTTTTATAATTTAAATAAAGCCCGAATGGCCTCGCCAGCCGCCGCCAAATAATTTTCTTTCCCGAGTCCATCGTTGATAAAAGCATCCGCCTCGATTTTCTTGCGCTCCGGAAGCGAAAGTCTGCTGCTTCCCGTATCATAGATCGGAACGGCGCCTATTTTCGCCCCGTTCATATACCATTCCAGCGTTCCTCTTTCGCCTAACGCATAGCGCGTCGTTGCTGCATTTACAACGACAAGTCGTGAGGTCAACTGACCTTTTTCCTCTTCCGTTAATGGGTAGCTGAAGCTTTGCCCTACAGTGTAAGGATAGCCGGTGAGAGCCTGCCCTTTGCCCGCAATTTGGGCTAGCGGATAATGCTCAAAGCCCCAATCAAGCATATGGCGATGATCCGCCCAATCGTCGCCATCGCTTAGCGTGACAGCTGCAAGCTGCTGACCGCCACGGGTAGCAGAACTGACAAGGCAGCGCAGCGCCTGCTTCGTATAGCCGGTTTTCACACCGTCTGCTCCTTCATACATTTGGAGCATTTTATTTTTGTTCACCCACTTGTACTGCCACTGCTCATGCGGGTTTGGAACCTGCTTGACGGGTGTGCTGACAATTTTGGCGAACACGGGATTACGCAGCGCATAAGCTGTCAGCTTAGCAAGATCGTTAGCCGAGGAATAATGCCCCTTCTCATCAAGGCCATGCGGGTTTTTAAATTGGGAATTTGTCATTCCGAGAAAAGCTGCCTTTTCATTCATCAGCACAACGAAGCCTTCCTCAGAACCGCCGACATGTTCAGCAATTGCGGTTGCTGCATCATTTCCTGATCGCAGCATAAGGCCATACAGCATGTCCTGCAATTTCATTTCTTCATTGAGCTGCAAATAAATCGAGGAGCCTTCCTTGCCTACCGCACGCTTGCCTGTCTTGACGTTGCCTGACAAGTTTCCATGCTCTATCGCTACGATTGCGGTCATAATTTTGGTTAAGCTGGCTATAAGCATCGGCTTGTCGCCATCCTCGCTGTACAGCAATCTGCCCGAGGTTACATCAATCAGCGCCGATGCTGACGCGTGTGTACTTAGCGGTTCTGGTTCAGCCGCGTAGCCTGGCGCTGGCAGGCTTGTCCCTGTCAAACAGATTGCCAAACCTAACAAGAGCAATATTCGAGCTATTTTCACGATGCTAATCATCTTTCGCGGCCCCTTTCTGATCGGTTATTCTGCTCAACAAAGATGAACGCTTGCTTTTCCACAGACCTTTCAAGCCTTTTAAAGTCTTTATACACTATATGCTTGTCTCGGCAAAATAAGACTGTAAAGTGCAGCCGGCTTACGCCATCCTTGACGGACTAGTGTTTGTTTCTCGTAAAAATATAAAAATGATTATCTAAGCTTAGCTTATGATTTTTTATGCTTTAAACGAAAAACTGCCCTTGCGGGCAGCTCTGGCCTTAAATAATGGTTGGGTCAGTTGTGCTCATATAGCCTGAATTCATATTGGTGCCTGTAAATTGGCCCGTGCCACTGGACGTGCTTCGCATCATGGACTGCACCTTGTCAAATACATACGGTGTGGATTCAATGATCCGCTCCAATAGATGCGTGTTATTGTCGAGCGGCACGATTTTGACGCCTTGGGTGCCGACAACGAGGAAGGCAATTGGTGTGATCGATACGCCGCCGCCGCTTCCTCCGCCGAATGGCGCAGCTACCGCAGCATTGTGGCTGTCATCGGCACTATTGGAAGTGGAAGAACTATCGCCGCTGAACCGCATATCACTGCCCCCGGCAACAAATCCAAATCCAACCTTGCTAATCGGCATGATAATGCTGCCGTCTGGCGTCTGCACAGGGTCGCCAACTATTGTGTTTACATCGACCATTTCCTTAATATTTTCCATTGCTGTCTGCATAAGACCTTGTATTGGATGCTCTTGCACGACATCTCCTCCTAGTTGTACAAATCAATTTAACGCAGGCTACGCTAATAATGTTTCCCGCAGCCCCACATTGTATGTAAGCACAGTACGACGAAAACTTATACTTTGCTTCTATTGAAAAAAAGCAAAACCACGCTCTTCGTTAAGGAGGCAGCTTTGCTTACTTGCGAATATTTCGTTTGTGCTCATTCATTATTTAAACAAAATATGGTGCCACACCTGAATGCCGTGAGAGCCTTTTTTGAGCCTCATCAGCAAGGCTAGACCTGATTTCACCGCATGGAACATGCTCAGCTTGGCTGTACAGTGCCATTCCGTTTGAAAATAAGTCCCTTGGTACACGGGCTGCACTTGAAGCACCGGGTCGGCTTTCAGTAAAACAAACTGTGATATGACGCCCAGCATCGTCGTTTTAATCGACCATACTGCCCCTGTCGTCATCGCGGTCCACATCGCGTCTCCAACGCCTACCGATGTCGACCATTTCCATTCGGTCAATTGCACCTTTTTCAGCAATTGCTTGACCCACCCTTTCAAATTATCAGTTACTTCCAATGCCTGTCGCATCTTTTCAACAAACCGTTGTACATTTTCGGCGTCAATTTTCCCCTGCTGCTCTTTGGAATGCTGCACGCCCGCCTGGTTGCTGCTAATTTGCTGATGCAGCTGAATCGTGGCCCCCTGCCATTTCAATTGCGGGATCTTCACCTTATAGTGCAGCAGCCCATACAGCCCCACAATTCGCACATCGATATGGTCAAGCTCGCCCTTTCTTTTCAGCTTTCCATATACGCGCACCGGCGAAGCAAGGGCAAGAAGCAATAAGAACAAAAAAAAGAGACCTGCCGCCGTCATCAAGCCGTAAAGGTTTTCGGGCATATTGCTTCCTCCGTTTTCCTATTATGGGTTGAATATAGTATGACCCGGCGATCAAATCTCATTCTCTGCAAGCGTGATTAATTCGGCGGAATCTCGTCAATCGTCATTTGCCGCTCGCCGATGCGTTCAAACAGCATTTGCGTCTGCTCCTCAAGTGCATCTTCGACATCGATATGCTTCGGTTCTGGCAAAGCTTTAATGCTGGACAAGCCGAAATAATCGAGGAAGGCTTTGGTCGTGCCATACAAAATAGGACGTCCAATCGCTTCCGCGCGGCCAACCTCTTCAATTAAATCTTTGGAAACGAGCGATTGAATCGCTCTATCGGTTTTGACACCGCGAATTTCCTCGATATCAATCCGGGTAATCGGCTGGCGGTAAGCAACGATTGATAATGTTTCCAGCGCTGCTTGCGACAGCTGCGAACGTGTTGGCGTATAGGCCATCCGCTCAAAATAAGCTGCATGATCAGGATGCGTCGTCAACCTATATGCACCAGCAACTTCCGTTACCTGAACCCCCCGCTCCTCCCGGGCCAAATCCCGGTGCAGCTCATACACCAAATCGGCAGCAAGCTCGGCATCAAACTGCATAATATCAGCAATTTGCCGCTTGGTTAGTCCTTCATCTCCTGCCATGAACAGCAAGCCCTCAATAATCGACTTCAACTTCTGATAATCCACTGTCCTCCGCATCCCCTCTCCAATGAATCACGATATCATCAAACAGCTGATGCTGAAAACAACGAATATGCTTCATCTTCATCAACTCCAAAATCGCCAAAAAGGTCACGACGATTTCATGCTTATCCATATTTTCGCGAATCAGCTTTGAAAACTGCACCGTCTCATACTGCCGCAGCACCAGGGCGATATCGCGAATCCGATCCTTCACGGAAATTTCATCCCGCTGCACGGTCGCCACAAATTGGCGCCTCGCTGCCTTTTTGAGCGCACGCTGAAAAGCTGCTACCAGATCAGATACATGCAGCCCCTCGAGCGGGTTAATGTCCTGCTCCTGCAAAAAGGGGGTCATGTCCTCCGGCTCACGCGAAAAAACGAGGCTCCGCTGCGTTTCCTTCTCGCGCAGCTGCTCGGCAATTTGCTTGAATTTGCGGTATTCAACGAGCTTCTGAATGAGCTCATCGCGAGGATCAAGACCATCATCCGGCCAGTCCTCGTATTCTTCCTCAAACACGGGCGGCTTCGGCAGCAGCTGCCTGCTCTTGATGGACAGCAGCGTAGCCGCCATCACCAAAAACTCGCTGGTCACCTCAAGCTCCATCTCCGTCATTGCATTCAAATAATCCATATACTGATCTGTAATCTCGCTGATCGATACCTCATGAATATCGATTTCTGCTTTATCAATCAAATGCAGCAGCAAATCCAGAGGCCCTTCAAAAGATTCCAGCTTGTAAAGCACTGACACTGCCATTTCCTCCCGACTAATCAACCGATAAAATCGCTGCGCCACCCGTAAGCGTATACGGAGTGATGCCATCCATTGGCGATATCACCCTGTTACGCAGAAAAATAGAAGCCCATCTATAGAGAACCAATTATAACTGCTTCTATATTCAAACAAAAGGCCTCTTCTCAGAGGCCCTTCCCGCGAGCTGCAAGCCTTAAGCTTAATTATGCAGCAATTTTGTCAAATTAGCCATCTCTATTGCACTAGCAGCAGCTTCATACCCTTTATTTCCAGCTTTTGTTCCCGCGCGCTCAATCGCTTGCTCAATGGAATCAACCGTCAATACGCCAAAAATCGTCGGCACGCCCGTTTTCAAGCCAACAGCCGCTACCCCTTTTGCCGCCTCGTTGCATACATAGTCAAAATGCGGTGTTGATCCCCGAATAACGGCGCCAAGCGTAATAACCGCATCGTATTTGCCGCTCTCTGCCATTTTTTGCGCGATAAGCGGAATTTCAAAAGCTCCTGGTACCCAAGCAACCTCTACCTCGTTATCCAAAGCGCCATGGCGTTTAAACGCATCAAGCGCTCCACTCAGCAGCTTGCTGGCAATAAATTCATTAAACCTTCCAACAACGATTCCATAACGCAAGCCTTCCGATACTAAATGTCCCTCATATACATGTGGCATAATAAAATTCCTCCCAATTGGTTTTAATATTACTGCTGTTCCTGATTTTGATCCTGAAAATCAAACATATGGCCGAGCTTCGCCTGCTTTGTCCGCAAATAACGGTCATTGTCCTTATTTGATTCCATTTGAATCGGCACACGCTCGGTTACTTCAAGGCCATAGCCCTCCAGCCCTTTAATTTTGCGAGGGTTATTGGTAAGCAGGCGCATTTTACGAATGCCGAGATCCCGCAAAATTTGTGCACCAATGCCGTAGTCGCGCAAGTCAGCCGCAAACCCAAGCTGCAAGTTGGCATCGACCGTATCCAGCCCCTGCTCCTGAAGCACATAAGCTTTCAGCTTATTAATCAGGCCGATTCCGCGTCCTTCCTGGCGCATATAGAGCAGCACGCCATTGCCCGCTTCCTCAATCTGCGTCAGCGCCGCTGCAAGCTGGGGACCGCAGTCACAACGATGCGAATGGAACACATCACCTGTCAAGCATTCCGAGTGCACGCGCACGAGCAGCGGGATTTCCGGATTAATCTCACCTTTTACAAACGCGACATGCTCCTTGCCGTCTACATCATTCGTAAAACCAATCGCTTTGAAATCGCCGAAATCCGTTGGCATATTAACCTCAACGACACGCTCAACGAGCTTTTCCTTCGCATTGCGGTATACAATCAGCTCCTGGATCGTAATAAGCTTGAGGTCATGCTCATGCTTAAACGCCACAAGATCCGGCAATCTTGCCATCGTCCCATCTTCATTGATGACCTCGCAAATGACCGCTGCAGGCTCCGAGCCGCACATCAGAGCCAGATCAATTCCCGCCTCCGTGTGGCCTGCCCGTCTGAGCACACCGCCATCTTTCGCGATTAGCGGAAAAATGTGACCCGGCTTGCGGAAATCCGCCGCCTTCGTATTCGGGTCAATGAGCGACTTGACCGTCTCGGAGCGCTCATGCGCAGAGATGCCAGTCGTTGTGGAAATATGGTCAACGGAAACGGTAAACGCCGTTCCATGAAAATCCGTATTGCGCTCTACCATCGGCGGCAGCTCGAGCTGCTCCGCCCGCTCTGCAGTTATCGGAACGCATACAAGCCCACGCGCCTTCGTAATCATAAAATTGATGACTTCAGGCGTCGCCATTGAGGCCAGCGCAATGAGGTCTCCCTCATTTTCACGATCCTCATCATCTACAACGATAACGGGCTTGCCAAGCAGCAAATCCTCAAGCGCTTCCTCAATCGTATTAAACAATGACTTCTCCAAAGGCTGATCCAGCTGTCCCATAAAGCTTCCCTCCCTGATCGTTCACCACTTCAAATATCATCTATATCAATATCACATAAAGCCATTTTCACTTAAAAAAGCAGCGCTTAGCTTAGCTCCGCCAGCCTTGCCAGCTTTGCCGCCGGAATTCGCTCCAGCATCGCGAGCTGGCTTGAAATGCAGCAAATGCTCCACATATTTCCCAATCATATCGCATTCGATATTAACAGAATCGCCTATGCGCTTATCCAGCAAAGCCGTTTCGCCAAGCGTATGCGGAATGACGGATACCGAGAAGCCTGAATCATTCGTCCCGACAACCGTAAGGCTGATGCCATCTATTGCGATTGAACCTTTAGGAATGACATATTTCAGCGTCGCCGCATCATTCAGCTTAATGCTGAATATAACGGCATTGGCGTCGGTTTCCCTTTTCGCAATAACGCCTGTACCGTCAATATGCCCCTGCACCATATGACCGCCAAAGCGCCCGCCAGCCAGCATGGCACGCTCCAGATTGACCTGCTCACCGGGCTTTAGCTGGTGAAGATTGGAGCGCCGGTACGTTTCTGGCATAACATCGGCATCAAAGGTGCTGCCCGTAAAGGAGATGACCGTTAGACAAACACCGTTTACCGCTATGCTGTCACCCAGTGCCACACCTTCGAGGACGCGGGAAGCGGCAATCGTCACCACCATGGCCTCGCCCTGCTTGACCACCCGCTTCAGCTTGCCGACTTCTTCAATCAGACCCGTAAACACGGCTAACCCTCCTCTCTAAACATGACGGTAGACCGGGTAACCGCTTATGCAAATATCGGCTCCCGCTTGTTCCACCTGCGTGCGCTCCAGCTCAATAGCCTGGGCCATTTTTTCGAAGCCTTCAAAATCAAAGGTGCCAGGAGCTGCTGCCCCGCCGATGATTTTGGGTGCCATATAAAGCATGATTTTATCGATGAGTCCTGCTGTCAGCATTGCGCCATTGAGCTTGCCGCCGCCTTCCAGCAAAATCGAACCGATTTCCAGCTCTCCAAGCTTTCTCATCGCTTCCGGCAAATCAACCTGCTCTCCACTGCCTGCCCGAATGAGCTCGACGCCAGCAGTCAGCAGCTCCTGCGCCTTGGCGTCATCCGCCTGCTCAGTCGCAATGACGATCGTTCTAGCGGTCCGATCCGTCACCACGTGCGCAGTGAGCGGCAGCTTCAAGCTGCTGTCGATCACTATACGCACTGGATGAAGCGCCGGAACGTCCGCTCTCGTCGTTAGCTGCGGATCATCGGCAAGCACGGTACCGATACCAACCATGATGCCCATATGCTGATGGCGCAGCGTGTGCACCTGCTCCCTTGCTGCACTGCCCGTTACCCATCTGCTATCGCCGGTGCGGGAAGCGATTTTGCCGTCGAGCGTGCTCGCTGTCTTAAGGGTGACAAACGGCAGCTTCGTCGTAATGTATTTGTTGAATTTCTCATTCATTTGGTTGGAACGTTCTCCCAAAAGCCCCACTTCAACCTCAATGCCGCATTCTCTAAGCCGCTCTATGCCCCGGCCAGCTACCTGCGGGTTCGGATCGGTCGTAGCAACGACTACCCGTGCCACCTTGGCATCGATGAGCCGCTCGCAGCAAGGCGGCGTCTTGCCAAAATGGCTGCAAGGCTCCAGCGTCACATAAGCGGTAGCACCTTCCGCTTCTTCTCCCGCCATTTGCAGAGCATGCACCTCAGCATGCCCGGTTCCTCGCTTGAGATGCGTGCCAATGCCGATTATTCGGCCGTCCTTTACAACGACGCAGCCGACGATGGGATTAATATCCGTCTGCCCCGCCGCCTTCTCTGCCATATCCAGCGCCAAGCTCATATAATAGCTGTCATTCAAAATATCCATGAACGCAAAAAACCTCCATTAGCAACATAGCCAACGGAGATGAGAGTTTACCTTAGAGACCCGCTTTCAAGTACACAAATAATCGATTTTAACAGACCTAAGTGCCCAGCGAAAAAAAGTGCAAGCAAATAAGCATGAAATCACGCCTTGAAAGTGTCTCCTTCTCCCATCCAGACTGTACTGTCGGTCCCGGAATTGCACCAGGTCAGCCGTATACAATCAGCTCATGCGATCACACGCTCTGAATTCATTGTACACGGGTCACGGACTGACAGGCAGCAGCTAGTCGCTTCATCGTTCAAAGCGCTTAGACAGCCTCCTGATCACCGCCGGTTGGGATTTTCACCCGACCCCGAAGGAAAGTCACTGTATTATTTTTTTAAAATACTAGGGAATGTAAAAGTTTCACTCTTATTCTCCCGCCTATATTTCACCGCGAAACAAGCTTTTGCCACCAGAGGACGGCTTCAGCCGTTTACGCTTGAGTCACTTACTTTTAAAATGTAACTCTGATGAAATGTTACCACCGCAAAATTGAAAAAGCAAGATATTTCGATTTTGATTCTCAATTAGTAGCTATGCCATGCAATCCTTTTATAAAAAAGCCGCCCGTTTTTCCGACGAATCGAAAAAACAAGCGGCCTTCCCGCAACGATTAAACCGTTACGATTTCAACTTTTTCCATTTTTTCGCCAGTACGGAATGTATCAACATGCTCCATACCTTTAGCTACTTTACCAAATACAGTGTGTCCGCCGTCCAGATGCGGCTGTGGAGCATAGCCGATGTAGAATTGGCTTCCGCCTGTGTTGCGGCCAGCATGTGCCATTGCAAGTGTACCGCGCTCATGCTTGTTCGGGTTGATCTCACAGTTGATCGTGTAGCCAGGGCCGCCAGTGCCATTACCCGTTGGGCAGCCGCCTTGAGCAACGAAGCCCGGGATTACACGGTGGAAAGTCAAACCATTATAAAAACCATCGTTTGCAAGCTTCTCAAAGTTTGCAACTGTGTTGGGCGCATCTTGATCAAAAAGGTCAATAATAACCTCTGCTCCGTTTGCCATTGTAATTTTCGCTTGTTTTGCCATCTATTAAACACTACCTTTCTATGTCCGAATAAGACTACGTTACCAAATTTAACCCTTATTTCGCAAGGGCTGTTTTGAGAAGTCTTGCCGGAAGCAAGTCATTGCCGACAATATTGTCCAAAGATTCACGCTGAACGACGAGATCAGACTCGCCATCTTTGACAAATACGACAGCTGGACGTCGGAAACGGTTATAGTTGCTCGCCATCGAATAATTATAAGCGCCAGTGCAAAATACTGCAAGCAGATCGCCGCTGTTTGCTTTCGGCAATTCCAGATCAATAATGAGCTTGTCGCCGCTTTCGCAAGCTTTGCCCGCTACGGTTACGGTCTCTTCATTCGCTTCGTTCGCACGATTCGCAAGCACCGCTTCATAAACGGATTGATAAAGCGCCGGACGCGGGTTATCCATCATACCGCCATCTACAGCGATATATTTACGCACGCCTGGAATTTCTTTGCTTGTTCCGACTGTATAAAGCGTTGTGCCTGCATCGCCAACGATGCTGCGGCCCGGCTCAACCCAAATTTCAGGAAGCGGGAAATCCGCTGCCGTAAAGCTGGAAATGAGCGTATCCGTAATTGCTGCAACGTATTGACCAACTGGAAGCGGGGAATCTCCGTCTACATAACGGATGCCGAAGCCGCCGCCAAGGTTGATCACCTGGAACGTCAAGCCAAGGTCTTGGCGAATTGCAATCGCAAACGCCGACATTTTCTCAACAGCCATCTGGAAGCCGTCTACTTCGAAAATTTGCGAGCCGATGTGGGAATGGACACCAAGCACATCCAGATTGGATAGCTCCATCGCTTCTTTAATCGCCTGCTTAGCCGCGCCATTCGTCAAGTCGAAGCCGAACTTAGAATCCTGTTGGCCGGTGGAAATATAGTCATGCGTATGCGCCTCAACACCCGGCGTAATCCGCAGCAAAATTTTAACCGTCAAGCCTTTGTCCTTCGCCAGCGCATTAAGCACTTTCAGCTCAGTAGAATTGTCTACTACGAAGCAGCCGATGCCTGCATCCAGCGCCATGTTGATTTCATCAGGCGATTTATTATTGCCGTGGAAGTGGATACGCGCTGCTGGGAAGCCCGCTTTCAGCGCCGTGTGCAGCTCTCCGTCGGAAACGACGTCAAGCGACAGATTTTCCTGCTCGGCAAGCGCACACATCGCCATTGTGCTGAATGCTTTGCTTGCATAGGCCACTTGAAATTTCAGGCCGGATTTTTGAAAAGCTGTCACATATTCATTCGCGCGTTGACGCACAAGCGCCTCATCGACAATATATAGCGGCGTACCATATTCTTTCGCCAGCTCCGTTACATCGCAGCCGCCGATTTCCAAATGCCCCTGGGCATTAACTTTGCTCGTTCCATGCAAGTACATTGTTATTATTCCTCCATACGTGAATAGATTCGATTTGCACCAATAGCAACAGTATATCGCAATCTACCCGCAAGCGTAATGGATAATTTAACAAGTCATTTGCATTATTTACGGCTTTACTCCGTTTCAGGCATTTTATCGAGCTGCTGAGGCCGCAGCAGATTGGGCCGCCTGCGATTTTGCAGCAAGGGCGTCCGGAAAATAATATTCATCATCGCCCGGAAGTCGAATGGAATGAACGGCCACATGTAGGGGCGGTTGAACGACCGCTCCATGCACAAAAACAGCAATATAACCGTCGTCCCAACAATGAAGCCCGGAACCTTGAAGGCAGCTACAAGCGTAATGAGCACAAGCCTGACAATGCGATTTGCCAGCCCCAGCTCGTAGCTCGGCGTCGCAAACATGCCAATAGCCGCAACCGACATGTACAAAATGACCTCGTTGACGAAAATGCCCGTCTGGACCGCAATATCGCCAATAAGAATAGCGGATACGAGCGACATCGCCGTTGCCAGCGAAGTTGGCGTATGCACCGAGGCGAGACGCAGCAGATCGACGCCGACCTCTGCCAGCAAAAACTGCACGAGCAGCGGCAGCTTGCCGGTTTTCGAAGGCCCTAGAAATTCGAGCGCTTGCGGCTTCAGCTCGGGATGGATAACGAACAGCAGCCAAAGCGGCAGTAAAAAAAGCGAAGCGAATATGCCAATAAACCGGACCCAGCGCAAGTAAGTACCTATAAACGGCGTCTGGCGATTTTCCTCAGCATGCTGCATAAGATCGAAATACGTCGTCGGCAAAATCATGACGCTGGGCGACGTATCCACGAAGACGACAACGGCCCCTTCAAGCAAATGAGAGGCTACGACATCTGGACGCTCAGAATAACGGACAAGCGGGAACGGGCTCCAGCCCCGTTTAACGGTCGCTTCCTCGAGCTGCTTGTCGGCGAGCGGAATGCCGTCAACCTTGACCATCGATATTTTTTCCTTAATGGATTTAAGCAATTCCTTGTCTACCAAATCATTAATGTAGGCGATACATACATCCGTCTGCGTTCGCTCGCCGATCTGCACCAGCTCATACCGCAGCTGCGGGTCACGCAGCCTTCGTCTGACCAGCGATACATTCATCATCAAAGTTTCAACGAAGCCATCGCGACTGCCCCTGACGACCCGCTCCAAACTTGGCTCGTCCGGCGAGCGAGCCGGGAAGTTTTTGGCGTCAATGAGCAGCGCAGTCGCTTCCTTGTCAATGAACAGCGCCGTTCCACCGGAGAGAATGCCCGTCAGCAGCTTGTTCCAATCCTGTTCCGACTTGACTTGGGAGGCTGGCACATACATATCGAGAAAGGCATGCAGAGCATCGGTTGATAAATCGTCCGGCTGCAAGTAGGTCAGCCGCTTAAGTACCTCTGTTTGCAGCGAATCCTTTGCCAAACCGTTCATAAAAACGAAGGCGACCCGCCGCTCGCCGAAGGTCATTTCCCGAACGACAACATCAAAGCTGCTGCCGTAGCCAAGCTCATTTTTCAGCCGCTCCAATACGTCATCCAAATCCGAAGGAATCCGCTCCTCGCGACCATCCTGCCCCTGCTCTTTGCCTGACGACTTCCCTCGTCCTTGCTTTTGCCGATGCTCCTGCCTACTCCCTTGTTCTTGTCCCCGTTCTCGCTGTTCTTCACTCCTGCCGTATTGGCCACCGTAATGACTGCCTTGCGTTTTGGGACGGGCATGAAGCGGCTGATCGTGACCGTACTGCCCTTCTTCCCTATTTTGCTGGTGGTCGATTTTCACCTCCTCATGCTGCTTCTGCTTTCCCCCTCCATCTAACTGCTTGGCGTGAACGAACTCTTTCACCTGCCGCCAGCCTCGTTTGCTTTTCCCGGAAGAATGATTGTCTGCGTTCGCGTCTGCTTCGGTATCCGGCTCATTACCCAGCTTCAACATGTTAGGAATACTCCCCTGCCTGTAATCTTGCCCAGGTTCATTGCGTTGCTCCTGATCCTTATCCATCTTCTTCCCTCACCTCAGTTCTCCAGCATGGCCCTGCTAATTCCCTACCATTGATACCAAAGCCAATCCAGCAGCGATCCCAGCGTCTTGCCAAGCACCATCGCCATCACAAGGCCAACTAAATAGTCCGACAGATGAATGCGTTTGGCGAGTATGGGGAAAACATTCAGCACTTCCGTAAGCGCCGCCGCAAGCAATCCAACGAAAATCCCATTCAGCAGTCCAGCAGCCATCTGTGACGTAATGCCTGCAAGCGAAAGCTTCCAATCGAAAAAATCTGCGAATGTCCAATAGACCGCACCGCTTATGACTGCCGTTTCAAACCAAATGGACAGGCTGTAGGCATAAGCGATTTGCGCCAGTCTCGGAATAATATCCAGCACAGTTAGCAGCGCCACCAGTCCGCTGCCTACCGCAAGCCCTCCCGATAAGCCCAGCAGTACAATAAACGCATGAAGCGGCCAATCAAGCATCGTCCTCACTCCGAGCGGTTTGGCGATCATTTTTTTTACGCATCTCGTCGGCGATAACATAAGCGTTCACGTTTTCCTGGTAGGTGAACAGCTCTACCTCCAGCGGGTTCGGCTCTTCATTGAACCTTTTACGGAACAGATGGTTGAAGAACAGCACCATGCCAAGCCCAATGCCGAAGGAATAGGGAATTTGAAACCAAAGCGGATGCTCGTTATGCTCTCCGGTAATCAGCTCGACAATCCGAATATGAACCTCCTTCATGCTGACGTCGGTATGGAAGTTCATAATAGCCAGCCCCGCACCGAAAAAAAGCAGCAGCCATGAAAAAATCAGCAGCGGAATACGCGGCTTGGGCGGCTTATCCGCAATCATGACCAGCACCTGCGGATCGCCATAAGCTTCAATAGACAGGCCCGGCTCCAGCTCGCGCAGCCGACTGACAATTTGCAGCAGGTCGATGACGACGCGGTTGCCATCCGGCTTGCTGTGACGATATAGAACGAGCTGACCCAGGCGCCGTTCCTGCTCCTCGGACTCGCCAAGCAGCCTCGCCGCCTGCCCAAGCGTCACTTCTTTCTCGGGACGTATCCCAATTCGCTTGCGCAAACGCAAATAGAGAGGCTGCCGCTGCATCGTATCCATCCATCATCAGTCCTTTATCTGTTGTACTTGGGCTCGTTTCCCTTTTAGTATGAGAAAAACAGGAATCAGATAGTCACCGAGCAGCAGGTAAAAACAAGAAAAAAAGATCAAACCGCTTATAAGGCGATTTGATCTTTGATGGACTGCAATATTTTTTTCTCCAGACGCGACACCTGCACTTGTGAAATGCCTAGGCGGCTCGCTACTTCCGACTGCGTCTTGTCCCGGTAATAACGCAAATACACGATGAGCCGCTCCCGCTCGCTAAGGCCTTCAATTGCCTCGGTCAGCGCAAGCTTGTCGAACCAGCGCTCCTGTGAATCATCGGCAATCTGGTCCATCAGCGTAATTGGATCGCCGTCATTTTCAAATACCGTCTCATGAATCGAGGTTGGCGGCTTATTCGCTTCCTGCGCAAATACGACATCCTCCGGCGTAATGCCCAGCCGCTCCGCTACTTCACTAATAGTTGGCAGCCGTCCCAGCACCTTGGACAGTTCGTCTTTCATTTTGCGCACCTTATTGGCCGTTTCCTTGAGCGAGCGGCTAACTTTAAGCGTACCGTCATCGCGCAAAAATCGCTGGATTTCACCGATAATCATCGGCACGGCATAGGTGGAAAATTTCACATCATAGGAAAGGTCGAATTTGTCAACCGACTTAAGCAGGCCGATACAGCCGATCTGAAACAGATCGTCAGGCTCATAGCCCCGGTTGATGAAACGCTGCACTACTGACCATACCAAACGAATATTGCATCCTACAAGCGTGTCCCTTGCCAACGTGTCGCCAGACTGGCTTAACGCAATAAGCCGCTTTACTTCCGCATCATCCAAATACGGCTGAGCCGTTTGTTTCAACCCGGAATCCATGAGGTTCAACCCCTATGCGCTAGTTGTATAGCGCTTTTTTCGATTCAATTCGTTTCAGCATGCTGACGCGTGTACCGCCGCCAAGCTCGCTGACAACCTCGAATCGGTCCATAAAATTTTCCATGATCGTAAAGCCCATGCCCGAGCGCTCAAGCTCCGGCTTGGAAGTGTAAAGCGGCTGGCGAGCCAAGTCCAAATCTTCAATACCGCGTCCATGGTCAATAACCGTCAAGGAGACCGCATCCCCTTCAATATAACCCTCTATCGTCACTTTTCTGGCTGTGTCGCTGTCATAGCCGTGAATAATTGCATTGGTTACCGCTTCCGAGATTGCTGTCTTTAAATCATTCAGCTCCCCAAGCGTCGGATCGAGCTGGGAGACGAAGGCTGACACCGCTACGCGGGCAAAAGCCTCGTTCTCTGAGCGGGCGCTGAAGGTTAACGTCATTTCATTGCGTCCGTTCACGATACCACCTCCAGACTTGAAATCGCCATCCGTTCATTATCATGAATCTCCAAAATTTTAAATAAGCCCGACATTTCAAAAAGCCGGTGAACGCTTGGACTAACGTCGCATACAACCATTTTTCCGCCTCTTGCCTTCACCTGCTTATACCTGCCCAGAATGACGCCAAGCCCCGAGCTGTCCATGAATTGCAAATCCTTCAAGCTGAGAATGATGTGGTCGCTGCTTCCGCGTAAAATCGCATCCTCCATCTTGACCTTGACGACATCGGCTGTATGGTGATCCAGCTCTCCCCGCAGACGTACAATAAGCACATTGCGATAATGCTCCAATTCAGCTTGCAAATTCATAATTGCTGTTCATCTCCTTTAAGCTGTGCATTTGGATAGAACTAGCATTTCTCCAGCGGGGCATACGTTTCCTGCACGGCGACAAAACTAGAAGCAGAGCCCTAAGAGGTGACAAAATATGCAGCTTAAGCTCGCTATTTTCCGGCAAAACATTGCTGTGCTAATCCGGTTTAGGCGAACAATCCGCCAAACGAGCGCTTCAGCATTTTCCACCAGCCAGCCCGTTCAATCGTCTGCGGCGCATCAACCGGGAATTCCTTCAGCAGCTTGTCTCCCTGATACACGAGCAGCTTGCCGATCGGCGCACCAATCGCAATAGGCGCTTTAAGCGAGCCGTCGATTTTCAGCTCATAGCGAATATCGTTCGTGTTTGCCCCTTTTTTGAGCAGTACGCTGTAGGCATGGGGAGCGACCAGCTCGAGCTCGGACACCACGCCCTTCTCCACATGCACCTTGCCCATTGCATCGCCTTCTTTAAAAATCGGATGCGTCATATATTGGGCAAACGCATAATCAAACATTTGCGATACTTCCGTGTTGCGCGTCTTCGTATTCGGCTCGCCCATCACGACCGCAATGACGCGAAGCCCATCCCGTCTTGCCGTTGCGGACAGACAAAACTTAGCTTCATTCGTAAATCCGGTTTTCAGGCCGTCTGCGCCGCTATAGAACCGCACAAGCTTATTCGTGTTGACGAGCCAGAATGGCTTCTCTGACGTTTTGCGCAAATAATCCTGATACATTCCGGTATACTTCGTAATATCCGTATGCTTGAGCAGCTCACGCGACATAACCGCAATGTCATGGGCCGACGAATAATGATCCTTTGAAGGCAGGCCGTTGCAATTGGCAAAATGGGTTTCCTTCAGCCCAAGCTGCTTCGCCTTCTCGTTCATCATCGCCACGAATTGCTCCTCGGTGCCTCCCAGCTTCTCCGCCATCGCAACAGAAGCATCGTTGCCGGAAGCAAGCGCAATCCCTTTAATCATGTCATCGACGGTCATTTCCTCTCCGGGCTCCAGAAAAATTTGCGAACCACCCATTGAAGACGCATATTCGCTCGTCTGCACCTTGTCGGTCAGCTTGAGCTTGCCGTCAGCCAGCGCTTCCATAATAAGCAGCATCGTCATAATTTTAGTGATGCTTGCCGGAGGCAGCTGATCATGGCTGTTTTTCTCATAAATAATCGTTCCACTGTCCGCGTCCATAAGAATGGCAGAAAGGGCCGATGGCGCCAAATGAGGCTCCGCGCTTTTTGACTGTTCCTCAACTGGTAGCGATGGAAGCGAAGGTGCCTCAGCTGCTTCTTCGGCGAATACAGCGGTTGGCAAAGAGATGGCTAGCGCAAGGATGCATAAGCACAGTTTATTCCGTAGTTTTTTCACGAACAGATTCCCTCCTATGAAGCTGCGGCAGGCCCGGATTTCGTAAAAATTTTCGGTTCACGGGAAGTCGCCGCAATTCGGCTATATTTAAATATAAGAATTTATAAGTTTCACACTTATAAATGGGCTTATATTTCACCTACGAAACGGAAGCTTTGCCGCCAAAGGACGGCTTCAGCCGTTTACGCTTGTCTTCCACAGTGTCGCCTGTTTTTATGTAAATTATTCCAAAATGCTTATATTCACAAAAAAAACCGCCCCCGCAGAAGCTTTCGCTTCCGCAAGAACGGTTTTTCGATTTTTTTCTACGTCATCACTTGCCTTTTAAATATAATTGCCCCTTTTTGTTACGACAGTCGCCCTCGCTAATCTTCATAAGGCAGTTCTCATCATGCGTTTCTTGCCACTTGCTCTGTTTATTTATGGCTGGAAACGGTCCTTCGTTCTTCCTGCGCACGCACGATTAAAACATCCAGCGATTGACTTAGCCGCAGTACCTCCCGGTTCAGAAAAGTTTGCTTGATGAGCGCCGTTTCAACCATTTTATCGCGCAACTTCTCCATCTCCAAGAGCAATTGCTTGTCCATTTCACTCCACTCCATTTTTCTATAATTACGGACATTATACGACGACGGCGTTTTAAAATACTGTCACAATGAGTCGAGCCAAATATTACAATTGTGTTACAAGTTTGCGGACAAAATAACACTAATATTTTGCCTTTTTAATCTACTTTAACGATAAACTGTTCTTTAAATGAGCGGAACCAAACCTTTTACGAGGTCTAAAAATTGAGATTTCACGCGCTCTGCCGTGTCCATAACCTCTTCGTGGTTAAGCGGTTGATCCAGAATTCCCGCCGCCATATTCGTAATACAAGAAATGCCAAGAACTTCAATTCCCGCATGTCTTGCGGTAATGACTTCCGCAACGGTCGACATTCCGACAGCATCTGCCCCCAAAACGCGCAGCATGCGTATTTCCGCAGGCGTTTCATACGTCGGTCCGAGAAGTCCTGCGTATACCCCTTCAGCTAGCGCAAGACCTTGACTTGCCGCAAGTTCACGGGCAATGCCGCGCAGACGCTTGCTGTAAGCTTCCGACATATCAGGGAAACGAACGCCCAGCTCGTTATCATTAGGGCCAATAAGCGGGTTTTTGCCTGTCATGTTCAGGTGGTCAGAAATCAGCATCAGATTGCCGGATTCAAAAGCAAGGTTTACGCCGCCAGCTGCATTAGTCACAAGCAGCGTCGATACGCCAAGCGCCTTCATTACGCGCACTGGAAATGCCGTCAGCTCAGGCCCGTAGCCTTCATACATATGGAAGCGTCCCCGCATCAATAGTACTGGCCGGCCTGACAGGGTGCCAATAAGCAGCTCTCCTGCATGGCCTTCCACTGTGGACACTGGGAAATGCGGAATATCGTGGTACGCAATCGTCACTGGATTTTCCAAATGATCGCCTAGAACACCAAGACCGGAGCCCATAATAAGGCCAACCTCTGGCTTCAAGTCTGTACGACCGGCAATGTAAGATGCCGCTTCTTTAATTTGTGCTGCTGTAATTACGTTCATAGTGATATCCTCCAAGACGTTAGTCGTTTAGTTAGTTTGATTAAGCTTCAAGCAAATCGAGAAAGCTTGTACCGTTCGGCGGAGCCTGTACGTTAAAGTTGTCAGCAATCGTTGCTCCTAGATCGGAGAAGGTTGCTCGTGTTGCGAGCTGCCCAGGCTGCTTGAATGCCGGGCTGTATAGCAGCAGCGGTACGTACTCCCGCGTGTGATCCGTTCCCGGATGAACGGGATCATTGCCGTGATCTGCAGTAATGACTAGCAAATCGCGCGATCCAATTGTTTGCGTAAGCTCAGGCAAAGCGCGGTCAAACTCTTCTAGTGCGGCAGCGTAGCCTTCTGGATCTCTGCGATGCCCATACAAGGAATCGAAATCAACGAGGTTCGTAAACAGCAGCCCCTTGAAGGGCTCCTTCAAAGCAGCAATCGTACGGGCGATGCCATCAGCATTGCTCTTCGTCGGCGTAGAGGCATTAATGCCCTCCCCATCAAAAATATCATTGATTTTACCGATGGAAATCGTGTCGAGTCCTCCATCCTGAAGCGCATTAAGCACCGTAGGCTCCGGCGGCTTGACGGCGTAATCATGGCGGTTAGGCGTACGCTTGAACGCGCCTGGCTTCCCTTCATACGGCCTGGCAATGACCCGGCCTACCGTATAACGCTCATCCATCGTCAGCTCGCGCGCAATTTCGCACGCGCGGTACAGCTCATCGAGCGGGATGATGCCTTCATGCGCTGCAATTTGAAAAACGCTGTCAGCAGAAGTGTAGACGATCCATGCTCCCGTCTCCATTTGCTCAGCGCCCAGCTCATCCAAAATTTCCGTACCGCTTGCCGGCTTGTTTCCGATTACCTTGCGTCCTGTGCGCTCCTCAAATAAAGTGATCAGCTCATCTGGGAAGCCGTCCGGAAATGTCTGAAATGGAACCGTCAGCTTCAGCCCCATCAGCTCCCAATGCCCGGTCATCGTATCCTTGCCAACCGATACCTCCTGCATTTTTCCATAGTATGCGCTGGGCGGGCCATCTGCTGGCTTCCAATCGCCGAGTGGCGCAATTCGGTCAAGACCAAGCTGGCGCAAATTCGGCAGGCTTGTCCCCTGTACTCTTTCTACAATATGCCCAAGCGTGTGCGACCCAAGGTCACCGAACGCCTCCGCATCCGGCTGTTCGCCAATTCCAACGCTGTCGAGCACAATAACGGCAATACGATCAAATTTACTCATGTAGTCCCAACCTTTCTAGTGTTAGATCTGGTGAAAAACAATGTGCTTATGTGAAAGGTTTGACTTTCCACCAAAATTCGGTGCGCATCCGCGCTACCTGACCAAGTCTAAGCATCCGCCGACTTCGCTATCTTTCAAGCGCGTGGATGCGCGCTGTTGTATACGTCTTTCATTTTCACCTTTGTTAGCTTGGAATATTTCTGGGTTGTGGCAACGTCAGCGTGGCCAAGCAGCGCTTGAACGGTACGCACATCAGCGCCGTTTTCGAGTAAATGGGCAGCGAATGAATGGCGCAGCGTATGCGGCGTAATATCTGCTTCAATGCCAGCCTCTTTCGCATACTTCTTGACTGTCTTCCAGAAGCCCTGCCGCGTCATACGCGTTCCCAGATGATTTAAAAACAGCGCGTCCTCCTGCTTGCTCTGCCGCAGCAGCCCTACTCGCCCATGCTCCAAATAATCATTCAGTGCTTCCGCAGCTTTTCTCCCAAATGGAACAATCCGCTCCTTCCGGTTGCTGCCTACACACTGGATAAAGCCGAGCTGCCGGTTGACGCTGGGCACATCCAGTGAAATGAGCTCCGAAACGCGCATGCCTGTCGCATACAGCAGCTCCAGCATCGCCTTGTCCCGCTTTCCTGCTGTCGTTACGCTTTGCGGCGTATCCAGCAGCAGACTCGTATGCTCCATCGATAAAATCTGCGGCGGCTTGGTTTCCTGCTTCGGTGATTCAATATAGATGGAGGGATCGCGATCTATGAAACCCTCAAGCAGCAAATAATGAAAAAAAGCGCGTATCGACACGATATGCCGCGATAAAGTAGACGGCTTGCGCCCATCTTCCTTCAATTGCAGCAAATAATGTGCCAAATGATGCTTTTGAATGGCCGCTGCTTCCTCGATTCCCTGGCTTTCCATATAATCCATTAGATTGAGCAAATCCCGCCCGTACGACTCCAGTGTATTTTTCGACAAGGAGCGTTCCACGCTTAAAAAACGAATAAAAGAGTTCACCAAAGATTTCATCTTGTTTCCTTTCATGCTTCCAGCCTTTGCACGCCGATAACGCGTACTTCGGTATTTCCACACCAAGGATCATAAATCCTGCTTGGCGAGCTTTTTAACCGCCCCGCTATTCGCCGTACCAATAGAAAAATCGGAGCCTATCCGCTATATTACCATTATCCCACTCATATGTACTATGCCAAATGACCTTTACGGCCTCACCTTGCGGAACTTCATAAGGATTGCTTGGCGACACGACATCAACAAGCCAATCATAGCCGCCAGTGGCAACTACGAACAAGCCGATGAACAGCAGCATAAATACGAAACGGCTGAACCATTTGCGTGCAGACAATACCATTTGCCTCTCGCCCCTCTCTATACATGAAGGCAGGTTTGTCCTGCCCACTTTACCATATGATGAGAGAGAGGCTTATATGCGGAAGAGCGTGTTGTGTGTTTCGACCTGCGACGGTTCACGCCAATTCAAAAGCAGCTTTCGCCTTAACCACCATATGCTCACGCCAGCAGCGTTTGAATCGGTGTAAATGGCAGGTTTAGTGCCGTGGCAACCTGCTCATAGGTCAATTTGCCGCTATGCGTATTGACGCCTTTCTGTAGAGGCTCGCTGAGCTTTATCGCCGCCAGTCCGTCATTTGCGAGCAGCAGCGCATACGGCATGGTGACATTCGTCAGCGCAAAGGTCGAGGTGCGCGGTACAGCACCCGGGATGTTCGCTACCGCATAATGGATGACGCCATGCTTGACGTAAATCGGGTCCTTATGCGTAGTGGCTCGGTCAACCGTCGCAATGGAGCCGCCTTGGTCTACGGCGACATCGACGATGACTGCGCCTTTCTTCATCGTTTTGACCATATCCTCCGTCACCAGATGCGGCGCTTTCGCCCCCGGAATAAGCACGGCGCCAATGAGCAGATCCGCCTTTGCCACCGCCTCAGCAATATGATACGAGCTCGACATTATGGTCTGGATACGGCCGCCGAATACATCATCAAGGTAACGCATTCGATCAAGGCTGCGCTCAAGCAGCACGACGGTTGCTCCCATGCCTAGCGCAACCTTGGCGGCATTCGTTCCGACGATGCCTCCCCCGATAATGACGACCTCGCCCGGTGCGACCCCAGGCACACCGCCCAGCAGGACGCCTCGTCCCCCGTTAAACGCCTCCAGAAACTGAGCGCCAACTTGTACCGCCATTCGCCCTGCAACCTCGCTCATCGGCGTCAGCAGCGGCAGGCTCCCATTCTGAAGCTGAATTGTTTCATAAGCAATAGCGGTTACCTCGCTGTCCATTAACGCTTTCGCCAGCTCCGGCGCAGCCGCAAGGTGCAAATACGTGAACAAAAGCTGTCCTTTGCGGAAATAGCGATATTCCTCTGGGAGAGGCTCCTTTACTTTCATAATCATTTCTGCGCGTTCCCATATTCCAGCAGCCGAGTCTACAATTACGGCACCTTCGCTTGTATAGTCGCCATCCTGAAAGCCGCTGCCATCACCTGCTCCTGTCTGTACAAGCACTTGATGTCCCGCCGCTTTAAGCATTGTGACGCCTGCTGGCGTCAATGCCACCCGGTATTCACTCGTTTTTATTTCCTTGGGAACGCCAATGATCATGAAAAAACCTCCTAAAGAAAATAATGGGGATATAGCCATATTGTACGTCAACTACTTGTCCTAAGCGATACATTTTCCAACTGCTGCAAAAAATATGTACATGAGGACGAATACCCAGTCCACATCTGCCACTCCTCCATACACTACACAAGTAGTCTCATGTCTGCCTATTACATGGAGGAGGAGCCCCTTATGCCTCGATTGGATAATTTGATCGCTTCCTGTTCTGCCTATAAACCTTCTAAACATACAGAACGACAGCTCATTAGCTTTACTACGCACAGCTCCTATAAACGCTGCTTGCGCTTGCTCGAATCGCGTGGCATTCAGCCATTCAAGACGATGTCCGGCTGCAAAATGATCGGCTTTCTGCTTGACCGGCGCAGCTCGTGGAAAAATATTATCCGTCATCCTGAGGTCAAGCTGATGGAGCGGGATGTTAGAATCCGCAAGCATGATGCCACTCCCCGTATGACAGCCCGTACAATCAGACCGAATCTTCCCATTATAAAAACAACCGTGGACGCTAATAAGGTACCTTGGAATATGAAACGAGTACAGGCACCGCTTGCCTGGAAGCGCACACTTGGCTATCCTGTCAAGCTTGCCATTATTGATACAGGCATTGCCAAGCATCCCGATCTGCGTATAGCAGGCGGAGTCAATACGATGGGGGGCATAAGCTATTACGATGATAATGGTCATGGTACGCATGTTGCGGGCATCGCCGCAGGCAGAGGCTTAAAAGGACTATATGGCGTAGCTCCTAATGTAAAGCTGTATGCCGTGAAGGCCTTGGACCGTTACGGTTCAGGCTACGTGTCAGACATCGTAGATGCCATCGAATGGTGCATTCGCAACAAAATGAACGTCATTAATATGAGCTTTGGCATCGTCAGCGGCCAGCATAGCGATTTGCTGCGCCAGGCGATCAAGCGTGCGGCAAAGCAGGGAATCGTCATTACAGCCTCAGCCGGCAACGAGGGGCCAAATACGACGACGATCGACGAGCCAGCTTCCTTTCCGGAAACGATCGCAGTCGCCGCTACCAATCGACTCAACCAGATAGCCGATTACAGCAATCGGGGTATGGGCATTGATGTTGCCGCACCAGGAACAGACATCGTCTCTACATGGCTAAACGGCAAATATGCCATCATGTCAGGAACGAGCATGTCCTCTCCCCATGTGGCTGGCGGTGCTGCTTTATTGCTCTCCGTAAGGCCGAAGCTGAGCTCCGCCCGTGTAACGACTGTTTTCCGCAAATGGGCCGTACCTTTAAAAGGTTATTTGCCCACTGCCCAAGGCTCCGGCCTGCTGCGGCTCAGGCGCATTCGCAATCTAAGCTCCTGATACAGCTAGCTGCCGCTATACGGCCTGATCAGCCTTTCCATCCATATATAACGCCAAAACGGCTTCGCCGTCCAGAAGCACTGGGCAGCAAAGCCGTTTATGATTCATCTTTTTTCGCATTCGCATTCTTCTCATTGCATTTACGACAAATGCCCTGGAAGTCCAAACGATGGTCGAGAACCGAAAAACCGAATTCCTCTTCCAATCGCTCCTCAAGTGGCAGCAGCCAATCGTCCTTGATCTCATCCATCGATCCGCATTGCACACAAATAAGATGATGATGATGATGCTTGCTGCTGTCCGTTCTCAGATCATATCTGGCAACCCCGTCGCCAAAATTAAGCTTCTCCACTACATGCATTTCGCTTAATAGCTCAAGTGTCCGATACACCGTTGCAAGGCCAATTTCTGGTGCCTTGTCCTTCACAAGCATGAACACATCTTCTGCGCTCAAGTGATCTTCCTCATTCTCAAGCAATACACGTACTGTTGCTTCACGCTGCGGGGTTAATTTGTAGCCCTGCGACTGCAACTGTTGTTTAATCTTATCAATCCGGGCTTCCATGATTTCCCCCCTACCACACATGTCTGCGCCAACATCAGAAAACGTTTGCTTTCATTATAGAGTCAAACCCTTGTGAAAGTCAAACATTTTGGCATGGAATGGGCATCAGATTGCCGCAGCAGAAGCGTCTAAAATCGGCGCTGCCCAGCTCATTAACAGTGGAGACACGTAAGCTTCAAGCAAAGCGGCACCGATTAAAACCAGAAGCATCATCATCGCTGTCGTCGTAAAGGCCAGCATTTGCGGGGCAAGCGTGCCATTTTGCCGCATCAGCCTATTTTTCACCACATACATCGAAAAAGAAAGCGCCGAAGCACTCGCCATCAAAATGGCCGGCACAATGATTAAATTGGGCGGCGCAACCGAGACGAGCGAAAACAGCACGCCCTTCCATGAATATTGCGTAATGAGCGTACCAAGTGCAAAGCCGACGAGCACGCCTTTAAGAAAATCCATGGCCAGCACCAGCGGTATGCCGACAACCGTAATCCCAAGGAACCACAGCACCAGCAGCCATTTTCCATGAAAAAAAACGCGCTCCCAAAACATAGCCGCCCTATCCATTGCCGCCCCGCCATGCATGAGCTGCACATACTGGCCCATGTCCGAAGCCAAATCCTGCTGCTGCTCAAAGGTCAGCGCATTCACCATCAACCCGCCAAAAATAACGCCCACGACAAACAGCACGGCCACAAACACATACAGCGTCAGCTGGCTCCCTGCGGGCCCCTTCCCCATTCGCGAACGCATAGCCTTCCCCCTCTTGTCCCATGTGATAAAGTGTATGTTCCTTTAAGTCCACCTATGACGGGAGAGAAGGCGCTTATATGCTTCTTCTTGCTAAACGGGCAGCTTGCCTGTCAGCAAATACAGCTTCCATACGTAGACGGCCATAATCGTCTTGGCATCACTGATGCGGCCTTCGGAGATGAAGGCTTCCGCTTCCGCTAGCGTAATCGCCATCACTTCCAAAAACTCATCCTCATCCGTCTGCTGCTTGCCAGAAACGATCTGATCCGTGAAATAAACATAAAGCTTCTCATCCGCAAAACCCGGCGACGTATAAAAAGCGCTCACAAGCTGCAGCGTTTCCGCTTTGTAGCCAGTCTCCTCCTCCAGCTCGCGCCTCGCTGCCTCGAGTGGATCTTCACCAGCATCCAGCTTGCCTGCCGGGAGCTCGATCTGAAATTTCTCAAGCGGCTTGCGGTATTGCTCAACGACGAGCAGCTTGCCATTTAATAGGGCGATGACAGCCGCAGCGCCCGGATGCTTGACGATTTCCCTTGTCGCCGTACTGCCATCCGGCAAGGCGACTGTATCTACCTGGAGCGAAATGATTTTTCCAGAAAAAATCGGTTCGGTGTGGGTTGTTTCTTCTTTCCAGCGATTAATTTCCTGATTCATGAATGAATGTTCCCCTTCGTGTGTAAGAATATGGTAACGTGCATAACTTGTCCGATATCCGCATACCTATCCTTATCCAAAAATTTTTGATAGAGAAGGAGCTTAGGTAACGATGAAAACCTATACAAGCGTCAGCCATCTTCGCCTTGTCGGCAAAGCATGGGAGATTCGCCATCAACTGCGCCTTATGTCCTGCAAGGCAGCGAGCGGAGCTTCTGAGCCGTTAGCAAGCTTTTTGACACGGACCAGCTCATAAAATTATTGCACTATGAACGAATGGAAAACAAGCGATACGCCCGGGAAAATGATCTTTTCCCGACCTATCGCTTGTTTGGTTTCTCTGCTACTCTGTTGCAGCGCCTATTAGGCTTTTGCGGCCTGCTTCATAATCTCAACGACCAATTCCGTCGTTTTGACTAGATCGGCTACTTTAATTTGTTCCTGCGTCGTATGGATATGCTCGTAGCCAACAGCCAAATTAACCGTCGGCACGCCGAGTCCGTTGAACACATTGGCATCGCTGCCCCCGCCGGAGTGGAACGTTTTTGGCGTCAAACCAATCGCCTTAATTGCGGTTTGTGCAAGCTGCACAACGGCATCACTCTCATCGTACGAATAAGACGGGTAAATGACCTCGCTGTTGAAAACGCCTTTGGCGCCAAACTCCGCAGCTGCACTTTCTACCGCTTCGCGCATAGCGTCCAGCTGAGCATCCAGCTTATGCTGAACAATACTGCGCGCTTCCGCATTTAGCTTCACATAGTCAACTACGATATTCGTAGCGCCGCCGCCTTCAAAAGAGCCAATATTAGCTGTCGTTTCCTTATCGATGCGGCCGAGCGGCATTCTTGAAATCGCTTTTCCCGCCACTTGGATCGCGCTGATTCCCGCTTCCGGGTTAACACCAGCATGAGCCGACTTGCCATGAAACTCAATCGTTACTCTCGCCTGTGTTGGGGCAGCAACCGCAATTTCGCCTACCGAGCCATTCGAATCGAGCGCGTACCCAAACTTCGCTTTCAGCTTGGACGCATCCAGCGCGCGAGCTCCGAGCAATCCCGACTCCTCGCCTACTGTAATAACAAATTGAATGGGGCCATGCGGAATCGATTGTTCCTTAAGAACGCGAATCGCTTCAAACATCGCTGCAAGACCCGCTTTGTCATCCGCTCCAAGAATCGTAGTGCCATCACTGCGTATGTACCCATCGGCATCAATTTGTGGCTTAATGCCTACACCAGGCGTTACCGTATCCATATGGGAGGTAAAAAAGATAGTCGGAGCGTTTTCCACACCGGATGCTTCAAGAAAGGCAAATAGATTATTGGCACCATGACCTGTTTTGGCTGCCGCATCATCCTCTTCCAGCGAAAGTCCCAGCTCCCCGAATTTCTTTTTTAGCTCAACGCTTATGAGCTGCTCCTGCTTCGTTTCACTATCAATTTTCACCAATTGTACAAATTCATCTACTAACCGTTGCTCATTAATCATTAACGTTTCCTCCGTTCGTCATTTTCGACTATAATAGGGCTTATAGAAATGTTTAGAAAGGAGATCTGCCTTGTGAATCCTTCCAAGTATGTTCGAGTTGTTGCCATCGTTGTTATTGCCGCCATGCTGTTATCTAGCTTGGTAGCCGGCATCGGCATGCTGTTCTCTTATTAGAACAGCATCCGGCGCAAAACCAAATACATCGCAGAAATGCGGCAGCAGCTGCTGCGCCGCTTCACTTACCGACAGCTCGCGGCCCGTCAGCGTATTAAATGAAGTGACTCCGAACTGTTCAATGCCGCAAGGCACGATTCCGCTAAAGCCACTCTCCGCAATGCCCGCTTCTATATTCAGCGCAAATCCATGACTCGTCACAAATCCGCCGCGCCTCCGCGCCCGATTAAATTTCACACCGATAGCCGCAATTTTCTCATCCCCTACCCACACTCCGGTGTACTCGGGCTTTCTGCCTGATTCAATACCGTATTCCTTCAGCCAATTGATGATGACTTGTTCGACGTTGCGCAAATAAGCATGCAGATCGAGGCCGACCGCATCCAGATAAAGCAGCGGATAGCCGACAAGCTGGCCAGGCCCATGATACGTAATATCCCCACCGCGATCAATTTCAAATACAGAAATGCCCCGCTCTGCAAGCTCCTTCTCATCCAGCAGCAAATGCTCGGGATGGCGGTCTGAACCAAGCGTATAGGTCGGCGGATGTTGAAGAAGGAGAAGCGTCTCTGGACGCTCCTCCTGATCAACTTGCTTCACCATTGATTTTTGCAGCTCCCATGCCTCCGCATAGCCAAGCATGGAAATATAACGGGCCTCAAGCGGTTTCTTCCCACTAGGTACATGAGTAGAGTCAGTCATAGCGGCGTCCCTCATTTCTAATACAATTTCGTATCGTTGTTGAAGCTCTCCAGGTTTTCCTTCACCTTCTGCATAAAACGACCGCAAATAATACCATCCAAAATGCGATGATCCAGCGACAAGCAGAGGTTTGCCATTGAGCGGATTGCGAGCATGTCATTGATAACGACCGGACGCTTCACAATCGATTCGAACGTCATAATGGCCGCTTGCGGATAATTAATGATCGGATGTGTAATAATTGAGCCGAAGGAGCCGGTGTTGTTGACGGTAAATGTACCGCCCTGCATATCAGCAAGTGTTAAGCGTCCTTCGCGTCCACGGCGAGCCAAGTCGTCAATTTCCTTCGCCAGGCCGGCGATCGTTTTGTGATCGGCGTTTTTGATGACCGGAGTCGAAACTGACTCCTCGGTGCCTACCGCAAGCGAAATGTTAATGTCGCGCTTCACGATGATTTTGTCAACTGCCCACATGGAGTTCATAATCGGGAATTCTTTAATCGCATTGACGACGGCTTTTAAGACGAAAGCGAGATAGGTCAAATTAATGCCCTCGCGCTTCATGAATTCGTCCTTCATCTTGTTGCGCAGCACGACGAGATTCGTTACATCAACCTCAATCATCATCCAGCCATGTGGAATTTCAGTGACGCTCTGTTTCATATTCCGTGCAATTGCGCCGCGAATCGGCGTAACCTCAATGTAATCCTCGCCCCGTCCAGGCGCCCCGGAAGCTGGAGAATCATATTGTTGAATCGTTGGCAAGCGAGGTGTTTCTGTCAAATGCAAGCCCGATGAACGAACCTGCTCATTAATCGGTTCTCGGCCGGCTTGCGGACTTGCTTTGCCAGCAGAACTGCCTGCCGCACCGCCCGATTCGACAAAAGTAAGGACATCCTTACGGGTAATACGGCCCCCAAGGCCAGTCCCCGGAACATCACTCAAGCGAATATTGTGCTCGGCTGCCAGCTTCTGGACAGCTGGAGAGAAACGATTGCGCATCGACATATCTCCTTCCGCCTCCTTTGCACCGCCTTGCAGAGCTGCAGACAAGCCCGAGTCTTGTCCTGCTGCGTTATACTCGGATGGCGCCCCGCCAGCAGCCTGCGATTCTGCTGCGCCTTCCGTTTCGATTAGGCAAACAGGCGTCCCAACTGGAACCGTTTCCCCGTTGCCAACCAAAATTTTAACCATCGTACCCGATACCGTAGAAGGCAGCTCCGCGCTAACCTTATCCGTAATGAGCTCGCAAATGGGCTCATACATGTCAATATGGTCGCCAGGCTGCTTAAGCCACTTATCGATCGTTGCCGATACGAGCGATTCCGCCAGCTGCGGAATAACAATC
Source organism: Paenibacillus algorifonticola (assembly GCF_000971975.1). Classification (GTDB taxonomy): domain Bacteria; phylum Bacillota; class Bacilli; order Paenibacillales; family Paenibacillaceae; genus Pristimantibacillus; species Pristimantibacillus algorifonticola. Next base: position 97,454 of record NZ_LAQO01000011.1, on the reverse strand, counting down.
TCCGTCACCGATTTCATCAATTATCCATCTCCCTAAAGGCTATAACTACATGGACTGGCTTTCGTCCAAATTAACGCATTGCGGCGAAATGTCTCCTTCGGGCAAGCTTTAATACAAAGCCAAATTGCGCATAGCCTCTTTCACTTTTTCTTTATTCAGCAGGAAAAACTTCTCGCCAGGCGGATTAATGGGCATCGCCGGAACGTCCGGGCCGCACAAACGCATAATAGGAGCGTCCAGTTCATACAGCAGCTGTTCTGCAATAATGGCCGACACTTCGGCGCCAACGCCGCCCGTCTTGTTATCCTCGTGAATAATTAAAACCTTGCCCGTCTTGCGAACGGACTCCAAAATAGCCTCTTGATCAAGCGGCTGAAGCGTACGCAAATCAAGAATATGAGTGCTGATGCCTTCCTGGGCAAGCTCCTGCGCTGCCTGTTCAACGAACAGCAGCGGCATGCTATAGCTGATGACGGTAATATCATCGCCTTCACGCAATACATTCGCTTTGCCAATCGGCACGATATAATCGTCATCCGGTACTTCGCCCGTAATCAGCTTGTAGCATTTTTTGTTTTCAAAAAAGAGAACCGGGTCTGGGTCGCGCACAGCCGCCTTAAGCAGCCCTTTGGCATCGTAAGCTCGATACGGCGCTACAATTTTCAAGCCAGGCGTTCCGAAAAACACCGATTCCGGACACTGGGAATGATACAGCCCGCCAAAAACCCCGCCGCCAATTGGGGCGCGAATCACAATCGGGCAGCTCCAGTCATTGTTGGAGCGGTAACGAATTTTAGCCGCTTCGCTGATGATTTGATTCGTTGCCGGAAACATGAAATCCGAATATTGCATTTCCGCAATTGGCTTCATCCCGTACATGGCTGCACCAATAGCTACACCAGCAATAGCCGATTCTGCAAGGGGCGTATCCATGACGCGCTGCTCACCGAACTGGTCAATTAAACCTTTCGTCGTCGTAAAGACGCCGCCCTTGACGCCAACATCCTCGCCAAGCACGAACACGTCCTCATCACGCTCCAGCTCTTCCTTCATGCCAAGCCTAATGGCTTCAATATATTCGATAACTGCCACTAAATGTCCCCTCCTTGCCCAGCATCTCCTGCATACACATGCGCGAGCACCGATTCCGGCGATGGGAATGCCGCCTTGTCGCCGTATTCAGTCGCCTCATCGATTTGCTTCTTAATGCCGGCAAGCAGCTCGGCATCCTTCTCCTCGGTAAGGAGACCGCATTCGATCAAATACTGCCTATATTTCGGAAGTCCATCCTTCGCACGGTTTTCATCGACTTCTTCCTTCGTCCGATAAGCAAGATCATTATCCGAAGTCGAATGCGGAGATAAGCGATAGACCATTGCCTCAATAAGCGTTGGCCCCTCGCCAGCAATCGCGCGCTCGCGCGCCTCCTTCACGGTACGGAACACTTCCAGCGCATCATTGCCGTCAATTTGCACGCCAGTGAAGCCATAGCCAAGCGCCCGATCCGCAACGCGGCCTGCAAGCTGCTTGTGAACGGGAACAGAGATGGCATATTGATTATTTTCACACATAAAAATGACCGGAAGCTTATGAACGCCAGCAAAATTGCAGCCTTCATGGAAATCGCCCTGATTGCTTGAGCCTTCTCCAAAGGTTACGAAGCTTACCAGCTTCTGCTTCTTCATCTTCGCAGCCAATGCAATGCCTACTGCATGCGGAACCTGGGTCGTTACAGGACTTGAGCCTGTGACAATACGCAGTCTTTTGCTGCCAAAATGCCCTGGCATCTGCCTGCCGCCGCTATTCGGATCTTCCGCCTTCGCAAATACGGACAGCATCAGTTCTTTCACCGTCATACCGACGGACAACACAAAACCGTAATCCCGATAATAAGGCAAGTAATAATCGACTGTGCGATCAAGAGCAAATGCCGCAGCGACCTGTGCGACCTCTTGACCCACACCCGATACGTGGAAGTTGATTTTTCCTGCCCGCTGCAGCAGCAAATTGCGCTCATCAAACTTGCGCGCCAGCTGCATCATGGCATACATTTCGACAGCTTGCTCATCCGTTAAACCAACTGCGGCATGACGGGATTGCTGCTCAATTGAACCGGATTTCCCCATGAGAATTCGGCCTCCTTTAAAAATGCAAGAGTGTTTAAGCTACGCGCTTATACTCGGCTTATACTTCACTGCGAAACGAGCTTTTGCCGCCTAAGTACGAGGGCTGCCGTTTACGCCTGCCTAAAATTAAAACCAGGTACTAATACTTGATATTACCCATTATAACCTCTTTTTACGGAAAAAGAAAACCCATGCTTTAAGCAAGCATGGGCAGCTGCTACATCGCAGTCGCCTTTCCGTCTATCGCAAGCATGGCCTCACCCAGCGCTTCAGACAGCGTCGGATGTGGATGAATCAATTGCCCGACTTCCCAAGGCGTTGCATTGAGAAATCCAGCAAGCGCAGCTTCCGAAATAAGATCGGTCGCATGCGGGCCTATCATATGAACGCCCAATATGTCGCCTGTCGCCCGGTCGGCTATCACTTTCACGAAGCCGTCCGCATCTCCAAGCACGAGCGCTTTGGCAATGGCCTGAAACGGAATTTTACTCGTCTTAATGTCATGGCCTTTCGTTCTCGCGCCATCCTCCGTCAATCCGTAGGAGGCAATTTCCGGACGCGAGTATACACAGCGGGTTATAAGATGAGGCTCTATCGCTGCATGACGTTGGCCGCCAATATGCTCCACCGCCGCAATTCCTTCATGTGCTGCTGCATGCGCAAGCTGAACTCCACCGATGCAATCGCCGATCGCATAAATATGCGGCTCATTCGTCTGGCCAAATTCATTGATTTGAATAAAGCCGTCCTTCGTGCGAATATCGGTATTTTCTAGCCCGATTCCTTCCACATTTGCTTGACGGCCTACAGCCAGCAGCAGCTTGCTTGCACTTAGCAGCACATCGCCATCCGCAGTCGTAGCAGATATGGAAACTTCCCCGTTTCCTACACTTAGCTCAGTCGTGTTCAACTGCACACTTGTCAATACACGAACGCCGCGACGCTTGAGCAACCGCGTAAGCTCAGCCGACACCTCGGAATCCTCGCCTGGCAGCAGCCGGGCCCCCGCTTCAACAAGCGTCACCTGCACGCCAAAGTCCTGCATCATCGATGCCCATTCTACGCCGATTACGCCGCCGCCTACGATCAGAATGGAAGCCGGAAGCTCTTCTAATGCAAGCGCGTCATCGCTTGTAAGAATATACTCGCTATCCGGCGTTAAGCCAGGCAAAGAGCGTGGTCTAGAGCCTGTTGCAATGATCAGGTTTTTGGAAACGACCTGCTCCATTTCTCCATCAGCGAGCTCAACAGCGAGCGATCCGCTGCGAGGCGAGAAGATCGATGGCCCAATGACACGCCCTCTGCCTTTAATAATTTGAATGTTATGTTTTTTCATTAAATATTGCAGCCCTTTATGAAGCTGTTCCACCGTCTGTTCCTTGCGGCTCTGCACTTTATCAAATTGCAGCGAGATCGACCCTTCAGCTACTGCAATGCCATAGGCATCGGACTCCAGCAAAGTGGCGTATACTTCCGCGCTTCTAAGCAGCGATTTGCTAGGAATACAACCTTTATGCAGGCATGTTCCGCCAAGGTTGTCCGCTTCGACGATCGCTACGCTTTTCCCCATCTGGGCCGCGCGGATTGCCGCCGTATAACCTCCCGGACCGCCGCCCAGCACAGCTACATCAACTTCTATCGCCATCTATTTTAACCTCCACCTGTATTCCATATGTATGCTATCAAATGATGTACTTGATTGGTCACCATGTCCGCTATATTATGAGCGTCGTTTGTTTGCATCATTATTATTGTAACCTTTTTAGCGGCGGTTTTCATCGTAAACTTTTCGGAAATAGACACTTTTCACTGAAAAGGGTATCATAATAGCACAAGCCCATCTCACTATCATTAAGGAGTTATTCAATTATGAAGCTAGTCACAGCAAGGCTGATTGCTATTTTGCTGCTTGTCATTCCGGGCATACTTGCCTGTATCGGATTTTTGAAAATGAAAAATGCTGTCTACAACTATTTTGTTTCCTTCGGCTATGATGACATTCAACCTAACTTTGAATGGCTGCCCTTCCTGCTGGGTCTGCTACTGTTTGCAGTTGGTGTCGGCTTTATCGGCGGCTGGACTTTTTTCCGCGACCGCAAGCGCAACTATGTTGCTCCCCGTTTCCGTCCAAAGCGTCCCAAGCCGCCAAAGCCAACCGCTTAGTCACTTAAACGCTGGAATATCGCTGCTTTACATCAAGCTCCTGCCAGAACGCCACATTTCATCATGTTCCGGCGGGAGCTTTTGCTTTTTTTTCTAAGATTATAGTTATCGCCCGCACCACAATATGTAAGCTGTAACGAAGCGGGTATCCAGATTGTAAAAATCTATAAAAATTTTTCGTTTTTCAGAAATATATATTATTTTCGTTTCCATTATTTCCGATATAACGATTAGGCAATCATCATAATGAATAAAAGGGGGGGCTTGCCATTTCTGCTATATCGTCTGCATCATCAGCTTCACGTTCAAAATCTGCTGCTTCTTCGAGGGAAGGCGCCACATCCGCTTCGCCACGCGAAAAAGAAATTCAGGCGCTCATGAAGCAAAAAGCTAGATTAAACGAAGAAATGCAATCCGTCAAAACAAATGAAAAGCTCGACACGAAGCTGAAAATGGAACGCGTAAAAGCGTTAACCGCTTCTATTTCCCAAATTGACGCACAAATTTCACAGATTCACTCAGAAGAAATTCAGGAAAAAACCAAAATTGGCGCCTCAAAGGACGACCAGCCTAAAAAAAGCACTTCGGACAATCCTGAGAAAAATATGGACCAGGCTGTCAAAAACAGCATGACCTATGATCATCTCGGCAAGCTCGCCGGCGTTCGGGAAAAATTGCAGGGCTCCAACGTCACAATGGAAAGCGGCATCCGTTTCGATCGTATGGTCATTGAATCAAACCCCCATAACGACGCTGGAAAATCCGCTATGCTGGAAAATGCCGAGCAAACCGTCTTTAAGCTCAAACGTGAAATAATGACCAAAACCACTCGGCAAATCCATGCGGTGGATCAAAAAATGAATGAACTTGTTAACGATTTGAATACGACGGATGACAGCTCTTCAGAGAGTGACCCGAAGTCCGTTGGCGGTACAGGGCTCGCAGGTTCAGTAGCAAATAGTGACAAGGTAAGAGAACACAACAGCAGGCAAACAGAGGAAGATCCCCAGGTTTCTGCTCAGAAAGCGAAAGTACAGTCATCCGCAGCAATGCAATCCATCGATATTCGGGTATAACGATAGACCGCCTTATAAGTTCATGAGGTTCATGCATAATCCCGCTCTTTTATTGGTTCGCTGAAACCAGTAAAAGAGCGTTTTTTTATGATATGACATCCCCACCCTTCTCTTTCTGTAACAATGGGCTCTAGTTATTTAATTTCTTAAATGAATTTATTATTGCCATTTTTTTCTAAACTAAGACTTGTATCGTATTGAGTTTCTGTATTGGATAGCGCGGTACATTCGCGGAATACAAAATGCTTACAGCCTAAGCATTTGTTCGAATCCAGATGGATCAATGCATAGCTGATTGCTTCACCAGTATGAGCAAAGAAGTGATTAGTACCGATTCGCTCATGTAGGCCTGTTTTTTTCAACACCTGCAGCGGCTGTGGTTGGGTTCCTGACAGCAGTACCATTCCTCCTCGTTTCTGGAATGCCTTTACTAAAGCAGTCAGATTAGCTTCTCCTGTCGTATCCATCAATGGCACTTTCCCTAGACGCAGCAGCAAAATTTTTGCTCTCTGTTGACCCGTATCCATAATCTCCAAGTCAAATTTATGCGCAGCCCCAAAAAACAAAGGCCCGTCAATCGTATATATACTGATTTGGGGACAATCATGTCCTTCGTATACCATATTTGCCCTGACTTTTTCATGTTTATGGTTCGGGTCAGGCAGCACCTTCTCGACCGTTAATGATTGGCTCATACGTTTCACAAATAAAAGGAAAGCCATCAATAAGCCAACTTCTACTGCCGTTGTTAGATTCGTAAATACAGTTAGAATAAAAGTTATTACAAGCAAGAGTGAATCACTCGTTTTCGTTTTCAAAACATGAATAAATGCGTGTCGTTCACTCATGTTCCACGCAACTACCATTAAGATAGGAGCCATGCTGGCAAGCGGGATATGGGACGCATAGGGCGCAAATAGTATAAGCACCAGAAAGACGACGATGCCGTGGACGATACCAGAAATCGGCGAGGCCGCTCCGCTTTTAATATTAGTAGCTGTGCGTGCAATCGCTCCTGTAGCCGGTATTCCACCAAACAGCGGAGTGATCATATTGGCAATTCCCTGTCCGATAAGCTCGCGATTGCTATTATGACGACTTCCCGTCATGCCATCGGCAACAACAGCAGATAACAGCGATTCAATCCCCCCCAGCATAGCAATAATAAAAGCTGGTTGAAGCATATTCACTATTCGTTCCCAGGTCATGTCGGGAATACGAAAAGCAGGCAGTGTGCTCGGAATCGTTCCATAGGCAGAACCTATAGTCGCCACCTCTCCGTTAAAAAATAAAGCTGCGACGACGCTCGAGACAACGATCCCCAGCAGTGCCCCAGGTAACTTCGGCATAAATCTCGGTGCCAGCAGGATGATCACCAAACAAATCCCGGCTGTCAGCAGGCTGTAGCTATTTACAGTTGAAGCATGAAACCCAAGTTCTTTCATATTGGACAAAAAATCCTCATGCTTCTCGACCCCATTCAAACCCAAAAAGTTAGCGATTTGTCCACTGAAGATGATCACGGCAATCCCTGCGGTAAACCCAATTGTCACAGGTCGTGGTATAAATGTAATCAACGACCCCAGCTTAAAAAGGCCCATCACAATAAGCATAATTCCGGCCAGGAAACCGGCAATCAATAAATTTTCGTACCCATATTGCATGACAATAGCGAAAAGAATAGGAATAAAAGCACCCGTTGGGCCCCCAATTTGAAATTTTGAACCTCCAAAAGTCGAGATGAGGATGCCCGCTACAATGGTCGTATATATGCCATATTCAGGCCTGACTCCTGAAGCAATAGCAAACGCCATTCCCAGTGGAATGGCGATAATACCAACAATGAGGCCCGAGACCATATCCTTGCGAAACGCAGATAAATGATATCCATCAAATCTCCCTCTCCCCTTCATTTGCCATAACCTTCTTTTCTTCATATATTTGATTATTTGAATATAAAGAAAAGATACTCCTGTACTTCCTCTATGTCAAACACAAAAATAAGTCGAGTTTTCGAATAAGTCGTTATAAAAAGCAAAAAAACAAGGTTTTCCTAAGTCTTGCTCACGGATTCCCTTGTTTTTTCTATTATGGCTCTTTACGAATATCTTCCAGTAAGGAAATGGCATCGACGAGATGATTGTCAAAAATCTGTTTCGTTACCGACAATAAGTCCTTAATCAATGGATCACGCAAGGAGTAAATGACGGAGGTGCCTTCTTTTACACTATGGACAACGTTTTTATTGCGTAAAACAGCCAACTGCTGCGATACCGCGGAACCTTCCGATCCTAAAATGCTTTGCAGCTCATTTACGTTCTTTTCCCCTTCGCTTAACACTTCAAGGATACGAATCCGCATCGGATGAGCCAATGCTTTAAAAAAGTCAGCTTTAAATTGTTGAATGTGCTGATTCATAAACTGCTCCTTATGATTAAACTTTTGAATATATGAATATCATAGCACATATCCAGAAATGATTGAAAAAGATCTGTACGCTTGTTGATTATTTTTATAGCGCGTATAATACTCCTTATATTCATACTTTTGAATATTTGATTTTAAATAATTACGCAGAAAGGAAAGGATGCGAATGCCAGGATTTACGATCGATCACCCATCAGGAAAAAATTCGCTAATCCTTGATGAAGCACCGCAAAATATAAGCAGGAAAATGGTCATTGACCTAGGAATGGCCTCCTTGCAATCCATAGGGTCAGAGCATATTTGTAAGGTTTGCATTTCAAATAGCGGTTCCTGCTGTAGTGGCTGCCGCCATCTTTCAGATCGTGTCGGATGCCAGCTTCGCAATACCAGCTGTACCGCATGGTTATGTGGGTTTATTAAATATGTGCTTTATGAAACGGGATATTTGCAGGAATGGAACGATTTTTGGGAGCAAGTGCCTGGACAGGACTTCCGTGAAGATTACACGCCCGACACATTTCTCATTCAGAAAAACTTAAGAATTCCAAGCATGAGAAGTTTAAGCGAGGCCCTTGCTGCTGATTTGCAGGAGTTGGCTCAAACCCACATCGCTATCGGTTTTATTTTAACCTTGCGGGAGAAGCTGGATAAAAACATAGATCAATTCATGTATTATAATAATGAGCCTGGGAAACAAGCCCGCATCAGAAAAAGAATCGAATTTTTATCACTTCCGTTTGATCGCTTTCATCTAGCCTTACATGATTTTATGGAGAAGCGCGGCGCTCTGACTGATGAAAAAGACGGATTATCAAGCTAAGTGCGACAACTTAACCTTGAAAGAGCTGGGTAAGCAGCATCCCAGATTCTCTAGTTAATCAAATTCGATTTAACTGAGATGGGAGCAGCTCATGCTGGGTTCTATTGAATAATATGTTTGTTGTATGGCAACTTACGTTTTGTACGAACTCACATGGGCTGTTTTTGTAATCGGAGCTATGATTAATTATACAATTTGTGAATCATCCCCAATCATAATCAATCATTTTATTAAACTTGCCCGTCTCGGTATCTCGTTCATACGCGGAAAAAGGCTCATCTTCCACGAATGCTAAAAAAGAATCGTCGATATTAAGGGCCACTCCAAGTGATACGACTTGATAGTTATCGAGGTCCCCGTTGTATCCTTCAGGTTCATATCCACTAAAAAAGATCCACCCTAAATGATTCTCTTCATTCGGCTCATCTTTCAGCATGAGATTGAAGCTTCTTTTTTCTAGAACATCTCGGGTCATTACGATTTTCGTATCCAAATAATAATCCCATTTGCTCGCTTCTGGATCTTCCAGCTTCGTATCGCATATATGTTCATAAGTAAATTGAATTTCTTGTCCATAGCTTAGTTCGGTTATGTAAGAAGGTATATTTCTGAGCAAACCCTTGAAGATGACCTCATTACGCTCCACAATTTCAACCCACATTCTTTCGCCGATAAATTGTTCGTGCTCCTCATCGGACAAAAAGATCAATTTTACAAGATCCCCGACCTGCAACAGCTTTAACATTGGAGGGCTAGGCAAATAAAAAGTATAAGGCGCTTCTTTGTTTCGATCATATACGCTATCAAGCGTCCAAGTCATGAATATTCCACCTTATTCATTCGTAGTATTTAGCAGCCGTATGCCCATAATGCCATTATAACAATGGTTTAATTGTGCGACTACAAGCGAGAAATTTTTTGAAAAATAAAATACCGTTTGTTATTGGACTATCACAATCCAATAACAAACGGTATAGGCAATTCGCTATTGGTCGGTTTCGACTTGCTGATGTTAATCGTATAGCCGAAGATAAATGAAATCGAATCAATGTTGCCGAAGCCCTGTGCATCAAGAGTTTTGAGGGAGTGAAGTCATTATTTGGGACTTACTTCTTTAATGATAGACAACCTACCAAAACCAAATATTTATCGGGTTCCAGTAGGATTAATTACGGGCAAAATCGCCTAAGAACAAGTTAAGCGATTTTCGTAGTAATGTCAAATCCCTTCATTGCATTTCTTATTACTTGATATACTTTGTCTTATATGTAAGGTCACTGTAATGTCAGGAGGATCAGCTTAGATTGGGAAAAGTGATGCTTGTTGATGACGCGGCGTTTCTAAGACAGATGCTTAAAGATATTATCTCAAATTTGGGACATGATGTGTTTGAAGCCGTTAATGGCAAAGATACTGTAGACCCAACAGCCACCGTCATCATGTGTTCAGCAATGGGGCAACAACATATGGTGATCGACGCGATTCAAGCGGGAGCAAAGACTTTATTGTAATACCATTCAACAAAGATAGGGTGTCGGAATTCGATGGGTCAATTTGTCGCTGTAGAATAAAATAAAGAAACCGTCCAACAACACGCCGTTGAACGGTTCCGCTATGTGAAAAGAAGTCGCGGAGGGTAATCCACGAGTTCGACAATACATCGTATTCGGAACGGGTTGGATTCGTGACGTTATTTCATATACGCTTGAATAAGCTGAGAACCAACTTTTTGTATTGAAAATCTGTCCTTCACTGTTTTCGCACCAAATTCACCTAATAATCGAGCCCTACGGGGTCTACTTAATATGCTATTGACATCTTCCGATAGCTTTTTAACAGTGATAGATACAATAGCTCCATGATCTCCAAAGTGAACTCGAATTATTTCGTTTATATTCTTAGGCTCTACTACACCGCAGTATCCCGCAACTCCTGTCGCGATAACTGGTCTTGCACACGCCATGGCTTCAAGTGCAACACGCCCTGTCCCCACAATGACATCTGCTGCATAATAAGCATGTTGTATGTCTGATAAGGGAGGACGAATATATATTGCTCGTCTACCAAGACGGCGGTTAGCTTTGGCAGCAAGTTCTACGAGTTTTGATCTCGTCACGGAAGAACCAGGGCCAAATAAAACAGCTACAAAATTAAGGTTATTTTTTGCAACAATCTCTGATGCCAAGATCACTTTTTTTGCTATGGGCAATTTGTCAGATGAGAATCTTCCAGCATAAACAAGAATCTGGGCAGATAGTGGTAAAGTAAGTGCTTTTCTCCACTTTTTTTTATTAGATATCGAATTGAATGTTAGAGTATCGATCCCATTAGGTATCATTAGGATTTTATTGGAAGAAATTTTCATGTGTCTAACCAACCAGTTTGATAAATTTGGCGAAACAGCAATGAGATGTTTTGCCACTTTTGACGTAGCTAACAAAGCAGATTGTTTATGATAAGTACCATGCACAGTAGCAATCAATGGTATTTTATATTGTCGATGCAAAATTGCTGCATATCGAAATGACATTGAATCATGGGCGTGTAAAAGCCCGTACCTTCCTTTGGAAATTATCAAGGATAATAAGGATATTCGTTCTACTAACGATTCTTTTTTTGGGGATAGAAGGTGAACAGTAATCCCTGCTTTTTTAAACGAATTTAAAAGTGGCCCTCCCATAGTAACAACGCCAATTCGAAACCCTTTTGATATTAAATATCGGGAAACAGAATGAATGTATTTTTCGGTTCCTCCAGTATTTAACTGCGAAACGAACATTAAAATATTCACATTTTCACCAACCTCACTTATCGACTCTAACAGTGGAGATCAATAACTTACTGACGACCATACGCTTTTTGATACCTACAAATTTTCTGATAGATGCTCTTATCTTTCAACGTTTTGAATCCATAGATTGCCGGTTGAGGGCTAGCTTCTAGAATCCATGGGTGTAAATTACGGTCTATGCCGACATCTAAGCCTAATTCCTTAATTCATGGGAACGTCTTATTTAACTGTCGTGCTGCTCGATACCCAAAACTTTTCAACCGTTTGGTCTATTCAGTAACATCGGTTATGTGCTTTTTTAGCAGTACATCAATTGGTTTGGAGTTACCGCCCTGGCAAACGTTAGTTACAATCTTTTTCGGATGGCCTAATCGACCGATCACACCTGTCGTTTCCCATTTGCCTTTTGGGTTTTTCTGCACCATAATCCTAAGGTCAAAAAGTCGGTTGTTGTGCCGCAGTAAATGGATTCCATGTTGAATGACATATTTTTCGCTTTTCGTTTTCTTATGGATGGAATTAGTCATACTATTAATGGAGTTGAACGTCCTTGTGACAGTATTTAGTTGGTATTTATAAGAACCTTGCCCTAGCATTTCCACACGTATGATGCCCTTGCCACCAGTTCCCCTATTTGGCTTGACATAGACCATTTTGTACTTATTCAACATCGTCAATAGCATGGACTCGTTGTATAACTTTGTTTCAGGAACGTTACCACTAAGTTCCTCATTGTTTTGTAACGATTTGCTTACATTCTTTTTTAGTTATAAGTCCAACCATATTCAGCCGACCCCTTTTACATAATGAGTATCCGTATCAAAGTATGTGCCTTTACTAAAGGCTGCTTGTGCTAATGTCCGTAGCATAGGGGCTGATTGGTGTGTACATTAGTCACTATATCTGAGGAGGTGACTTCTGCAAATGCAAATATCGACTCATCAACTAGCAAAAGGCACTAAGTTCGAAACGCCATATTACATTATCAAAGGTAACTCCGTGGGAAATACAGTCATGATAACGGCGGGGGTACAAGGAGACGAAACGGCAAACATCCTAGCGGCAAAAAAACTGTTGGATTTACTACAGAAGGACATTCTCCACATCGAAAACGGAATGTTGATTATCGTTCCAATCGTTAATCAGATCGCCTATAAACGGCGTATCAGGGATATTCCCGATTTGAATCGGACATTCCTGCGTAAACCCAATCAAGCAGCGAGTCACCCACTTTCGGCCGCATTATTTCAGTTAACGAAGCAATTCAATCCTGAGTGGTATATTGATCTACATGAAGCTAGAGGCATTTTTCGGTCCGTGTCCAGCTTCACCAGCACGAGCAAACAGCATGCGATGAGTGCGATCCAAATCTGATTGGTAACGGCCTGTTCACTCGTCCTATAAAGATGCTTAATCTGCAAGTGCTGCTTCATCCACTTGAAAAAGGTCTCGATTGCCCAGCGGCTACGGTACATCTCACTAATTTCATCACACGTCAAGTCGAAGCGGTTGGTTACCAGAAAGAGCAGGTTCCCTTGCGAGTCTTCGGTCTGAACCATTCGCAGAGCATGCTTCATCTTCTTCTTCTGCTGCTGGGAGCCGATTCGGACGAGGCAATCGGCCGATACCAAACTGCCTGCGGGCACATCCATCTCCTCCAGAGGCTCGAGGTGCGTATTGCTCTTCAGGCGGGTCACGAAGAAAATCTCGACCCGGCAGTAGCGGTCAAATACGGCGTAGTCGATGTAGCCACCCTTCTTGATTTCTTCTGCCGTCAAAATTTTCTTGACCTTCCGCTGAACCTTTGGGTTCTCTACGCTTTCGACTGGATTCTTCGGTATCTCGCGTTCGACCTCGTAAAGATAATTGAAAAACACTTTGATGTTGCGAACGTAATTTGCAATGGTTGTCATTGACACTTCTTTTTTTGTAGTCGGTGCGATTCTCTGGGTGGTTTTTGTCTTTTGACTCAGCATTGTTTACGACTGCGCACTTGCTCCTCTCACGAACATACTTGATGTATTGTCGAACATGACCCGACTGAACTTTTTTAACATCTTCATCTGGAATTGTTCAAGCAAGTACTTTCCGAACAGCTTTAACGTCTGCTCATAACTTGCCAAGGTTTTACGCGAAAGGTTTTTGGATGAACAGTAAAGCATGAAATTATCCAGTTGAAAGTCAAAATCGATCATAAGAAATACCACTTATTTATTGGTTTCGAAGAACCAATAAATAAGTGGTATCAGTTGGTTTGCTATTCAAAAGTTTATCGGCTCAAATTACCCATTTTCGGATATTTATAGCCATCCCTGTTTTTGACATTGACACCCTCAAACCCTTGATACAACAGCAATTAACTCACCTTATGCTCAATCCGCAGCTTGTCAGCAACCATCGCTATAAACTCACTATTGGTTGGTTTTGACTTGCTGATATTGATCGTATAACCAAACAAGTGCGAGATGCTGTCGATGTTGCCGCGCGTCCAAGCGACTTCAATGGCATGGCGAATTGCTCGTTCGACGCGGGATGGTGTCGTTTTGAATTTTTCCGCGATTGCTGGATATAACGTTTTTGTAATCGCGCCCAAAATTTCGATATTGTTATACACCATTGTGATGGCTTCGCGCAAATACTGGTAGCCCTTAATATGGGCTGGCACACCAATTTCATGAATGATGCTTGTAATGTTGGCATCTAGATTTTTGCCTTTAGCAAGCGGAACGACATTCGATTTCACTGTTGATGAACTCGAATTGTAGGAAGTTGATGCCGAGTACGAAGAGTTCCCAAACAGCTGGCGAATCCGGTTGGCCAAAATATCCATATCAAATGGCTTAAGAATATAATAAGAAGCACCCAATTGAACTGCTTTTTGTGTAATGTTTTCTTGACCGAAAGCGGTCAACATAATGATTTTAGGCATTGGAGAAATGTTCATTTCCCGCAAGCGTTCCAATACGCCAAGTCCGTCCAAATGAGGCATAATAATATCGAGAATGAGTACATCCGGTATTTTACGGGATTCTTCCAAGTGCCGCAGCACTTCTTCACCGTTATACGCTACGCCGCTCACATTCATATCACTTTGATCGGATATGTATTCCGATAACAAATTAGTAAATTCTCTGTTGTCATCTGCCAACAATACATCAATTTTTTGCAAGATATTATCCTCCCTCAAATGATAATCCAATTTTCACTTTTGAACCTTTCCCTAGTTGTCTTGAGTAACATTTTCGACACGCCGATATAAATTCCTTCTGTCGAAAATTATTTTTCTTTATTTTTTTTCGCAATACCGTTATAATGATTATTTATTTACAATTAGTGCTTTGTTTCGCTGAGTTTCGACAAAAGTAGGTCCCCATAAAAATAAAACAACCGCCTGCAGCATATAAGCTCCCTGCCGCTGGCGGTTGTTTTTATGCTGCTGTTTGACTGCTTTGCTGCAACGTAGATTTTAATAGCACCCCTGCATCTTGAAGCATCCATTCAATGAAACATCCATAACCCGATGTGGGATCATTTACGAACACATGGGTCACAGCTCCAACAAGCTTGCCATTTTGAATGATGGGACTGCCTGACATGCCTTGTACAATGCCGCCAGTTTTATCAAGCAGACGCTTGTCCGTTATTTTAATAACCATTCCTTTAGTTGCCGGACTGTTCTGCTTCATGACATGAGCAATTTCAATATCAAATTTCTCAACCTTTTGGCCGTTTACTACGGTATAAATTTGAGCTGAACCTTCAGCTACCTCTTCAGCAAAAGCAACCGGCATAGCGCTGCTGTTATAGCTGTGGGTAGGGTTTTCATTCATTTTGCCAAAAATGCCAAATGGCGTGTTACGTTCCACATTGCCCAGCACTTTACTTTCCTTCACAAAATGGGCCCTTTTTTCGCCTGGCTCGCCATTTTGGCTTTTGTTAATCGACGTTACGCTGGATTGAAGGATTTGACCATCGCCAACTTCAATAGCTGTTTGCGTGTCCATATCAGTGATAACATGTCCAAGCGCCCCGTAAACGCCCTGATCAGGAGCATAAAACGTCAGTGTGCCTACACCAGCAGCGGAGTCGCGTATATATAGCCCTAGCCGCCATGTTCGATCCTCAGCATCATAAGAAGGATTCAAAACGGTTTTGCCTAAATGCCCGCTACGCTTATAAACAATATCAAGCGCTTTCCTGTTGATCCCTGCCTGATCAACGAGTTCTGCTACTTTCCTTACTTCGGTAACCTGTTGCCCATTGATCTTGACAATCAAATCGCCTAGACGCAATCCTGCGAGTTCACCTGGAGATTGCTTGCTGCCATTCTGACTAGTCACTTGATGATGACCGACGACTAAAATTCCGGCTGATTTCACCTTGACCCCAATGGTTTGACCACCGGGGATGACCTTTAAATCAGGCACAACATTGACTTTCACCGTCTTGAAAGGAATTTTACCGAATAATTTCACTTTCATCCTCGTCTCGCCGCTTTGCTGCGAATGTAAGGATAGCGGTTCGTTCAAATTGACTGATAAAGACTGGGTTGATGAGCCATTCACTTGAAGCATACGCGGGTCAACCGTAACTTGAGCATGAACAGGAACTCCATATTGTAATCGTTTCGATTGGCCTGTGAACAAACGCAGTTCATTCGGGATTGAGGCTAAGTGCTGAAACGGTGTGGAGAAGCCTATCATGCAAATCAAAATCACGAGAACCAGACCGAACCATCTCTTCCTTTTGCTGGAGTTCAATGATTTCACGCTCCCTGTAATTCCATCGCATGACGATAAAGGTTTAATCGCCATTGGCGTACCTTTAAGTTACCCCTCCTCCACCGTTTTATGACCACAAAAAACTTCCCTGAATGCCCTCCATTAGGCTCCTTTCTGCCGCAATGCCAAATCAAGCATTTCTTGTGCGTGATGTCTGGTTTTCTCGGTCACTTCCACACCGCCCAGCATACGCGCCAGCTCCTCTATCCGGGTATTGCTCATAATTTCCTTAATCGAGGTCGCTGTACGTTGATTAACGACCTGCTTGCGTATTTCGTAATGATGATCCGCCATACAAGCTACCTGCGGTAAATGCGTGATGGAAAAAATTTGGCAGCGACGCGACAGCTGGGACAGCTTCTCAGCAATCGCCTGTGCGGCACGACCGCTAACTCCAGTATCCACCTCATCAAAGACAAGCACCGGAATTTGATCATGCTCGGCAAAAATCGCTTTCAAAGCCAGCATAACCCGCGACATTTCACCACCTGATGCAATTTTATTCAATGGTTTAAGCGGCTCTCCAGGGTTGGGTGCCAGCATAAACACAGCTTCGTCACAGCCATTGCTATTAAGCACAACATTGGCTTCCTTTTGATCATGCTGCTTGATTCTGTCCATTTGTACAGAAAAAATCGTATTAGGCATTTGCAATTGACGCAGCTCACGCTCGATGGATTCGGCCAATCGTGTTGAAGCATGATTGCGCAGCTTCGACAGCTCCTCAGCCAATTCAAGTGCAGACTGATACAACGTTGCTTCACGATTACGCAGCTTTTCTAAATAATCGTCGCGGTTTTCGATCTTGTCGCGTTCCAAGACGATGCTTTTATAATAAACGAGAATATCTTCAATGCTCTCGCCATATTTGCGTTTCAAACCATGAATCAGGTCGAGACGATCTTCAATAGTCGCAAGCTGCTCCGGATCTGATTCAATGGTATCTCTGTAATCCCTAAGTTGAAAAGCGGCATCCTCCGCTTGATAATAAGCTGATTGGAGCTGTTCAAGCAACGGTCCGACAATATTGGGATCGTACGTCTGGATATCCGATAGCTTAATAATCGCTTTGTTTAACGAATCCAGGCCAGCACCGCCATATAATAAAGAATAAGCTTCTGCTACATTGTCCATCCGTTTGCTGGCAAATTGCAGCTTGCGTTTTTCTTCAGCCAAGCTTTCATCTTCCCCAACTTTGAGCTGGGCATTTGAAATTTCTTCGATTTGAAAACGGTACAAATCCAGCATTTGCACATTATGGCGCGCTGAATCCTCAAGCTCGCGCAGCGCCGATCTTGCCTGCTGCAGCTCTTTATATACCGCTTTATAAGTCTGCTTGCGTTCAATCAACAAGTCGCCTGCGAACATGTCAAGCCACTCCAGATGCTTCTCTGTACGCAGCAAAGATTGATGCTCATGCTGACCATGAATATTAACTAAGCATTCTCCAATTTCACGAAGCATCGTCATGGTGACCAGTTGTCCATTCACTCGGCTGCTGCTTTTTCCTTGGGAAGTGAGTTCACGCCGAATGACAAGCATTTCGTCATGTGATGCCTCTACTCCTAGTCTCTCCAGCACATGCCATACAGGATGCATCCGCGGCAAATCAAACATCGCATCCATTTCCGCCTTTTGACAGCCAAACCTGACCATATCTGCGGAACCCCGTCCTCCAACAATTAAGCTAAGCGCGTCAATAATGATGGATTTACCCGCTCCCGTCTCCCCCGTCAACACATGAAAGCCATGGTGGAACGAAACCGTCACCTGCTCAACTACAGCTAAATTTCGAATGGACAGCTCTCGCAACATAAACTGATGCCTCCTAAAATTGGTGTGTTAGTTCAATAGCTCCAGCAACCTTTCTACAACTTCGTTGCTTTGAGCTTTCGTGCGGCAAATAATCAAAATCGTATCATCTCCGCAAATGGTTCCCATTACTTCCTGCCACTCCATATTGTCCAGCAGCGCACAAATCGTATTGGCCGTGCCCGGTAAACACTTCATTACGACAAGATTGTCTGTGAAATCGATGTTCACGAAGTGATCGAGCAGTGCCCGCTTGAGCTTATGAATCGGATTGATCCGTTGTTTCTCCTGCGGCAACGAATATCTGTATCTGCCATCCTCTGCTGGAACCTTAATGAGCATAAGCTCCTTAATATCACGTGATACTGTAGCTTGCGTTACCTGCAGTCCGGTATTGCGAAGTGCTTCGACAAGCTCCTCCTGTGTCTCCACAACCTGATTCGTAATAATTTCCTTGATTTTAAATTGACGTATCCCTTTCATAAATAAAGCGCCTCCCAAACATGCTATTCTACAACTGAAAAACAACTTTTCTAATGGAGCGTTCCTTCACATTAATAAACAGGATGCCTTGGCATTTCGGCAGCAACAACGCGTACACAAGCAGCCTGTCCCTTATTCCGCTTCCCGTCCAATCCATCGGCATACGATCCCTTGCAGTCTTCACGATGTATAACTCACCGTCAAGTTCTGCAATATAATCAATATACAAGCGGCTGTCCAGCTCATGACCATCCAAGTCGATCTGAATGGGGATCCGGTGCTTGCCTGATACGACGTGATAACCATTCTGCTCAAGAAACAGAACGTTCTCATCATTCGGATCAAGCGGGACACCCTTACCGAGCTTCAAGCGGTTAAAGGAGGCTGGCTCATGCAGCCAGCGATGAAACAATCGAAACAACCACAAGATTAACAAGGCGGAGGCAACTAGCATAATTAACCAGTCACCGTATTTGTCCATATGCGACCCTCCATCCAAAACATCCTTATATATAATGGTTCGTGATGAAGGAGGCATATTCCTGTCAATGTTTATAAAGCGAACGCATGTTTGGTTGAGTCCAGTGTATCAAAAAAGACCCAACTCTGTAAAGCAAAAAATAGGGGAACACCCGATCGCCTTAGCGATGCAGGCATTCCCCTCGCAGCTTGCTACTGTTTCTCAGCGGAAAAGGTACCGCTCGCCTGCTTGACGAGCTCCATAATTGCCGCATCATCGGGAACCTGCTGATTAGGCTGGTTATCCCAAATCCAGTAAGCCAAAAATTCAATATTGCCCTCTCCGCCTGTAATAGGTGAAAAGGAAAGATCACGCAGCGTATAACCCATCTCAGCAGCTGCCTGCGTTACATTGTGCAGCACCTCTGCATGTACCTTGGAATCCCTTATAACACCTGATTTCCCTACTTTATCGCGCCCTGCCTCAAATTGCGGCTTGATTAACGCCATCACGCCTGACCCCGGATCAATCAATCCCGCTAGCGCTGGCAAAATGAGCTTCAATGAGATGAAAGAGACATCAATGGTGGCAAAAGTAGGCTTGGGCCCGAGCAGCTCTTCAGGCTTCATATAACGGAAGTTAACGCGCTCCATGACGTTCACACGTGAATCTTGGCGAAGTGACCAATCCAGCTGATTATAGCCGACGTCAATGGCGTAGACGTATTCCGCTCCATTTTGCAAAGCACAATCTGTAAAACCGCCTGTCGAAGCACCAATGTCCAGCATCGTACGTCCAGCGAGATCCAGCTCAAAAGCACGAATCGCCTTCTCCAGCTTTAAGCCCCCACGACTGACATAGGCGTGAATAGCCCCTTTAACTTTAATATCCGCCGTGCGGGCAACTTTCATTCCGCTCTTGTCGATCGGTTCATTATCCACCAGAACTAGGCCCGCCATTAGCGCTTTCTTCGCCTTCTCCCTGCTTTCATAAAAACCGCGCTCGACAAGCAGCACATCTATTCGTTCTTTCGGTGTCGTCATTCTTTTACCTAGCCTTCTAATGCTGTCCGGTTACGCGCATTTTACTGCGAGGATGCATGTTTTTAAGCTCAGCCGCTACCCGTTCACCTGTCAGGCCAACTTCAGCGCGCTGCTCTTTAATGGAACCATGTTCAATAAACTGGTCCGGAATACCAACGATTCGGATCGGCAGGCCATAAATGCCGCGCAGTGAATAAAATTCAAGAATCGCGCTTCCCAAACCGCCAAGCGCTGCGCCTTCTTCCAGCACGATCATGTTTTTGCCTTCACTAGCTAGCGACAACAGCATTTGCTCATCCAGCGGCTTAATAAAGCGGGCATTTACAATGCGAACATTCATACCGTCTCGTTTTAACAGATCAGCCGCATCTTCCGCCACTTGCAGCATCGGGCCAATCGCAACAATGACAGCTGAATCGCCTTCACGCACCGTTTCCCATGAACCAATTGGCAGAGGCAGCAGCTCAGCATCGAGCGGTACTCCAAGCCCATTGATACGAGGATAACGAACCGCAATCGGACCATCATTATAATCAACCGCCGTCTTCATCATCCGGCGAAGCTCATTTTCATCCTTAGGCATCATAATGACGAGATTCGGCACATGTCGCAGAAACGGAATATCATACACGCCATGATGGGTTTCCCCATCGGGACCCACAAAGCCCGCACGGTCGATAGCAAAAATAACGTTCAGGTTTTGGCGGCAAATATCATGCACAACCTGATCATAAGCTCTTTGCAGGAAGGTGGAATACACGGCAAATACCGGCTTCATTCCTTCGATCGCAAGTGCCGCAGACATCGTCGCCGCGTGCTGCTCGGCAATTCCGACATCGATCATACGTCCTGGAAAACGCGCTGCGAATTCCATTAGGCCTGATCCACCCGGCATAGCAGGCGTAACTGCTACAATGCGCTCATCCTTCTCGGCCAGCTCAATCAGTACATCGCCAAATACTTGCGTATACATCGGCGAGCCAACTGCCTTGACGACCTGACCTGATTCGATTTTGTATGGGGAGATGCCATGCCATTTATGAGAATCGGCTTCCGCTGGTGAATATCCTTTCCCCTTAACCGTCACCACATGCACAAGAACAGGTCCTGGCACGGAATCTGCCTGGCGGAAAATATCCAAAAGCTGCTCCATATCATGGCCGTCAACCGGTCCCAAATAAGTAAGACCAAATTGCTCAAAAAGAATGCCGGTTACCAGCAAATATTTCAGGCTGTCTTTAAACTTCTCCGCCGTCTTGGCCAGCTTCCCACCCACAGCAGGTATCTTATTCAGAAAATGCTGCAGCTCTTCCTTCGCCTTCTGATAATGGCGATCAGAACGGATTTTGCCCAAGTATTGATGCATCGCACCAACATTTGGCGCAATGGACATCTCATTGTCGTTCAGTACCACAATCATTTTTTTCTTCTCATGACCGATATGATTAAGCGCCTCGAAGGCCATCCCGCCAGTTAAAGCACCGTCGCCAATGACGGCAATAACCCGATTGTCTTCGCCTTTAAAATCTCGCGCCATCGCCATACCGATTGCTGCAGACAGCGATGTGCTGCTATGTCCGGCTTCCCAAACATCGTGCACGCTCTCGTCGCGTTTCACAAACCCGCACATGCCTTTATATTGACGCAGCGAATCGAAGCGATCCATGCGCCCTGTTAAAATTTTATGCACATAAGATTGATGACCTACATCAAATACAAATTTGTCATTTGGGCTGTCAAATAAATAATGAAGAACGAGCGTTAGCTCCACAACTCCAAGATTGGATGCAAGGTGACCACCCGTAACGGAAAGCTTCTCAATCAGAAACTGGCGTACTTCGCTTGCAAGCTGCTCCAGCTCTTTCTTGGATAACCCTTTTAAATCCTGAGGCCCGTTTATATGTTCAAGCAGCACAGTACTTCCTCGCTTTCACGAACAGCAGCCTTCACTGTTCAATAGACGTCAAAATATTTAAGCTATTATAACATAGGCTTTGTTTTTTTCCCAATCATCGTGGCATTTGAGCGGATTAATGATCCCTCTGCACCAGATAATCGGCTATTTGCAGCAGCCTGTCAGGTGCTGCAAGTCCCGCAGTCAGCACAGCTGATTTCGCATCCTGAGTCAAACGCTCTACTTGAGCCTTGCTCTCCTCAAGCCCCAGCAAAAAAGGATACGTTACTTTTTGTTGTTCGACATCGCTGTTCGTCTTTTTGCCAAGCTTGGTCTCATCGCCAATCAAATCTAGAATGTCATCTTGAATTTGAAAAGCTAGCCCAATATTGCGGCCATACTGCTCTAACAGCTTGATTTGCTCTTCCGTTGCTCCACCAATACGTGCACCAGCTGTAACAGAGAACACAACCAGATCACCGGTTTTGTGCAAATGAATATATTCAAGCTCCGCAAGCGACGTGATGCCCTGCTCACCCAGCATATCTGCTACTTGCCCGCCTACCATGCCTCTAGCTCCGGCAAGCATCGCCAAATCTTCCACGATATCGAGTGCAACCTGCGCACTGACACCGCCAGCTTTCGCCGCTTTAGGAATTAAATGAAACGCATGGGTCAGCAGCGCGTCACCAGCCAAAATCGCCATCGCCTCTCCGTACACCTTATGGTTCGTCAGCTTGCCGCGGCGATAATCATCATCATCCATCGCTGGCAAATCATCATGGATTAAGGAATACGTATGTATGCATTCAATTGCGCAAGCAACCGGCAAAGCTTTGGTCACCGTATCTTCATCACCGCTAATAGCCTCTGCTACAGCGAGCACAAGAGCGGGTCGCAAGCGTTTTCCACCCGCTTCTAGAGAATACATCATGGATTCACGGAGCTTATCCGGAACCTGCCACTGCGCAGGCAGTACTTCGGTCAGCGCCTGCTCTACGATGGCGGCGCATTGCGCCAAATATGATTTTACTAAAACAGTGTCGCTCAAGCGTTATTCTCCTTTGTCTTCGCTCGGTGGAGCAAACGTTTTTTTCTGAAAGCCCTGCTCTGTTTCAATGAGCGTCTCGATCTTCTGCTCCACCTGCTCCAGCTTGCCGCTGCACAGCTTAGACAGACGCATGCCCTCCTGAAATAGATCAATCGCTGTCTCCAGCGGAACGTCGCCATTTTCAAGCTTTTCTACAATCGTGTCAAGCTGTTCCATCGCCTGTTCAAAGCTAAGCTCGGTTGCTTCTTTTTTTGCCACTGCTGCCCTCTCCTTCCAACGACGATACCTCGCAGGTCATTTGCCCATCGGCTAGTTTAACCTTTACGGTATCCCCTGCCTTTACATCTGCTACTGACTTGACCAAGCGCTGCTCCGACTCTTCATAAACTAACCCGTATCCCCTTGCCATTACCTTAAGCGGACTAAGCGCATCAAGCTGGCGTATGGAGCTATGAAGCTTAAGCTGCTTCTCCTGCAGCGTTTGCTGGATGATCTGTTCCAGCCGTTTCGAGGTTCCTTTGAGCCTGCTTGCGGCAAACTGCACGCGCTGCCCTGGATGATGCCCGGCAAGCGTCGCTTGCAAACGCTCCAGCCTGCTTCGTCCGCGTCCCGCTGCCTTAAGCGTCCGCTGGCGCAAGCGTTCCTCCAGCAAATCAAGGCGCTGCGCCTGCTCCAGCAAATATTTGCGTGGATAAAGGAAAAAAGGCGAACGGCGCACACGGGCAAGCTGCTCCTTGCGGCTGCGAATAAGCTGGCGCAGTGATTGCTCCAGCTGCTGGCGCTGCCTGCTTAAATGCTTCTCGAGCTCGGCTGCATGTGGCACAGCCAGCTCGGCTGCTGCCGTAGGCGTCGCCGCCCGCAAATCTGCTACGAAATCAGCTATCGTGTAATCGGTCTCATGGCCGACGGCGCTGATGATTGGAATAGCGGATGCGGCTATGCTGCGCGCTACCTGCTCCTCATTAAACGCCCAAAGCTCTTCAAGCGAGCCGCCGCCGCGTCCTACAATTAATACGTCGATTTCGCCAAAACGGTTCATTGCTTCTATCGCATGTGAAATGGAAGGCGCTGCTTGCGCTCCTTGCACCAGAACCGGATAAACATAAATACGCGCAGCGGGATAGCGGCGCTGCAGCGTAATCATCATATCGCGAACCGCTGCTCCTGTTGGCGAAGTGATCAGTCCGATCGCCCCAGGAAAGCGCGGAATCGGGCGCTTGCGCTCAGCGGCAAACAGCCCTTCTTCCTCCAGCTTGCTTTTTAACTGCTCGAAAGCGAGATACAAGCTTCCAATACCATCTGGCTGCATCGCAGCCACATAAAACTGATAGTTGCCATCCCGCTCATAGACAGAAATGTTTCCGCGCGCCATCACTTTAGCACCTTCACGAGGAATAAAAGGCAGCCGCTGGTTATGCGAAGCAAACATGACGCATTTCAGCCGACTGTCTTTATCCTTAAGCGTAAAATACATATGGCCGCTGGAATGATGCGTAAAATTAGATATCTCTCCGCGCAGCCACACATCGCCAAGCACAGCGTCCGAGTCCATTTTCATCCGGATATATCGGTTAATGTCCTTTATCGAATAAACCCGCGGCTGTTCTGTCATCGGCTTACTCTCCGATTCCGTTTGCGCGTTTGGCTGCCTTAATGGTGTTCTGGATCAGCATCGTAATCGTCATCGGACCAACGCCGCCTGGCACAGGTGTAATATAACCAGCTGTCTCCAAGCAATCCTCGTAATCCACATCGCCCGCCAGCTTGCCATCAGGCAAACGATTAATGCCAACATCAATAACGACTGCGCCTGGCTTCACGAACTTGCTGTCAATCGCTTTCGCTTTGCCGATGGCTACGACAAGAATGTCCGCCTGCTTTGCGATCTCTTCCATATTCGCTGTTTTGGAATGGCAGATCGTCACCGTAGCATGCTCTCTAAGCAGCAGCATTGCGACAGGCTTGCCGACAATATTGCTTCGTCCAATGACAACTGCATGCTTGCCTGCAATATCAACGCCGCTGCGTTTAATCAGTTCAATAACGCCCGCTGGCGTACATGGCAGCAAGCTATCATCGCCTATTACCAAATTACCCACACTTTCAGGATGGAAACCGTCTACGTCCTTTTCCACACGAATCGCATCAATAACGGCCTTCTCGTTAATATGTTTAGGCAGCGGCAGCTGCACCAAAATGCCATTAATTGTATCCTGCTTATTAAGCTTGGCGATTAGCGCCAAAACTTCCTCTTCCGATGCCGACTCGGCCAAACGGTGAACCTCGGAATATAACCCAAGCTGCTGGCAGGCCTTTTCCTTGGAACCAACGTATACTTTGGAAGCGGGATCTTCACCAACCAATACAACTGCAAGACCCGGAACAACACCCTTTTCTTTAAGCGAAGCCGTATCTGCCCCAATTTCCTCACGAATAAGATCCGAAATCTGTTTGCCTAAAATGATATGTGCGCTCATTATGTGTCGCTCCCCTTCTTGCCGACCGGCCTTTCGCGCCGGCGGTTTCCTAGTTTGTATGATCAGGCTCGGCTTTCAACTGCTCAAGTCCGCTAATCAGCTTCCCTAACACGCCATTTACGAACTTGCCAGACTCTTCCGTGCCGAAATGCTTAGCCAGTTCAATTGCCTCATTTATAACCGCTTTCGGCGGTACATCGTTGCTAAATACCATCTCGAAGCAAGCCAGTCGCAAAACCTGACGGTCTACCCGAGACAGCCGGTCAACCTGCCATCCGGTCAAATGATCCTGCAGCATGTCGTCAATCGCCGCTTTACGCTCCGCGACGCCCATGACGAGCTGTCTTACAAAATCATCATCCGTATTGCCAATATCTCCAGGCTCCGCGCCGATCTCATTGGCGGAATGCGCCTCTTCAAGAAGCATGTCCACCGCTTCGTCAGCCGTGACCTCATTCATTTCCATTTGGTACAAACTTGATACTGCAATTTCTCTCGCTAATCTACGTTTCATGGGACCTCCACAGCAGTTGCACTGCTTACTGAAATTTATTATTGCTAGCGCAAACGGATAGCGCCGTCCTTGACTGGCACAGCTTCGTTCCGCAGAGAATTCTAAGCTGAATAAAGTGAAACTTATCAATTCTTAGAATTTCAAAAAAACCTATGATCTCCTCCCTGCCTCGAACAACCGGCAATCCGGCTTCCGGAGAACGGAGGAGACCACAGGTTTATCTAAACGGGCGAAATCTTTCCATTAAAACACTCCACACTTGCTGCCATGGAGCGGTCGGATCCTGCCGCAAATCTTTCTTCTTGCCTATCCAATAACCAACTGAAATAAGCAGCATAAAAAACAGCATATCCCAAAAACCTGCAAACAAGTACACAAAGCTGAAAAAGAGTCCTGCTGCTGCGCCAATTGTCCGCTTTCCGTAATGAACCCAAAATTCCCTCCACATCCGCTAGCCCACCTCTATTCCACGCGACTCTTGTACATGCCTGTCTGAATGACATTCGCCACGAATACCGTCACATTAGAAACCGGTATGCCTGTAATATCCTCAATATGGCTTTTGACAGCAAGCTGAATCTCTTCCGTGATCGTTGGGATAGAGCTTTCTCCATCAACAAACACGCGAAGCACAATGTCAAGGCCAGAGTCGGAAGTACGAATGCGCGCACGCAAATCTTTAACCCCGCGACGCTTGGAAGCCGCTTTAAGGGCTAAATTTTCAATCGTTTCAATGGAAATGCGAATGTCGCCAAAATCTGTCCGTTGATCAATTGAAGGCGGAGCGGAAGAACCGCGATGCAAGGAAACAATAAAAAATCTCAAGCTGAGCAAAAACAATACAATCCCGGCAACCATAACGGAAATCTGGATCGACGGCTGCTCAAAAATACGGTCTAAAGCCGTAAGCACCGCTCTCTTCGAAATCCAATTAAAGCCTATACATGCGATCAAAATGGAAGCGGCACCGATTACGATGCTATAAATAAACAATAGCAACTTGTCCACAATTCTAAACAATGCAAATGCCTCCTCCGGGCAAACCGAATGAAAACCCCCTTGCGCCGAGCGGCATGCCGATCACGAGGGGGTTATAGTTAATTCTCTTCCATGCAGTTATTACTTGACGCGCAGCAGTTGGTCTTCCTCTACCGGCTTCTCAGCAGCTTTGAAATGAACATCGTGAATATGTACGTTCACTTCAATAACATGAAGACCCGTCATCGTTTCAATCGAACGTTTCACATTGCGCTGAATTTCCGAAGCGATTTCTGGAATGCGGTTGCCGTATTCCACAATAATGGATACATCAATCGCCGCCTCACGCTGTCCAACATCAACTTTAACGCCTTTAGACAAATTTTTACGGCCAAGCATCTCTGCGATTCCGCCTGCGAAACCGCCGCTCATGCCAGCTACACCAGGCACCTCAACTGTAGCCAGTCCAGCAATGACTTCAATAACCTCGGGTGCGATCTGAATAACGCCAATGTCCGTTTTCTCATACTCCGTTGCTGTTGTACTCATGATAGCTTTACACCTCCCTAAAGTTGCGCGTCCCGCCCTGCATCGAACGGGTAAAGCTTCCGCATCTTATTTCTATACTATATCATTCGCCATGAAATATGACAAACCATTACAGATTGTCCGCAGCTTTTGCCACAGCCTGCTCTGGATGGAAAACATCATAATCCTCGAGGAACTTGATATCAAAATTTCCTTCAATAAACTTAGGATGCTCCAGCAGTTTTTGATGGAAAGGAATCGTTGTTTTTATGCCTTCAATCGCGAATTCAGACAAAGCTCGCTTCATACGGGCAATCGCTTCCTCACGCGTTCTTCCCCAAACGATCAACTTGGCAATCATGGAGTCATAATGCGGTGAAATCGTATAGCCCGGATAAACCGCGCTGTCGACCCGCACACCTGTACCGCCTGGAGCGAGATAGAACGGAATGTGTCCAGGAGACGGCATAAAATTACGCTCGGAATCCTCGGCGTTAATCCGGCATTCTATCGACCAGCCATTAATCGCAAGATCTTCTTGCTTGAAGGAAAGAGGATTGCCTTCCGCTACGGAAATCATCTCTTTAATCAGATCGACATTCGTTATCATTTCTGTAACGGGATGCTCAACCTGAATACGAGTATTCATTTCCATAAAATAAAACTGGCCGTCTGGCCCAAGCAAAAACTCAAGCGTTCCTGCACCTGAATATTGAACAGTAAGCGCTGCGCGAACAGCCGCTTGCCCCATCGCTTCACGAAGCTCAGGCGACAGAACTGGACAAGGCGCCTCCTCGACCAATTTCTGGCGACGACGCTGAACGGAGCAATCGCGTTCAAAAAGATGTACAGCGTTGCCATGCTTGTCCGCCATAATTTGAACTTCGACATGCTTCATGCCTGTCAAATATTTTTCCAAATATACGCCCGCATTGCCGAAAGCTTTCTGCGCTTCCTGCTGCGCCGTCGTAATTTGCTGAACGAGCATTTCCTCGCTGTCAGCAATCCGGATGCCTTTGCCGCCTCCGCCTGCTGTCGCTTTAATGATGACCGGATAGCCGATTTGACGAGCGACTTCAACCGCTTCTTCCATCGTCTCAATCAGGCCCTCAGAGCCTGGAATAACCGGAACGTTCGCTTGCTGCATCGTTTGCTTAGCTACCGCCTTGTCACCCATTTTGCTTATCGCTTCAGGTGAAGGACCGATAAACGTAATGTTGCAGGATTCGCAGAGCTCCGCGAAATTCGCATTTTCAGCAAGGAAGCCATAGCCTGGGTGAATCGCATCGCATTCCGTAATGGTAGCTACGCTCATCAGGTTCGTTAAATTCAAATAGCTGTCCTTCGACAGAGTAGGCCCAATACAATAAGCTTCATCTGCAAGGCGCACATGCAGCGAATCGCGATCCGCCTCCGAATAAACGGCTACGCTTGCAATGCCTAGTTCGCGGCAAGCCCGAATAATACGCACGGCGATTTCGCCGCGGTTGGCAATAAGAATTTTTTGGAAATTCACATTGTTACTCCTTTCAAATGGCTAGTTCTCCCAGAAGGAGCAATGCTGTTATTCCGGTTTCACCAGAAATAGCGGCTGCCCGTATTCCACCAATTGGCCGTTCGTGACAAGTACTTCGACGATTTCGCCGCGCACTTCCGCTTCCAGCTCGTTCATTAGCTTCATCGCTTCCAAAATGCAAACGACGCTTTTCTCCGATACGCGATCGCCTGGTTTTACGAATACCGCAGCATCAGGGCTTGGCGAGCTGTAAAACGTACCAACCATTGGGGAAGTAATTTGGTGCAAATTCTCACTTGCAGCGCGCGCTGCAGGCGTCTCAGATGCTGTAGACTGCGAAGCTGGCTCAATAGCAGGTGCTTGTGTGTAAACGGGAGCAGGCTGCTGTGAATATGTATGCGTTAGCGGGGCTGCTTGCACATTGACGACTTCCGTTTTCCCCGGCTTGCGAATCAGCAGGCGAGTCCCTTCGTTTTCGATTTCCAGCTCATGAACGGAGGTTTGATCGACCAGCTTGATCAATTCTTTAATCTCGCTCAATTTGAACATGAATGTTTCACTCCTTAAAGTTTTGCGGTAGCAAAACCGCTTCGTAAGCATTCGCCTAGTTTTGCGGTAGCAAAACCGCTTCGTAAGCATTTGCTTCGTTTTGCGGTAGCAAAACCGCATAGTAAGCTTAGCTTGCATTGTTCACTTTTATTAATTGGCACAATAACGTTTAACATTATATCATAAACGCTCAGGAACACGAATTATTTTTTACAAATGCATAAAATCACCTTTAAACAGCTGCCTGTCCCTAAAAAAAAACGGCAGCCCAGGCGATAAAAATAAAGCCCGAACTCCCGCTATTTTCGATTAAATGGAAAACAAAGACGGAAACTGCTGGATAATTCCGTTCGTCATTACGTCAGCCATTCCCATTGCCTGCGGTTCGATTTGGTCATTCAGGGCGACGTTTTGCTCATAGTTTTTAGCGAGTCGAGCCGCCACTTCGTCGGTAAGCAGCCTAAGATGCTCATCAAGCATCCTTTTCCACTCCTCTTTGGACCAATAAGGATTTATCCGGCTCAGGAAGTCGGCAATGGCTTCGGCGTTCATATACCAACGTCTTTGGGCATCCGCTGCCGCTGAGCTATTGCCAGCCTGGAGCGCTTTGACGAGCTCGGCTGCAATTACAAGATGCTCCCGCAGCAATTCGGCAAACCTGGCCGCAATGGCCCTTCCATAAAAAGGCTCAAGTGCCGCTGCAAAGTCGGTTGAGTTCCTTAGCAGCCTGGCAGTCGTTGCTTGTTCGTCGGCAAGACGGTCAACAATGCTGTTCACCGTCAATCTTGTCCAGTACACATGCTGCACCCACAATGCCCGGAGTTTGCGGTTCAATTCCATGCTGGATGATGACCAGCATACAGGATGATGCGTTTTAGCCATTTGATGGGGATGAGCGGGATAATAGCGATACATAACGTGTCGTTAGCTCCTTTTTTACTTTTGTATATTATATAGGCGCAGCGCTATTAACGTGCAACATTGTGCACAGAAAAAAATCCCGGAAACGCCAGCTTAGCTGACGTCCGGGATTTCATGCTCTGGCAAGGCTTAATTAAGGTACAAATTGCACCGATACCTGATCTGCATTGATTTCCATTTTTTTCATAACGAGATCAACAATATCCGCTGCTTGATTTTTCTCCAGCTTCTCGCTGGCTACGACGACTTTGTAAACGTTGTTTTCTTCGTCCACAATAGCAGATTCATAGTTTTGCATCAGTTGCTCTTCCAGCTCTGTCAGCTTAACATTTTTTTCTTCGAGCAAGGAAAGCTGTTTTGCCGCTTCAGTGGATTTCTCTTTATCTACCTGTGTATTTGCGATATCCGCCATCAGCTTATCCAGCTCCTCGTTATTTTCCTGCGTCCGCTTCTCCTGAATATCGGCGAACACGCTCGTTGCCGGGCTCCCTTGCTCATACTGCTCCAGCACCTCTTTATCAGCCTCGCTCACCCCATTGTCCGCACCTTGCTGCACCTCATCCACGACAATGCCGCTGCCCGCAGCCTCCGTCGCTCCCTGCCCCACCGTCTGCTCCAACTGCGAGTTGTCTGTCAGCAATTCCGGCGAGCTTGCGTCCTGCGTAAACAAGTAATAGGCGGACAGTACCACCATCAAGCTGAGCATCGATACGAGCCAAATCGTTTGTCTTTTCGTGTTCATGTGAACACCCTCCTCAAAATGGTATAAAAGCTGGACTACTGCTTCCTCGGTGCAACAGAAATGCGGGATGCCGCGACATTCACGCCTTTTTCGACCGCATCTATAATTAAACGCCTGACGGTTACGTTTTCCGCACCCTTGGCTACGATAAGAACGCCGCGAATGCGTGGATTGATCGTCTTTTTGATGATCGGCTTCTGATCGCCGGACACCTCGACAAGCACTACCTCGCCATCCTTGTTAATCGTCGTAATATGCCGTTTGCCCCCGTTTTTGTCATTCTCGTCTGTAACCGACTGCGTCTCTTTCTCATTGCGTTCAACGACGATTTCCTCCGTTGAATCAATGGTGACCAGAACATCCACATCGCCAACACCAACGATTTTCTCCAAAATTTCCTTAAGCCTCGCCTCCAGCGGCTGCTCTACCGCTTCGAAAGCGGCTCCTTCCTGCGAGCCTGGGCTGGTCCAGGCCGTATCGTCCACCGGCTGCAGATTTTGTCCTTGCCCCTGTACGGAAGGCTCAACCTCATTATAGGTGAGAAAAGAATTAATCAGCATCAGCAGCGCTCCAATACAGCCGATAATGAGCAGGAGGCGCAGCATTTGTACTCGCTTCGGTCCCCCAGGGCCTCCGCCCGCCATCGCTTCCAGCTTCTCCAGCCACTTCGCCACCTGTCATTATCGCTCCTTTCGCTTCACTTTTCTCCGCGAATGCTTGCCGGCTGGCGAACGATGATGGCCTCAGGCGATAGTCCCCAGCCCTCGGTGAGCACAGCTCTGGTCTGCTTATCGAGCTCTGCGTTCACGGGCTGCCATAACTGTTCATCAGAATCACTCTGTTCTCCTGAAGAATTATACTGCCCAGTCTCCGCCACCTCAGGCACCATAACCTCCACACTTACCGGCTCAACGGCTTCGATCTGTCTATTACCCTCCTGCCCATCCTGCGTCGAATTCACATCCGAAGCTGTAGGAGACCCTCTCGGCGGAGCCGCCTCTTCTTCAGGAAGCATCTGAGGAAACGTGACTGTCACCGTATCCATATCGACCATCTCTACATCCCCTTCCTTGATCCATTTCAGTTTGACTTCAACCGAGCTTGCCGTCTGACCCGTGTAGCGAACGATTGCGGTTTCCATCGCTTTGGAGAGCGTACTGCCGGTAAGGTTAGCCGCCTGCTGCTGCTGCTTGTGTTTAAGATCCTCAGCCTGACGCTGAATGTCGGCAAGCGTTGGCATTTTCACCTGCCGCTGCGCCGTGCTCATCTCCCATTGCTGGATGCCTGCACTCAGCCCTGCCGTTATGTCGCCTTGCAGCAGGCGAAGCAGCGGAGACAGCAGCGTCAGCAGAACGAGCAAGCCGATAACGAGTCTGGTATAGCGCAGCATCGCCTTGTTGGGCAGCAGCAGCTCGGTGCATACAGCGAGCATAATGACGGCGATGATGTCATGCAGCCAATCGCCCAGCCAAGCTACCATGCGATTCGCCCCCTTTTTTCAAGCATCCGGTTTACCGGACCATCATTGCTGCGTTTCCTGCTGTCAGCACGATCGTGACGGCGAGGAAAAACATCAAGCTGACAGCGGCCAGCGCGGCAAACACATAAATCAGCGTCTTGCCAATCGTTTGCAGACAGACCACAATCGGCGAATCGCCCAGCGGCTGCATGACAGCGGCGCATACATTGTAAATTAGCGCCAGCGTCAAAATTTTGATCGCGGGAAAAGCACTGATAAACAGCAGCATAATGACGCCTGCAAGTCCGATTGCATTTTTCGCCAGCATGGAAGCCGATATGACGGTATCCGCCGCATCCGAGAACATGCGCCCGACCACAGGAACGAAGTTGCCAGTGACGAACTTGGCCGTTCGCATCGTTACACCATCCGTTACCGCTCCCGTCGCTCCCTGTACAGAAACGACACCGAGGAAAATCGTAACTAGTGCGCCCAGAATGGTAATGCTGATGCTGCGCAGCAGATTGGCAAGCTGGGTCACCTTAAAGCGCTCGGTCATGGCGCTGACGATGTGCAAAATAGCCGAGAAAAACAACAATGGGAATACCAGCGTATAGACAAGCGTGCCCACGACATGAATCATAAAAATAATAAGCGGATGCAGCACCGACACCGTCATGACATTGCCCATCGATGCAAGCAGCGCAAGCAGCAGCGGAAGCATCGCCAGCATGAACTGGATCATGTTTTCGATCGCTTCCTTGGCATAGCCGATCGCTACATTAAAGCTGTTGACCGTGATGATAAGGATGACCATGAAGGTAATGGAATAAGCTACCTTGCTGACTGCATTGCGCTCGAAAGCGTTTTGCAGCGTTTCCAGCATCATGCTGAAGACGGTGAGTGTAACGATTGTGACCAGCAGCTTGCCATTGTACAGCACCTCATGCAGAAAATAAGACAGCAGCCCTTTCAGCACCGTTTCCAGCTTGAGTCCTTCTCCACCCGGCAGCAGCATTTGGGCAAAGCTCGGCAGCTTCTGCTCAGGGAAAAACCCGCCATATTCGTTCTTGAGCTGATTCCAGTATTTCTCCACCGCATCCGTATCCATATCGTTCAGCCCGGTGCCGGTCAGCTGCCCCAATGCGGCTTGCGCCTGAGCCTGCTGGGACGGCTGTGTTTGCATAGGCTGCGTTTGCTGACTTTGCGAAGTCTGCTGCGACGACGTCGGCTGTGAAGCTGGCTGCTGAGAAGACGGCTGCTCCGACTGCCCGGCTGACGTTGACGCCCCTTGTGCTGCGGCCTCTGAGCTTGGAACAAGCAGCAAAAAGTACAAAACAGCGGCAAATAGCGTGAACCAAACGGCGTTCGACGGATAGGAGCTGCCAGCAAGCTTTATCCTCAACTAGCTCCTCCTCCTGTCGGCAGCAGGTTGATGACCGTTTCGATAATGACGCTGATGATCGGCACCGCCATGACGAGAATTAATATTTTTCCAGCGAATTCGATTTTCGACGCGATGCTCTCCTGACCGGCATCCCTGACAATTTGGGCGCCGAATTCAGCGATGTAGGCGATGCCGATTATTTTCAGCACCGTCTTCAAATAAATAGAAGGAATGCCGGAGCGATTCGCTAAATCAGAAAGCACCGCGATGACGGAATCGATTTTGCCAAGCAGGAACAGAAAAATAAAGAGGCCGGTAAATGCCGCAAGCAGGAAAGCGAACAGCGGCTTTTGCTCTCGAACGACAAGGATGAGGACTGTTGCGATCAGTCCAAGACCGACGATTTGAATGATTTCCACTTCGCTTCACCTACTTGCGGCTTCTCTTCAAGCTGGCTACTGGAACAGAAAAATCGTTTTAATTTCCTGAAACAGCTCGTTCAGCATACGCACTACCATAAACAACACGACAACAAAGCCGATTAATGTCACCCAATGCGCCATATCTTCCTTCCCCATCTGCTTAAGCACCGTATGAATCATCGCAATGATAATCCCGATACCGGCTATTTGGAAAATGGCGCTCACATCCATATTCATTTCCGCGGCACCCCATTAAACCATCAAAATAACGAGCAGCACGGCGATTAAAACGCCGAGGCTTTTCCACATCGTCTCATACCTCGCCTGATCCTCCCGCGCCGAATCTTCCTCCGCCTTCAGTTGAATGAGTGCCAGCTTCAAATGCTTAAGCTGATCTTCACGGTCGCTGATACCGAGCGTCGAGCCAAGACGGATCAACACCGCCTGCTCGTTACTCCGCATTGCCGTTGCTCCCCAAATCTCTCGAACTGCCCGTTCCCAGCTTTCGCGAAAGGATAGTCCTTCGTCGCTCGCAAGCCCTTCCGAGGCAAGTGCCAGCATCCGGTTTAATGGAGCCGGTACAAAAGCTGATGTTCGGGTTAGCGCCTCCGGCAGCGGGGTATGCCCGTAGCCAATTTCCGTTTCGAGCCTCTGCAGCGCATGAGCGGTCTGGCGAAGCTGACGGGGCCTTGCGGCAAAACGCGCCGCCTGCTGGAAGCCAAGCATCGTTCCGGCGAATAAAATCAGCAGCGCGCCGAACAGCTTCAGCACATGGCATCGCCCCGCATCAGCCCGGAAAACAAGGGCGCAGCATCTTCGGCTAATCGCGGCACTACTGCTGTAGGCTCTCGTGCCGCCCAACCTCTTACGCAAGCTTCCGCCGTAAGCACCCGGTGCATAATGCCCGAAGGCGTTCGGCGGAGCTCGACAATAAGGGAGAAAGCTCCTTCTTCCAGCAGCGAGCGCAATACAGGCCGCCCTCTAGCATCCTCGGCATCATACGCATGAGCTGTCGCTATGACGCTGACTCCGGCATGGCTGGCTTCCCGAATCGCCTCGCCATCCTCGGGTCGTCCAATCTCATCAGCAATAATGACATCCGGCGACATCGAGCGCAGCAACATCATCATTCCTTCCGCCTTGGGACAAGCATCCATGACGTCGGAGCGCGGGCCAATATCAAAGGTCGGAATGCCGCGCACACAAGCGGCTAATTCCGAG
This sequence comes from Paenibacillus algorifonticola, assembly GCF_000971975.1. Lineage (GTDB taxonomy): Bacteria > Bacillota > Bacilli > Paenibacillales > Paenibacillaceae > Pristimantibacillus > Pristimantibacillus algorifonticola. The sequence continues at coordinate 61,813 of NZ_LAQO01000011.1, read as the reverse complement.
CGCTCGTCCACAATTGCAACTTTCCTGCCTGGCCAGCTTGCAGCGTCTCCACCACCCCATAGACCATAACTAACGGATCTTGCAATATCACGAACGAGCGTCGTTTTGCCCTGCTGAGGCGGGGCGAGCACAAGCGTGGAACGGACGGTTTTACGCGAGCGGTCGAGCAGCTTGGGCATGAGCGGAGCAGCTGAGCCGGGCACCTCTCTGGCTATCCGGATATTAAAGGCGCCAATTTCACGAATGCCGCGTACGCTTCCGTTATCGAGAATGGTACGCCCAGCCAGTCCAACCCGGTGCCCGCCCGCGACGGTAATGAAGCCTCGGCGCAGCTCTTCCTCCATCGCATACAAGGAATAATTGGTCATCCGCTCCAGCAGCTTGCGGCAAAGGTCGGCAGTAGGCTTGTACGCTCCGCCTGCTTGCGTTAAAAGCGTGCCATCATTTGCAGCGAAACGCGATTGACCGCCCATACCAATTTCCAGCGGACGCCCTTCACGAATCCGTATCTCTTCCAGCTGCTCCTGAACTTGCGCAGGGAGCCGTTCCAATATCGCTTTCAGCTCTAGCGGCAGCAAATGCGTAATGCGGCTAAGCATGCGTTCATCACTCCCGGATGTTTGTCCTTAGTCCTTTAATATGTATGCTTGGCCAGCTAAAATATGTCCATCTGCATGCAAATTACTAGATTAGAATTTGTTTATGTCCTTTCAATAGCTCAAGCGCTCTTCAAATAGAAAAAGCCGTTAGCTGACCCAACTTCATTGGGGCTAACGGCTCTTTCTATATAATGTACAAATCCATATATGGCTGAATATCTGTATGATTTACTATACGATTATGTCAACTGAGTAGTCAAGGTCGTACCCTCACAAAAACTGGTAGAATCGCCGAGTCCGCTGATGATCATTATGCTTCTGCTTGAGCATCTGTTTTCGCATGAGGCGCATTACGCTGAAATTATACAGTAAAAAATGTTGCTTTAACGAATACAGCCGCTATGCCCCCAGCCTCTTCCGTGAAAGCAAGCCGACTAGCTCCAGACCATAGGCGATGCCATCATCATCTACATCCTTCGTGACATACTTCGCAATCTGCTTCACTTCATCCGGGGCGTTGCCCATCGCCACGCTCTGTCCGATATACTGGAGCATCTCCAGGTCATTCAACTGGTCTCCAAAAGCATAAGCCTCTTCCGGAGCAGCGCCGAGCTTTTGCAGCAATTGTGAAATGCCTTGCGCCTTGGAGCCTCCTCCTGGAAGCACGTCCGCAGAATAAGCATGCCAACGAACAAAATGCAGCTGCGGAAATTTGTTTTTGTAGCCGTCATCCTCTTTTTGCTTGTCGAACAGCATCATCTGATAGATGTCCCGTTCACGATAGAACACAGGATCATATGGCGGACTGTCGTAATTGAGTGCAGAGAAGCAAGTCTGCACATAGGGATGCTGCTCGCTGCTTGCTGCCATAGTTGCTGCATCCAAATACACAAGCGGCGTCCTGTACTGCCTGGCATATTCGCTAAGCTGCTCCATATCCGCCCGCCGAAAAGGATTGCTGAATATAACCTCTCCCTCATGAACCACATATTGCCCATTAAAGCTAACATAGGTTTGAATGCCCAGCTCCTGCCGAAGCGCCTCCAGCATAAAAGGGGAACGTCCCGATGCCAACGCGACCAGATGCCCTTCCTCCTGAAGCGCCTTGATGGCATGCTTGGCGGAAGGAACGAGCCTCTTATTCCGACCAAGCAGTGTTCCGTCAATGTCAAAAAATATAATGCTGCGCTTGTTTGGCATCCAGCACACCTCTTTTCCTCCGTTTACTAGACAGGCAGCGCCAGCGTCACATGCTCATTCATCCGAAATGCGCGCGGAGAAATTACTTCCCACTGCTCCTTATCTGCACGAATATCATAATGAAATTCCTTGCCCTGGAACTGCACATTGACTACCTCACCTTTAATTCCTTCCTCCAGCGCGTCTCCAAGCACGAACTGATCAGGTCTGACCGGATAAGCACCTGTCTGCTTAAAATGGGTGCTGACCTCGCCGCCATACCATTTAAGCTCTGAAGCAGCAGCCCTCGGTATAAAATGATTCTGCTCCCAGCGTCCCTGTACAAGATTTGCTTTGGATACAAACTTGGCTACAAATTCCGTATTTGGTCGCAAATAAATATCCTGCGGCGTTCCCGCCTGCTCAATCTCGCCATCCTTCATTACTATAATGCGGTCTGCCATGGCGAGCGCTTCGCCCTGATCGTGGGTCACATATACAATGGCTGTGCCAGTCTGCCTATGAACGCTCTGAATTTCGCGCCGCATGTCCATGCGCAGCATCGCATCGAGACTGCTAAGCGGCTCATCCATAAGCAGAAGCGAGGGCGACGGTGCAATTGCTCTTGCAATCGCTACACGCTGCTTCTGTCCGCCAGACAATTCATGCGGCATGCGCGCAGCAAGCTTGGACAATCCGACCATTGCGAGCACCCGCTCCACATGCTCCTGCTCATTGTCACGAATATGCGCTGGCGTCTCTCTATGTGAACGAATCGGGAAACGGACATGCTCCGCTACATTCATATGCGGCCACAGTGCAAACGCCTGAAACACCATGCCGATCCGGCGCCTCTCTGGCGGAATCGCAAAGCTGCTGCTGGCAACAAGCTTGCCATTCATCTGAATTTCACCGCCGCTCGGCTGCTCAAAGCCAGCCAGCATGCGCAGCAGCGTCGTTTTGCCGCAGCCCGACGGACCCAGAATGGCTGTAAACTCTCCCGAGGCCAGCGTCAAATTGAGTGCTTTCAACGCTTGAAAGCTGCCGAAGGACTTGGTCACCTCTTTAATCGCGATACTCATTTATTCGCACCTCCTAATCCTTTGCGGGACAACCATTTTTGCAGCAGCAGCACCGAAGTCCCGCCAACTGCAATCAATAACACAATCAAGCTGGAAAGCGCGGTTGAATACAGCGTATTGCCCGCCTGCTCAAAGCTGAATATGGTAACGCCGATCGTCTGGGAGCCAGAGGAATACAGCAGGGCGGACACGGTAAGCTCGGTCAGCGCGGTAAGAAACACGAGCAGCCCGCCGCTTACGATACCCGGCAGCAGCATCGGCAGAAGAATCGTTTTCCACTTGCGCCACATTCCTGCTCCCGCTATTCGCGCCGCCTCCTCCATAGACGGATCAATTTGCATAAAGGCGGTCATGCTCGCACGAATTTGCAAGATCAGAAAGCGGCAAATATAGGCGATGTACAAAATATATATCGTGCCATAAATGCCACCATTTACACCGGGAAGCGGCTGCATCCAGACGAGGATCATCGAAAGAGCAAACACGATGCCCGGCAGCGTGTAAGGCAAGGCAATCGCAAGCTCAGCCGCCTTCGACAAGGCCGATGGCTTGCGCACGCGAATATAGGCGAAAATCGAGCCGACTACCATGCAGATGATCAACGTTACGACGGACAGCAGCACGCTATTTTGAATCGACTGCCACACCTTCGCATTTTCGAACAAAATATACCGATAATTGTCCAGCGTGAGGTTCGAAGGAATTAAGCCAAGCCCATACGCCCGCTTGAACGACAACGATATCATCGCAAGCAGCGGTACAGCCGTAATAAATAGCAGCAGGGCCCACAGGCCTCCGCCTACCCATTTCCGGCGCGAGCCAAGCAAGTAGCGGGGCGAATAATCCGGCATCGTCGTCTCGGATGTTTTGCTTTTGCGCAGCATCAGCCATTGCAGCATAGTTCCGATAACAGCGACAATGCCGAGAATAACAGATAAGGAAGCGCCGCGCGCGAAGGCCGCTGGACCAAAGCCGATAATTTCTTCATAGATGAGCGTACTTAGCACCGTTATATTGGCAGGCGTACCGAGAAAAGCCGGAATGCCAAAGTTGTCGAGCGAAGCGAGGAAGACGAGCAAGCCGCCTGCCGCGAGACCGGGCATAGCCAGTGGAAATGTAATACGGCGAAATGTCTTCAGCCGACCAGCTCCTCCGGCACGGGATGCCCATTCCAGATCACGGGGGATTTTACGCAAAACATCGACGGTAAAGAGATAAACGAGCGGAAAATGATGAATGCCCATGACGAAAATAATACCGCTGTAGCTATACATGCTCCAAGGCTCGCCAGGTATGCCCAGCCCCTTCAGCAGCTCAGCAAGCATCCCCTGACTGCCCATAAAGGCAGACCACGATAGCGTCAGCACGTAAGAAGGCAAAATAAAGCAGAGAAGGATAATAAGATGCAGCAGCTTTTTATACTTGAGATCGGTATAGGCCATCAGCCAAGCGACCGTCATCCCAAGCACGACAGACAGCAGCGTGGAGCCGGTTACGATAATAAAGGTGTTCCATAAAGCCGACCAGAAGCGCGGCTGATTCAGCAGCTCATTGTAAATCGACAGCGTCAGGCCTGCTTCTCCTGCCACGCTTAAATGCACGAGCCTCGCAATCGGCCAGACAAACAACAGGAGGACTGCAACGGCGCCCAGCAAGGCCGCTATTTTTCCTATTACAACGGATAGAGGCAGACGGACAGCGCCTGCCCGTCTCCTTCCGCTGCGTGCTATGCCATGTTGAACCTTTGAAACCTCTTCCATAGCCTGCTACCCCCGCATTATTGTCCGAAAAGCTTCGTGAACTGCTGCTTGTCGGCTTCCCGTTCTGCTGTTAATGTCTTAATGTCACCTGACAAAATCGTCATGTCGCCAATCGCCTTCAAGCCTTCCGGAGCGGCTACTCCTTTACGAATCGGCGTATAGCCAATTTCCGCGGCCAGCTTCTGACCATCCTCGGAAAGCACGTAATCGACGAAAGCTTTCGCAGCTGCTTCATTTTTCGTATTGTTCATAATCGCAATCGGCTCTGTAATAATCGGAACGCCCTCTTGCGGATAATTAAGCTCAATTGGTGAGCCCTTCGCTTTCTCACGGGCAACCATGTAATCAACAACTACCCCATAGGATTGCTCGCCGCTTGCTACCGCTTTGAGAACAGCACCATTGCCTTTAATGACCGTCATCGCATTATCCTTTAAGCCTTGGAAGAAATCCCAGCCAAAGCCGTCCGTTCGCGTAAACACACCGACATTATAAGCGGCTGCACCGGAATACAACGGACTTGGCATAATGCTCTGCCCTTTGCTCGCTGCATCTGTCAGTACATGCCAGGACGTTGGAGCTGCCGATACCTTCGATGTATTGTGAGCAAGAATGGTAGCGATAACCTTCGTACCGCTGTACATGCCGTCTGGATCTACCAAATCTGCAGGAATTTCACTCAGCTCAGGCGATTTGTAAGAGAGCAGCAAATCCTGCTGCTTCAGCCCTTCGAAAGTTACGGAATCCGCAAGCAACAGCACATCTGCCTGAACGGCTCCCGCCGTTTTTTCCGCCTGCAGCTTCGTCACGACTTCCTCCGTGCCTGAACGGAACACTTCAACCTGCACATCCGGATATTGGCCATTAAAGCCAGCAGTCAGCTTTGCGACATCATCTTCTGGCTGGGACGTATAAAAGGACAGCTTACCCGTCACCGTGCTGCCAGCCGAGCCTTGCGTATTGCCCGCAGCGTTCGTGGAATTTTCTGCCGAGCCGCAGCCGCCCATAATTAAAGCTAAAGCCAAAGATGAGAACACAAAACCTTTTTTCCAATTTTTCACGGATGATCGCTCCTTATGTCGGTTGAGTTTAGCTATTGTTTAGGTTTAACTATCGCTTAAATCTAGTTACTGATTAGGTATAGTTATGGATTAGGTGAGGTTAGCAAATAATCGCGAATCGCTTGCGCAACTCCATTCTCAGAGTTAGCTGCGGTTGTGCATGCTGCAATTCGCTTGATGTGATCTGCTGCATTGCCCATTGCAATTCCAAGGCCCGCCCACCGGAGCATGTCCGTATCATTGTCATAATCCCCGATGGCCGCTACTTGCTCTGGCGCAATGTTTTGCTCCGCGCATAATTGTGCCAGCGCCGAGCGCTTGCTAACACCGGCCGCGTTAATATCGAAACGCCGGCTTCCCGTACGAGTCAATGTAAAAGCACCCCATGTCGCAAGCTCGGCGTAAAGCTGTTCGAGCTGCTCGCTGTCATCGCAAATGACCGTCGCTTTATAAAGCGGCTCCATCGCTCCGATAGCAAAGCTGCTTAGCCTCCCGACCGGAATGACCTTAATCAGCTCCGAAGCTTTTTGGTAGCCAGCATCCAGATCGGTTAAAGGCCGCCCCTCCTTCACGACCACATTGGCAAGCGGCCAGCTCCGGTTAAGCTCCGTCAATTCCTTTACGTACAGTCGGTTATACCCATAAAAATGAATGTACATGTCCCGCTGCTCCGTCAGCATCGCTACGCTTGAAGCATGCTCGGGCCGAAGCGGCGTGCCTGACAGCAGCTCTCCGGTCTCTGGATCAAGAAGCACAGAGCCATTAAGCCCGATCAGTGGACAGCTTGCTGCAATTTCCTTTCCATGCATCCAGACCGAGGCTGGGAAACGCCCCGAGGCAATCGTCAGCGTTACGCCGCTCTCTTGCAGTTCCATTAACGCCTTGCGAACGCCGGGCGTAATTTGCTTGTTTTTATCAAGCAGCGTGCCATCCATATCCATCGCAAAAAGTTTATACATGTTTGTCCATCATCCTATCGTCCATGGGCTATACGACATACATCGCGGACATTTGCGGCAATGCGACTGGCCCGCCGAATGCTTCGCTTGCTGCCCTGCGCATAAATTCAAAATCACCGTCGCCAGGCAGATGAACGAGCACCAGCTGTTTGACATTGGCTTTTTCGGCAATGCTGCCAGCCTCTGCCGCATTCATATGGCCGTGTCCCGTCGTATGCCTGCTCCCTTCGCAAATCGTAGCCTCGCATAACAAAATATCCGCATCCTTGGCAATCGAAATCAACGATTCGCAATAGGAAGTGTCGCCCGAGTAAACAAGCACCTTGCCTTGATAAGTGATTTTCACCGCGTAGCAAGGAATCGTATGCTTGACCGGAACGAATTCAATGTTCGCACCAGCCAGCTGAATACTCGCCAGTGAATCAATCCGCTTCACGATGGTATGCTCACTGTACAGATTTTCCAGCATATTAGCTGGCTCTGCAGGCGCATAAATCGCCAGCTTGTCATCCATCCGTCCATTGCGCCGTGCTCCCGCAGCAGCATATTGCAAAATCCCGATATCTGCCATGTGATCAAAGTGCAGGTGGGATAAAATAACGCCTGATAAGTGCTCGACTGTTGTATGTGCAGCAAGCCGGCTCATAACCCCGCTGCCGCAATCCAGTAAAATCTGCCCTTCATCTGTGCTGACCAGATACCCCGCCGTAGCACCTCCAGCTGGAGGGTAGCCACCCCAGTATCCTAAAATTTTCACATCCATGCTTTCACCTCTACAAAGTCCGATAGCCAACGTTGTTTACATATGTTCTGAACAATTACAATTGTAATAACCGTATGTTAGCCAAGTGTTATCGAAAAATAAAGAAAGCGTAAAGAAGCGGTTATTCACCTTTACAAGCGCTTCGTTCTATTGACTCTACCCCTCATTCATCCTTATAGTGAGTGATAGATTAGTAGAATCCAGTTAAAAGGAAGGTTATGCATGTTCAATGGGGAAGATAAAAAAACACTCATTAAAATAAGCAAGCTCTATTATTACGATTCCTGGACACAGGAGAAAATTGCGGAGAAATTCGGCGTATCGAGGCCTTTCATCTCCAAAGCGCTGCAAAAAGCCCGCGATGAGGGCATCGTAGAAATTATTGTGCATGATGATCCCGCGCAAACGTCGGAGCTGGAGAAGGAGCTCGAGGAGCTTTTTCAGCTGGAGGAGGTGCTTGTTGTCCCGACACGCAATTTAAATCAGGAGCGGGTGACAAGTGCAATCGGAAGAGCGGCGGCTCATTTTGCCTTGAAATTCATTTCCAATGGCGACCGGATCGGCATTTCCTGGGGAAATACGCTGTATCATATGGTAAGGGAATTTCCGCTAGAGAAAAAAGAGGATGTCAAAATCATTCCACTCGTCGGCGGAACGGGCAGCACGCGCAATGAAATGCATTCCAACCAGCTGGCTTACGAGCTGTCCAAGAAGCTTGGTGTCGAATGCGATTCCCTCTACGCCCCAGCTATGGTGGAAACCGAGGAGCTTAAAGAGCAGCTTATTGCGCTGCCTAATATATCTTCCGTACTGAAAGCAGGCAGCACGATTAATTTGGCGCTCGTGGGCATCGGCAATCCTTTATCCATGTCCACGATGGAGCGGCTCGGCTATTTGAATGAAACGGTGCTGCAGGAGCTGCAAGCCTTACAGGTCGTAGCTGATATCAATTCATGTTTTATTAGGCGGGACGGGGCTGTTAGCGAGCATCCCATCAACCAGAAGGTCATCGGCATGAGCCTAGAGCAGCTAAAGCGCATTAGGCATGTCATCGGCATGGCCTTTGGTCTGCACAAAATCGACAGCATCCTAGCTGCACTAAAGGGCGGCTATGTCAATAAGCTTGTCACCGACGAGGCGACAGCAAGCAGCATGATTGAACGCATGAAGCTAGCCATGCCCTAACACAATAACAAGCAGCCATTCGGTCAGCGAATGGCTGCTATTTTTTTAATATACCGATCATTAAGCAGACGATTCCTATTGTCACCCAAACGAACTTCCCATAAGATAGCTTATCGGAAAGGCCGACTAGGCCGATTGTCGTCGTCGCAATCAGAATGAGCGGTCCTACGAGCGCGAGTGAGGAATTGACGATTAAAGCTTTGTCAATCTGGTTCAGCCGCAGCATAATTAGCGCAGCACATATTTCCAACGTTCCCGATGTAAGCCGCAAAGAAGCCATCGCGAGTACGATTTTATTCAGCATAATAAGTCCATCTCCCAACTTGTCCAGCCTCATTTCTATAGCTTATGCGCTTCGCCACCCGTTTCATGCTCATTTGTCGAAGGGACACACGCCCAGTGGCGGATGCATATATTACTCGCATAGGATCACAGGAGAAACGCTATGAAAGGCGGCTATTGACATGCAGATTCAGGTCATTTCAAGCGTGAATGAAGCCAGTTCAACACGCTTTCACCATAAAACCGCTATCATCGTCGATGTACTGCGGGCGGGCAGCACCATCGTTACGGCACTCGCTGCGGGCGCGGCTGCCATCATTCCCGTCGAAACCGTGATGGAAGCTAAAGCGGCGCAGCAGCCTGGGGATCTGCTTGGCGGCGAACGCTTTTGCCGAAAAATAGCTGGCTTTGACCTCGGCAACTCCCCAAGCGAATATGATCATGCTGCGGTGAGCAATCGCCGTATCATTTTAACGACGACGAACGGTACGCGAGCCTTGCAGAAGGCTGCCCGTGCAGATTACGTCTTAACGGCTGCGCTGCTCAATGCCACAGCGAGCGCTCAAGCAGCCGCTGCACTCAGGCGAGACATTGTCATCCTTTGTGCCGGTTATAATGATGAATTTGCAGCCGAGGACGGCTTTTGCGCCGGCCTGCTGCTGGATCGCCTTCAGCTGGCCGGGCCAGCTCCTGTAGAGCTTGACGACTTCGGCCTCGCGATGCTGGCTTTCTATCGAAACCGCAGCTCATACGCGCTGGAAACGCTCGCCTCAGGCGTCACCGGCAAACGGCTCGCCAAGATTGGCCTGCAGCGAGACATTGAAGCATGCGCGCCCATTGATTTGTATAAAGAAGTGCCTCAGCTGCTCGGTGGTATGCTAACCCGTATGCCCATTTAAGCGGTAAATATAAATAAACATAAAAAAAGGCCAGGGATCCTCTCCCCTGGCCTTTCCTTATGCTGCCGTTTTCCTTTACGTTTACGGCTGCTTCCCTCTAAAAAGACTCCTGCCTTAGCGGCGATCCTGTGGTCCGCCAACAAAAGCCTGCTCCGCTGTATCCAGACCATATGCCGTATGCAGCGCACGCACAACGTCCTGAAGCGGCTCTGCATCAATGACACAGGAAAGTCTGATTTCCGAAGTGCTTACCATCTTGATGCTGATGCCGAGACCCGAAATCGCAGCGAACATCGTTGCAGCTACGCCAGGGTTGCTGACCATGCCAGCGCCGACAATCGATACTTTTACAAGGTTTTCTTCGGAAGTCACTTTGTTGTACGGAAGCTCTCCGTGCAGATTTTCAATGACAGCAACCGCTTTGTCTTTATCATCGAGCGAAAGCGTGAAGGAGAAGTCGGCTGTGCCGTCCTGTACGCCGCTTTGCACAATAATGTCTACATCCACGCCATTGTTTGCAAGCGCGCCAAATACTGTCGCGAGCACGCCTGGCAAATCCGGAACGCCCAGAATGCTAATTCTAGCTACATTTTTATCGAATGCAATACCGCGAACGACAGCGCCTTGTTCCATCGTTACTTCCTCCTTTACACTTGTACCTTCGTTGTAGGTAAAGCTTGAACGAACGACCAGCTTTACATTGTAATGCTTCGCGTATTCAACCGCGCGCGGATGAAGCACAGCAGCTCCCAGATGGGCAAGCTCCAGCATTTCATCATACGAAATTTCATCCAGCTTGCGAGCGCATTTAACAACGCGCGGATCGGTCGAATAAATACCATCCACATCGGTGTAAATTTCGCACACATCCGCTTTAACCGCAGCTGCCAGTGCAACTGCCGTTGTGTCGGAGCCGCCGCGTCCCAGCGTCGTAATGTCGCCATCCTCGGACATGCCCTGAAAACCGGCTACGATAACAATATGGCCAGCATCCAGCTCCTTGATCATGCGATCCGTACGAATATCTGTAATTTTCGCCTTGCTGTGAACAGCATCCGTACGAATTCCTGCCTGCCAGCCTGTCAACGAAACAGCGTGGTGTCCCAGTTGGTGAATCGTCATGGACAAAAGCGCTACCGATATTTGCTCGCCTGTTGTAAGCAGCATATCCATCTCGCGCGCTGGCGGATTTGGATTAAGCAGCTTCGACTGGTCGATCAGATCATCCGTTGTATCCCCCATTGCTGATACGACAACAACAACACGGTTTCCCGCCTGCCTATTTTCAATAATTCGTTTTGCTACCCGTTGCATCCGCTCCGGTGTTCCCACCGAGCTTCCGCCAAACTTCATCACTATCAACGACAAAGCTGACTCACTCCCAACCTTGACATATACATGCAAGTCAATATTATAGCACAACCGTAACGCATCTGGGTATATCCCATCACAAAAATACAAGCAATCTTCACAGCTTCAGCAAGCTATCTGGAAACGTCGGTATCGAAATATTTTGTTGAAATTTCCAAATAAGTACCGTCCTTTTTCATATCCGCAAGCGCTTGATTGACGGCTAGAATAAGCTCATCATGCCCTTTCGTAAACAAAGCGCCGCTTGCCGTTGCCTCCGACATTTCATCAACAATTTTGAGCGGCACCTCTGGCTGACGATGCTTCAAATCCAAATACGTTAATCCATCATTTACCGTAGCATCCACTTCACCGGACAGCAGCAAAGAAATCGCCTCATAAAAGCCTTGGGACGGCACAATTTCCGCACCATTCCGCTGTGCAATATCAAGCAGATTGCTTGTCAGCGACTGCGCCGCCTTTTTCCCGTATAAGTCAGAAAGCTTCTTAATGTCCGTGTTATCCTGCTTCACAATCAGCACAATGTGGGAGTAAATATATGGATCAGAAAAACTATATTGCTCAAGCCGATCCTCCCGAATGCTGACTTGATTAAAAATAACATCAAATTGCTTCGCATCAAGCCCAGCAAAAATTTCATCCCACGGCGTTTCGACAAATTCAGCTTCTACACCGATACGCTTGCTGATTTCCTCAGCTATCTCTACATCGAATCCGACAAGCTTGCCGTTTTCGTCATGATAAGTAAAAGGGGCATACGTTCCTTCCGTCCCAATACGCAGCTTGCCGCTCGCTTTAACAGCCTCCAAGGAGTTTTGTCCGCCAGATGCCGCCTCCCCCGGACTTGCAACCGGCTTAATCGTTTCATTCCTCTCCGGCTGCGTGCCACATGCCACCAGCACAAACCAACAGGCCAGCAGCAGAAAAACAAAGCTTGTTCTTGCCATTCATTCTACTCCTCTACGTCATCTCTAGATGTATACGCTTAACTATTATATTGAATGTTACAATAGCAAGCCTTTATCCATCAATGCTTTTTACGAGAAAAATGAGAAGTTCATGTGAAGTTAGGCCCATACATGAAAAAAAGCTGCTCCAAGGGCTTATCTCTCCCCTGAAACAGCTTATGGCATCTCCTATGCGCGGGAGATGTATTTGCCTTCGCGAGTATCGATCAACAGCACATCGTCCTCATTAATGAACAATGGAACTTGTACGTTGTGTCCCGTTTGAAGCTTCGCATTTTTAGTTGCGCCGGTTGCCGTGTTGCCTTTAATGCCTGGCTCCGTCTCAATGACTTTCAGCTCAACGCTGTTCGGCATTTGAATACCGATGATTTCGCCTTGGTAGCTCGAAATGTTTACCGTCATGTTCTCGATCAAGAAGTTGATTTCCCATTTCAGCTGCGATTCATTCAGTTCGAACTGATCGTAAGTTTCGTTGTCCATGAACGTGTACTCGGAACCGGAGTTGTACAAGTATTGAACAGCACGGTTTTCGATAATCGCACGAGCAAGCGATTCGCCTGCACGGAATGTTTTTTCAACAACGTTGCCGTTGCGGAGGTTTTTCAGCTTGGAGCGCACGAATGCCGCGCCTTTGCCTGGCTTAACGTGCTGGAAATCGGTTACGGAGAAAATGTCTCCATCTACTTCAATTGTCAATCCTGTTTTAAAATCATTTACTGAAATCACTGCTGATTACCTCCTGGGATTAGAAAAATAGCAAGCTTGATCGTGCTCATTTACCGCTGTTACCACAAATTAGCCTAAAGTGAGAAACTCCTTAGTGGATGCGGTTAATATTTTAATACCGGTGTCCGTAATTACGATGTCATCCTCAATCCGTACTCCGCCGAAACCGGGGAGATAGATGCCAGGCTCAACCGTTACCGTCATACCGGGGGTTAAAATCGTTTCGCTAAGCTTGGACAAACGCGGAGCCTCGTGAACTTCCATACCGAGTCCGTGTCCGGTACCGTGACCGAACTTGTCGCCATAGCCATATTTCGTGATGACATCACGCGTCAATGCGTCCGCAACACGACCTGTCATGCCCGGACGGATATGGGCAAGGGCATTCAGCTGCGCTTCCAGCACAATGTCATAAATTTCGCGATGCTTGTCCGTTGGCGTACCAACGACAACCGTACGCGTAATATCAGAGCAGTATCCTTTCAGATAAGCGCCGAAATCCAGCTTCACGAATTCATTGTTGCCAATGATTCGCTCGCTTGCCTTGCCATGCGGCAATGCCGAGCGCTCCCCGGACGCTACAATCGTCTCAAACGAGGACGAATGCGCACCGTGGCTGCGCATGAAAATTTCCATCTCCAGTGCAATATCGCTTTCCTTCACGCCAGGCTGAAGCAGCTTCTGGATATGCGTGAACGTCGCATCCGCAAGATCGGCAGCCTCCTGCATCACTTGCAGCTCCGACTCGTCCTTGATCATCCGCAAGCCTTCAACAAGCCCAGCTACCGGATGAAGGGCGATATCGCCAAGCACAGCCGTCCAATCAGCGAATTCGCCATAAACGACGTGTTCCTGCTCAAAGCCCAGCTTGCTGATTTTTCTCGCTTTCAACAGCTCTTTCACCGTTTCCATCGCTTTAGGCGCATGTTCAACGATTTCATAGCCAATCGCCTGCTCAGGAGCCTGCGTCATATAGCGGAAATCGGTCAGCAAAATGCTGTCGCTTAACGTAATGAGGACCATACCAGAGGAGCCTGTAAATCCGCTTATATAACGGCGATTGTATTCGCTGTTAATAAGAATAGCTTCCAGACCCAGCTCCGTAAGGACGCTGCGCAAGCGATTCACTCTTTCCTTTGACATTTATGTTCATCCCCTTTCCGTTTATTTAAGAAATTTTCAGCTTACGAACAAGCGCCGCAAGGCCAAGCTCATAGCTCTGTGGACCGAAACCGGCAATTTGCCCGACCGCTACAGGTGCAATAACCGACACGTGACGGAATGCCTCGCGCGTATGTATGTTGGACAAATGCACCTCAACTACAGGAAGAGCTACCGTACTTAACGCATCGCGCAGCGCATAGCTGTAATGCGTAAGCGCTCCGGGATTAATAAGTATGCCATCCTCTGCGCCATAGGCGCTATGTATCCGATCAATAAGCGCGCCCTCATGGTTGGATTGAAAAAAATCCAGCTGTACATTTTGACCCTTAGCCTGCTCAAGCAAATTAGCCTCAATATCAGCAAGCGTAGCCGATCCATAAATTCCTGGCTCCCGAACACCAAGCATATTCAGATTCGGGCCATTAAGCACCAGAATTTTGAGCATTTGCACACCTCCCTAACGGACAAATCAATGCTAAAGACAAAGATCAATTGCCATTTTACCACATATGCCTGCCGCTTGAGAAGGGACAACTATTCAGCTTGCTTGTACAGGCTCTCGGGAAGCCTCGTCCGTAAATTCAAAAGCAATGGTGAAGCCGATAAAAACACCCCATAGCAAAAAGACACAAAGCTCGGCGCTGAGCGTATTCCAGCCTGTTTTCCACACCGATCGGGTCACATGGAGCAGCGGCCCTGCAGCAAGAAAAACGATCGCCCACCAGGCGAGCCCATAGAACATACCAGGCCATGGACCTTTGAGCTTGCGGAATAGCAGTCCGTATAGCAGCGCAGCAATCATTGAAAAAACAATGTAACTTCCAATGCCCACCACAAGGCCCCAGCCCGACTTCAAAAAGGAGGAGCGGAAAAACGGGTCCGCCATAATGCCTGGCAGCTCTAGCGTAAATTTCATTTCATAAAAAAACCAACGTAAAATGCCCCAAATCAGCCCGGCAAAAAAGCCAGTCGATAAGCAATACGTCCAAATATTCGTATGATGCTTTCCTTCATATGGATTGCCGTCTTCTCCGGCGGTCCGTTTATTTTGCTTATTTTCTGCCATCGTTTTAATCGCCTCCAGCTCGATATTGCCCTTCACTTCTTACCTAAAGAAGCCATGATTTAGTATGTGAAAAAAAGCATAGAAGTAACCGCCCCGCTTGGCAGCTGTTTCTTGATTGCTCGCGCAGCGCAAACGTTGGCAATTGCCGCACCGATCAAGTACAATAGAACTATTCGCAAGAAAATGAAGCAAATTGATTCGTCACCTGATCGGGACGATACACTTTTAAGGAAGGTGACCAACACTTGTCGCAAAAATCAAAAAGCATCTATGGAGGACAAGCTGTCATTGAAGGCGTCATGTTTGCAGGAAGCCATGTCAATGTTACAGCTGTTCGCCGCAAAAATGACGAAATCATCTTTTATGAGGTTCCGCGGACGACGCAGCGCTGGATACAGCAGTTGAAAAAAATTCCGATTGTACGCGGAGTTGTCGGCATAATAGATTCCAGCGCCAAAGGCTCGCAGCACTTGAACTTTTCCATGGAAAACTACGCGGAGGATGAGGCGAAGGAAGAAGCCGCCAAAAATCCCGAAGCACAGCCGAAGCCTGAAAAGGAGCAAAAATCCGGTTTCAGCCTCAGCATGATAGTCGGTGTTGCCGTAGCAGGCGTCCTGTCGTTTATTTTCGGCAAGCTGATTTTCACCGCAGCTCCCGCTGCGCTGGAAGAACTATTATTCAGCAATGTATTTGAGAGCAAAATCGGTCATAACCTATTAGAAGGACTTATCAAAATCATTTTACTGCTTGCTTATTTGTACCTGATGTCGCTTACGCCGATTATCAAAAGACTGTTTCAATATCATGGCGCCGAGCATAAAGTAATTAGCGCTTATGAAGCTGGCGAGAAGCTTACGATTAGCAATGTGCAAAAATACAGCCGCTTGCACTATCGCTGCGGCAGCAGCTTTATTATTTTCACCGTCATTGTTGGCGTTATTATTTATTCGCTGCCTTTCTTTACTTGGGATTCCATCTGGGAAAGAATTTATATTCGTATTTTGCTGCTTCCTCTTGTTCTCGGTATTTCTTATGAGGTGCTGCGCATTACAAATGCGATGCGTGACATTCCCGTGCTGCGCTATCTCGGTTACCCGGGCTTGTGGCTGCAATTGCTGACAACGAAGGAGCCGAAGGACGATCAGGTTGCCGTATCTATCGCTTCCTTCAACCGGATGCGCGAGCTTGATCAACAAATGACCAATATTAAAGCGTAAGGGCGGAATGATTATGGCATACAGGCCTAAAAAATGGAGCGTGCCGGCAATTATTATTATGTCTTTGCTTGGCATCGGAATTATTTATGGCGTTTTGACCGATATGCGTTCATTCCTTATTCCTATTATCGTATTCGGGCTTATTTATGTGCTTTACAAGTTCCCGCCTGACCGCTGGAGAAGCCGTTCCGGCTCTGCTTCGCCTCAGGTGCGCCCAGGCAACCGCTCACAGCCTGCCAAACGCCCGAAATCGCAGCGTACGCCGTTCCGCGTTATCGAAGGCGGCAAGGAAGATGACGATCTGCCGAAGTATCATTAAGCCACTCTAGTCGGCGATAGCAGCTGGCAAATAACAAAAAAGCGTGACCTCCATTTCACGGGGGTCACGCTTTTTTTGGGTACCTGCATCATCTTGCGTTTCACTTCATATTTGCGTAATCACTCATTATCGAGCTCGGCGCGAACCGCTTTAAGATCGTCTAATCGGGAGGGATCACGTTCAAAGAAAGCGACGAGCGTCTCAATGCAGGTGATCGAATCCCAGCTTAAATGATGCTCAATTCCTTCGACATCCTGATAAATATTCTCATCCTGAACGCCGATAATGGTCAAAAATGATTCCAGCAGATGGTGGCGCTCCACAAGCCGCTTGCCCATCTTCTTCCCTTTTGTCGTTAATACAAGACCACGATATTTCTCATAAATTAAATAGTTATCTTTATCGAGCTTCTGGATCATCTTCGTCACTGACGAAGGGTGAACCTCCAGCCCTTCCGCAATATCCGACACTCTCGCGTAACCTTTTTCGTCTATGAGCTTATAAATTCGTTCCAAGTAGTCTTCCATGCTCGGTGTCGGCATTGAAGAACCCCCTAACCCAACTTCTTTCACCTTGTTTCCTCGGCGTTACTCTAGTATCATACACTGTTTTGAAACCTGTCTGCAACCTTAAGGACAATTCGGAGCGAGCAATAATTTATGGCATTAGCGATAGCGTCATTTCTTGCAACTCCCAGTTTGAAGCCCTTTCCCTTGTCGCACATTATAATTTAGCTTCTTATTTTGAAGCATCAAAGCAATGGAGGTGCAGCTCATGGCTTCAACCGTAGAGGAGCGTCCGAAAGCAGCGCTGAAAAGCTTATCCTTCGTTCCCGAGCTCGTATATTTTGAGCCGGATGCGCTCAATTATCCGAAAGGCAAGCGCATTTATGACTGGGTACAAAAGGAAGGCATTCCTTTCCGCATGACAAGCTCGCATAACCGGATTACCAATTTGCCCGGTGAAACCGAGCTTGAGAAATACCGGATTGCCAAACGTACGCTCGTTGTGGGCATTCGTAAAACGTTAACTTTCGATACGTCCAAGCCATCAGCGGAATATGCCATTCCCATTGCGACCGGCTGCATGGCGCATTGCCATTATTGCTATTTGCAGACGACGCTTGGCGCAAAGCCCTATATTCGCATTTATGTTAACATCGATGATATTATTGGCGCGGCCAAGCAATACATCGACGAGCGAGCACCGGAGATTACCCGCTTCGAGGCGGCCTGTACGTCCGATCCCATCGGGCTAGAGCCGATTACAGGCAGCCTGCGTGAGCTCATTGAATTTATGGCAGAGCAGCCCCTCGGCAGACTACGCTTCGTCACTAAATTCCATCATGTCGACTCCCTACTGGATGCTAAGCATAATGGCCATACTCGCATTCGCTTCAGCGTCAACAGCAAATACGTGATCAAAAATTTCGAGCCGGCCACCTCGCGCTTTGAGCAGCGGATTGAAGCCGCAGCCAAAGTGGCTAAAGCCGGTTATCCGCTCGGCTTTATCATTGCGCCGATCATCTGGCATGATGGCTGGGAGGAGGGCTACGCAGAGCTGCTCGCATCGCTTGCAGAGGCGCTGCCTGAGGAAGCGATGCAAGCCGATCTAACCTTTGAGCTCATCCAGCACCGCTTTACGAAAACAGCGAAAAACGTTATCGTGCGCCGCTATCCGCGCACAAAGCTGGAAATGGACATAGAGAAGCGCAAATACAAATGGGGCCGATGGGGACAAGGAAAATACGTCTATCCTACTGAACAAGCAGATGCGCTCCGATTGTTCATATCAGAGCGCATCTTTGAGCATTTTCCACAAGCGAAAATTGAATATTTCACTTAAGGCATACTGTTTAAAACTTCAGCCAATCCGGCGTAATGAGGTTAAGCCACGACGTAATTTGCGTCATTTGATCGGTGAAAAGCATAATGCCAAGCAAAATCATAATCGCTCCGCCGACCTTCATCACCGTATTCGTATATTTCAGCAGCCATCTCGCAGAGCCTAGGAAAAAGGCCAACACGAAAAAAGGAATGGCAAAACCTAGCGCATACGCCGTCGTCAGCTTAAACCAGGTATTCGGCTCGGATGCCGCCAAAGCCAGAATGGCCGTTAAGGCAGGACCTGTGCAAGGCGACCACCCGGCCGAAAATCCAATACCAAAAATAAATGAGCCCAAATAGCCCGTTTTTTTCGAAGGATCGAAAGGCAGCTTGCGCGTCTTCATCAGCAATTGCGGCTGAAAAACGCCGATCAGGAACAGCCCCATCAGTACAATCAAAATCGCCGATAATTTGCGGATTAGCGGCTCATATTCGCTGAATGTTTCCGCGAACACATTCGTACCGTAGCCAAGCGTGTAATACACCGTACAGAAGCCGATAATGAAAAACAGCGTATGCAGCATCGTGCGGGAGCGCATATGCTTGCTTGTATGCTCATTATTTTTGAGGTCGCTGACGGAAATACCGGTTATGTAAGATAAATAAGATGGATACAAGGGCAAGCAGCATGGAGAAATGAAGGAGGCAAAGCCCGCCCCCAATGCGAGCCAAATATTAATATCGTTCACCGTACAGCACCTCGATTTTGATTAACTCCCTGTTCTAATTCCCCGCTTGAACAGCAGTAAGCCCAGCAAAATAACGATCAGCAGAAGCACAATTGTGCCGCCAGGAGCCAAATTCCAAATCCCTGCAATCATCAAGCCGCAAATAACGGCAATTTCACCAATAATGACGACGGTAATAATGCTCTGCCGAAAGCTGCGCGCAATAATAAGGCTGCAGGCCGCTGGAATCGTCAGCAGCGCAGACACAAGCAGTGCTCCAACGATTTTGATGGAAGCACTAATGACAAGTGCGGTTAGCACGCTAATCATAACATTATAAAAACGGACCGGCAACCCGCTCACAGCTGCTGCATCCTCATCAAAAGTGAGCAAAAACAGCTCCTTCACCTGCAGCCTGATGGCTACAAGAACAACAACCGTTACCACTGCAATCGTAATTAAATCGATGTTGCTCAGCGTGTAAATGCTGCCAAATAAATAGCCGGTGACATTGACATTAAAGCCCTTGCCCATCGTGAACAGAATCGAAGCCAGCGCAACGCCGCCCGACATAATAATCGCAATCGACAGCTCGGCATATGATTTATAAGCTTTCCTTAGCTTTTCGATCGCAAACGACGCTGCAACAGCGAATACCAAGCCTACCGCAACCGGATACACTCCAATCAAGAAGCCAAGCGCAACGCCCGCAATGGATACATGCGACAGCGTATCGCCAATCATGGACAAACGGCGCAGCACGAGAAAAATGCCCATAAGCGGCGCCGTCACTCCGATAAGCAAGCCGCCAATCAGCGCCCTTTGAAAAAATTCGCTAGTAACGATCTCCAACCTGAACAACCTCTTCTCTACTATCCATTTCCTGACGAAGCCCGCGCAGGCTGTGAGTCAGATCATCTTGCGCGCAATTTTGCAAATCATGCGAATGCTTTTTATAAAATTTCAGCTTTCCGCTTTGCGCTGCCTGATGCAGCCCCAAATAAGTGCGGATCATCTCCATATCATGGGACACCATCAGAAAGGTAATGTTATGATGCTGGTGCATATGCTTGATCATATGGAAAAAGCTTTCCTGCGTCTCCGCGTCGATCCCTACCGTAGGCTCATCCAAAATAAGCAGCGACGGATTGTTAATGAGCGCCCGCGCCAGAAAAGCCCGCTGCTGCTGACCACCGGATAGCTGGCCGATCCGCTTGTCCGCCAAATCCTCAATTTTCATTGCATGCAGGGCATCATCTGCCTTTAAGTGATCGCTCTTCGTAATGCGGCGAAACAGCTTATTGCGGCCGTAAAGGCCGGATAGCACCACTTCACGAACCGTAGCTGGAAAAAGCGGATTAAACGCATTTTTCTGCGGCACATAACCGATTTTTTCCCATGCCTTAAACTGGCCTACAGGCTCGCCGAACAAACGAATGACGCCGCTCTCCGGCCTCAGCAAGCCGACGATCATTTTGAGCAGCGTCGTTTTTCCCGCGCCGTTCGAGCCAATCAGCCCGATAAAATCACGCTCGCGAACGCTCAGATTAAGCCCAGTAATGACGCGCTGCTGCTGGTACGAGAAGGTAACGCCCTCCAGCGATATAATATCCTGATGGCAGTCTCCTGCTGGGCCAGGCAGCACGTCCGTTTCTGGCAGCATCTCTGTCATTTGTTGCATCCTGTTAACCTCCCTTGCTCTTTACTATATTGCTATACTTCCCTGATTATATCATTTATAAAGCGCCGTTTAACTATTTCAGTGCTTTCAAGAGATTTTGCAAATTCGCTTCCATCAGCGTAATGTAGGTATCGCCGTTTTTCTCCTGCTCAGGCGTCAGCCCTTCTACCGGATTGAGCATCAAGGTGTCGACCTTCGCTTCGCTCGCCAATGTATCCGCAAGCGCCGGAGATACAAGCTCCTCGAAGAAAATATAGCGAATGCCTTTTTCCTTCACATATTTGGCGATGTTCAGCAAATCCTGCGCTCTAGGCTCTGCATCAGCCGATAATCCCATTATAGCCGTTTGCGTCAAGCCATAGTCGCGGGCCAAATAACCAAACGCCTGATGGGATACCACAATATCCTTCATCGTCGTCTTGGACAGCTCCTGCTCGAACTTCGCATCGAGTGCTGCAAGCTTGCTATGCAGCGCTTCATAATTCGCCTCATATTCGGTTTTGTGGGCGCTGTCCACTTGAATGAGGCTGTTTTTCACATTTTCAGCCATAATGATTGCCGATTTCGGACTCACCCAAGTATGCGGATCGACATCCAGGGCGTGCTCATGATCATGCTCGTCCGCAGCTGCGCCTTCTGCCTCATCGCCATGCTCTTCATGATCCGCATGCTCCTCAGCCGTTTCAGCGCTGTGGTCATGCTCTTCTTCTGGATTGCCTTGAATCAGCTCTACGCCCTTGCTCATTTCGGCCGTAATGATCGTCTGATCATTAGGCAATCCTTTCAAAAAGCTGTCCGTCCAGCCTTCCAGTCCTGCACCATTGTACAGAAACAGCTGCGCTTTGGAAGCAGTGCTCAGATCCTGGCTTTTCGGCGTCCAATCATGCGGCTCCACTCCTGCCGGGATCAGGTTGACAACATTGACATATTCACCGCCAATTTCTGAGGCGAAATAATAGAGCGGATAAAAACTAGTCACGACATTCGTCTTGCCTTCTACGATGGAAGAATTCGAATTACTGCCGCATGCGGACAGCACAAGTACAACAGACATCAATAAAGCGGCCATAGCCGTTAATTTCTTGCTTGAAAATAAATTTTTCATTTCGCAAATGCTCCATTTCTGTGAAAACCGTTTTCTTTTAGTAATCGTTATGATTACGTTCAGATTATACGAGTGCTTGGCATCACTGTCAACTGCTATTCGTAGGTTCCCGGTCTCTTCTGAGCAGATCGCCAAGCGAGTATGGCAGTTGTGTGTCTATTCCGCCCCCGCTTCCCTCATATGGTAAAAAGAGAACCGCAACGGATTAGCTCCGTACGGTTCTCTCCTATACTGCTTGCTTTACTGCATTTCCTTTTATTTCACAATGGCGCCGTTCGGCATATCGTCCGGCACTGTAGCCAGCGTTAGCTGGTCGCCGTGCGACGCAGCAAGAATCATCCCCTGCGACAGCTCTCCGCGAAGCTTCACCGGCTTCAGGTTCGTAACGCAAATCACTTTGCGGCCGACAATCGACTCCGGCGTATAAAATTTCGCAATGCCCGATACGACTTGGCGCTGCTCATAACCGAGATCGAGCTGCAGCTTCAGCAGCTTGTCGGCTTTCTTCACAGGCTCGGCAGCGATGACTTGCGCCACTCGCAGCTCTACCTTGGCGAAATCGTCGATGCCGATTTCTTCCTTGCTCTCCACCGGAGCCGCGTCTGCTGCGGCTCCTTCCGCTCCAGCGCCAGCCGCTTGCTGCGCGGCTTCCGGCTGCGCTTCCGCTTTAGCTGTCCCGCCGCCCATCTCGGCTGCGATAAAAGCAACCTCATCCGCCGTCTCCAGGCGCGGGAACAGCGGGCTGTCCTTCTGCACCCGCGTACCTGCCGGCAGCTGTCCGAACGAGCGCATGCTCTCCCACGACGTCAGCTCGCCCGGCTGAATGCCCAGCTGCTTCCAAAGCTCGCGCGGCGCGTGCGTCAGGAACGGCTGGAGCATAATCGATGTGATGCGCAGCGCTTCCGCCAAATGCTGCATAACCGAAGCGAGCTCCGCGCGCTTGCCTTCATCCTTCGCCAGCGTCCACGGCTGCGTCTCATCAATATATTTGTTCGTCCGGCTGACGAACTGCCAGATCGCTGCGAGTGCAACGGAAAACTCCATGTTTTCCATAGCAGCTTCCACAGAAGCAATCGTATCCTGCGCCAGCACTTCAAGCGAAGCGTCGAATGGCGTTATTTGTCCGGCGTAAACTGGAATCTCGCCGTCAAAATATTTATCAATCATCGCAACGGTACGATTAAGTAAATTGCCAAGGTCATTTGCAAGATCAAAGTTAATGCGCTCGACGAAGTTTTCCGGCGTAAATGTGCCATCCGCGCCGAAAGGCACCTCGCGCAGCAAATAATAGCGGACTGCATCGAGGCCATAACGGTCGATGAGCATTACCGGGTCCACGACATTGCCTTTAGACTTCGACATTTTACCATCCTTCATGAGCAGCCAGCCATGGGCAAATACCTTTTTCGGAATCGGCAGGTTGAGCGCCATGAGCATAATCGGCCAATAGATCGTATGGAAGCGAACGATTTCCTTGCCCACGAGATGGACATCCGCCGGCCAGAAGCGCTCATATTTGGCCACAGCTTCCGGATCATCGCTGCCATAGCCAAGCGCTGTAATATAGTTGGACAACGCATCAATCCACACATAAATGACATGCTTTGGATCGCCTGGCACTTTAATGCCCCAATCGAAGGTCGTACGGGATACCGCAAGGTCCTCCAATCCCGGCTTGATGAAATTGTTGATCATTTCATTTTTGCGGGATTCCGGCTGAATAAAATGAGGGTTCTCCTCATAAAGCTTAAGCAGGCGATCCGCATATTTGCTCATCCGGAAAAAATAGCTCTCTTCCTTTACCAGCTCCACCGGACGTCCGCAATCCGGACAATTGCCATTTTCAAGCTGGCGCTCAAGGAAAAAGGATTCGCACGGCGTACAGTACCAGCCTTCATACGTGCCCTTATAAATATCGTCCTGCTTCAGCAGCTGATCGAAAATTTTCTCAACGACCTTCTTATGGCGCTCCTGCGTCGTGCGAATGAAATCATCGTTGGAAATTTCCAGCTTCGCCCACAAGCTTTTAATGCCGACAACGATATCATCGACAAATTGCTGAGGTGTCTTGCCCTGCTCCTGTGCCTTACGCTCGATTTTCTGCCCATGCTCATCGGTTCCTGTCAAAAACCAGACGTCGTAGCCGCGCAGCCGCTTGTATCTTGCCATTGCGTCACCCGCCACGGTCGTATACGCATGTCCAATGTGCAGCTTGTCGCTCGGATAATAAATCGGTGTAGTCAAATAAAACGTTTTGTTGTCATTCGCCATTTCAGCAGCCTCCTAAATTTCGATTAAAAAACACATAAAAAACGCAAAAAACTCCCGTCCAACATGGGACGAGAGTATAAAACTCACGTGGTACCACCCAAATTCCCCTTGCACATTCTCCTGATTCACAGAAAAAGATGCAATGGCTTCGTGTGCCGCCGATTGAAGGCGGACAATACCGTTAACGCCGGTCAAACGCTGCCCTCTTACCCGCTCCCGACTGGTCAAGCCCAGCCATCTCGCGCTGCTCAAAGACAGATCCTCCAGGACCATATTCCAACTTCGCCCGTACCGGCTCGCACCTTATTGCCCGGCTCTCTGCGACGCAGCTTCCATTGTACTTATCCACTCATCAGACTCATATATGACAAAATATACCGAACCGCCAGCCCTTCTGTCAAGTAGGCTTCTCCCCATCGCTCTGTTTCCCGCCCCTTACGGGAGGAACCGGGTCGTAACCGCCAGCGTGAAACGGATGACAGCGGCTAATCCGCCGAGCCGCAAGCCATGAGCCCCTAAGCACGCCATGCTTCTCAATGGCTTCCAACGCATAGGCGGAGCATGTTGGAGCAAAGCGGCAGGAAGGCGGCAAATGCGGTGAAATCGCTTTGCGGTAAAAATGAATCGGCGCCTGAAATACACGTCTGGCAACAGGTCTTTTTTCCATTAGCTTTGAGCCGCTGCTGCTTCTTCCTGGTCACAGTCTTTACAATAACCGAATACTTCAAACTTGTGCTTGACGATTCGGAAGTCAGCGGGCGCAGTCGTCTGTTCCATTGGGCAGCACATAATCGGGTACGTTTTGCCGCAGTTCAGACAAATCATATGATGGTGATGGTCATGCTCGCGGCAATGGAGCTTGAACTTGACGCCCTCCTCAAACACCACCTGCTCCAGTACGCCCAGTTCCTCCATTACGCGCAAGTTGCGGTATACCGTATCAAAGCTAAGTCCGGAATAGGACTTGCCCATGTATTCATAAACGTCCTTAGGGGCCAAGTAGCCCGGCGATTCTGCGAATAGCTTGGCAAGCGTCTTGCGCTGGTCGGTGATGCGCAGGCCTTGGCTCGACATGATTCTCACAATATCTTCAATCGTATGCGTATGTGAATGTGCATGTGTACTCATGCGACAAACCTCCTACTTCTGAAATTCTCTTTCTCCCAATAATGCCGAAAAAAAAGACTCTCGTCAATGAGAGCCTTCCTGCCGCTGCTATTTTAACCGTTCAACCGCATATTAATGAGGAAGCTGGCGACCATTGCGACAAACAAAATCAGGCTTATCATTCCGAACGCCAGCCGTCTCATGTGCGCCTTGCGAAGCTTGTCCCCGTTGCCCGGCTCCAGCTTGGCGAGCGTATAGGAGCGCTGCATAAATAGAAATAAAATTAATGAGGTCACAAAAAACATATTTACAATAAACCATACCGCTGTCCAAAACATGCTGAAGGCCCCCTCTAACCGCAAAATCCCTGGGCTACAGGAACCATCGATTTAATATCCACATAAATACAACGAAGCTGACAACTGCCCCACCGATGCATATCCAGCCGGAACGGAACCGCTGCCCGAACATACGTAAAATGCCAAAGCTCAGCAATCCGAAAATGAGCAGCAAAAAAACGACGCCCAAAATAAATAACGCTGGCGATACATTGCTGACATCTACTAAACTCACGCGATACACTCCCCCATAACATTTCTATCTAGCATTATAAGGGATTTGCCCTGCATAAAGCCAGTGCTAACGATAAGCGTACCGCCACTTTCCTGCCATAAGTAACGAATTTGTCACGATTGCTTGAACTTGCCGACTGAATGCCTTAGAAAATGGCCGGACTTACTGAAGATAATCTTCAGAATAACTTCAGAATTACCTTATTAAAATCCAAAGAGATATCGTCTATACTTACGGAATACGCTTGCTGTGGATCGCTCTCACACCGACGGCAGCCGTAGTCCTCATCCAATTATTTCTGCCAAATCAGAAAGCGATTTAAAGGAGATAGCTTCATGAAAATGACCATTTTAGTAGCTGAAGATGAACAGGAAATTCGCGACGTCATTCACATTTATTTGCGGAATGAAGGCTACCTTGTGCGGGAAGCGGAGGACGGGACGCAGGCTTTGAAAATGGTTCAGCAGGAGAATATTGATCTGATTATTCTCGATATTATGATGCCTCATTTGGATGGCATTCAAGCTTGCCTCAAAATCCGTGAAATATCGAATGTTCCTATTATTATGCTCTCTGCTAAAGGGGAGGATTTAGATAAAATTATGGGTCTTTCCACAGGCGCAGACGATTATGTAACGAAACCATTTAACCCTCTTGAGCTGATTGCTCGGGTAAAAGCCCAAATCAGGCGGCAGCATTTCACTTCCAGAAAGCCCGCCATAAATGACTCTGAAATAGCTATGGATGATTTGGTCATTAATCGAGACCAGCATAGCGTTGTCGTGCGCGGCCATGAAAAATCGTTAACCCCTATTGAATTTTCCATTCTGGAATTATTAGCGATGCACCGGGGGCAAGTTTTTAACGTCGATAAAATCTATCAAAGCGTGTGGAAGGAACATACCGCGTTTTATTCAGAAAATACAGTGATGGTTCATATACGCAACATCCGCGAGAAAATCGAGGTCAATCCTAGAGAGCCGCAATATATTAAAACGGTCTGGGGAGTGGGATACAAAATTGAAAAATAAGCTATGGACTTATTTATACGGTAAAAAAAGCATTCGCGTCCAGATGCTTTGGGCTTTTATTTTCAGCCTTATACTTGCTACTTTATTCAGCACGATCTATTCCATGCAGCGACCCCAATCAGGTTTTATTTATAAATTTTTGCCTTTAGGCATTTTTGTGCTCTCTTTTTGGTTCAGCTTCTTATTAATGACCCGCCGTACGATCCGTTATTTCAAGACCATTACCGATGGCCTCAAAGCAATGTCCTTCGGTAATTTAAGCTACCGGATTCCATTATCCAGCCAGGATGAATTAGGGCATGTAGCACAAAATATCAATCATATGGCGGAACAATTGCAAAGCAAGCTGGAGCGGGAGCGACAGCTGGAAAAATCCAAAATGGAACTGATCACCTCCGTTTCGCATGACTTGCGAACACCGCTGACCAGCATTATCGGCTATCTGGATTTATTGAAAACCCACTCCTTCCAAGATGTTCAGGAGCAAGAAAGGTATATCGATAATGCTTATAACAAAACCCAGCAGTTGAAAAAGCTAATTGACGATTTATTCGAATATACGCGGCTTAGCGACCCGGATGTCCATTTATCTTTTCAGGAAATCGATTTCAACAGATTATTGGCGCAGCTTGTTACTGAATTTGAACCTGTAGCTCAGGAACAGAACATTTTAATAAAAAAAGCTTTGCCTGCTGCACCTGTCATTGCTCTTATGGATACTGGAAAAATGGTCAGAGCGATCGACAATTTATTAATGAATGCCTTGAAATTTTCCGTGAAGCCCGGAGAAATCACCGTACAGCTTTTTGTTCAAGAAGGACGAATTACTTTAAGCGTTGAGAATGTGGGCCAACCGATTACGAAGGAGCAGGAGGATCAATTGTTTGAGCGTTTTTATAAAATGGAGCCCTCCCGCAACCATGCCCATATGCCTGCGGGATTTGGCCTTGGTCTATCGATTGCTAAACATATCGTCGAGCTGCACAATGGACGAATCTGGCTTAACCATCATCAGGGGCATTATGCGTTTTGCGCCGAATTTAAGCGCCCACAGTAGCGGCTTTGAGTTCCCCAGCTTGCTCTTCATAATGTCTCGCCTATTACCGCACCTCCTTTTTACGGCAAACATATACAAATGCGGGAGGCACGTTTAAGGGCACGAATGTAATTTTTTCAATTTCAAAATGCTCTTTAAGCTGCGATCTCATCTGCAAGGAATATTGAAAAGCAATGAATAGACCGTCATCTTTAAGGGATACGAGAATTTGCTCCATCAGCTTGTCTCGCATCGTTTGCGGGAAATTGGAAAATGGCAGTCCGCTAATAATGCAGTCCAACTGCTTGATCGCTTCAGTATGTAGCGATGCCTGGAGATAGCTGCTGTCCTCATAGCTTGAAAATTCGGGATAATGCTCCTGCAATTGTTCACGCATATAAGGATCTTTTTCAAAAAGGATAACCTTAGTGGCCTTCTTTTTGGCTGCTTGAATGTATTTGGTTATCGCACCAGTTCCGGCTCCCAGCTCCGCAACACTCGTTGCTTCGTTCCAGGGAACTGACTCCAGCATTTTTTTCGCGAGAAATTTTGAGCTTGGCGTTACACTGCCGATTTGTCTGGGCGAGCGCAAAAATTTATTTAGAAAAAGCAGTTTCCCCTGTTTCCAACTGTTTACATTTATCATCATCGTATCCCCCTTTATTTCACTGTCCTTATGCTATCCAAAAAATCTGAATATAAAGTAAGGGGGAAATTAAAGGAATTCTGAAGATTCAATAGCGGAAACTTTGCCTTCCACCATGCTCAACCTATTTTCAACCGCGCCGTTCCATTCGTTTTGCTGCTCATAAATTGACAGCTAAAATGAGAACACATACCATTTATGGATCCTATGTTTATTTAGAAGGGGGGGGTTCCATTGGACACTGCGTATTATTTAGATAGAGCGGTAGCGTTGTTTAATGAGGAAATGGGCGACAATTTGGTCGGTATTTATTTACATGGTTCTTTGGCAATGGGATGCTTTAACACGCATAAAAGTGATATTGATTTATTAATCGTCGCACAAGAAGCATTGTCGACTGAAACGAATAAGCGTATTGCAAAAAAGCTTCTAAAGCTCCACGAAAGCATGCCTAATGATCGTGGAATTGAATGAAGCATTATTCTGGAAGCTTACCTGAAGCAATTTGTGTATCCGACGCCCTTTGAATTCCATTATTCTGATTTTCATCGAGGGATTGCTTTATACGGCAAAGCCATTCGTGAAGTTTTCCAGCCCATTGACGAGCGATTTTATATGAAGTCGATCCTCTATGATGTTCAACATGCGTCAACGGATATTATTGAAACACCTATGTACATATCCTTAAATCTATGCCGGGTTCTATTCTATCTAAGAGAAGGTGCAGTATCTTCTAAAAAAGAAGGCGGAGACTGGGGAATGCAGGCATTGCCTTCCGAGTATCGACCGATTATTCAGCACTGTCTGAATGAATATAGCGGAAGCGAAGATAGCACTGCATTAAATCGTGAAAAGTTAACGGACTTTGCCGACTATATGCTAAGCGAAATAAATAAAATCAATCGAATAGCAATGGATTAGGGTGTGTATGCAAAGGTAAGCGAGCCCGCTTCGAACGTATTCCCTCTCCTACCGGGAATGTCCCCCCTTATGAATGTGAACCTACGTACCGAAAGGCGGCTTTATCTTCTTCGTATCAAGGGTTTACTCCCTGTACAAAGCTAGTCTTGGCGGACACAGGAGCCGCTATTTCAACAGTATTATGGGTTATTGCACAGGCTGCGGACACAGGAGCCGCTAATATGCTGCAGATGGCCATTTTGACGGGAGAATGCGGGCGATAACGGATCTCCTGTCCGCTTACGGCCTGAAATCGGATCAAAAGCCAGAATAGCGGAACCTCAGTCCTCACAAAATGGTGTAAGTCCCACGCTGCGTGGCCCCAGCAACAATCACAGGCTGCGGGTCCCCAGCCTTGAATCGGCAAATGAGATTGCCCTTGAATAGACGCTAAGAAAGGAGCAGCAGACCGACTCCGGTTTGCATACACATCCTAGACGGGATTCAAAACGGTATTTCAGAAGCTTTTATCTGAAATGCCGTTTTTCACAATTACGCGTTTGTGTGAGCCATTGTGCTGCGTCCCCTTGCCCTCCCCCGACATCCCCCTGACTCAATAAACGTTTAAAATATTCCTCGGCATCAAGCGCAGCGTATAGTCATTCTCTAGCTCACACGGTATACTTTTTTTCAGAGGTGACTGTATGTTAGACCGCCGCATCGGAGGATTTCTTATGAATACGATTATGATTGTGGAAGACGAGGACGCCATCTCACGAGTGCTCGCAGCCTATATACGCAAGGCGGGATTCGATTGCAGCATCTATCGAAACGGCCGGGAAGCTATTGAAGCTTTTGATGCAGCAACGCCTACACTCGTTATTCTCGACGTCATGCTGCCGGGCATGAATGGCTGGGAGATTTTGAACCATATACGCTACAAAAGCGCTTGTCCCGTCATTATGCTGACGGCCAGAGGCGATGTCAGCGACCGGATTCTCGGACTTAACGAAGGCGCGGACGATTATATGACGAAGCCGTTTGAGCCAGAAGAGGTTGTCGCCCGCATCCATGCGGTGCTCAGACGGCCGCCCCGCTCACTCGTCAGCTCGGAACAAGTCACTTTTGGGAGCATTCGCATCGATTTTAAATCACACACGGTTTACTTGAACGGCGCAAGCCTTTCGATCACTCCCCGTGATCTGTCGCTGCTCATGTTCCTCGCTGAGCATCCGAACCAGATTTTTTACCGCGAGCAGTTAATCGATAAAGTATGGGGCATGGATTATGAGGGCAGCGACCGCGCGGTAGATTTGGCCATCAAGCGTTTGCGCAAGCTGCTGCTTCATTGGCCGCCAGAAGAAGGAGAAATCCGCACCCTGCGGGGGACGGGGTATATGCTTTATGCCAACACCCAATAATCGTCGCCAAACGCTGCTCAGCCGCTGGACGTTTCGTTACGTGCTCACCTTATTCATTGGGCTGCTTGCCATCGGATTGGTATCGATCTTCTGGATTCGCCAGGAAACGCTGCATGAGCGGAAGCAAAATCTCAAAGCATTTGCCCAAGTAGCCTCGCAGTATGTGAGCCAAGAAAGGGGAAAAATCGTCATTCCGGGCCATTTCTATGAATGGATCGACCGCACCCAGCGCCGTTACTCGCTGCCAGGACAATTTTCGTTGCGCGTATTTGATCATAGCGGGACGGCTATTTTTGTCAAACAGGCCCCCAGAGATGTTGCTCCGGGTGTACCTCCACTCTCCAATGAGCTGAGCGTCGCCATATCGGAAGATCAATATACGCTAACTACTCCAATATGGGGCAAAAGCAAGGAGGAGGTCATCGGATCGGTTGTCATTTCCTACTTCTATAAGGAGTTAGTGCATGTTAATCAGAACTATGGCCTAATTGCTTCCCTTCTCCTTGGCTCAGGCTTGCTGGGCTGGCTAATCATCTTCTTTCTGTCGCGAAATTTAAGAAGGCCGATTAAGCAGCTCGCCGAAGCGTTGAATCAGATGGAGGCTGGCAATTATCAGGTAGTCGTTCCCAATCATGTGAAGGAAAAGGAAATACACGATCTGCTGGTGTCATTCCAGACGATGGCTGCACGCCTCGGTACATTGGAGGAGCTGCGGACGGAGCTGCTTGCAGGCGTGACGCATGAGCTGAAAACACCGATTTCCTCCATTCATGGCCTTATTCATGCCGTTCGCGATCAAGTGGTTGCGGAGGAGGAAGCTGAGGAATTTCTGGACATCTCCTTGCAGCAGACACGCCGGCTTCAGCATATGGTCACCGACCTGCTGGATTTCAATGCCTTCGCTTCCGGCAAAATCAGCGTCCGACAGGACACGCTTGTTCTCAGCAAGCTAGTTGAAGAAATTGTGTACCAATGGGGACTGCTTGATCCTGTAGAGGGGCTCGACCTATCAGCCGATATTCCGAGCGAAGTTTTCCTAGGTGTCGGGGACGCCAGCCGCATTCAGCAAATTATTGTGAATTTGCTGAACAATAGCAGACAAGCGCTGCAAGGCCAAGGCCGCATCCATGTATCCTTATCGCAATCATCAGCCAGCAGCTATGAAATTATCGTTCAGGATAACGGTCCCGGCATACCGGATGAGGAGCAGAAAAATATTTTTGAGCGATACTTTCGCGGTGAGCGTAAAAAGCTTTCTGTCGGCGGCCTCGGCCTCGGTCTAACCTACAGCCGAATGCTCGCCATGGCCATGGGAGGCCAGCTGAATTTGAAGCAAAGCACACCGCAGGGAACGACATTCCAGTTATTGCTCCCTAAGCAGCCGTAACCGTTCGATTGGCCGTTTCGGGGCGTCTTAATGACCTAATCAGGTCAGCCAGCAGCGACTGGCTGGCCTTTTTTCTTTGCCGTCTTTTGGCTAGCTTCGTAAGCGTCAAATAGTCCACACTAACTTTTGTTTTTTTCTCCCCACTCACATAACTGTTCCAAAACGGGTAATAGCGTTTCCGCTTTATCTGTGAGACTGTATTCGACTTTAGGCGGAACCTGAGGATACTCTTTCCGATTCACCAAACCATCCGCTTCCAATTCTTTAAGGTGTGAACTCAATGTTTTATAAGTAATAGCTCCTATCTGTCTTTTCAGATCATTAAAGCGAACCGGTTGGTTTTCTGCCAGGAGATAAATAATAACCATTTTCCATTTACCACCAATAACTGACACTGTATAACCAAAAGGTGTATCTTGAATATTTTTAACTTTACCTTTATATTCAGCCATACTCATATTTACACTATCCTTCCGGGTAGTACCTATCAATAAAGTGCGTACTACGTTTTAATTTGCGTTCAGTTTATACTAACCTTACTTTGAAGTAAAGGAGAGAAAAACATGACTAAAAAAACAATACGCCTGTTAATGCCACAATGGCAAGGAGGCGATAATCCTAACTACTCTTTTGGAGCCGAACTGCTTGCTTGGCTTGCTCCGGAAAATGATCAACCCCTTATTCATGTTCCAGTGCAAGCGTATGATGGAACTCCACTTGAAAACGAGAACGGTATAAATGGGAGAAAACAGCTGCTTGAACAATTAGAGGCTGCTCAGCATATCATTAAGGCTCATAAGCCAGATCGCATTATCATGTTTGGTGGCGACTGCTTAGTCGAGCAAGCCCCATTTGCCTATTTAAACGAAAGATATGGTGGGGAACTAGGCTTAATTTGGATCGATGCTCACAGTGATTTAGTTAGATATGTGGGCTATGATAACGGACATACATTACCGCTCGGAAATCTGTTGGGAGAAGGAGATGAGGAGTTCGCAAAACATGTAAAAATCCCTCTAAAGCCTGAAAATGTCTTTATCGCGGGATTAGCAACTCCTACAGAACAAGAAATAGAAGTGATTACAGAAGCATTTCAAAGACTAGGTATAGCTCCTGCCGAACAAGACACAGAAGTGATTCAAAGACTAGGTATTAAAACGGCAGGAACAGAAGAGTTATTAAGCAGCACGGAAGCTATAAAAGAGTGGATTAAGGAAAGCGGCATTAAGCACTTAGCTATTCACCTTGATTTAGATGTGCTTGATCCAAAGGCATTTCGTTCTTTATTGTTCGCGAACCCTGAAGCACCTTATACTTATTCTCCTGCGGGAACCATGCAAATGCCGCAACTGCTTAATCTGATTAAAGAACTATCTGAAGAAACGGATGTAGTTGGATTAGGTATAACAGAACATATGCCGTGGGATGCGATTAACTTGAAGAAGCTGCTTGGAGAAATACCTATTTTTAATAAGTAAAGTCATCATCGGAATTATATTAGAACAATGATCTGCTTAATCATAAAATACACTCTCGCACTTTATGTTTGCGAGGGTGTATTTTGATGTGGCAGCAAATGCAAAAAAATACTTAAACTCCTCTGGTTCATGCTTTGTAGTTTTATTAATTATTGATCGCCTCCCCAAGTTTGCTCTTCGGCAATGTGCGGGATCGCTTGAGGCTAATCTCATCTGACGATTCAAGGCTTAAGGAACCGCAGCATGCGATTGTGGCTGAGACCCTGCAGCTCGGGACGCTCCCTCCTTTTTTTGGAGGACTGAGGTTCCGCTATTCTGGCTTTTTATACGATTTCAGGCCGTAAGCGGACAGGAGATCCGTTATCGCCCGCATTCTCACGTCAAAATGGCCATCTGCAGCATATTAGCGGCTCCTGTGTCCGCAGCCTGTGCCATAACTCATAATTCTGTTGAAATAACGGCTGCTGTGTCCACCAAGTCTTTCTTTGTGCAGGAAGCAAACCCCTGAAACGAAGAGCATGAAGCTGCCTTTCGGTACGTAGGTTCACATTCATAAGAGGTGACATTCCGGGTCGTAGCGGGAATACGTTTGACGCTGGCTTCTATCAGGATCAGGATCTGGCTCGCTTACGTTTGCATACACACCCTAGTTTCCACCCCCATTCTCTCTCAACATCTTCCTGACACATAGCTATATTAATCTAGAGCTAGAACAACATCCCCCCATTTGAGAGGAGCTTCCCCCTATGAAAGCCAAAAAAACGATCGTCACACTGCTGATCCTGATTGCGGTGAGTGCAGGTGCCGTTCAATTGACCACGGCCAACAGTAGTAATGCCCACTCCAACAATAAGCCCAACGAAGCAGCAGCCCCAGCCCGAGTCCATGAGAAAAAAAATCCGGACAAAAAGCCCCCCTCCTCTCCGGTTTCTGCAAATCCTAAGCCATCCGCTAATGCGGGCACTGGATCAGGAACGAGCACCAGCATAACCGATCAGAACGGTTATACGATTTCGCTCACAGGCGGTTATGACACGGATTCCGTGGACCATGGCAGACCCGTAGTACTCATTGCTGCCGCGCTCGGCGTACCTACCGAAGTATTCAGGGAAGCTTTCAGCGGTGTAACTCCTGCGGGCGCTGGAAGCGATGGCCCTACCTCTGAGCAAGCACAATCCAACAAAGCAGCTCTGCTAAAAGTGCTTGCTCCCTATGGCATTAGCAACGACCGTCTGGATGAAGTATCGAACTACTACCGCTACAACGGCAGCAAAGGCGAGGTTTGGACTCGTACGGCTGCGACCGCTACAACCTTATTAACGAACGGTAAAGTGACCGGAATCAAAATCACAAATGCAGGTGCAGGCTACTCCTCCGCTCCCACGATAACCATCACGGGACCCACTGGCACCTTCTCCGCCACAGCTACCGTTTCCTATACAACGGATTTTAAAACAAACGGCAGTCTTACTGCGATTAAGTTAAACTAACAAAGCTGAAAAAGCTGCTATCGGAACAATACCGATAGCAGCTTTTCTGCTGAAACTTATTATCGTATCCATAGATGCACGCTTGAATCTTCAACGATTGAATTTACAATCGTCTGGCCTCCCTCCCTTTTGTCAATGACAGTTAAGAGGCTTCGGACAAGCTCTGCAGTATTCGGAGGACATTTCGTAATAAAAGCAGCAGGTTTGACGAATAGAGGCCAACATTTCTCCGGCAATGCCTGCATGGCTGGGTTTTATAAACTTCGCAAGCGGGTTGCGGCGTTCACCAAATATGCTCGCTGGTGCAGTCTCTGTCATAAACATGAAATCGTCATGAAGACGCTGTATAACCGATGAATCGCTCTCTTCTTCCAAACCATCCTCATACAGCGGAACCATTCGGACAAACGCATTTTCCCACAAAATCGCCATTGGAACTTTGCCGGCCACGGATAAAGAACGGAATAAGGGAGAAAGATGCTCCGCAAATAGCTGACGCATCATCTGATCCCGCCATTCCAGCCGTTTTCCCGCCTCTGGCTCTGTCATTTCCAGTCCATCAAAGCTCAAATTAGGAAACTTGGAGCCGCTCACCCTACTTTCGCTTTCGTCAGGCGAAGCCAGTCGGCAGTTATCTAACGTTAACGGCAAGCCTTTGTCATATACCGTCATCGCATACAAGACAGGTGCAACGAATAGAAAAGCATATCGCTTCGCGAGCATCGATGCTGCTACTCTTCTCGATGGCGCGCCTATTTCAGTTGCTAGTTGATCCAGATAGGACTCGCATTTCTCTCGTTCTAGCAAATCTCTTGATAAAATGGAGAGAGTACCAGGGGAATCCTTTTTTTCAGGCGTAAACTTGAACCTGGCTTCAAGCTCTTTCCACTGTGCAGGTGAAAGATTAACCGGCATGTTATCGCGTTCCAAGGAAAATTTCTGCAGCTCTGTCCACAATCATATTAATCGCGATAGGCCCATAATAAGCAATCCAAATGTTCGAATCCACTTCATATACTTGATTGTTTTTCACGGCTTCAACACTTTTCCAAGTTTCAGTCTGCTGGAACTCCTCAACAACCTCCTTAAACATGTCGTCATGCACGAGGAAATAATGGTCTGCCCCTACTTCTGGAAAAGCTTCAAACGAAATTTGATAAGCCGTATCCTTCTCATCCAGCACCTGCTGTGGGGCGGACAAGCCTAGATCGTTATATAAAATGTCCCCTGTGCGATGGCTCGGTGTATGAATGCGAATGCCTTCATCACGTGGACGAATGAGCGCAACGGTCTGGTCTCCAAGCTTGGCCTTAAGCTCTTCCTTCAGCTTAGCTGTTTTCTCGTTATAGGCATCCAGGACAGCACTCGCTTCTTCCGATTTCCCTGTAATTTTGCCGAAGGTCGTTAATGTATCGCGCCAATTTTCATCAAAATCGAGCATGATGGTAGGCGCAATTTTCGACAAGCTATCGTATACTTTTTCCTGGAACTCCGTACAAATGATTAAATCCGGTTCCATCGCAGCAATAGCTTCCAAATTCGGCTCATCCCTCGTACCGAGCAATTTAACATCCGTCAGCTTCTCGGATAAATACTCAGGGAAATCGGTTTTATCTGCCGCAGCTTTCACACTGCCCGCTGGCTGCTCGCTTAACGTCACCAGTTGGTCCACAAATTTAGTATCAAGCACCGCAATTTTCGTAGGATGCTGCTCCAGCGTTAGTTCTCCCTTTGCATGCTTTATAACGACCGGATAAGCTTGTTGTGCCGTTTGCGCAGTATTGGTATTCGATGAAACGGTACTAGTTGGGCTGGCTCCCCCTGTATTGTTCCCCGAACCGTTGCCGGGCGCAGTTGCACATGCACTCAACAATAATATTAAACTCAACATCAAACTGACCGCTAAAATAGACCCCTTGCTCCTATTCATTCCTAAAACTCCCCCGTTAATATGTTGATAATGATTATCACGCTCATTATTATAGGAGAGATTAGGACGAGATCCAATGGAATATCCCGACACATAGGATGAACTTATGCGACGGTTTTGCCTAAAATACAGAGGGGACACGCCACAATGCTTCTTAAAAGCCCGGCTAAAATAATAACTATCCCCATAGCCTACCGATTCGGCGATTACCTTTAGCGGTAAATTCGTATTCAATAACATCGCTTGCGCATGGTCCATACGAATCCGGATTAAATATTCCAGCGGTCCAATGCCCAGCTTCGCCTTAAATAATCGCTGCAGCTGCCTTTCGCTGCAATGAAGGGTATTCGCTAAATCTTGGAGGCTGATGGGCTCCGCATAACGCTCCTCCATAAAACGAATCGTCTGGCTTACGTAGTTTGGCTGAGCCATCGGTGTTCCCTCAAGAGCATAAAGCTGCAGCAGGAGATCATACACCAATTGGTGAAAAATAGCTCGCACATGGAATTTCTCCAATTGGGCATCAAGCAGCCAATAGGTGTGCATTTGCTCTATTTTCGCAAGGACACCGAGGGGATAGTTAGGAGCGAAGCCATATTGCATTTGGAATGGATTGTTGTCCCTATACACATTTAGCAGCTCTTTGCGGCTGGGCACAGCGAGAATGGCTTTATAAAAAATCATATAATAATCGAATGGTTCAGCGACGTGGTTAATGTCGACCGTTGCGCCTTTTCCGGCGTGGCACACATAACAGCGATCGACGATATGCTCGGTACCGTCAATGAGAAGCCGAGCCTCTCCAGCAACAGCTACTAAGAAGGCACTCGCCGGCAAACGGAAGCCTTGCACACTGTCACTCACTCGCAGCATAGACCGACGAACATCAAGTACCCGTATAGCCGCATGATTCCATAAGGGCAATTGTTCCTGCAACTTCATTATGTTCACCTTCCATGTCTATTTACAGCTTCCAACTCTTTCATTATAGTAATAATCATTCTCATTATCAAAGTGTTTTTAAGCTGTCACCAGCTTAACGGCTACAGCGCCAGCCTAACTATTCGGCGATAATAACCAACGGCAAGCACCGCGAACACGAAATAAATGACCGTATACATCGCCATGGCAGCAGCTGCCGGAAATGTAATATCTGACAACGTCAATGCGGAGGCTGCTTTTACGGCGACAATGGAATGGACAAGTCCGATCGCGAGCGGAATCGTGAACACAAACAGCTGTTTACGGATAATACCCCCCATTATCTCTTGTTCCCCGAATCCAAGTTGGCGCAAAATCGTATAGCTCTTCCTCTCCTGCTCCGCCTCTGTCATCTGCTTAAAGTATAAAATGCTGCCTGTCGCCATCAGGAATATAAGCCCTAGAAAGCCTGCTATAAAAATGATAAGCCCGAATTTTTGAAGCGACTCTTTATAGTAAGTGTCAAAGTCTGGCCTGTTCTCGTCTGCCTTTACATATTTTGCATAGAATCCAGATGCTACTGCGCGCTCGTTCTTAGAAGCAATTTGGTACGTATCTATCTGAATGGTTGCCTGATTAGTAGAGGAGGGTATCTGCTCACGAATAGCATGCAGCGTCGCCTCAGGTACGGCCAGCTGACCGCCGTTTACGTTGTAGTTCATCGCATAACGATCTATGCCTTTGATCACCTTAATAGTGAGGGGAACCCCGCTTGCTTCAAGATTAACCGCTTGTGGAAAAAGTACGGTATCCGGCTCCTTGCTTAACGCATTCCTCTGTCCTTTAAACCAAACGGCCTCGCCTTGCTTGGGCAGTTCAATATCGGCGCCGCTCGCCTGCAGTTGTTCTGCTGCGAGCAGCAAGAGGCTGCGTTCTCCTTCCTTGCCATTGCCAAAAGCACCTGTCAGCCGAATAGCCTCAACCGATTGATGAATAAATGTAAATTCTGCCTGCTCCAGCTCCGTACGAAATGACCTTGCATCCTGCCCATTATTTTCAAAAATAAAATCGTAAGGCAGCATCCCACGGGCCTCACTTTCTGCTGAGTAGTACAGCGAATAAGCGATTGCCACCATTGTTAGAGTCATCGCTGACAAAACCGTTATGAGCGTGAGTGAGCTTGCATTTGCTTTCATTCGATGCATGACCGGAGCCAGTGACAAGCTGTTTTTCAGTCCAAGCTGTCCGTTCTTGCTCCTTCGAACCCAGTAAAGCAGCCAGCCGATCGTGACACGAAACAGCAGGTAGGTTCCGAGTATGGTCGAGGCGAGAATAACCAGCATTTGCAAAAACAGCTCCTGACCAGGAAGCTTGCTTGATAGCATATAGCCCGCCCCGATCAGCACTATACTAAGCAGCCCCATCATAGCGGAGAGAACCGCTTTTGGCTGTTTGGGATGCTCCCCCTGCCGATCGGCCTTGAACAGCCCGAGAAGCGTAGTGCAATAAACTTTAAACACGATTTGTATCCATGTAAGGCCAATGAGCACGGCAAACACAATAGCGGTTTGAATAGCCGCTGAATTGGAGAAAGAGAGGGTTATGACACTTTCGATACCGATTAGTTTCATCAGAATAAGTACAAAAAGCCGCGACGCGAGCGCACCAGCGCCGATCCCAAGGAGGAGCGCCCCTATTCCAAGGAGCATATTCTCGGCAACGAGCAGCAGCAGCACCCCTCTGCGCGTCAAACCTACCAGCTGATATAGCCCGATTTCCCTGCTTCGGCGCCCCAGAAAAATGCTGTTCGCTTGCAGCATGAATATGACCACAATGGCCAGCAGCAGCATCCCTGAAACTTTAAACAACGAAGCGAATTGAACATCTCCGAATGTCGCTGCCATGATGGAAGTATCGTGCTGCAAGCTAGCAAATACAAAATAAAGGGCCGTACTTGAAATAAGCGCAAAAAAATAGAGATAATAATGTTTCATATTTTTACGCATGCTGCGGATGACCAGTTCAAACAGTGTCAACGTGGTCACCCCCGAGCACAGCCTGCACATTCATAATATCTTTGAAAAAAGCTTGCCGAGTTTTGCTTCCTCGGTATACTTCAGAATACAGCATTCCGTCTTTCAAAAACACGACCCGGGTGCAATAGCTTGAGGCTACCGGATCATGCGTAACCATCATAATCGTAATGCTGCGCTGCCGATTAAGCTCCTCCATCTTTCCCAATAGCGAGGAGGCTGCCTTCGAATCCAGTGCGCCTGTCGGCTCATCTGCAAATACAATAGAAGGCTCGTGGATTAATGCGCGTGCCGCAGACGTCCGCTGCCGTTGGCCACCGGAAATTTCATGCGGATATTTATGAGCAATTTCCAAAATACCGAGATCTGCAGCAATCGTCTGGAATGCTTCCTCAGCCGCTTTTTTCTTCAACTTGCCAAGCGATACAGGCAGCAGAATGTTCTCTTTTACAGTTAACGTATCCAGCAAATTATAATCCTGAAAAATAAAACCAAGCTTCTTGCGCCGGAAGATAGACAGTTCAGCATTTTTCATATTTGAGATGTCTGCATCTTCGACGAATATTTTCCCTTCCGTCACTTTATCAATGGTTGACAGCACATTAATCAACGTGGACTTCCCTGATCCAGACGGCCCCATAATGCCAACAAATTCCCCTTCCACGACACGTAGATCGATACCTTTAAGCACCTGCTGAACATTGCCTCTGACACCAAATGATTTACGGACCTGCTGCGCATGCAGCACGGTTTTTGGCAAATTGTTATGCTTCATCTCCATAGCCTCCTACTCTGATCTAACATTCATTTTAGAGAAAAAGGCCACACCCGTCGCTCGCATCAGATGACAAGCAGGAGGTTCTGCGTGACACTATTGTCATATGGAGTCGGTTTGTTCCGATTGCTAGCTGCAGCTGTCCATTTTACGACCGTCATGCCCGAATTGCTTCGAACGCATTGCTTATAGGGAAGGTCATCTCCATCGCTGTTCCTGCGTGCAGTCCAGACTGTACGTTCAGGTCAACCCCGATTTTGAGCGCAACCGTCCGTGCTAAATAAAGCCCCAGTCCGGTTGCCGCATTTTGCAGCCTTCCATTCCCCCCAGTAAATCCTTTATCAAAAATACGCGGCAAGTCATGGGCGGCAATGCCTGGTCCCTCATCCTTGATCGTGATCCTCACATGTCCTTCAGGCGCAACTGTCGTCGACAGAAGTATCATACCGCCCTTCGGGCTATATTTGACCGCATTCGTCAGTAATTGCCTAATAACAAAGCGGCACCATTTGCGGTCCGTCCTGACGATTGCCTCTTCCCCTTCAAACATGACGGCTATATTTTTCTCTACACACCAAGAGGCCAGCTCCCGTACTTCCAGAGCGGCAAGCTGCTGAATCCCGGCCTGTTCCAGCACGTAATCCGCCTCGAGCGTAGGCAGCCGTGAAATGTACAACTGCTGGTCAATGAGCAGATGAATGCGCAGCCATTCCGATTCTATTTTTCGCAGCACCTGGCTGCTCCTATCGGCATCTATCGTCAATTTCATGGCGGTCAGCGGCGCTTTCACTTCGTGCACCCAAGCCGCCGTATAATCCTGCTCCACCGTATGGGCCGCATAGCTATCCGCAAGCTTGTCCGAATACCAGTGGTCGGCCGCTCGCAAAAGTTGATTCGTTGCTTCTTCATCATAAAAATTAGCGGGCGGCAGCGTTTCGATCCAGTCCTCCTCTATTTCTTCAGCTGTGCTTGCCAGTGCGCGCGCGTAGGCTGTTTCTTTTCGAAAGCGCCACCCTAAAAAAACTAGCATAGCCAAAATTAGCAGGGTATTCATATACAGCATCGAGGCAGCTTGAATAGCAATGCCATTGTCAAGCCAGATTAGCAAATCCACGAACAAC
Organism: Paenibacillus algorifonticola; assembly: GCF_000971975.1. GTDB lineage: Bacteria > Bacillota > Bacilli > Paenibacillales > Paenibacillaceae > Pristimantibacillus > Pristimantibacillus algorifonticola. The sequence goes on along the minus strand of NZ_LAQO01000011.1, from coordinate 19,753 downwards.
AAAGAAAGCAGGTAGAACGCAATCCAGCTTTTTCTGTCATATAAATAACGGAGCAACAAGTCACTTCCCCCCTCATAACGTGGCGGCCATATAGCCCAGCCCTTTCTTGGTTACAATGGCTTCTTCCAGCTGGAAAACCGCCAGTTTTTGGCGCAGCCGGGTTATATTCGCTGTCAGCGTATTGTCGTTGACAAATTGTTCATCATCCCACAGCTTGCGAATGAGATCGTGGCGGGATATAACCGTATCCTTCGCCTGGACGAGCACAACGAGGATAAAAAATTCATTTTTCGTTAAAAGCACATCCTGTCCGTTTTTACGGATCAGGCCACGCTTCATATCAATAATAGAGCCGTTCCATTCGATCAGATCGGCCGCTGCCTCTCCGTAAGCATAGGTTCTACGAAAAATCGCCTGAATTTGGGCCATCAGCACGTCCATATGAAACGGCTTTTGAATATAATCATCCGCCCCCATGTTCATCGCCATTACCATATCTAAAGGATGATCACGCGAGGACAAAAACAGAATAGGCACTTTCGACACCGCCCGAATTTCCCGGCACCAGTGAAAGCCATCATACATCGGGAGCTGGATATCGATAATAACCAGCTGAGGCTGCACTTTAATAAAAGTGTGCATCACATCATCAAACCGCTCTGGGCTAGTGACTTGAAACGACCACAGCTCCAGCCTCTCCTTCAACGATTGAAAAATGGCATCATCATCTTCAATAAGCAATATTTTCAAATCCACTAGAGCCAAATCCCTTCCCCCGATTGTTGCGCAGCCTTGATGAGCCCTGCCATCCTAGCTCCGCTTCCTACATCATACCATTACAGGTTTCCACACAAAAAGGGGCGGCAAATAATTGCCCCCCCAATAATAACCTTACTGCGTAGCTTTATGACGGAAGCAGCATCGTGAACAGCAGCGCTGCCAGCTCCTGCTTGTTTAATGCCCGCCGCGAGCCGTAATCAATCATCCCGTCCGCTTCGGTCACCTCCGGCCCATACAGCTGCCATTTCACTATAGAGCTAACGGCATCAATCGCCCATTTCGATGTGCCGGGCGCGAGCGCCGCAGTAGAATCCTGCGTCCTGATTCCCGTCATCGTCAGCAAGCGATAAACGATCGCTGCCGCTTCTTCTCGAAGGATAGGCCGGTCCGGCTCAAACAAGCCGTTCCCGCTCCCATTCAGCATGCCCGCCTCGACGGCGGCTTGGATAGCTTTGCGATACGGTGAATGCTCGATGTCCTTAAAGGAGGACGGGTTCGAGGATTCAGGAATGCTCCATATCGCATTAAAAGCATGGATGAAGGCGCCTCGGGTGACCGCTTGCTCCGGTTGAAACGGCTTAGACAAATCATCTGTCAAAAGACCAAGCGATTTCAATCCCAGAATGTAGCTGGCATATGGATGACCAATCGATACGTCAGGGAAGCCTTCCTGATGCTCCGGTATTTTAGCGGCATAGCTGAAAAGGTTAGCATATTTCAGATAGCTGATTTTGCCGTCTGCCTCCTCCTTGAATGCAAGCGGGTTACCCTGCTCATCCACAAACAGCAAATCATCGACCTGCTTCAATTGTTGGCGGCTAGAAATATCGCTCACGGTAAGAGTGCCGTCGCCCGTCGCTTCGACCTTCGTTAGCAGCTTGATGCGCAAATCCGAATACAAGCCTTCAAACTTGGCGAGAGCCTTCGCAGGCTGCGGCTTAAAGCCCGCAGGTCCATATCTCGTTGGGTGACCCGCGTAATAGTGATCCATAAATGCGGCAAACAGATCATTTCGCAAATCCTGATTCGAATTATAGGATACGAAAACACCGGTTTTGCGATCTGGCAGCAGCCAGAGGAGCGAGCTGAAGCCAAGTATATCGCCGCCCTTGGAGATGACAGCTTCACCGTTCGTATGGGACGGAGCCACAGGCGATTCAAAGCCGTATGTCATATCCGGAAAATCCGGATCAATGGCGATGTGATAGGTCGACATAGCCTTCACCGATTCGGGCGACAAAATAATTGTGCCGTCGGCCGCCCGGCCATCGTTCAGGAAGGCTTTCATAAACAGCGCCATATCGGCGGCTGTCGATAGCATGCTGCCCTCCGGCCACTCGCTCGGTGAAAAATCGTACACCGGAATAGCGCCTCCCGCCGCATCGTAAGAAGTGACGAGCCGTTCAGCTAAATCCTTAGTGAGGCTAAAATGGCTTGAGGTCATGCCAAGCGGTTCGAACAGATGCTTTTGCATATAGCTCCCGAAAGGCTCTCCGCTTACCTGCTGGACGATGTAGCCTTGCAGCCTCGATGCAAAATTATCGTACATATAAGAGGTTCCCGGCTGGCGAACGACTGGCGGGAATACAGCAAAGATGCTCTCCTTAAGTGAAATCGGCTTTTGGGCGGGATCCAACAAATAACTGGCATCTGTAGGCTCGCGCACTTCAAAACCCGTCGTATGCGTCAACAGATTCTCGATGGTAACCGGTGTACCATAGGGGTTGGTTACTTTGTAACCATCCAGGTATTTTTCAATATTATCTTGAAGCGAAATTTTCCCTTGATCGACAAGCTGCATAACGGCAGCCGCCGTGAACACTTTGGAGATCGAGGCGATTCGGAAGGTGGACCCGCTTGCCTCAATAGGCGACTTGGACGTCAGGTCGTTTACACCGTAGCCTTTGGATACGAGCACTTTTCCGCCTTGTACGACGGAGATTACAGCAGCCCCGGCTTTTTGCTTAATCGCATCCTGGTCAAAAAAAGCATCAAAAAAGGCCTCGACCTCCTTCGCATCACGCGGGCCGCTCGTAAAATGGCTTGGAGCGGCGCTGCTGAGCGAGGCATTCGGTTTGACGGAGACAGACAAATCGGATTCTGACCGCTGCGCGTTTGCGCTTGCTTCACCTGCAAAAGTCAGCGTCAGAAGTGCCGCCAAAATACAGGATGTGATACGGGTTCGTTTCTTATTGTGGATCAACTAAATCCTCTCCTTGCTTACCCTAATTTTGGAGCTGGCTCCATCCAATCGACAAAGCCGCTCCAACATCTTCATTGTAGAGTTTACAGCCAGCACTGTCGTTCGATTTAGATGATAAACGGGAGAGGAATGGTTACATTTTTGTCATAATAGGCTTGATCAGTCCTATACCAGATATAGCAGAGTTTTATAGCTATGCTGCCTTTACATCCTTTCAATAACAACGCATACTAAACGATAGTAAAGTATATTTATTTTTATCACATACTATCTTAAGGAGAGTTTCATTTATGCTTGAAACCTGCGTTCCGACTGGCGTGGAACTTAAAAACACCTACTTTGGATATACGTTATCCTTAATAGGCGGCAAATATAAAATGATCATTATGTATTGGCTGTCTGAAAATAAGGTTATGCGGCATAATGAGTTGAAGCGAAGTATCGGCACCATTTCTTTTATATACTTTATCTGAACGCGGCCTGTCTCTCCTTCCTTTGTTGAATATGATGTGCGAGTGGGGAGAGAAAAACAGCTTGCCAGCTCTGGAGGCTGAAAAGCGATAGGGTTACAGGTTGCCAACAAAATTCAAATAAGCTAATGCGTTTTTTTCTAATTTGCTTGCAGATGTTTCCATCGCTGCACCAGGTTCATTTTCACCAGGCTCCGATTCTGTGCCATAAAAGGCAAAAAACGAACGATAATCGGCATTGCAATATAGGAAGGTCGTTTCAAAAGGGGCTAATAATTGTTCAAGTGTATAGCGATATCTTCCCTCTTCCCTATAATCTTCTTTTTTTATTCCTGCGGATACAGCTAGCGCCACTTTACGATTTTTAAATTTGTCCCCACCTTTGGAACCATAGGCCCATCCATATGGTAAAACCTCATCCAACCGTTTTTTAAGAAGAGGCGGACAATTAAACCAATAAATAGGGAACTGAAAAACAAGATGGCCGTGTGCTTCAACTAACTGTTGTTCTTTTTCCACGTCTATGTTTCCATCAGGGTAAGCGTTATGCAATTCGTGTATCGTATACTTTTCCGGATATTTCGCAAGCTCTTCTGTCCATCGCTTATTTATGACAGATGTTTCTATGCTGGGGTGCGTTACAATAACGAGTGTTTTCAATGACTGATCCTCCTGAAGTGTGATTGGCTTCTTGCGTATAAAGCGCACACTGCAAATATGTAAGTATGCACTTATAGTACAGGCAAACCATTTTCACAAACCCTCCACTGTCGCACCAAGGTTTTTCCCGCATGCTATAATGGGTTATGCAATTAGGTACAAGAGGTGATGGTCAATGCGAACCTACCGTACTTCTGAAATCGCCGGAATCATAGGAATTCATCCGAACACGGTTATGCTCTACGAGAAATGGGGCTACCTTCCACCCGTTGAAAGAACGAAAAATGGCTACAGGGTCTACACCGATACCCATCTGGAACAGATGAAGCTGGTAAGAATGGCCTTAAGAACCGAACCAATGAAATGGGTTATGAAGTTTGAAATTCAAACGATCATAAGAAGTGCTGCCCAGGGGGATCTGGGAAAGGCTTTGGAGCTGGCGAGGGAGTATTTGGCGCATATACAGAATGAAAAGAATAATGAGCTTCAAGTTATGAAGGCCATCCAGGAAATCGTAAGAAGTGATTCAAGGCAAGACAAGAATGTTTCATTTAATAGGAATAAAACAGCCAACCTGCTTGGCGTGTCCGTAAACGTCATCATCAACTGGGAGAGATATGGACTTCTTGAAGTACCTCGAAGCATGAATGGCTATCGGGTTTATGGGGAGGATGAAAGAAAGCAGCTTAGGATCATTAAGGCATTTAGGCAGGAAAACTACAGCACGCAGTGTATTGGCAAGATGCTGAAAAAACTGGAAACCATCAAGAAGAGAATGGAGAGGAACGTATCAGGAGAAAAGGAGGATTCGGATGACGAGCCGTTGTCTTCCCTTACTGAGGCTGAACAACATGCGAAGGAGTTAATGGGTTATCTTGGTGAGTTAATGAGGAATCGAACAGACATGGGAAGGTAAGAGGCTAGACAAGTAGCCTTTATGATACACCGATTAGCCCGCGGGGAAAAAGACCCATAAAGGTAAAAGTCCTTAGAGTCATGGGACAAGTTGCTGCTACTCCTCATGTGAGAAGACATGCATTGATAGCTTCAGACTATGCAATAACGTTAATCAATGTCATGTATCCTAAAAATCTGGAGGAAGTAAGAAAAGAACGAAACCTCCATATTGATTTCTTGAGGAGCGTTTATTGAATTGATGTAGTTTTTAAAAAGGGGGAAACCATGTGCAAATCGTTCCGGCGTTAAAGGTGAAACGGTGGCCCAAAGATACCATAGCGGCGGGTTATCGTCATACCGTCGGTCTTAAATCGGACGGCACGGTGACGGCTGTGGGTAATAATAAATATGGCCAATGTGATGTAAGCAGCTGGCGTGAAATGGTGGCGGTTGCGGCGGGTAATGCTCATACGGGTAATGCTCATACAATCGGTCTTAAATCGGACGGCACGGTGGCGGCTGTGGGTTGGAATAAGTATGACCAATGCGATGTAAGCGGCTGGCGTGATATGGTGACGGTTGCGGCGGGTTGGCGTCGTACCGTCGGGCTTAAATCGGATGGCACGGTGGTAGCTGTGGGTCGAAATAATGAAGGCCAATGCAATGTAAGCGGCTGGCGTGATATAGTGTCGGTTGCGGCGGGTGACTGGCATACCGTCGGGCTTAAATCGGACGGCACGGTGACGATTGTAGGTAATAATCGGTATGGCCAATGCAATGTAAGCGGCTGGCGCGACATAGTGGCGGCAGCCGCGGGTTACCTTCATACCGTCGGTCTTAAATCGGACGGCACGGTGGTGGCTGTAGGTCGAAATAATGAAGGCCAATGCAATGTAAGCGGCTGGCGCGGTATTGTGGCGATAGCGGCGGGTAGTTATCATACCATCGGCCTTAAATCGGACGGGACTGTGGCGGCTGTCGGTTGGAATGAGCATGGCCAATGCAATATAAGTGGCTGGCGCGATATGGTGGCGGTTGCGGCGGGTTGCGCTCATACCGTCGGTCTTAAATCGGACGGCACGGTGGTGGCTGTGGGTCGAAATAATGAAGGCCAATGCGATGTAAGCGGCTGGCGCGGCATCCAACTACCCGGCAATTAGTTTTCAATCCACTCCGCTGGGTCTGGCAGACTTGCCCAGCAATTTCCCCGACTTTGGTGTTTACCTCGTCGAACATTCCGGTGAAATGGTCAAAGCCAGAGCGGATCTCAAATATTAATGTAAGATTTCACCACCAGTTGTCCGTCAGCAACGAGGCGCCCTCTCTCTTGCTTCTATTGGTCTGCAGGCTTATATAGCCGCATGCGCTTTTCGCAGCTCTTCCTGCAATCTGGCAATAGGTACATGAACCGGCTCAACCTCAGTCAATACCGCTAAAGCTGCCACTGTTCCAGCCGCCTGTCCGGTTGCCATACAGCTAGGGGTCAGGCGAGTTGTCGCGAGTGCCTCGTGTGAAGTCGAGATGCATCTCCCCGCCGCGAGCAAGTTGGGCACATTATGCGAGAGCAGGCAGCGAAGCGGAATGTCATACGCGCCATCACCTGAGATGAAAGCAGCTGTTACCCCTTTTCCGGATGGGTCATGGATATCGATGGGGTAGCCACTGCGTGCTATAACATCGCTGTGCTTCCGCCCCTCTATCACATCTTCCTTCGTCAGTGAATAATGGCCGACAATCCGCCGCGATTCCCGTATGCCAATTTGCGGAGCAACTGCCGAAATGGAAGCCCGCTCAAAACCGGGCACATCGCGCTGCAGAAACTCCGCCACCATCAACACCTGCCGGCGCCCCTCCTGTTCAGCAAATGTCAAATCCTCAGCACTGGTCGCATCCAGTCCCTGCACTCGTGTACAGTTAATCAATACCTCATCCTCAGCTGGCCCCGTAAAAAACAGTACCTGATCGCGGTTAATTGGCAAATTCGCCTTCTTCCAATGGGAATAGAATCCGCTCACACCGGTCAGCGGCAGACCCGGCAGCTCTGCAAAAGGCGTTTTTTTATAAAAGTCCTCCGGGTAGTTCATCATATATTGCTTTACTTTATCCAAATTAACACCGCGCATCCTGAACTTCATCGTCATCGGCTGGACCTGATGATCCTGGGCACGCCCATGCAGTGTTTCTGCCCCGGATAGGTAAGCGACGTCCGCATCACCGCTCGTATCAACAAATACTTTGGCACAGACTTCCGTTCTGCCAGACTTATTTGTTACATGTACAGCCTCAATAACGCCTTCCCTCACCACAGCCTCGTCCACAATGCTGTGTAGCAGCAATTTGACGCCAGCCTCGCGCAGCATATCTGCCGCAACCACCTGATAAATTTCCGGATGATAAGGCGTCAGCGTATGAACGAAGCCCACCGTATCCCTAAGATGGCCCGGCGAGCCTCCGCGCTCCTGCAGCCGATCTACAATTTCCTGTGCGATGCCTTTGATGACCTGCTCGCCGCTATTGGTATGGAACGTCATCCATGGATATACCATTGCTGCCGTAGACATGCCGCCAACAAAACCGTAACGTTCGATCAGCACGGTTCTCACACCTTGCCTGGCTGCGGCAATGGACGCTGCTATTCCTGCTGGCCCCCCGCCAACAACGACAACATCTGCTTCTATTCTATTATTCATTTTATTCTTCCTTTCGATGCTGCCTCTTATTCCTTCAAGCCAGTCATGGCTACCCCTTCAATAAAACGCCGCTGTGCCAGAAAAAAAACGATTAACAGCGGTACCGTTGCCATTACGGTCGCACTCATCAGATAATGCCAGGATGTGCCGACCTCATCCGTAAATAGCGACAGACCTAGCGGAAGGGTCATTAAATCACGCGAATTAATGAAGATAAGCGGGTCAAAAAACTCATTCCACACCGTTACGAATGTGAAAATCGTCAAGGTCGCCAGGCCAGGCTTGGCAATCGGCAGCATAATTTGCGCATAAATTCGGAATCGGTTACAGCCGTCTATCATCGCTGCTTCTTCCAACTCCGTCGGCACCGTGATGAAAAACTGCCGCATAACAAAAATTCCGAACACTCCACCCGCCCCGAAGATCGGCAGCAGTATAAGTGGCAAATGCGTATCAATCCAATTAAGCTCACGCATGAACAGAAACAACGGAATCGCCGTTACCTCATGCGGAATCATCATCGCGCTGAGCAAAACCAGAAACACGATATTTCGGCCCTTGAACGGTATTTTTGCAAACGCATAGCCGGCCAATGAGGCGAAAAACACGGTGCCTAGCACAACTATAAACGCAATATATACACTATTGAAGTAAAAGCGTTGGAACGGGATCAGCTGAAAGACATCAACATAGTTTTGCAGCCGGAATGCAGTCGGGATCAGCTTCGGCGGATAGGTGAAGATATCCTGCGGTTCCTTGAAGGAGGTAGACAGCATCCACAGAAATGGTACGAGCATAATAAGCGAGATGAAGCTTAAAATGCTATAAACGCCCAGCAGCGCCAGCGGCTTGCGAATGCCTGCATCAGGTGTCGCTTTCATTGAACACCCACCTTTTTCTAAGCTGCCATTGCAGCAGAGTCAACACAAGCACCACGAAGAACAGAATGAACGCCAGAGCTGATGCATATCCCATCTGAAACAATTTGAATGCTTTTTCCCATATATAATACACCAGAACCTTCGTACTGCCGCTAGGTCCTCCTTGTGTCATGACATAAATTTGGCCAAATACCTTGAGAGAACCGATTATGGTCATAACGACGGTCAGAAACACGGTAGGCGTTATCATAGGCAGCGTTACATTAAAAAAGCTTTTGGCCTTGCCCGCACCATCCAGCATCGCGGCTTCATACAATGAGCGTGGCACCTGCTGAATGGCAGCAATAAAGAGCACCATGTTCAAGCCCACATTTTTCAGAACGCTGGTTACAATAACCGATGGCATTGCCAGCTTCTCGTCGTACAGCCACGCCGGTCCTTTAATATCCAGCAGCAGTAACACCTGATTAATAAGCCCCGAATCCGTTGCGAACATATATTTCCAGACAATGGACCATACGATAAGAGATGTCATGACCGGTACAAATATCGCTGTTCGGAACAGCCCGATCCCCTTGAAGCTTTTGGATAAAAGCAGTGCTAGCAGCAGTGCCAGCACAATATTAAACGGAACAAGGCCCACTGTAAAATAAATGGTATTCCCAAATACTTTCCAAAATAAATAATCTGTCGCAATATTCCAATAATTATTAAGCCCGATAAAGTGGTGCTCGCCAAGCAGCGGCCAGTCCATCAAGCTCATATAGAGCGCCTGCGCCATCGGAAACAGCAGCAGTAAGGTAAAACCGAGTACCATTGGAGAAACAAACAGCCAGCCCGCAATTTGCGCCTCCCGGACAAGCGGCCCTCTTCTTCGTTTTTTGCCCACTTCCTTCATTAAGGTAACACCGCCTTCTAGCTCAATCTGTCCATTGCATTACGGAACTCGCTTACCGTTCTCCGCAGCTGGTCCTCCGTCTTCCCGACAACAATGGCACCCAGCATAACCGCACTAACACCAGCATTGCGCAGCACCGCTACATCGCCGGGTACAAGCCGCCGCTGTGAAGGAATAACAACCGGAAGCCCCGAATGCTCTACCAAATAGCGATATTTCATCACATCTGCAAAGCTGAGTGGTGTCCCATATTCGCTTCCCGGCACAACCGAAGCTTCCAGAGCGGTAAAGCCGAACCGCCCTGCGGTCTGGACAAGAGTGAGATCATAATGTTCATTGATTGCAAACGTACGGTCAAGACCTTGCTCCTCCAACATAAACGAAGGAAGATGATGTGCATAAATAGAATAAAAATCAAAGCCCAGAGGAGCCAGTCTTTCCATGTCCTGTCTGGATACACCTTCAAGGCTGCCACCCGGCACAACACCGAATGGCCCGTCAAATTTTTCCCGAATGCTGCGGAATACCGCCTCGTATTCGTCGAGTGAACCAAAGTGCGTGCCGCTTGCACGATGGCCCACATTGACATGCACTTTCAGTGCGTCAGCGCCCTCATCCAGCGCAGCTTGAGCCAGCGCCGCATCATTGGCGGGCAGGCTGATGAACAAGGATAGCTTATGCTTGTTGAACCTCTCCTTTAATTTCCCCATTTCAGTCCACTCCCTTGAACTTTTATTTGTGGAGCGAGGCGGCCCGTCAGACGGGCCGTCCACCCCTTATACGGCTGCTTATTTCAGAATAGCGTCAACTTCCGTTTGCATTTTTGCCAAGTTTTCCTGCGTGCTCCCCGATCTGCCGAACAGGCGGTCGAAGCCTTGCAGAACGGCGTTGTCGATGTCCTGCCAGCGAATATGCCCCGGAAGCATGCGGGCCTTCGGCATTTCGTCGATAACAGCCTGAATAATATGCTCTACTGGAGGGTTGTTCGGCTGATTCAAGAACACATCCGAATGAAGCACTGAGGTGCGTGGCGGGACAAAGTACGTCGCTGTCGCCTCCATACCGGTCTGGCTAGCGAAATATTTCAGAAGCTGCTTCGCTTCCTCAGGGTGCTCACTGTCCTTGAACAGCGTGTAGCCTGCCTGTCCAAGCATCGGCACACTGCCCAGCGTGCCGGACGGCATTGGCGCTATGCTCCACTCGAAGTTCGTAATCTCTCTTGCTTTCGATACATAGCTATAATTGTCAAAGAACATCCCAACGTTGCCCGCATCAAAGCTGACCTGCTCGCCAGCCTTCGGATGAGACTGGTCGGTGAACATCATGCGGCCCAGCATATCGAACGTTTCCAAGCCGTACTGGTCATTCCAGGTGAAGGCAGTTAAATCTGTGTTGAACGGTCCGCTGCCATTGGACCAAGAATAGGAGGACAAAATCGCCCATGTTTTCCAGTCGCGGAAAAAGTTCGCGCCATAGATGCGGTTTTTTGCATCGCTGCTTGAGATCGCCTTGGCGGATTGCTCGAATTGTTCCCATGTCCATTTGCCTTCTGAGGCGAGCATATTTGGGTCTATTAATTTCGCTTGATCAAACAGCGTCTTGTTATAAAACATAACCACAGGTGGCGTCGAGAAAGGCAAGCCCAGCAGCTGCTCGCCGTCGCGGAAAAGATCAAGGGTGCTTGGAATGTAGTCGTCCAGCTTGAAATCCGCGTCATTTTTAAATTCGGAAACATCCGCCAATATACCGTTTGCCTTGAACTGCGGAATCATCCGCTCAGATACCCATGCGATGTCCGGCAGCGTTCTGCCGGCTGCCAGCACTGAAATTTTCTGCTGATACTCGGCGAACGGCACGGATTCCATCACAACCTGAATACCCGGGTTCTCCTGTTTGAAGCCATCAATGAGCTTGCTGTAAACATCCATATGCCCCTGATTGCCCCACATTAAATACTTTAATTCGATGTCCTCCTTCTGCTGCGTGCCGCTGTTTACAATGTTGCCAGAGTTCGTGCTGCTGCAGCCGACAGCTATTACAATCAGTAAAATGGTCATGAGAGCCAGGCTCGCTTTTTTCATATAATCCCCCTTAGCAGTCATTAGTTTGTATTTCCTAATCAAGTATAGCGGTGGATATTACCATCCTTAAACCATGTAAATTACAGAAATGGTGCGTTTTATTCATATGTTTCGTTATCATTTCTGACCTTAAATGTTGGAGTCGCTAAATTGATCGCGATATTCGCCTGCTGTCTGCCCTGTCTGCTGCTTGAATACAAGCATGAAATGCTTCGGGCTTTGATGTCCAGACAGCCGTGCCACATCATAGATTTTCAGCTGCGTATGCTTGAGCAGCCACTTCGCCCTTTCAATGCGCACCTCCAATACATATTCCGAATAATTGACCCCCGTCTCATTCTTGAACAACTGGCTCAAATACGCTGCATTCAGGCTCACCTGGGATGCGACGGTTTGCAAGCGCAAATCACCATCGATATGCAGTTTTACATACTCCCTGACATCGCGAATAATTTTCCGCGTATCCCCACCACTCTCCATCTGTTCCTGATCTGCGGCTGCTAGCAGCGAAGAAGAAACACCGTACTTTCGATCCAGAAGCAGCTTAGCCTTACTCATCGCAGCTACAAGCTCGTGCCGTTCAACCGGCTTCAGCAAATATTTAAATACGCCATATTCAATCGCCTTTTGCGCATATTCAAACTCCCCGTAGCCGCTCAAAATAATAACAACCAGCTCCGGATACATTTGTTTCACCTTTCCCATCATCACCAGCCCGTCCATCTCTCTCATCCTGATGTCGGTGATCATGACATCGGGCAAATCACACTTCAAATAAGCAATTGCCTCACTGCCGTTCGCAGCCTCCCCCGTCACCTCAAACGAATGTACCGACTGATGGATCAGTTCCCGCAAGCCATGGCGTATAACCATTTCATCCTCTACGAGTAAAACCTTATACATCCTGCCCAGCCCCTGTCTCTTAAAGTGGGATCGTAATCGTAACCGCCAAGCCCTGTCCCGGGCTGCCATCCACCGTAAGGCTACTGCCCTTGTCATACATAAGCACGATGCGTTGGAATATATTGTTCAGCCCCAATTTATCCTGATCGCTGAGCTGCAACGACTGATTGGCCGGCTGCTTGCATATCGCCTCGTTCAGCTTCTCAATTTCCGTCTCACCCATTCCTTTGCCGTTGTCACGCACCGTAATAAGCAGTTCATCCTCGAAACGCAGGGCAGAAATCCAGATGGTGCCCCCCTCTTCTCGGCCATCTATGCCATGATAGACTGCGTTCTCAACCAGCGGCTGCAAAATAAGCTTCGGCATGAGGCAGTCCTTCACCCCATCTTCAATTTCGTACAGTACCTGCAGCTTCCCGCCATATCGGATCTGTTGAATGCGCACGTAGGAATCTACAAAATGGATCTCCTCCCGAAGTTGAATCTGTCTGTCCACCTTATCGATGGTGTATCGAAGCAGTTTGCCGAGGGCGGTCACCATATCAGACACCTCGGCATGCTTACGCTGAATGGCCATCATATTAATCGACTCCAGCGTATTATAAATAAAATGCGGATTAATTTGGCTCTGGAGAGCAGACAACTCCGCTTCCTTCTCCCGCATGCCGAGCACAAATACCTCGTGGAACAGACGATTGATTTCCTCCATCATTTTGTTGAAGCCGCGTCCAAGCTGACCGAACTCATCATTGCTTAGCATCGTTACTCGCCTATTGAAATTCCCCTGCTCGGCTCTGGACATCGCTTGCTTCAGCTCAATGAGCGGCCTTGTAATACGATAGGACAGCAGCACGGACAGCACCGTGACAATTCCGACGCAAAAGACAGCAAACCATAGCGTAAAAGTCATCATTTCACGCGACTCCTTCTGAATAACGGCGAGCGGTGTCAAGCTGATAACAGACAACCCTGTATAGGAAGAATGATGCTGCACGAACAAATAGTCGCGGCTGCCTAGCTTTTTCTTTTGCCTGTTCCTCAGTTCCTGCAGCTGACCATCCTTTAACAACTCGCCATAGGCCGAAACGCCGCCCTCCTCCACCCGCTCGAATATTAATCGCTGCCGGTCATCGACAATTAAAAGGCTCGCCTCCTGCTCAAAATTCAGGTTCGATAAAATTTGGCCGAACGCCTCCACCTTGACGTCAATAATAATGTAGCCTAACCGCGCAAGCGTTTTAGGCTCCCGAATAATTCTGGCCACTGATATATAAGGCTCTGAGCTTGGGCTGCTGTAATAGGACGGTTCATGAGGCGGGATGATTATCCATTCCCCATCTGATTGATTAAGATCCGAAAACCATGTATCCCGCCTGCTGTCCCATACCGCATCGGCCGACATCGCATCTACGTTCGAGAATAAAATGCCGCTGTTGCTGATTAAATGAATGCCGCGAATTTCAGGGCGGTTGTATGCTTGCCCGGATGTATACAGCTTCATTTTCAAATAATCGTCAGATAGCGCCCATGTTCCCGAGCCCATCGGCCCGTTGTATTTCGCCAGAATGGACAACACCATCTGGTCATACAATGGCATAAGCGATAATCGTTCCAGATCTTTCAGCAGACGGTCAAGATTGGCGTTAATCTGCTGAACAATGTCGATGGTAAATTGCTCCGTCTTGTGATTAACCGTCGTTGAGAAATGACGGTACGTCACTATTCCCTGCAGGCTTAAAGGAAGTAAAATAAGCACGGTGAATAGGAGCAGCAGCTTGGTACGCAAATTGCTTTCACCTAGATGACCCTTGAACCACTGATGCAAGATTGTCTACCCCCTCTCGCGAAATGATATGTCCTCATTATCTTATTTGAAGTTTATAAACAAAAAAACCACGCCTGTTAGACATGGTAATTAGTCATGGTATAGTTGCTTGCTTTTGGGGCGAACTGTTGACCTGATTGCTGTCAGCCATTCATTTTCCAGTGCTGGTCAAGCTCACTGCCCGAATAACGGGGAGGCTAGCAGGATCGCTGCAATAAAGACAAGCTGCAGCACGGCGCGGAACGGAAGCTTTGGCACAGGCCTGCCGCCGATCGTCATTTTTTCGCGAGCCGCATATATATTGGCCGGGAACATGGCGATGAGCATCAACGTCAAGCCTATAGAAGCAGCTAGTGAAAAAGCGGGCAGGCATACACCGATTGCTCCGGCAATTTCCAGCCATCCGGTTACAGTCACGATCCATTCTTTTTTTGGAAAAGCAGGCGGAACCATACGTATGAGATCATTTCTCCGTTTGCCCCAATGAGCGGAAGCGGACAGCAGAAACATAACCGCTACCGCTCCCTGCAAGGATGTATGCCAATCATCGAAATAGGATATACCCAGCAAGCCAACGATTCGGAATAACAAAAAAGATGCGACAAGGGCTATAAATGGCGCCATTATGACTCCTCCATATCAACTAAAAGCTTTTTGCAATCATGAGATAAAGCCTATGAAAATCATTGTTTCTTCAGGATGCCAGCCATAAAGTCCGATATCTCTTTCGCTGCAAGTGAGACTGATGATAAGGGAAAGGACGCCCGGACACGCAGCCCGAACGACAGCAGAACGAACAATTCTGCCGTAATATCTGGATTCACTGTCTCTACAATCACCCCATGCTCCTGCCCAGCAAATACAGAAGAACTTTGTTCGTCACTTCATCACTGTCTTCCAACCCCGCAAGGTTTTTGGAGATGATATGCATCGGTCCTACGAACGATTTATCTGTAGTTTTTGCAACTTCGGCGATAAAATGCTCATTGATAGCTTCGAGCCGATCCTGAAGCACTTCGATTATATAAACCGACCATCGGTTTGTAAATAGAGAAAATGAGCTAGTTCATAAATTAGCGTATTTCCTCAAATCACCTTCCTTTTCTATAAAATAATGGTTTATTTCCAGTCGTTGACTTGAATACTCTGCCAAAATGCGTCACGCTTCCGAAGCCTACCTTCTTGGCAATCAGGTTGACCTTCATCGACGACTGCTCCAAAAGCTTTTTCGCCTCCTTGATCCTGACGCTGTTCAAATACTCTACGAACGTAAAGCCCGTTGCTTCTTTAAAAAAACGGCTTAAATAATAGGGGCTGACATAAAATTTTTCTGCTAGCGGATGAAGCGACAGCTCCTGCATATAATGGCTGTTGATATAGCGGACAACCTCCGAAATTCTTTCATGCATAGGGCTTGGCGATTCTAGAGGCTCTATGCTGTTTTGTCTAATATGCCGGCAGCAAACGAGAAGCAGCTGTAGAACCAAAGTCTGCGCATACATCTCGAAGCCAGCCTTTTTATCCTGAATCTCCTCGATGATACGATTGGAAAGCGCTCCGATGGAGAGCCTGTCCTGCAAAGAGCATTTAATGATGATGTACTCCTGCTCAAACAGTGGCTGCAAAGTGTCCATATAGGAACCATTAGCCGAAGCCATGTTATGCTCATGAATATTAATAATGAGCCGCTCATGCTGGGGCGTTTCCGTATTGGTGGTCCGATGCAAAATATTTGGAGAGATGATGATTACATCCCCTTCGTTGATCACCATCGTCCTGTCCTTAATAAAAAATTCCCGTTTACCCGACATCAAATAAAAAATTTCGTACGTACTGTGAAAATGGCTGGTTGGCATATGGTGACTTAGCGCCTTCCGGTGGGATACCAAAAAAGTCCCATCACTATTTTCAAATTGAAAATCTCCCATCCAAAGCTCCACCTCTCATCTCCGTATGTCATTTTATTATACGCCTCTGCTTATTTCCTGCAAGATATAAGAAGAATGAAGGCATTTTCGCAAAAAATGTACATTTTCCTCTGTTAAAATAGGCTTAATACAAGAAGGAGGAATGAAGCAAATGAATACTTCAGATTCCCATGTTAAGACCGAAAACATATGGCAAGAGACACTTTCCCCCATTCAATGGGCAGAGAAGGCCTGCGAAGCGTTAATGTCCAAATTTGAGCCGGAATTGCTTCCGCCGGACCGGTTCCACTATCATCAGGGCGTGTTTCTGTCGGGTATGGAGAAATGCTGGCAGCAAACGAAGAAGGACAAATACAATGATTATATTAAACGGTGGGTAGATAGCCAGATTCTCGCCGATGGCAGCATTAAGAAGCACAAGCCCGATGAACTGGATGATATTCAGCCTGGTGTTCTTCTCTTTAGATTGTATGAGCAAACGGGCGACGAACGGTATAAGAAAGCTTTATACACCCTTGTTCCCCTATTAAAATCATGGAAAACGAATCCTTCGGGCGGCTTTTGGCACAAGGAGCATTACCCGAATCAAATGTGGCTGGACGGGTTATATATGGCGGGCCCGATTGCCGTCCAGTTTGGCCAAACCTTCGGCGAAAGCGACTATTTTGATCGAATGACCTTCCAAGCGCTTTTGATGGCAAAACACACCAAGGATCCGAAAACCGGCTTGCTGTATCACGGGTGGGATGAAACGAAGGAAGCAGCTTGGGCTGACCCTGTTACAGGGCTAGCTCCAGAGTTCTGGGGCCGAGCGATCGGCTGGTACCCGGTCGCCTTGCTGGAAATGTTCGAATACCTTCCCGAGAATCATAAAGATAAAGCAGCATTAGTCGCTATTCTACAAGACCTGCTCATCGCGCTGACTAACTTCCAAGATGAGGCGACTGGTTTATGGTATCAGGTTGTAGACAAGCAAGACCAGCCGGATAATTGGCTGGAAAATTCCTGTACAGCGCTGTTCGTTCATGCCATTGCCAAAGCGGTGCGATTCGGCTATCTGGATGCCAAGTATATGCAATATGCTTGGAAGGGCTATCAGGGTGTTATTGATACGCTGAAGCTTGATGAGAACGGCAACGTCATCATCGGCCAGATCTGCATCGGTACAGGGATTGGCGACTACGCCCACTATATCGCCCGTCCTACCAGCGAAAATGATCTGCACGGCGCAGGCGCTTTTATCCTCATGTGTGTGGAAATGAGTCTGGCGGAAAAGATTGGTCAATAATACAAAAAAGCTGGAGCCTCTTTATGGGCTTCAGCTTTTTGATGGTTGAAAATCATTTATGCTCCCGAGGCAGCGGAAACGACCTCTTGGTCTGTTCCGTCTGGTTATGGTTAATGGCCTACAGGATAGCTCCGCGATCCGATACGATTTTCGCTATGGCGATGTTGATGCTGAGCATTTTCCGTTTGCCACTTGGCGAAAGCTGTCCAATCTAAGCATGCAGTTGGACCAACGGGATTTGATTGCCTATGGCGATCCTCTCGGCGAACCTGGACTTCGAGTAGAAATCGCCAATTATTTGTACAGCTCTAGGGGAGTAAATTGTTCACCTGATCAAATCATGATTGGAGCTGGCGTTCAATATTTGCTCGGCGTGTTATCCCGCTTAATAGGCGGGGCGAACAACGGCATGGCGATGGAAGAGCCGGGGTATGACGGGGTTCGGACGATTTTTTCGCATCATGGTTTTCATATCTACCCCATTCCTTTGGAAACGGATGGGCTAAATATACGTAAGCTTTATGAAAGCAAATCCCGCATCGTGTATATTACTCCGTCCCACCAGTTTCCCTATGGAATGGTCATGCCGCTCCCCAAGAGAATGCAATTGCTGAAATGGGCAACCGACCAGAATGGGATCATTATCGAGGACGATTACGATAGCGAGTTCAGATATGTCGGCAAACCGATCCCTTCCCTGCAGAGCCTCGATACCCATCATCGCACGGTTTACTTAGGGACATTTTCAAAATGCCTGCTCCCTTCCCTGCGTATTGCCTATATGGTTCTGCCTCAGGAGCTAATAGAGCTGCATGGTAAACAAGACTACCGATTATACGACCAAACGGTATCACGTTTTCACCAGAAAACGTTGGAGCTGTTTATGAAAAATGGACATTGGGAGGCGCACATTCGCCGGATGCGCAATGTATACAAGGAGAAGCAATTCACGCTGATTTCAAGGATTCAGCAGTTGATGGGCTCTCAAGTAACCATAATCGGTCAAGATGCCGGACTTCACATTTTATTGCGTATACATAATGGAATGGATGAACAAAAGCTGATTGCTACTGCAGAGGAGGAAGGCATCAGAGTCTACCCTGTATCTCCCTTTTGGGCACAACAAGCTGAAGCTGAGAAATCCATGGTGCAGATCGGATTCGGCGGTTTGAGCAAGGAGGATATAACAGAGGGAGTTCGTGCGCTGCATCGTGCTTGGTTTGGGATAGGTTAAACCGCGTGAATGCAAAAGTGTAAAATGGACAAAATATGGTGAAGCTGCAGCTCTGGAAAGTGGAGCCTTGCATTGTATACTTAGTCTAAATTTGTATATCCCTTTTGTTGTTTGTGAGGAGCTACAACATTACAGGGATATTTGCCAGGAGGGAACTACGTGGAAGTTTTTGCAGAGTATTTAGCTCAGATAGATAACCCGAAGCATCGAGCTCGAACGGAAGAGGTTTTGGCTTGGGTAGCCACGAAATTTCCAGATTTAATGCCAAAAATCGCTTGGAATCAGCCTATGTTTACCGATCACGACACATTCATTATTGGCTTTAGCATAGCTAGGCAGCATTTGGCTGTGGCCCCTGAAAAGGTAGGCATTACTCATTTTTCTGATGCAATTGTGCAGGCTGGCTATGATCACACCAGTCAGTTGGTACGTATCAAATGGGATAGTCCGGTTGATTTCTCATTACTTGAGAAAATAATCGATTTTAATATTTTGGATAAGGCAGACTGTTCCACTTTTTGGCGGAAATAAAAATAGGATAGCCCTTCATACGGCTTCGTCCCAGACGGATCGATAGGTGAGCGGAGCTCCGTTAATTTCACAATGCGATCCCTGCTGAAATAAATGAGCGGTTAATTTCTGTGACCCCATGTTCCTTCTATAAATGACCATCCCACCCGCTCCCCGTCAAAAGCCTTAGTCAGGCTTGATATCCGATGACTTCCGATCTAACTTGGATAATTCACCGTCTTTGTGTGCAATTGTTTCATTCACTTTTATCTACCCCAAAAACGCACACGTGCACACTTCAAATTAGGAGTGTGCACGTGTGCGTTTAAATGCTTGGTGAAGCCTAGGGGATGTCCGAATCCCGCGCAGACCCCTTGATAAATCTTTATGCTGGTATTCATTACTTTTGGAGTAATGAAATACCCAATGTTAGGACTCCTGTAGAGCGTTAATTTTGCGTTTTGCATAAAAACGAGCGCCTCCAGTAAGATGGGGTAGTCACGGG
>NZ_KQ040779.1:141337-234756 GCF_000971975.1 Paenibacillus algorifonticola | reverse complement strand
TTTTTCGTTACGTCTATTATTAGGCGTTCCTTAATGCTGTGTCCACTTTTTATTCTAGCTACAGGAAATCCGTTATCATCCTCATTATCCCGAAAAAATGGCCATTTGCAGCATATTAGCGGCTCCTGAGTCCGCAGACTGTGCCATAACCCGTGATTCTGTTGAAATAGCGGCTGCTGTGTCCACCAAACCTATCTTTGTGCAGAGTGCGACGTAATTGATAAAAACACATACGCTTCAGATCATTCGTTTCAATCCACGCACCCCATACGGAGTGCGACACAAGTTTAGGAGGTCGTGAGCCGTGGCAAAACAGTTTCAATCCACGCACCCCATACGGAGTGCGACAGCGAAAATGCCCATGAATGATGCCAAGCAGGCATTCATCCGGCATATTTTCAAAAAAAGTAATGCTAAAAAAGTCTAAAACAAATATTGACTTTTAACCATTCTCATGAAAATACGTCGTTTTCGACAAATGTCGAGGTGCGAATCCTCTAGGGATTTCATGGGAGCTTCACATTCGCACCAGTCTTTTACTTGTTTCTCTTACATTATTTTCTTTCATCGTAAGGGATGGCAGAAAACAATACAACCCCAAATTTTGCGTAAAATCCACCTTCAATCCCAGCACGCACCGCTCGTTCACCCCAAGCCTTTTGCCGCACTCAAAAAAATAGAGCGTCCCCGAAGGAACGCTCGATCTTCATCCGGCATGCAAGTGCCGACGAACTTTTTTGCTGCTATGTGTTACAAGCCGTTTGCTTCTCCATTAACCGAAATGCCCAGACGGTTGAAAATCTTGGTATGGGCGTTCGGCAGAGAGCTGTCCTGCGGCAACTTGCCATTGTTCAAAGTGACGAGCATGCCCGAAAGCTCATTAAACCAAGCTTCATCGTTCGTCGCAAGCGCCAGGTCGATCAGCTGCGTCAACTGCTGCACCGTATACAGCGGTGACGAGCGCAGCAAATTAACCTGTGAAGCCGCAAGCGTAATCGTTCTGCCGATAGCAAGCTCATTGTCGCATGCCGTTACATATAGCCGTACCGTGCCGTGGGAAGCATCAACGCTTTCTACGAAGCCAAGCATCAGCTCGCCATTTCCAGTCGTTCCGTTCATCCAGTCGCCCGGTTTAATTATCATCTCATTATTCATTCCAGTCACCACCTGTCGTTTAATGGAACCTGCAATTATGCCTGATTTTTTCAAAATATAAGCATTTATAAGTTATACACTTATAATGGGCTTATCTTTCATCGCGAAACGGTAGCTTAGCCACCAGAGGACGGCTTCAGCCGTTTA
Source organism: Paenibacillus algorifonticola (assembly GCF_000971975.1). GTDB lineage: Bacteria > Bacillota > Bacilli > Paenibacillales > Paenibacillaceae > Pristimantibacillus > Pristimantibacillus algorifonticola. Next base: position 233,454 of record NZ_KQ040779.1, on the reverse strand, counting down.
CGCTTGAAATATAGGAAAGGATATCGTAACGCTATCCTTTCTCTATATTTCTCGGAATGAAACGCGCCGCGCCGCCAAAGGATGGCGACGGCCGTTTCACCTTGAAACTCATTACAATTTAACAATGATAATACTGTAATTATAATTTATACAGTTACAGCTGTCAATCGTTGCTCTCTCTTTGCCCGCTAATGAGCTGGGAGCGGTATTGCTTGGGCGCAACCCCCATATTTTTCTTAAACGCTTTGGAAAAAGAAAAGAGGTCGGGAAAGCCGATGGAGCTGGCGATTTCCGATAACGTATAGCCGGTTTGCGCCAGAAGCCGCTTGGCTTCGCCCATTTTTAGCTGCTGGATATATTGGACCGGTGTTATGCCGTATGCTTTGCTGAATTGTTTAGTGAAATGGGTGCGGTTCACGCCCACATAAAGAGAGACGCTCTCCACGTTAATGCCTTCCGCATAAGGAATCTCCATATACTCCAGCCCCTTTTGCAGCCAACTGATGCTGCGATGGTCGTGGGGGACAGCGGCAGGAGAAGCGGATGAAACAAGCTCATCCCAAATGCGGTGAAAAAGGCTCAGCCGCGCCAGGTCGGTATTCGGCGGACCAGAGTGGCTGACGAGCCGCAAAAAGCTGCTGCATAAAAGCGGCGGCCTTCGGTGTCAGTGCGCCGGGTGCATGAGGCGATTGCGGGCCAAGCCCGAGCCTAGCCAATAGCTGGAGCGCTTTCTTGCCGTCAAATGCAAAAAAGATTTTGTGCAGCGGCTCCTCCGCCAAGGTGAAATAGTCATGGGTAACCTGCGGGAAAAGGCAGAACAGATCATTTGGACGCAGCGTGTACGCCATGTTGCCCTGAATGAACGTTCCTTGCCCCTCCAGCACGCCTAGCAAATAATAGTAAGGCGTGGTGCGCGGGCCGATATGATAATTCGGCTTGGCGATATTCGTCCCAACCCTAATCGGCCATGCGGCCCCCGATTTCTCGAAAGCAGAAGGCGTGAAATGATAGATTTCCAGCCATTCATGATGGTCCTCACGCATATTCGGTCTCATCATTAATACCCCTTTTTTCCATGTTTAAACGTGCTTGGCCTACAATCTATTAATCTATCTTTACTTAAATGGCGCTGTGAAATTACATAACCTCACCCAGTATAGCAAATGATTCGACATCACAAAATGACAAGTTTAATACGCCGCGAAATGACATTGACCCGCTAATGGTTGATTGTTATGATGCAAATTCAACTATTCCTACTAAAATTGTTGGTTATTGACCGGACAGCCGGATGTACCAAAGGCATCTGCCAGACGAACTGGAGATACGGGCTGCTCACGGATTCAGCGACATACCCGTAAAGGAGAACATAATGGTGAGTAATCTTAATGAACATAAAGAGATAGAATTTGGCTGGTTTCTGCCTACGGCAGGAGACGGCAGCTACGTAGGCGTAGCATCGGAGAGGGAACCTACGCTGGACTATTTGATTGATGTGGCTAAAACGGCTGAAAAAGCAGGCTTAGGCTTCGTACTGATCCCAACGGGCGGCCCATGCTTGGACGCCTGGGTTGTCGGCTCGGCTATTATGAGCCACACGACGACGCTTCGCCCGCTCGTAGCGGTGCGTCCCGGCCTTGTAACCCCGGTGCTGTCGGCCCGGATGGGAGCGGCGCTTGATCAATTATCTGGCGGACGCGCGATGATTAACGTTGTGACGGGAAGCTCGGTGCAGGATTTGGAGGAGCTTGGCGATCCGCTTGTCCATGCGCATGATGAACGCTACGGATAAGGCGAAAATGACACTGCCCTTAGCGCTTTTGCAATTTCAGGGTGAATATTCGACCAATTATCCGGGGCTGCTGACTGGAGTAGTACTGAACTCACTGCCGATGCTTATTTTATTTTTATTGCTGCAAAGGTATTTTATTTCCGGCATTGCCGCCGGATCATTGAAAGGCTAGAAGGAGCGCACGCCGCGAGGGTGCAGCTCCTTTTTTGATCTTTATATATAAGCCGGTGGAAAATTTGATGCTTGTTAGCGGCTTTTTTTATGTAAAACTATGTGGTGTAAATCAAGCTCGACGGAAGTTTTAATTATTCCTTGACGGGAATATTCCTAAAATGGTATATTCAAAACAGGGAAACGAAAGCTACTTCATAGCGCTGACTTCCCTTTGATTCTAACAGCGCCATTAAAGGACGCGGTTTTTATGGATGCTACGACATTCAGCGCATTATCCGACCCGACACGCCTGCGGATCATGGAGCTGCTCGTGGATGGTTCCTTGACTGTCGGAGAAATTGCTGATCGTCTGCACATTCGTCAGCCTCAAGCTTCCAAGCATTTGCGTATTTTGCTTGAAGCGGGACTTGTCGAGGTGCAGGCAGCAGCCAATCGCCGTTATTACAAGCTTCGGGTGGAGCCGCTTCAGGCGATGGACAGCTGGCTGGAAACGTATCGCAGCCTATGGAGCGAGCGGTTCGACAAATTGGATCTTTACTTGCAGCAGTTGAAGGAACGGGATCGCAAACCAAACTAACATTCAGGAGGAAATTACAATGACGAACAAATTAAGCTTTAAGGTTGAAGGACAGGTACTTACGATGGAGCGGGTTTTTGATGCACCTCATAAACTCGTATTTGAAGCACATTCGACGGCAGAGCATTTGAAGCATTGGTGGGGACCGAATGGCTGGATTTTGTCGGCTTGCACAGTAGATTTCCGCCCAGGCGGCGTATGGCATTACTGCATGAAATGCATCGACGAGAACCAAGGGGACTTTTACGGCTTTGAATCGTGGGGCAAGGGCGTATATAAGGAAATTGTAACGAATGAAAAAATCGCCTATGTCGACTATTTCTCCGATGCCGAAGGCAATGAGTCGGCAGATATGCCGGCAGCTGACGTCATCATGACGTTCGAAGCGACGGAGGATGGCAAAACCAAATTCGTAAGCGTGACCCGCTATCCAACCGAGGAAGCACTCAAAACGGTTATCGAAATGGGAATGGAGCAGGGCATCAGCGAAACGTCGGATCGCCTGGTTGCATACTTGGAAGAGCTGAAATAACCATAACGTCATTATTGCTTAGAAAAATAAAGCGATCCAGCAATCTGCCCGTTCCTTTCGAACTGCTGTTCAATTATAAAATGAGACAAGCGCTGCCGTTCAAGCAGCGCTTGTTTTTTATTCTCCAGCCTAATCGCGAAATGCTGCATGGTCATGCTTTACTTCGGGCTGCGCTACTCGTAAACCGATTCCTCTACAGGGGCGGCTGGAGCTTGCAGCATTTCCAGCCCGTTCATATAAGGGCGCAGTGCTGCTGGAATATAAATCGATCCGTCTTCCAGCTGATGATTTTCCAGCAGCGGGATGAGAATGCGCGGCGTTGCGACTGCCGTATTGTTGAGCGTGTGGCAGTAACGAAGCTTGCCTTCTGCATCACGATAGCGAATATTCGAGCGCCGCGCCTGAAAATCATGCACGTTCGACGACGAATGTGTCTCGCCATAAGCTTGCCTGCTCGGCATCCACGTTTCAATGTCAAATTGCTTATAATTTTTTGGCGACATATCGCCGCTGCAGACAGCAACAACCCGATAGGGCAGCTCCAGCAATTGCAGCAGCTGTTCCGCATTCGCCGTTATTTCGTGGAGCATCGCCTCCGAACGGGCAGGATCGGCTTCACAAAGCACGACCTGCTCAACCTTGGCAAATTGATGCACGCGGTAGAGGCCGCGCACATCCCGGCCTGCCGAGCCGACCTCGCTGCGGAAGCAGGCGGTTGCCGCGGTAAGCCGAATCGGCTCGACAACATCGACGATTTCATTATCATAATAGGCGACTAGCGGCACTTCCGACGTTCCGATCAGCCAGCGATTTTCGCCGTCGATTCGGTAAGCCGAATCTGTGCCCGCAGGGAAATAACCCGTATTGTACATCGCCTCCTCTCTTACCATCAGAGGCACATCAAGCAGCGTAAATCCGCGCTCCAGCAAATAGTCGAGCGCGAGCTGCTGTACGGCGCGGTGCAGCAATGCACCTGCGCCTTTCAAATAATAGCTGCGCGTGCCCGCCGTCCGAACGCCGCGATTAATATCAATCATGCCGTGCAGCTCTCCCAGCTCCACATGATCCCGCAGCGCAAAAGCGGGAGCCGGAATGCTGCCTATTCGGCGCACTTCCACATTGTCTGCATCCGACTTGCCAATGGGCGTATCGGGCGAAGCCGGATTGGGGACCTCCAGCATAAGCTTGCGGAATTGCTGCTCGGCTTCAAGCAGCTGTTCCTCGCAGGGCTTTAGCTGCTTATTAATTTTCGCTACCGCTTGCTTCAATTGCGCGGCCTGCTCTTGCTTAGTTACTGGCAGCGGTTCTAGCGCTGCCAATTGCTGTTGCTCTGCTGCCTGCTGTAACGGCTCTGTATACTGTTCGGGCTCAATAGTTTGCTCCGACCCTTGCTTCTGCCGCCTCGCGTTTGCGCTCTGCATCAGCTTTCCAATGTGCTGCGAATGCGTATTTCGCTCCTGCCTAAGTTCATCCGCCTGCTGCTGCAGCTCGCGTCTGCGAGTATCCGCTTCAAGCAGCTGCTGGACGTTAAAATCCAGCCCCTTATGCTCCGCCGCTTGCTGTACCAGCTCCTTGTTTTCGCGAATCCATTTCATGTCCAGCATGTTACCGCGCTCCTTCATCTTTTAAATAAAAACGCAAAAAACGCCCCTCATCCTTTTGGGACGAGGAGCGTTAAACTCGCGGTGCCACCCAATTTGACCGGACGGCAATGCCGAACGATCCGCTTTGGTTCCGCGATAACGGGCGGGCCCGGTTAACTTAGGAGAAGTGCCAAACATCTCTCTTGACGAGAACGCCTCGGAGTTGGAATCTCGTCATCAGCAAGTCGTTGTAATGAAATTAGATGTATTATAGCGTGCGTTGCTCCTGAAAGCAAGATTGAATTACTTCAACCAAGCATCAACCAGCTCGGCGTTGCCTTCAACCCAAGCCTTCGCGGCAGCTTCCGGCGTTTCACCGCCTTGTATTGCAACCATGACCTTCGCCATATCATCCGGCGTCCAGTTGAACTTGTCTAGGAAAGCGTAAGCTTCCGCTTTGTCCTCCTTCAGCCCTTTGCGTACAATCGTATGAATTTGCTCCGCGCCTCCGTATACATTTTTCGGATCATCCAAATATTTTAAATCCATCTTGGCAAACATCCAGTGTGGTGTCCAGCCGGTAACAACGATCGGCTCTTTATTGTCATACGCCTTCTGAAGCTCCTGCGACATCGCAGCGGACGAGCTTTCAAGCAGCGTCCATTTATCGCGCAGACCGTATTCATCGAGCGCTTTCTCCGACGCCATCATAAGTCCGGCACCCGGCTCAATGCCGATAATTTTATAGTCCAGCTCGGGCCCCGTCGTATCATTCAAGTCCTCGATGCTCTTGATGTCCATATAAGCGGGAACGACAAGTCCGGTTTTTGTACCTTCGAGGTTAGCGCCGAGATCCTCATACTGCCCTTTGTATTTGTCTGCATAAGAGGCATGCGTGCTTGGAAGCCAAGCCGCAACGATTCCGTCAGCGCTTCCGTCGGAAACGCCAGCCCACATCGGTCCGGCATCAACTTGGAGCATTTCAACCTTGTAGCCCAGCTTCTGTTCCAATACTTCCTTTACAACATAGGTGCTGGCAATTTCTGAATCCCAAGCGACATAAGCGAGGGTAATGTCCTTGCTTCCTCCGGCGGAAGAACAGCCGGCGACTAGAACAGCGAGCATAACGGCAGCAACTAGCATTTTCATTTTTCTCAACAATAACACTCCTTCTAAAAATCATTCGATTGATATTGCAGCTATTCCGCTGTAAAGGCGGATAGCACTTAAGATTGCTTACGCCTTTTTCGTACGGCGTATCGCATTTTGCGTCAAGCGGTCGAGGATAATCGCCAATATAACGATTGCGATCCCCGCTTCAAAGCCGACTCCGGTGTTGCCCTGCGTCACAGCGCGGTACACGTACGATCCAACGCCCTGTGCGCCAATCATGGATGCGATAACGACCATCGAAAGCGACAGCATAATCGTCTGGTTGATGCCCGCCATAATGCTCGGCAGCGCAATCGGCAATTGCAGCTTGATCAGCTTCTGCGACGGTGTAGAGCCGAAGGCATCAGCCGCTTCAGTCAGCTCTTCTGGAACTTGGCGAATGCCGAGATTGGTCATGCGAATCGTTGGTGGAATCGCAAAAATAATCGAAGCGATGACGCCTGGCACGACGCCAAGCGAGAAGAAGGAGACGGCAGGCAGCAAATAGACAAAGGCCGGCATCGTCTGCATGAAGTCAAGAATCGGAGTAACGATATTTTGAATGCTATTTTTACGTGCACACAAAATGCCAACTGGAACGCCAACCACCACTGAAATGAGGGCGGAGGTCAGCACGAGCGACAGCGTCTGCATCGTCTGGCTCCAATAGCCGAGATTATCAATGATGAGCAGGCCGACAAACGTAAACAGCGCCATGCGCCATTTGCCGAGAAACCAAGCTGCTGCGGTAAATAGAATAATAAGCACAAGCGGAGGGAAAAAGTCGAGAGCGATATTTAATCCGCCAACCGTTTCGCCTACGACCACTTTAATAAGCTTAAAAAGCGGGCCGAGATGGGTTTCAAGCCATGTTTCCAGCGCCCCAATCCAGTCCGCTAAAGGGATTTTGGGTATATTCATGCTTTAACACCTGCCTCTATTTCGGTATTGCCTGCGAGTGCGGCGAGCACTGCGCCTTTAATGACGATGCCCTTTAATCGTCCATTTTCGCCGATGACAGCAACGGGCAATCTGGCATTGCCCATCAGCTCGAACAGCTCATTGAGCAGCGTATCGGGCGATACGGTTGGAACATCACGCTGGGTCAGCGATTCGAGTGACAGCCCTTCCTTCAAAGCTCTGGCTGCATCGTCGGCCGTAATAACACCAAGCAAGCGCATCTCCCTGTCCACCATATATAAGCTGGAGATGCTTCTGGCACGCATGAGCTGGAGCGCAACGCGCGGTCCTCTCTCATTCGTAATCGTCTCGGCCTTCGCCATCACATGGGAGGCGGTGAGCACCTTGGACAAATCGACGTCCTCGACGAAACGCTCGACATATTTATTGGCAGGCTGCATCAAAATTTCTTCCGGTGAGCCGATTTGCACGATGCTGCCATCCTTCATTAGGGCAATCTGGTCGCCAATGCGCAGCGCCTCATTCAAATCATGGGTAATGAAGACGATCGTTTTTTTCATCTTCGACTGCAGCTCCAGCAGTTCATCCTGCATATCCTTGCGGATAAGCGGATCAAGTGCACTGAACGCTTCATCCATCAGCAGTACTTCGGGATCGCTGGCAAGTCCTCTTGCAAGGCCTACGCGCTGCTGCATCCCGCCGCTTAGCTGCTCGGGATAACTGTCGCCGTAGCCTTTCAAGCCTACTAGCTCTAAAGATTGGATCGCCATTTCCCGGCGCTTCGACTTGTTGATGCCTTGAACTTCAAGGCCATATTCGATATTTTGCAAAACGGTGCGATGCGGGAACAGCGCAAATTTCTGAAACACCATCCCGACATGCTTGCGCCGAAACTGCCGGAGCTGCTCAGCCGTCATCTTGAGCACATCCTTGCCATTAAACAGCACTTGTCCGCCCGTCGGCTCAATTAAGCGATTCAATAAGCGAACGAGCGTCGATTTGCCGCTGCCCGATAAGCCCATAATGACAAATATTTGTCCGGCCTCTATCGAAAAATTGGCTTGATTCACGCCGACAGTCAGCTTCGTTTCTTTTAAAATCTTTTCTTTTGACCAGCCCTTATCCAGCAGCGGTATCGCTTTTTTTGGGTCCGCTCCGAAAATCTTGGTCAGCTTTTTAGCTTCTATAATAGCCATGTAGTACCCCCTCCACGATCCTTGGCACAGGAAGCGAGGTGTACGCTTTATCATAACGCTTCTTCACCAAGCTTCGAGTGTTCGTCTGCTTATAAGTGTAGTTGGATAACAATGTAATGGTCAAAAGGCGTGAGCCTCTGTATGCTTTGTACAGTTATAACTTTACAAACTTTTCGTACAGAATACTCCTGATAACTCCCTTTTTCATATCAACATGTTTCTTTACATTTCCCTAGACGTTTGATTACAATACATGTTGTAGGATGAATGGGACACGCCACTCCTCAGGAGGAACGACATGGATGAACTTGCAGCATTAACAGAAGAGCAGCAGCAGCTGCTGCTGAAGACGCGCCGGCGCGTCATTGAATCAATCGGCAAAAACATGGATCTATATGGCATAACGCTGTCCATCGGGCATTTATATGGCAATATGTATTTCAACCGCGAGCCTGTCACGCTGGACGAAATGAGTGCTACGATGGGAATGAGCAAAACGTCAATGAGCACCGGAATGCGGACATTATACGATCTGAAAATGATCAATAAAGTATGGGGCAAAGGCTCACGCAAAGATTTGTATGAGGTGGTGCCGGACTGGCACGAGAACTTCACGGATTTTTTCTCTATAAAATGGAGGAAGGCTGCGGAGCAAAATGTACTTGCCCTAACCCGTTCTCTCAAGGAAATTGAACAGCTTGAGGAAAACCCCGAGCAGTCCGAAGCCTTTCTTGAAGTACTCGCAAGCGACAGGCAGAAGCTTCAGGAAGCGCTCACGTATTACAAGTGGCTGGGACGTCTCATTGATGCTTTTGAGTCAGGAGAAATTTACAAGCTGATTCCGAAGGAAGAGTAGACAGCAGAATTTCGCACAACATAACCTACGTATAAAAAACATACGCTTCGTGCAAGGCCGGTTGAAAGCGACCGGTCTTTTCTGCGTCTCCCTACAGGGCATAGTATAAAGAGAAGCTTCTATAACCGATATAGTTACTAGACGTTTTTATCTACTATAATTTGGAATGGGGGATTTGCATTGCTTCATGCGCTTCTCGTTCATGACCGCGTAACCGAAAGAGCGATTATTACGGATGTGTTCACCGAACAAAATATACAAGTCTCGGCTGAGAGCAGGCTGGAAGACGCTTTGCTCTGGTTCAAGCAGGGCGACGAGGCTGACCTATGTCTTATTGACGCTTCTCTGGCAGAGGATGCTGAAGCCGCGTGCCGCGCTATTCGTGTGGCAAGCGGCAGCAAGGAGCTATACATACTCCTACTGCTTGACATAAAGGCCAGGAGCCAACTGGAACGACTCTACACAGCTGGGATGAATGATTATTTATTGCGGCCCTTCGCCGCTGTAGAGCTTAAGCATAAGCTCTACATGCTCGTGCAGCTGAGAAAATCAGAGGCCGGGCTTGTAGAGACGGAGCTGGCGATGCTGCGTGCGAAGATTAAGCCGCATTTTTTATTTAATGCAATCGGCACAATCATTTTCATCAGCAAGCGTAATGCCGAGGAAGCGAGGGGACTGCTTCGCAGCCTGAGTGAATTTTTGCGCAGCAGCTTTGATTTTGAGAATCAGGCGGAGGCTGTTTCATTCAAGGTCGAGCTTGCACTCGTCAGCGCCTATCTGGATTTGGAGAAGGCTAGATTTGGCAGCCGTCTGCAGGTGAATTACGAGCTCGGAGCGACGCAGTTTCACCTGCCACCCTTTATCATTCAGACGCTGGTGGAAAATGCGATTCGCCATGGCATTACAGCCAAGCTCATTGGCGGCACGATTGAAATTATTACGCTCTCCGTTCCTGGGGGCATCCGCGTCATTATTAAGGACGATGGAGTCGGTATTCCGGAGGAGCAGCTTGAAAGCTTCATGCGCATAAGGAAGCAGCCGCCAGGCAGGCGATTGCCAAGCGGGCAACAGCTGCGGCAGGGAATTGGGCTTGCGAATACAAACGAGCGGCTGCTCCGCCATTTTGGAACGGGACTGCATATTAGACGGCGCGAAAGCGGAGGCACGACCGTTACCTTTTTGATACCGGCACAGGGAGGGATTTAAAATGTTGAACGTCGCGGTGGTGGATGATGAGCACTGGGCGCTTGAGGAAATGAAGGAATATTTATCGAGCTGTGAAGGAATCGGCTCCATTCAGCTTTATGATGATCCGCTGGAGGGACTTGCGGCCATTAAGCGCGAGCCGCCGGATGTCGTGTTCATAGACATTTACATGCCGCAAATTTCTGGTCTTATGTTCGCGGAGGAAATGCTCGCTTATTGCCCAGGGACGGCTACCGTATTTGTCACGGCCTTTGACAATCATGCGCTGCAGGCTTATGAGCTGAATGTGGAGGATTATATTTTGAAACCGGTAGCCCCGCAGCGGCTTCAGCGAACGGTGGAGCGTGTGCGTCAACGCAGAATCGGGAGAAATAAATTGGCCGCCGAGGCGGTAAAGCAGAAAGACAGAGTCGACGTTCAATGCTTTGGCAAGCTGAACCTGTATGGGACAGCAGGTCCCGTCAAATGGAAGGTGCTGAAAACGAAGGAGCTGTTCGCGTATTTATGGACGAACCGGGAATGCCGCGTGGAGAATATTATGGATGATGTTTTTCCTGGAATGGAAGATACGAAGGCAAGGGCATACATTCACACCTGCGTGTATCAACTCCGTCAGCTGTTGAAGCGTAATGGGCTGGACGGGAGGGTTCGGATTAAATCGCTGAGGGAGAAGTATATTTTGACTGCCGAGCATATGTCCTCAGATATGCTTGAATTTCAACAGCTAGCGAAACGTGCGGTCGACATGGGCAGCCTATTTTTGCTCCGACAGGCGGTGAACTTATACAAGGAGGAAGTGCTGACTGACATTCAGAGCGTCTGGGTTTATCGGCTGCGCGAGCATTATAGGCTTATCGGAGGCCTGGTTATGGAGCGGCTGGTCGAGGAGCTGCTGAATCAGGGAGATATTCTTGTAGCAACGGATTATGCGCTCGAATACTTAAACAAGGAGCCTTACGATGAGGGTGCCTTATGGCTCGTAGTCCGCTGCTATAAGAGAGGAGGCAATCGGGTGAAGGCCGACACCGTATTTAAGCAGTTTTGCAAGCGTCAGGGGAGCTTGGAGCTTGTCCGCATGCCGAGCTTGTAGACCGATATGAGTCGCTAATGCAATCAACCTGATAGGGTTAATAAGAAGCTGCCTTTTGTCTGAGACAAAGGTAGCTTTTTTGCGCTTTTGAAAAGATTATGAAAAGTTTCCTAAATTGATCAAGTTAACGCGTAATGCTAATTAAATTCGTTAAAATGCTACAAAAATCGACAAAAGATTCAGTTATGATTCAGAGATGTTTGTTATTGTATAGGAAATAAGGCGCAGCAATCAGCAAAACGGGAGGACTGAAGATGTAGAATTTGGTGGGGAAGAGACCATTATGGCGCTTCAGCGCGGGGCGGTTGATTTTGTCGCCAAGCCGTCGGGAGAGCTGTCAGCCGATATTTATAAAGTAAAGTCAGAATTGTGTGAAAAAATAAAAAACGCAACCGGAGCGCCGATAGTTGATCGGGGAACCGTCGATTTTGTGCTGCCCATTGAGCAGATTGGCAGAAAGCTGCTGGCCGATACCAGAGGCAAAATATGAAAGGGGGTGAAGTCATGCAGGGGGTTGAGCAAATGCAGTATGTACAATTTGGCGTAGGGGAAGAAAGCTATGGCATACGTATAGCTGAAGTTCATGAAATTATACGTATGCAGGAAATTACCGAAATACCGAATTGCCAGTTTTATGTGATGGGTGTCATTAATTTACGCGGCAAAATTATTCCGGTTATTAGCCTGCGAGCGTTATTTTCACTGGATGAGGATGTGTATTCAAAAGCGACGCGAATCGTCGTTGTTCATCATCAGGAGGAGTCGATCGGCATTATTGTAGATCGGGTGTACAAGGTTACGACGTTTCACGATATTCAGCCACCGCCGGAGCGGGTAGGCGGCATTAACGGTGCCTATTTTACAGGAATCGGTCTTACAGAGTCAGAATTGGTCGGCATATTAAAGATCGATGAGGTGCTGCTGCGCGATTAATGCTTCTTGCTTCACACGGCATACTTCAAGCAGCAAGGCAGCTCTTAAGTCAACGCTTACAAGGTGGTGCATATGTTCGATAACTCGGAATTCAGGCAAGTGTTTCTCGAAGAGCTTGAGGAACAGATTATGACAATGGAAGAAGAGATTTTATCTTTGGAAAAGCAAGGCTCTCATTCTGAGGGCATTCAGCGGCTTTTCCGGGCGGCACATACGATTAAAGGCTCTTCCGCGGCAATGGGCTATATGGAGCTCAAGCAGCTAACCCATGAATGGGAGCATCTGCTTGATATGCTGCGCAATGAAGAGCTTGAGATGACACGGGAATTAACGAATTTATTTTTTCAATGTCTCGACTTTATTAAAGATTTGCAAAACAGCATTATCCACGAGGAGCTGCTGCCGGACCCTTCGGCGGTCATCAAGGAATTGGGACGCTTCTCGATAGCAAATACGGAATCAGTCGCGGCTGCAAAGGAATCAGCAGGCGAAGCTTTGCCGGAAGAGGCGGAGCAGTTGCTGCGAGAATATATACATAGCGGTCAAACCGTATATACAATTACCGTCAAGCTGACTGAGGACTGCATGATGAAGCTCGCTCGCATCAGCATTATTGATATTTCCTTGCGGGCGTTTGGCGAGGTGCTGTGGAATGAGCCCAATATGAAGCTGGTGCAGGATGATCAGGATATTCATGCGATACGGTGGCTGATTGCCACTCAAGAGGTGGAGCCAGATGCTCTTGAGCAGGCGGTAGCTGGGCTGATGGACGTGCAGAGCGTAAGGGTAGAGGCAGCGATGCCGTCCCAACCGGAGGCTGAGACAGCCGCAGTTTTGGAGCTGGAACAGGAGAACGTGTACATGCTGCCCGGTTTTGCCGGAAGCGTAGCACAGGAAGAAGCAGACAAGACGCAGCAGTCCAAAGCGTCAGTAAAACAGCAGACGATTCGCGTCAACGTGGAACGGCTGGAAAATGTACTCGATTTGCTCGGAGAGCTAGTAATCGACCAAACCCGCTTGAAGCAGGCCATTCAAACGCTGTATCAAGCATATGGGTATTCTGAGACGATGGATGACCTCGGCGAAATCAGCGATCATCTGTCCAGATTGATTGGCAGCCTGCAGGAAAACGTACTAAAAGTACGGATGCTGCCGATCGAGCAGCTGTTCAGCCGTTTCCCGCGCATGGTCCGTGATTTGGCGCAAACGCTGAATAAAAGCGTTGATCTGCAAATGGTCGGCGGCGATACAGAGCTTGACCGCACGCTTATTGAAGAGGTCGGCGATCCGCTGATTCATTTGATCCGCAACGCGGTGGACCACGGTATTGAAATGCCGAAAGAGCGGGTTAGATGCGGCAAGCCTGAGCAGGGAACAGTTAGAATAAGCGCGGCGCATGAGGATAATCAGGTTGTTGTCGTCGTCGAGGATGATGGCGGCGGCATTGATACGAACAAGCTGCGTAAATCCGCTGTTGCCAAAGGTGTCATCACCGCAGAGGAGGCGGCACTGCTCGATGAGCATAAGGCGCTGCGCCTTATTTTTCACCCAGGCTTCTCAACGGCTTCCCAGCTTAGCGATGTATCGGGCAGAGGCGTGGGCATGGATATCGTGCGGACGGATATCGAGCGGCTTGGCGGCATTATTGATATTGATACGACCGTCGGCGTTGGAACGAAGTTCACGATAAGGCTGCCGCTGACGCTTGCCATTACAACCGGCTTGCTCGTCAAGGCGAGCGACCAAACGTTTATTTTGCCAATGAGCGCCGTCGTGGAAATTATTCGAGTCGATACAAGCACGCTCAAAATGATAAAAGGCTCGCCGGTTATTAAAATTCGCAATCAGATCGTGCCGTTCGTATGGCTGCATGAAATGTTCGGCTATTCACGCACGGAGGGCAGCTCCGACAAAATTCCGGTCGTGATGATCGGCAGAGCGGAGCAGCGGCTGGCTATTGCGGTCGATCAGCTGCTCGGCAATCAAGAGGTCGTTATTAAAACGCTGGGCTCCTACGTGGGCAAGGTAGATGGTATTTCAGGAGCAACGATTTTGGGCAACGGGCGCATTGCGTTGATTTTGGAAATTGGCGGCATTATGAAGAAAGCGAGCGGCATCAGCTAGAACGTCGTTAGCCAGATCAGTAAGAAAACAAACTATATAAGTTGAACGAAAGAAAGTGATGGGACAGGGGAGAAACGGAGAGAAAGGTTGGAACTGGAGAGAGTAAAGCTTTCCAAAGGAAAGCCGCTTCGTAAGCATGGACTATTGTTTTCGGATTTCATCCTCAACAAGGAATAAAAACAAGAAATCAGAAAACAACAGCGGCCGGAAGTCCAACCTTTCTCGCAGTGGCGACCATCGCCCTCATACCAATCAATAGTTCAACTTATATAGCAGCAAATATTAGATAGAATAGGGAGGGTATTTGATATGAATTGGTTCTACAACTTGAAAATCAGTGTCAAATTAATATCCGCATTTCTGATTGTTGCGATTATTTTAGGTGTCGTAGGTTTATTCGGTATTTACAATTTGGGTAAAATGAATGCGTCCCAGGATGATATGTATTTTAACAATTTGATTCCTGTTAAAGAAGCTTATGAGGCACAGGTCAACTATACCAGTATGCGGGTTCAAATCCGAAGCCTGTATATGCATGATACGGAGCAGCAGAAGCAGGCAGAGCTTGCTACAATTAGGGAAACGACAACACATGTCGAGCAGGCTGTTGAAAAATATAAAGCAACGAATATGAGCGATGATGCTAAAAGGATCATTGATAGCTTTGATACGGATTGGAAAGCTTATTTGGTCATTTACAACCGGGGTATTGAACTCAATAATTCCGGCGATGATGCCGCGTTTAAAAATTTGATCAGTAACGAATTAAAAACGCAGGGTGATATTGTTTTCAAGATTCTTGAGGACAGCATCGAGCTTTCGATTCGTGAAGCGGACGCAGCGAACCAGAAGGGGGCGGAAGCATATAATAGCGCTTTGTTGATTACAATTGTCATTGTGGTGCTGGCGTTCCTGCTGAGCATTATTTTTGGAATCGTGTTGTCCCGGATGATTTCGAAGCCGCTCAGCCGTATCGTTGTTCTGGCGAGAAATGTGGCCGACGGCGATCTGCGTGAAAAGGTAGACATCCATACGAAGGACGAGGTCGGCAATCTTGCGAGCTCCTTCAACCATATGATTGACCGTTTGAACGGAACGGTTAGCGGCATTATTGAATCATCGCACAGCGTAGCTGCGGCAGCGGAGCAAATTTCGGCGGCTACGGAGGAAATTGCAGGCGGGAGCACAGCTCAAGCATCGGCGGCACAGACGATTCATGAGCTGTTTAGCGAGCTGACGATGGCCATCCAATCGGTCGCTCAAAGTACAGAGCAAGCATCAGAGCTATCGGATTCCGCAATGAAAATTGCTAGAGAAGGCCGCACCATTATCGATAACTCGGTGAAAAGCATGAATGGCGTGCGCGAGCAAATGTCCCAGCTGGAGCAGGATTCCCATCAGGTTGGCGATATTATCGAGGTCATTGAGGATATCGCCGATCAAACGAACCTGCTTGCGCTGAATGCAGCCATTGAAGCTGCACGGGCAGGCGAACAAGGACGAGGCTTTGCTGTTGTAGCCGATGAGGTGCGCAAGCTGGCGGAGCGAAGCGGCGAAGCGACGAAGAAAATTACGGTCATTATTCAAGGCATGCAGCAAAATACGAAGCGCAGCGTGAATGCAGTTGAGGAAAGCGCAACGCTGTCGGAGAAAACGGGAGAAGCATTCGAGCGTATTACGAAGATGGTCAACGATACAGGCCATCGCGTATCCGAAATTGCCGCAGCGAGCGAAGAGCAGGCGGCCCAAGCGACAAACGTGTTGACTACCGTTGAAAATGTTTCCGCAGCTGCCGAGGAGTCCGCAGCGAGCAGCGAAGAATCCGCAGCAACCGCGCAATCGCTGGCCCAGCTTGCGGATGATCTCCAGCATACGGTGTCGATGTTTAAGACGGCATAGTTGAAGAAATAGGTGCGAATGTGAAGCTCACATAAAAACCCTAGGGGATTCGCACCTCAAAAATTGTAGAAAAATGTCGAATTTGAGTTGTTTTAAGAAAAGTCAATGGTTGTCTTAGATTTTTTTGGTATTATATGCATTGAAAAATGAGGTGATTGATGCCATGATTGAATCAATCACTTGTATTTTCGCTGTCGCACTCCGTATGGAGTGCGTGGATTGAAACATCTGTTCCGTCGGAAGCTTGGCTTGCAAGTTAGGTCGCACTCCGTATGGAGTGCGTGGATTGAAACAGCTGGCGGTGCTTTGGCTCTTGCATCGAGTGGAGGTCGCACTCCGTATGGAGTGCGTGGATTGAAACAGGATCAGACGGACACGCTGCAACAGATATCTGAGTCGCACTCCGTATGGAGTGCGTGGATTGAAACATCCCAATACGTCATGGCTTCGTCAAACAGCATTTCGTCGCACTCCGTATGGAGTGCGTGGATTGAAACATTATCGCCGTAACGTCCTCCAAGAAAACATCAAGTCGCACTCCGTATGGAGTGCGTGGATTGAAACAGTCATTTCGCGTCGTCCCTTCTTGCCAGCTTCGCGTCGCACTCCGTATGGAGTGCGTGGATTGAAACTGATAAGAGTTATGAGTGCTTACCAGCTTAGGCAGTCGCACTCCGTATGGAGTGCGTGGATTGAAACCAGTGCCCTGCTGGAGCAGCCAAGCCAGCCTCATGGTCGCACTCCGTATGGAGTGCGTGGATTGAAACTGGTTCAGCAGCTTGCATAATCCCCTTAGCTTCCTGTCGCACTCCGTATGGAGTGCGTGGATTGAAACTGTTAATGCGACGGCATCTCGCAATGTACGGACGCTAGTCGCACTCCGTATGGAGTGCGTGGATTGAAACTTTGATAGTGGGATATAGACTCTTGTAAAAAGTCCGTCGCACTCCGTACGGAGTGCGTGGATTGAAACAGATAACGCGCAAGACTGGCGAATTTATTCATCGGTCGCACTCCGTACGGAGTGCGTGGATTGAAACGACGCTGGGAAAGTGATAGAGAAGCGTGGCTGAGTCGCACTCCGTACGGAGTGCGTGGATTGAAACCGAATAAGTTATAACCAACAGTTGACAAACGCGACGTCGCACTCCGTATGGAGTGCGTGGATTGAAACATTTCCTCCAATTAGAATAATTTATTTTTGTTCGTCGCACTCCGTATGGAGTGCGTGGATTGAAACTAATTTTCCTAATTATAATGGAGGTATGTGACATGGAGTCGCACTCCGTATGGAGTGCGTGGATTGAAACATACACAGTCCAGTTTGATGCCGTGTTAGACACGTCGCACTCCGTATGGAGTGCGTGGATTGAAACATTGTAGCCTCAAGCCTTCGCAGCATGATGTCGCACTCCGTATGGAGTGCGTAGATTGAAACCGCATATAGTATGCAAAAAGTATGATTATTTTTAATCTATATCTTCTTCCGATTCCAACGATCAGAACCTTACGCTCCTACCTCTCTTGAAAAAACGGAGCGCCTTTAATCCAAAAAACACCCGAAAATCCGCTAGAACAGCGATTTTCGGGTGTTTTTTGCAATGCCCTTTTACTATTTAATATACACGCTGCCAAACGGCAGCACTTCACGCAGCAAACGCTTGAAAAATCCGTCATTTTGCAATGGATGCTCCAGGTCTTTCCCATGCGAGCCGGTCTGAATAAGGACAGGGCCGCTGCCGGTTATTTTCCACTGGACGTTCATGTTCTGGCTCGCCAGCTGATTGCCGTAGACGGCTAGCTGGATGCTCGCATTCGCGGGATAAGCGACGAGCGAGCTAGTATTTACAAAAAGCGGGCGCTCCTTGTCCAGCTGGAGCACCGCAATATCGCCGCTTGTGATGACACCAAGCTCGCCGGGGCCGGAGAAACGCATCCGCACCAGCTCGCGGGTGATCCATACATTTTTCATTTTCTGAATGACGCTTTTGAGCTGCATGCCGTCGGTGAAGTAGAGCACGTGGCGGTAGTCGAACAGCAAATCGCTTTCCGGTCCAATGGTAATCGTCTCCAGCGAGCAGCCCGGCGGCAAGCCGATAATAAATTCGGATGGGCCGCTCAGCAGGGCGCGCACCCATTTCTTTTTGCGATAAACGCCTGCCAAATTCATGAAGCGATCCTCGCGCTGCTGCGGTGCGCCTTGGTAAGCAATAATTGCTCCCGGATGCAGCACATGGAGCCTGTCCGCATCATCAAGCGTCACCTTCACATGTCCAATCGGCGCGGGGGAGGTTGCTTTCATCGACTACACTCCTCTGCTGGCATGCTTCTGCTTGCGCCAAACGAGATAGCGCCATACGCGCAGGGAAAGAATATAGGCGAAAATCAAAATCATAATGATGAGTGCCGTATTGATGAGCTTTTGCGTAAAGCTGGCTTGCTTTTGCTTCATTTGCTCCATTTCTTGAATAAGCGTGTTGTTCTGTTCCATTAGCTGCTCATTGGTTTTGCGGAACTGCTCGTTCTGCTGCATGAGCTCCTCTTGCCTAGCAGCGTATTGCTCTGCGCTTTGCAGCGTCTCTGTGAGCTGCTCCTTCTGTGCATCAAGCTGCTGCTTGGCATCCATATATTGCTGCTCCAGCGCGTCGATTTTTTCGGGGGCGGAGAAAATGCCCTTTATGTTGCTCCACATGCCTGCTTCGGCAACCTGATGTGGAAATAACAGAAATAGCAAGGACATGAATAATAGAGTCGAAACAAGGAATGGCGCTTTTGGCAACGTTGATCCCTCCTCTGATAATGCGATAGCTTTAGTGTAGCTTCTTTTTTGCCCATTTGCTAGATTGGCCAGACAAGTTTAACGAAATAATGATTCATTTCGACAGCATATATTCAGGCAGCGAAGCAATCTAAAGAGTTATACGACATTAAATGAGGATTGGTAACGGTAGAAAATAATAGAATTATAATTTTACTAGGGCGTGTATGCAATATGAACTCGGCCTGCTGCTCCTTGCTTAGCGCTTATTCGAGTCTAATCTCATCTGACGATTCAAGGGCGAGGTACCGCAGAATGCGATTGTTGCCGAGACCGCTGTTGCTGAGACTTGCTGAGGCAACTGTTGCTAAGATCACATAGCCCGGGACGCTCATTCCTTTTTTGGCTTACTGAGGTTCCGCTATTTTGGCTTTTCATTCGATTTCAAGCTATAAGGCACACTCAAAAAAAATAGTAGACCAATTCAATCAAACGAGGTGAGAGGGGAATGGAGCGGATAAACCAGGCGATGATGCTGGTTTTGGGCAGAACTCGCCTTATCCCACAATCCGTTTCCAAAGTACTTATTTCCATTTGAACAAGATCCTTGCCTGTTTCTGGTCGTCGCTCGGTTAATTTGTTTCTCGCAGAAACCTATTTAACCCGATATCGCAGGAATTTTCTATACCTTTTTTTGCTGCTCTGCCTATTTTTCTTCATTCATTCATTCACGGACCTGTTTTGGTCTGTTTTTCTTTCATGTGCCTTATACGAAATCGGCACATACCAAACTCTTCTCCATGTCCGTATACACACCGTCTAAACTCCTCGATAAATAGGATTTCAGTTGAAGTCCGAGGATCTTGTCGGAGGCATACGTTTTCGCCGTCAGGAGCATAACCGGAATCGGTCGGACGCATTTGAAATCAATATATCGAAGCTTGGTTTTTTAGGCAAGGAGTTGTCTGCACGATGTAAGTATGTTAAAATACCAATTAACCAAACATCCTATGTTTGATAAATAGATGAAATGAGGACTGACGTATGCTTCAGAAAACAAATCGGCTGACGCTGGTCGAGCAAGTCGCATTGCAAATGGAAAGACAGATCGAATCCGGCAAGTGGGCTGTCGGGATGCGTATTCCGGCCGAGCCGGAGTTGATGGTCGAGTTGAATGTTAGCCGAAATACATTGAGGGAAGCCATTCGGGCGTTGATCCACGCGGGACTCTTGAAGACGAAGCAAGGGGACGGAACGTACGTCTGCTCTTCGAGCGCGCTGGGAGTCGTACTGCAAAAACGAATCATGCGCTCCGATATGCTGCAGACGTTGGAAGTCCGGCATGCACTCGAGCGCGAGGGAGCCCATCTGGCTGCACAGCGCAGAACGGACGACGAGGCGCGAGAGCTTCTTCTCCAACTGGAACGCTGGGAGGGGGCGGCAGCACGCGGTGACATGGATGGCATTGTTACGGAGGATATCCGTCTTCACCAAGGCATCATCGCGGCGTCTCATAATGAAATCTTGATTGAATTATACAACCATATCGCGGACGCGTCACAAGATTCGATTACAAGCTTGACTCGTTATGAAGCCAATGCGGATTTCTTGGAGATGCACCGGCAACTGGTCGAAGCGATTGTCGATCAAGACGCCGATCGTGCCGTGGCAACGGTTCACCGTTATATTGCGGAATCGAAAGCTGTTCTTGAGGTTAAGGGAGGCGAGCAGCTATGAGCGCACCAAGCGATACGAAGTCAACGATGGCGAAGAAGTCGTTGTCGTTGGGTTGGCCGACCATCCTCGGCATCGTCCTGATCGCACTGACCATGCGGTCGCCGCTAACGTCGGTAGGCCCATTGGTCGGCTCGATTCGCGAATCCCTCGGACTGTCGAATGCTGCGGCAGGTCTGCTCACTACACTGCCGTTGCTTGCTTTCGCGCTGCTCTCACCGTTCGCACCCATTCTGGCACGCCGCTTCGGGGTGGAGCGGACCCTGCTTTATGCGCTGGTTTTACTCATGGCGGGTATCGCGATCCGTTCGTTGACCGCAACCGCTTCTTTGTTTGCAGGCACTGCTTTGATTGGGCTGGCGATTGCGGCGTGCAACGTGCTCATTCCAAGTGTGGTCAAACGGGATTTTGCTCATCAAGTCGGCCTCATGACCGGCGTGTACTCCGTGTCAATGAATTTATGCGGGGCGATCGCATCCGGTGTCAGTGTTCCGGTCGCCCGCGACCTCGGTTTCGGCTGGAATGGCGCGCTCGGCATTTGGGGCATACTCGTTCTGTTGGTCGCGCTGTTCTGGTTGCCTCAAGCTCGTGCGAGTCGGGCGTCTGCCAGGGCAGCGACGAGCAGTGCGTCGAAGCGCCGAAGTCTGTGGCGTTCGCCACTGGCATGGATGGTTACGATTTTTATGGGGATGCAGTCTCTCTTGTTCTATGTGTTGATCGCTTGGCTGCCTGAAATCATGACAAGCCGGGGCTTGAATGAAGACAGCGGCGGTTGGATGCTGTCGCTGTTTCAGATTGCTGCGCTGCCCGTAGCGTTCATTGTGCCGATCGTGGCGGGACGCATGAAGAACCAACGTTTGCTGGTCATCATCATGACCGTTCTGTTGTTTGTTTCATTGGGAGGTCTTTATTTCGGAGGAAATGCGTTCATATCGTTGTGGACCGTTTTACTCGGAATTGGCGGGGGATGTGCGTTCAGCTTGGCCATGATCTTTTTAAGCTTGCGAACGAAAGATGCCTTCGATTCCGCTTCTCTTTCCGGCATGTCGCAATCGGTTGGATATTTGCTGGCGGCAACCGGACCGATCTTGTTCGGTTTGCTTCATGATATCACGGCAAGCTGGAAGCCCCCGCTGTTGCTGCTGCTTGTCGTTAGCACTCTGCTGCTCCTGTCCGGCTTGGGCGCCTCCAGAAATCGCACGGTATAAAGCACATGAAAGAAAAAACAGACCAAAACAAGTCCGTGAATGAATGGATGAAGAAAAATAGGCAAAGCAGCAAAAAAGGTATAGAAAATTCCTTCGACATCGGGTTAAATAGGTTTCTGCGAGAAACAAATTAACCGAACGAAGGATGTAATTCGATGATGCGCCAATTCTTTGAAAAAGGCAAAGAGATTTTGTATGAAGTGGTCTGTCTGCTCAGCTGAGCTCAGAAGCGGAGTGTGCTCGCGAAAACCGCCGAATGGCTCGGCAGAGGCGGACAGAGCTTGTAGCTCAAGTCTGCCAGGTCAGCCGGAATACCATTCGCAAAAGGTTGCGCAAACTGGAAGTGGGTACGGCGGTTCAAGATTGATACGGGGATCGGGGACGCCACCGGGTTAGAAACTCCCCCACTTACTCGAAGACATCCGAGCCGTCATGGACAGCCAGAGCCAAACCGATCCGAGCTTCAAAACAGAGCGACTCTATACCCGTCTGACGGTCAAAGCCATTCGCGAATTGCTGATTCGCGAGAAGGGCTATACGGAGGAAGAACTGCCCTCGTTTGATTGAATTGGTCTACTATTTTTTTGAGTGTGCCTAAGCGGACAGGAAATCCGCTATTGCCCTCATTATCCCATCAAAATGGTGAAAAGCAGCGCATTAGCTGCTCCTGAGTCCGCATAAGGTGCCATAACCCATGATTTTGCTAAAATAGCTGCTGCTGTGTCCGCCAAGTCGATCCAAATGCAGGGAGTAGCTCTTTAGCCCCTGAAACGAAAAGCATGAAGCTGCTTTTCCAAAAGTAGTTTCACATTCATGAGGGATGACATTCCCAGTAGAAGAGCGCATACGTTAGACGCAAAAGTTAGATGCTAAATTCGATCAGGAGTTGGCCCTCGCCTACGTTTTCATACATATACACACACATACTCTCTCTCTAGGGTCTTCATAGCAAATAACCGCTTATCGCGCTTCCAAGCAAGGCAGCTCAAGCTCGGCAGTGAGTCCGGCTGCTGGCCCGTTTGTTAACATTAGCCGCCCGCGATGGGCTTTGGCAATTCGGGAAGCCATCGGCAGCCCGAGACCATGTCCGGAAGGCCTGGCATACTTTCGATTCGCGGAAAAAGGCAGCTCCAGCACATCGGCCAGCTCTTCCGGCGGGATGCCTCGGCCATTGTCTAATACGATGAAGCGGCACGTATGCTTCTCCTCTGCAAGATCTACTCGCAGCCTGATGTCACATCCCTGTGGATTATGGCGGATGGCATTGTGGACGAGATTGGTCATGGCACGCAGCAGCAGTCGCTCATCCCCGTATATTTGAGCAGTTTCGTTTATGTCGTCCATTTCGAGCGTAAAGCTTGGCTCAAGCCCCGCATTAAGAATATCTGATGCCACCTGGCGAGTCAGTGCTGCGAGCCGTAAAGCCTTCGGAGTGAGCGGCTGCATTTCATACTCCAGCATGGACACGAGATTCAAGTCACTTACTAAGGTACGCAGCTTCTCTGCTTGATAGCGGATAATACCTGCGTGCTTTCGCTGCAACGGCGGAATTTCGTGATGCTCCTCCAGCTCGCTGGCATAGCCGAGCACCATGGAAAGCGGGGTGCGAATGTCATGGGAAATGCCAGCAATCCAGTTGGATCGCGCTTCATCTCTGCTTTTGAGCGAAGCATTTTTCTGATGCAGCAGCGATGAGGCATGGTTGACAGACTGGGCAAGGTCGGCGAGCATTCCCTTGGGCTCAAGCTGCACTTCCCGATCAGCGGCAAGCGCCTGAATGCCCTGCGTCAGCGGACGGATGGAAAGCAGGAGCCGAGAGCCGATTATCAGGGCTACAATCAGCACCAGCACAAGGTTCCCGATGAGAAGGAGCAGTGCGCGCAGCGGCAAATTTTTGACCCAGTCGGTCGGCAATATATGCTGGTATTTGACAAGGCTGTCCTTCGGATAGCCGATTACCATAAGTCCTTCTGCATGCTCCCACACAAATACGGGATAATCCATTAAGTAGCTCATTGAAAATTTCGCGACATCAGTCAAGCTATAGTGGGCTGGAAGCTCGTCTGGCAAGCTGTGCTCCCACGTAACCTGCCCTGCCGAGCCAATTAACATCGCCCACACCTGCTGGTCATCCAGCAGTGCCTCCGTCTCTGCTTCAAGAACGTATCCCTCATTCGCAGCGTGCAATCCTTCGGCAGTATGCCGCACAACCGCGGCTGGCGAATTCCCCTCGACCGTCCCTGTACGAACCCAGATGAGCAGCAGCAAAAAGTTAAGCACGAGCAAAGAAAGCGAGATTAGCATCGTCGCCCCAATAAAACGGTTTAAAATACGTACGGTGCCTCCCATTATTCCTCCCCCTTGACCAGCAGCTTGTACCCCAAGCCGCGAACGGTCAGCAGATGCTCGGGATTGGAGGGCAGCTCTTCTATTTTTTCGCGAATGCGGCGAATATGGACCATTAATGTATTTTCATAGCCGTAATAATCATCGCTCCACGCTGCTTGGCAAAGGGCATCATTGGTCACAATCCGGTTCCGATTTTCATAAAACTTGGTTAGAAGGACAAGCTCCTTGGCGGTTAAAGAAACGTCCTCGCTGGGCGTACGCACAATGCCGCTTTCCAAATCAATGACACGGCGGCCCAATTGAAAAATAGGGCGCTGCTCCTGGCGGAATGGTGCATATACTCGCCGTAAAATCGCGCTCAAACGCAGCAGCAGCTCACGCGGCAAAAAGGGCTTCACCATATAATCGTCAGCGCCTAGCCCAAGACCAAGCAAGCGATCCTCATCCTCTCCTCTGGCAGATAGAAAAAGCACAGGAACGCTTGAGAACTGCCGCAGCGACTTGAGCAGAGAGAAGCCGTCCCCGTCAGGCAGCATAATATCCAAAATGACGAGGTCCGGTTTAGCCGACCGTATGATACGTTGTGCCTCTACGCAGGTAGCTGCTTGGAAAATGCGGGTAAAGCCTTCTTTGCGTAAAAAACCTTCGACCATTTCCCTTAAATCGTACTCATCATCGACGATGAGCAGTTTTTTATGTTTTAAGTCTTCCATATATTTGATCACCCATTTTCAGTATACCTTGCTTTTGCTGGTTTTGGAGCGTGAAGGGCAGTCATTGGCCCGATTTAAGGCTGACGTAAGGTTAGCTTCAGTTTACAGCAAGGCGGCGCCGCTATGCTTGATTCACAAAATCAAGATTGGAGTGAATGACGATGCAGGCGATAGTATCTACCCGCGGTCTGTCCAAACGGTACGGCAGCAGCTATTCGGTCGAAAACATCGATTTATTGGTGGAAGAAGGAGAGATTTATGGCTTTCTTGGACCGAATGGAGCCGGGAAATCGACGACGTTAAAAATGATTCTAGGGCTCGCTCAGCCGACGGAGGGCAGCGTAACCGTATTCGGCAAGGAGCTGGCCAAGCACCGCCGTCTTATTTTAAGCCAAACGGGCTCTCTGATTGAATCGCCTTCCTACTACGGTCATCTGACTGGTCTGGAAAACATGCGCGTCGTGCAGCGGCTGCGGAATGTGCCTGGCAGCCATGTGCGGGAAGCGCTGAAAATCGTCCGGCTGGAGCAGCAGCAAAATAAAAAAGTATCGCAGTATTCGTTGGGCATGAAGCAGCGTTTAGGCATCGCGATGGCACTGCTCGCTTCGCCTAAGCTGCTGGTGCTGGATGAGCCGACGAATGGGCTCGATCCGGCAGGTATCGGTGAAATCCGCGAGCTGATTAAATCTCTGCCGCAGCGACTAGGAATGACAGTACTGATATCCAGCCATCTATTGTCGGAGATCGAACAGATCGCCACTTCGGTAGGCATTATCCATCAGGGCAAAATGCTGTTCCAAGGCAAGCTGGATCGGCTTCGAAATGAAAGCCATCCGACGATTGCCATTAAGACGAGCCGGAATCCGATGGCGCATTCGCTGCTCGCTGCCCAAGGCCTTACGCCGATTTTACAGGATGGCTTCCTGCGGTTAAGCCATCTGACAGATGCTCAGGTAGCGCGAATCAATAGGGAGCTGCTTGCAGCAGATATCGACGTGCTGCGCATTGTAGAGCATAAAAAAAGCTTGGAGAGCCTATTTCTAGAATTGACAGGGAAGGAGCGCAGCCTATGATTCGCTCCATTTGGCTTGAATGCTACAAGCTGCGCCGAAGATACGTCGGGATGACGGTATTGCTGATGATTGGGGTGGAAATGGGGTGGGCTTTCATGGCATCAAGCATGTCCATTGCTCGTAACCCTGATCAGGCAAGCTGGGAGCCGCTTATTGCGATGACGGCATCTTTGAACGGTCTGTTTGCCCCCATTCTCGCAGCCATCTGTGTATCCCGTATTTGTGATATGGAGCATAAGGGCAATACGTGGAAGCTGCTGCTTTCCATGTCTGTCAAGCGGGAGAGGCTATATGCTGCCAAGTATGGCTGTGTGGCACTTATTCTGCTGCTCGCCTGCCTTGTGCAAGTGTTAGTGATGATCGGCTTCGGCAAAGTGAATGGATTTGAGGAATCGGTGCCGATTATGCTGCTCGGACGCTTGCTGGCTGGAACGATGGCTGCCCATTTGGCCGTCATTGCCTTGCAGCAGTGGTTATCCATGGCGCTTCACAATCAGGCATTCGCGCTATGTCTTGGTATGCTTGGTGGGTTCATTGGCATGGCTGCTGATTTGTTTCCAAGTGCGATAAGGCCATTGTTCATCTGGTCGTATTATTCGGGACTCAGTCCGGTTGCCCAGAGCTATGCGGGCAATCAGCTTGAATTTATAGCGCGTGATCTAGGAACGGAGCTTCCAATGATCGGGCTGCTGCTGTTCATAGGGTTGTTGATCTATGGTGCAGGCCGATGGCATGTATCCAGACAGGAGGTGTAGAAAATGTTTCCGCTTAAAAGGGTAGTTGCCGCTGAATGGCTGAAGCTGCGCCATTCGCATCTATGGATCGTATTGCTCGCGCTGCCGATTGTCAGCGTCCTGATGGGCTGCGGTAATTTTTATATGAATCAGGGTGTACTGCAAAATGGCTGGTATAGCTTATGGTCGCAAGTCGGGCTGTTTTATGGCGAGTTTTTCTTTCCGACGCTGATCGCTATTTGCTGTGCCTATCTGTGCAGATTGGAGCATTCAGGAAAAAACTGGAACATGATGATGACAGCGCCAGTTCCGGTTGCCAGCATTTTTTGGGCCAAGCTTCTTACAGCAGGCATGCTGACGGCTTTTGTGCAATTGGTATTTGCCCTGCTGTATATCATTGGGGGCACAATGACAGGATTAAGTATCTTCGAATTGCCGGAGGAATTATTCGGCTGGCTGCTGCGGGGCTGGCTGGCCGCTGTTACGATCAGCAGCTTCCAATTGGCGCTGTCCATGCGGATACGCAGCTTTGCCGTCCCTGTAGGAATCGGGCTAGGAGCAACTTTTCTGGGGCTGGGTATGTATGTAGCGAAGGCTGGGTTGTTTTTTCCGCATTCGCTGTTGACGATTGGGATGGGCGTGCTGAGCCCGGAGAGTTTGCCTGTTCAGCAGCAGCTGACGGTCGTTGTTGTGAATTTGCTTTATACGGCTGCATTCAGCGCCGCTGCGATTTATCGGCTGCGAACGGCTGACGTTTCGGCATAAAGCCGCATCGCTATCGGACACATGAACAACATCAGGCATCATTCGTCAAAATAAGCACCATATTGAAATTTTGAATATACGCATGGTACAAGGATATGGTAGCCTAGGAGGGAAGCGTTACCAATGATGAACGACGAATGATGAATAAACAAAGGAGCTGAACGTTTATGCTGCAACTCGACTTGACTGGGAAGATCGCGCTCGTAACCGGAGCGACTGGAGATTTGGGACGTGTGATGGTTAGAACGCTCGCAGACTGCGGGGCGGATGTGGTCATTCATTATCGGAGCAATGAGGACAAGGCGCTGGAGCTGAAGCAGGCGGTAGAAGCTTTGGGCAGACGCGCGATTACGGTTCAGGCAGATATTACGAAGCAAGGCGATGTGAACCGACTTCAAGCGGAAGCAGTGGCAGGCCTTGGTCAAGTGGATATTGTCGTGGCGAATGCCGTCATTCAGTACCAGTGGGAAAGCGTGCTGAAGCAGCCGATCGAGGATTATGAAAGCCAGTTCGAATCATGCGTTATGCAAAGCGTCTACTTGGCAAAAGCTTTCGTTCCCGCAATGGTGGAGCGCGGCGGCGGCCGTTTTATCGGCATCAACACGGAATGCGCCATGCAAAATGCACCCGGCCAATCGGCCTACGTAGCAGGCAAAAGAGGCATGGACGGCGTATACCGCGTGCTTGCCAAAGAGGTTGGCGAGAGCGGCATTACCGTCAATCAAGTGGCGCCGGGCTGGACGATCAGCGACCGGGATCGTGCGACAGGCAGCGAGCGCAATGAAGGCTATGAGAAAAATGTGCCGCTGAAGCGGCGGGGAAGCGATCAGGAAATTGCCAACACAGTCGTTTTTCTGGCCTCCGAGCTGTCCAGCTTCATTACGGGGGCGTATGTGCCGGTCAATGGCGGAAACGTTATGCCAGCGATTTAACCACGATACATAAATTGATAGGAGGAGTTCTCTTGTCCGAGTCTACGATTAGTAAACGACTTGAAGCGCTGGGTATTGTGCTGCCAACGGCGAGCGAGCCTGCGGCTAAATACGCAAACTTTGTAAATGTGAATGGACTGCTGTTTGTTTCAGGCAAGGGGCCTTCTGGAGGTCCGAAGGGCAAGCTGGGCAAAGACTTCACGACCGAGGAAGGTTATGAATTTGCCCGACAGGCGGGGCTTGAGGTGCTCGCTGTGCTGCAGGATGCACTGGGCTCCCTTGATAAAGTAAAACGGGTCGTAAAAATCCAAGGCTTCGTTAATGCAACAGCTGAATTCGAAGAGCATCACAAGGTGCTGAATGGCTGTTCAGACTTAATGATGGACGTGTTCGGGGAAAAAGGAAGCCATGCCCGCTCCGTCCTCGGAGCCGTATCGGTAAGAAACAATCTACCAATCATTGTGGATTCGATTTTTGAGGTAGAGGAGTAAGGGATTGCGCGGCAGTCCCAGTTGCTTATTAAATGAAAGAAAGCCGGAGCCCGCTCGTATGCGGGGCTTCGGCTTTTTCCTTTAGGATGGCTGCATGCTAGTTGGCAGCTGGTTTCACATACAGGCGGCTCGTTTCTTCCCAGATGCCGTTTGGCTCCAGGCTGACCAGGCCGATTTCGTCTGCTGGCAGATCGACATTCGGTGCATTAACGAGGTTAAGCTGCGGCTCAGGGCAGAAAAATTGACCAGAGGCGTTGCTGTTCCACACCATCCACTGTTTATAGGCTGTTCCTGCATCGTAGACCAAAGTCACTTGCTCGCGCGCATCCGTCAGCTCCATCTGATTGCGGCCGTTGCGTGTCTCCACCGTATAGTGATTGTCCAGTGGCTCAAAATAAGGAGAAGCGCCCGACGTTTGCAGCTTCTCTTCGTCGCTGCTAAGCGGCAAAAACTGTCCGGTTGGCAGCATGCGCTCATTCAGCTCCCAGCGTTTTCCCGCTGTCAGCGTGAAGCTGTAATCCTCAGGAGAGCTCTGCGGGGCAAAAGGCGCATTGATCGCCGTATGGAAGCCGATCAGGCAAGGCATAGCGTCATTCCCGCGGTTATGTACGGAAATATGCTGGAATAGTCCTTGGTCATTCAATGAATAACGCAGAGTAATCGCAAAACGATGCGGCAAATACGTATAAATCGGATGCTGCTCATCCACTGCGATTTGAAGCAGCACGTAGCTTTCGGTTTTCAGTGTGCCGTAGTCCAGCACTTCCCATGCAGCCGTATGTACGAAGCCATGCAAATGGTTTCCTGTTTTTGGCTCATTGATAGGGAACGTATACGTCTTGCCGTTCATTGTAAACGTGCCATCCTGATAACGGTTCGGAGGGAATAGCACGGGAATGCCATGAGTACCGGGGCTTGCTTTAAATGCTGCCATCTCGCTCTCAGCAGGCTCATGCAAAAAATGATAACCCTTCTCTATATCGCGGAACGCAATTAGGTTAGCACCTACTGCGGGCAAAACCGCTGCTTCGTAGGCTCCCCATTTTAGCCAAACGGCTGGTTCCCCATGAAATGCTTGCTCAAGCGCTTGTCCTTGCTTGCTCATAATAGCCTCCTTAAATTTGGCGAATATTTGGCGATTCATGCTCCAGATTAGAATAACAGGATCAATGTAAACACACAACCGCCGTATTCCGTGAGTCACGGTATACGGCGGTTGTGTGTGAATGAATGGCTAATGTGTGCGCATATGGATGTAGGGAAGCCGTGTGCGGTATTTGTCTGCTAACCGATTATTGCGCTTGCCCTACGAGCTGCTTGATGACGGTTTGCTTACGTCTAGGGATAGGGATGTTCTTGGAGTCGGATGCATCGGTGCCAAAATAAGCAATGCCGTCCGTAATCGCCTTCACCTTGCGAATGTTAATGTAGCAATTGGAGCTGACTTGATAAAAATGGCTGTCGTCAATCAGCTTGCGAATTTGGTCCCCGGTCATTCTTTTCTTTATATTGTAGTTTCTGCCGTGGAAGCTGACGAGCTCGGGCATGCCGACCTTGAAAAAAAGGACGTCCGACTCAATTTCAAAATCCTCGTAAATATTGCGTTCACCGTTCAATACAGTATTCATCATTCCATAAGCCCCCTTCAAGAAATGAGAATGAAAACGGAAAATTGTTAGCGCTTACATTATATCATGGGCAGAAGACATTGGAAAGTGTTTTTTCGAAAACGGTTGTCATGCTTATTTTCATTGTGCTATGGTCACTATAATATAAAAATTACGCTTACATAATGATAGTATGAGAGGATGAGAACGATTGAAAGCAAACAAGCTCGCAGGAATCGTTTATATCGGCTGCTACGGCAGCGCAGCGGAGCCTTGTATTTACGTGGCGAAGCATGATAGCGAATCCGGTTCGCTGAATGTCATTCAGCAGGTATCGGGAATTGAGAACGCATCATTTGTGAGCGTTAATGAAGCAGGGGATCGGCTGTATGCGGTCAGTGAAACGGCGGAAGCGAATGGTGTGCGAGGCGGCGAGGTTGCTGCTTATGCGATTGACCCGGAAACTGGCAAGCTGAGCGAGTTGAATCGCCAGTCTACCCATGGCGAGCATCCTTGTTATGTCAGCTCGGATGGCAAGTCGGTATTCGTAGCCAATTATACAGGCGGGAATGCAGCGATGCTGCCGCTTGCGGAGGATGGATCCTTGAAGCCGGCGGCAGCAGTTGTCGGCAGCAAGGGAGAGCTTGGGCCAAATGCGAGCCGTCAGGATGCGCCGCATGCCCATGCGATTTTGCCGCTCGGCGGGCCGTCGCCTTATGTTTACATAACGGATCTCGGCACGGATTCCATTCTTATTTACCGCCAAAATCCAGAGGCGGAAGAGCCGCTTCAGCACGTGTCCTCCCACCAGCTGCATGCAGGAGCAGGACCGCGGCATTTGGCGCTCCATGAGCAGCTTCCAATCGTCTACGTGATGAATGAGCTGGATTCGACGGTGTCGGTGCTGAGAATGGATGCAGAGGATGCCAGCTCTCTGGAGCTCGTGCAGACCATTAGCGCGCTGCCGGAAGGGTTTAACGCGTACAACGATGCGGCGCATATTGCGCTGGCACCGTCGGGCAAGTTTTTGTACAGCTCGAATCGCGGCCATGACAGCATTGCGGTATTTGCAGTGAATGCGGCTGATGGCAGCCTAACGCTTTTGCAGCATATTTCCTGCGGCGGGGTAGGGCCGCGCAATTTTGCATTGGCTCCTGATGGCAGCAGGCTGCTTGTGGCGAACCAGAAGACGAATCATCTTTTGAGCTATCAGGTGGATGCGGACAGCGGTTTGCTGTCGCCTGAAGGCGAGCTTTTACAAATTTCGAGTCCTGTGTGCGTCTGGATCGGTTAAACACAGCAGAAACAGTGAGAGAAGGCGGGCGGCATGTCCAATGCGGATACATTAAGCAAACCTATTAAAACGGTTGATTCGAAAAATAAAGCCTTATTCGGCATATTATTCGCTATAAGCGGCGTCCATCTGCTGAATGATTCGATGCAGTCAGTCGTCGCCGCCCTATTCCCGATTTTTGAACAATCGCTCGGTCTAACGTTCGGCCAGATCGGCTGGATTACGTTCACGCTGTATATGACCTCATCCGTATTACAGCCGGTTATTGGCATTTTATCGGATAAAAAGCCCGCACCATGGATGCTCATTGCCGGCATGTGCTGCAGTATGGCAGGGATGGCGGGACTTGCGTATGCGCCAAACTTCTGGACGCTGCTGCTGGCGGTTGTGTTCGTCGGCTTTGGGTCAGCGGTATTCCATCCCGAAGGCTCGCGTGTTGTTTATTTTGCTGCGGGCGGCAGACGCGGATTGGCGCAGTCGATCTATCAGGTCGGCGGCAATTTTGGACAAGCGCTTGCGCCGCTCATGACGATTTTTATATTCGTCCCGCTTGGGCAGCGAGGGGCCGTATGGGGGACGCTGCTGGCGCTGGCAGGCATTATGCTGCTGCTGCGCATCGTGCCTTGGTACGCAGCGGAGCTTGCGGCGAAAGGGCTCGCGGATCGCAAGGCGAAGCAGAGCGGCGCAGCAGCAAATGCGGATGCACTCGGCACTAAAGCGGTAGCTATTGCACTGGTGCTGCTGCTCGTCATGGTGTTTGCCCGCTCTTGGTATGCGGCCGGGATCACAAGCTTTTATCAATTTTATTTGCAGCGTGATTATGGGCTGTCGATTGGCGCGGCTCAGGTGCCGCTCTTTCTGTTCATGGTGGCAGGGGTCGCTGGAACTTTCTTCGGCGGCACGCTATCCGATCGCTTCGGGCGCAAGCGGATGCTGCTGTTCTCGATTGCAGGGGCTGCGCCGCTGACCGTCATTTTGCCGCATTTGCCGATTTTCTGGGTATATCCGGTCATTACGCTGCTCGGCCTCATTCTCCAGTCGAGCTTCTCGGTCAGTGTCGTCTATGCGCAGGAGCTAATGCCAGGCAAAGTCGGCATGGCATCGGGGCTTATTACCGGACTAGCCTTCGGTATGGGCGGCTTGGGAGCAATCGTGCTCGGCACAGCAGCCGACCATTACAGCATCGCGCAGGTGATGTATGCCTCCAGCGTGCTGCCGCTGCTCGGCCTGTTCGGTATTTTGCTGCCGAAGGATCGGCGGGATTAAGCTGTAAATGAAGAAGTCTCCAAAACCGTGGATGGGCGCGGTTTTGGAGACTTTTTTTGCGGAATAACGCCAGATTCATGAGCCGGCCAATTTAACCCGCAGCGTTCAACCGTGCTTTTCGCCTAATAAGATGATAGGCGATATAGCCGACCGCGTTAAATAAAGTAAAGACGATAATCCATCCGGTATTAAGCCTTCTATGATGGTAGGCGTTGATGATGGCCCAAATGGTGAAAAGCACAATGTAGGCTGTAAGGCCGCCAACAAGGACAGCATCGAACATTCCGGAGAAATGGCGGGATTTAATATGAATGAACCATTCCTGATCAAGTGAGTAGTAGTAATCCATCCATTCAAAAATAGGGACAGACGTATCATATTGATAATCAGGTATAACTCCTTCTGAATTAAAGCTGGTGTATTCACCGTTATCACGTTCCACTTTATCAAGCTTGTACACTTTAATGCTGGCAATTTGTCCAGCTGATTGTGCCAACTGCTTGATGTGCTCCTGCTGATCAGCTGTAATACTGGACTGAGTGCCTAGCAGGTCAGAAATACGTTCGGCAATAGCACGGTTCTCATTGTTATTTCCGAGTTCATCCACCCAGATGATGAAAATGGTGAGAAGGCTGGCTACTAGGAAAAAAATCGCTGTGTACAGCACTCTTTTTGCGAAAATCCGCTGCGCCTGAAACAATTGTCCAATGACCAATTGCAGCTCGGCTTCTCCTCCAAATCGCTCAATCGCCAGATGAACCGCTTCCTGCTCGGATTTGCCCTCCTGCTTCAGCTCATGTACCGCTTCCATCAGATGGCTGCACATTTCATCCTTCAGTTCTTTAATTTCTTTCTTATTCCCGACTGCATGCTGATACAGCCTGTTCACATACACTTCAATCTCCTTCAACACGGTCTCCCCCTTGCAAAAATGATTCCATCATATGCTTCAAAAACTCCCACTCGGAGCGTTTCACCAAATAGCCCTCTACGCCTTCCGCGGTAAGCTTGTAATATTTGCGTCGGCCGCCAGGACCTTGCTCATCGCCCCAATAGGACGTAATCCACTTGTTTTTCTCCAGCCGCTTGAGCGATAAATACAAGGTGCCTTCCTTTAGATCAAATTGATTGCCGCTTTGGTCGCGCACATTTTTAGCTAATTCATAACCGTAGCGATCCCGGCTGTGCAGCAAGGACAAAATGATCGTATCGATATGTCCCTTCAAAACTTCCTTATTAATTTCCAAAACGTTCATCCCCCCTGAAATGAATATAAAATATAATACTATATAATGCAAGGTATTATAAAAAATAAATTATAATTAGATCGCTTATGCTATTTGAGGGTTTGAAATGGAAGTTGAAAATAACCAAACGAAATGTTATTATGTCTATAAAATAAAACAGTTTAAATAGGTGGTGTTTGTTTTGTCACAAAATGATTTGTTCTGGTCAGCGGAGCTTGCCGACTTGAAGAAAGGCTTTGTATTCGTTCAAGACGAAGGACGATATAGCTGTCTCGTATGTGGAGCAGCCTTCGAGGATGGAGAAGTGTTCCGGGTGCCGGATAGCGATAAATGGTATGAAGCCCGCAAATATGCGGCTTATCATGTTCAGCACAGCCATGGCTCGATGCTCGACTATTTGCTCGGTCTGGATAAGAAGGCGAGCGGGCTGACCGATTTGCAAAAGCAGCTCATCCGCCAGTTTGCCTCGGGCATGTCCGATGCGGAAATCGTCAAAAGCTCGGGAGGCGGCAGCGCTTCGACGATTCGCAATCATCGGTTTGTGCTGAAGGAGAAGGCGAAGCAGGCAAAGCTGCTGCTTGCCGCCATTGAGCTGATGGAGAGCGGAGTGTCAGCAGACACGCCTCGCTTTATGCCGATTCACCGCACAGCGACGCGGGTCGATGAACGGTATGCGATTACGGAGGATGAGTACGAGTCGATCATGAAGCAATATTTTCCACAGGGGCCGGATGGTCCGCTTGCTTCGTTCCCTCGGAAGGAGAAGCGGAAGGTGGCGATTTTGCGCCATATTTCAGCTGACTTTGAAGCATCGCGCAAGTACACGGAGAAGGAAGTAAATGAGCAGCTTAAACGTTACTGGGAAGCGGACTATGTGACGCTGCGCCGCTATTTGATCGAATATGGCTTTCTTGACCGTACGGATGATTGCAGCGAATATTGGGTTAAAGGCTAACTTAGGCAAGACAGCTCTATGGATGAGGACGAATAGACGAATTTGAGGAGGAATAACGATGAATAAAGAAGAGCGCAAGCAGTTGACGGCACAGTATATGGAGCAGGAACGGGTAATGGGCGTCTATCAAATTACGAATACGGCAAGCGGACGCAAGTTTATTGGCTCGACCTCCAATATGGATGGGGC
The DNA here is from genome assembly GCF_000971975.1 of Paenibacillus algorifonticola. Classification (GTDB taxonomy): domain Bacteria; phylum Bacillota; class Bacilli; order Paenibacillales; family Paenibacillaceae; genus Pristimantibacillus; species Pristimantibacillus algorifonticola. Next base: position 198,104 of record NZ_KQ040779.1, on the reverse strand, counting down.
GCTGAACCGGGTGCGGTTTGAGCTGGACTTTGGCACGCACAAAAATGATGAGCTGCAAATGGACTGGAATGAGCAGGGAGCGGCGCAGTTCGAATTTGATATTTTGGAAAAAATGAAGCTCGAAGAAAAGGTGCTGTTCGATTATAAGGATGTGAACCCAGCGGAGCAGGGAGGCACGTCAGCCGAGCAAATGCGCAAATATAAAAAAGCGGCTGAAGAGCTGGAACAGAAATGGCTGGCGAAGCTGCTGGCCGAAGGCGTCGATTGTTATAACGAGCCGGAATAGGCGACGGCAGGCTGGGAGATCAAGCATGAATCAAGCGGGATAAAGCGACACGAAAACGAGAGAGCAGGATCATCCGCCCGAAGGGGCTGGATGGTCCTATTTTTGTATGCTTGCCGCTATGCAATATGCAGGCATGATTTATGCCCAATCGATAAACTGAATCGGTTCATAGACAATTTCTATTAGCAAGTAAATTGACGGTAAGAGAAGGGAAGTGATAGAGTGTTGTTAATGTTAAAACCAATTAAATTAATGAGATTTATCGGAATTTGAATAAGGGGCGAAGGGCGGGAACGAATGGAGGAGCGGCGCAGTGCTTCACTGGAAGCGTAATCTTTATATTTTATGGTTTGGGCTGTTTTTCAATCATATGGCATATACGCTCTCGGTGCCATTTTTCCCATTGTTTTTGCAGCATGATCTCGGTGTCGACAAGGGTCTGGAGGCTTGGTCCGGCGTTTCCATTGCCATCAGCTTCCTGATCAGCGGTTTATGTGCGCCCTTCTGGGGCTCGCTAGCTGATAAATATGGCAGTAAGCTGATGCTTGTGCGTTCAGGCGTTGGCCTTGGGGCCGCGCATGTGGCGAACTATTTTGTCCATGATCCTTATACGTTTATCGTTGTGAGGATTTTTCAAGGGGTGATGGCGGGTTTCACGCCCGCTTCCCTCGCTTTGGTCGGGACGAACACGCCGGAAAAGCATGTCGGGTACGCGCTCGGCGTCATCTCTACATCGACCGCTGCTGGCGGCATTGTAGGTCCGCTTGTTGGAGGCGTGCTGAGCCAGTGGATTGGACTGCGTGAATGCTTCATTGCATCAGGCATCATTACGCTGATTTCAGCGACCGTTGTTCTAGGCGTAAAAGAAGTGCATGAGCGCCGTACCGAGGCTCGGCCGAGCGTGCTTCAGGATTTGAAGCAGGCAGCCCGGAGTTCCAAATTATTTCGCATCTATGGGCTGATTTTGCTGGTATCCACCTCGGTCATGATTTTAGAGCCTCTAGTGACGATCTATGTTGTGCAAATTGGTGGCAGCATAAGCAGCGCTAAGCTCAGCTCAGGCATTGTATTTTCGGCGATAGGGGTTGCTACCGTCATTATGGGTCCTTATTGGGGGAGGCTTGGCGGGCGAATCGGTTATGGCAAGGTGCTGCTTATTGGGCTGATTGGCGGCGGCATTGGCAATTTGCTTCAGCTGACCATGCAGCATCTGATCGGCTTTGGGATTTTGCGCTTTGGCTACGGTTTGTTTTTCGCCGCAGTGTATCCAGCGCTGAATGCGCTCGTTATCCAATATGCGGATAAGGATTTTCGGGGTAGAGCGGTTAGCCTGAGCCAAACCGCCAGTCAATTTGGCATTGTAGTCGGCCCGCTGCTTGGCGGTTTTCTTGGCGGGTGGGCCGGTATTCCATTTGTATTTTTAGTAACGGGCATTACATTGCTGGGAGCAGCATGGGGAATAAGGGAGGCAAGTCATGACAAAACGACAATTGAAGCTAGGGGCTAACTTAAACGGGGTGGGCAACAGCATTTCTTTTTGGCGCCATCCGGAAGTGCCCATTAATGCGAGCGTAAGCTTGGATTTTTACAAAAAGCAGGCGCAAATAGCCGAGCAGGGCAAATTTGATCTGCTGTTTATTGCGGACGGCTTGTACATTAACGAGAAGTCCAATCCGCATTTTTTAAACCGATTTGAGCCATTGACGCTGTTGTCGGCGCTGGCGGGAGCAACCTCGCATATCGGTCTCGTTGCGACGTTATCGACCTCCTACAGCGAGCCGTTTACGGTCGCTAGACAGTTCGCCTCCATTGACCAATTGAGCGGGGGCAGAGCGGGATGGAATGTCGTCACTTCACCGCTCGAAGGCTCGGCGCTCAACTTTGGCAAGGGTGAGCATCCAAATCATGCACTGCGCTACGAAATAGCCGAAGAGCATTTGGAAGTAGTCAAAGGCTTGTGGGATTCATGGGAAGACGATGCTTTTGTCGGCGATAAAGCGGCTGGTGTGTTTTTTGATAAGGAGAAGCTGCATACGCTGCATCATAAAGGAACATTTTTCTCTGTACAGGGGCCGCTTAATGTGGCGCGCTCCCGGCAGGGCTATCCGGTTGTGTTCCAGGCCGGCTCCTCGGAATCAGGCAAGGATTTGGCAGCGAGGTCGGCTGATGCGATTTATTCGGCACATGAAACGTTCGAGGAAGCGCGGGCTTTTTATCAGGATGTGAAGGGAAGGGCAGCAGCATATGGACGGGAGTCAGAGGAGCTGCTGATTTTTCCGGGTATCGGGCCAATTGTCGGCAGAACCGAAGCGGAAGCAGAGCAGAAGTATCAGGAAATGGCCGAGCTCGTGGAAATTGAACAAGCGCTGCTTTACTTGGGCCGCTACTTTGATCATTTTGATTTTTCCCCGTTTCCGCTGGATGAAGCGTTCCCAAACATTGGCGATATAGGCAGCAACAGCTTCCGCAGCACAACGGACAAAATTAAACAGGAGGCGAGAGAGCAAGGACTCACGCTGCGCCAAGTCGCACTTCGGGCATCAACGCCCCGCACCTCGTTTATCGGCACGCCGGAGAAAATCGCAGACCAGATTCAGCAATGGTTTGAAGGGGAGGCGGCAGATGGCTTTAACGTTCGAACGGTCGTCCCAGGCGGCTTGGCCGACTTCGTCGAGCTAGTTGTTCCGATTTTGCAGCAGCGCGGGCTATTCCGTACCGAATACGAAAGCGATACGCTGCGCGGCAATTTGGGCTTGGCTGTACCAGACAATCGATATGCGGTAGGGCGCTAAGGTAGGGGGCAATCGCACAACTTGTTAAAATAAAAAAAATGCCAGGATAAAATCCTCGGCAGTTTTTTTGTAACGCATCTATTGTTAGAACTTAGAAGCTAGCTGCAATTTCTTTCGCTTTAACAATGGCTTGTGCTTTAATGGCTTGGCCTTGATCTTGCGATACAGCCATACCTTCAACAAAAAGCGGCTCAAAGGAAGGAATTCCGTAGAACAGCGAGATTTTCTTCAGGTAGCTAAAGCCGCTTTCCATTGCAGCTGCAGGGCCTTCGGAATATACGCCGCCGCTAGCTTGGATATGCAAGCCTTTTTTATCAGTAAGCAGGCCTACAGGACCTTCTGCCGTATATTTGAATGTTTTACCCGCAACGGAAACCGCATCAATGTAGGCTTTCAAAACAGGCGGGAATGAGAAGTTCCACATTGGGGAAACAAAAACATATTTATCCGCTGCAACGAACTGATCTACGAGTTCGCCCAGACGTGCTACTTTTGCTTGCTCAGCAGCAGAAAGCTGGTCGAAAGCACTGCCGGATTGAAGTTTTCCCCAGCCGCTGAATACTTCAGCATCGATTGCAGGAATATCAAGATTGAACAGATCAAGACGAACGATTTCATCCGAAGGATTGGCCTCACGATAAGCGTTAACGAATTCTTCACCTACAGCAAGACTGAACGATGTTGAGTGGTCATGTGGGTGTGCAGTAATGTACAATACAGTTGACATAATTATAACTTCCCTTCAAGTTTAAATGGTACTTCTCCATTATAACTTTTTTTAAGTTAATTTCAATAAGTGATTTATTAATTTTAATGTTAGACTACTTTTTAGTTTCGTCAGGGGGAGTATAGAAAGCTATCGCTCCTGTTTCACGCGCAGATCCTTCACATTTAAACAAAAGCATTTCTCCATAAAAGGAGAAGAAAGCAAGTCGCTGATTTTAATCTAGGGGCATTTGTGGACTTAAGTAAGTCTACCCCTGTGTGGAGTTATTTATTTATGAAGATTTAACTAACAGAGCAAGCTTATGGTTGAAAAAAGAAATGTAAAAACCACAGTCCCTAACGGCTGTGGTTTTTGATGCTGGAGGCGAGGGGGAGTCGAACCCCTGTCCGAAGCTTACGCCACGCAGGCATCTACGGGTGTGGTCACAGTTTTGATCACCCTAGCAAACGTCCTGATTATTTTATTAGCCTATCTAATGTTGAAAAATGGGTACTGTCACTTACACTTGTGTCCTCTTGCCAGAATATGATTGTTTAGAAAAGAACCGAAAGTGTAACGCATGCTCTAAAGGAGATGTGGTTCAATGACACAACGTTTAAGTTCAATGAGGTATACCAGAAATTTGCGAAGGTTCTCCAGTCACGCACGCCATTTTATTAAAAAACTAGGCTGCAAGCAGAACGAACAACTGCATTTTATTTTAGTCCATGACGATAAAAACAAAAACAAGAGATTCAGTTCTTCTTCTAATCACCCAGCGATGACACTGCATAAACCTCTAAATCTACTTGAAAGAAGTACTCCTCAATTCACCCTCTTTTCCAAGAGGAATAAACTCATACATGTTCTCAGTCAAAATAAAAGAGGTTATGCCGTATTTATGGAGATCAATTACCGAGAAACAAGGACTGGTGATTTCAAAAAAATCAGAGCACAGTTCATCGATGTAGATCTAAACAAGATTTCAGTGCATTTAGACACAAAAGAACAAGTCAAGCAGATGATTGAATCCATTCAATCCGACCCTGCAGAACAGCTTCAATCTATTACAGTTAAAAAAAATAAACAAGGTCGATACCATCTTTTAGCTCTGCGAAAAAAACAGAGAGTAACGAAATTGAAGAATGCATTTATAAAAAAATTCAAGATTCAAATTAAGGATACGATGATCATCGAAACTAAAAACGGATATCACATCTATTGGGTTCTTCAGGGCGGATCCGTAAGCAAATTCGTTCCTATTCAAAAAGCTTTAGCCAAAAAATTCAGTTCTGATCCCATGATAACCAATTTATCAAGAGTCATGCGTATACCTGGCTTTTACCATATGAAAAATCCTAGAAGCCCCTTTATGGTAAGGGTTAAACAATTGGGTAGGAAAAAACCTTTTTCCCAAGAGGAAATTATTCATTCACTGGCATTAGAGCCCTTTAATCAACTTATATAAATCAATCAAGCTTAGAACAGTCGATAGCATTTCTAAGATAGCAAAAACCCCGACCCCTTGCGGTCGGGGTTTCACATGGTGGAGGCGAATCGTGGCTGTGCAAAGCCACAATTCGCCGCTAATTCTACATAAAATTTCACTTATTGTGCAAGTAATTTATCCAACAAGCGAATGATCATCGCAACTGACTCAGCACGGGAAGCAGATTCATTCGGTTCGAACAATCCGTTGCCTATCCCGCTTACGATACCTGCAGTTGCGAAAGCATTGATTTGTTCAGAGGCCCAGCTCGTAACTACATCTGAGAATGGATTGGATGTGCTAGGAACATAGTTCGTCAGCCGAGCAAGCATGCCAACGATCTCAGCGCGGGAGATCTCTTGATTAGGACGGAAAGAGCCATCAACATAACCCGTGACTATCCCTTTTGCCTGTAATGCTGTAATCGCTTCTGAAGCCCAGTGCCCTTGCGTGTCAGAGAAGGAGGAGCTGCTTGAATCTGTTAGACCAAAAGCTTTTGAAAGCATCATGGCGAACTCGGCGCGGGTTACCTTTTCATTGGGACGGTAAGAACCATCGCTGTAACCCGTTACAATACCCATCTTAGCGGCACGCTCCACTACTGAAGCACTCCACGAAGATGCTGGAACGTCCGTAAAGCTTACAGCAGGAGCAGATTGCTCTTTTTCTACGATAGCTTTAACTACGTCTACATCTACCTTGTCGTTGAAGACCAGCGTCGAAGGCGTTGGTGTCTGTGCCGGCGTTGGCGTTGGTACTGGTGTCGACGTCGGTACTGGCGATGGGGTTGTTACTGGTGTCGATGTAGATGGCGACGTCGGCGTCGGTGTTGGTGTTGGCGTTGGCGTTGGTGTCGACGGCTCATTATCCGTTGTTTTCACAACGGAAAACTCATCTAGGATATTACCTGCACTCGTACGTGCTTCCACACGAATCTTATCATCGGTAATTTCAATAGCGGAATATACAGGAACGTCTTCATCAAATATAAAATTCAAATAATTATACTGGGTGCCATCATAGAATTTCCAACCCGAAGCACCGCCATCAAGGTATACAGTACCTTCATTTGTAGCTTTATTCGGCTTGCCCTCCAGCATTGGATAGGTGCGGGCATACACATGATCGTGACCCACTAGAACCAAATCAACTTTTTTCTCTTCCAAAATAGGCGCAAAATACGTTTGGGTATACTCCACAAGGGATTCACGACCATTTTCCGTATGATAGGCAGGACGGTGGAACATAGCGATCGTCCACTTTTTATCATTTTGATCCAAGTCTTCTTTCAACCATGCTGCTTGTTCAATCATTTGTTCCTCTGTGCCTTCTGAGTTCAATACGACGAAATGAGTGTCATCGACCTCATAAGAATAAGCATATTGCAGTTGGGATGCGGGTCCGTTCTTTGGAAAATTCGCACCTTTAGTAAATACTTCCTTACCTTCGCTCTTCACATCATGATTACCCAATGTTAAAGCAGTTGGAAGTGTTGCTGCATAAACCGAAGAAGCTTGCCAGAACTTCTGCCATTCTTCAAATGCGCCGCCTACATCAACCATATCTCCGCCATGCATAATAAACTGCGTTGATGGATATTGTGTCAAAGCGCTAGTCATTAGTTCTTGATAAGTTTGCATTCCTTGTAATTGATTCGTATGCGAATCCGTAATAAACAAGAATGAGGTCGGTGTTGATTTGTTCTGGTCTACAGTAGAATATTCATGCCACTCCGACCAAGTGTCCTCATAGCCTACACGATATTTGTAAGTGGTATCTGCTTTCAAGCCTTCAATTAGAGCATTATGAAACCGGATTTCACCCTTCGTTCCATTTTCCTTCATACTAAGCACTTGAAGTTCACTCTCAGCTTGTTGCTGTTTTATATGATTGACATCAGGGCTGTCTCCTGTTCCCCAATCACTAGCTTCGATGTATTGAATATAAGTAAAAGTTTGATCTGGTTTTGTTTGCCAGGCAGCGCTCAGTTGTGAAGACATATCTTCTGCCACATAGGTTTGAACATATTGAGGTTCATCCGTACCGTACTGCTCCACGACTTCATAATTGACAACCTTACTGTTCTGATCACCGTTGACAGCTTGAACCTGATAGGTTCCAAGTGCCAATGTAGTCAGGTCTGTCGTTAATTGTCCGTTAGCATCTGTTTTACCGAGGCTGCCACTCAATAATTGACTACTAACATCGGCTTCAGAGATATAGCCTGTTGTTTGGCCATCTGCGAGAAAAACCTCGAATAATCCATCCTCAGCTTCTGCTGAAGCATAGTAACGTTCACCAGCATTTGCAACCATTAAGACATCAGAAGATGTATCATCATCCTCATATACACTAGACGTTACAGTGTTAACCGTAACTACCGAGCTTTGCTTTAATAAGCCAGTGAAAACAATATCCGCACCTTCATAAGGTTTGCCTTCACGGTCTAATACGGTAAAAGTAGACGATGTGCCCAAACCTACTCCCGTCATTGCTAGCTGATATGGAAATGCGATTGTATAGTGGATGGGGGAAGCTAGCGGTGAGCTAGTCTGAACTCCGCCAGCTGTAAGATTAGGATTACTCATGGTTATGGTTTTGTAATTTTCACCACGCCCTAAAATGGCATGAGAGCTCACTCTGAAGTTAACCGTAACGACATCATGGGTTGCGGCTGTCACGTTATCAAGAGCTACCTGAACCACTCCGTGATCATTGTCGATAGCTGAGTCTAAGGCAACTCCAGCCGCCTGAGTAATGCTTTCAACTTGAAGAGTGCTTGCATCATAATTTAATGCGAATTTTACAGATTCAGCATTCAAATAGTCTTTGATGCTAACTTGAACAGGGTAGATTTCATTACTGACTGCTTCTCCGGCAGAAGTCATGAACAGACGTTCACCTGCATTTATCGTAAAAGCATATGTTTTGCTTGCTGGATTGCCGGCCTTATCCTTCACGTCAACAACAAGCTCGTGATAACCGCCATCTACATATTCTCCTGGATAGGTTAATAAACCAGTGTCAGAAGAATAGTTTGCTCCATCTGTAATATCCGTTCCATCCAAAAGAACCGATAACGTATCTAAATCTAGACCTGCTCCGTTATCGGTTAGCTCGACCTTTAATTCATCAAGCGGAGCATTTAATACGTCATTCTCGACGGGGGATATAGGTTTAATGGTAGGTACGTCTTTATCCTCATCCGAATCCTCATAGATAAGGGTAATATCATCTACCCAAATCGAGCCTTTATTTTTTTTGCTCATATTCGATTGTTTCAATTGGAAAAACAATTCAAGGACAATCGGACCTGGCTTGCCCTGCGGAACAGCCGCCTCAATATATTTCCAACCAGACCAGTCGATACCCGTTTGATTTGCGTCATAGAACTCTGCTTGGAAAGAAGAGCCGCCTTGATCTCTAAATTTTGTCGTTAGCAAATGTCCTTCATTGTTGCCATAAACCCACATGCCTACTTTAGTAGGGTAACCTGTTAGGGGAATATTCCCTGTTTTGTACCCTACTTCGATTTGAGACGGGTTATCCACTATGCCAATCATATCGTAATCAATTCTGGCCGAATATTGTCCATTTCTTACATGCTTCTGGTTATCCTCCAGGTGCAGCGTAGCGTCATACATCCGTTTAGGATTAAATTTCACATCTGAGATTCCATCTTCAAAATCCTCAACCATAACGGAGGGCGTAATCATATCTGCTGCATAGACATGATTATTGTGCCCAAAGCCTGGATTTAATCCTCCTGCCAGCAACGTTACCAATGATAAGGTTACTATTGCCTTGCGCAATGCTCTGATTTTCATTACTTTTCCTACTCCCCTTAATAAAATGATTGTCCAACGAGTAATATAACAGCGCTATGTAAATTTAAAACTCATAAACTATTAAGAAATTATATTAATTTCATTTTATGATTTAATAATTCTTTTGATAAGTAGAAGCTGAATATGTATAGGTCAGGTTTTACATGATGGACGTCATCTACTGCAATGACAATTGTGATCGAACCCAGCAAGGGGTCAATGTGGGATTACGCATGGAATACAAGCTGCATCTAAGCCCAATTTAATTAGAGAATCTTCAACGAACATACAATTAACCAACGGGTGCAGGGGCTGCTTGAAATGTAAAAAAATCCACAACCGAAGCGGTTGTGGATTTACATGGTGAAGGCGAGGGGGAGTCGAACCCCTGTCCGAAGATCACGCCATGCTTGCTTCTACGGGTGTAGTCACAGATTTGATGTCACTTGAGCAGACGCCCTATGAATTATCTATCTACAGAAAATTCTTTCAAAATCCTTGTAGTAGCCTCCAACGAATGAATTCCTTTTGCAATATCTACAATAAACTCCACAGCGTATTCACGTTTCATCCTTAAATGTTTGCCATTAATCATAAGAAACGATTTGGTAACCAAATAGGCTGTCCGTTTATTACCATTGTGGAAGCAATGATTCTTCACTAGGGACTCTAGTAAGGCGGCGGCTTTGTCAAATAAATTTGGATAAGCATCTTCTCCAAAAACACTCTGCTTAGGTCTATGTACCGCAGATTCCAGCAGGCCGTGATCCTTCACACCCGCTTGGTCTGCGTCGTTCATTTTTTTCATCATGAAGTAGTGGGCTGAAATAACCTCTTCTTTGGTTAGGAATATGGCCATTTCATCGATCCCTTAAATCTTCAAGGATACCTTCATCTTCTTCAAACACGTCAAAGAAGGCTTCAAGAACCTCTGGTCTTACATTATCGGGGAGTTGACCTTGCCGCACCTTCTTCAACACTACTTCACCGCGATCATTTTCAATAAATTCGATCTCATCACCTTGTGAGATATTCAACTTTTCAGCCAGGCTTTTTGGCAAGCTTACTCCCAAACTATTGCCCATTCGTCCTATTTTGCGGGAATAACGCGTCACATTTGGTTTATCATTTGTCACTTTGACCACACCATTCATTGATATTCTCCTCTCTATAAGTATGATCTATGATCAATTTGTTATACCTTATTACTGTAATAACTTTTATAATGTATGTACATAATAGCAAATTTCTCCTCAAATATAAAGCAAAAACACCATCCTTATTCGGATGGTGTTCAAGGAGGCGGAGGCGAACCGTGGTAATGTAAAACCACAATTCGCCGGAATACAATCGTGAAGATCACTTCGTTTCAAATGATACCGTCAAACGAGTAACAAAGATTGCATGAATGAACCTGAATTAAGAATAATACTATAAGCTCTTATCGGGATGTCCAAGCGCCGTCAACTGTAATGACATCGCCATTGATGAACTTCGACTCGTCTGACGCGAGGAAAAGAGCTGTATTCGCGATATCGTCCGCTTCGCCGCCATTGAACGGGCCAAGATCGCCAAATGTAAGAGTTCCAAGTGGATCAAGCGTGCCCAGATTAGCTGTCATTCCGGTTGCAATGGAACCCGGTGCGATTACGTTAGCGTGGATTTTACCGTTTTCGCGGCCATAGAAAGCTGCGATGTTTTTAGTCAGGACGATGACCGCATGTATTAGAGTTTTTCTAAAAAAGACGAACAAAAGGTCAGTCTTATCGACATTGACTTTTGTTCGTCTTTTATTTGATAGGGCAGAGGAGGGACTACTAAACGACTGATCAATTTTAGTTTAGGTTATGTTCTCAACCAATCAAACAAGATGCAGTGTAACCTGGTTGTAGATAATCAAAAACTTGTATCGGGCCTATAGAACTCAAATAATGGCCGACAAAAACCGCTACGCCTAAGGGACAGTTTAAATATAGTTGAATTTCCTCGATGCCGTTTGCTTTTAAGTCAACCATCAAATTTTTCACTTCCATAGCGTAAGTTACCGCCTGTTCAGCATTTTCTATGCTCTGCTGGCCTGCTCCTGATGAGGGAATTACATTTATTAGCAGTTTGAAAGAAGTTTCCGTTTGATTTAAGTAGGAGTAAACGGAAGTTTCAATATTTTGAGTAACACTGAGTACGACAACGGCACGTTTGCTATGCAGATTGTTTCCCATTAATCGTTGTGTACTGACTTGATATGCAGGATCATTCCTAGAGGTTGACCATATTTGTTCCCCTTGTGAGACCTCGATCATAGCGCCTCGCGCCCGAGAGAAAAGACTGCCAAATAATATGCCACCTGGGAGGGTGAATCTGGCATAAAGGCGTATAATTCCATTAAATTCTGAGCGATGACTTGCCCAATATTCAGCTGCCACATCCAGCTCTTTAGTCATTGTATCCCACTCAGCTAAAGTAGGGAGCTTCCATGGGGAAGTTTTTTTATCAAAGTATTCCGTCCAGTTCACTTGGAAGTGGGGATGCTCTTCGTATTGCTGTAAGTATGAGAAACAGCAGGTTTAGGGCTAGCGGAAGCAGCCTTTACAATTTTATGTAAAAAAGTAGAAATGGTTTTGAAAACATTGCTTTCATTATCGACTTTGCAAATGCTCGAATGATCCTCATCAACAGGAAATATTTCTCCTTGTAAATACAATGGCGTAGAGGAGGCTTGTGCTACTATTCGATCACGAGCTCCACGTAAAGCAATCTGTTGAATCTCGTGTTTCAACGTTTCGGGCAGACTCTTCGTTCCACCTCTATAGACATATTTGTTCCAATTTTCCTCAAGTCGAGCCAGGAGGGAACTTTTCCTACGCAAAGATTTTACTTGATTATTAACTAGCCCTTATTGTCATGAAATCATATTGAAGGGGCGTAATACCAGTGCGATATCCGTAGCTGTAAAATTCAACATCGCTTAAAAGTGGTTCATCACCTAATAATTCAAAAAGTGGTTTCGTTTGTTGATCTTTTCTCCATGTATCGTGGGGATCTCCTCCTATGCCATGGACAAAAATCACTGCAACTTGGCTATTCGTAGACCGAGCTACTATTTGTATTAGTTTCGCTTTCTCGATACTCATTAGATCTCCTCATTTTCATTGTTTTGTACCTGATCATCCATTCCGTATTGTTCTAAAGCAGCCGCTACTTCTAAAGATTCTGTGGATAGTTTAGCACCATATTTTCTTAAAAGATCTTCAAGAGCTTTACTATCTTTTTTGCTGTTTTTCTTCTCGACATAACTGGAAAGAGCGTGTAAATATATAGAAGGGGTTTTCATAATAAGTTTTTCTATATAACTAATGGTAAGCTCTTCCGATGATTCTAATTCAGAAGCAATAAAATCGTTGACTGCTTCCTGTTCATTTTTCAAATCTAAATAGATAGAACCCCGGTTATGATATAGAATGTTTTTTTTAGTTTTTTTCAATCCAATTGATATTGTAATATCAGATATTGCATCTCTTAATAAGTCCGTTTTCTGTTTTTTACTAGAAGTAAACGCTGCGATCCCTTGTAAGGCTAAGGCACGACGGTTATAATCATGCAAATTTCTTGCGGATTCAACAGTGTTATTAATGACCTTATTAAGTTGTTCCAAAGTCTCTTTATAGTATTCAAGTTCCCTCTCAGAATCCATAGTATTCAGGGCATTTAAAATTAATATTTGTCCAAATTTGCGGTCGTATTCAAGGTTGAAATGACCATACTTGTCTAGTCCCTTCTTATAATAACTAGCTGCATCTTTATAATGTTTTTTTTCAAAAAAAGCTATTGCTATTTTAAAAAAATGATGGTGATCAATATCTGTTTCTCTCGCAGCCTCTTCTAGACGTCGTTCATAATCTTTGAAAATTTCATCATTTTTTATTGTTTCATCGCTAAGTTTGTCATTGTCTCTTATATGACTAATCATTTCTCTTACTAACTGTCGTACTATTTTTTCATTTACCTGCTCAGGGATTAAATTTACCATGCCATCCTCTGAGATAATAGCAATTACGCAGCCCGTAGTTCCTTTAAGTTTTTCCAAATAATGGTATGCAGAATGAAATCGGGCTCCTCTACTTGAGTCACCCAGATGAGGCTGTGCAAGCCCATCTAAAATTACCCCAATGGCATGACAAGCCCCCGAAGTATCAAAATATATGGCACCGTCAATGGAGGTCAGGTATTTGATGAAAGCAGGATTAATTTCAGTTGTTAAAATTGGAGTAGACTGTTTTCCTAATTTTATTAATTCAGTTTCTGCTGTTTCACGATCTGTTATTACAACCATTGAACCGCTTTGTTGCTCAGTCGCCTTTTGAATGACTAACCGCAGCTTTTCTATTGCCTCATCTGTTAAAGAGGGGGTTACCTCCTTAAACTGGGTTTTCATTGTGCGTTTAAAAAGCTCGGCATTGAAGCCACTAGCACCGATTCCTGGATGTTGAAAGGAAATACTGGTCAAGTTATGAGAAATAATTTCTAGGTTCATGGTCATTTTGAAAATTTTAGACTCTTCTTCGGCAACTACACGAGCATCCGTATATTGCTTTTCTTCTGTTGTCACAAGCAGCAGATCGTATCTAGAAAGCCCTTTAAATTCAATCTTGAACACTAAATTATCTTTAAGTTGACTCCAGTCTATTTCACCCACACCATATATGGCTCTGTCATCTGCAATTAAATACAAGTCTCTTTCATTATTTGTAAGCTCCAATAATTTGCGAATACGTCGTGAGTCCTCCAAATTGAGGGGCAGGTGATTTTGGAATCGAATTAAATATTTGATTAACTTACTATCATCTAGCATGCTCGTTTTTAGCAAGAGCATGCATCCAAACGGACTTTCTCCCTCATATGTTCTTGTAGATATACCATCTATTTTTTCGAATAAGTTGTTAATATAATACTGATTCCGCAGAGTCTCCGATAAATCAATTTCTGTGGTGGCAAGATCCAGTAGATTCACTTCACTTACAATAAAATCTTGTATTTTTCCGAAAAAAAGTCTTGCCATTCGTTGGAGAAACTGAGTGCTGTTTTCTTTATACTTAATTTCAATGACTTGATCATCGTTAACAAATAAGTAACCATCAGCAGTAAACCTATAAAAGTCACTGAAATAGTAGTCAAGTAACATTCGAAGAAAGGATAAGTTAGGCCGTTCTAGGAAATTTGTTCTTGCTTCAACATCCAAATATTCAATTGAAAGAATGTATTTTATTGTATATTTATTTTTGTCTACTTCAAGGTTAAAAAAACTGAAATAGAAAACAGCCGATTCTCTGGATAATGGTCGAAAGGGGAGATCATTGTTGCTTTCTATAGTTGCCTCATTTTCACTGGCATCTAAATCTGTCAAATTGCTATTTAACATATGAGTGTTGAAATTATGATTTTCAAGCTCTAAAATAAATTGTTTCAAATCACCATCTGGTTTTTTTAAATAAGGACTTAATTGTTTGAATACCTCTTCAGGGCTATTCAATTCTTCTTGAATGACCTCAGTCTCTTTCCCCGGTTCATCGCTTAATACGTTTTTAACCCGTATTTTTTCAATCCATTTTTGGTTTTCATCATTTATTACGATAGCGAATAGTTTTAAATCCAAACGATCGTCAAGCTTTTGCAGGATTTGTTCCAAATTTTCGTATACTGTTTTATTTATATCTTCAAAATCCGACAAAACGACCACCCTTTCAAAGAGTAAGAGAGCAATATTTTACTCATCTTTAATGTTTCTATCATTTTACCATATGATGTAACTTTATCTCTATTCTTAAGTAGATCATCTGTTATTCTAAAGCTATGGTTTGTTTTATTACAGATATTACATTTTTAATATAAAACAAGCCCAGCTTAGCTATTATCATAAATAGCAAAGCTGGGCTTGTTATGGGTTTGCTGTAGATGGTAAGAATCAAACGAGAAGAATAGTGAATTTTTAGCGTATCTAATTTAAAGTTTTAAAACAGACTGCCCGCTCTTAACCTTCGCAAAAAAAGTACTAATCGCATAATAAGCTGCGCCGCGAACGGCGGATTGGTCCTGCAATTCAGCGAACAAAATTTGCAGCTTTTCCCGGTGATAGCTGAGTGTGCGGCGGGCGATGGAGGCATGAATCGCTTCCTCCAGCCACATTTGCGCTCGGCTCATGCGGTTGCCGATGATCACGACGTTTGGATTAAACACATTTACAATGTTGGAAATGCCTACGCCCAAATATTCGCCAATGGCATAAAATAAGGCCTGAACCTCGTTGTTTCCAGCCTCTGCGGCAGCAAGCAGCTCCTCCAGCGTCTCAAAGCCAAGCGGCTCTGCCTGCTCCAGCAGCGCATTCTCCGAAGCATAAAGCTCCCAGCATCCCTGATTGCCGCAGCGGCACGGCTTGCCGCCATATTCAATCGACAAATGTCCCAGCTCGCCGGAAAAGCCGGAAGCCCCTTTGTACAGCTCCTTGTTTAAAATAATGCCCGTCCCGATGCCGATGCCGACACTGACGTATATCTGGTTAGCGATGCCGCGCCCCGCGCCGTATTTCTGCTCGCCCTGTGCGCCGGCATTGGCTTCATTATCGATTGTCACAGGCAGCTGAAAGCGCGCTTCCAGCATCTGCTGCAGCTCAACCTGCTGCCATTCGAGGTTAGGAGCGAACAGAATTGCGCCTTTGTCATCAACGATGCCCGGCGCACCAACACCAATGCCGATCAGGCCATAATGGCTGCTAGGAGCTTGCGACGCCAGCTCCTCAATAAAGGCGATGAGCTGGTTCAGTGCAAAATCCTGCTCGCGCTTTTTGAAGCTTAACTGCCGCTCGCTAATGACAGTCCCTTGCAGATCGCTTAACACGCCCCGCATATAGTTAACGCCAAGGTCGATACCGATGGCATGTCCAGCTTGCCCATTAAACAGCAGCATGACGGGCTTGCGTCCGCCGCTGGACTCGCCGGGGCCATTTTCAAAAACGAGATGATTGTCGATCAGGTCCTGTACGAGACTGGAAACCGTCGCTTTGTTGAGCCCGGTCCGCTCGGATATTTGAGCGCGAGAGAGGGGGGCATGCTTAATAATGGCCTCCAGCACAATCGCGGTATTCATTTTTTTGATAAGCGCCAAGTCGCCGGTTGTCTTCAATTTCAACAAGATTGCCTCCGTCCATCTATAAATCCATGTAGTGTATTGTATCACAGGCGTAAACGGTCTGACCGTACCGCAGGCGAAAAAGCTCGTGTCGCGTTGAAAGAAAAGCAAGCTTATTAGAAATGGTTAATACGACTATTTTAGCACAAAAAAACTTAGTTTAGTCAATAGACAAACTAAGTTTGATCGTGTTATGCTGTTGGGGAGCGTTTACATCATCAGATTTGAAACAAATCCCATAACATATCAGGAGGTTTTATAAAAATGAGCTATTTTTCTAACATTGGCAAAATTCAATTTGAGGGCAAAGGTTCGGACAATCCGTTTGCATTCAAACACTATAACCCGGAGCAAGTCATTCTTGGCAAAACAATGGAAGAGCACCTGCGCTTCGCCGTTGCTTACTGGCATACTTTTAACGCTAACGGCACAGATCCTTTCGGTTCGGCAACGATGTTCCGCGAGTGGGATAAGCTTGATGGTCTTGACCGTGCAAAAGCGCGCGTAGAAGCTAACTTTGAATTCATGGATAAGCTGAACATTCCGTTCTACTGCTTCCATGATGTGGACATCGCTCCAGAAGGCGCTACGCTGCAAGAAACGAACAAAAACCTCGATGTCATCGTAGGCTTGCTGAAAGAAAACATGAAAACTTCCGGCAAAAAATTGCTTTGGAACACGGTTAACATGTTCTCGCACCCGCGTTTCGTTCATGGCGCTGGCACAACTTGCAACGCTGACGTTTATGCCTATGCTGGCGCGCAGCTGAAAAAAGGCCTTGAAGTCGGCAAAGAGCTTGGCGCTGAAAACTATGTTTTCTGGGGCGGCCGCGAAGGCTACGAAACCTTGCTGAACACAGATATGGGCTTCGAGCTGGATAACCTGGCACGCCTGTACGAAATGGCGCTTGCTTATGCGAAAGAAATCGGCTTCGATGCGCAATTCCTGATCGAGCCTAAACCGAAAGAGCCAACGAAGCACCAATATGACTTTGATGCAGCAACAACGATTTCGTTCCTGCGCAAATATAACCTGCACAACGACTTCAAGCTGAACCTTGAAGCGAACCATGCGACACTTGCTGGCCACACGTTCGAGCACGAAATCCGTACGGCAGCTATCAACGGCATGCTCGGTTCCCTTGATGCGAACCAAGGCGATCTGCTGCTGGGCTGGGATACCGATGAATTCCCGACTGATCTTTATTCCACTACACTGACGATGTATGAAGTGCTGAAAGCTGGCGGCATCGGCCGTGGCGGCGTTAACTTTGACGCGAAAGTTCGTCGTGCATCGTTCGAAGCGGACGATCTGTTCCTCGGCCACATTGCCGGTATGGACAGCTTTGCATGGGGTCTGAAAGCGGCTGCGAAGCTGACGGAAGAAAAAATTCTTGATAGCATCGTAGACAACCGTTACCGTACGTTCAAAGAAGGCATCGGCGCTGACATCGTTTCCGGCAAAGCAACTTTGGCTTCGCTTGAGCAATACGCGCTGCAAAACAACCCGATCCGTCTGGAGTCCGGTCGTCAAGAGCGCATTAGACTGCAACTGAGCGAAGTTATTTTCAGCGTTTAAGTCGGGAGGACTTCGGCTATGAGCTATGTCATTGGAATAGATTTAGGTACGAGCGCGGTCAAGGCGCTCCTCATTAATAAAGAAGGCACGGTTGCTGGCGAAGCTTCCCGCAGCTACCCGCTTTATCATGAGCACACGGGCTGGAGCGAGCAGAAGCCTGATGATTGGGTCGATGCAACGCTTGAGGCGCTTGGCGAGCTGGCCGCTGCAATTGGACCAGAAGCAAGCGCGCAAATCGAGGGCATCAGCTTCTCTGGTCAAATGCATGGTCTTGTGCTGCTGAGTGGTGCAGGGAATCCGGTGCGTAATGCCATTCTATGGAATGATACGCGCACAACGGCGCAATGCCGTGAAATCGAGCGTACGCTTGGCGACAAGCTGCTCGGCATTACGCGCAATCCAGCGCTGGAAGGTTTTACACTGCCGAAAATCCTGTGGGTGCGTGAGAATGAGCCCGCAGCTTTCGAACAGGCAGAGCTGTTTCTGCTGCCTAAAGATTATGTGCGCTATCGCTTGACGGGCGAGCGCCACATGGATTATTCCGATGCAGCAGGCACGCTGCTGCTGGATGTAGCGGCGAAGCGCTGGAGCGAAGAGGTGCTTGCGGCATTTGAGCTGCCAGCAAGCTTCTGTCCGCCGCTCGTCGAGTCACACGGGCAGACGGGAACACTGCTTGCTGAACTGGCGCAGCGCACAGGTCTGCCAGCTACGGTAAAGGTGTTCGCTGGCGGAGCCGACAATGCTTGCGGCGCAATCGGCGCAGGTATTTTGAGCGAAGGCTTGACATTATGCAGCATCGGTACGTCCGGCGTTATTTTGTCTTATGAAAATGACAAAAATAAGGATTTTGCCGGCAAGGTGCATTTTTTCAATCATGGCAAGGAAGATGCTTTCTACGCGATGGGCGTGACGCTGGCGGCAGGCTATAGCCTGAGCTGGTTCAAGAAGACGTTCGCACCGGATGAATCCTTTGATGAGCTGCTTGCAGGCATTGAAGAAGTGAAGCCGGGCGCAGGCGGTCTGCTGTTTACGCCTTATCTCGTAGGCGAGCGTACGCCGCATCCCGATTCCCTTATTCGCGCCAGCTTTATCGGCGTGGACGGCTCGCATGAGCGGATTCATTTTGCCCGTGCAGTGATGGAGGGCATTACGTTCTCGCTGCACGAATCAGTTGATATGTTCCGTGCGGCTGGCAAAACGGTTAATACGATTGTATCGATTGGCGGAGGCGCGCAAAACCCGGTATGGCTGCAAATGCAGGCGGACATTTTTGACGCGAAGGTAGTAGCGCTCGAAAATGAGCAGGGGCCTGGCCTCGGCGCAGCGATGCTTGCTGCTTACGGCAGCGGCTGGTTTGAGAGCCTGGAGGCTTGCGCGGCAAAGTTCGTGAAGCATGCCAAGCAATATTCGCCACAGCCTGAGGCTGTTGAAGCCTATAAGGGGTTGTTCCGCATTTATCAGCAAGTTTATGCGCAAACGCGCAGTTTGAACGAAGCGTTAGCCGCTTACCGCAGCTAGCGAGGTTATCGCAAGAACACATATGGCTGCCGCTTCTTCTGTTGTCTAGGAGAAGCGGCTTTTTTTATGGGAAGAGAGGGGTACGGAGAGAGAGGAGCCAAACCAACGCTCCATTACTGCTTGAAGCTGCTCCAAATCGCTTCCGGCTTTACTCCCAGCTCTCCGGCGATGAGCTCGGCTGTGAGCCGCTGAGGCTTTTTTATTTTGCCATTGCGGATTTTGGAAATGGTCGTCAAGGAAATAAGCGTAGAGCGGGAAAGCGATGTAGCGGAAATATTTTTGTTCAGCATCAGCATTCTGAGCTTGTAGGAAGGGTCCTCCTCTTGGGCTTGCTCGTTCAGCTCAGTGAGCATGATCAAATAGTTATTAAACGCCCTATTGCCCGAATAGAAAGGTTTAATCAATGCTTTTGCCGTATTCTTGCCTTCCCCGATATGCATATGCAGCTCCAAATGCTCTATTTTGCCGATGCTTTTGGCCCGTTCCATAATGCGGCGCAGCGGTGCGCGGTGCTCCTCGGCTACCAATTCAAAAATGCTGCGGTTCAAGAAGCTGGCCGAGCCTTGGGCCAGCGGAGCAAAATAACGCTTCAGCGAAAAAATGCGGAATTGTTCAGAGATGCCGATGGCCATCATAATTTTATGATCGACAGCGAATTCATCGCCCCAGCGCTCGGCAGAAACATCCTTGCAGACGAGCATATAATACGTTTGTTCCTCCATTTGAAATTTACGGCAGCTCAGTCGAACGGTTGCAGTCATCGTAGAACGCGTCGTCAGCTCGGCATCGAACGTCAATTGCTCATCCTCAATAAGCTTCGCCATCAGCTGTCCGAAAGGCAGCGAATCTTTCACAAAATCCTCCGGGTTGACCTCTAGAAGCTCATGCTTTCGATAGCCGGACAGCCCGGTGAAAGCTTTGTTAATGTCGCGAATATACCAGCGGTTAAAATCATACTCCACAATCATCATCGGGTCGGCTAGCTGGTAAAAGATCGTATGCATGCTAATAATGCCTCCTTCAATCAGTGGTATATCTAAGGTTAAGTTTGATTACATTAAGAGTTATTAAATATGACATATCTCGTATTTTAAATTATGCAGAAAAAAACTCGAAATGACAACACCCTTTAGTCATACTTCGTTAACAAATTGGGGCAGACTAAAGTTAGAGTCAACGCCCGAAAGGAGAAATAACCGATGAATTCGGCATTATTGTTTGATTTCGCAGATATTAACAGCGCTGCGCTTGCCTTTGATACATTGGAGCAGCTTGGCTATGATCCGGTTCTGCATGAAGGAGGAAAGCTGCATATTCATATGGTGGGGAATGATCTCATTTCTGCGCTTGAAATTATGCAGATGCATGGCGGGCGGCTTATTCAGGAATCTGCCATTGATGCGAACGCTTACACGGATACTGCCTATTCGCTTGACAGCATCGCCATTCCTGCGCATATCGTGAATGAGGATTGGAACGAGGAGCTGTAGCCAGCATTTCCGGCAAAAGAAAAGCGCGGCTTAGCTGTCAGAGACAGCCAGTGCCGCGCTTTTACCTGCGTTATAGCCTGTTGAGAAGGCCGCAGTAATGTTGTAACCGCCAGTGTAACCGTGAATATCGAGAACCTCGCCGCAAAAATAAAGGCCTGCGCTTTGCTTGGAGCCCATCGTCTTCGGATCGATTTCCTTAAGATGGACCCCGCCGCCTGTGACGAAAGCTTCCTCAATGGACAGCGTGCCGTTCACTTTTACAGGGAAAGCTTTAATATGCTTGGCGAGCGCAAGAAATGGACCTTTAGGAAGGTTGTCATACGTAATATCGCCGCTGATGCCATTTTGCTGAAGCAGGAAATCCAGCAGCCGCTCCTGCAAGTAGCCGCGAAGCACATTTTTAATCGCTTTTTTCGACTCCTGCTTCGCCATTTGCATCATTTCCTGATAAACCTCGGCTTCGGAGCGCCCTGGCAGCAGGTCGATTGTGACGAGCACGGTTGCAGCCTCCCGTGCTCCGCTTCCTGATTGAGATATCGCGTCTAAAGCGCCTGCTTCACCTATACTGCTATCTGCTCCACTGAAGGCTTCAACTGTACCAGAAGCATGCTGCTCTTTGCTTGCCGCCTGCTTGAGCGCTTTGACGACGAATTGGCTGCATCTAAGGGCGGTTGGGCCGGATAAGCCGAAGTGGGTGAAGATCATGTCGCCCTCATGAGTGATCAGTTTTTTGCCTTTCGCATTCCACACCGTAAGCTCCACCTCGCGGAGTGAAATGCCTTGTAGTGTTTTGCTGCGTATCCAAGGCTCGAAAGATGTCAGAGGTACTTCTGTCGGATACAGCTCGGTAATCGTATGCCCGCCGCTGACCGCCCAAGGATAGCCGTCTCCTGTCGAGCCGGTATGGGGGACGGATTTGCCGCCAGTAGCGACGATGACGGCTTTCGCCGCGAGCTTTTCACCATTTTGCAGCAACAGCCCTTTTACCGCACCGTTTGCGTAAAGGACCTCACGCACGGGTGTATTCGTCCGAATGTCGACCCCTTGCTCCCGAACTTTGCGAATGAGCGCATCGACGACGGTTTTGGCCTTGTCAGATACCGGAAACATCCGCCCTCGGTCTTCCTCCTTCAAGGCAATGCCCATCCCTTCGAAAAAGGCGATAATATCGCGATTGCCAAACGCATTCAGTGCACTGAATAAAAACTTCCCGTTTCCGGGTATATGTTGTATGAGCTGATCCATATCTTTTGCGTTCGTTACGTTACAGCGTCCGCCTCCGGAAATGCCGAGCTTGCGCCCCAGCTTGTCTCCTTTGTCAACGAGAAGAACAGAGGCTCCGTGCGCGCTTGCAGCTACCGCTGCCATTAGGCCGGATGGGCCTCCGCCAACAATTATAATATCGTACATGATTCACTCAGCCTTTCTTTCTACAATCTTGTTTATTGTACCATTCTTTCGACAAAATATTGAGTTATAATAGAACATAATTCATCAGCTGGAGGTGCCTAGGATGATTCGTATGGAATGGACGTTTCAGGGTTATGGGGATACCGAACTATACGTAAGGGAGTGGAAGCCTGATAAGGACCGTCCAAAAGGCGTTTTATGTCTAATACATGGTATGGGCGAGCATGGTGAACGTTATAGCGCATATGCTGCCAGGCTAGTTGCTGCTCAATATGTTGTAATCGCTATTGATCAGCAGGGCCATGGTCGTTCATCCGGCCCAAGAGGGCATTTGCCTTCTGTAGATGATGCGGCAGCCCACGCCGCCTTGCTGGTGGAGCAGGCAGCGGAGCGCCACCCAGGACTGCCAATCTTTCTTTATGGACACAGCATGGGCGGCAATATCGCAATAAATTGTGCACTGCGGCTCCAGCCTGCAGTGAAGGCGCTCGTGCTGTCCAGTCCGTGGCTAAAGCTTGCCTTTACACCACCCCGTGCCAAGGTTTGGCTTGGGAAGCGGCTGGCCGCCATTTGGCCGGGGCTGCCGCAATCGACAGGATTGAAGGGTGGGGAGCTGTATCGCAGAGGCTATGAGGAGGCCGCCCATATTGAAGGAGACCCGTTATGCCATTCCCGCATTACGGTTAAAACCTTTCTGAATCTCCATGATTCAGGAGAATGGGCAATCGCCAATTGCGGGCAGTTGAAAGTGCCGCTGCTGCTCATTCACGGTACAGCTGACAAAATCACCTCTTATAAAGCAAGCGAGCAGGTGGCGCAGCAGCTAGGCGAGGCATGTACTTTTGTTTCTTGGCCTGAAGGCTATCATGAGCTGCATAATGATCTAGAAGCACAGCGTTTTATTGAAGTGGTGACGAACTGGCTGAATATGCATACAGATGAAAATAAGGATCACGCAATTTAATCTAGTAAGCGATTAGGGGGGGAGACCTGTCGTTCGTGTTGAAAGAATTGCTGCTACAATTCGTAATTTCACTTATTCCTGTATTTTCCTTTCAGCTCTGGCATTATAAGCAGCGCAAGGAAAAACATATTCGAATGCTTATAACGGCTGCAAGCGCGGTGGCAATGGTCGCTTGTATGTCGGTTTCGACGGATTTTAATGGATATGAGTTGAATTTCCGCTTCGTTCCGTTTATTTTGGGCTCTTTATACGGAGGGGTTTATGGCTCCCTCATTCTTGATCTGCTTTATATTGTTCTCAGAGTACCAGCGCTTGACACTGAGGCGGAGAAAATAGTTTTTGTCTTTTTTATGCTTGTTCATGTACCCATTATATTGCTCTGTGCCAAGCGGTTCAGCAAAACGCCCTTCCATCGAAAGCGGCTCTTAGGCGTTAAATTAATAACGCCGATCTCCGTTTACATATCTTTAATGTTTCTCGTGTTTATGATGAATGAGGGCTTTCACTGGTCGGCTGAGCTTATGGCGGTATTTATTTTACTATTGCTTGGCTCGCTCATTGCCATTTGGTTATCTATTTTTATTGTAGAAAGCTTTGTTGAAAATTCACGACTGCAGCTGGAGCTCAAAAATGTTTCGTCCAGCTATCGGCTAGAAGTAGAAAAACAACAGCAGTTCATCGATGAAATGCTGCTGGCGATTTTGTTCACTGATGAGCATGGCGTCATCACGCATTTGAATGCGAACGGCAAGGAGCTGTTCCAGCGCCAGTTTGAGGCAAGCGGAGGTTTATTTTCGGGAAAAGAGCATATGGACACCTTTTTTACAGCAAAAGAGGACGGTTCTTATATCAAGCTGCTTAAGGATGCACTCGCTGGGGCCAAGAGCAGTACTGGACCGCAAACGGAAGACGGCAAAACGCTGCTTAAGACGGCGTTCGCCATCCGAAGGCAGGAGGATCATTCGATTGCGGGAGCCGCCCTGATTGTCCAGGATGTAACAGAGCTTACTCTGCTGCGCGATGAACTGGAACGAATGGAGCGCCTTAGTCTGATTGGGCAAATGGCCGCAAGCATTACGCATGAAATTCGCAATCCGATGGCGGTTATCCGGGGCTTTATGCAGCTGATGCGGGAGCGCAGCCGACTAAATGAGCAGCAGTATTACCAGATCGTTATGGAGGAGCTGGACCGGGCGAATACGATTATTAGCGACTTTTTATCATTGGCTCAAAATCGTTCCGTCGCGATGCAGAATCATTCCTTGCAAACGATAATACAGGAAATATTGCCGCTGCTTCAGGCAGACGCCAATCTTAGAGGACAGGTCGTGCAAACGGAGCTTGCTGAAGATTTGCCTTCTTTCCTTATGTCTGACAAGGAAATTAAGCAGCTGCTGATTAATCTTGTGCGCAACGGTATGGAGGCGATGGGGGAGAAGGGCATTCTACATATATTTACTTGCTATCTTCCTCTGGAAAATAAAGTGGTGCTGCGCATTCGTGATAATGGCATAGGTATTCCTGCTGAGCAGATGAGCCAGCTGTTTAAGCCTTTTTATACGACAAAGTCTAAAGGGACCGGACTAGGGCTGCCGCTTTGCCTCAGCATTGCCGAAAGGCATAATGGCAAGCTGGAGGTGGAGTCGGAGGAAGGGGTAGGGACGACTTTCATTTTAACCTTTATGCTGGGAGAAACGGATGTTTTGTCTGCGCTTCAATAACATAATGGAAACTAAACCTGCACATACTACCTTTGCCTGTCAGTCATCATAAGACGGATGAAGGAGGAGAATACATGGAGCGCAATCATGCGAAGTCTGAACAATCCCTGCAGCAGGAGCAGCAAAATGCTGAAAATGCCAAAAAGCGCAAAGGGACTTCCCCAACCGAAGCTGGTTTCGACAAGAAGCTGGACGGCCCAAATCGTCCGTCTGTCTAATGAGGCAAGCGGTGAACGCTATCTGCTTGCAGCTTGCGAGCAGGAGGAGCGCGGAATCATAGAGCAGCAGCTGCGACATGGACGGCTGTTGCTTTATTTTCCTACCCAGCGTTATAATAGTAACTAAATTTAGGTTATCAAAAAGGAGTGTATTTCAGTGTCCATGTCATTTGAGAGATACATGTTGGATATGGTTCAACCGATGCGTGATGATTTGACGCGTCTTGGCATTCAAGAGCTTCGCACACCTGAGGATGTGGAACAAAATCTTCCTGAATCGAAAGGTACAGCGCTTGTAGTTGTTAACTCCGTATGCGGATGTGCAGCTGGCCAGTGCCGTCCAGGCGTTGCGGAAGCACTGCAGCACGATATTACACCGGATCATTTGTTTACCGTATTTGCTGGGCAGGATAAAGAAGCAACGGCTAAAGCACGCGAGTATTTTGCTCCGTATCCGCCTTCTTCCCCATCCATCGCGCTAATGAAGGACGGAGAGCTTGTTCATTTCATCGAGCGTCACCAAATCGAGAACCGTTCCGCGTCGGATATTGCAGCCGATCTGGCTGATGCGTTCGATCGGTTCTGCCGCTAAGGGCAGGAGGAACTATGAGCTTACAAGCAGATATTATTAAAAGGCTTGGCGTTAAGCCGGTCATTGATGTAGATCAGGAAATCCGCACCCGCGTTGATTTTCTCAAAAAATATGTATTGGACTCCCATACGACTGGCTTATTGATCGCCATAAGTGGCGGCATCGACAGCGCAGTAGCAGCGGGTCTTTGCAAAAAAGCAACCGATGAGCTGACAGCTGAAACGGGCCGCGACTATATGACGCTTGGCGTTTACCAGCCTTACAGCGAGCAGTCGGATATTTCCGATAGCTACGCGGTGTCTGAAGCGTTCGGTATTACAAAGACCGTGGAAACGAACATTGGCGAAGCGGTAGACGAAATCGCCATTGAGACGGAGCACGGTTTGAAAAATATTGGCATCCACCGTCATATTAGCCGTGGCGGCAAGGGCAATGTGAAGGCTAGAACGCGCATGGTTGTCCAATATGCTCTCGCCTTTGACCTCAATCTGCTCGTTGTTGGTACGGATCATGCATCCGAAGCGATTACAGGCTTTTATACAAAATGGGGCGACGGAGCCGTTGATATTACGCCGCTCAGCTCATTGAACAAACGCCAGGTGCGTCAACTTGCCTCGCACCTTGGCGTGCCGAAGAGCATTCTGGATAAAGCGCCATCCGCTGGTTTATGGGAAGGGCAGACCGATGAGGCTGAGCTTGGCATTAGTTACGATGACAACAGCGATTATTTGGAAGGCAAGGAGATTGGCGCTGAGGCAAAGGAAAAGCTGGAGAAGCAATACCTGAAAACCGAGCATAAGCGCGCGCCTATTCCTGGCATTTAATTAAAGACGTATTTTAGAAGCTTGTCCGCTGCAAAAGCGGGCAAGCTTCTGTTATTATGGAGCAAATATGTCGTATGGGGGAACAGAGTATGGGATATGCATTAGTGACCGGAGCAGATCGCGGTTTGGGCCTGGGCTTTGTCAGGCAGCTGCTTTTGAAGGGATTCACTGTATTTGCCGGGCGTTATGCTTCGGATTGGCAAGGCTTGCCGGAGCTGAAGCAGCAGTTCGACGAGCGGCTTCATATCATTGAATTAAACGTCGCGGAGGATGCTTCTGTTAAGGAAGCTGCGCGTTTAGTAGCTATACATACCGATCGGCTGAATATTGTTTATTGTTAATATTTCCTCTGAAGCGGGCAGTATCGAAGACAGCTCTCGTACGAGCTGGTTTGGCTACTGCATGTCGAAGGCGGCATTAAATATGCAATCCAAACTCATACACAACCGTATTAAAGAAGGCGGGGGCCATGTGCTCGTGCTTCATCCCGGTCGTGTTCAGACTTATATGCAGGGCAAGCTTGATGCGGAAGGGGACTTTACGCCGGATAGTTCAGCGATTGCGCTTATAGCGATCATGGAACGCCAGCTTGCCGAAGTGAAGTCGGGAGTTTGCCCAAAGCTGGTGCTTTTGAATCCAGATGGCTCACAGCGGCCTTGGTAGCTTTCGAAGGGAAGACAGGAGACAAGAAGAGCACATACAGAGTAATCATTGAAGGCAGGCGAGGCAATGATAGTAGGAATTGGTCATGATATAACGGATATGAGTAGAATGCAGGCGATACTTGCCGGCCGTTCGGCGGGAAGATTTTTGCAGCGGATTTTGACAGAGCAGGAGCTTAAGCTGGCGGAGTGCTATGAAGGGCAACGCAAAGTTCAATTTGCGTCGGGCCGCTTTGCTGCTAAGGAAGCGGTGGTCAAGGCGTTTGGCTGTGGTATCGGAGGCATTATTGGATTTGGCGATATTAACATTTTGCGTTCGGAAACTGGTAAGCCGGAATGTGTATTGTCAGAAGCGGCATGGCAGAGGCTTGAGTTATCCGCTGCCTCGGTACGTGTTCATATTACGATTACGCATGACCGGGAGCTGGCATCTGCCGTAGCCATTGTCGAACGGCTTGCCTAATCGCGCTGCTTATTGTAGCAAAATAGTTGGTTTTACAAAAATATGCTACGAATTGTAATGTTGATGTCATCTTTGTCATTATCAGGGCTCTACTTGCCGATAAAGATAGGGAGTCTGAAGTTAAATATCGTAGCTGCTGCTCTTATTCGGCACGTTTTATTATTCAGCATGTTTTGGCAGCAGGCTTGCTCGCCGCCTATCCTGATGGCGGCGGACAAGCCTGCTCGTCTATTTCTTGCCAGCAAGCCAGGTGGCAAGTCCAGCGATTTCCTCGCTTGTGAGACGATCCTTGAACGGCGGCATGGAGCCTTTGCCATTTTGGAGCTGCGTCACAATGTCTGCCTCGCTCATCCGGGCTCCAACCTGCTGCAGATTGGTCTGCGTACCCATGCGTCCTTGCAGGTCTGTGCCGTGGCAGCTAATGCAATTGGATTTATAGACGGAGGCTGTGCCATCAGGTGCATCCATATGCGGCGTTGCTTTCGTTCCCGGCTGTGACGTGCCTCCGCAGGCAGCAAGCAGGGTTGTAGTCAGGACTGCAAGCAGCAGCATTTTGACCCAGGTAGATAGAGAAATACGTAACATAAGGGTTCCTCCAATTTATCGATTTTAGGAAATCATAGAGTTAGTATAGCGGATTGCTTGCTGCAACTTCCATAGGATTTTGCCAAGTGGAGCGCTATAATAGAAAAGGCTAACAAGAAAATACGACAAGAGATCGGTAGGCATGGAAGATATATGGGAATAACTGGCGAACATATGCTCAACCAGCAGTTTAAGCAGTTAAAGGCTGATGTGATGGTGGCATCCTATATGAAAAGTCCGGCAGGCTGGATAATGAGGCGGGCAGAGCCTGATTATTTCTGCTTATGCTACGTTGATAAAGGTGAAGGTTGGCTGGAAATGAACGAGACCAAATATAAGGTCAGCGCCGGGCGGCTGTATTTGCTGCGTCCAGGCTGGGCAAGAAGGTATGGCTCGCTGGGCGATAATCATTTTATCCATTATTGGTGCCATTTCCGCGCGGAGATGGCAGCCGAATCCTATATCCATTTGGCTCATTTGCCGCTGGAGGTTGAAGTAAAGGACGCACAGGTTGTCAAGCAGCTGTTTACGAAAATGCTCGCGGCGCAGGAAGAAAGCGACCTGACAGGCGAATTGCGGACGAAGGCTGTGCTTTTCGAGCTGATTGCGCTGTTCATGGAGGACAGCCGAACGCAAAACACGACTTTGCTGCAGCTGTCGGAGCATGAGCACTGGAATGAAGTGCTCGTTTATGATGAAGTGCTTAATTTTATTGAAGCAAATTTGCAATATCAAATTCCAATTGGCGTGCTGGCCAGACTGGCAGACCTGTCGGCTGTGGATTTTCATGCTGCGTTTAAAAATAAAGTCGGCTGCTCGCTCGTTCAATACATCACGCAGCGGAGAATAGCCACAGCCAAGAGGCTGCTGCGCACGACGAGCTTGCCGATTGCCACCATTGCAGCGGAGGTCGGCATGCTCAATCATTATTTGTCGCGGCTGTTCAAGCAGCAGACGGGCATTACGCCTACGGAATACCGCCGAATTATATGCAGCAGCGCTTGGCAGGAAGCAGAGCAAACAGATCGAGAGGAGTACAGAAATACATGACAGCGGAAGCAAAACAACATTTCAGCAGAGAACTGCTGCATTGGTACCGAAGAGGCAATCGCGATTTGCCATGGCGCAAAAGCCGCGACCCTTATCGGATATGGGTATCGGAAATTATGCTTCAGCAAACGAGAGTCGATACGGTTATTCCTTATTATGAACGGTTTATGGCGAAATTCCCTTCGGTTCAGGCGCTTGCCGAAGCACCCGAGCCAGAGGTACTCAAATGCTGGGAGGGGCTCGGCTATTACTCGCGGGCGCGGAATCTGCAAGCGGGGGCTCGCCAAGTAATGGAGCTGCATCAAGGCCAGGTGCCTGATGATAAAACGGCCGTCGCCGCTTTGAAAGGCGTAGGGCCTTATACGAGCGGTGCGATTATGAGCATCGCCTTTAATCGTCCCGAGCCAGCTGTAGATGGCAACGTCATGCGCGTGCTGTCCCGTTATTTTGCGCTGGAGGATGATATTGCGAAGCCGGCCACGCGGGTGAAAATCGAAAAGCTCGCCGCCGAGCTGATTCCTGAAGGCGCAGCAGGCGACTTCAATCAAGCTCTAATGGAGCTGGGAGCGCTCGTCTGTACGCCAAAGTCGCCTAGCTGCCTGCCATGTCCGGTTATGGAGCATTGCGAGGCAAGAATGGAAGGCCGCGAGACGGAGCTTCCTATTAAATCGAAGGCGAAGCCGCCGCGGCCGGAAGCGCGTATTGGCGTCATTATTGAAGGCTCAGGCGAGCATCAAGGCAAGGTTCTTGTGCGGCAGCGTCCGGCAACCGGGCTGCTTGCGCAAATGTGGGAGCTGCCGCATTTGCTCGTGCCGAAGGAGCTGGAACCGCTGCTTCGTTTCGGAGATGAGCAGCTGACGGAGCAAGCACCGCTTGGCGGGCTGCTGACCGAGGCGGTCGCGGGCGATACGGGCCTGCTCATTCGTCCTCAGCGCCAGCTGATGGACGCCGATCATATTTTCAGCCATATCCATTGGAAAATGAGAGTTTATAAGGCGGATTTAGGTGCGATAAATGCTGAGCCTGTCGGGCCAATGGCGCAAATGGCTGCCGAAGCTGCGGCTGTCTATACAGCTGCTGGAAAGCAGCAGGCAGAGCTGCGCGAGCCGTATCGCTGGATTGGGCCGGAGCATATGGATGAGCTGGCATTTCCGAATTTATTTTTGAAAATTTTACGAGATTATTGGAATCAGGATCTGTAAAGCGAAGGGAGAGCTTTGGAATGAGTGATAGGTTGAAGCAGCTGCTTGAGCACAAAATCGTTGCGATTCTTAGAGGAATTGAGGATCGCCATGCCGATGCGGCAGGACAAGCATTAATAGACGGCGGTATCCGCCTGATGGAAATTACGCTGAATACGCAGGGCGCTACAACGATGATTCATCGCTGGCGCAGCCGGTTTGACGGTCAAGCCATTGTAGGCGCAGGTACGGTGCTGGACCTTAAGATGGCGGAGGAGGCAGTGGCTGCGGGGGCGCAGTTTATCATTTCGCCGAATCTCGATGAGGAGGTCATTGCTTACGGCGCGGAGCATGGCGTATCTGTATGGCCGGGCGTTATGACGCCTACCGAAATCGTCAAAGCTTGGAAAGCTGGAGCGGAAGCGGTCAAGCTGTTCCCGATGGGGACGCTTGGCACGAAATATTTGGCGGAAATTCGCGGCCCGCTGGACCATATTCCAATTATGGCGACAGGTGGAGCGGATTTACATAATCTCGGCGAATATTTTGGCGCTGGCGCGAATGCCGTCGGTCTTGGAGGCAAGCTCGTTAACCTTGAATGGGTACGCGAAGGCAAGCTTGAACTCGTTACGGAGCGGGCGCGGCAGTTCGTTGATGCGGTGAGCAAGCTTTAATTTGGGCTTGTAAGCAGTTATCCCTAGCTCGCTATTTATATATTTTAAGTTTTCTATCATCTACTGGGGGTAATAAATAAACAAAAGGGCCTGCGGCAACATCGGCCGCAGGCTGCAAGAGAGAATATATAATAAAGGGGGGTCATAAAGCTAGTATAATTGGATAAGATGAATATAACCTGAGCGATATATTACAGTTATATTACAAGAAGGAAATCGCTTACAAAAAAGGTGGGTGAGCATGATGCGTTTTTCCATTTGGAAACCGGCGGTCATCGCGGCGGCGGTGTTAGGCACGCTTTATTTTACAATGAAGCCGGAGTGGCTGCCTGTATTTGCAGCATCGGAGCAGCAGGGCCAAGGCAGCGGAACGATCAGTCAATTGGAGCAGGAAATGGCCGCACATTTTAAAAATAGAGAAGAGCATTTTACGCTTCAATATAACGGGGATAGCAGCAAGCTGTCGGCAGAGCTTAAATCAATTATTGACCGCGCGATGGCGAAGGATGATTATACGGCGTATATTTTGGAATCGTATGTGTATACGACGCGCAGTCTGGGTACTCGTTCAACGATCAAGATGGAGGCGAGCTACCGGGAATCGAAGGAGCAGACGGCCGAGGTGGACCGTGTGGTCGCGCAGCAGCTTAAGAAGCTGGTGACTCCTGGCATGAATGACCATTTGAAGGTAAAGGCCATACATGACTGGATCGCGGGCAAGCTGCGATACGACCAGTCGCTGACGCAATATACCGCTTATGAAGCACTCACTACAGGAAGTGCGGTATGTCAGGGCTACGCGCTGCTTGCCTACAAAATGCTGAGTGAAGCAGGCATTACAACGAGGATTGCCGAGGGTACAGTTGATACGGGCGATCATGCGTGGAATATGGTGAAGCTCGGCGGGTATTGGTACCATCTCGATGTGACATGGGACGATCCGGTATCGACCGATCCTGCTGCGCCAGCTAATACGATCCAGTACAGCTACTATTTGAAAACGGACAAGGAAATGCGCCATGACCATCAATGGAAAAAAAGCTATCCAGCCGCGAATACTTCGTATTCCGCAGAGCTAGACAAGCTTGAGAAGAAAGGCGGCTCCGCCGCAGCTTCTTACAAAAAGCTTGGGCAGCAGCTTGGCTTCCAGTGGCTGAAGCCGGAAAACATCGTCGCCGATCGGGCAGCGCTGACCGAGAAAATTCGCGCTGGCGTAAAGCGCGGAGCCACAAGCCTTGAGTTTCGCTATATGAAAGGCGATACGTTTTCCGCCGATCTCAAAAGCGCCGTGGCCGCGCTGCAAGTGCCGATTGGCTACTCTGCACGCTATGAGCCTTATTTGCATGATGGCTCGCAGCTGGTGAAATTGCAGCTGACGTATTGACCAATGTACAAGGTCCACAAGCCATGTAGCAAAAACGAGCTAAATAGCAAAAAACCTCTTGTCTCCCTTCAACTTGTTGAAAGGGAGTCAGGAGGTTTTTTGTTTATTTGATTGGTGATGGAGAAAAAGCAGAAGTCCATACGAGGGACTACCGTTTTTTTATATGATGTAAAGTTTGGTGTGTTCCCATTCTAAATTTTTCTTGAAAATTTATCTAAATAATGAAACATATCCTTTTTATGGATCGTTTAATACTATGACCTATCAGTATTAGTTTTCCATATAACACTACATAACCGTGTCCTTGGCGAAGGGGGCTGGATGGGATATAAAGTGAAAGGGTCAAGTAAATGTAGGCCAATTCAACAAAGTTAGTGTCCGTGCAACTTTTTTTCAGAAAAAAGAGTTCAGATTTTCAAAGAAAATTCTATACAGTTGAATTATTTATTTGTAAGAAAAATAAAAAAAAGGGAGAATGAAAATATGAGAAAAAAATCCTTACTAACCGTCACAACGTTAATACTCATGACTTTCATTTTTACGTCATCTGCTTTGGCTTATTCTTTTACCGGCCACACATGGTCCAAGACCAATGGTAATACTTACAACGTTTCTGTGAAATACGCTACCACTAATACTACTTATAGAGCCGCTTTTGATTCAGCAGTTTCTGACTGGAATAGTAGCCAAAGTAAAATTAAATTCAATCTTTCGGCGCTCAATGTTTCATCATTGAACAAGGTTGGTACTCAAGATGTCGATAATCCTTCGTTGTATGGAGTATGCATTACTTATCCAATTTCAGGCACGGCAAAAATTTCTTATTTTACCGCGGATCTCAATATCGGTAATCCGAATGTTGTAAATTACTCTAAAACTAGAAGAAGCACTGCGGGACATGAATTAGGACACGCGCTTGGTCTGGATCATGTTTCAGTCCTTGTCACGGCCATTATGAACTCAAGCAGAGACAGAGAGACCGTTTACACACCTCAAACGGATGATATAAACGGAGTAAATGCGCTTTACCCACTATAATTAAGGGAGGAATTAAAAATGACGAAAAAATTCAATCATAGGATTACCCTAATTGCAGCATTATGCTTAGCGCTCGTGGCTGCGGTGGTAGTATTTACAACAAAAGAGAAGTATACTCCTGGTGCGTATAATGTAAATTATTCACCCGATTATGCAGTGAGTGGGGACGTTACAGGATTAGTTAATAATTCCGATTATGTTGTATCCGGCCACTACGAGAAGTTTATTGAGAATTGGGATATGGGGGAAAATCATCTTAGCGAAGTCTATTCGTTTGTAGTGGATGAATCTTTGTTAGGCGATGTTGAAGGGACTATTAATGTTTCCATTCCCCATACCACTCTATTAAAATATACCCTAGACGATGTTGAATATGAGGCGGCGCTTAATTCGCCCAATTATAGCAAACCCGATTTTGATAAAATGTATGTGCTGTTTTTGAAAAAAGCACAGACGAAAGATGTATTCGGCCCATCTTCAGTACCTTTCCAAGTCGAAGTTGATTCTGCGGGCAAGGTTGCACTGAAAGCGAATACAGAAAACGGTGAACAGACTTTAACAGCAAAAAAGGGAGATACGATAAAATTTCATTCTGAACAGATCGAACTAGCCTCTATTGATAAGATAAGCGGTTTAACAAAAGACGCATTATTTAGAGAAATTAAAACGCAAGTTGCTGCGAAAGAGGAGAGCAAGTAAGGGGTGAATGGGTTTGAAAGCCTTGCTTACTCGTATCTACGAGTGAGCAAGGCTTTTTTTGGTTTGTAAAGGTATACCTTTACGGACATTCTGGATTGACGCAAAATATAGTTTGTAATGGCTGTATTTTACTCAAATTTCGCAGAGTGAAATTGGTTATGAAGCCTTGACAAGCATGGCTGAATCGGGATTATCATGAATCCCTTGCAAAATAGAAAACACCGCTTCGGTTTGGTATAGTGATTGTGTCGAGCAATCCACTACCACACAGAAGAAGTGTCCTCTATAGGATAGAGCAAAAAGAGCCGTTCAATCAACTACCAAAAGAAATTAAACCCGCATTCAAAGAACTACAAGTACCTAATAGCTGCTGGTGCCTCTGCCTCTTATACCTTAATGGACAGTTGGTTCATCCATGCACCGCATGAGTTAAGAAATTATGAGCAATGAGGATTAAGCAAAAGGAAAGATAATCTTAAAGTAAGGGCGTTCAGTGAGTGTGGCTTAAGCTTTATTTGCCCTGCCGGCGAGCGGCCGTCATTTGCTGCCAAACGGAGCCGGCAGCTTCCTCGCCGCGCTCGATGCGCTCCAAGGCAATTTGCGCTTGCAGCTGAATTTCGAATTCGCTGTCCTGTGCTGCGATGCGCAGGGCGGGAATGGCCGATTCGTCGCCAACCTCATAAAGGAAACGGGCGGCCCGCCAGCGCACGAGCTTATTCGTGTCGCTGAGCGATTCAATCATCGGAGCAGTTGCGGCAGGATCGCCCCAATCGGAGAGGGTGTCTCCAGCCGTTCTTCGCACCGATACCGATTTGTCGCGAAGCGCCTGGAATAAATAAGGCAGCGCCTCATCTGTGCGAAGGTCGCCCAAATAGACAACAGCGAGCCTTCTGATCGACACCGTGTCGTCGGTCAGCGCCTTAGCGAGCAGCGGCAGCAGCTCGGGCTCTGGCGTCAAGCGATCAAGCGCGGCATAACGAATGCGCCAGTCCGGCGATTCCAGCCGCTCGGCGATTTCGTCCGCCGTGAGCGGGGCCGGCCTTGCCGGAGCGGCTGCGGCATCGCCGACCGCTGCGCCTTGCGCCTTCGCTGCGGCGATCAGCTCAACTAGCCGCTCCGCCGTATAGGCGGCTTCCAGCTCGCGGACGACATCGGCGGCGATTTCTTCGAGCTCGCCATAGCGGACGCCGAACTCCTCCAGCTTGCGTTCGCGAATCATTGAAGAGCCAGCCGCTTCGCTGACGGCGTTCGTGAACAGCTCTGGCAGCGCGGAGCGGGCTTCACGCTCGCCATTTTTCACGCGTACCTGCATCGGAATGCCTCGATACATCTGTACGAGCACATGCGCCTCGCCGTAGCTGTTCTCGGTCAAGGTTGCTTGCCCAGCTCCGCTGTCGTCGCCATGCAGCAGCGTTCTTGCTTCGGCTAGAATGAGTGCCCAATCCGCGCTCGATACGCGGTCCAGGGCAATAAAATCAGCGGTGCGGAAAATGCTGCGCACCCCTTCTATAGCAAGGAGACTTTTCAGTGGCTCCGGTGCGTTTCCTGCTTCTTTTTTCGAAAAAGTCTGTCTTACGCCGCGCGGCAGCGATTCATCCATATTCAGTTTCATGGAGTTCGGGCTGGGCGTCGGTTCAATGGATAAAAGCTTCACATTTATCATCCTCCGTTCATACAATTCAAAGGTTATGGGTTTAGTTTACATGAATTTGCAGGAGGATGCGAATACAAGGTGCATAAGAGGCCGTATGAAAGTTGCTTCGGATGCTCGTAGTTGGTATCTTAATGCTATAGTCTATTTTCGTAATGCGTAGGAGGAAGCCAGGATGAAACCCAGAAGATTTGAGAATCAACAGCAGGTCGAACAGCATAACTCCTTTAAACAGTTTAAAAGATGGCGCTCGGAAAGATCAAATAAGATTAAAAGCAAAGATTATTCATATACCGTGCCGAATGTAGAGCCGGATCTCCATTATTTGCATCACAACCGCAAGCATCCTTCCGTCACTTGGGTCGGGCATTCGACTTTTCTGATCCAGATGGCGGGGCTTAACATTGTGACGGACCCGGTCTGGTCAGGGAATATGGCCTTTGAAAAAAGGCTTGCGCCACCGGGCATTCCCATCAGCGATGTGCCCCCGGTTGACGTCGTGCTCATTTCCCATTCGCATTATGACCATTTGAACATTAACTCGCTCCGCAAGCTGGGAGGCGTGAAGCAAATTCTCGTCCCTGCGGGACTTGCAGGCAAGCTCAAGCTAAAAGGCTTTCGCCGTATCAAGGAGCTGCATTGGTGGGAATCCGTTCATATTCATGGCGTAAAATTTACCTTCGTACCGTCTCAGCATTGGACGAGGCGCAATCCGTGGGATACGAACAGCTCGCATTGGGGCGGCTGGGTGATGGAGCCTTATGCGACGCTGCCTAGCGGAAGCGGCGACCACTCGCACGCGAAAGTGCATCTGCACGGCACGGGCGGCGGTGTGGCGGAGCGCGAGCAGAAGGCAGCGGAAGCAGCAGATCGCCAAGGCCATTCCCACGGACCGGGACATGCTGCCCGTCCTGTAACAGGAGTTGCGCCCACCGTCTATTTTGCAGGTGACAGCGGGTATTTTCCCGGCTTCAAGGATATTGGGCGCAAGTTCCATATTGATGTTGCGTTAATGCCGATAGGTGCTTATGAGCCGGAATGGTTCATGGGGCCGCAGCATGTGACGCCGGAGGAGTCGCTTCAGGCGTTCGAGGATGTGAAGGCGAGGTTTTTTGTACCGATGCATTACGGTGCCTTCAAGCTGGCCGATGATACGCCGCGCGAAGCGCTGGACCGCCTTGAAGCTTGCCGGGAGAGCCGCTGCATCGAGGAAGAGCGTATTGTTGTGCTGCCTCATGGGGAATCATGGCGGCTTGCAGGAGAATAAATGCCAAACGCGGACAAGAGAAAGCCAAAACTGTGAAATGACTTCCAGCCCACTTCATGCGTATACTTAGTAAGTAGGCAAGCAGAATGAACGGCAATAATAAATGACAGCGCATCGTTATTAGGAGGGGCACGTAATGAGTCAACCGATTCGTATAGGAATTATTGGGGCCGGGGCTATCGGCAAAGTGCATATGGAGACGTTTCAAAAGGTAGGAGCGGAAGCCGCGATTGTAACGGCGGTAACGGATGTATACTTGCCGCTTGCTGAGCAGCGCGCAGCGGAATTTGGCATTGCGACGATTCATGAAAGTCCGCAGGCGCTATTGGAGGATCCGGAACTGGATGCGGTCATTATCGGCGTTCCGAACCAATTTCACGCGCCCTTAGCGATTGAGGCATTGAAGCAGGGCAAGCATGTGCTGCTGGAGAAACCGATGGCTATCGATTCTGGGGCGGCCCGTACGATTTATGAAGCGTCGCAGGCATCTGGCAAAGTACTTATGATGGCGCATCAAATGCGCTGGCTCGGCATTAACCGTGCCATTAAAGCACGTGTGGAAAATGGCGATCTCGGCTCGATCTACAATGTAAAAACCGGCTGGTTCCGCAAAAAAGGCATTCCAGGCTGGGGTTCATGGTTCACCCGCAAGGATCAGGCAGGTGGCGGCCCGCTTATCGATATTGGCGTGCATATGCTTGATCTGTCGCTGTATTTGATGGGCAATCCGCGTCCGGTATCGGTATATGGCTCGACGTATGCCGAGTTTGGTCCGAAGCGCCGCGGCATGGGCACTTGGGGTACGCCGAACTGGGACGGCTATTATGATGTCGAGGACTTGGCAACGGCGCTCATCAAGTTTGAAAATGGCGCGACATTGTCGCTGGACGTCAGCTGGGCCGCGCATTCGGCTTCGCTTAGCGAGGAGCCGTTCATCCATTTGATGGGTACGGAGGGCGGCGCAGCGCTTGTTGGCACGAATGGCTGCTTCGTCACGCATGAGGATGATAAAGTTGTGGAATCAGAAATCGCGCCATTTGATGGGGAAGAGGATCGCGTGCTGCTGAGCAGGCATTTCATCGACTGCATTAACGAAGGCAAGCAGCCGATCGCTTCGGCGCTGAGCGGTTATACGAACAGCCGGATTTTGGATGCGATCTATGAATCCTCCCGTACAGGCAATGAAGTGAAGCTGCACTGGGACTAAGCATGGAGCAGGAATAGCGGCGCAGTAGGCCTCTTGTGGCCTTGCTGGCGCAAGCACATAAGGAACAAGGTCCCGGAAGGCCGCCGTTTGAAATGGTGGCTTCACCGGGGCCTGTTCGCGCGGAAAAATGCAGCGAATTGACAATTCGAGGTTCGTTTGCGGGCATACTGTGCTATAATAATGCAAGATAATGAGAATGAATGTGAAGGACGGGATTGCGAACCATGATTAGTACTACTGGCATAACGCTTCGATTTGGGAAGCGGGCGCTTTTTGAAGATGTTAGCATTAAGTTTACGCCGGGCAACTGCTACGGCCTTATTGGCGCGAACGGCGCAGGTAAATCGACGTTTTTGAAAATTATGTCCGGAGAAGTAGAGCAATCGAGCGGTGAGGTGCATATTACACCGGGCGAGCGTCTGGCTGTACTCAGACAGAATCATTTTGAATATGATGAGTTTGCCGTTATTGAAACGGTTATGATGGGCCACAAGAAGCTTTACGATGTAATGAAAGAGAAAGATGCGTTGTATTCGAAAGCTGATTTTACCGATGAAGACGGCATGCGCGCAGGCGAGCTGGAAGCTGAATTCGCCGACATGAACGGTTGGGAAGCCGAGTCGCAGGCGGCAGAAATGCTGAACGGCCTTGGCATCACGCCTGATCTGCATGACAAGTCGATGTCTGAGCTGAGCGGTAACGAGAAGGTACGTGTGCTGCTCGCGCAGGCGTTGTTCGGCGAACCGAACATTTTGCTGCTCGATGAGCCTACCAACCATTTGGACATTGAGTCGATCCGCTGGTTAGAAGATTTCCTTGCAAAATATGAAGGAACGGTCGTCGTTGTCAGCCATGATCGTCACTTCCTGAATACGGTATGTACGCATATCGCTGATATCGATTTCGGTAAAATCCAGATGTATGTCGGCAACTACGACTTCTGGTACGAGTCCAGCCAGCTGGCGCTTTCCTTGATGCGCGGCGAGAACAAGAAGAAGGAAGACAAAATTAAAGAGCTGCAAGCGTTCATTCAGCGTTTCAGCGCGAACAAATCGAAATCCAAGCAGGCGACTTCCCGTAAGAAGCTGCTTGATAAAATTTCCCTCGATGACATTCGTCCTTCGAACCGGAAATATCCGTTTATCAACTTCAAGGGTGAACGCGAAGCAGGCAAATCGCTGCTGCTCGTAGAAGGCTTGACGAAGTCGGTAGATGGCGTGAAGGTGCTGGATAACTTGACGATTGCCGTTAATAAAGGCGACAAAATCGCTTTTGTTGGCCCGAATGAACAGCCGAAGACGCTGTTGTTCCAAGTTTTGATGGGCGAGGTTGAAGCGGACGCTGGCACGTACCAGTGGGGCGTTACAACAACGCAAGGCTATTTCCCGAAAGACAACTCGTCTTACTTTGACGGTGTTGATCTGAACTTGGTCGAGTGGCTGCGCCAGTATTCCAAAGATCCGGATGAGACGTTCATCCGCGGCTTCCTCGGACGGATGCTGTTCTCCGGTGACGATGCGATTAAGAAAGCAAGCGTATTGTCCGGTGGAGAAAAAGTCCGCTGCATGCTATCCAAAATCATGCTCAGCGGCTCGAACGTGTTCCTAATGGATGAGCCGACGAATCACTTGGATCTCGAATCCATTACAGCGCTCAATAACGGCTTGATCGATACGGATTGCACGGTTCTGTTCACTTCGCATGACCATCAGTTCGTCCAAACGATTGCGAACCGCATTATGGAAATTACGCCTAACGGACTGATCGATCGCATGATGACGTATGATGAGTACCTTGAAAGCGAAGAGGTTAAAGCGCTTCGGGAAAAAATGTACGCCGAATAATAGAGCTGGATTCAGCTTGAAATAGAGAAAGGCTGCCTTCTCGTCTACACGACGATGAGGCAGCCTTTTTTTGCGTTTGATGCAGTAGCTACAATAGTGGAAGCTCCTATCCTTAACCCCTGTGGTTATGGTGGACTAGGCTATTCTTTATGCTGGTTCCATTCCAGCAGCTGATGCTGCAAATGGACAATTAGCTTGTCGACATCCTGTAGAAAAGTGTCTCTGGCTTCCGTTTCCATGCTTTCAAGCGCCTTCGCCAGCGGCGGCGCGCCCGCAGCCTCCAGCGTCGTCATTAATTGCTGAAGCTGGGCTAGAACAGGTGGCATACCATCCAGGTCCGCTTCTGCTTCTGCATTTGCGAGTGCCGCTAAGGCGGTAACAGGCGCAGCTGCTTCAGTCACATTAGCAGCTGCCGGTTGGGCGGCCGAAACAACAGCGCTATCAACAGAATCCGCATTAGCAGCAAGCGAAGCGGTTTGATTAGGCAGGTTGTCCATTACGCCGACCTGCGGCTGTTCTTGCTGCTCTACAGACAGCTGCTCCATAGGCTGCTGTACAGATTGCTGCTCGGCTTGCAATGGAGCAGCTTTCTTTTTTGGCTCTGCCGGCTGGGCGGGCTTGGCCCGCTCGGCTTTATTGTTCTGGCGAACAGACCACGTTTCGAGCAGCCCGGGACCGTTCTTGAACAGCAGCTTCTCTTTCGTGCTTGCTGAAATATCTGGGTCCTTGAATAGCTTGGCGATTTTCTTGACATCGCTGACGGGCATCTCGTCACGCGCGAAAATAAGCGCGAGCGGGTCGCGCAGCTCCATCGGCAAGTCTTTAATCGGAAGCAGCTGATCTTCCGTCAGAACATCCTTGCGGATCGCTGTGCCGCTGACGATTCGCTTCTTGACCGCGCTGCTGAATTTGAGCAGCTCGCATTTATTTTTAATATATGATTCCGGCTTGCTGAGCTTGCTCGCAAGAAATTTAACGGAGCTGCTGAACTTCTCATTATTCAGCAGCTTGTGAAACGCCTCCGCCTCTTCAATCGGCGAGAAGCCCTCACGCGTCAAATTTTCGGCAATTTGCTCCAAATAAATATCCATTTCATTGGTCATCGTCGAGACGATGCAAGGAATCGTCGGCTTCCCAAGCGCGATGCAAGCTTTGTATCGGCGGTTGCCATATATAATTTTGTAGCGTCCGTTATCCGTTTTTCTGACTTTAATGGGCGACAGCAGGCCAAGCTCCTCGATGCTAGTTATGAGCTCCTGCAGCGACTGCTCGTCGAATTGGTAGCGGGGCTGGTCCGTATCTTCATCAATCAGATTAATATCCATTTGTATAATGTCCATATCTACTCTCCTATCTATAAACCAGGCTTTCATGCCAGCGTGGCAAGGCTTATGGGCCAACCTTAATTATATAACAAGGAGGGCCTTCGGGGAAATGAAGGCCCTAGAAATGATGGGATTTTAGGTTTCTATTTCACTGCGAAACAGGTGCCACGATCAAAGGATGGCATCGTTCCTTTACGCTTGCTCGGTTTTGAAGCGGCCAATGAGTGCATTCAGCTCTTTAGAGAGCTGGCGCAGCGATTCCGCTGAGAGGCTGATTTCATTCATCGAGGCAAGCTGCAGCCCGGAAGCGTCAGCGACCTGTTCAAAGCGCGAGGCCGATTGGCGGGAAATGCTCTCCATATCCTCGATGGAGGCAGCGACCTCCTGCGATCCGGCAGACAGCTGCTCGGATGCGGCAGATACTTCATGCAGGCGCTCATTAATCGTGCCAATGCCGGAATGGATGGAGGAGAACGATGCTCCTGCCTCCTGGACAACGCTTAGCCCTGCGAGTACTTCCGTATTACTGGTTTCCATCTGCCCAGACAAATCAGATGTATGGCGGACAATTTCAGCGATGAGCGTCTCCACATGCTCGGAGGATTCCTGTGATTGTGTAGCGAGCTTCCTTACCTCGGAGGCGACGACGGCGAAGCCGCGTCCTTCCTCGCCTGCACGGGCAGCCTCGATTCCGGCATTTAGGGCAAGCAAATTGGTCTGTGCAGCAATCCCTTTCATAATCGAAATAATTTCGACGATTTTGCCGGAATGCTGCTCAAGCTGTGCTGACGTTTCTGTCATTTTGGAAGTGGCGGCATGAATGGTGTCCATCCGCTGAATGACAGCGGAAATCGCTTCCTCGCCATTTTTAGCGCTGCTTGTCGTTGCTTCAGATACGGATGAGACGATTGCAGCGGAATGGGCAATATGCTGCATGCTTGAGGTTATCGCTTCCATCGCATGCGTGACTTCCCCAGCGCGTACAACCTGTGCGGCAGCGCCTTCCGCCGTTTGCTGAATGCTGTCTGTAATGGTAACGCCTGCTTTCTTCGTCGCAAGGGAGTGGGAAGAAACGGCTTCGGCAGCGGTTAGCAGCCGGTCTGA
The DNA here is from genome assembly GCF_000971975.1 of Paenibacillus algorifonticola. Lineage (GTDB taxonomy): Bacteria > Bacillota > Bacilli > Paenibacillales > Paenibacillaceae > Pristimantibacillus > Pristimantibacillus algorifonticola. Next base: position 155,376 of record NZ_KQ040779.1, on the reverse strand, counting down.
GCTGCTGCGTATGCCGCTAATGACCGTGCGCGTATCTTCTACAAGCGTTTTGAAGGCATCGGCCAGCTGCCCGACCTCATCCTTGCGGTTTAGATCAATGGCGACCGTTAAGTCGCCGCTGCCCACACGAGCAATCAGCTTTTTGAGCTGGACGAGCGGCCCTGTCAAATAACGGGCGAGCAAATAAACGAGCAGCAGACTGAGTATGAAAATAACAAGCGCCATCCAAATCATCGTATTGCGATTTTGCTCCATCAGCTCATACACCTTCGTCGCATCGAGATCAGCGCCGACGAGGCCAAGCAGCTTGCCATCAGCAGACATAATCGGCACATAAGCAGATAAGGTCGAGCCGTATTCATCCTGTGTCAGCTCGCCAATGCTCGGTTTTTCCTGCTCGAAGGTGGCAATCATGCCGCCATAAGGGTTTTCCTCTAGTGAGCCGAAAGGTGAAAAATCATCCTCGGCTACGTCCTGAGGGGCGCCATCCACGACGTAAAAGTAGACAGGCTGTCCGCCCTCTTCACGCATGCCGAGCGTATACAAATATTTTAAGCCGTTCGCTTCACGCATATCGTTAAGCTGGGTACGCAGCTCATTGTAATAATCGGTTTGCTCCATGCCTGCGCTGAGCTTATCATATAACTGCGTATCAATAAGGCTGGCTGCCCGCTCGGCAACGGATTGCGCTTGCATACCCATCGAATTTTCTACTAAATGGGCGGAAGCACGATAGAGCGTAACACCAAGCACTGAACCAATAATAAGCAAAATAATAGAGAAAAACATAAAAATACGCATAAACAAGCTATTCATCAATGAAAGCAGCCTCCCTGGCATCTTTTGCAGCAATAGTCCGTAAGTCTCACTACCTATATGTATCGGCAAAAATAGAAAGCGTTATTAGGGAGATGCGGGGCCAATCACAAACAAACAGAAATATGCTATAATCGCACCATAAGAATCATTCATAGAAAGTGGAGCATACCTTATGTTTGCGATAGAGAGAATCAAAAAAATCAAACAAATTTTATTAAAAGACAAGCGCGTTGACGTTGTGGAGCTGAGTGAACGTTTCTCGGTCACCGAGGTAACGATTCGGCGGGATCTCGACAAGCTGGAGCAGCAAGGTTTTTTGGTGAAAATATATGGCGGTGCCGTGCTGAATGAGGAAGATCAGCCGGGCATGCCGATACTGGCAGTAGAAGACAAGCTGCAGGGCGAGAAGCGGCTGATTGGGCAAATTGCCTCGCGGCTTATTGAGAACGGAGAAGCGATTTTTATCGGGACGGGTACAACTTGTCTGGAAATCGCCAGGCACTTGAAGGATAAGAAGGTGACGGTCGTCACGAATGATCTGCTAGTCGCGTTAGCACTTAAAGATACGCCAGGTGTGAAGGTTATGCTGACAGGCGGCGATTTAATTGCGGGTACCTCGACGCTTATAGGCGGGTTTGCGCTGCAGACGCTAAGCGGCATTTATGTGACGAAGGCGTTTATTGGCGTGAAGGGGGCTCATTTTCAGGCGGGCTATACGGTAGACAGCTATGAGGAAGCGATGATGATTCAGGGTGTGCAGCGAATGGCGGGCGAGATCATTATAGCAGCGGATTATACGAAATTTGATGCGCCGGGCTTTGCGAAGCTGGGAGAGCTGACGATGGCGGGCAAAGTAATCACAAACAAACAGCTGCCGGCTGAATATAAAAAATATTATTTTGAACATGCTATCAAGCTGTATACGACGTTTGAGCTGGAGTAGTCCTGCGGGGGAGAGAACGAAGTTGAGCGAATTATTGACGCTGCGAAATATTAGAAAGCGCTTTAATGAAATGACGGTGCTGGACGGTATCCATTTGACGATTGAAAGCGGCCAGGTTCATGCGATTATTGGGGAAAATGGAGCGGGCAAATCGACGCTGATGAAAATATTAGCCGGACTGTTTCCGCCAGACGCAGGAGAGATTATGCTTGGCGGGGAGCTTGTCAGCATCGGCAGCCCGAATGAGGCACAGGAGCTCGGCATTGCAGCGATTCATCAGGAGCTGCGGCTGTTTCAGGATTTGAGCATTGCGGAAAATATTTTTATGCGCCGCGAGCCCTTGAAGCCGCTGTTATGGCCGAAGCTGATCGACTGGGGCCGGCTGCATGAGCAGACCGCGAGCTACTTGCAGCAATTTGATATGGCGGTCGATTCCCGGGCGCGCGTAAATACGCTGTCCATTGGCGATCAACGTTTCGTCGAGCTGATCAGGGCGCTGTCTCAGCAGGCTCGGATCATTATTATGGATGAACCGACAGCCGCGCTGAACAATCAGGAATGCGAGCGGCTGTTCAAGGCTATTCGCAGTGTGAAAAAGCTGGGAGTGGCCATCATTTACATTTCCCACCGAATGGAGGATCTCCAGCATATTGCCGATCAGGCTACGCTGCTGCGCGATGGTGCCGTGATCCGGACCTGGCGCATGAACGATGCGGCAAGCATGCCGGAAATCATGGAGGCGATGGCTGGCAAGGAACTGCATAACCGCTATCCGAAGCTGAAGGTCCAGCTCGGCGGCGAGCTGCTGCGAACGGAAGGGCTCAGCGTGGCGGGAAGGCTGAATAATGTCAATTTGAGCTTGCGCAGAGGCGAGATTTTGGCGATTGCCGGGCTTGGTGGTGCGGGGAGACGGACGCTCGCCAAGGTGCTTTTTGGCATAGAGGGGCCGTATGAAGGTGCCATTCATTTGAATGGGCATGCCTTTAGGGCGATGACGCCGCATAAGGCGAAGGCAAATGGCATTTGTTATGTGACGGGCCTGCATTCGGAGGAAGGGCTGATCTTAAATGCGCCGATTGCGGAAAATATTACGCTGACGAATCTACCGCGCGTGTCGCGAGCTGGATTTATTCGCAGCGGACAGGAAGCCGCTTATGCGAGAGATTTAATGGATCGCCTGGAAATCACAGGCGAAGAGACGGAGCAGCCAATGCACCTAAGCGGCGGCAAGCAGAAGAAGGTCATTTTAGCCAAGTGGCTGTTCAGCAATGCCCGTATTTTCATTATTGAAGAGCCGACAGCAGGCATCGACGTCGTCTCCAAAATCGATATTTACAACATTATGAACGAGCTGGTGCTATCCGGCAAATCGATCATCATGCTGTCCTCCGATATCCCGGAAATGCTCGGCATGTCCGATCGGATTGCTGTCATGCACGGCGGCTGCATTCGCCATACGATGTTAAGAGAGGAAGCGACGCTTGAGCGAATATTGCATTATGCTTCCGGTGGCGAGGCAGTACGGGAGGGCTAGTAGAGATTTCATAGCGTGACATAAAATAGAACGACTTGTTTAACTGTCTTCATGGATAGTTAGCAAGCCGTTCTATTTTTTTGTTTTACAACCTTGAAAAGGAAAATAAAAAGGAGAAAAATGTCGTAAAACCAAAATATGTTCACACAATTCGACATCATAAATCTATATTCGACAAAATCACTCAATGAAAAGGATTGGAAATGTCTGTATAGTAAAGTTGGGGCCTAATAAATGACAAAAAAGGATGGATGACATGCAGGATGCAGCAAGAGAAAGTAGGAGGCGAAGTCGATTGTTAAAAGGTTTTACGTATTTTTCTAAATATAGGAAAGTAGATGATTTTCATCCTTTCTCTATATTTCTTGGAATGAAACGCGCTGCACCGCCAGAGGACAGTGGCAGCCGTTTCACCTTGTGGGGCAAGATTAGTATGTTTGCTTTGGTTATGTTTGGTTTGCTTAGTTCATCGGCTTTTGCGGCTACGTATACGTATGATGAGCTTAATCGTCTGGTAGCTGTAGATTATGACAATGGCGATCGTGTGGAATACGTTTATGACAAAAATGGAAATATGCTTTCTTCCAAGTATACGAAAGCTGCCGTAACACCCCCAGTAGCTCCTCCCGTTAGTGGAACAGGCCTTCTCCACACTTTTGAAGATGGCACCTCCCAAGGCTGGGCCCCGCAAGGCGATGGTGTGCAGCTCATTAATTCTCAGGACATAGCCAGCAGAGGGAAACACAGTCTGAAAGTCATCAACCGCACAGCGTCGTGGCAGGGCCCAATTCTTGAAGTAACCCCAGCGATAGAGAAAGGAAATAGCTACCGCATTAAAGCAGCTGTACGTCTTCCTCAAGGTGAGGAATCGACACAAATCATGATGACGATTAAGCGGACATTGGCTGATGGAAGCAGCTTCTATGACCATTTGAATACCCAAACGGTTACTGCTGATGGCTGGGCTGTATTAGAGGGAGTCTATATGATCAGCCAAGAGGCGTCTAATCTGTCTCTCTATTTGGAAAGCACGAGCGATACAGCGGTATTTTATTTGGATGATGCGAGCATTGATGCTTATGTTGCGCCTTCACCTACGCCTTCACCTGCACCTGCACCTGATACGCTATTGCATGATTTTGAAAATGGGACCACGCAAGGCTGGAGCGCGCAGGGTGATGGTGTCGTGGTAGCCAATTCCCAAGAGGCAGCAAGTGCGGGAAGCCATAGCCTCAAAATTTCAGGAAGAACCGCGTCCTGGCAAGGACCCATTCTAAATTTGACCTCAAACATGAAGAAAGGGGTCACTTACGACATTAGCGGCAAAATTAAGCTTGCGGAAGGAACGCCATCCTCTGATATTTTATTAACGATGAATCGCAAAGCCGCGGATGGTACGGATTATTATGAAAATATTAGTGCGAGTCATGTGACGGCAGATGGCTGGGCTTTCTTCGAAGGGGTTTATACCTTTACGGGTGAGGTAACCAATTTAACCGTTTATATGGAAAGCGCGAACGCCACGGCCAGCTTCTATTTGGATGAGTTTCAGGTGAAGAAGCATGAAGCTGCTCCTCCTGTTATCAGTCATGATTTTGAAGATGGCAGCTTGCAAGGCTGGAATGCTCTCGGAGAAGGAGTCGTATTAAGCAATGCGGACGAGGCGGCCAGCAGTGGACAACGCAGTCTAAAGGTAACCAATCGCACGGCGGAGTGGCAGGGACCGCTATTGAATTTGACGGGCTCCTTGCAAGCTGACCAGTCCTACACGGTGAGAGCTGCTTTTCGTTTGCACGGCGATTCTGCACCAGCCAATCTGCTAATGACGATTCACAGAAAAACAGCCGAAGGTGTGGATTACTACGATAACGTCAGTGTAAACGTCGTAAAAGCTGGAGAATGGGCTATTCTTGAAGGCCCTTACAGCTATAGCGGAGATGCATCGGAGCTTTCTCTGTATGTTGAGAGCTCTGATGCAACTGTTGGATTTTTTGTAGATGACTTCACAATCAACCGGAGGCAACCATAATGATTCGCAAAACGATACAATGGCTGACCTTAGCCTGCCTTGCTTTAGCTTTTACGATCGGTTTCCTCGTCAAGCCGAATATCACTTATGCAGCTCCGCTTAACTATACCGTTCCCGGTTATTCTTCAGCGGTTGTAACCTCCAGTTTTGCTGCATCCACTACAGCGGTAACCGCTGAAGGCACATCTTATGATTATGCCCGTTATGCAGCCAATGGGTCAGTTGTCAACTTTGGCCAAGGCACAGGCAAAAAGTCGCTTAGTATCGTAGGCGGGCAGCGGCTCGTTATTACGAATACGTCAGCAAGCGGAGTTGTGCTGAAGACGGTAACTAGAGAGCTTGGTGCAAGCTATACCTCTACACCAGCCTTGAAAAAATATTTGCTGTTTCCAGGGCAGAGCATGAAGGCAACCAATCTGATTACCTCATCGGAAAGCATTGACGTAGGCGGCAAAAACAGCCATGCCGATTACAATGCCAATGATATTCCCAACACCTATGACCGTACTCATGCTGGTGGAACAATGACGATTCCAGCAAGGGAAGGTATCGCTATTACGAATACGGGAACGACCAGCTATGAGGTGCTGGCGCCTTATGAGGTGTTCTCCTTCGCCAGCCGTTCTAACCCGGCGGTGTTTGTGAAGACGCTGCAGCAGGGTCAGCATTTAGAAGCGTTAAATGTAACATCCTTTACGTTTACGATGTATTTCACTCATAAAAATTATGACTATGCGATTTACGATGCCGCAGGCGTTCTCGACTCCTATGGTCATACAGGCTATACATCAGATATGTTGTATGCTGGTCAGAAAATAATTGTAAGCAACTATTCGGACGTACCGCTCGTGATCGAGGGTCCCTATGATGCGCTTCCAACTAAAGCACGTGCTTATCCGGCGTTGTATACACAGACGCTGACCAGTGGTCAAAGTCTTCTAGTCAAAAATACATCATCCGAAAGCTATGCCCTAAATCTAAAAGGGTCATATGATTTTGCACAATATAGTGTGAGCGGCAGCGTCGCCGATTATGGACGAAAAATAACGACAACGGCAGGGACAAAGACAATTCCTGCTGGCGGCAGCATCGTCATTACCAAAACAGATGGAGGTACAGCCGAAGTCGTCGGTCCCCCAGACGGTTTTAGCTTCACCGGCCGCACAGACCCAGCCCTTTTTATTGGTTCAATAGCAGTAGGACAAAGCTATGAAGCGACGAATCGCTTGTCGGGCAATGCTGCTTTTACGATGAATGGCTTGTACGATTACGCCATGTACGACAGCTTAGGGAACATTAATAACTATTATGCAAAACGTTCTTTAGGCAGCTTCAGCATTAGTGCAGGAGAACGCGCCGCCTTTACGAATGTGGGCAGCGGGGCAGCGGAGATTATTGCTCCTTATGATGCCTTTAGGTTCGTATCGCGCTCAAACCCGGTCAGCTTTAATAAGACATTGCTGGCAGGTGAAACCGTTCAGGCTGATAATATCTCCCTTAAATCATTTACGGTCAGCTTGAATAATCAGCATCATTATGTCACCTATGACACGGGAAATGAAGTGAGCGAATTCGGCAATCCGCAAACGGCTGACAGCCATATCGTGGATGATACGGAGCGAATCATCATTTCCAACAGCGGTACGGCGCCGATTGTTGCATCGGGTCCGTATGATGCTTTTCGCTTAACGGATCGATCAGCTCCTGCGCTTTACAAGGGCTTTTTGGCCAATGGGCAGAGCATGCGTCTGACGAATATAAGCCCAACGCTTTTTCATTTAAATATGTCAGGTACTTACGATCAGGCCAGTTATAAAACGACAGGAGAGCCGCGCTCGTCGAAGCGCAAGGAAACCTCTCTCGGACAAATTCTTTATAACTCGGAACGGATAACGCTGACGAACAGCGGGAGCTCCGTGCTGCAAATTCTTACGCCTAATGACGTGACGCTTGTGCAATCGAGCGCGAATCCAGCTTTGGTTGTGAAGGAGCTTGCAGTTGGACAAAGCGCTCAGGCGAAAAATACTTCTACTTATAATGAACGAGTGGATCTGACAGGTAAGCACGATATTATGGATTATGATGCTGCCGGCGATCCAGACAGCTATGCACGCGGGCGCACGATCGCTTATCGCGATGTGGATGCGGGCAAGCATGTGGCTGTTATGAATACCGGAACAACGGCGATGGAGGTTTATGGGCCATACGAACTGTTTGCGATTACGAGCCGGGCTAATCCGGTTACGTTTAGCAGGGTATTAACGGCAAGTGAGAGCATGGAGCTGCGAAATCAGACTGGCAAGCTGTTCCCGGTTTATTCGACAGGACTTTATGATCTTGCTCAATATGATGCTGCTAATGATGTAACCGATGTTGAGCGTGAGCATGATACGACGGTCAAAAATGTGTCTGGGCTCAACCGTTTGGCGGTTACGAATGCGCAGGCTTCTTCAATGGCTATTGAAGGGCCATATGATGTATTCGCATTGACCAGCCGCGCGAATCCTGCGCTTTTTGAACGTACCCTTGCACCTCGCCAAAGCATGGAGGCTGTTTTTAAAGGAACGGATGATGCCTCTGTTTATATGACGGGCAAATATGATTATTCGCTTTTTGATCAAAATGGTTTAAAAACCTATGCAAGGCAGCAAAACATCATTAAAAATAGATTGGTGAATACGGGGCAGCGAATTGCGGTTATGAACACGGATGTTCAGTCCATCGTGGTTTACGGTGCTTATGATGTTTTTGACAACAATGCCCGTACGAATCCCGTAACGTTTCAGCGTACGCTCGCTCCAGGCGAAAGCTTTGAAGCGACCAACAAGGAGCTGACTCCTTATGAGGTATATCCGAGCGGCCTATATGATTTCGTTGAGTTTGCTGCGGATCAGGATGTCAGGGAGCTGGGACGGGATCAAACGGCAGCGCTTGAGGTTATTTCGTCAGGAAACCGCATTGCGGTTACGAATGCTAATTCCTTAGCCATTACGGTTGAAGGCGCTTATGATGCTTTCCAATTGACGAATCGTACGAACCCTGCTTTATTCGAGCGTACGCTTCAGCCGGGCAGCAGCTTTGAGGCTGCTTACACCGGTACGAAAGATGGCAATGTGAAAATGACAGGCGTCTATGATTTGGCGCTGTACGATGCAGCAGGCGATATTAAAAGCTACTATCGCGAGCGGAGCGCTTCTATCGGACAGGCTGTCACTGTAGGCGAAAAAGCAGCCATTATGAACAGCGGCACTAGCAATATGGTTGCTTATGGGGCATATGATTTGTTCCAGCTTAGCAATCGGGCGAACCCCGTTTCTTTTGTCCGTACGCTCTCCGGAGATGGGACGCTGGAAATTAAGCAGAAAACGAATAAAAGAATGAGCCTGTATTTAGACGGCACGTATGATAATGCCGAATATGCGGCAGATGGCTCCGTTAACAGCTATGGGGCTGGGGCAACGCAGAAAGAGCAAATTATTTCGGTTGATGCGAAGTTTGTACTGACCCCATCTGCTACGCACACGGTCACCGTTAGCGGTGCTTATGATGCTTTCGACATTACCCCAAGAATGATTCGGGCCGTAACGATTAAGACGCTTGATCCAGGAGCTTCCTATTCGCTGCGCAATATTTCACCTGATTCTTTCAATCTGCGGATCATTGGAAAATATGACTATCAGATTTATGATTTATGGGGAAATATGCAGCGTTTCGGCAACGGCAGCTTGGTGAACCCGCGTGTGATTGATTCAACAGAGCGGATGCTGATTACCAACGCGGATGTCGCTGCTATAACGGTTATGGCGCCAACGGATGCGATCAATGTAACCGATGGCGGCAATGCCAATGAATTTGTGAAAGCTTTGGCAGTAGGCGAAACGCTGGCGGTGAAAAATCAATCGGGCGGCGCGTCTACGATCAACCTTAACGGAAAATACGATTACGCTTTGTATGATAGCGCAGGGGCTCCTGTACGCTATTTGAGAGAGGCAACCAATACGGCCATAAGCGTACCGGCAGGCCATAAGCTTGTCATTACGAGCCGGATTGGTACGGGAACCGTTGTAACGGGCGGCGCGCTTGCTTTCCTTGTAACGGAGCAGGAAGAGCCAGCCCTGCGAATTGTTCCGGTTTCCTTCAAAAATACGGTCGAGCTGACGAATATCAGCCCGAAGGTTTGGGCCTTTACCAGCAGTGGCACAATGGACTGGGCGTCATATAATAGCACGGGAACAGTGCTTGGTTACGCTTCTCGTGATACAGCAGCAACGCACGAGCTTGCTATAGCCGAGAAGATGATTGTAACGAGTCCTCTTAGTCAATCGTTAACTATTTGGGGACCGTATGAGTCATTTGGTTATGTAGACCGTACGGATCCGGCACTTGAGCAGGAAACGCTGAAAGCCGATCAAACGGTTCAGGCTAAAAATCTGACCTCGTCAACTCAAACGCTAAAAGCCGGCGGTTCCTTCACGTATCGCAGTGGCTCTGGCAGTGAGCAGCCAGGACAAAGCCCGCTAAATGTAAACGCGGGAGCAACGCTGCTGCTTACGAATACAAGCGGCGCGGAATATCTCGTATTTGCACCATTTGGCACCATTGACCTGAGCTTCACTGGAACAGATGGCACACCAATATCCGGTATCAGCGCAGCGGACAAAGTGAAGACGCTGGACCCGTCGGACTATGATCCACAGACGTTCCATGCTGATCCGATCGATACGGCAACGGGGGCGCAAATTATTAATCGCACCTTGCTTACGGCACATGGCGCGGTTCCGATTCCTTTTCAGGCCCAATATCATTCGTTATTGACGGGTACTGGCGATCTGGGAGTTGGCTGGAGCCATAACTTTGAGATGAAGCTGGAGGCTGGCGCGAACAACGCAACGGTTTACTGGAATGCTTTCCGCTCGAATGTATTTAATAAAGCAGCGGACGGTACCTATTCGTCAACCGATAAAGCAACAAGATTGGATCATTTGACGAAAAATGCGGACGGCACCTATGTGCTTGAACGCAATGATGGTACATTCTATCGTTTCGCAGCCGCAGGGCGCTTGACTGAAATTGAGGAGAAAAGCGGGCTGAAGCTGGCATTTGGTTACGCAGCGGATGGTGCTTTATCGACAATCAGCGATCCATTGACAGGAGCGGCTTTGACACTCAGTTATGATGCAGCTGGCCGAGTGGCTGAGGTTGCTGATCCGGCAGCGCGTTCCGTCCAATTCTCTTATGATGCAACCGGTCGCTTGAGCGAAATAACCGATGCAGCAGGAAATGCGACGACGTACAGCTACGACAGCAGCAATCGGATTGTCAGCGCATCGAGCGAGGGCGTCCAGCTGTTCGAGAATACGTATGATAATGAAGGACGCGTCATCAAGCAGCAGGATGCTGTTGCTGGTCATGCTCCAACTACGTTCAGCTATGAAGAGAAGGACAAGCAGTTAGTTACGACGATTACCAATCGTAATGGCGATGTGCAGAAGCTCACGCATGATGCGCAGTACCAACTGCTTCAAACGGAAGACAGCTTAGGGAATAAAATGACCTTTACGTATGATGCACAGGGAAATCGCCTAACCGCGACTAATCCGCTAAATCAGACGATCAGCTATGCCTATGATGACAGGCGAAATCTGATTCGTTCAACCGATTATACGGGTGCGCAGGTCAATATGACCTATGACAATGAGGACAATCTGCTAAGCGCAACAGGTCCTGATGGTAATACGATGACGTATACGTACGACAATAAGAACCGTTTGTTATCCGTAACGGATACAGATGGACAAAAAACTACCTATGCGTATGATGCAGCTGGAATGTTATTGTCGGCTACTGATCCAAAAGGTGCACAAACCTCCTATACGTATAATGGAGGCCGACTGGTCAGCATGAACAATGCGGCGGGCGAGGTTACGACGTATGGTTATGACGCTGCCGGAAGAATGGCAAGCGTAACCGATGCGGCAGGAAATACAAGCCAGCTCGTGTACAATGCAGATGATCAACTGCTAAGCGATACGAATGCGCTGGGACATGCGTACTCGTATGCTTATGACAAGCAAGGCTTCCTTGCGTCAGAGGTTGATGCGCGTGGCAACACGACACATTACACCTATGATAACAACGGCAATCTGACACAGGTTGTGAATGCATTGAATCAAGCTTCGCAGCTCATTTATGATGCGGAGGGCCGTTTGATTGAAGCCGTCAATCCGCTTGGCGACAGTGTGAAGATTGTCTACGATGCAGTCGGCAATGTGCTGACTCAGACGAATGCAGAAGGAGAAAGCGTTCGTTATGTGTATGATTCCCTCTATCGTCTTGTAGAAGCCTATAATGCGGACAATACCAAAGTCTACGAGGTTGTCTATGATGCGAAGGGTAATCCGGTCACCATTAAAGATGCGTTGAATCATTCGCAAACTTATGTGTACGATGAACTCAATCGTCTCGTTGAAACGATTGATCCAATGAATCGCTCTACTACATTCGCTTATGACGATCTGAGTCGTTTGACGACTGTAAGCGATGCGCTTAAAGGCGAAGCAAGCCGCAGCTACGATTCATTAAGCCAAGTCATCGGCTACTCCGATCCGAATCAGAATGCGGCAACGTATACGTATGATTTGGCAGGAAGATTAATTGGCGAAACGAATGCAGCTGGCGAAACATCGACTTACACGTATAACGCTTTAGGCTTGCCGGATGTGGAGACGAATGGTCGCGGACTGACGACGTCCTATAACTATGACGCGGCGTCAAGACTTAGCAAGTTCGTTGATCAGGCTGGTGAAGTCAGCTATACGTATGATGCTAACGGCAATATAACTGCGGTAACGGATGGGCAAGGCAAAGCCTTAACGCGTGTATTTGATGAGCTGGACCGCGTCGTGCAATATACGGATGAATTCGGCAATGTCATCAAATACAGCTATGACGCAGCAGGCAATATGACGCTGCTCACCTATCCAGATAACAAAACTGTTTCCTACACGTATGACCGTGCAGGCCGCATGACGAGCGTAACCGATTGGAACGGCCGCGTAACAGCTTACAGCTATGATGCCAATGGCCGTCTTGCATCAACGCTTCGACCTAATGGCACAACGGAAACAAGAACGTATGATGCGAAGGGTCAATTGTTGACGATTAACGACATTGGCTTGGATAGCAGCATAATTCTTTCGTATACGTATGGCTATGATGCGGTTGGCAATGTCATCAGCGAAAATGGCGGGCCAACATTGAGCGTCACGGGCAGTGTATACTTGAACGGATTAAGTGTAGGTGAGAACGTAAACGGCAATGTGTCGGGCAGTGTATACGTACCAGGAGATGCTGCTGGCTTGCAGCCGGAATCAGCAGAAATGCAGCTTCCGCCTGGCATGAGCAACACGGAAATGACCTACACAGCGGACAATCGTCTGGCGACCTATAACGGGAATGCAGTCGTGTATGATCAGGATGGAAACATGATTAACGGTCCGCTTGCTGGCAGCATGCAAAGCTACAGCTACGATGCGCGCAACCGACTAACGGAAGCAGGCGGCATCAGCTATGGCTACAATAGCGAAAACGTACGTACCTCCGTCACTGTAAACGGGGTAACGACTCGTTATGTCGTAAATCCGCAAGCTGTATTATCGCAGGTGCTGATGGAGACAGATGGACAAGGTAATCCGACAGCGTATTATGTGTACGGTCTCGGATTGATTGGCCGCGAGGCAGCGGATGGCAGCTATGCCACGTATCATTATGACCGTCGTGGAAGCACAGTCGCTCTGACGGATGACAACGGCGCGATCACCGATACGTATGAATACGGACCGTATGGTGAACAAATCCGTCATATGGGGACGATCCAGCAGCCGTTCCAGTATAATGGACGGGATGGCGTTGCAACGGACGCAAACGGCCTGTACCATATGCGTGCGCGTTATTACAATCCAGAAATCAAACGTTTCATCAACCGGGATGTGCTGACAGGCTCGATAAGCGATTCGCAAACGCTGAACCGCTATGCGTATGTGAATGGCAACCCGATATCCTATGTCGATCCATTTGGCTTAAGCCGTGATGGAGACTCTGCATGGCTGCAGGGCGGAAGCTTCCTTGCTGATCTGGTGCCATGGGTAGGCACGGTGAAAGGCTTCCAGCAGGCATTTACGGGTAACAACTATATTACTGGCGAACATCTCTCAGCAGGAGACCGTTGGGGTGAAGGAATTGGAGCAACGCTGAGCATTATTCCGATTCCGGGTCTGAAGCATGCGGGTAAGTATGGCACCAAGGGTGTCATTTGGGCGGGCTCGAAGCTGAAGAATGTTCTTGGTGAAGATACAGTTAAAACGACGAAAAAACTCGTCTACGAATGTAACTGCTTTACAGCAGGAACCAAGGTTCTCACAGACGAAGGGGAGAAACCTATCGAGGAAATCGAGGTAGGGGATAAGGTTCTCTCAAAAGATGACGAAACCGGAGAAGTGGCATATAAAGAGGTCGTAGGGCTGTTCCAGAAACAGGCTGACGAAATCTATTACGTCCACATCGGGGATGAAATCATCGAGGTTACAGGCGAGCATCCATTCTGGCTTGATGGCAAGGGTTGGACGTTTGTTAAAGACCTGAAAGTCGGCGACTTGCTTGTTTCGAGTGACGGTTCTAAACTGGCAATAGACAAGATTGAAAAAGAGTCGCGCGAG
>NZ_KQ040779.1:0-141327 GCF_000971975.1 Paenibacillus algorifonticola | reverse complement strand
GGCTTGATGGCAAGGGTTGGACGTTTGTTAAAGACCTGAAAGTCGGCGACTTGCTTGTTTCGAGTGACGGCACTAAACTGGCAATAGACAAGATTGAGAAAGAGTCGCGCGAAGCAACGGTTTATAACTTTGAGGTTGAGGACTTTAATTCTTATTTTGTGTCCAACCTTGGGATTTGGGTTCATAATTGTGCAGTTAAGGTAACGGGTGATGGTGGCCCGAATTTCAGTCCGAATTTTGATAAAAAATTAAGAAAACATGCTCGAGATATTTATGAAACTTCAAGGGACTTAGGTGTTCCAGTTAAAAAAGGAGATAAAGAATGGATGGAAGAGTTCATTTTATCAATTGTAAATGAACCCCAAAATCTCGCTAATTCGAAACCTTTTAAATGGAATACAATTGAGTCTGTAGACGCTTTTGTAATGGGTGATGCTGTTGTGTTAGTTAATAGAGATGCAAACGAAATATTGACTTTCTTGAACAAAAAAGGAAACCGTTTGTCAAGTATGTTAATATCCGAATTAGATTTGATTAGAGAGTGAGGATGAAAATGAATAATTATTTATTATCTTTTACAAAAAAGTTTGATTATTTTTTCGTGCAAAAAGAAATCTCAAATATTATTTATTTACATGATGAGGATGATAACGAGAGATTAGACCATGTCCTTTTCCTTGAGAAAGATGATGGTGATGTTATAGGCTTGTATATAAGAGGTATGAATCCGTTAATCTCAAAGAATAAAATATACGATTTGGATGATTTTAATTTATTTGATAGTTACGAAGGATTAATTGAATGCAAGGAAAATATTAAACTCAAAATAGAGTATGTAGCTTTGTTTTTTAGCACTCAATACAACGAATTACTGGGCGTCTATATGGCGAATAACGATGCATCCAGTTCTATATTTATATTATTTTTACAAGATGAAATTTATATGAAAAATAATTTCAGTAAATGTGAGGCTAGTAGGATGCTTGAAAAAAGATTTTCGATTGAGGGTTTTATAACTTACGAAAAAAAATGCGAAACTGACTGGAAACAAGTAAACTTTTTAAATGGAAAAAATTAAATTTTAAGGATCGGTTCGGTCAACATTTTGTACAAGCCCACTACAACACCCAACAACAAGAGCGTACAATACAACCAACAACGCCACAATTCGGGTCAACCGCCGAGTTGTGGTTTCTTTTTTTATCCGCGGCTATATGCTAAAAAATACAAATATAAAAGTGGTGGTTATTCAAAATACCCCACCCGGTGCCGAATGAGCCCATTATTCAACCAATAACACATCTAACCGATGTAATATCCGCATAAAGATTTCTCCATTTCGGTTGTATGCACATCATATGCTTTAATTTTATAAACTAAATATAACTATTTTTTTACATCAAACAGGTTGATTATGGTCAGATACCACCGTAATCGACCTGTTTTTTGTTATCTTCGTTTTCTAGCATTTTTTCAAATATACTCGCAAATGTAGAATATGCTGCCTCAATGGGGAGGATGAAATGGCAAAAAAATTGCATTTCTTTGAGGTAAATACCGCCACTATTCTTGATGAGGCTTCCTAGTGTCGGAATTACTCATTATTTAATCAGATTGTGACTGAGCATTGTTCCAATTCCGGCTCTGAGGCATGTGGGTAAATAATGGCACCAAGGGTGTCATTTGGGCGGGCTCGAAGCTGAAGAATATTTTTGGTGAAGATACAGTTAAAACGACGAAAAAACTCATCTACGAATGTAACTGCTTTACAGCAGGAACAAAGGTTCTGACAGACGAAGTGATTTTGTTAATCCTCACTCAGAAAAACATTTATTCGATTCAACTAGACCATCGACTAAGAATCGTTCACAATATGGTCAAGACGTTGACGTAGGAAAATTAAGACAAGAGACAATGACTAATCCTGATAAAGCCTACTCAAATTGGCCAAATCCAAATAATCCAAACAACCAAAGAATAACCAAGTATTATAAAGAGTTTGACGGTAATATTAGTACACCTGATACACCAACAGGAAGTCATAGGGTGTTTGAAAATTTGGATGATCCAACCAGAAGTTCACATTTTCCTTATGTTTCAAGAAAATAAATTAGGAGGTGAAAATTTGAATGAATTGTTGTATCACGCCTACTTAGCCGAAGGTCATGAACATTATGTCTCCAAAGAGGTAATTATGTCGGGTGGTATAAATTCTATGACAAAATCAAACAACCGATATAGCAATGGTGGTAGGATAAAACTTGAAGTGACAGAACAATTCAGACCTATAAATACGCCTGATTGGGTCAATTTCAGAAAGGCAATCGGGGTAGATATTGTTAATCGCTTTACAAAATCATTTTGCTTTCCAGTGTTTTCAAACAAAATCTTGGTTTTTGATGGGGACATTTCTCTTTCTATCTACGACCAAGCATTTTATGAGGATTTGAAGGATACCGATGAGGAAGCACTAAATTTTGATACAGGTGAAAGTATTGAACATTGGGTAGAATTGTACTGGGCAAGTTTGATGACCCTCCAAGATTATAAAGCTAAAAAGCCTTTTTCCAAGCCAGAAGTATTGATATTTGAATCTGTACCTAAAGAGATTATTCAAATATGTGAAGGCTAAATTTTGTAAACCTTGATTGGCCTTTTGCCTTTCAAGGTTTCTTTTTTTGAATGACTTCCTTGCCGATCTGGTACCACTGAGGTGAATGGTAAAAGGCTTTCAGCAGGCATTTACGGGTAACAACTATATGACCGGCGAACATCTCTCGGCGGGAGACCGTTGGGGCGAAGGAATTGGAGCAACGCTAAGCATTATTCCGATTCCGGGTCTGAAGCATGCGGGTAAGTATGGCACCAAGGGTGTCATTTGGGCGGGTTCGAAGCTGAAGAATATTTTTGGTGAGGATACTGTTAAAAGGACGAAAAAACTCGTCTACGAATGTAACTGCTTTACAGCAGGAACCAAGGTTCTCACAGACGAAGGGGAGAAACCTATCGAGGAAATCGAGGTAGGGGATAAGGTTCTCTCAAAGGATGACGAAACCGGAGAAGTGGCATATAAAGAAGTCGTGGGGCTGTTCCAGAAACAGGCTGACGAAATTTATTACGTCCACATCGGGGATGAAATCATCGAGGTCACAGGCGAGCATCCATTCTGGCTTGATGGCAAAGGATGGACGTTTGTTAAAGACCTGAAAGTCGGCGACTTGCTTGTTTCGAGTGACGGCTCTAAACTGGCAATAGACAAAATCGAAAAAGAGTCGCGCGAAGCAACGGTTTATAACTTTGAGGTTGAGGACTTTAATTCTTACTTTGTGTCTAACCTTGGGATTTGGGTTCATAATTGTGAGATCCCAGGGATGGGTAATGCAGGTGCACCCAAAGCTGGTGGGGGCAAAAGTAAAAACAATATGAAGTATGATCCTGATGCAACAGGAGAACATTCAACTTATAAGAGTGACCCTCAAACAGGAGAAATAACGAATTGGCAAAGATGGTATAAATCCGACCCAAGAAACCCAAATCCGTTTACTCCAGGGGAGAGATACGATGGCAAGGGAGCAGGGCACTTTAATAAACAAACTGGTCAAATGGTGGAAACACCCCATGTTAATGATCCTAAGACACCGGGGGGAGTAAGAAAGCCATACCCTTGGGAAATTCCAGGTAAGCCTTGAGGAGTGTGAATGAATGGATATTTTGAGGTGGTTACAAGAGTGGTATTCCTCACATTGTGACGGAGAATGGGAGCATGAAAGCTGTATTAGAATAACGTCCATTGATAATCCTGGGTGGCATGTTGCCATAAGTTTGATTGGTACTACGTTGGAAAATAAGCAAGTTGATTTGATTCAAATTGAACGAACCGAAGAAGATTGGATCTACTGCAAGATAGAGGATGGTTGCTTTTCTGGTGCTGGAGGCCCGGGCAATCTTGAAGATGTATTGAGGGTTTTCTATCTTTGGGCAACTAACGATTAAATTTTACACAACCTTGATTGGTTCTATGCCTTTCAAGGTTTCTTTATTGTGGGGGCTACCCAGTGCCAAAGTGGCCTATAAAGAGGTCGTAGGGCTGTTCCAGAAACAGGCTGACGAAATCTATTACGTCCACATCGGGGATGAAATCATCGAGGTCACAGGCGAGCATCCATTCTGGCTTGATGGCAAGGGATGGACGTTTGTTAAAGACCTGAAAGTCGGCGACTTGCTTGTTTCGAGTGACGGTTCTAAACTGGCGATAGACAAGATTGAAAAAGAGTCGCGCGAGGCAACGGTTTATAACTTTGAGGTTGAGGATTTTAATTCTTATTTTGTGTCCAACCTTGGGATTTGGGTTCATAATTGTGAAGTTAATGGGGCGGGTAAACTTAGTCCTATAATGATTGAACTTCATACAAAGTTAGATGACCTTGCTGAAAAACATCTTTTACCGCAGTTCAGAGAAATAGACCCTAATCTTAAATCAGGTTATACAGGGTCGTTTAAGACTGGTACAGTAGGGAATCCGAGTAAACCGACTTATGGTCAACCTATTAATATGAACAAGTATGATATCGATTATTTTATAGAAAGTGATATTCTATACGAGAAATTTGGTAATAGTTTGAAAGCAAATCCGGTATTCAGGAAAATACTTTCTGAAATACCGGGATTTGAGGGACTGAAGCCAAATAAAGAGGGATTTTCAATAAAATTTAAGCCATCAAGTAATTAACTAGGAGGTTACAATGGAGATTTCGGACAAAGTGCATGGTGTTCACTCTAAGGTATATATTCAATATGAAGGCTCTTTACAGGATTTAGGCTCAAAAATAGAAAAAGGACTAAATATACCTACTTTAAGATATGAGAATATGGAAGATGAACCATATGATTTAGTGGGTTACGCTGAGATTTTTGGCTTCGAAGTTGAATTAAAGGAATTACAGAAAAATGATAAGTGGCCGAATTATCAATATTTTCTAGGAGCAACTACTACTGATTCATTTCAAGAAATCTTTAATGACCGTATGTTTGATATTTCACTTTGGATGGCACGGTACATTTCACTTATGTGTGAAGTAACCACCATGGCGGAAAATTTAGATAAACAAACAGGTCAATCATTCTATTTGAATATAACTACATCAAAAAGAGAAAGTAGTTTTGTCGAAGCAAAAAAATAGTTTGCAAGCCATAAAGAGGAAACCATCCTCTCTATGGCTTTTCCTTTTTGGCGGGGGCTACCCAGTGTCGAATGAACTGATTATTCAATGAATAACACACACAGTACGTATACTCTATAAGCAAATAAGTGACGGTATAAAATGGAATGTAGTGATCTGGAATTAATTGACTAATTTATAAAGGTCTGAGAAGGCTATGCCTAGCGTGTATGGTCTTCTATATTAAGTAGATCAACTAAAAGGAGATCTTTATGGAGGATAAAGTACCAAAAATAAACTCTTTATTTAAATATTTAACTCATGGTAATGAAGGTTCTCCAGAGTTTGAAACATTTATGGCCTTCTTACGCGGCTTGAAGGATTATTCAACCTTGTTAGATTTTTATGATGTTGAATTTACCAGTCACCTCTTAGAAGAAGTGTTGCCGAAAACAAATGAAAAGTATAATAAAGCGTTAGTGATTGAGACCATTGTGGAAGCAACTTACGGTAATGCTGAGAAGAGCATGATAGAAAAGCTTTTTAGTGAGTACATTCCTCTATTGGCACAGTATGCTACTACGCTTGAAAATGCGGCCAGATGTTTGGGGGGATTTATTGAATCGGGGATCAGCAGTAATGAAATATTGGTCGGGATCGCTATGTTTAAAGACAAACAACACGCTATTTCATTGTTGACGTATATAAACATTCAATCATGGGGGGATTTGCCTTCTGAATCATCTACGCTTCAAGCCGAAGTTAAGAATGCGCAAAAGGTAAGGGAGCGTACTTATATTTTTGCACAATTTTTGGTTATTCTGCACCCTCTCGTAAGTAAATACCAAGGGATAAGCTCCATTGATTTTGTATTTGATTATGAAGGAGCGCATGTCGATTGGCCGTTTAGTCGAGAGGGCAGTTCTCTAAGGCTGCTTAAACAAAATATCATCGATGAAAGAGAAGGAGCTATATTTGAAGAACTAGGTAAACTCATCCATGATGAAGCCATAGATCTGCAGTCATCAAGAATCCTAAATCCGCTGGATGTTATTTTTACACTGCCTGATGAGCGATAGGAAAGTAGATATTATTTTTTGTAGGGATGATGTACTTGCCATTTACTTGCTTGGTTTTGTAGATACTGAAGATGGAGTAGCGGATTTTTGTCCGAATACGCGTTACTATTATTTCGAAGTAGGCGAGAAATATATTGAATTTGAATCAATTAACCAATACTCAAAACTTAGTGTGAGGATAGTTGATTCGATTCGATATCAATTTGAAATTGATGAGGATATGTTGCCATGCAAGACGTCCGTGAGTCAAATAATATTGACTGACTCGATGTCTGCTAAAAATACTGTTAAGAGTTTCGTTATTAACGGTATAGAGTCTAATGACAATCAACAAATTGTCTGCAACAGCCTTCAGTTAAACTTGAATAATGGACAAGAATTGTTTATTGACCCATCTTTTTATTATGGTATTAATATCGGTGGGGGAGAACAACTATATTACAGGCGAACAGCTCAAAGAGTAGTGAATGGGGAAATCTGTGCAGTAAATAGGGGGAGTGAAATGTCATTTATATTATTAGAGCGGGAGAGAAAGCCAATAAAATTAAGAGGGCAGAAAGTAGTACCCGCCACTATAACAGCCTTAAATAGAAATTTATTACTAGAGGGAGAGTATGTAGGAGTAAAAAGTGGAAAAAAAGTAACGATTATTCATATTGGAGGCAGCGGACTTATTGCTGCTCCTGAACTAAGAGACGCATATAGTATAAGCAATACGATTCCAGCTACTTTAAGCGAAGATGCCGTTCAACTTGATAGCGATGAGATTTTTGTAGTCTATGAAAGGATTTTAGATGTAAAGAGATACGTTTTTGAAGGGATAAGCATGAATAATTTCTGGGATGATGTGTTTTATTCATTTTGGGTACCTAGCGATTATTATATTGACAATGAAAGAATTGGGACGGGGTGGATCAGGATTTCTACAAGAGAAATAATACTTATAAATGGCTCGATTCCAAAAAATGAAAAAATTCAAGTGATCTCTACGCATTCGATTTCTAACTTGAAAATTAATTTGATTTTGGAAACGATAATAGATGATAAATTCCAAGTTTAAACTATGGTTGCAACTGGCGGCAAGCGTTAAAGAGACAACTCCTAATGCTCCTAAACTTGAATGTCCAAGCTGTAGTAGCGCAAATATTAATTTTGAATATATCGGAGATGCTATTAAGAGAAAGGGTTATTTTTTAATGTGGTGTAATGATTGTCTTAAAGGAATACACATTTCAAGAATTGAAATTCCTGAAAAAGCTAAAGTGATTCCATTTGGAGCAACGGCTGATCAAACATCACATATACCTAATTTCACAAAAGTTTTGCCTTGAAATTTATGTAGCCAAGCCCCTTTTAGTGGATAGATTAAATGTGAGTAGAAGGAGAAAAAGTGGTGGCTATAAAAAATTATGACATAATAACTGATAAGCTAAATGCTTGTGGTTCGTGGGCTTATAAAAGAATTGTTAAAATGGAGTACGAGATTGAACTTGATTATGAAGATGATTATATTGGTAGACTTGATATATCGTTTTATGTAATTGTTTTAGAAACAAAAGAGCCATTCAAAGTGAAAATTAGATATCATAATGTTTATGACCTTACATTGCGAAAAGCAACAACATTATGTTTAACAAAAGCTTTAATCATTCATGATTTGAAGGATTTAGGATTGGAAAGCGTTCAAAGGTATCATGTACATGATGATAGTGGATACGGAGAAAACGATGGCTTTGGTGATATTGATTTTTATTGCAGTGCTATTGAGGCAATATCTGTAGAAGAATTTTACTAGTAATCGGCAGCATTGATTTTGTAAGACCTTGATTGGCCTGTTGCCTTTCAAGGTCTTTTTTATTCTAGCCTGGCATTGATCTGGTACCATGAGTAGGAACGGTGAAAGGGGATTGACGGGTTTGAAGCAGGCTTGAAGCTACGGTTAACTTATTTGTTAAAGATAACGTGAATATAAGGAGGAATTTTGAATGTTAAAGGTTATGGCTGAAGTCTGTTTTATATCAGAAAATGAAGGTGGAATGACAAAGGACGTTTTTTCTGGCCTGATGGCATCATTTAATGTGAATGGAGAATTAATTATGTGTAAAATTAACTTAGGAGAAGAAGTTGAAAAAGAGGTCATTCCAAAAGGAGAAAAACATATTGTAAACATTGAGTTGCCTTACGGAGAAGTGTATAAAGATTTAATATTGCCGAATTACGTCTTTAATTTAAACGTTGGCATTAGAGTTATTGCAAAAGGAATCGTACTTGAAGTAGGGCATGAAGCTGAAAAATAACAATGTTTTAACGGCGATTGATAAATTTTTGGGAGAGTATACAAGGACATAGTTCGTAATTGAATCATGTATACTATGATGATTTTAGCTCTTAAGGACCTTAATTTTTAAGTTGTATCCAATCTTGGAATCCGGGTTTATAAAAATAGTGCTTAAGCAATATTAGGCTGCAGGTGAGCATTGCTGTTTTAAGAGCCAAAGTTCGATAACCCAGAGCGAGAATGGTTTTTGATGAATACGTCTAAGCTCATTGTGGATAAAGAAACGGAATTACTGGCTCTTCATAAGGCATTAATGGAGGTGCTTAATTGGTTTTATTCGAACGACAGCCTATTGGGAGTTGTTGTATATGCTCACAGGGTTGGGCTGTAGTTGTCAAAGAGATATCAAGTCAAAAATGCTTTGTATACTGCAATGAATGTGAAGCAGAATGGGATCACCCAGAGGATTTTTTATCCAAGCAAGAAGGGGAATGGTTCAAATATGGAAAAATAACAGAACCCAACGATAAGGATGTTTTGTGTATGGGATGGGATAAATATATTAGCCAAGAATTAAAAAGCAGAGTTATCAATTGCAAAATGAAACCAGTCGATCAAACTATTTTCCTTTAGCCATCATAATACGTGTTTGATTCTAATGTTACAATATTTAAATAAAAGGGAATGAACAGTATGAATTTCATTAGAAATTTTCAATTAATTTCCGAGAAAATATCTACTCCAATTAGAGAAATAGATTTTAAGTTTGTTTCTAGCATTCGCTATTATATTGACTATAACAAACATTATGATGAGGTATCTTTTTTAGAGGTAGGCTATGTTTTGGAGCCAGCGTTAGAAAAGCAACGTTATCAAGTATTGCTTGGGTTTAGCGAGGTCACTTTACTGAATCTGTCAGGGTTTGGCGGGTCATTTAATCAATTGGTCGGTTTTAAAATAAATGATATGAAGGATCGTAATTGGGAAGCGAATCAGAGATATCACGTACATGATTATGAAAATGATGTTATGAGTTTCTATTGTAAAACAATTGAGGTTCTTTCAATCAAAACAATATCATAAACAATCTTGCTTTTATCAGTAGAGAACAAGCTTATTGCTAGGAGGAGATATGAAAATGCTGAAGGGAAATGAACAAATAAACCTACCAGATTTGGTTTTAGCAGAAGCTCGTTTACCTAATGATCGTGTAGTAACCATGGGTGAAATTTCTCGAAAATTCTCGCTCGTAGACGAGGAAAGCAATATAGTAATTGGATATTGCAAAGATATTTTAGGGATGTCTGGCGAATATAGCATTGAAATAAAAAGAGAGCAATACCATCGTATTATTTTAGTGAATTTTCAAATGACGGAAGCTTTTAGAGAGTATGTCAAAAAGAAAAGGCCTTTTATAAAGTATATTCTTTTGAACTTTTTGAATAAAAAAGGTGACGTTATGGGCACTTATTATTTTTACTTGCAAAAACCTTTATTTTTTTGTGATGAAAAATTTAACGTTCAATCCATTACTGCTGAAGTAGTGGTGCTGTTACCAGTAACCATTCCAAGGGAATCACTGGAAATTTGGGATTTATGGAGAGAATCCGATCCTATGGTCAAAAATATGTGGATGGATTTATCAAAGGATCAACAACAACGATGGTTAGAAATTGTCCGACAACACGAAAAAACAGCTCCTGCGGATCAAGCAAACGGAGAGTACTTTCTTGATATGGGGATCGTTGAAGATGATATCACTTTCTATTGTGCCTTGGGTGAGGCTATTAATGGTCCAGGTGGTTATTATGGTTTCACTTTAACAAGTTTAGAGGATTGCTTTTGTGGAGGTTTTGGAGCAGTAGCTCCATTCACTCTTTATATAAGTCATTTAAATAAAAGTGCCTATGAATGTCATAGTGATAATGAAAATTCCATGTCTATGGAAGCTCCTTTTTTGTCTAGTCCATTATATGATTTGCTTATTTCCAACAATGTGAAAGTAGTTTTTTGCTAAAAGCTCAGTAATATTAAAATAGAAAAGCTGAAGGTAAATTATATATGTTTTAAAATGTCTTGGAAACAGGAGGTTGAAAATTGGATAAGGATTTAAATAAAAAATTTATAATGGAAGTAAGGGAAATGCAGTATATTTGTGATCGGGCTATGAGGGGGGAAGAAGTAAATTGTCCTGAATGCGGTGAAAAGCTTTTGTATTATGGTTTGAATAGTGGAAAACATCCCGCTGTTTATTGCCCAAACAATGATTTTAAAGTACTTATGGACTTCAAAGAAGAAAATATAATCGAGAAGCTAGGCTTAGATAAATCTAAGAAGAAATGAAGCTGCTGTATCTGGGAGGGACTTATATGACAATATACTTTTATAAAATAGATGACGATTACGGCTGTTTTTCTAATTTTTCGAAGCATGGGTTTGAGCTGGGAAATAAATATTGGATGACGAGCGAGCATTATTTTCAGGCGCAAAAGTTTGTTGGTACAGAATATGAAGAGCAGGTGAGCCCTTTTTTGGATAGGGAATTTGTTCGTTGAGAGGCATCGAGTTGTTCAGGTTTCTACGAAAAAAAACGATCACTTTTGAACAGCAGCTGGAGCGATTATCTGAAATTGGTATTCGACTCCATGCGGATGTTAAGGCAGAATGGCTGCTGGATACGAATAGCAGGGAGCAATTTGAGAAAGACCCTTATTTAAGTTTGCTCATTGTTATGGGGGAAGAGGCAGAAATAGACGGCGAATGGCGTTGGGTCTCAGATGATGTCTGGTATATGGATGCCGAATGTATAGAGGATACTGGCGATTATGTGCGAATTTTAGAGCAATTGATGAGGCTGACAGATATTAAGCTGCATAACGTTCGTGATCAAATTGATTTTGAAAATAGGAAAGCGTCGATTTCTTTTGAATATAATCAGACCGAATATTTTTGGGAGCTGGAGTTCAACGATGATTGGCTGGACATGAACATTTTTTATCATTTCAAGCAGCTGATTGGAGAGAACAAGGAAAAATATTTTGCCACATGTACAATGGGGCAATTTGCTTTGGTTTGCTTTTTGAACATGGAACAATTTAATCAATTGAACCGCCTGATGACGGCAAAATGGGAGTGGGCATAGGGACCGCTCCCTTTTTCGTTGCCACCGCAACTGTCATGGCCATTCTAGGATTGATTCATGTTGGATGGATATGTAAAATTTACATAGCTACATCGTTTTAAACGAATACGCTTTTCGTTTTGTTGCGAGAGCTTTATTAACTTTCAGGAGGGGACTTCGTGGAAAAAGAAGGTTATGCTTCATTATGGCTGGGGAAGCTGGACTCGGAGGAGCAGCTTGATAAACTGCTTGAGATTGATTATACAGATGAAGGAGATTCGGTTCCTTCCGCCTTCGCGAGGTATTTTGGCATCGAGTGGTATGACGATGATTTCAGGGAAGCTGAATTTTTCGCGGAGGAAGGTCGGGGTAGCGATGCAGCGAATTTGCTAGCAGGCTTCTCTTATGAGGATGAATTGATTCCGAAGTTTGCCGATTTGCTAAAAGGCGGCACTTTCGATGAGTTTAATACGGTCATTATCTTATACAACTTCGCGTATAACGGCGAACAGGGGAGCTATCAGGACACATCTGCACAGCTGAAGTTTATTGGAAGTGTGCCCTACCAGGCATAATGACAGCATATGTCCAATGAATCACCGCTATTCGTTGAAAAAAAAGAGAGATCAGCCTGCTTTTTCAAGCAAAGCTAATCTCTCTTTTTCATGGCCCATAAAGCTATTTACGCAGCTCGCTGTATTGCCGATGAATACGGTTTTCGGGGTTCCGATCGACCGTATATAATACGGTGAGGAAAAACCATTCCAGCGGCTTCATCAGCAGGTAAACGACATCCGCAGACCACGGTTGATTGATGTGCCTGCTGAGCGGATAGCCGTATTTGTCGTAGCAGTAGCGGATGATTTTGTGCGCTCGCGGCGCATATTGTTCGATAATATTTTCGAAAGCATTCGCAACCAGCAGCTGTCGATTGACGACGATTCTGGAGCCGTGCCGAAGCCCGGCGCGCAGCGGCTTGACGATTTTGCGATGCCCTCTCACCGAAACGGTGCATAAATAATGGCCGTCTCCCGGCACGATGATCGGCGGAGGGGCGGGCAATTGCGAGTAATGAAAGCTGCTCGTATCCAGAAATACACGGATAAAGCTATCTGGACGCTGCCCGAACAGGACAAGCAGCAGCTGAACGACAAGGATGACCGGAAATAACGCAATCGACCAGAGCAGCGGCAGCCGGGAATATTTTTGACGAAAATATTGCATGAACCGCAGCCATTTGCTGCTGTACACGATCTCTTCGTGCTGGGCGCTGTGCATAAACGCATTGGCGGAATGCTTAAGTTCGGTGATATACAGGAAGCTTAACATAGCGTAACCGAGCTGCATGGGAGCTTGAAAATCAAAAAAAGATTCTATCGAAATGGTATGTGTGAAATAAACGAAGGTGAATAAGATATTTGCAATTAATAATATCGTACTTACAGTAAAGATGAGTGGAGAAAGCTTCCCTCGTTTATTTTGTAAAACTCCATAAGCAATAGTACTTAAAAGAAAAAGGATGAAGATGCTTAGGATATGCTTATTTGAAAGGGATGCATAACTATCATAGGAGAGGCCAGTCTTCTCATATTGATGCAGAGGCATACCTCCTTCAACACCATTGCTGTTTAAATAGAAGCCACCTAGTACTAAGCAAACCATGATGATAAAGCACAGTACCTCGGCGATTTTAATGTGCCCCTTTTTGAGAGCGGCAGTTTCTATGACCAACCAGCTACGGACCATGAGGAGTAAGGAAATAATCGGAAATGCAAATAGGCAGATATAAAACATAATGACTAAAAACAAGCGGCTCGCTCCTTATCGGGAATTGATTCATTTTGGATGGATATGTAATATTAACTATGCACATCATTTTTAACGAATAAGCTTTATATTTAGTTGCGATACCGTCATTATTCTTTAAAACTTCAAGTATGAAGGCAAGCAGGGGGGTATCAGGACACATGGGCACAGCTGAAATTTATCGGCAGTATGCCATACCAGACATAATGCCCGCATATGCCGAATGAATCGCCACCTACTCATTGAAAAAAAGAGAGATCAGCCTGCTTCTTCAAGCAAGGCTAATCTCTCTTTTTCATTGCTGATAAAGCTATTTTCGCAGCTCGCTGTACTGCCGATGAATGCGGTTTTCGGGATTTCGATCGACCGTGTACAATACGGCGAGGAAAAACCATTCCAGCGGCTTCATCAGCAGGTAAACGACATCCGCAGACCATGGTTGATTGATGTGCTTACTGAGTGGATAGCCATATTTGTCATAACAGCGGCGGATGATTTTGTGCGCTCGTGGCGCATATTGTTCGATGATATTTTCAAAAGCATTCGCAACCAGCAGTTGGCGGTTGACGACAATTCTGGAGCCGTGCCGAAGCCCGGCGCGCAGCGGCTTGACGATTTTGCGATGCCCCCTCACCGAAACGGTGCATAAATAATGGCCATTTCCCGGCACGATGGTCGGCGGAGGGACTGGCAATTGCGAATAATGAAAGCTGCTAGTTTCGAGAAATACACGGATGAAGCTATCTGGGCGCTGCCCGAACAGCACAAGCAGCAGCTGGACGATTAGCATGACAGGGAAAAATGCAATCGACCAGAGCAGTGGCAGCCGGGAATATTTTTGGCGAAAATAGTCCATGAACCGCAGCCATTTGCTGCTGTATACGATCTCTTCTTGCTGGGCGCGGTGCATAAACGCATTGGCGGAATGCTTGAGCTCTGCGGTATACAAACCGATTAAGCAAGCGAAGCCTAAATGCAGCAAAATAATAGGAGTGGCTCCAGCGGAATCATCGCCGTAATGGCCGAAGCCGATGTGCGAGAAATACACGATAGCGAAGATGACATTGGCAATTAGAAGGACAGAGGCTGCTGCCAAAAGCATCGGCGATAAAGCTCCCCTAGTCAATTTTAACGCCCAATAAGCGAAGCCACTCAAAATAAGGCTGCAAATAACGGTCACTACATAATCATTGGAAAGGGTAGCGTAGCCATCCAGAAAGTTCCCCGTCAGCTCACTCTGCTGCAGCGGCAATCCTCCTGCTACACCGTAGCTGTTGAACAGAAAGCCTACCCATAGAAACCCCACCATTGCGATGAAGCACAGCACCTCCATTATTTTCACATGCACCTTTTTAACGGTTGTACGCTCATCTACGATCCAACTGCGAACCATTAATACGATGGAACTGACCGGGAACAGAAAGATAGCAATAAACAGTAGCAAGTAAAAAAGCAAACTCTTCTCTCCTTAAATTAGGCGGACAACGGTGGTGTTAATCCCCTTGCGTGTATCCTCATATCCTCTCATATTTACCCAATTCCGGTCTAGCATACGCGAAAATTTTTTTTCGAAAAAGCGATTTTAAAAAAAGGAATCGCGCACAACATGTCGAAATGATAAAACAACGAACATGAATAATCACAAAAGAAAGTAAATAAACATCTAAAGTGTCTCAAAAAAGCTATTTCATGTTTGCTTTAAATAAGCTGATGAATAGGAGCAAGCCGATGGAGCCATATGTTTTAGAATTGAAAGCGATTACAAAAATTTTTCCCGGTGTAAAGGCGCTGAGCGATGTCATGTTCCAGTTGGCGCCTGGCGAAATTCATGCGCTGATGGGTGAAAATGGAGCAGGCAAATCCACATTTATCAAAATCATTACCGGCGTACATTCGCCCACTGAAGGCGAGATGTATGTGAATGGGCAGAAGGTGCAGTTTCAAAACCCGAATGACGCGAAGCGGCTCGGTATTGCTGCGATCTACCAGCATGTGACCTGCTATCCGGATCTCAGCGTGACGGAAAATATTTTTATGGGGCATGAGAAGGTTCAAAAAGGTACGCGCCGCATCCGCTGGGGCGAGATGCACAAGGAGGCGCAAAAGCTGCTGGATGACCTTGGCGCAAAATTCAGCCCGCGTACGCTGATGGGCTCGCTAAGCGTAGCGGAGCAGCAAATCGTCGAAATTGCGAAAGCGCTATCAACCGATGCGAAAATCATCATTATGGATGAGCCGACGGCGGCGCTCACGAAGCGGGAGAGTGAGGAGCTGTACCGGATCACGGAGCGGTTGCGGGATCGCGGGGCTTCGATTATTTTTATCTCCCATCGTTTCGAGGATATGTACCGCCTAGCCAGCAAGGTGACGGTGTTCCGCGATGGCAAATATATCGGAAGCTGGCAGGTCAATGAAATCGACAATAAAGATTTAATCGTCGCCATGGTGGGCCGCGAAATTACCCAGCTGTTTCCGAAGACGGAGGCGAAGCTGGGGGATGAAGTGCTGCGTACGGATGGACTTGGCAGAACGGGTTATTTTGCAGATATTTCATTTTCGCTGCGGCGTGGTGAAATTTTGGGCTTTACCGGACTTGTAGGCGCGGGACGCACGGAGGTATTCCAAAGCCTGTTCGGCATTGAAGCCTATGACAGAGGGAATGTATTCGTGAAAGGCGAGCCGGTGCGAATAGACAATCCGCAGCAGGCGATGAAGCTAGGCATTGGCTATTTACCGGAGGATCGGCAGAAGCAGGGGCTGGTGCTGGACTGGGAAATTTCGCGCAATATTACGCTGTCCGCGCTTGATCGATTCGTCAGTAAAGGCTCGCTTGATACGGCGAAGGAAGAGGAGGAAGCGGTCAGGCTGGCGCAAAAAATGAACGTCAAGGCGCCGAGCATTTACCATTTGGTCAGCTCGCTGTCGGGCGGCAACCAGCAGAAGGTGGTGTTCGCCAAGCTGCTGACGGCCGACCTCGACATTCTCATTCTCGATGAGCCGACGAAAGGCGTAGATGTTGGCGCAAAATCAGCCATCTATGAAATTATTAGCACATTGGCGGGGCAAGGCTACGGCGTCATTATGATTTCCTCGGAAATGCCGGAAATGATCGGGATGTGCGACCGGGTCGCGGTTATGCGCGAGGGGAGGATTACGGCGATGCTCGGCAAGGGCGAGGTGACGCAGGAAAATATTTTGCAGGCGGCGATGGAAAGCAGAAGCCCGAGCGAAGCGTTGGCGGGCGTAGCAAAGAGCTGACGCGATAACAAGCTGCTGAGACGGGACAATACGCAAGCGTTATTTTTGAACAGGGAATATTCCATTATGAACGAAAAGGGTGGGACGGCAATGGCCGAGACAAAAATGGCTGCCAAGGGTTTAGTAAACAGGCCAGCAGAGAAGCAGTCGCTGAGCGCTGTGGTCGCGAAGTTTCGCGAGCTGGGATTGTTGGGATTTATTATTGTGCTGTCACTCATCGTGCAGCTGCGCAATCCAAGCTTTCTAACGCTGGAAAATATGAACGACATGATCACGAATACGGCAATTCTAAGCATTTTGGCCGTCGGCATGATGCTCGTCATTATTACGAGAGGCATTGACCTGTCGATTGGGGCGACGCTTGCGCTATCGGGCATGATTGCTGCGCTGACGGTAAACGCATTCCCAGAGGTCAATCCGCTGATTGCGATTTTGCTGGGAACGGCTGTCGGGCTAGTGTGCGGCGTCGTACTCGGGTTTCTCATTGCAAAAATGGGCATTCTCCCGATTATCGCCACACTTGGCATGATGAATGTGTTTCGCGGGCTGACCTTTATGGCCAGCGGCGGCAAATGGGTAAGCGCCCATCAAATGCCGGTCAGCTTCAAAGCGATTGCAACGGGCTCGATTTTTGGCATCAATACGCTGATCGTCATTGCAGTTGTCATTTATATTGTGTTTTATTATTTCATCAATCACACCCGTACCGGCAGACAGATTTACGCGGTAGGCAGCAATCCCGAATCGGCGAAAATCAGCGGCATTCGCAATGACCGTATTTTATGGCTCGTCTATTCGATTATGGGCGGTTTATCCGGTCTTGCTGGCGTGTTATGGGTATCCAAATTCGCTTCTGCTCAAGGCGACACAGCTATGGGCTACGAGCTAAGCGTTATCGCAGCCTGCGTACTCGGCGGGGTTAGCATTGCGGGCGGATCGGGAAAAGTGTCCGGCGTTATTCTGGGCTCGATTTTGCTCGGCATCCTTAATAATGCACTGCCGCTTATTAATGTATCGCCTTTTTGGCAGACGGGCATTCAAGGCTCGATTATATTGATCGCCGTTATTACGAATGCGCTCGTCAAACGGGGCGTTGACCGCAATAACCTCATGAGGAGGAACATTTAACGATGGATACACGAGTCATTTCAGGCAGCCGGGCCTTTTCATGGAAGCGCTTTTTTATGCAATGGGAATGGATGCTGGTGCTGATTTTTATAGCCGTAAACATTATGAATATGAATTTGTCGGAGTATTATTGGAGCTTTGACAGCTTGCGGGATGCGACGATGACGTTTCTTGATAAAGCGTTTATCGTTCTGCCGATGGTGCTCATCATCATACTTGGGGACATTGATATTTCGGTTGCGTCGATTGTCGCGTTGTCCTCCGTCATTATGGCGGATCTCTATAACTCCGGCGTTCCCATGCCGCTGGCGATGCTGATCTGCCTCGGTGTTGGACTCGTATGCGGCTTCATTAATGGCCTATTAATCGTCAAGTTTAAGGAGCTTTCCTCGGTCATAGTGACGCTTGCGACGATGATTATTTATCGCGGCATCGCTTATATATTGCTGGAGGATCAAGCGGCAGGCAAGTTCCCCGAATGGTTCAGCTTTCTTGGCTGGGGCTACGTTGGCCCGGTTCCCTTTATACTGATCGTCTTTGCCGTATGCGCAGCTGTCTTCATCGTGCTGCTGCACCGCACCACCTTCGGTCGCCGCGTCTATGCGATGGGCAACAATTTGACGGCGAGCCGCTTCTCCGGAATCCGCGTCGACCGGATGAAAATTATCGTCTTCACCTTGGCGGGCCTGATGGCGGCAGTTACCGCGCTGTTCCTCACGTCCCGTATGGGCAGTACGCGACCGAATGTGGCGACAGGCTATGAGCTGGATGTCATTGCGATGGTCGTGCTCGGCGGCATCAGCACAGCGGGCGGTAAAGGAAGAATGATCGGTGCGATTTTGGCCGTGTTCCTGATCGGTTTCCTGCGCTATGGGCTTGGGCTCGTCAATGTGCCTGCACAAGTGCTGCTCATTATTCTCGGCCTGCTGCTCATCGTAGCGGTTATGCTGCCAAAGCTTAAGCTGTCTTCTCTTACTAGAAAGCCGGGCCGCTAAGCCTAGCGCAGTCTCCACAGCAGCACAGCAGCACAACACACGGTAAACGGCTGTGCTTTTTACAGGAGCGGGCAGCAGAGAAATAGGGGAGCGCTTCGTTTGCGGCAGCCTGCCCGCAACATCCGGGGAAAACACAGCTTTTTATATATAAATGATAAAAGGGAGGCAATACAGATGAAAAAGGTTTTAGCGACATTTTTGACAGTAATCATGGTGTTAACGGTTTTAGCCGCATGCAGCACTTCGGGAAGCAAGCCGGCAGGAGAATCCAGCGGCGATGCCGGAGCGAGCGGCGGCAAGAAGAAATTTGCAATTATCTTTAAAAATACGGGCAACCCTTATGGCGAGAAGGAGATGGAGGGGTTCAAGCAGGCGATTGAGGAGCTGGGGCATGAAGCGATTTTGAAGGCACCGGATCAGCCAACTGCTGAAGCGCAAATCCAAATGATCGAGGAGCTGATCTCGCAAAAGGTAGCAGCTATCGCGATTGTAGGTAACGATCCCGACGCCTTGCAGCCGGCACTGAAAAAAGCGATGGATCAAGGCATCAAGGTGCTGTCGCTTGATTCTGCGGTTAACGGGGAAAGCCGAATGGTGCATATTAACCAAGCGGACCCTGAGCGGATTGGGCGCGTGCAGATACAGGCGATTTCCGATATGATCGGCGGCAAAGGGCAAATTGCGGTTCTCAGCGCAACTTCACAGGCGACGAACCAGAACACATGGATTGAATGGATGAAGAAAGAGCTGGAAGACCCGAAATACAAAGAAATTGAATTAGTGAAGGTTGCTTACGGCGACGACCTGCGGGATAAAAGCGTATCGGAAACAGAGGCGCTGCTCAAATCGTACCCTGATCTTAAGGGCATTATTGCACCAACAACGGTAGGGATTGCAGCGGCAGGGAAAGTGCTCACCGACAAAGGGCTGAAAGGCAAAGTGCATCTGACGGGCCTTGGCCTGCCAAGCGAAATGGCGGAATACATTGAAAGCGGTGTTAGCGAGTGGATGTATTTGTGGAACCCGCTGGATGTGGGCTACTTGTCCGGTTATGCAGCTGATGCGCTTGTGAACGGTACAATTACAGGTGAGGTAGGCGACAAATTTACGGCAGGACGCCTCGGCGATAAAGAGGTTATTGTCGATGTTGGCGGCACGCAAATTATGCTAGGCGATCCGTTTAAATTTGACGCAGCCAACATTGCAGAGTGGAAGGAAGTTTACTAAAACGGTATTGAAAAAGGAGGAAGCAGAATGGCGGCAAGCAATAAATACGCCTGGAGCTGGCAGGTGAAGGAGGAGTGCTTGGAGGATTATGTACGGATGCATCTTGATCCGTGGCCTGACATTATGGAGGAGCATCGCAGTGCCGGCATCTCCAACTATTCTATTTTTCAAAACGGCACACAGTTTTTCTATTGCTTTGAGTGCGAGGAGGTGGAAGCGGCCTTCGCCTACATTGCCGAAAGCGATGCTTGCAACCGCTGGAATGCCATTACGTCAAAAATGGTGCAGGGCTCGTTTGATTTTCATCAAGCCGAGCCAATTAAGCCGCTCCGTGAAGTTTTTTTTCTGAAATAACGTTTTAAAGCGATCCGCCTCAGCCCCTGTCGTTATGCGATTTCCAAGGTAAAGTGTTGCCCTGCTGCATAAAAGTACGCATAAGGTCAACACTGTTTCTCTAGACCCACTCTGGTTTAGTCGGGTATGATACCTTTACTTGGAGATCATTAGGAAATGAGGTAAGGAGCTTTGGATCAGTATGAAAAAATCAAGCAGGGCGAGAAGGGTGCTTGGCTCAGCATTGCGACATATTTGACGCTTACCGCACTAAAGCTTGGAGGCGGCTATTATTTTGCTTCTGGAGCGCTCGTTGCGGATGGCTTTAACAATTTAACGGATATTGTGGCATCGCTGGCGGTACTGATCGGTTTGCGAATTTCACAGAAGCCGCCGGATAAAGATCATCCTTATGGACATTTTCGGGCAGAGACGATTGCCGCGCTGATTGCGTCCTTTATTATGGCAACGGTCGGCATTCAGGTACTGATTACAGCTGTTGGTGCGCTTTGGGCAGATGCGGAGGCTGCTCCAGCGCTTAGCTCGGCGTGGATTGCTTTATTTTCCGCGGTCGTCATGCTGAGCGTCTATTATTACAATCGGCGGCTGGCGAAGCGGATCAACAATCAGGCACTGATGGCGGCGTCAAAAGATAATTTATCCGATGCGCTCGTCAGTACAGGCGCTGCAATCGGCATTATCGGCGCGCAGTTCGGCCTGCCTTGGCTTGATCCGGTAGCGGCCATTGCGGTTGGCTGCATTATTTGCAAAACAGCTTGGGAAATTTTCTACAGCTCGACCCATGCGCTGACGGATGGCTTCGATGAGAAGGAGCTGACGACGCTCCGCGCTACGATTGAACGTACGAAAGGGGTTAAATCCATTAAGGATATTAAAGCCCGCGTTCATGGCAGCAACGTGCTGGTTGATGTCATTGTACAGGTTGATCCAGAGCTCACACTGATTGAGAGCCATGTCATTTGTGATGAAATTGAGCATCGCATGGAGCGCAAGCATAATATTATGAGTGTGCATGTCCATGTGGAGCCCCATGAGCTGAAGCCTGCTAAATTCGAGCTAAATGTCGAGTGAGATGTCGAATAAAAGGTATGTAATTGTTCCCAAGGTAAAATAATCCAGTTCATCTAATACTTTAGTCTCAATTGATTATCATGACTAAAGTCTCGTTTTCTAGGGGGAGTAAATAAAGCAATAAAGTGAGTAACAGCAGGTGTTGCAGAGCTTTAAACGAAGAGGCCGTTCGCAAATGCGAGGGCCTCTTCGTTTTTTGATGCGAATTTGTAATGCTTCCAATTTACCAATTTGGTAATTTGGCAAATAGGAAAAAAGGTTGATGCTGGCAGCCAGAAGGCGACTCTACAATGGTTGAAGCAACATTTATTTATTTTGATATAACCAAGGAGGCGTACAGCTTGAAACACACCATGAAAAAAAGGATGATCACCGCAGCTTTCACCGCATCCCTATTGCTCGGTTCTGTCTCGGCTTCAATTCCCACCGTAATGGCGGCCCAAAGCGCAACCGTAGATGCGGGCGTGAATTTCCGCAGCGCACCATCGGCATCAGCTCCCGTTATTCGCATGCTTAAAAAAGGAGAACAGGTAACGATTTTGGATGCGTCTAACGCGTATTGGTACAAGCTTCAGGATTCTTCTGGCCGGACGGGCTATGCTTCGCCTTCCTATTTTACAGTATCATCCGTTTCATCTTCGCACACAGCAACAGGTACCATTCAGAAATCGGTATCCTTCCGAACAAGTGCGTCTCTCTCCGCTAGCCGCATCCGGTTTTTGCAAGCTGGTGAGCAGGTAGCTATTATATCGCGGCCAAACAGCAGTTGGTATGAAATTAGAGATTCTTCTGGACAAGCTGGCTATGTCAGCTCACAACCCCAATATATTAGCGTCTCAGGCAGCTCAGGTGGATCAGGTGGATCATCTGGTACAACAGCACCGTCGACCGGTTCTGTGGAAAGCGTCATTGCGGCGGGGCTTAAATATTTAGGTACGCCTTATGAATACGGCTCAAGCCGCAGCACGACGACAACATTTGATTGCTCGGATCTTGTAAGGCAGGCTTTCCTGGAGGGGGTAGGCATTAAGCTGCCTGCTGATTCGAGGGGGCAAGGGGAGCATGTGGCGCAGCGAGGGAAAGCCGTGACGGACTGGCGTCAGCTTAAGCGTGGCGATATTATGTTTTTCATGTCCTATAAGGGGAGCAAAGCTTCTGCCTATTCGGGCACAAACAAATCAACAGCAACGATTACGCATGACGGCATTTATTTGGGAGATGGAAAGATATTGCATACATATTCCAATGAGTCTGGCGGCGTAACGATCAGCAGCATAGCAGGCACGCATTGGGAATATCGTTTCCTGTATGGAGGCAGCGCACTGTAGGCTCGGCAAGGGACAAACACCATTTTTACAACGTCTGCTATAAAAAAATAAAGCCTCCGCTATCCATCGCAAAGCAACGATGGATGCCGGAGGCTGTTCATTGGGCGAAGCTCAGGGTTAAGCTGTAAAGTCTTTCTGCGGCGCGCTTGGCGTCTTGGGCCGTTTCCCCGGCTTTGGCAAATTGCCGAACAACACCCAGGAGAAAGGCAAAAACCGTGCTAATGAAACGATAATCCAAGAGCCGACGAGCGCAGCCACGTAGCCGCCCGCATACCAGCTATGCAATAGCAGGGAATTGCCTGTCACAAGCGGATATTCGCGGTAGTAGAACAGGATGAACGGATGAACCAAATAAATGCCGAACGATAAAGCGCCAAGCCTTGAGAGCATCGAGACTAACCAAGGCGCTGCTTTTCTGTAAAGCAGAAAACCTAGCTGCAGCAGCACGAGCGCTGAGAAAAAGGTATGCATATTCCATAAAAACTCATATAAAAGCGAGTGGTGTTTGGCTAGTCCTAACCGGTTATCATACCAAATGCTCACATGCCATAGGCCAGCTCCGAGCCATAGACACCAAAGGGCAACCCAGACGATAACACGCGATGTGGTTGCATTCTGTTTGTTCATAATGATCCAATGCTTGATTTTTGGAAAATAGATACCGATCGCTGCTCCCATCAAATAGTAGGAGAAGTAGGAGAGCGAATAGCTGCCCTTATTCGGAATCGGCGTCGTCAGCGCGTACTTATTAATAAGTACGAAAGCCCATTGAATGGCAAAGCCGGCCGGTATTGCCCATTTGACCAATGCCGGAAATTTTTTCAGCAGCCATAGAAACAAAGGGAGAAGCAAATAAAACTGAATGCTAATAAATACAAAATACAAGTGCGTATAGGCATTGCCCGTCAGCACCTTATCCCAGAAGCTGCTTAGCGTTTCATCGAGCGGCCTGTTCGGATAGTAGTTGTAATGCAGCAGGGTGAAATAGATAATGGAAAAAACCAAATACGGGATAATGATATAAAGCGCTCTGCGTTTATAGAAGGAGCCAATCAGCTTGGCATCCAACGGCCTCGTATAATAATTGTAAAATAGCACAAAGCTGCTTAGAAAAATAAAGGTCGGCGTGCCGAACTTCATAAATATATTAAAAAAGTTATATAAGAAATAGTAGCCGGAATTGACCATTTTCAGCGTAGCGTAGGAGGTCGAGTGGACCGATAATACGCCTAGAATAGCCATTGCACGAACAATCTGCAGCTCGGGAATCGCTTCGGGGCGCTGCAAGGATGTTGTAGACATGTAGCATTTCTTCCTTTCTGTGAGGCTATTCGCGCGGATGTCTGCGAGCTACACCGCTATCGATAGCAGCTTGGATGACGCGTTTTCGCACCTCTTCTACCACTTTGGCATTGAAAACGCTTGGAATAATATACATCGGACTGCGCTCTTCATCGCTAATGACGGAAGCGATCGCTTCGGCGGCAGCCAGCTTCATTTCTTCATTGACGGTAGTTGCACGGCTATCAAGTGCTCCACGGAAAATTCCCGGAAAACATAGCACGTTGTTAATTTGATTCGGATAGTCGGAACGCCCTGTTGCAAACACGGCTACGATATCCTCGACCAGCTCCGGACGGATTTCAGGCTCCGGATTCGCCATCGCA
Organism: Paenibacillus algorifonticola; assembly: GCF_000971975.1. Taxonomy (GTDB): domain Bacteria; phylum Bacillota; class Bacilli; order Paenibacillales; family Paenibacillaceae; genus Pristimantibacillus; species Pristimantibacillus algorifonticola. The sequence goes on along the minus strand of NZ_KQ040779.1, from coordinate 116,856 downwards.
AATACGATAGGCTCTGCATTCATCGATTCAACATGCGCTCTGGTCAAAATCCCGCCCGCCGATACGCCAATAAATACATCTGCACCAGCAAGCGCCTCGGCCAAATGGCCCGCCTTCTTCTCAGCATTTGTGTGCTCGGCATACCACTGCCACATGCCATTGTCATAATGGCGGTCAGCGGTTAAAATGCCTTCGCGATCTACTCCAATAATATGTTTTGCGCCGCCGGCAAGCAGCATCTTGGTGCAAGCCGTACCTGCTGCTCCAATACCACATATAACGAAGCGAGTGCCTGCAATGTTTCGGCCCGTCAGCTTGAGCGCGTTCAGCATAGCGGCGAACAGGACGACGGCCGTACCATGCTGATCATCGTGAAACACAGGGATATCAAGCTCTTCACGCAGCCTGCGTTCAATTTCGAAGCAGCGTGGAGCGGAAATATCTTCTAGATTAATGCCGCCGAAGCCCGGTGCTAATTGTTTGACGGCTTGGATAATTTGCTCAGTGTCCTGTGTATCGAGGCAAATGGGAAACGCATCAACGTCTGCGAATTGCTTGAACAGCATGGCCTTGCCCTCCATAACAGGCATGGCGGCATAAGGCCCGATATTGCCAAGCCCAAGCACGGCACTGCCATCGGAGACGACAGCGACGGTGTTGCGCTTTATCGTTAGCGTAAATGCTTTGGATGGATCCTGTTCAATCGCTTGGCATACTCTTGCGACGTCGGGCGTGTAAACGCGGGAGAGATCGTCGCGGTTCTGAATCGGCGTTTTTGGCTGAACCGTAATTTTGCCACCGAGATGGAGCAGAAAGGTGCGGTCGGAAATATGCTGGAGGCGGATGCCGGGCAATGTGCCAAGAGCCGAGGAGATACGATCGGCTGCGCCAGCCTCGGTCATTTTCACGGTCAAATCCCGTATAGTCTTTGTTTTATCGGTATGAATGACGTCAATTGCTATAATATCGCCGCCAGCGGTCTCAATAGCGGTCGCGGCCTTGCCGAACTGTGCCTGCTGAATATCGATTTCCACCCGTAAAATAATCGTTTTACCGTCCATGCTGCGTTCCTTCATTCGCTTTCCACTCCTTTTCGATTGACCGATGAGTCTGACAAAAACGCCGTCACTGCATTAAACGCAGGACGGCATTCGGGCAGCTCTTCGGATCGTATTGTTGGTTGCGCTTCGTTAGCAAGCTTTCTCGGAACTGGCCCGAGGTATACGGTTCCTGAATCATGGCAAACCATTTATCCACCATTGCAGCAGAGTCCAGCATTTCACCAAAGCCATTGCGGATAAAATATTCGCAGTTTTCCTCTTCCTGTCCCGGAATCGGTTCATAGAAGAGCATCGGCATTCCTTTGCTCATGCCTTCGGTACAGGTCATCCCGCCCGGCTTCGTCACGAGCAGATCGGCAATGTCCATCAGCTTGCTGATCTCGTTAGTGAACCCGAGCACTTGAATGTTCGGATGCTGAAACTTCGTGCTTGAAAGCATTTTCTCCCTTACCTTCTCATTGCTGCCGACGCAGAAAATCAACTGTATGCTTTCGCGCCACTTGGTCATATATTCAAGGAGATTGTCCTCATACATCAATCCCCAGCCGCCACCCATTATGAGCACGGTAGGCATAGGCTTTAAGTTAAATTTCTGCAGCAGCTCCTGCTTGTCGTAAGTTGTCCAGAAGTTCGGATGTACCGGAATTCCGGTTACTTCAATTTTCACGGGAGTTACGCCGCGCTCCATCAGCTTGTTTCTCACAAGCGGGGAAGATACCAGGTATTTGCTGACTTCCGGATTGACCCATGAGCCATGGGCATCGTAATCGGTAATAAGCGTATACAGCGGAATATTTAGTCCAAGACGCTTTAGCCTGCCTACGACTGCATTAGGGACAGGATGGGTACATACGATAAGATCCGGCTTCAACTGGGAAATAACCTGTGACGTTTGTGTATAGAACATGCGATGAAGAGCAAGCTGCGTAAAGCGGTTTAGCGATTTCTTGTAATTGCTGCGATACATCAGGCCAACCATTTTTGGCTGTTTGCTTACGGTTTTGCGATAAGCAGACATAATCCATGGCCCGACAACCGGATTAAGAAATTTGCCCAGCTCGATAACGCGGGTTTGAATCTCGGGGTTAATTTGGCGCAATCCCGCCGCTAGAGCATATGCGGCTTGCGTATGTCCCGAGCCGAAACCCTCGGAGAGCAGCAGCACTCTTTTCTTACGCATAATGTCACCTACTTTTCTAATTCCATAATACGTCGCCAAGGTTGGGAACACAAGTCATTCCAGGTTATTAAAATGTAAGCGGTTAGCCTCTGCGATTGCATGGCTGCCTGCTCAACATGCTGGTGCAACAACCTGTCACAAGCCGCATTGCTCTGAGCTTGCCTGCCAGCGCCATTGTCCTTTATGATTAGAATGGCATCAACCGGAAGCGGATTATACATCATGATCGTTTCATTTAAAATAAAGCTAGTGTTGCGGCTGTTCAAAAAGCCGCAGACGGCACCAAGTAGGAGGCATGCATAATGGAAGAAGCAAGGAGCATATTTGAAGTCGGAGCCATTGTGAAAGCGGAAGTAAGATCGGGACTATATGTAGGAGAAGTAATGGAATTGCATGGGCCCCGTGCATTGTTCAAGGTGCTGGCTGTACTTAAGCATCCACAGCAAGGTGATTTGCACCATCCGTATGAGCCGGATGTGCCGCTGTTTCATGAGCGGCCAGCGCTGGCCTATACAGAGAAGACGATGATTCCGCTGCGCCAGCTGCAGACCTTTAGCGGCCATGTGCCGGATTACCGCGAATCGCTGCATGCTGCCTTGGAGGCTGAAGTGGCCACGCTCGATCGGTTGAAGCGCTGGTCAGAGCAGGGTCTTGCTTTGCTTGAGCAGCTTGGAAAGCAATATAAGTAGCGTTGCCCATTGTTTGGGCTGCGCTTATCGGGTAAAACAAACGGCAGTCGTTCACTTAGGACGGCCGCCGTTTGTTTTACTTATGACTAGTCTTACGCTTGCTTGCTGCCCTAGCTTAAAGCTAGTTGATGAAGACAGCTTGAAGCGTACTGCGGTAGGTAATCTGCAAGCCAAGCTCCTCGGAGAGGACCGCTAGCGGCAAATAGGTTTTTTGTTCTTTGCCGTTCTTGTGCAAATAAGCGGCGGGGCTGTTCAGCTTCTTCTTCTCGCCATCAACAAGAATAGTAGACGATCCAATCGTAAACGCTACTGTATGATTATTGTAGGAAACGGTTGCGGTTTGGTTCGTTTTGTTCCAAACAAGCTTCGCGCCAATGGCATCTGTAATGTCGCGCATCGGTACGAAGGTGCGGCTGCTCTTCATCGTCGCAGGGGATGAGGCTGGCAGCTCTTTGCCGCGTACGACTACCGAGACTGGCACATTCGCTGGGCGAGTGCGAGCACTCAAATACTTATTCCATATCGTGGTGGAAAAAGTACGGCCCATAGCAGCGTACCCAAGGCGAGTCGGGTGGAAGTCGCTGTTTGCAATTGATGTATATTCCAGCTCCTTGCCAACAAAAGGCTCGCTGACTGCAGTAATGGAAATATCGATGCCTTCTGCTTTTGTAGCGGCTACAATCGTTTTAAGTTTTTCGTTAAGCTGACTCAGCGCCTGTAACTCGAATTCGCGCAGGCGTGCTGCATCTGGAGGCAGAGGAAAGCTTAAACCGCCGACAGTAATCGTAGCCGGAATCGGCATATATTGATCGGCGATAACGAATTTTGCTTTTGGCGCGAGTGCGGTTACCGCCTGCAGCCCAGCAGTCAGCCCCGTTTCATATTGAGCCAGTGCCGTTTGCAGCAGCTGTGCTTTCTCCTCATCCGTAGTTGTGGATGTGATTTGTGCGGCTACACCAATCAAATCATTTCCGCCAATAGTCATGACGATCAGATCGGCGCCACGGATGCTGTCGGCAATTTGTGCAGTTCCGCTAATAATAGTTGCGCCGCGAGGATCCTTCAGTCCAGGCTGCACATCGCTGATAGTGACGCTTTTACCCTCTTTCGCCGCTCCAAGCAATTGGCTGAAGCCGATTGACGTCAGGCCTAGCAGACTATAATTCACATATTCCGCTTGAAGACCTTGGAACAAGGCCTGCTCATATACATGCTCCACATAGCCGTAAGGCACAGATTTTGCATCAAAGCCATACTCATAGCCGACAGTTAGTGAATCTCCAAGCGCGACGATCTGATAGGACGAAGCTTCTTCTTCTGCGGCGATAGCTGTTTTCAAGCCGGGTGAAGCCACCAATAAACCGATTATTATAAATAGAAACGACACTTTCCTCCACTTTCCAGACAACATGGACACTTCCTTTTGATAAAATAGTAGCAGCGGGTTTTCATTCATTTGCATAATTGTGTATAAAGTTTGCAGAAAGAACACGAACATTGCCGTTCTGATCACAATTATGAAAATATTAAATTGATTCCCTTTTGGCCTGATGTTAAAATACTGTAATAATCGCAAGTGGCGGAATACAGCCCGGAATATGGTCAACCTCAAACGATCCCCGCAGCGCTGCTTAATTTTATTCAACATAACACGAACGTTTTCCTGCGAGTGCAGCTAAAAAGTTTGTGTACACCTATTCGGCGCGCTGCCGGATACAGTCGTTTGAGTAATTATGCAAAGTGATAGGCTGGCGGATAGGCTCTGCTGTCCGCTTTGCTATCAAGCTACAAGCCTGTTTGATGAAGCATAACTGCTTGTTCTCACAGCGATCGGCTTGGTTCCGTTATGCACGCCCCAAAAATCTTCTGATAGAAAGGTTGCACACAATGAAAGAGAAAATTTTTGGATTACCGCCGAAACAAGGTCTGTATGATCCTCAATTTGAGAAAGATGCATGCGGCATGGGATTCGTGGCGAACATCAAAGGAAGAAAGTCGCACAAGATTATTCGCCAGGCGCTGACGTTGCTGGAGAATATGGAGCATCGCGGCGGTCAAGGCAGCGAACCAAACACTGGAGATGGAGCAGGAATTATGCTTCAAATCCCCCATGCGTTTTTTGCAAATGAGCTGAAGCGAGTGGAAGTGGAACTGCCAAGCGAGGGAGAATACGCCGTAGGTATGGTGTTTCTGCCGCAGGATGAGAACGTTCGCCGTTCGCTGGAGAGCGATCTTGAAGCTATTATTCGTGAAGAAGGCCAGTCGCTCATTGCTTGGCGTACCGTGCCGACGAATGATGCAAAGCTCGGTAAATCTGCTAAGTCGGTTAAGCCTTTTGTCCGCCAAGTATTTATTGGCAAGAACGAGAGCTTGAAGGACGTCTTGGCATTCGAGCGCAAGCTGTATGTCATTCGCAAACGGGCGGAAATCGCCATTCGCTTCTCGGGCAAAGAAGGCGGAGAAATGTTTTATTTCCCGAGCTTGTCCACGAAGAAAATCGTCTACAAAGGCATGCTTACGACGGAGCAGGTTGGCTCCTTCTATATGGAGCTTAATGATGAGTCGGTCGTTACAGCGATGGCGCTTGTCCACTCCCGTTTTAGTACGAACACTTTCCCAAGCTGGGAACGTGCCCATCCGTTCCATTATTTGATTCACAACGGGGAGATTAATACGCTCCGCGGCAATGTGAACTGGATGCATGCTCGCCAAACGCTGTTTGAAACCGAATTGTTCGGCAGCGATATGGACAAAATTAAACCTATTATTAATCCGGATGGCTCGGATACAGCGATGTTTGACAATACGCTGGAATTCCTGTACTTGTCCGGTCGCTCCCTGCCGCACGCGGCAATGATGATGGTTCCAGAACCATGGTCCAACCACGAAGGCATGGATGATGACAAGAAAGCTTTCTATGAATACCACAGTACGCTAATGGAGCCTTGGGATGGACCGGCTGCGATGGCCTTTACAGATGGCGTACAGATCGGTGCTTTCCTGGACCGCAATGGCTTGCGTCCAGCCCGTTATTACGTGACGAAGGACGATCATATTATTCTTGGCTCCGAGGCGGGAACCGTTGTTATTCCGCCAGAGGATATTTTGTATAAAGATCGCCTGCGTCCGGGTATGATGCTGCTCATCGATACGAAGGAAGGCCGCATCATTTCCGATGAGGAAGTGAAGAAGCAAATCGCGACGGAGCAGCCGTACCGCGAGTGGCTGAACGAGCATTTGATCGATCTGGAAGATTTGCCGGATGCGCCGGAATTGCCGGAGCTTGATCATGCGACGGTACAGCAGCGCCAGCAATCTTTCGGCTATACGTTTGAAGATTTGCGCAAAGTGCTTGAGCCTATGGCTAGCAGCGGCATGGAGCCGATTGCTTCTATGGGCTACGACGCTCCGCTTGCTGTATTGTCGGATCGTCCTCAGCGTTTGTACAATTATTTCAAACAGCTGTTTGCGCAAGTAACGAACCCGCCAATCGATTCGATTCGTGAGGAGATTATTACTGCAGTAGGTACGACAATCGGACCTGAGCGCAATCTATTGAAGCCGGAGCCGGAAAGTGCACGCCACATTAAGCTGGAGACGCCAATCCTTTCCAACGAGCAGTTCGCGAAGCTGCGCCATGTTCGTCGTCCGGGCTTTAAGTCGATTACGCTGCCGATTTTCTTCACGGCGAGTGAAGGAGAAGAGGGCCTGCGCGCAGCACTGAAGCAAATGTGCGAAGCAGCAGACCGCGTTATCGACAAAGGGCATAATATTCTTATTTTGTCCGACCGCGGTATCGATAAAGAAAATGCGGCGATTCCGGCATTGCTTGCCGTATCCGCTTTGCATCACCATTTGATTCGTCAAGGTACGCGGACTAAAGTAGCGATTTTGCTTGAATCCGGCGATCCGCGCGAGGTTCATCACTTTGCGCTTCTGCTCGGCTACGGCGTGAGTGCAGTTAACCCGTATCTGGCATTTGAGACGCTTGATGATATGATTCGCCAAGGCTTGCTGAGAAATATTTCGCATGAGAAAGCGGTCAAAAACTTCATTAAAGCAGCTACTAAAGGCGTAACTAAAGTGTTGTCCAAAATGGGTATTTCCACGATTCAATCGTACCGTGGCGCTCAAATTTTCGAGGCGCTTGGTTTGAAAGAGGAACTCATCAACGAATATTTCACTTGGACACCTTCGCGTATCGGCGGTATTGGACTTGATGTTATTGCAGAAGAAACGCTGAAATATCACAACTTGGCTTACGCTGACCAGGAAGGCCGTGTAACGGATCTGGACTCCGGTGGCGAATACCAGTGGCGTAAAGACGGCGAGGACCACCTGTTTAATCCGCAGACGATTCATACGCTGCAGATGGCAGCTCGCTCCAATGACTATAAGCTTTACAAAAAATTCTCCAATCTTGTTCAAGGCGAGGACAAGAAGTATATGATGCTTCGTTCTTTGCTGAAGTTCAAGGATGGCAGAACAGCAATTCCGATCGAAGAGGTTGAACCGCTGGAATCGATTTTGAAACGCTTTAAGACGGGTGCTATGTCCTTCGGCTCGATCAGTAAGGAAGCGCATGAAAGCCTTGCGATTGCGATGAACCGCCTTGGCGGCCGATCCAATACAGGCGAGGGCGGCGAAGATCCTGCACGTTTCATACCTGATGCAAATGGCGATTCCCGCCGCAGTGCAATCAAGCAGGTAGCATCGGGACGTTTCGGCGTAACGAGCAACTATTTGGTCAATGCGGATGAAATTCAAATCAAGATGGCGCAAGGCGCGAAGCCAGGAGAAGGCGGACAGCTGCCAGGACGTAAAGTATACCCTTGGGTTGCCGAGGTTCGTGGCTCCACGCCAGGTGTAGGCCTGATCTCGCCTCCGCCGCATCATGATATTTATTCCATCGAGGATTTGGCTGAGCTTGTTCATGATTTGAAAAATGCTAACCCGCGCGCGCGCATTAACGTTAAACTCGTATCCGAGGTTGGCGTTGGTACCATTGCAGCAGGTGTTGCCAAAGGCCGTGCCGACATTATTATGGTCAGCGGTTATGATGGAGGAACGGGCGCATCTCCGATGAACTCGATTCGCCATGCTGGCCTGCCGTGGGAGCTTGGTCTGGCTGAGACGCACCAGACGCTGATGATCAACAACCTGCGTGATCGTGTTACGCTTGAAACAGATGGCAAAATGATGAACGGACGCGATGTTGCGATCGCTGTTTTGCTCGGCGCTGAAGAATATGGCTTCTCGACAGCACCGCTTGTTGTGCTCGGTTGCGTGATGATGCGTGTTTGCCAGCTAGACACTTGTCCGGTAGGCGTAGCAACGCAAAATCCAGAGCTGCGCGCGAAATTTATGGGCGATCCGAGCCATGTAGTCAACTACTTGCGTTTCGTTGGGGAAGAGCTGCGAGAAATTATGGCTGAGCTTGGTTTCCGTACAATTCAGGAAATGATTGGACGCGTAGATATTCTTGAAGCGAAGCATCTGGCTGACCATTACAAAGCGAAAGGTCTTGACCTGACGCCGCTATTGTATCAACCGGAAGTATCTCAGGATGCTATTCGTTACTGTGCGCAAGAGCAAAACCACGGTTTGGATTTGTCGCTTGACGTTCAGGAGCTGGTACCAGCAGCGAAAGCCGCTTTGGAAAATGGGGAGAAAGTACGTGGTACATTCCCAATTCTGAATACGAACCGTGTTGTGGGAACGGTGCTTGGCAGCGAAGTGACTCGTCGTTATGGCGCGAAGGGCTTGCCAGAGGATACGATTTCCTTCCACTTCGTTGGTTCAGCAGGCCAAAGCTTTGGCGCTTTCGTTCCTCAAGGCATTACGCTTTCGCTGGAAGGCGATTCGAATGACTATGTAGGTAAAGGGCTTTCCGGTGGTAAGGTCATTGTAGCTCCTTCATCGAAAGCAACCTTTGTCGCTGAGGAAAATGTTATTATCGGCAACACGGCACTTTACGGAGCAACAAGCGGCGAAGCTTATATTCGTGGTATTGCTGGCGAGCGTTTCGCGGTTCGCAACAGCGGCGTGAACGTTGTTGTTGAGGGCGTGGGCGACCATGGCTGTGAATATATGACGGGCGGCAGAGTCGTCATTCTTGGCCAGACTGGCCGTAACTTTGCAGCTGGTATGTCTGGCGGTGTTGCTTACGTCTATGATGAGCAAGGCGACTTCTACAAGCATTGCAATATCGAAATGGTATTGCTGGAGCGTCTTGAAGAGGAAGTGGATATTGCTGAATTACGCGGCATGATTGAACGCCATGTTACCTATACGGATAGCGCCATTGGCGGCCGGGTATTGAATGACTGGGATCTATCACTTGAGAAATTCGTCAAAGTCATTCCGAAAGATTACAAGAAAATGCTGGAGTATATCCGCAAAGCTGAAGATTCCGGTTTGAAGGAAGACGCAGCGCTGCTATCAGCATTTGAAGCCAGCATGAGAGAGCTTGCCCGTACAGGCGGCTGATCCATGTTGCCCAATAGATAAATGAAAAACGGCTCTCCGATAAGGAGAGCCGTTTTTCATTGCTTTTTTATGCTATACCGTTACAGCATATGCTTATATCGGCAGGTTTTATTATTTGCTTTTTCGTACAAGCAGTGTTCACTTATTTGGGAAAAATGAAAAGTATTTCAAAAATCAAAAAAATTTACCTTAAATCTACGTAATTCGACAAAAAAACAACAAAAAAAGAACAATCGTGCTCCCACCTTACGACAAATTCCCAGTAAGGTATTGGGTATAATAACAGTATTGTTCAAACTATACATAAGGCAGGAGTCGGATACGAAGATGGCAGAGAAAAATTCAGGCCGTATTGAATTAGATGTAAAGGATATACTTATCCAAATGGGAATTCCTCCAGAGAAATGGCCGCCACTATTGAATCCACCATCCAAATAAATAGTCTAATTCATCATTCTCTCCGCTCGTACAAAAGCTATAAACCGTTTCGTTTCTTCCACTGTCAACTTACGCCCATCAATACTCAAATTAAACTTCTCCAATATTTCATCATCGGATAATTCCAAATGCTCGGCAAAATTGCGAACGTCGTCGCTAAGTACCGTTTGCGGATGAAGGGTGCGTCCAACCAGAAAATCAACGGATACTTGGTATAGATCGGCAAATTTTTTCAATGTCTCGGAATCCGGTTCCCGGCGATTTTTCTCGTAATGAGATAAAGCAGCGCGTGAAATGCCTAGCTTTGCTGCGGTTTGCTCTTGTGTCCAGTGTCTGTCATCTCTCAATTGAGCAATTCTGCTGCCTATATTCATATGACCCCTCCTAAAAGTTTGCGAAGCAAACTAACTTCGTAAGCATAAACCTAGGTTTGTGGAACAAACCATCTTCGTAAGCATTAACTTAAGTTTGCGAAGCAAACTCACTTCGTAAGCATTAACTTACGTACAACATATAAACAGCAGGTTTTGCTATGCAAAACCTAGTTTGTATACACACACATATTGGATTATAACTGCTACACCTATATTAATACGGAAACGTTAGATTTGCATTTGTTGCAACGAAATGTCGCAAAAAATATTGATAGACGATTTTTTTGCTTGACATGATACAATTTGTATCTTAAAGTGAAGGAAAAGATTGATACATATCGTATCAAATTATTTCCAAGTCTATATCACTTTATACCTATAAGGAGAAATAAATGGACGGTAAAGAAGAAAATTCGCGCAGCAAGGTCCGTTTAAAGCTGAAGCCAGGCATTAAAGCAGGGTTAAGATTGCTCAATCGGCATGGCATTTTAATGAGTCCATCTACTGGAACGGTACTGGTGCTGAATTTAAGCCAGGAGGGTTTATGCTTCTGGTCTTCCTTAAGGCTCCCCGTACATCGGCTGTATATGGTAGAAGTCCGCATGAAGCTGTCCGGCAAAAACATCCGGCTTCAGGGAAATGTCGTTTGGCGCAAACGAACGGATAATGTTTTCGAGTATGGTATGCATTTCGAGCCCCCACTGCTTATCAAATCCATTATTACCCGCCTACTAAATGAAGAATTACTCGCCCAACAGCCGCAGCAACGGAAAATCCATCAGCTATATCGCAGTTTGAACGCAAGAAGCACTTTTGTCAAATGAGGAGGATTTTCGGGTGAAACGTTGGGTGAAACGCTCACTTATCATCGTCAGCACGGTATGTCTGATCGCTGGCTTGGGAACGGCTTTATACAGCTGGTATCTTTATGGGAAATTCAAAAAAACGGCTGCTGATATGTTTGAGCCCATCATTTCTACACCATACGTAAGCTCAGATTCGGAGCTGCAAGTGTCCGGCATAGAAGAAGCAATAATCGCACTGAAGCCCTTCACCGTACTAGTAATGGGAGTAGATGAGAGGACGAATGATCGGGGACGAACAGACACCATGATCGTCATGGGAGTGAATCCGCTCAAGCATTCGATCTTTATGTTCAACATTCCGCGTGATACGAGAACGGCTATTATTGGGCATGGCACGACGGATAAAATAAACCATGCCTATGCTTTTGGCGGGGTGGAAATGTCAAAGCAGACGGTGGAGCATTTTCTTGATTATCCGATTGATTATTATATTCGGGTCAATATGGAAGGTTTCTCGAATATCATCGACAAGCTTGGCGGAGTAACCGTCAACAATCCTTATGCTTTTGATTTCAGCGGTTATACGTTTGAGCAAGGGCCTATTCAGTTAAATGGCGAGCAGACGCTGCTTTATTCTCGCATGCGATATGAGGACCCGAAAGGAGACAGGGGCAGAAATGACCGTCAGCGCGCCGTCCTGAAGCAGCTCATTTCCAATGTGTTTACCTTTTATGGCGCTACGCAAATAAGCAATCTGCTTGCGGAGATGGGCGACAATGTGAGAACGAATATAACCTTTGATGAGATGAAAATCTTTTTTAAAGAATATGGGACCGGGATTGAAAAGGTGGATAGCGCTGAAATAAGCGGCAGCGGCACGATGATTGATAAGGTATGGTATTATATCGTTGGTGATCAGGAACGGGATCGAATACACGAGCTTTTGAAAAAACAAATGAGCATAGAAATGGATGGGGTTTAAAGCTTTCTGCCCCTATAAATAAATGAGGACCCTGACAAATCGTTGTCAGGGTTCGATGTTTCTGTAAGACGACAAAATTTGAGTTTTCTGTTGACATTATTCGCTAAATACCATAAAATATAAACAAACAGATACATTACGTAACATTTTACATAAATATGATACAATAAGTATACAAGGAGTGATTAGGTGATTCAGCCTCAGGAGCAGTTTTATTGCGTCGGATGCCAAAACATGATACCTACAGGGCAAGCGAATGTGTTGTTCCGAACCGGATTTTTCCGTGTGGTAAATCGGCTAGGTTGTTGTAGAGCATGTGCTCAGGCACAAGCTGGCCTTGCTAATAAGTTGGAGGCACAAATGCAAAGCGTAACAGGCGAAGTCATCCCGTTAACTGCGAAATCTGATTATGATCCCTATCAAACGATCTTCTATCCTGCAACCCAAAGCCTCCTGACTACAGAAGTTGTGTAGCAGGAGTTTTTTCTGTTTAATTGCTACTATTCGGGTACATATTCCAATCGTTTCCTTATTCGATTATACTAGGTAGGGTTAGATAGTTAGATTAATGTTAAATCATTATTAGATCACTATTAGAAATGTGATAGGACATGCGGTCCACTGGAGAAGGAGGAATAGAAATTGGAGCAGCCAATCGTACAAATGCTAAATGTAACGAAGCGCATCGGCAAACGGACGATCATTGATCATCTCAGTCTTGACTTGCCGGCTGGTGAAGTATTCGGTTTCCTTGGCCCGAATGGCGCAGGAAAAACGACAATGATCCGAATGATGGTCGGCCTCATTTCAATAACGGGAGGCGAAATCAAAATTGATGGTCACAGCATCTCAAAGCAATTTGAGAAAGCGATTCGTCATGTCGGTGCCATTGTCGAAAATCCCGAGATGTACAAATATATGACTGGTTATCAAAATTTGGTTCATTTTGCCCGGATGGTTCCGGGTGTTGAGCATTCACGTATTCAGGAGGTAACGGAGCTTGTCGGGCTTGGCTCGCGCATTAATGATAAAGTGAATACTTATTCGCTTGGCATGAGGCAGCGGCTTGGCGTAGCGCAGGCGATTTTGCATCGTCCAAAGCTGCTCATTTTGGATGAGCCGACGAACGGACTTGATCCAATGGGCATTCGCGAGCTGCGGGATTATTTGCAAAGGCTGGCCAAGCAGGAGGGACTGGCGATATTCGTCTCCAGCCATTTGCTTGCCGAGATGGAGCTAATGTGCGACCGGGTGGCCATCATCCAGCAGGGCAAGCTTGTGGAGGTCGTCAAGGTTGAGAAGAACAGGGAGTCGGAACGAACAGCAACGCAGCGGGTCGTTTTTGAGGTAGACGATTTAGAGGCGGCGCTGGCTGTCGCGGCAACTGAAGGAATAGCGGGGGGACGGGCTGGCCGCGCCATTGCGATTGGGGCGGATAAAGAAGCCGTTGCTATCTTTAATGCCAAGCTCGTAGCGGCAGGCATTAAAGTATACGGCATTCAGGCACAGCATCAATCTTTAGAGGATCGGTTCCTCGAGAAGACGGGGGGCGGTCATATTGTATAACTTTAGCAAGCTTCTATTGAATGAAAATATGAAAATATACCTCCGTACAAGAACTTGGATTATGACGGGTCTGCTGCTGGCGTTGGTTGTATTTATGACCGTACCCGTTTATTTTATGTCCAAAGACAGTGCAATGTCGATGTGGACACTTGTAAAATATGAATCGGCTGTAGGTTATTTGCTTATTGCCATGTTCACAGCCGTCGTTGCGGCGGGGAGCGTTGCTGAGGAGTTCACGAGCGGAACGATCAAGCTGCTGCTCATTCGCCCATGGATGAGATGGAAAATTTTATTGTCCAAATACATTTCAGTCGTGTTGTTTGCGCTGCTCCAGGTCGTGCTGCTATATGCATTTACCATTGCGTTCAACTTTTTATTTTTTGACCATACGAATGTAACGGCTGAAGAGATTCACGGCTTTTTCGTTGGTGATGGACAATATGAAGGGTCGGCGGCCGTGTATAATATGAAATATTATGCGATGCGCTTTATTGCACTGCTTGTGACGTCGATGATAGCGTTTATGCTGTCAACGGTATTCCGGAGCGGCGGACTTGCCATTGGGCTATCGATTTTCCTCGTATTTTCCTCCATTTCCATTGGTCCGATTATTGGGCTGATCGATTATAAATGGGTGGACTACTTGTTTTTCGTCCATTTGGATTTGGTGCCTTATTTGACTGGTAACGTTGGTGATCGGACGCTCGGCTTCGCGATTAGCGTGCTTGCTGTTTATTATGCACTATTCGCAGCGCTCACCTGGTTCGTGTTTGAGAAGCGCGACGTTGGTGCGTAGAGGAGTCGTACAGCATGATTTAAAAGAGTACAGGGCAGGCGTGTTATCGCCTGCCCTGCTTTCGTATGTTCACCTTGCAGCTATTTAAAGCTGTTAAGCCAGAAGCAGCGCTTTTTCATAAGTGAAGCTTATTGCACAGTATGCTCTCTAATGATGCTTGCAAGCTGTTTCACCTAATCCATTCCGTTTGCTTGTTCTATGTGTTTTCAGTTATATCCTTCGAGCTGCTGCTTATGTGCCGTTCATTGAAACACGCTGTGGGCTTGCTAGACCGCCTGACGGGCTTTATCCCGAGCACTGCCGTTTGCTGCGTTATCTTTGCCTGCTCCCTCTGTTTCCGAAAGCGGGCGTGTGAGCGGGGCTTGCCCCCGTTCCATATGGCAGCTGCCATTGAAGCTTCCGCCATCTTGAATGATGAAGGAATGGGCGTTAATGTTCCCCGTAATTTGCCCGGTTGCGGTAATGGTAAGCCGCCCCTTCGTCGTAATATCTCCGAATAGTTTGCCCGCTACGGTCAAATCCTTCGCGGTTATATTTGAACGTGCGACTCCGGATTCACCAATAATGACATCTCCTTCACATTCAATGTCTCCGCGGTATTCGCCTTCAATGCGCAGCCCTGCTTCGCATATCAGCTTGCCTTCTACATGAGTACCCTGTCCAATCAGTGTATCCGTGGGGGATATTCGTTTGTTTTCCTTAAATATAGACATAGAAAAACCTCCTTGTTTCACAGCTTAGGATGGTTGAAGCAAGTAGGGCAAAGGATTGACGGCCTCATCGCCTTGCATAATTTGAAAATGAAGATGGGGGCCCGTGCTTCTGCCTGTAGAGCCTAGCAGGCCGATTTTCTCGCCCCGTACGACCTGTTCTCCCTCCTTGGCTTCTATGCTTTGCAAATGCATATAGACGCTGTTCAGCCCGTTATGATGGTCGACAATGATATAGTTGCCCTCAGAGCCTCCAGTACCGACTTCCTTAATGGTTCCATCCGCCGCGCTGAAAACAGGGTCGCCTGCTTTGCCGCCAATATCAATACCGGCATGAAAGACAGCTTTCCCTGAAAAAGGATCCTTGCGGTAGCCGAAGCTGGAGGTCAGCTTCTTCGAATAGGTAGGCCAGCTCGATGGATAGGAATCGACCTGCTGCCTTTTTGTCTGTGCCTGCCGCAGCGTTTGCGCCATTGTTTCTTCCAGAGAGTCGACCATAGCGCTTAACGATTGAACGTCAAATGAGGTAGAAGAAGCCAAAGCACGAAAGGACATCCCGCTCGTATCATAACTGGCTTGCTGAGCCAAAGCCTGCTCGCGCTTGTGTGGCTGTTCAGATTGTTGTCCAAGCTTGTGGTTGCTAGTGTCTATCCCAGAATCAGAGCTTCCATATTTGTCGATGAACTGTTTGAGCTTGTTTTCTAGTGCAAGCAGCTCATCGACACGCGTCTGCATATCCTCGGTTTGCTGAGCAAGGCTTGCCAGCTGCTGCTGTAGGGCGAGGATCGTCTCATCCTTATTGGAGACGGTATGCTGATACTGTTGTGTCTGTTCATCCTGCTGCGTCGCCTGCTCCTGAAGCTGCGCCTCGAGCTCATGCAGCTCGAAGACGGATTTGAGCTGCAGCGCGGCAAAGCAGCCAGACACGGCCAGTGCAGCTGCGGCGGGGGCCGCAATGACGGATCGCTTTGAGACATGAAACTGCTTAACGGTTTTGTCGGCACCGCGCATGACTACAAGCGACCACTTTGAATTAGACGATCGATTCAATAGAGGTTTCTCCTTCCGGCCGGTATGAGAATTTAGAACGTTCTAATGCAATTTATTCTGCGTCGGTGGGAAACATGTCAGAAAATTAGGAAAAGCGCCTCCTTGGAAGCGTCTTTAAACGGGTTCATGCGTTAATGCATGCACAGATCCAACCGTTTGAAGACGCGACCAGAGAGACGCTTGTTCGTAGGCAAATTATTTACTTTCAATCGTAGCGAGCGCCTGCTGCATAGCAGGGGTGAAGCTGAAATCACGGCCCTGTGATTGCTCAGGAGGCAGCGTTGCGAGCTGGGCAATGCGCCGCTCGACTTCTGCTTTAATTTCCAGCGCCCGCGCGCGGTAAGTATCCGCGTTGCCAGCATCGCTGCTCATAGCAGCCGCGTATTCTACAATAGCATGATCATAGAGTTCAATATTCCAGCGGAATTTGCTGATGCCTTCCTCAAGCACTTTCAGCATTTCTGTTGTATTTCCATCTTTCTTGAAATTTTTATATTGGGCCAAAATAAAGGTGATATTGTAAGGATCATTCGTTTTACCTGCTGCAAGCGTCTGAAGCGCTTGTTCTTTCATTGTCGCATTTTGTGTCTGCTCATAGGCTTGCATAAGCCATTCGTATTTCATCAAGCTGAATACGGAATGATCAGGCGACGTCTTAATGGCTTTGTCGAGCGAAGGCAGCAGTTGGTTAAGCTGAGCCTGCCCAGCAGCAGCCGTATTGTACGTATCTTGGAACGTGCGGTTCGCGCCGTTCTCGCGTGCGGAGCCGACTAGCAGTACAACCGCCAGCACGCCGATTGCAGATGGATAGATCCATTTTACAACGTTACCCTGTACGGATTGCTCTGATCCTTGTTTAAACGCAAGCGATTTGCCATATGGCGCGATCATAGCGCCCAAGCAAATGAACAGCAAAGCGCTCAAATAGACGTAGCTCATATCAAAATCGATGGCGCTATGCAGCAGCAGCGTAGTTGCCAAAATAAAAAAGATCAAGTGGCTCCCCCGGCGTTCAGGGTAACGAATATACGAGCGAATATATAAGTAATAGATGTAAACGAGCAGCCCGATCAGTGCAGCAAATCCAATCCAGCCTACTTCAACTAGCGTTTGAATGAAGAAGCTGTGCGCTTGTCTGCTCCAATAAGGATTGTTCTGGTACTGCTCATACAAAGCTTGCCAGCCGCCTCCGCCTGCTCCGAGCAGCGGATAGTCTTTGGCAACCTTAAGACCATCTTCATAGAAGGTCCAGCGCTCAAGAACGCTGTGCTGCTGCAAGTTAATGTTTTCAAATCGGGAAGCGATTTTCTCAGGCAGCAGATCGCGTATGCCATCGCTTGTAATAAGCAATACGGCTGCTAATAATCCGATAACGATAATAGCAGCGGGAAAAGCGGCAAATGCCCATTTGCGTTCCGCAAGGCGTGCACTTTTATTTTCAATCCAAGGGAACAGCTTCTTGTGGATAAGCATGATCAGCCCTGCATTGACAAGGGCAGCCCCAGCGAGCAGCGCCCAGCTTTGCAGCGGCAGTTTGTCGAACATCGAGATCGTCGTTGCGACTTTCGTTTCTGTCGGCTGGACAATGGCGGAAATCGCTTCTGTATTGGCCGTAATTTTGCCCAAAATAACGAGCGTAAGCACTGCGGATAGACCAGCATAAACCACATAGGCAAATTGTCTAGCCAGCTTCAGGAAAGGCAGAAGTACAATAAGCATCACCGGTATGATAACGATGGCGCCGCGCGAGTATGCGAGAAAAAAGGAAATTAAAATCGGTACGAGCATAATGGAATTAGCCAGGCGCATGTACCAGCGTTCACAGGTTGCCGCATAATAAGCAGCGATCAGAAAGATTGCAATTAGGAAGCCGGCGTAAGTATTCGAATATTGAAAGACTGAGCTGAGCCGGTAGCCATCATGGGCGAGCCACATCGCGTCCTTGTAATATTGCTGGCCGAACAAATTGAGCAGGCCGAAAAATACGATTAAATAGGCCGAAAGCATAATTCCGTATTCCAGCCATTTGCGCATCTGTACTTTTCCAGCTGCGTAGAGACTGGCCATAAACAGAGAGGCGAGCAGGAAAAAAACAAACGTCATAAATTTGGCGTAATAGCTGGAGACGGCTTGCAGCGATGAGAGCCAGTAGATGGCTGGCAGCAGCAAAATCGCAATCGACAGCACGCTGCGATGATTGTTCAGTTTCCAGCCCGTAAGATAAGCGTACAGGGCGGTTGCGGCGAGTAGAACGTAGCCGTAGATGGCTGCGCTGTAAATAGGCGATTCAAAAGCGTACTCATAGCCATTGAACAGTCCCCGCTCGTATGGGAAAATAAGAACGAACAAAGCGAGTCCAAGCGCGAGTAACCCTTGCAACAGCGGCTGCTCTTTTACTAAAGCCGCTGTATTTTGTATTGCTTTTTTCCGTGCACTCATTAATATGTACTCCTTGTATGCGTAGTAGATTTCTTCATAGAGTTATTTTAACAAATGAGGGAGTGGATTACTATAAGGGGAGTGGTAGTGAGGATAGAATACATTAAAAAACGTTGCACTAATACTGATAAGCGAAGATGCTGTGTCGAAAGTGATAGGAGTTAAGCGCACCTAAGAATATAATAAGGTGTTAATATGTCGTTTTTTTTGGTAAGATAGCATAGGTGGAAAAGGGTAGATGAAGTGTTGTTTAATTGCAACTTACGTTAACGGTGGTGTTTATAATAAAGAAGAGTCTTTTTAGATTGTTATATAGAACTGCGCTATATTTCAAAAAATGGATTTTAATATTCGTTCCCCAACCAGTAATGCAAAAGATAAAAACAAAAATGCTTAAATCAGCTTTTCCAATCGAAAAAAAACAGGGGATTATTACGAGTTTCGGTGAGGATGGGATAAATTTAGTAGGTTATGCAAGAGCTGAAATGGGTATAGGTGAGTCCTGTCGTATAGCTGCTAATTGCTTAAATTCAGTAAACATTCCTTTTGGAATTATTAATTTTATAGGAACGAATAGTGCAAGAATGACGGATACAACTTGGATTCATAAAGAAATGAATATACCCATTTACAATGTGAATGTATTTCATATTAATGCAGAACAGATGGTTGAGGTCTATGCTAATTATGGAAATGATATTTTTAATAATAAATATAATATAGGTTTTTGGCATTGGGAGCTACCGGATTTTCCCGAAAGATGGTTAGATAGTTTTGGTTTAGTAAATGAGATCTGGGTTCCATCAACCTTCATTGCTGATAGCATTGCACAGAAGAGCCCCGTTCCAGTTGTTAAAATTCCGCATGGAATTGAAGTTTTAATTAAAGAAGCTAGGGATAGGGAGTTCTACGGTCTCCCAGAAAATAGGTTTTTATTTTTAAGTATGTATGATGTTAAAAGTTATCAGGAACGCAAAAATCCTCAAGCTTCAATTAAGGCGTTTAAGCTAGCTTTTAAGCATGATGACAGCAGTGTTGGGCTTGTTATTAAATTGAATAGCAATAGTGATGAAATAAAAGATATATTTGAATTAGAACAATTAATTGGAGATTATCAAAATATCTTTTTAATAAAAAAAGTGCTATCTAGAAATGATACAAACGCATTATTAAATGTGATAGATTGTTTTGTTTCGCTTCACAGAAGTGAAGGTTTTGGTTTGGGTCTAGCTGAAGCTATGTATTTGGGGAAGCCTGTTATAGGTACTAATTGGTCTTCTAACACTGACTTTATGAGAAGTGACAACTCTTGTCCAGTTGATTATGATTTGGTAACATTGGGAAATGACTATGGTCCCTATGAAGCATATCAATATTGGGCGGAGGCTAAAGTAGAACATGCTGCATTTTATATGCAGAAATTGACGGAAGATGAAGGTTTTAGAGAGGGAATTTCACAACGTGGTCAACAGACGATACGAACTGAATATTCTCCTCAAAAAGTAGGGGAGCTAGTGGAAAAACGATTGAAATATATAAAATTATGGAGTTCCGGAGGATGATATGACGTTAACTTGCGTAATAATGGCTGGTGGAAAAGGAGAACGGTTTTGGCCAAAGAGTCGTACTCATTTGCCAAAGCAGTTTCTAAATATATCAGGGAATAAGTCTATGATTCAGCAGTCTATTGAGCGACTAGAGCTACTTATTCCCATTAGCCAAATTTTTATTGTCACTAATGAGCTTTATGCAGAATTGCTAAAAGCACAGATCCCTCATTTACCTCATGATAATATTATTATTGAACCAGTAGGGAGAAATACAGCGCCTTGTATAGGTCTTGCTTCATTAATTATCGAAAGTAAATACAGCGATAGTACAATGATTGTAATTCCTTCCGATCATATTATCCAGAATGAAACTGGTTTTATAGATATACTTAAAACCGCGGCTAAGTTAGCCAATGATGGAGATAACCTAATTACGTTGGGAATAGAGCCTACTTATCCAGAGACAGGTTATGGGTACATAGAAAGCACTGGGATTGAACAAACAGTGAATGATGTGAAAGTTTACAAAGTAAATAAGTTCGTTGAAAAACCCAATAAAGAAGTAGCCGAGAGTTATCTAGAAGCTGGAAACTTTTATTGGAATAGTGGCATTTTTGTGTGGAGAACTGAGGTTATTAGAAAATATATACAACAGTTAATGCCTGAAGTACATGATATACTTGAGACGATGAAATATGCTTTAGGTGGAATGAATGCAAAAGAAATTATTGCGGAACTTTTTGTAAAGATGCCTGATCAATCCATAGATTATGGCATTATGGAGAAAGCGGAAGAAATTTTTGTTATTCCCTGTCTCTTCGGCTGGGACGATGTTGGAAGCTGGACGGCATTGGAAAGAATTGATGAGTTGGATGAAAATGGAAATGTAATAAAAGGGAATATTTTAAACTTGGATACAAAACGTTGTATTATCGAAAGTAATGGTAAGCTCATTGCTACCTTAGGGATAGAAGACTTAATAATTGTAGATACAGAAGATGTAACTTTAATATGTACAAAAGAAAAAGCACAAGAGGTTAAATTATTGCTCAAGGAATTAAGAATGCAAAAACTGGAGCAGTATTTATAAATTATATAATATTAAGGAGTAGTTATCACCATGACTAAGAATGCACTAATCACAGGAATTACAGGGCAAGATGGATCTTATTTAGCAGAATTGCTCTTAGAAAAGGGATATAAGGTATTTGCTTTACGTAGAAGAACGAGTGTGCCTATTATGGAAAATATTGAACATATTAAAAATGAAATTGAGTTTATTGAAGGCGACTTGCTGGATCAGGGATCACTAATAAATGCAGTGCGTATTTCTAATCCAGATGAGGTTTATAACTTAGCTGCACAGTCATTTGTGGGTACGTCTTGGATTCAGCCTGTATTGACTGGTCAATCAACAGGGATTGGTGTAACAAATATGCTGGAGGCAGTGAGGTTAACTAAACCAGAAGCAAGGTTTTATCAGGCTTCAAGCAGTGAAATGTTTGGAAAAGTTGTTGAAACTCCACAAAAAGAGACTACACCATTTTATCCGCGAAGTCCATATGGTGTAGCTAAAGTTTATGGACATTGGATAACTGTCAATTATAGAGAAAGTTATGATATGTTTGCTTGCTCGGGTATTTTGTTTAATCATGAATCGCCACGTAGGGGAGTAGAGTTCGTTACACGAAAAGTGACAGATGCTGTGGCTAGAATTAAATTAGGTCTACAAACCGAACTGCGAATGGGTAATTTGGATGCAAAACGTGATTGGGGTTTTGCGGGTGATTATGTAAAAGCAATGTGGCTGATGCTACAACAAGACCAACCAGAGGATTTTGTTATTTCTACCGGAGAGACACATACGGTTGAGGAGCTTGTTGAAATCGCCTTTACTCATGCTGGTCTTAACTGGAGAGATTACGTTGTTATTGACCCTAAATTCGTACGTCCTGCAGAGGTAGATCTACTACTTGGCGATTGTACAAAAGCAAAAGAAAAGCTGGGTTGGAAATTAGAAGTTGGGTTTGAGCAAATGGTGAAGATGATGGTAGAAAATGATTTGCAAAAAATACAACGTTGATTGAAGTAGAGGGCGGTAATTTTTAATGAGAGCTTTGATTACAGGTATTACGGGATTTGCTGGTGGGTACTTAGCAAATCATTTAAAGCTGCTAGGATATGAAGTGTTTGGCACTACAAGTAAATCAATTAATAAAACCTCACGTATAAGTTTAGTTAACCAATGGACCACTGAGAAGGAGATCATTGATCTCCTTAATGAAATCCAACCAGATTATGTTTACCATCTTGCAGGGCTCAGCAATGTTAAGGAGTCCTGGGATGATAAAATTTCTGTGGTCTCTACAAATACGAATTTAACTATTAAATTACTAGAAGCAGCAAGGAAAAGTAGTGTTTCTAATCATGTAAAAATATTAACTGTAGGCTCTTCAGAAGAGTATGGGAGAGTAGCGGATCCAACGGTGCCTATTAACGAAGGAGATGCACTGCAACCTATGAATCCTTACGGTGTGTCAAAAGCTGCCGTTTCTTATTTGGCAAAGCAATACTTTACCGCTTATGGCTTGAAAGTCATTCATGCAAGGTCTTTTAATCATATCGGGCCAGGCCAACGCTTAGGATTTGTAGTATCTGACTTTGCATCACAGATTGTTCAAATTGAACATAAGCAACAGGAAAAAATATTAAGAGTTGGGAATTTAGATGCCAAACGAGATTTTACTGATGTTAGAGATATTGTGAGAGCTTACCACTTGTTGCTTGAGTCTGATGCGTGCGGTGAAATCTTTAATGTATGTTCAGGAAAACCTATTTCAATTAGTGATTTAATTCAGAAACTGCTAGAGTTGTCGACAGTTGAAATCGAATTGCAATTAGACCAAAGTAGAATGAGACCCAATGACATACCATTTTATATAGGGAATAATAATAAACTTAAAGAATTAACTGGCTGGAGACCGCAAATTGCTGTGGAAACAACGTTGTTAGATGTATTAGAATATCTACGCAATATATAAGGTGGACTATATAAAATGCTTAATGTATGGAAGGACATTTATCAATATAGGGAGTTTCTTAAAAATAATGTTTCAAAGGATTTAAGAACACGCTATAGAGGTTCGATTTTTGGATTTTTATGGACATTCCTAAATCCTTTATTTATGTTAGTAGTTTACTCGACATTATTTTCTATTATTATTAAAATGCCAGTAGATAATTATCCTATATTTTTATTTTGTACGTTATTGGCATGGAACAATTTTCAATCCAGTGTTCAGAGCAGTGCTTCTATCATAGTTAATTCAGGTAATCTCATTAAAAAGGTATATTTTCCTCACGAAATACTACCGATTTCTGTAGTTACCGGAGGCCTAATTAATTACTTATACGGTTTAGTTATTCTGATACCAGCACTTATTATTTTTGGCTATATGCCTAATTTAAATTATTTATGGTTACCCGTTATAATTATAATTCAATTTATATTCACCCTCGCAATTTCATTTATTGTATCTGCTCTTAATGTTTATTTCAGGGACTTAGAGCATATGTTGAATATTTTCTTAATGGCCTTTTTATATTTAACACCAGTATTATATCCTCAAACAATGATACCAGAAAAGTATCAATGGTTATTTAATTGGAACCCAATGGCGATACTTGTGACGGCGTATAGAAACGTTTTTTATTACAATGAACCCCCTGCTACAGCTCAGTTATTTATTTTGGGATTTATTTCAGTTGTTTTACTATTGTTTTCTCAATTGTATTTCAAAAAAGTAAAGGTGAAATTCAATGAAGAAATATAAAGGGTGAATTTTAGTGGACAATAACAAGATGATTGAAGTTAAGGATGTTTGGAAGAAGTATAAAATATATCAAGATAAACCGGTATCCTTTAAGGAAAGATTTTTATATAAGAGAAAAGGTGTTTTTCAGGAAAAGTGGGTATTACAAGGAATATCCTTATCTATTGAAAAGGGGAAAATGATAGGACTAATTGGAAGAAACGGATCAGGTAAAAGTACTTTATTAAAAATGATGACTAAAATTTTGCAGCCAGACAAAGGTGAACTCAAAATAATAGGTAGAGTTTCAAGCCTGCTTGAGCTAGGGGCAGGCTTCCACATGGACTTTACTGGAAGAGAAAATATATTTATGAATGCATCTTTGTTTGGGCTGTCTCGTAAAGAAATCAATTCCAAGCTTCAAGAAATCATTCGTTTTGCGGAGCTGGATACATTTATAGATAACCCAGTAAGAACTTATTCCTCTGGTATGTTTATGCGATTAGCGTTTTCCATCGCCATACATGTTGAACCTGATATTTTATTGATAGACGAGATTCTAGCGGTAGGAGATAATGCATTTCAAAAAAAGTGTATTAGTAAAATTGAAGAGTTTAAGGAGAAAGGAAAAACGATAGTTTTTGTTTCTCATGATAACGGCATAATGGAAAGATTATGTGATGAGCTTTATTGGATTCATGAATCTAAATTAGTAAAGAAAGGCAAGCCAGAAGAAGTTATTAGAGATTATTTGGATTTTCTGTCGGGTAGTGAAGAACAGCGTTTGAAAAATGAGGTTATGCAACAAGAAAATCAGCAGACGAGTCAAATTGAAGTAACTGAACAAAATGAAGAAGTTAATAAAAAGGAAAACAAACGTTGGGGTAATGGTGCTGTTGAGATTACTAATATCGCAATTAGAAATCCTGACAATGAGAATAAATTTATTTTCACAAGAGAGCAACGTTTAGAAGTAGAGTTAACTTACAAAACAACAAATTTAAAAGTTGAAAGACCTGTATTTGGAGTTGGAATTTTTAAAATGGATGGAACAAATTGTTACGGGACGAATACGTATATTGATAAGGTAGAGTTAGAAATAAGCGAACATGGTAAAGTGCGTTATTGCATTGAATCTTTAAATCTAGTTCAAGGAGATTATTATGTTGACGTAGCGTGCCATCATGAGGATGGAACCCCTTATGATTATATAACGAAAGCTGCAAATTTTAGTGTTCATTCAAAGGAAAATGATCAAGGAATTGCATTCTTGCCACATAAATGGTTTTTTGAAAAAGGGGGAGAGTCCTGATGACAGCATCATTTGATTCTGCTGAAGAGCTAATGGAGCATTTGAAAAAGCAAATTATTGAATTTCCTAACTCAGAAGAAACGATTACCTATTCGGTAGAGAAAAAGACTGGGACTGGGATACTAGATCTTACCAGTTTTCGTAATGAATGCGATGCGAACAATAGTTTATGGAACGTAAGTACTGACCGTCCAATAACATCACACCGGAAATTAACGGGTAAATTTATTGTATTAGGCAAGAAAGTCGTTCGAAAATTATTGCGCTGGCATGTAGGAAATACGTTTGAGATGCAAACGACCTTTAATGGATCGGTAACTAGGTCATTTAATGAGCTATATAACGTTGTTCTCCAATTAACAGCGAAACAAGAACAATATGAAACACATATCCAGGAGCAACAAAAACACATTCAACGCCTTGAAAACAAATTAAATAATTTGGATATGCAGCGCGAAGTAAAAATTGGAATGAATAATTTCAAAACCGAAATTAATGAATTTAAAACCGAATTTGATGAATTGAAAACCGAATTTGATAATTTGAAAACCGAAAAAAGTATTGAAAAGCATAAAAGTGAGGAAGATATTGCAAATGTTATTTCGGAAGTTAGATCATCCCAAAATAACTACGTAAGAAGCTTTAATGAATTAACAAATTTAATAACTGATAGATTTAATACGCTAGATGATAAATTTAAAGCAGAAATTAATTTCATGCAGTATCGATTAAGAAAAATTAAAAATCAATCACTGACTGAATCAAGCGGAAAGTTACCTATGCTTATAGAGCCTAATGAAAAGGTGGAAACTGATTCAAATAGTTTTGATTATCTGCATTTTGAAAATAAATTTAGAGGCAGTGTGGATGAAATAAAAAAACGCCAGACGGTGTATCTTCCTTATTTTATAAATAAAGAGAATGTACTGGATATCGGTTGTGGGCGTGGTGAATTTATTGAATTGATGTTGGAGAACAGTGTATCTGTAAAAGGGATAGACCTCAATAGAGAAATGGTGGAGTACTGTCAAGACCGTGGGTTGCCAGTAGAATATAATGATGCTATTCAGTATCTACACTCAGTAGAGGATAATGCACTTGGTGGAATATTTTTAGGTCAAGTTATTGAGCATTTAACTTTTGAACAAATAATCACACTCGTTGAATTATCGTATAATAAACTAAAAGCGGGTTCTTATTTAATTATGGAAACGCCTAATCCGTTGTCATTGGCTATTTTCTATCGTACTTTCTATGTAGATCCAACGCATGTCAAACCCGTACATCCTTTAACTATTCAATATTTAGTCGAATCTATTGGCTTTAAAGAAGCCAAGTTGAATTACTCAAGCAGGGTAGAGCCGAATTGGTGGTTACCAACCCTTGATGTAGAGGAAGCCGCAATCAAAAATGTAAATGAATTTAATGAGGGAATAAATCGGATTAATGAATTATTATATGGGAATTTAGATTATGCTATTATAGCAAAAAAGTAAGGTTGTGAATGTTATGAAAATCGGTATTGTAAAACCGGACTATAAAATATCTGGTGGATTTGAAGTAGTAGTAAATCGTCTTAAACTTGAGTTGGAACAAATGGGGCATCAGGTTCAGATGGTTTATATCGATGCTACAGATCAATCTATAAATGAAATACCCTACAACCTAACTAATGAGATGTTTCACAAAAATCCGGATTTTTTCAGATATATTAATCATTTTTGGAAGTATCTAAAAATGGATTTGAACCGGTTTGATTGTGTGATAAGTACACAGCCTCCTTCATTTGCTATTCAACATCCACGGCACATCTCATTGTTTTATCATCATATGAAAGTTTATTATGATATGTCTAATCTAATACAAGAAGTTGGACTTCAACAGCCTTACCATCGTAAGGCTGTTGAAGTCATTAGAGAAATAGATACGAAGAGTTTGTCCAAGGTTTCAACTATTCTTGCGGGTAGTAAAACTATCCAAAATAGATTAGCTGAATTTAATGGTTTATCGAGTAATGTTGATGTTATATATGCAGGAATAGATCCTGAAATTTATCATTATGATGGTGAACTAAGCTATGTTAATCCGGTAGTCGTTGGCAGGCATGAATTTCCCAAACGCCCTGAATTATTTGTAGCTGCTATGAAGCTTGTTGCAAATGAAACAGGCGTTATCGTTGGGGCTGGAGGTCGAACAGATGATTTGAAAAAAATTGACCAGTTGCTAACGATGGCTGCTAAAGAGCAAATAAGTATTCCTAACGATGTTATCTGGAAACAGATGTCTAATGGACATTTTCATAAAGAATATAAAGATCTAGGTCAGTTGGCTAAAAAGAAAAACTATCCATCAAATATTAGATTTACAGGTAGAGTCTCAAAAGAAGATCTGTTCAAAGAATATTCAAAAGCGTTGTGCGTTGTATGTCCAGCCTATCAAGAAGATTACGGCCTTACCGCAATAGAAGCGATGTCATTTAAAAAGCCGATAATTGCTTGTAAAGATGGTGGTGGCTATGCAGAACTTATTGAGGATGGAATAAATGGATTTTTGGTTGAACCGACCTCAGAAGCAATAGCCGAGGCTATTCTGAAGTTTTCACAGGATAAGACTCTTGCTGTTCGAATGGGAAATGCTGCGTATGAAACTAGCAGAAAGTATACATGGAATAACACGATTAGTAAATTAAATGAACATCTGATATTTTAAGGAAAGAGGGTCTACATGGACATTGCTATCGTCTCACCAAGTCCTAAGCCTTTTGCTATGGGTGGAATAGAAAAGTTAATGTCGGGCTTATATCACCATATTGATGAGCAGACTAATCATAGGGTTGAGCTTTTCAAAATTCCTACAGAAGAAAATGGTTTTTGGGAACTTATATGGAGCTATAAAACTTTTTATGAGTTGGATTTAAATCATTTCGACAAAATTATAACGTGTAAATACCCGGCTTGGATGGTTCAACATAAAAACCACACGATATATATGGCTCATCATTTAAGAGGATTGTTTGATACTTATCATATGTTAAATATGCCTACTGAAGTGCAGAAGTCTTCATACCCATTAGTTAATGAAATTCTGAATTATATTCAGGATAAACAGAACATGACGAATTCTTTAGTTCGTTTTTTTGAACTGTTGAACGAGCTACATAAAAATAAGGAACAGCTTCCGCAAGACTTGTTTGCTTTTCCAGGTCCTTTTATAAGAAAATTAGTTCATTTTATGGATAAGTGGGCCTTGCACCCTTTAAGAATAAAAAAATATGCATCTATCTCCGAAACCGTGAAAAAGCGGAAGGATTATTTTCCGAAAGGTGAAGATGTTCATGTTATCTATCCTCCGACTTCCTTAAGCAATTTACAATCAGGAAGTTATGATTATTTTCTCGTTGTAGGAAGGCTAGACGGAGCTAAAAGAGTAGATTTAGTCATTAATGCTATGAAAGAAGTGGATAATAACGATGCCAGACTGTTAATTGCAGGTACTGGACCTGATGAGGCGCGACTTAAAGCATTAGCAAATGGTGATAAAAGAATCGAATTTATCGGATACATTAATAATGAAAAATTAAAGTCATTGTATGCGGATGCATTAGCAATCATTTATGTACCTTATGATGAAGACTATGGGCTTGTTACCATTGAGGCGATGTTTTGTGGAAAACCAGTAATCACTTGTAAAGATTCTGGTGGTACGACTGAATTTGTTGTTGATAATAAAACGGGTCTATTAGCTGATAATAATTCGAAAGATTTAGCGAAAAAAATGAAATTGTTGGCCGATAATAAAGCTCTTGCTTTGAATTTGGGGAATGAAGCAAGAAAGCAAATACAAAAGGTTAATTGGAATAATTGTATTACTAATCTTTTGAGTGAAGTGAATTCTTCGGAAGTAAATGCTATTAAAAAAGTAATCAGTAAGAAAATGATAGTGCTTTCCACATATCCAGTATTTCCAAGAAAACATGGCGGCCAAATTAGAATCTTTAATATATATAAAAATTTATCCTCTTATTATGATGTGACAATTATTAGTCTTAATAATGAATCTAACTATTATGAAAAAAAATTCGGTGGTCTAACAGAGATTTCTGTTCCAATGAGCAGTAAACATTTAGAACAGGAATGGGAGATCGAAAGAGAAATTGGTATACCTATTACAGATATTGTAATGCAGCAACTGCTTAAATATTCTCCAGACTATGTACAGCTTGTAGAGAAATATATTAGTCAATCAGACATTTTAGTTTGTGCACAGCCCTATTTATTTAGCCTTATTAAATCATACTCTGGTCATAAAACAATCATTTATGACTCACAGAATGTAGAATATGAATTGAAAAAATCTATGTTGCCAGATAATAAGGCTGCAAAGAAGTTGCTAAACTCATTGTATGAACTTGAAAAGCAGGCTTGCTCATTAAGTGATATAGTGATCGCTTGTTCTGAAGAAGATAGAAAAAAGATAATGGAACTGTATCAAGTTTCGAATGAAAAGATGATATTGGCCGCTAATGGTGTTGATGTAGAAGAAAATGCATACGTTAATTATGAGAATAGACAAGATAATAAATTTAAACTAGATATAAATGATGAGAAAATTATAGTTTTTATCGGGAGCTGGCATAAGCCTAATTTAGAGGCTGTGGAGGAAATTATTAAATTAGCTCCGCAGTTGCCTGATTTTAAGTTTATTATTATGGGAGGGCAGTGTCTGGCATTTAAGGATATAAAGCCACCTCGAAATTTAGTTTTTGCTGGTATGGTCAGTGAAGAAATGAAAAAGCTTATATACTCTGTCGCAGATATAGCCATAAACCCTATGCTTGCAGGCTCAGGAACAAATTTGAAAATAGCCGAGTACATGGCTAATGGTGTGCCTGTAATATCGACTGCTATCGGTGCAAGAGGATACAATGTGGATAGCGGTGTTCATATAATAATAAACAATATGGCTAACATGGCCGATAGTATAAGAGAGCTCTTCAATAATAAAAAACTGATGAGTGATCTTTCTATCCGTGCAAGAGAAGTAATCGTGAAGCAATATTCGTGGGAAGTGGCATCGTTAAGTATACTAGATATTTTAAATAATGGGGGTAAAAAAGTTGTCAGTCTTACTGAGGCAGTTGAATAAGCCTGTATATTTATATTCAAGTGTCATTCTCATTTCTTTTTTTATTTTGATCTGGTCGTTACAATTATGGAAGGCTGATCTGAGTATACCATTTGTATATGCAGGAGATGGATTATTGCATGGAGAAATCATAAAAGGAATAATCAATAATGGCTGGTATTTAAATAATTATTATACAGGTGCGCCATTTGGTCAGGAATTTTATGATTTTCCTATTTCTGATGGTCTTTTCATATTGATGTATAAGTTATTATCATTATTCACAAGTAATTATGCTCTGATATTTAACTTGTTTTATTTGATAGGATTTATACTAACATCTATAACTTCATTTTTCGTTTTACGACATTTTAGTGTAGCTTATTGGCCCTCGTTATTGACAAGCGTATTATTTACTTTTACTCCTTATCATTTTCTTAGAATATATCATTTGCATTTAGCTGCATATTTTATGATTCCTTTAATTATAATGGTTATACTTTGGACTTGTGATCAGCAAAAACCTATATTTTACTCGATGAAAAATAACAAACTGAGCTTTTCTTTGAAAAACAAAAGAGCCATTATTAGTCTAATTATATGTGTACTTACAGCTTCTTCAGGTGTTTATTACGCTTTCTTTTCTTGTGTATTATTAGGTGGCAGTTTGTTAGTCGCAATAATTTCGAAATTTAGATTTAGATCCTTATTGAGTATGTTTTTACTGATACTAACTATGGCTTTCACCGTTCTATTAAATATATTGCCTACAATAATAAATAATTTTTCGAATGGCAAGAATAACGGAACAGCGGTAAGGGGATTTGCAGAGTCTGAAATATATGGGTTAAGAATATCACAATTAATAATTCCAGTAGATGATCATGGAATTGAAATTTTGAGTAAACTCATTAGTAGGTACAGTGGTTACCCAATAAGTAGTGAAGGGCATGCATACATTGGGTTAATTGCTGTAATAGGTTTGCTGTTATCTCTAGTGTATCTATATAAAAAAAATAATGAGGGACCGTTCGAGCTTATCAATCAAATTTCTCTATTAAATCTTACAGCAATATTATTTTCTACAATAGGTGGCTTTGGATCGCTTTTTTCGCTAGTTGTTACCCAGCAAATCAGAGCTTATAGTAGAATGAGTATATTTATTGCGTTTATATCCTTGTTTATTTTATCAATTTCAATTGATTTTTTTATCAAGAAATATAAAATACAATATAAAATTGTAATCCCAATAATGGTTCTATTAATGATTTTTGGAGTTATTGATCAAACTGGCTCTTCTTTTATACCACAATACGATTATAATAAAGATCAATATATTAAGGATAAAAAGTATTTTGAAACCATTGAAAGTGAATTATCTAAGGATTCTATGGTATTGCAGTTACCATATGTTCCTTTTCCTGAGAATCCTTCTGTTGTAAATATGACGGATTATGAACATTTCAAAGGATACCTTCATACCAAGAATTTGCGTTGGAGCTATGGAGCGATGAAAGGGAGAACGGCTGCTGATTGGCTGAAAGATATCTCGTCAAACGATACAGCCCAATTAATTCAGAAAGCTTCATATGCTGGATTTGAAGGGATTTATATAGATCGTTATGGATATGTGGATGGTGGGCTTCAAATAGAAAAAGAGCTTAGTGACATCTTACAACAGCAGCCCCTTGAGAGTGAGGACAAAAGAAGGAGTTTTTATAATTTAACCAGCTATAATAAACATAATAAGAGCCAATACACTGATGAAGAGTGGAGTAAAATATCATATGATACTTTACATACGGTCATAGTGGATTGGAGAAATACTTCTGTAGAAGGCACAAAGGAAAATAATTGGAGATGGTTTCCTAATGAGGCTGTATTAGATATTAATAACACAAGTGATGTAGAACAAACGATTAGTTTAGATATGTCTTTTATTTCTGGTGAGATAGAACTTTCTTCTCTTTCAATTACAAGTGATTTTTTTGAGGATAATTTAATGATCTCTTCGGAGGGAAAACAATATAAACGTAAATTAACAGTACCTCCAGGAAAACATGAAATATTGATTCAAAGTAACGCTAAAAGAATATATGCCCCGGAAGATGCGCGTTATTTAGTGTTTAGAATAGCAAATTTCAAATGGGAAAAAGATAATTGATTAATGATATGGAGTGTTGATTGATGTTTAATCAATCTATGAAGTTTGTTGTTGTGGGATTAATGAATACGTTGATTGGTTATCTTTTATTCTTTGTATGTTTGCAATTTTTCCATCTTGATTACACGCTTTCGTTAGTCATTTCTCATATATTAGGTGTTTTTAATAGTTTTATTTGGAATAAAAGGTGGACATTCAACATTCGTCATAGTTCGAAAGCTATGTTGATAAAGTTTTTATTTACCTACCTTGTAACGTTCATAATAAATTATTTATTATTATTATTATTTGTGGAAATGTTGTTGGTAAATCCAGTGTTTTCTCAATTAATCGCAATGGTTTTTACGACTGGTATTAGCTTTTTTGGACAAAAGTATTGGAGCTTTAAAGAAAAGGTATCGGAGAGTGAATTGAAATGATGGCGATTGGCAGCTTGGTAGAATCGAGAAATGGTAAGAAAGCAATTATTACAGGAATATCTTCAGATGGTTATAATGTAATTGAGCTAATGAAAGGTATAGTGGCAGATAGTACTAGTCAATTAATGATCGAGACCCAAGTTAACAATGAGAGTTACTTGTGTGATGTAACTAGAACTTTTGTATACTCCATCGCTGACGTTCGCCTGATCGAGGTGTTATCTAAAGAAACATTTGAAAAAGTAATGAGGCTGGAAATATTGTCTAAGGTAGGGCAATTTTATCACCTGTTTCATGAAAAAAAGCAAGAGTTTGTGCCTGAACAATCGGCCCTTGCTTATGGGGGACGCGTATATAGTGAATTAGAAATGAAGAGTCTAGTAGATTCATCGCTAGATTTTTGGTTAACGGCTGGAAGATTTAATAAGCAATTTGAGAAAGAGTTTGCTGAGTTTATAGGTGTTCGCTATGCTTTATTAACAAACTCGGGGTCATCAGCCAACTTGCTGGCATTCTCAACTTTAACTTCTCCAAAGCTTGGTGATCGAAGAGTTATGCCAGGTGATGAAGTTATTACAGTAGCAGCAGGATTCCCTACAACGGTAACGCCTATCGTCCAGAATGGAGCGGTACCAGTATTTATTGATGTGGATCTGGGTACATACAATATTTTAGCTGAACGAATTGAAGACGCTATTACACCAAAAACAAAAGCAATTATGATCGCACATACTATGGGAAACCCGTTTAATTTGGAGAAAGTGATGGAGGTTGCAAAAAAATATAACCTATGGGTTATTGAAGACAATTGTGACGCTCTTGGTTCTAAATATAATGGAAAACTTACTGGTACCTTTGGACACATAGCTACATCCAGCTTCTATCCTCCGCACCATATGACGATGGGTGAAGGTGGAGCTGTTTATACAAATGATCCTAAACTAAAGATGATTATTGAATCTTTTAGAGATTGGGGAAGAGATTGCTGGTGTCCTTCCGGTTGTGATGATACTTGTAAAAAAAGATTTGGCTGGCAGCTAGGTACGTTGCCTGAAGGATATGATCATAAATACACATATTCTCATATCGGCTATAACTTGAGAGTAACAGATATGCAGGCAGCGGTCGGCGTTGAACAACTAAAAAAAGTTCCTGATTTTACACAGGCAAGAATAAGTAATTTTAATAGATTACATGCAGGGTTGCAGGATTTGGAGCAATATTTTATTCTTCCTAAAGCAACTGAAAATGCCGATCCTAGCTGGTTTGGATTTATACTCACCATAAAAGATGGTGTTAGCTTTAAGAAAAATGAAATTGTGAATTTCTTAGAGTCTAATAAAATTCAAACCAGAATGCTATTTGCTGGAAATTTAACAAGACAGCCTGCTTTTGAAGGGGTTAATTATCGAATTCATGGAGACCTTACAAATACGGATAAAATATTACAGGATACGTTTCTAGTTGGGGTCTATCCTGGCTTAACGGAACAAATGATTGATTATGTAATAGAAAAAATACATGAGTTTGTAAGTCAGAATAGCTAATAGAAACTAATTCAAACAACACATACGGAGGTAAGACATGAAGGTAGTTATTCTTGCTGGAGGTTTTGGAACCCGAATAAGTGAAGAATCCCATCTAAGGCCCAAACCAATGATTGAAATTGGTGAGAGACCGATTTTGTGGCATATTATGAAGATATATTCCTCGTATGGTTATAATGATTTTGTTATTTGTCTCGGTTATAAGGGATACTATATTAAAGAATATTTTGCTCATTACTTTTTGCATGAATCAGATGTTACTTTTGATTTTACTGATGATAACCAAGCAATTATTCATCATCATTCTGCAGAGCCTTGGAAGGTAACATTGGTGAATACAGGATTAAATACTCTCACAGGTGGACGAGT
The DNA here is from genome assembly GCF_000971975.1 of Paenibacillus algorifonticola. Lineage (GTDB taxonomy): Bacteria > Bacillota > Bacilli > Paenibacillales > Paenibacillaceae > Pristimantibacillus > Pristimantibacillus algorifonticola. Next base: position 81,979 of record NZ_KQ040779.1, on the reverse strand, counting down.
AAAAAGGATTAGCCCATATATTAGAAACGAACCTTTTATGTTGACATATGGAGACGGTGTATCGGATATTAACATCAAGGAGTTAGTATCGTTTCATCAAGCAAGTGGTAAATTGGCCACCGTTACCTCTATTCAACCAAGCGGAAGATTTGGAGCTCTTGAGCTAGGTGATAATAATGAAGTAAAGGGATTCCAGGAGAAACCTAAAGGTGACGGAGCATGGATAAATGCGGGTTTTTTTGTAATGCAACCAGAGGTATTAAACTTTATTGAGGGAGATAGTACAATTCTTGAAAAAGAGCCTCTTGAAAAATTAGCCTCCCAAAATGAGTTAATTGCCTATAAGCATGATGGCTTTTGGCAGCCTATGGACACTTTAAGAGATAAAAATTATCTGGAGCAGCTGTGGTCAAATGGAGATGCTCCATGGAAAAATTGGGGTTAGAACGATGAATAATCATTTTTGGCATAATAAAAAGGTTTTTATTACTGGTCATACTGGTTTTAAAGGTTCTTGGTTAGTGATGACTCTTGCTAAGTTAGGTGCCAAAATAACTGGATACTCATTAGCCCCTAACACATCACCTAATTTATACAGCTTATGCAAGGTAGAAGAATTGTTAGAAAAGTCGTATATAGCTGATATACGTGATCAGAAACAAATTGAATCCGCTATTGAAGAAAGTTGTCCAGATATCATATTTCATATGGCTGCTCAACCATTAGTTAGAGAATCGTATCTCGCACCTAGAGAAACTTTTGAAGTTAATATTATGGGAACGATAAATATTCTTGAAGCTGCGAGAAAAGTTAAAAATCTAAAAGCTTTAATAAATATTACGACCGATAAAGTATATGATAATAAGGAATGGCATTGGGGATACAGGGAGAATGAACCTTTGGGAGGACATGATCCTTATTCTAGTAGTAAAGCATGCTCGGAATTAGTAACGCAAGCCTATCGAAATTCTTTTTTTGAAGTTAATGATGGAGTTAATAATCTTGCTCTAGCTTCTGTTAGAGCTGGTAATGTGATAGGAGGCGGTGATTGGGCAAAAGATCGTTTGATACCCGATTGTCTGACTTCTCTATTAAGTAATAAAGAAATTATTGTGCGGAATCCAAGCTCTGTAAGACCATGGCAGCATGTGTTGGAGCCGCTAAGCGGTTATATGATGCTAGCAGAAAAGCTATATCTCGAAGGAGCTAAATATGCTTCTGCTTGGAATTTTGGCCCCGCTGATACGGATGCTAAGCCAGTGGATTGGATTGTAAAGAAGTTATGTGAAACATGGGGGTCAGATGCCAAGTATGTCATTAATGATTCGCAGCAACCACATGAGGCAACTTATTTAAAGCTGGATTGCTCTAAAGCAAACACAGAATTAAATTGGAATAGTAAATGGAATATTCAGAGCACTCTAATAAAGATTGTAGAATGGACAAAAGCATATGAGAATAATAGCGATATGAGAGAAATGACTTACAATCAAATTGAAGAATATTTTAGTATGTAACTTTGGAAAGAGGATGAAGAAAATGGAGAATGCGCTGAAACGAAAAATAAAACAAGGCCAACCTGTTTTAGGACTTTGGAATACCATTCCTTCTCCAATACTAGTAGAGATACTGGGTTTTTCCGGTTTTGATTTTCAGATTTTAGATATGGAGCATGGCGTTTTTGATATGGGTTCCCTAGATGCATGCATTAGAGCATGTGAATCTACTGGATGCGCTCCTATAGTGAGGGTACCCGGCATCATGCAGAGCGTTATACAAAACGCGCTTGATCTGGGGGCTCATGGTATTATAGTTCCTCAAGTTGCAGGATATGATAGTGCCTGCCAAGCTGTGGAATATATGAAGTTTGCTCCAGAAGGCTCAAGAGGCTATAATCCGTTTATCCGCGCAGCGAAATATGCTAACCCTAGAACAAACACTGGCGGTAAGCTTTCTAATGAATTTGGGTTAACATCTATTATTATTGAGAATAAAAAATCATACGATGAGTTAGAAAAAGTTCTATTAATAGATAATTTGGATTTAATTTACTTAGGTATTTATGATATGTCTCTTGCTTTAGGATGTAATGGGGATGTCTCTCACCCAGAGGTTACCAGATTTTTAGAAGACTCAATCAAGCAAATTAAATCATCAGGCAAGGCCATAGGTATGATGGTGAAAAGTAAGAATGAAATAGAATATGCTTTTAATTTAGGAGCTAATGTAGTCGTTTATGGAGTAGATTCCAACCTGATTTATCAGATGGGCTCTAATATTGTTAAAGAATTTAATGAGGTTAGTAAGTTAATCTAAAGGATGGAGGAAAGACTATGAAAATTCGTGTGTCTGATTATATTGCAAATTATATCGAAAGTATGGGAATTAAATCAGCCTTCATGTTATCTGGCGGAGGAATGATGCATCTTATTGATGCTCTAGGACAATTAACCCAGGTGAAATATTATTGTAATCATCATGAACAAGCTTCTGCAATGGCAGCTGAAGGATATGCTAGACAAACGAATCAACTTGGAGTTTGCTATGCAACCAGTGGTCCTGGAGCGACCAATATTGTAACGGGTTTAACAGGTGCGTGGCTTGATTCTGCGCCTGTTTTATTTATAACGGGGCAAAGTAATTTATTGCAAACAGTAAGAGGCACACAAATTTCTGGATTAAGACAATATGGTACGTTTGAAGTTGATATAGTAGCTATTACTGAACCTATTACCAAATATTCTGTGTTTGTAACCGACCCCAAGTCCATAAGGTTCCATTTGGAAAAAGCCGTTTTCTTGGCTACTACTGGAAGACCAGGACCGGTTCTAATTGATATACCGTTGAATATTCAAGGTGCATTGATTGATACGGAAGAGTTAGAAGGTTATACACCAGAACTAGAGAATAACTACAAAGTTAATGCTCAAGAAATAGAAGATGTCATTGAGCTTTTGAAGAAGGCTGAACGTCCAATTCTACTTGCAGGACATGGAATCAGGGCTGCAGGTTGCATAAATGACTTTAGAGATTTTGTCCACAAACTTAATATACCGGTAGTAACTACCCAGCTTGGAAAAGATGTTTTGCCATATGTTTCTGACTTATTTGTAGGTCATCCAGGTGTTAAAGGTGATCGTGCAGGGAACTTGTGTGTGCAAAATGCGGATTTGATTTTGGTATTAGGAAGTAGCTTACATGCTCAGACAACAGGCTATGATGTTGAGCATTTTGCACCTCATGCCATAAAGATTCAAATTGAATTAGACAAAGCGGTATTGGAAAGAGAGAATGTTGGAGTTAATATAAAAATAAATAGTGATATAAAAACATTTATTGAGTTAATGAATAAACATGAGAAACTTTCATTAAATATTGATGGTTGGAAGGATGCTTGCATTAATTGGAAGACCAAATATGCAGTATTTAATGAACCTCATATTATAGATGATGGTCCAGTAAACTTTTATGAGTTTGCAGAAGTATTGAGTAATGAATTAGTAGGAAATGAGACAATTGTAACTGATGCTGGTTCAGCTTTTTATGTCATGGGACAAGGATTGAAAATCAAGGAGAATCAACGATACATTGTTTCTGGTGGGTTGGGCGCCATGGGGTATGCTCTCCCGGCAAGCCTTGGCATTGCAACTGCTGATTCTGATTTGAATGTTATATGTGTAACAGGAGACGGCTCTTTGCAAACAAATATTCAAGAGCTGCAAACTATGAAACATTATCAACTCAATGTAAAACTGTTTGTTTTAAATAATGATGGTTATGTATCGATTCGTAATACACAAAACGCTTATTTTTCAGGTCATTATGTTGGTACAAGTATCGATTCTGGCGTTTCTATTCCGGATCTTGATAAAATAGCAAATGCCTATGGCATTCCTTATATTGCATGTGAAAATAGATATGGATTAAAAGATGCGATTAATCAAGCTCTTGCAATAGAGGGGCCAGTGATTTGTGGGATTACATCACAGCCTAATCAGCTCATAATACCTACGGTATCTTCGGCTAAGCTAGATGATGGCAGGATGGTTTCAAAACCAATACATGACATGTTTCCTTTTTTGGATCCAGAAGAATTGAAAAAAAATATGTTTGCTAGTTCATAAATACTCACTATGGAGATATGTGATGAAAAAAATTAGAGTTGCTATTTTAGGAAGTGGAAATATAGGCACCGATTTATTGATCAAAATTCAAAGATCAAAATATCTTGAATGTAGTCTTTTTATTGGTAGAAACTTTGATTCCCCTGGAATGATTAAGGCTAGAGGTTTAGGAGTGCAAACATCCGATAGAAGTATTCAGGCAATAATTGATAATCCAGATGTATGTGATATTGTTTTTGATGCAACTTCTGCCGCTGATCATAAAGTGCATGCTCCAATATTGAAAGAATTAGAAAAAAAAGTAATTGACATGACGCCAGCTAAAATTGGAGAAATGTGTATTCCTGCAGTGAATCTACATGAGTGCCTGGATTATGATAATGTGAATATGGTTACATGTGGAGGACAAGCTTCGATCCCATTAGCGTATGCCATTGGATTAATACATGATAATGTTGATTATATTGAAGTCGTTTCAAGTATTTCTTCTAAAAGTGCAGGAGCAGCTACACGAATTAATTTAGACGAATATATTGAAACAACAGAAAATGCACTTTCGTTTTTCTCCGGATGTGAAAAAACAAAAACTATTTTGAATTTGAATCCGGCACATCCATGTATTGATATGCAGACTACTGTTTTTGCATTAGTACAAAAGCCAGATATAGAAAGACTTCGTGCAAAAGTAGATGAAATAGTGGAACAAATACAAAATTATGTCCCTGGTTACCAATTACTTATACCTCCTACAATTGAAAATGATAGATTGGTGATAATGGTAAAGGTTCAAGGAGCCGGAGATTATCTCCCATCCTACGCTGGAAATCTGGATATTATTAATTGTGCAGGTATAGCTATGGCAGAAGAGTATGCTAAAAAATATTTTTTATAACATAGGAGGAAATTATGCCTTCTCGTATTTTAATCAGTGATCCAACATTAAGAGACGGTTCTCATGCAATAAAACATCAGTTGAAAAAAGAAGATATTGCCCTTTACTCAAAACTTGCTGAGGAAGCCCAGGTTCCAATTTTAGAAATTGGCCATGGCAATGGGTTAGGAGCATCATCATTACAATTAGGTACAAGTTTAATATCAGACATTGAAATGATAGAAGAATCCAAGAAGCATCTCAAGAACACGAAATTAGGAATACATGTTATTCCGGGTTTTGCAACTATTAAGAGAGATCTTAATTCTGCAATTGATGCAGGGGTGGATGTAATTAGAGTAGCTTCTCATTGTACAGAGGCTGATATAACAAAGCGGCATATTGAGTATGCACGTAATAGAGAAAAAGAAGTTTATGGCGTTCTGATGATGTCGCATATGGCTCCTGCTTCTATTTTAGTAGAAGAGGCTCTGAAAATGAAAAGTTATGGGGCTCAGGGGATAATTATTATGGATTCAGCGGGAGCATATTTACCTGCTAATGTTAGAGAGAAGATAAGAACGCTTGTTCATAGCTTAAATATGCCAATTGGATTTCATGCTCATAACAATCTAGGTATGGCAATTGCTAATTCTATTGCAGCAGTAGAAGAAGGCGCAGTAATCGTTGATGCAACAATTCGCGGATTTGGCGCAGGAGCAGGAAATGCACAACTGGAAATTCTAGTAGCTGTATTACAACAGATGGGTTACGAAACAGATGTCGATTTATATAAACTTTTGGATGCAGCTGACATAGTTGAAAAATCCTTCGTAACAATACCTTATGTTACTTCTTCAAGTATTGTAAGTGGAATGGCGGGCGTTTTTTCTGGATTTTCAAAACCTGTGGAAAGAATTGCGAAGGAATACAATTTAGATCCAAAGGATATATTTTTTGAGCTTGGGAAAAGAAGAGTGGTTGCAGGGCAAGAAGATCTCATATTGGAAGTAGCGGTAAATCTATCCCAATTACGATAAATAGGTGAGGAGAACTAAGATGAAGAAAGTAGCTATATTAGGTTCAACAGGGCATATTGCTAAAAATATTATTTACGGGCTTTCTACAAAAAATTATCAATTATTTTTATTCGCTAGAAATACGGAAGCTGTAAAAAGTTTTATGACTACAGAGATAAGCTCAAGTGAAAATAGCTCTATTCATTCTTTTTCTGAGTTTAGTGATCACAAATATGATGTAGTCATTAATTGTGTAGGAATTGGTGATCCAGGAAAGCTTAGAAGAGCTGGAGGATCGATTTTTAAATTGACTGAGGAGTTTGATAATTTAATTCTGGATTATTTAGAATTAAATAAAGAAACATTATATATAAATTTAAGTAGTGGTGTTGCCTATGGTTCGAACTTTAATACACCAGCAGATCAAAATAAGAATGCATTAATTAATATTAATAATATATCATCAACAGATTACTACACGATTTCAAAAATTAATACTGAAACAAAGCACAGAGCTTTTAGTCAATTTAATATTATCGATTTAAGAGTATTTGGATTTTTTAGCAGATTCATTGACCTGAAAACACCTTATTTTCTAAGTGACATTGTCAATTGTGTCAAATCCGGTAGTGCATTTATTACAGGAAATAGTGATATGGTTAGGGATTACATAGATCCTAAAGATTTTCTTAATATTATTGAAAAATGTATCCAGGCTAAAGATATAAATGACGTTTTTGATGTGTATAGCCTTGAGCCAATAAGCAAATTTGAAATGATTAGTTTTTTTGAAAAACATTATAATTTAAAGGTTTCAATCGAAGATAATAAAGTATTAACTTCTGTTACGGGGATAAAGTCGAATTATTATTCTTTAAACAAACGGGCAGAGATTTTAGGATATAAACCGGAGTTTCGTTCAATAGACTCCATAAATAATGAGTTAAAAGAAATACTGAAAAATTAACTTGGAGGTGAATCCAACTGAAGTTTATTAGTATTGTAACTCCGTGCTACAATGAGGAAGCTAATGTAGAAGAGGTTTATGAACAAGTAAAAAATATATTTGAAACATTAAATGGATATGTTTATGAACATATCTTTATTGACAATGCATCAAAGGATAAGACGCTTGATTTGCTCAGATCCATAGCTCAAAAAGATCCTAATGTCAAAGTTATAGCTAATGCAAGAAATTTTGGGCATATTCGCTCACCTTACCATGCTCTTCTACAAGCAAGAGGGCATGCAGCAATTCTATTAGTCGCAGATCTTCAAGATCCTCCAAGAATGATTAGAGATTTTATTGAAAAATGGGAAGAGGGTTTCAAAATTGTTCTTGGAGTGAAATCACAAAGCGAAGAATCAGCACTTATGTTTGGTATTCGCAAGATGTATTATAATTTCATTAATAAAGTTTCCGAAATTGAGCTTACGAAAAATAATACAGGCTTTGGATTATATGATGCACGTGTTATTGAAATATTAAGAGGAATTGATGACCCTTATCCCTACTTCAGAGGATTAATTTCTGATATTGGTTTTGAGAGCTACAAAATAGAATATGTACAACCTTCAAGAAAGCGGGGAGTAACTGCTAATAATTTTTATACGTTGTATGATATTGCTATGTTGGGGATAACAAACCATTCTAAAATTCCTCTGAGATTGGCGGCGATGGTTGGATTTGTTATGTCAGCATTCAGTTTTATAGTAGCAGTTGTATATTTTTTAGCTAAGCTTCTCTTTTGGAATTATTTTTCCGTTGGAACTGCTCCTCTTGTTATCGGATTATTTTTATTCAGTTCAGTTCAGTTGTTTTTTATCGGAATAATTGGTGAATATATTGGTTCTATTCATACCCAGGTACTGAAAAGGCCCCATGTTGTTGAAAAAGAGAGAATTAATTTTGATAAGTTTCCTGAAAATCTTAGCTCAGTTACGCCAAAGACTGATAATAAAAAAATTTATTATTCTGCTTGATTTAAATATAAATTAAACAATATGTGAAATTCGAATGGAGAAGCAGGTATGAAAGGAATAATTTTAGCTGGTGGCACAGGATCACGGTTGTTTCCTTTAACTAAAGTGACCAATAAGCATCTCCTTCCTGTTGGGAAATATCCTATGATATTTCATTCTATTGCCAAGCTCAAAGAGTCCGGTATTACTGATATTCTCATTGTTACTGGTAAAGAACATATGGGTGATGTTGTTAGTTTAATAGGAAGCGGACAGGAATTTGGTTTATCATTTACTTATAAAGTTCAGGATGAAGCAGGAGGGATTGCTCAAGCCTTAGGTATGGCCGAAAATTTTGCAAATCAGGAGCGCATGGTAGTATTGCTTGGGGATAACATATTTGAAAATCAAATAGTAAATTTTGTCGAGAGTTACAGACAGCAAGTAGAAGGGGCCAAAATTCTAATACAAGAGGTTTATGACCCTCAACGTTACGGTGTGCCTGAGTTGTCAGAGGGGAAAATTGTTTCAATAGAAGAGAAGCCACAAGCGCCTAAGAGCAATTATGCAGTTACAGGGATATATATGTATGATAGCCGAGTATTTAATATAATTCGATCTTTAAAACCTTCTAATCGTGGCGAGTTAGAGATAACAGATGTTAACAATGCGTATATTGCCTCGCAAGAGTTGACTTATGATGTATTGCATGGTTGGTGGACAGATGCTGGCACTCATGATTCTTATCATAGGGCAAATGAACTTTCCAAATTTGTTGTTTATGGTGATGAATTTGGAAAGTTCAAATTTTAAGTTAGTCTAGACTAGATATTCCTATCCTTAAAACCAACAAACTTAAATCCCATTCCAAGATTTCGATTATCTGAGTTATTAAGATGTTCTGAGGGAGACCAAAGAAAGTCAACTATAAATGTTAATTCAACTACTCCTGATTCTATATGATCGACTGGAAATTTTTCATGTTTCCAGTCAGGATTTAAAAAAGATAGTTTTCCTAGGAGTTTTTGATTTATGAATATATCACAACTGTAATTTCCAGGGAAAGTACTTAGCGCTTCAATTTATAAGAAATTTGCATATTGCTGCTTTTTGATTTTTAAAGTCGCTTTACTGGATGACATCCAACGATGTTGTTCTTCTTCATCATGCCATTCGTTTAGTGAAACTATGCTTTTATACGCACTATGGTTATTTAAATACACCGATTCAGGAATATCTTCTTGTATAAATTTTTTGTTCAGTACTAGGATTTCATATACTTGTGTTGCTGGCAACGGAAAAAATCTATTGGTGCGTCTAATAGAATCTAATATATGAATACCACAATCAATATTAACGTTCGGAACGATTGACAGTATTCTATCGAGATGTCTCATTTCACTCTGACCTATGTAGAAATTACGGCCGTCATAGTCAAGACCACGGGTATAACCACCTTGAGATGCAACAGGCTCACTCTCTTTATTCAAACTTAAATTTAATGACTCACAATAATGAATTTTATTTTCAATCATTACTACACTATGAGGAAGCTGTAAGTTATCATAATGTACTTTAATAAGTTGTTTTGATTGTAAATCATATTCTGAAATAACGCCATCAAATAGCCCATCTCTATTTCGCCAGCCCCAGTTAATGAAAACATGGATACAAATATGCTATCATTTGATATATAAATATCGTTAATATGATTTTGGTCGTCTGAAAATGGTGAAATCTTAATCTCATCGATTCTTTTGAACGGATTTGTTTGATAGATTCCAAGTGCATTTACTGCTGTTTCGACAACATATAATATCTGATTAGGTCCAAGCTTCATTCCATGCAAATCAAGGGAAGGGACATCGTAGTTATTAACAATATTAAGGCGTTCGTTAAGCTTAAGTATGCCGTGTGAATTAGTAGCTAAAAAGAAACCATCGCGGCATTCCACTATTCCCCCGACAATCTGCTTCAAGTATTTTACTTATATGCTTTAAAGAGAAATCGATTAAAAACAAGCCACCTGGAGAACTTGGATCTTTCGGACAGCTTACTAGAAGCTTGTTTTGCAATTCTTGAAAGTTAGAAAAAGGATTCATATATAGTGGCATTATATAAGACTCCTTACCCTATGAGGAACCAGCAACTCCAGAAATCGTAATAGAAACAGATACTACAGCTATAAATGATGCAGCGAAGAAAATTGTGGAAAATTTAAATGAAAAGGGTTACTGTTTTAGTTAGCTCAAGTTCGAGACAGATGACCATAAGGAAAAGTTAGATTAGCGATACAAATCTCATAACACACATCGCATGTCTGGTATTAACATATACATACATGTATAGCTTGAAGAAATAGAAGCTGGTAAGCAGTATGATTTTACTAATAACAGTTGTGTGGCAAAACTTTAGTAAGTTAAAATGTAAGCGGTGGTGATAGTGATGAGAGTAATTGATGCTGAGCTTTTAGGATTGAAACTGCTCGAACCTGAAGTTTTTGAGGATCATCGGGGTTTTTTTGTTGAAAGTTATAATGCTAATTCTTTGCAAAATCACAGTATACAAACAATTTTCATTCAGGATAATCACTCCCTATCCGTTGATGCTGGTGTGATTCGTGGGCTTCACTACCAGCTAAATCCGAACGCTCAAACGAAGTTGGTACGAGTAACAGCAGGGGCCATTTACGACGTAGTTGTCGATATTCGCAAAGGCTCACCTACTTTTGGTCATTGGCAGGGCTTCATATTAAGCGCTGCTAACAAGCGTCAGCTTCTAGTTCCGCAAGGATTCGCCCATGGTTTCTGTACAATCGTGCCTAATAGCGAAGTACAATACAAAGTAGATGCCCTTTATACTCCTGAACATGACAGAGGCATAGCCTGGAATGATCCGGCACTTGGAATCGATTGGCCTACCTCCGCGCCGATTCTTTCTGACAAGGACGGCAAGCATCCTGTTCTTGCCGATGCGGAAATTAACTTTGTATACAAAGGGTGAGCTTAACTCGTGAAATTATTAATCACCGGAGGGGCCGGTTTTATTGGCAGCAATTTTGTGCTTTATATGATCAATAAATATCCTGACTATCACATTATTAATGTTGATGCGCTAACTTACGCAGGCAATTTAGAAAATTTGCGCAGTATTGAGCAGCATCCGAACTATACATTCGTGAAGGCGGATATTACGGATAAGTCCGCGCTTGAGCCGCTGTTTGCAGCTGGTATAGATGCCGTGCTGAACTTTGCAGCGGAGTCGCATGTGGACCGGAGTATCTTACATCCGGAAATTTTTGTGCAGACGAATATTTTGGGTACCCAGACGCTGCTCGACTTGTCTAAGCAGTACCAGATTTCTAAATTCGTTCAAGTGTCCACTGATGAAGTATATGGTACGCTCGGTGCAACTGGCCTCTTCACAGAAGAAACACCACTTGCTCCAAATAGTCCTTATTCGGCGAGTAAAGCTGGTGCAGATTTGCTTGTAAGAGCTTATCACGAAACGTTTGGCCTGCCGGTTAATATTACGCGCTGCTCTAATAACTATGGACCATACCAATTTCCGGAGAAGCTTATTCCGCTAATGATACAGAATGCATTGCAGGATAAGCAGCTTCCAGTTTATGGCGATGGTCTTAATGTTCGCGATTGGCTTTATGTCGAAGATCATTGCAGTGCCATAGATTTGGTATTGCACAAAGGACGCAATGGCGAGGTTTATAACGTTGGAGGCAACAATGAGCGTGACAATCTTCATGTTGTAAAAACGATTTTGCAAGAGCTGAGCAAGCCAGAGTCACTTATTACTTATGTACAAGATCGACTCGGTCATGATCGCCGATATGCCATTGATGCGGATAAAATTCGCAAGGAGCTGGGCTGGCAGCCACAGTTCGCCTATGAGAGCGGGATTAAAGCGACGATTCAGTGGTACTTAAACAACAAGGAATGGATGGAGCAGGTCGTTTCAGGCTCTTACCAGCAATATTACGATACGCAGTATAAGGATCGATTGGGTGATCAAGCATGATCAACGAGCAACCCAGGAAGTGGCAGCGAATTGTTGTTACGGGGGCGGGAGGGCAATTGGGCGCAGAACTGGCGCATTTGCCTAAGGCTGAGGGAATAGAGATTATCGCCCTTAGCCGCTCTGAACTGGATGTTACAGACAGTGAGCAATGTCGTGCCGTACTAGCGCAGCATCACCCTGACGCAATCATTCACTGCGGTGCTTATACAGCTGTTGATAAAGCCGAATCCGAGCCGGATGAGGCTTTTCGCGTGAATGGAGCAGGTACTCGCAATCTTGCAGTTGCCGCTCAGGAGGCGGGCATTAAGCTTTGCTACATCAGCACGGATTATGTTTTCGATGGTAAAAGTGCTGTGCCTTATAATGAATATGACAATACGAATCCGCAAACGGTATACGGCAAATCCAAGCTGGCGGGCGAATATGCGGTACAAACGATGCATAATCGTTTTTTTATCGTCAGAACTTCTTGGGTATTTGGCAAGTACGGAAATAACTTCATCAAGACGATGCTGAAAATGGGTACGGAGCGTGAACGCTTGAAGGTCGTCTCGGATCAGCTAGGTTCGCCAACGTATACGTACGATTTGGCCCTTTTTTTAGTAGAGCTTGTACAGACAGAAAACTATGGTATTTATCATGCTTCTAATACGGGAGTTTGTTCTTGGCATGAATTTGCTCAGGCGATATTTGAGGAGAGCGGGATTAAGATTCAGGTAGATCCCTGTACAACCGATGAGTTTCCTCGTCCCGCTCCTCGACCAGCGTATTCTGTCATGGATCACAGCGCCATCCGCAGCAATAATTTACAGCAGCTGCGTCCATGGAGGGAAGCGCTGCAACATTATTTAAAAGATAGTGAGTGATGAGTTGTAATGGCTACAGCAAGCGTCTGTATCGTGACCTACAATAGCGCTTCAGATATTGAAGCGTGCTTACATGCAGTTCTGCGTCAGACTTTGCGGCCAGAGCAGGTTATTGTTATTGATAATGCTTCCAATGATGGAACGCAAGCGATTGTGCAGCGTTATGCCGCAAACGAAGGCTTGAAAGGCAATATTCTTTTTATATCCAATGTCATAAACAATGGATTTGCTGGCGGGCAAAATCAGGCTATTGCGCAAACCGACGCCGATTACGTTTTGGTTCTTAATCCCGATGTGACGCTCAGGCAGGATTATTTGGCGGAGTTGGTAGCTTTCATGGAAAGCAATCCGCAAGTCGGCAGTGTGACGGGGAAGCTAGTATTCGGCTCCGATCCTTCTAAGATGGACAGTGCAGGACTTGGCATGCGCCGCACGCGTCAAGCCTATGATTTGGCTACTGATGAGCCAGCCGCGAATTGGAGCAAACCGCTGGAAGTATTCGGCGTCTCCGGAGCAGCGGCAGTGTATCGCATGGCTATGATTCGTGATATTCAAATCGACGGACAGTTTTTTGATGAGGACTATTTTGCCTATAAAGAGGATGTAGACGTGGCGTGGCGGGCGCAGAAGCTAGGCTGGAAAGCCAGTTATATACCTTCGGCAGATGCGCTGCATCACCGAGGATGGAAGCAGGGAGGACGCCGTTCTGTCCCGCTGTTCATCCGCAGGCATTCGTATCAGAACCGGTGGTTCACGCTTATTAAAAATGAGCCAATCAGCTGGCAGCTGCTCTGGTTGATTCCCTTGCTGACTTTCGTGGAAGCTGCGAAGCTTGCTTATATTCTGCTTAGAGAACCAGGGCTGCTTGGCTCTTGGCCAGTTATTTTCAAGATGCTGCCTGCTATGCTGCGAAAGCGCAAGCAGGTCAATCGCAAGATGAAGGAAAAGCGTAGTTAATTAGTCATTTAATGAGAACCTCAATGTGGAAACATATGGGGTTCTTTTTGCATCCTTATTTTGATACAATACTACTAGAGTCGAAATCTGATAGAATGTGGGTGAATTTGCATTTATGATCCGGCAAAACCAGAGGATATTGTCCCAGTTATATATGCTTGCGGATCTGTTATGTACGTTAATCGTATTTCTTGCCGCCTACTGGCTTAAATTTTATAGTGACTGGTTGTCCTATGTGAATTCTGTTCCTTTCTCCACCTATTTGGTTTGGGGAACCGTTTATTCTTTTTCAGCTGTCGTGGTCGGTTTTTATTTGCAGTTTTATTCGCCCAAGCGGCGCAAAAATTATTCCTACGAAGTATTGAAGATTATTCAGATCCAGACGATCAGCTTCCTGTTCTTGCTCAGCTTGTTTTACTTCACAGGTGAAGTTCATATTTCCCGGGAATTACTTTTGATTTTTTTCCTGATGAATATTGCAGCCATAGCTCTCTATCGTTATATCGTAAAATCAATGCTTTTCTCCTTCCGTCGCCGCGGCTATAATAAGCGCTATGTGCTAATTGTCGGGGCAGGATCGGTGGGACGCAGTTTCTATCACAATTTGCAGAAGCGTCCGGAGCTTGGATATGAAGCGGTTGGTTTTCTTGACGATTATCAAGGAGAGCATGCGGAGGAACACCAGTTCATGCAGCCGATCATCGGCAAGCTGGATGATCTTGAAGCAAAGCTGAATGAGCTTACGATTGACGAGGTTATTATAGCACTGCCGCTCGAAGCGCATAAGAAATATGCGCAGATCATTGAGACTTGCGAGAAGACAGGTGTGAAGACGCTAATTATCCCTGATTTTTTCGATTTATTGCCTGCTAGGCCGTTTTTTGATAATTTTGCCGGTATTCCGCTCATAAATGTGCGGGATGTTCCGCTGGATGAGCTAAGCAATCGTGTGCTGAAGCGTGGCTTTGATATTATTTTTTCGCTTATTGCTATCCTTATTACATCACCTATTATGTTGGCGACGGTTATCGGCATCAAGCTGACCTCGCCTGGACCGGTTCTGTTTAAGCAGGAGCGGATGGGTTTGAACCGCAAAAATTTCTTTATGTATAAATTTCGCTCGATGCGGGTGTCGACTGGCGAAGTGTCCAATACCCAGTGGACGGTGGAAAATGATCCGCGCCGTACGAAGTTTGGCAGCTTCCTGCGCCGCACGAGCCTTGACGAGCTGCCGCAGTTTTTTAATGTGCTGTTCGGACATATGAGCGTTGTCGGGCCGCGCCCGGAGCGTCCATATTTTGTTAGTCAGTTCAAGGAAGAGATTCCGAAATATATGATCAAGCATCAGATTCGTCCCGGCATTACCGGCTGGGCACAGACGAATGGGCTGCGCGGTGATACTTCAATTGAGGATCGAATCGTACATGATTTATTTTATATTGAAAACTGGACTTTTATTTTGGATTTGAAAATCATCGTAATGACGATTGTGAGAGGGTTTGTCAATAAAAATGCTTACTGACCGCAGTACAAATGTGAAGGTTTCGGTAATAATTCCTACATTAAACGCAGGATTGGAGTTCGTTGAGCTTATTCAAAGGCTTCAGAAACAAACGCTGCAGCCCTGCGAAATTATCGTGATGGACTCCACCTCAGAGGATGGTACGCCTGAGCGGGCGCGTCAGTTGGGCACGCGTGTGCTGTCGGTGCTGCGCAGTGAGTTTGACCATGGCGGAACGCGCAATACGGCGGCTGCCCAAGCAAAAGGCGATTTTTTCGTGTTTATGACGCAGGATGCGCTGCCCTATGATGAACAGCTGCTTGAAAAGCTTATTCAGCCGCTGCTTGATGATCCAAGTACCGCCTGCTCCTACGCAAGGCAAATACCGTATCCCCATGCAGGTATATTGGAACGGCTGGCGAGAGCATCTAATTATCCGCCTGAGCCGCGATTGAAATCTAAAGCGGATATCGACCAAATGGGCATTCAAACGTTTATTTGCTCAAATGTATGCGCGGCCTATCGCAGAGAAACCTTTTATGAGATGGGCAGCTTTGCAGCCCCGGTTATTTTTAATGAGGATATGTTTATGGCGGCAACGTGTGTTATGAACGGATACAGCATTGCCTATGCTGCAGAAGCGGGCGTGTATCATTCTCATGATTATACGCTCATGCAGCAGTTCAGGCGTTTTTTTGACAATGGGGTATCGATGTGCCGCAATGAATGGATTATTCCGTACAGCAAAGTGGGCAAGCCCGGCTTTAAGCTGGTCAAAACCCAGCTCAAATGCTTGCTGAAGGAGCATCGTTATCATTTGATTCCTGTGCTTTTTGCGGAATCGGCAGCGAAGCTTATCGGCTATAAGCTGGGCATAAAACATAAGCGTCTTCCGGAGTTTTTGTGCAGGTATTTCAGCATGCATAAGCTGATTTGGGACCGAATGCATCGCGTGAACGATGCGTCGGCCCCTATGAAACGTACAGGCTAGCCTGATTAGCAGGAAAAGATGTTTTCTAATCATGGATGAAGCAACTTATGGCAGTAGCGACGATACTTAGTAAAGCTCCCAGCATGCAGCATTGAAAAGCAATTAAAAGCACGCCACCCTGATTTGGAAATCGGGTGGCGTGCTTTTTTGTTATGTGCATTTAATCTCCTGCACGTTAAAAAACGGGTGGCTTGCAAGGAAACATGCGCATAATGAAACGCTGAACCGCCGACACTAAAAAAGTATGGGTCTAGCCGCAGGCAGCTTGTTTCCATCACATTGCACTGGCAGCAGGTTATGGGTTCTTTTAGCACGCGTCAACAACAAGGGGGACCTTCATGTCCGTTTGGTTGATTATAATAGTCTTAGCTATCGTTCTAGGGCTTTATTTGCTGCAATTTGTATTTATCTTCTCAATGGAATATCGCCGTCCGGTACGATTGGCAGCTTGGCTGACCATTACGATAATGCTGCCAGTCGTTGGAGCGGCACTTTATCTGCTCCTAGCGAGGCCTGTGGATAGCGTTAGCAGCCATAGGCACAAGCGGCTGGCTCGCGAGCAGCTTCTCAAAGCGGGAAAGCTGACAACGAATGCCGAAAGCTTTGCTGATCTTAACGGACATCCGCAGCTTGCTGGGCAAGAACAGCTATATCAACTGCTGTCCGCCGCGAAGGGGCGCTGTATTACGCTGCGCAACAAAGTTCAGTTGCTGCAGAACGGGCAGGATACCTACGAAGCAATATTAAAAGCTATTGCCAACGCTAAAACCTATATTCATCTGGATTATTACACGATCCGTAATGATGGAATTGGCTCGCGTTTCAAACAGGCTCTAATCGAGCGAGCCAAGGCGGGGGTAGAAGTACGCGTGCTTTATGACGGCATTGGCAGCCTGCATTTGAGCCAAGCGTTCATTCAGGATTTGGTGGCCGCAGGGATTCGGACAAGCTGCTTTTTGCCTCCGCGCCACGCCTGGTATGAAAGAAGGCTAAACAACCGCAATCACAGCAAAATCGCGGTTATTGACGGGAAAATTGGCTTTGTTGGCGGTATTAATATCGGGGATGAATATTTGGGCCAGAACCAGAAGCTTGGATTTTGGCGGGATACACATGTGCGGCTGGAAGGAGATGCCGTTTATTTTTTGCAGCAGCTGTTCAGAAGTGACTGGGCCTTTGCAGCACATGAGGAGCTGGACGAGGAACGTTATATGCCCAAGCATCATTGCCAGGGCCATGATCCGGTACTCATTACGCCGGGAGGACCGGATCAAATCGGAGAGCCGATTTTGGAAGCTGTCGTGGCGTCTGTGATGGCTGCCCAAACAAGCATTTGCTTGTCGACGCCTTATTTTATACCCGATCCAGGGCTGCTGATGGCGCTTCGAGTAGCAGCGCTTAGCGGTGTGGATGTGCGAATTATTATTCCAGGAAAAGGTGATTCCCAGCTTGTCCTATGGGCTACGTTATCCTATGTGGAGCCGCTGCTTAAGGCGGGCATTAGAGTTTTTCGCTATAAGAAGGGATTTATCCATGCAAAGGTGCTCATTATTGACCGTATGTTGGCGTCGGTGGGGACGGCAAATATGGATATGCGCAGCTTTTACAACAATTACGAGCAAAATGCGCTGTTATTTGATTCTGACTCGATCGCGCAGTTGGCGAAGGATTTTCGGCAAGATGAGCGGGATAGCGAGGAGCTGAGCTTGGCCCACTTTGCAAAACGGCCAGTCATGCAGAAAATGGCCGAAGCTGCTGCGCATCTGCTGTCTCCGTTATTATAATCGCGGATTAGGATAGCAGGAATGCATGAACAGGCGCCCGTTCGGGCATATTTTGCAAGTAGGCTAGAAGCTGATTAGAGGAAGGAGGGAAGGAAATGACAGACGGAAATGAACTGCCAGCAGGTGAAAGTCTGACTGCGGAAACAGGAGCGGATGCCCAGCACGAAGGGCGCTCCGATTATTTTATGGATATTGACCGTATGGTGAACGAAGGGCTTGGAGGAGGCAATGTAACGCCTCATAATGGCCTGATTGATGAATCGACGACGGATACGATGGAAGAAGAGGGACGCTAGTTTAAAACGATGCTTAGCAAAAGGAGGGAATGGAATGGACGCTTCGCGCGCCAAGCAAATTTACGATTCATCGCAAATCATTGGAGTACAGCTCGATGGCAAATCCGTTTGGATTGAGCATGTGGATATAGCCAATAGCATGGCGACTGTACAGGTTGGCTCCAATCCATTAAATACGGAGACCGTATCGGTGGAGCGGCTGCGAGAAGAGTAAACGCCGCTTTAAGAGGCACGTCCTTAACATATGCGTGAAAAGCAGGGTACTTTCAAAGGCTGATGGCCTGTAGAAAATACCCTGCTTCTTTTCATATGCCCGAACCTGTCTGAAGAAGCTTCAAAAAAACGGCAAAATATTGATCGGGCGAGTCGTTGAAGTCTAGTCGTAACCGCACGAAGGTTCCTTACCCGCCAAACGATTCGCGAAAGGCTTCGTTTAGCTTTGCTTGATCCGTCTCCCATAGCTCGGCGATTTCAGCTGAGACGTTCTCATCCCACCAATCCGCGAGCAGCTTGCGATTGCTTTTATGCTCGTGAATCCACAGCAAATTGACAGCCACCTTTTTAAAATACAAATTTTCTGCCTGCTCAAGCTTTTCTTTGGACACCCACAGCTTCAAACGCTTGGCAGTACGGTAAAGCTCATTGCTGCAGGCACGCCGTATTTTTCGCGCGGTAGGCAGGCTTGAGTCATGCTTCTGGGCAGTAGGCTTCATGGCAGACCGGCTCCTCTCTTTCCTCTATATGTATGCTTCCGCCCGTATGAACGTCACCTGCACGCTTTCGACTGGATGAGCCTTCCTTCCGTGTGGTAGAATAACAAACGAAGCAGTAGTTTAGAGAGGATGTGAGAGGCAAGCGTGATGGATAGGATTTCGGAGATTTTGCATACACTGCTCTTATGGATTGAAAGCCTTGGCTACTTTGGCATTTTGATCGGTTTGCTGATGGAGGTCATTCCAAGCGAGATCGTGCTCGGTTTTGGCGGCTACTTGGTGTACAAAGGCGAAATTTCCTACGCAGGCGCCGTCTTTTTTGGGACGCTTGGCGCGGTTGGACAAAATTGGATTTTGTATGCATTTGGAAGATTTGGGGGACGTCCCCTGGTGGAGAAATACGGCAAATATATTAAAATTAAAAAGAAGCATGTCGATCTTGCCGAAGAATGGTTCAAAAAATATGGCTCCGGCATTGTGTTTACAGCCCGTTTTGTGCCCGTCATGCGTCAGGTCATCTCGATTCCCGCGGGCATGGCGAAAATGAATTTTTGGCTGTTTACTGCACTCACCGCAGCAGCTTCCCTGCCATGGGCGCTTTTATTCGTCCATTTGGGCCGCTCGCTTGGCGAAAATTGGGAAAATATTCATGAGCAAGCGAAGGATTATGTGCTTCCAGCTATTATTCTTGCCGTATTGTTAATCATTATTTATTCGCTTTATAAATTTAGAAAATCACGTAAAAAATCGGCGTAATGCAGTCTGGCCCGCATGATCTTACGATACATATAACAGGAGAAAGAGGGTAAATGATTATGAGCAAAAGCGTAGCAGAGAAATTGAACAAAGGCATCAGCCCGCAACAATTCATCGACGGCATGGAAAAAAATAAAGAGGCTTTTCAAGACTGGTACAACCAGTTTGCTTGGACAGACGAAAGTGATCGTGAATATTTCGAATCGCTGAACAACCGCGACGATTTGCGCGTCTTGATTTTGATGGCGGAATGGTGCGGCGATGTCATTCGCAATATTCCAGTTGTATTCCGTGCGCTTGAAAATAGCGGCGTTCCAACCGAGGTGCTCATTATGGAGGAACATCTCGATACGATGGAGCAGTTTTTGACGATGGGCGGCCGTGCGGTGCCGATCGTTATTATTGCAGATACAGGCGGCCATGTGCTTGGACAATGGGGACCGCGTCCTAAGCATGTTCAAGAAGCGATGACAGCGTTCAAGCTGGAAAATCCAGACCGCGAGGCAGCGGATTATCAAGAGAAGCTTGGACTTGTCCGCCAGGAAATGGGCCGCCGTTACGGCGAAGGCACAGGCTATCAGTCGGTTATTGTGAAAGAGCTGCGCGACCTGCTGGAGTCGTTCTAAACAGAAGAATAGGAGCACTAATCATGAGTGAAATGCGAGTTGAGTCATTTGCGTTGGGGCCTCTCCAGACGAATTGTTACCTGCTCACGGTAAAGGATGAGGAAACAGGCAAGGAACGGGGCCTCATCATTGACCCGGGCATGAATCCGAAAGGGCTGCTGAAGCGGATTGCCGATACGCATATTGAGGCGATTTTGCTGACGCATGCGCATTTCGATCATATGGGCGGTGTGGACGAGGTTCGCAAAGCGGCAGGCTGTCCGGTTTATATTCACGATTTGGAGGCCGACTGGCTGACCGATGCTGGGAAAAATGGTTCCATGCGCTGGCAGGATGTAACGCCGCCGCTGACGACCGATCCAGCGGAATACGCGCTGGATGAAGGCATGACGCTGGAGCTGCTGGGCGAGAAATTTCGCGTTATGCATACGCCTGGGCATTCCCCAGGCAGCGTGAGCTTCCTGCGCGGCAACGATCTTTTTTCCGGCGATGTGCTGTTTAGGCTTTCGGTTGGACGTACGGATTTGCCGGGCAGTCGCGAGCGGGATTTATACGCTTCCATTCAGGGCAAGCTTTACAAGCTGCCTGATGAGGTCAAAGTATATCCGGGGCATGGTCCGCGGACAACGATTGGCTTTGAGAAGGCGAATAATCCGTTTACGCGATAATCGCTTATCCAAAAATAATGAGAACTGTAATATAACCGTCAGCCAGCATGGCATTTGCCGCTTGCGGCTGGCGGTTTTTGTGCTGTATAAGGAAGCTGTGCAAGTTTAATCTACATATACGGTCCAATGATTTTGAACACGTCCCCAACATAATGGTAAAATAGGGAGAAGCCCACCTGCGGCAAAACAAGCAGGCTATGAAAATGCAAAAAGGACGGTGCGTACCGCTTGGCAAATACGACGACGAATATAACGAGTGAAGCGCTCGATGGACAATCTGGCAAGGTGGAACGGACGGCGGAGCAAATAGCTGCGGAAAATGAACGGATTATTAAAGGCGTAGCCGCCCAGCTAGCTATCCCGGTTACTAAAGTTAAAGCGGCTGTCGTCTTGCTGGATGAAGGCAATACAATACCTTTTATCTCCAGATACCGCAAGGAAATGACGGGCGAGCTGGATGAAACAGAGCTTAGAGCGATTGAGGAAAAACTGCAATATTTGCGTAATTTAGAAGAGCGCAAGCGCGAGGTCATTCGGCTCATCGACGAGCAGGGCAAGCTGACCGAGGAATTGAGCTCAGCCATCAACGCGGCCGTTAAGCTGCAGGAAATTGAGGATTTATACCGGCCATACCGCCAGAAACGCAAGACGCGGGCGAGCGTGGCGAAGGAGCGGGGATTAGAGCCGCTTGCACAATGGCTTTGGTCGCAGCCGCGCCAAGGCGAGCCTCTCGCCGAGGCTGCTAAATATGTAGATGAGGCCAAGGGTGTCCCCGGCGCTCAGGAAGCGCTGCAGGGAGCCATGGATATTTTGGCTGAAAATATAGCAGATGATGCGTCGATTCGCTCCTGGGTGCGAAAGCATACGTTTGATCATTCGCTTATCCGTACCGAAGCGCGTGATGCGAAAGCGGAGTCTGTATACGAAATGTACTACAGCTACAATGAACCGCTGCGAAAGCTGCCTCCTCATCGCGTGCTGGCGATTAATCGCGGCGAGCGCGAGGATGTGCTGAAGGTGGCGTTCGAGTTGTCCACTGAGCGGATTCATGAGCATGTTGGCCGTAAAATTTTGCGGAATCATACAGCTGAAGCGGTACGGAGCGTGCTCGTTGCCGTCATTGAGGATTCGTATAAACGCTTGATAGCGCCGTCCATTGAGCGCGAGGTCCGCGGTGAGCTGACGGATAAAGCGGAGGAGCATGCGATTTCGATTTTTTCAGAAAATCTTCGCAATCTGCTGCTTCAGCCGCCCGTTCGCGGGAACGTCGTGCTTGGCGTCGATCCCGCGTTCCGTACAGGCTGCAAGCTGGCGGTCATAGACGATACAGGCAAGCTGCTGGAAGTAGCCGTATCCTACCCAACTGCGCCTCATCATAAAGTAGTGGAAGCTGAGCGTTTAATTAACGGCCTGATTGATAAATATAAAGTCGAGCTGATTGTCATTGGCAATGGGACAGCTTCAAGGGAAACGGAGCAGTTTATTGCGAACCTTATCAAAGCCCGCCAAGCTGCGCCTGGTCTTGAGCTGAAATATATTATTGTCAGCGAGGCAGGGGCGAGCGTCTATTCGGCTTCCAAGCTTGCTGCTGAGGAATTCCCGTCTCTTGACGTTGCTGAGCGCAGCGCCGTGTCCATTGCACGCAGGCTGCAGGACCCGCTGGCTGAGCTTGTCAAGATTGAGCCAAAGGCAATCGGCGTCGGCCAATACCAGCATGACGTCAGCCAGAAGCGTCTGGATGAAAGCTTGGGCGCTGTCGTGGAGTCGGCGGTTAACCATGTCGGCGTAGACGTTAATACGGCTTCTGCGTCGCTGCTGTCCTATGTTGCGGGCATTAATGCTACGACGGCCCGCAACATCGTCAAATACCGCGAGGAAAATGGCCGTTTCGTGAAGCGTGCGCAGCTGCAAAAGGTACCACGCCTTGGCGCAAAAGCTTACGAGCAGTGTATCGGCTTCCTGCGCATTCCTGAAGCGGCGAATCCGCTGGATGCAACGCCAATCCACACCGAGTCGTATGCGGTCGTGGATAAGCTTTTTGCCCATTTAGGAGTTAAGCTAAATCAGCTCGGCTCGGAAGAGCTTAAGCAGAAGCTGACGGAGCTGGATGTGGCTGCTGTCGCTCCCGAGCTGGGCGTCGGCGTTCCAACGCTGCGCGATATTACGGATAGCCTGCTGCGACCTGGACGTGATCCACGGGAGGAGCTGCCCGCTCCTATTTTCCATACCGAGGTGCTGAATCTGGAGGATTTGACCGCGGGCATGGAGCTGCAGGGCACGGTGCGCAACGTCATCGATTTCGGGGCATTTATCGACATTGGGCTCAAAAATGACGGGCTCGTCCATATTTCCCAATTGAGCGATAAATTTGTGAAGCATCCGATGGACGTTGTATCTGTAGGGGACACCGTTACCGTCTGGGTACTGACTGTAGATGTGAAAAAAGGGCGCGTTGGCTTCACGATGCGCAAGCCAGGTTAATAAAAGCTTTAAAGACGGACTTGCCGATTGCCGGCAAGTCCGTCATACTTAACAGGGAATACAAAGAGTTGCCTTGTTAAGGAACGGGGACTTGGAGAGGATGAGTATCTATGCAAGCCGAGAAATGCAGCACTTTTCCCCATCATAAATGGTTTGGCATAGCGCTTCAGGCGCTCGTCGTACTGGCTCATAAGGATCAGCCATGCACAAGCGCAGAAATTGCAAAACGGCTTCAGGTCGAGCCGACGATGCTGCGGCGTGTGATGGCAGAGCTTGCCCGTGAAGGGCTTTTGGAAACGAAGGAAGGCAAGGACGGGGGCTATAGGCTAAGCCGCTCGGCAGACGCAATTACGCTGGCAGATGTGTATTTAGCGCTGCAACTAGGGGAGCCTTTATGCAAAGGCTTGGAGCAGACGACTGGAGAGCATGAATTTGGACAGGAAATGCGCCAGGCATTTGGGGAAATTGCTGAGGGAGTGAAAAATAGCGCGCTTGCTATGCTGGGTAAAGGGACAATTGATCAGCTGACGAGACGGGTTTGCGACCTCAAAAAAGCAACAGATAACCAACTATAAAATAGTTAGAAATATACGATTGACAAGTGAGTGGATGGAGTACTATACTATTGCTTGTGTAGGAGATGTTTTTTTGAAATTAACTGTGTTATATTATGCACAGTAACAAATGCATTTATATAAACGATATTTGGAGGGATTTATCATGACTGTACAAACACAGCTGGACCAATCTTTTTATCAAGTATTAAGCGATCGCCGCTCGGTGCGCCACTATGACAACACAGCAAAAATGACGGAAGCGGAAATTACGGAAATTTTAGAAATTGCCGCAAAAGCGCCGTCATCGTCGAACATGCAGCCTTGGCGTTTTTTAGTTGTAACAGACGAGGCGCTTAAGCAGCAGCTGCTGCCAATCTCGAACAACCAGCAGCAGGTTGTGGACGCAGCAGCTGTTATCGTTGTTTTAGGCGACCTGGAAATGTATAAGAATGCCGAAAAAATTTACGGTTCAATGGCGGAAGCTGGCCTTATGACAAAAGAGATGAGCGAATCGTTCGCTGCCAACTCGCAAAAGCTGTACACATCCATTCCGAAAGAACGTCTGCATGAAGTGACTGTATTTGATGCAGGCCTCGTGTCGATGCAAATTATGCAAGTGGCAAAAGCAAAAGGCTACGACACCGTACCTATGGGCGGCTATGATCGCGATAAAGTAAGAGCGCTGCTGAACATTCCAGAGCGTTATGCTTTGAACATTTTGCTGCCAATCGGCAAAGCTTCCCAAACCGGACATCCGAGCACGCGTCTGCCGATCAACGACATTACATTTTTCAACAAAATGTAATTCAAAATAATAAACGAAGAAGCCTCTGGCATCCACTTCAATTAGTGGGAGCCGGAGGCTTCATTGCTGTACTAAGACGCTCAATGGCGAATCGTCAATTCGTTGTTGTTGTCCGTATCTTTGGTGCTTTGTTTGCTGCGATAAAAATACCAGCATTCATTAAGCAGCTTAATTTGCCTGCGATCTTTCTTATGGAAAGCACGCATCATTTGATTGCACAGCCACTGCGGCATTGCGGATCGCCCTCCTCCCGGTCATCCCTGATGTATTACTACCATATGGGGAAGGGCGAATGTCCGTGCAGGTCCTATTTAGCCGATTTCATCTTCGTACCATTGTTCCAGCTGGGCTTGCAGCGCACGAATTTCCGTGAGCAGCGCAATAAGCGGGTAAGCAGACTCTTTAACGGCGGCAAATTCGCGTTCCAGCTCGTTAATGTAGTCTAAGCCCGAAGCAATGCGAATCGAGCTGTCGTGCAGCTCTACGCTGTCACATTCCGCAATCGCATATGGAAGCGCAGGCACCTGCTCAGCAGTAAGCTTGTCCAGCTCTTTGTGCAGGCGCAGGTTAAGAGCGCTTAATTGATAGGCATGCGTATCAGGCATTTCTACAAAGAAGACCTTATCATTGTTTTTCATTAGTACAAAACGCATCGTTGGCATAAGATGATTGGATTCTCCCCTCAAAACATTCGCTGCATCATGCAGCCGTTTATTGCTGCCATGCCATAAAAGTGCATCACTACTTGACAGTGTAGCGTATGGGCTGCAAAAATGCCAGAAAAACGAGTCGGAATTTGCCATACATTTTTGAGCCTCTTTACGGTTGTTATTTTATTTGGCAAACTATATAAGTTGAATGAAAGAAAGCGATGAGGCAAGGGGGCGGCGGAGAGAAAGGTTGGAACTGGAGAGAGCCACAGCTTTCCGAAGGAAAGCCGCTTCGTAAGCACGGACTATTGTTTTCTTATTTCAACCTCAAAGAGGGATAATGAAAGAAATAAGAAAACAACAGCGGCTGGAAGTCCAACCTTTCTCGCAGTGGCGACCATCGTCCTCATGCTTATCAATCGTTCAACTTATATAGAAAGCAAGAGAACAAATGAACAAGGGAGAATCAGGATTTATGGTGCAGACGATGAAAGACGAGGAGCTCCAGCAATGGGTGGAGCGGGTGTCCTTGGAAAGCTTTGGACGGCCATTCAAGCATCTGGCAACATTTAACGGCCGGTTGAAGGCAACAGGCGGACGATATTTTATGAAGTCGCATAATATTGAAATTAGCCCTTATCAGCTATCGACGTTCGGTGCCGAGGAAACGGAAAAAATAATTAAGCACGAGCTGTGTCATTATCATCTACATATATTGAAAAGAGGCTATCGTCACCGCGATGAGGATTTTAAGCGGCTGCTTGCTCAGGTGGGCGGATCGAGGTACTGCCAATCGCTGCCGGAGCGCCGTGTTGAGCCATTTCGGTACAAGCTGGTATGCAAGGAATGCGGGATGGAATACATGCGAAAAAGGCGGATAAATCCCGCTAAATATGCGTGCGGAAAATGTCGCGGAAAATTATTTTTAAAAACGCTTGACTTAAATTCAGATACATGATAAATTATTACTTGTCGCCGCGGTTCACAGGCAACACTGAGAAAAACAAAATATTCCCTGATAGCTCAGTTGGTAGAGCACTCGACTGTTAATCGAGTTGTCACAGGTTCGAGTCCTGTTCGGGGAGCCACACATGGAGAGGTACCCAAGAGGCCGAAGGGGGCGCTTTGCTAAAGCGTTAGGGTGTAACAGCCGCAAGGGTTCGAATCCCTTTCTCTCCGCCATATTTTTCTCAAAAGTGATTGTAACGGAAGGCCGTTCAACATGCCGGTCTTTTTTTTACGCCTAATATCACAGTGTGCGACATGTAAGGCCCGTTGGTCAAGTGGTTAAGACACCTCCCTTTCACGGAGGTAACAGGGGTTCGAGTCCCCTACGGGTCACCATTTATTTTTTTGTAAATGAGAGTCATTAGCTCAGCTGGTAGAGCACCTGACTTTTAATCAGGGTGTCGTAGGTTCGAATCCTACATGACTCACCATTTTTCTTGTAAGACTTCCCTAAATGTGCGGTAGTGGTGGAACGGCAGACACGCTATCTTGAGGGGGTAGTGTCCAATGGACGTGCAGGTTCAAATCCTGTCTACCGCACCATAACTTAAAACTTCCAGAAGCCTTGATGTTCAAGGCTTCTTTTTATTTTGTGAAAAATATGGATTTTTAAAATTTGCTTGATAAAATGGAATGGCGGGATGAGGGAGGGATTATTTTGAAAAGACGAACTTTTATTAGAATATGCGTTTGGTCTTTGCTCGCTATTGGATATTTTCAATTTTTAATTAAATTTTCAGTGGAAGAGAACCCGTATCCAGTAATGGTTATCTTGATTATCTTTACAGGTTTGACTTTTGAATTATTGATGTGGGGGATGAATCTCAGGAGAATAGAACAGGCAGTGAACAAATGGAGAGAGACCTCCAGGCTTGAGGTTCGTCATGTTTACGGCTTGTCTCTCCCTAAAGATGCGAAGGTTGAGCTAATTTTGTATGACCATCTTATATTTTGGAACCCCTATGGCTTTCAAATGGACATAGACATTAAGCAAATTACTAATGCTTCGGCTATTACGGAACAGGAATTTAAACTGGAGTATAAGGATGCAAGCTCTCTGAAGCATTCGGAAAAAGGATATTTATGTATCAATTACTTGGATGAACAGGGAGATTTCAAGTCGATTATCCTGATTGTCAAGCTCAAGGAGATTGCTGATTTGATTGTATCACGAATCAAGATGCATACGGTTGGCAAGTTGAAAATTGGCAGCGGCTCAAGGGGGGGATAAAGAAGCTAGAAGCTTTTTTCCATAAGGGAAAAAGCTTCTTTTTATTTGATGAATATTTCGAAGTAAAATTTAAAGATGATCTTGATTAAGCTAAATTTGTGCCGTCGGCCTTACGATCATTTCATTCACATCTACATCAGAAGGCTGCTCTATAGCAAACAGGATCGCTTTAGCAATGGAAATGGCGGGTATCGAATTTTTACGGTACTCCTTCATAAGATCCCGTGCTTCGTCATCAGAAATGCTTTCGGCAAGCTCCGACTCGGTAACGCCCGGCGATACGAGCGTGACGCGAATATCGCTTCCTGCCTCTTGACGCAGCCCTTCCGATATGGCGCGGACTGCATATTTTGTAGCACAGTAAACGGCCGCAGTTGGAGAAACGGCATAGGCGCCAATGGAGGAAATATTAACGAATTGGCCAAAACCTTGCCGTTTCATGACAGGCAAACCGGCAGCGATGCCATGGAGAACGCCGCGGATATTTACATCAATCATGCGGTTCCACTCGTCCACCTTCAGCGCTTCTAATGGAGATAAAGGCATGACTCCCGCATTGTTGACGATGACATCAACTCGGCCATATCGCTCAAGCGCGAGCGCTACTATATCCTTCATTTGTTCGAGCTCAACAACATTGAGCTGCTGGTAAATAGCACTTTCGCCTTTGGCAGTCAAGGAGGATGCAAGAGCCTCTAAGCGATCTATACGTCTCGCTCCTAGTACGACATGTGCGCCATGTTTAGCTAATAAACGTGCGGCTGCTTCACCTATTCCGCTGCTTGCTCCTGTAATAATGATCACTTTTCCAGTTACATTGGATGAAATATTCGACATGTTTTTGTTGTCCTCCCTATAGTTAGAAAACCATAATTTATGTTCATTTCTTACGTGAGCTACTGCTCCCGGTGCAAAATCATTCCGCCATGATAAAGGATGTCGTCCCGAAAATCGCCATCAGCCGTGAAACCAGTATCATCTACATATTCGATATGATGATCACCTTCGATGAAATAGCGGCCTTGATAGGCGCTTTTTCGGTCGCCTCGCGCCTCGTCATAACGCCCGTTCGGCAGTAAGTGATGACGGATATATCCGTCCTTTGTCACCCACATTCCTGCATAGGGATGTATAGTCTGATTGTTGGTTTGCTCCATATCCTTGTTTCCTCCTGTTCCTATCTTCAATTGTGCAGCATGCCTCTTAGAAGCTTAAAGAAAAATCACGCTGAGGGATGCTGTCATAACAAGCATCTGGAGCGAAAAATGTGAATTTTTCTCAAAGTTGCAGGTGCTTGTGGGTTTTATTATGATGGATAGAGAAGTTTTTACGGTAGCACGATTGCGGAGAGTTATTGCCTATTTCTCCGAAATTTCTCAGTATTAAATGAAAATAGGCGAGGAGCGACTAAAACGGATGGATACAGAAGCTCAAATAAATAAGCTTCAAATGGAATTAGCTACACGGATTCAAAAGCATGCAGCCCAAGATGGGTCTTTCGCGACAGCCATTCCCCTTCTTCATTTTATCCGGCAATCTGACCCGTCCGAGCTCGTTCATGTCATTCACGAGCCAGCGTTATGTTTCATTGCCCAAGGCACCAAGCTGATTATGCTGGGCGAGGAAAGCTATCTTTACGACCCCAATAGCTATCTTGTCGTCTCCATGCAGCTGCCTATATCCGGCCAGGTATTGCAAGCCTCAGCGGATTGTCCTTACTTGTGCCTCCGTTTGGAGTTGGATAGAAAGCAAATTTTTGATTTGCTCAAGCCGGCAGTTCAGGAGCCAAGCGAGCTTGCAAAATCCCATCAAGCGCTGTTTGTGAGCAATATGAATGAGCTGCTTCTTGATGCATTGGTTAGAATGGTTCGCCTGCTTGATACGCCGGAGCATATTTCGGCGCTTGCTCCTTTGATTACTAAGGAGATCTTTTACCGAATGCTCCAGGATGAGCATGGACAGTCCATCAAACAGTTCGTGGTGAGCGGGAGCCATGCCGAGCGAATTGCCAAGGCTGTGCAATTAATAGAACAGGATTATAATAAGCAGCTGCGAATAGAGGAGCTTGCAGAGGCTGTAAATATGAGCTCTTCTTTGTTCCATCATCATTTTAAGGAAATAACGGCGATGAGCCCGCTGCAATTCCAAAAGCAAATAAGGCTGCAAAAGGCGCGCACTCTTCTGCTTTCGGGAACAGCCGCAGCTGCAGATGCGGGTTTTCAAGTTGGATATGAAAGTCCGAACCAGTTCAACCGGGAGTATACGCGAATGTTCGGAATGCCCCCAATTCGGGATATGAAGCGTCTTCGCGGTGCTCTGATAGATAGCGAAAAGTGGTAGTTTTTCTGAGGCGATTGATAGCTGTGCTGTACAATTAAAATATTTTTCTGGTTGTTATTCTATCGAGATGGTTACCTACATAAGTGAAGGTACAAGACATTTCCATGAGATGTGCCTACCCTTACTTGATGGAGTGATTGAAATGAAAAAAGTATTATACGTACCGTTGGACGACCGTCCAGCGAATCTGGACGATATTATTTTGCAAGGAAAAGCCGCTGGAATTCAAGTGATCGTACCGCCTGCCAGAGACA
The DNA here is from genome assembly GCF_000971975.1 of Paenibacillus algorifonticola. GTDB lineage: Bacteria > Bacillota > Bacilli > Paenibacillales > Paenibacillaceae > Pristimantibacillus > Pristimantibacillus algorifonticola. Next base: position 51,484 of record NZ_KQ040779.1, on the reverse strand, counting down.
TCAGAAACCGTTTGGATTCGAAAAAAACGACAGACGGAGCGCTGATTACCAGCACTTCTGAGCCGATGTTCGGCAAGCCAGAGCATATTCGCCGCTTTATTTTGCATCATGCTCCAAAGGTGGACGGGTTTATCCTTTCCTTGGATATGCTCGTGTATGGCGGTCTTATTGGTAGCAGGCGCTTGCGCGCTACTGCTGATGGAACTTATCCGGCATATGATGCGCAGACGACTGACCTGCTTGATGTCATTCGCGATGTAAAGCAGGCTTATCCGTATAAGCCGATCTATGTGCTCGACACGATTATGAGGCTAGCATCTACCGTCTTCGTAGAAGGGCTGGCGATGCCGGCATATACCGAGACCCGTTCGCTTATGCAGAAGCCGCGCAAGCCGGAGACCGAGCTACTGGATATTTTGAATGGCTATGATATTCAGCCGGATGGCACAAACTTCCCTGATACCGTCTATGTGGATAAGGAGCAATATTATAATGCGAAACGCCACAAATTGACTACGACGTATTACATGCTGGATCAGCTTGCGCGGCAAGGGTATATCGACTTTCTTGCCATTGGTGTTGACGATGCCTATATTGACGGGATTCAGGCGAATGAGATTGCTTTTGTCGAAAATCGGATTAATGCGTGGCTGGGCGGCACGGATGGACAAAATCCAGAGCGGGCTATTATTTTACCGGATGCTGATGGATTAGGACATTCCTTGCTGGCGCGCATGGCGAAAAAACTATATTGCGTGAACGGCAAGCCGCGCTTTGTGATTCGTTATTTTGGCCCGGATGGCTCGACGATTGTGAATCCATATGAATATATGGATGTTCACCAAAACCTGCTGCGCCATATTGATATCGTTGGCGGAGAGGCGGTGGACGGCGGCGAAGGCGATGTGGAAATTATCGCAATTACGGCGGTTGATCAGGCAGAGAATGCGGTGAGCCGTGTAGCAGAAAATGCGTCGAGTATGCTGCCGACGATTGTGATTGATTTTACAGGCGGCGGCGCGGCAAATGCGACCGTCACAACGGCACTTCTGGGCTGCAAGTACACGGGCAGCCTGCTTGGCTACAGCGGCTGGAATACAGCCGGCAATAAAATCGGCATGGCGCTTGGCATGGCGCTGTCGCGATATGTATGCCTGACGATGGAGACGCGCTCAGCTGCTCTCGACGAGGCAATGAATGCACAGGGCTCGCTGCTGTTCAAACGATTTCTGAAAGACTATTATTACAAGGTCATCACGATTGCCGAGGTGCGGACTGAGTCGCGAGGCCGCTCGTTATATACGAATGTCACGGTTGACCAAAACATGCGGCTATTTAATTCCGCCAGCGATTACGAACTGTTGACCACGCTTTTACGCGACCGGATGCAGACGAATACGGCGACGCTCGCCCAGCAGAAGGCTTTCGGTATTGGCTCAGCAGCCCCGGCCTGCGCCATCCGTCAAATCCGTGATGGAAGATGGTCGCTTGCGCCATACAGCTGTGTTGTTCTGAAGGCGGAAAATCCGGCATTTATTTGGGATCGTGCTTTTGAAATTACGGTGGTGCCAGACGTGTCCTTGCGAAGAGTACACGATTATTGCTAATTCACTTTACCTAGCGAAAAAACGCAAAAGCAGCCCGCTCTCTTCGGAGAGCGGGCTGTTTATTTATGCAAAACGGTTATGAATATTGGTTTGCGCTTATTCAGCAGCGCCCGTTTCCGGCTCTACAGGAGCTGGAGCTTGATGCGCAGCGATATACTCCAGCACATTATAGGTCAAAACCGCAGCATCGGCGCGGGAAATTTCCTCTTTCGGGTTGAGCTTGCCGTCCGCATCGAGATCCGCGATTTTCAGCACAAGCGCCCGTTGAACCGCTCCTTGATACTGTACGTCCAGATCGGCTTCATCGGCGAATTTGAGCGGCTTAATGTTGATGAGCGGCAGGTTGTTCGTAACTTCGGCAGCTTTCATCAAATATTGGATAAATTCCTCTTTGGTCCATTGCTTGGCGGGGTCAAGATCGGCCGGCAGCTCAAGACCATTATTCGCCGCAATGATTAAAGCGTCTGCATACCAGGCGTCATTGCTTGCTTTAGCGAAGTAGTCAGTCGCTAGTGGCGCTTTGAAAAATTTGATGTTATCGATGTTCAAATTTAGTGCATTCACAATCAATTGAATGCCTTGGGCTGCTGTGATGGTAGCATCCGGTTTAAACTCGTCGGTACTCACGCCTTTAACGATGCCCCTTTCCTGTAGTGAAGCGATTTTATCTTTAACAGAAGACAGATTAACATCGTTGAATGGAGTGGAAGCCGCGAAGCTTTGGCCAGCAAAAGACATGGCTAACAGGGCAATAGCGGATAACATCACAAATTTACGTTTGATTTTCATTGTACATCACCTCGATGTGAAATTTTTCTTGCTGCTTACATCGTATCAGACGAGCCAAATAAAAAAAGGTTGCAAAAAAACTTTTTTACAGTTTGAATATATCCCGTTAGTATGTTTGAATGTAAGCAAAGTATGAGGAGGGCTCTGCGCATGTGTGAGCTGACGGAGCTGATTTCAGGGCAGGAGCTTGTTAGCGAGGTGGTTATTAGGCCTTATGACGTTTGGATTTTGCAGGCGTAGCCGATCAGCAGCAGATTTGTTGTTGACAAGACAGGATTATTTGCTATAAGATGGGAAACAATTAATAAGCTTTCAAATGAACAACATATGTTAAGTTTTAAATGTGTATCATTTTAATTAATCGAAGGAAAGGAAGTGCACGGCGCATGTTAACCATTTTATTATTTAACCATGATAACAAGCTTGAACAACCGTGGTGCTCTGAGCAGAGCAGCCATCTTTTTGTGCAGGCCGAAAATGCGTACAGCCCGTGCAGCAGCCTTTCACTTATATGCTATCGACGCCAATCGGAAGGGAAACAGGTATTTGCCTGATGCCTTGAATGGGTTGGCTGTTGATGGGATGATGAAGGACTACTGCCGCTGAGCAGTAGTCCTTTTTTTATTTGATAAAGGAATACTTCAGGTGGAGAAATTCAATGATTAACGAAAAATGATTCTTTTTTCTGTATGATGTTTATGAATATAAGGTAATAAAATCAATAAAATTAACTATTTTCATTTTTTAAAATAAAAAGGGTTGACTTGTTAAAAGTCAATATGCTAGTATGAGAAGCATCAGATCGAACATGAATTAAAGTGTTAAAGCGATAAAGTAAGATGGGGATCGGGAAGCTGAACCAGCATTGAGAACAACTAACGAAGATGAAAGGAAGGTGCAGGAAATGAAAAACGCAGCAGAACAGCGTATGGATTGGCAAGCGGAGCTTGATTTACATCAGTATGAACAAGTGCAGAGCGATATAACTAAGCAGCAGGCGGATGAACATCAGCATCCGGCGTTAGAAGAGATGAATGAAAACTTACATGTTGCCTGCATCGAACCGAATATTCGTCGTTTTTGCGTATCGCAGCCGGACTGCTCCATCCTGAATAAAGGGGGAGAAGCGGCAGCCTGATCTTGAAGCGCGGGGTAGAATACATTCCGATGAGTCATTATCTGTATACGTGAAGACTACTTGCACCCTAGGTGAGTGGTCCGTTTGTGCATTCTCGAAACTTGGCTGAAATCAGCTGAAGACGGAATAGCAAGGCGGAACCAGGAGGGGGAAAGTAGTTTTTTTGTTGTAAAAATTAGAACATACGTTTGTGATTGAGTAGGTTTAAATAGTCTTTTAATTACGGCGCATTCGGCAAGCGGCTAAGCCACACGACTTTCACTCGTGGATACGGCGGGTTCGAATCCCCCATGCGTCACTATGGAGATTATGGTGAAAAGGCAAACACGTCAGGTTGTGGTCCTGATAAGTACCGGTTCGAGTCCGGTTAATCTCCCCAATAATGCCCCTTCGCCTAACGGTAGGGCAACGGTCTTTGACACCGTGCGTCTTGGTTCGATTCCAAGAGGGGCAGCCAACCAAATATAGGGGGACATGTCCAAGGCAGGCGAGTCGGAGTCCAAATCCGAATGAGGCGGGTTCGATTCCCGCGCCCCTTGTTTTAAAGCAGTACTTCAATTAAGGCGCATTCGGCAAGCGGCTAAGCCACACGACTTTCACTCGTGGATACGGCGGGTTCGAATCCCCCATGCGTCACTATAACTTTGTGCTTCTGGCGGAAGTGGCAGACGCGGCGGACTTAAAATCCGCTGTCCTAGGGACAACTAAGGGTTCAAGTCCCTTGAAGCACACTACTCCAACTAAAGAAGGGAAGAAGCCTAATTGCTTTACAGGTGACGATGATGAAAATAAGAAAACATCTTCAATTGATTCATGACATGGAGTTTCACAATGTATCGGAAAGACGCCTCAATCTGGAGCAGGTGCATGACCGCATTGTCCGTTTTATGTCGCTTGATCCACATGCAAATTACAATTTCATGATCGGTACCGACTGCCAGGTGCATGCGGGACATACGACAATGATTACCGGCGTCGTTATCCAGCGTGAGGGCAAAGGGGCATGGGCCTGCTATCGGCAGGTCGTCATACCGCGGGAACTGAAATCCATTAAGGAGAAGCTGTCGCTGGAGACGTCATATAGTGAGGAGGTCGCGCTATTTTTCGGTGGAGAACGCAGGGCGCAAATGGAGGATATCGTGCTTCCTTTTGTATACAAGGGCGCGTCCTTCGAAGCGTATATTGACGTCGATGCCGGAACAGATCCGGCTGTCAGCAAGACGGCAGCCTATGTGGCGGAAATGGTACTGCGTGTGGAGGCTATGGGGATGAAAGCTCGTCTGAAACCGGAAGCAATTGTCGCTTCTTCCTATGCGAATCGACATTCCAAGAAGCCGTACCGTTTCGCGGCAAATGATGTCGTAGAACAATAAATAATAGTTGAACATTTAATGGTGATGAAAAACAAGCAGGCGTATTCGTGCGTCTGCTTTACAATTGCTGTACGTTTGCTATACAGCTGGCGCTGGTGAATCGCTAAAGAGCAGTAGCTTTTCTAACGGTGCCTTGCTGTCTATTACATAAACGAAATAAACATCAAAGCATTGCTCCGATTAAAAAAACGGCAAAAGGGGTAATCTATGGCAAGCGCGATGCCGGAATGCCAAGCAAAAAGATGAACCTTTAAGGAGAGATACTTATGCCGAATACAACAAAACAATTGGAGCAGGAAATTATTGATGTGCTGCAAGCGAACCATGTATGCTCGTTTGCTACCGTAAATGGCGATAAGCCGATGGTGCGTTATATGGCGCTCTTCCATGACGGGCTTAACTTATATTTGGCGACAAATCGCGATACGAGCAAGGTTGATGAGCTGCGGGCTAACCCGAATGTTCATATTCTCGTCGGTTACGATGGCAAGCCCTCTTCCGATATTGTCCAAATTCAGGCACGTGCGGAATTGTGCGCGGACGACAAGCTACGTGAGAAGCTGTGGAATGAAAATTTCAAGCAGTGGTTCGAAGGACCTCATGATCCGGAATACATTATTATAGAAGCGGTACCGGAGTATATTGAATATTCCAGCGACGGTGGCGAGACTAAGGTGTGGCTGCAATAAAATCAATTAACACTAGCAATTAGCTAGAGTTATCCATTAAAAAAATTAAACTAAAAGAGCCCGCTGCTTTCACGTTTATGTGAAGGCGGCAGGCTCTTTTGCTGTAATAGACGACCATAGATGGAAGTAAAAAAGCTCACTGCTTCAGCAAGAATCCCGCCTTGCTTACGCCTTCACAAGCTCCTCTTGCTGGAGCTGCTCCGCATTCACATCGTCGCCAGCGGCTGCAGCCTCAGGCTGCTCCGCTTGAAGCTCTGCATATTGCTCCATGAAGAAGCTGGTCAGCTCGGTACATTTTTTCGATAGAGTAGATACGGATACGCTATACTTCTCGGCAAGCTCGGCTTTCGAGCTTGGAATGCTTTGAATTTCGCAAATCAAATATTCCAAAGCCGCGCAGTAGACGCCGGATTTACGGAAGGAAGGTTTATTCGCATCCGTATATTCCTTCCACATAAACAGGGCAAGGCTAATTTGGGCAGGCGTGTAGCCTTCCTTCATTTGTGCTGCCAGCTCACGGGCAAGCTCGCCATAGGATGGCGCTTCCCACACGAGCTCTTGATCCAGCAGGCGCTCGATATCCGCGTAGGATTGCAGCCCGCCGGAAGCTTGCGCCGCAGCCAAGCGGCGCTCTTCCTCGCGGTCAAGCTCGATACAGCATTTTTTATATTTACGGCCGCTGCCGCAGTGGCATACATCATTTCTTCCTGGCTTTAACATGTTAGTCTCCTTAGGCAAAAAGTTAATCGCACATAAGGAGCCACAAGTGGCTGCTTTCGCTTATGCACCTTTACCATGGTAGCGGTTTTGACGCATTCAGGCAAGGGGCGGCCGTAAATTCCTGACTTTATATCAGTCTAGCGAGCGCCAACATTTGTCCCAGATGGCGTGCCAGAGCCGATTAAATCACTGCCAGTCGCCAGCTTGAGGAAGTTGCCAAGATTCGGCGATCCGTCTGCGTTGCGGGTAATGGAAGGGGTCAAGCTCACGAAGTCAGCTGAGCTTGCAAGCAGACCTTTGCCGTTCACGCTTGCATTGCTTTTCCACCAAACATTGGTATTGGAAACATCGGTGCCGCTTGTTTTGTCACTGGAACCGCCGCTAAAGCTCAGGTTGTTGGTGAACGTGTGTGTACCTAAATCAAAAGCGAAGTTGCTTTGTCCATTGCTCCACGAAGTATTGTTTTTCATGGAAATGGTGCCTGGGTTGCTGTTATAAGTGAAGCCGTGCTTTTTGTTTTGGAACGCGATGCTGTTCTCAACGATGTGATTTACGGCAATTTTTTCACCGCCCAGCTTGAAACCATTGCCATCGCTATCGGTTGTCGAGGTACCGTCGGACGTTTGGCCATTTTGATAGGCGATGCTGTTGCGAATCGTTACAACACCAATTGCTCCAGTATCGGTTTTTGTATAAAGATCCCAGCCGTCATCCACGTTATACGCCGCAATACAGCCGTCGAAAACATTGCCTGGGCCAACAGTCAGCTTCGCGGCAAATCCGTCGGCATCTTCGCCGTTATCCGGATCGTAGTTGTCGTGGGAGTAAGAATTAATAATTTCATTGTAAGCAGGCCATTCGCTGTAGCCGGCAGTGGATACATAACGTCCGAGCTGCAGGCCAGTATCGCGGTTATGATGCGTTTCTACATTTTCGATACGGTTGTAATTGCCGCCGATGTAGATGCCGTTATCTCCAGCACCTTTTACTTCAAGTCCTTTCACAAACCAATAGTGGCCGTTAATTTGCAGGCCGCGGTTCGTAGAGGCAAAAGCTTGTGCGGAGAAATCCAGCACAGGCTTCTCGCTGCCATAAGCGACAAGTCCTTTTCGTGCGCTAACCGAGCTTCCGCTGTTCGTCCGATCAATCGTTACGGTTTCAGAAAAGGCATATGTGCCGCCGCGCATATAGATTGTTTTGCCCGGCTGAATTTGCGTCAGTGCTGCCGCAAGCGTAAGCGGGCTGCTAATGGTACCGCTGTTGCTGGCAGAGCCATTCGCCGCTACGAATAGATCGCCGGTTGCTGGTGTTGGTGTAGCAGATGGTGTTGGCGTAGCTGTAGGAGTAGGAGTAGGAGTAGGAGTAGCTGTCGGTGTTGGAGTAGCTGTTGCCGAAGGCGTTGGCGTTGGTGTTGGAGTCGATGCCGAATCCGACACGATGACATTGTCGTATTTAGCAGCCGTCTTAAAGCTGACGAGACCAACAGAGCCAGAAGTCAGACTGGAGTCAGTTGCCGTCAGCACCTGCGTGCCGTTGAGATGCATAGTGATTGCCGAACCAGACATCGTGAGCTTAACCGTGTACCAAGTACCGGCGGCAACGGGGTAGTCAACGGTTGCAAGAGTAGTTGTGGAACCGCTTACTTTTTTGCGTATTTCAAGCTTGCCGCCGCCGCTGTTATAAAGCGACGCTGCATAAAAATTATTGCCATCCTGATAGCGTCCGGCTACATAAGTACGGTTCGTTCCATTGAAATTATCAATTTTCACCTTGGCTTCAACGCTGTAATCGGTCCATGCCTGATTGCCTGCGGAAGTACGGCCTTCTGAGGAGCTAGTCTGTGCATATACATTTGAGCCGCTATCCTGTACGACTGACCAGGTGCCGCTTGTTGCGGTCCAGCCCGAGGCACCGCCATTTTCAAAATCAGCGCTGTAAAGCGTAGCTGCCTGAACTTTTCCGAGCATGGATGTAAAAGGAAGGGCTAGACAGAAGCAGAGCAGGAAGGCGAGTGGTTTGATCCCCTTTTTCTTAAATAGCATGGTGGACATTACGTTTTTTCCTCCTTTGTAATCGCTTTAATAGTATTTTATTCCATTTTACCTCCTTGGACACATCGTAAGGAATGAAAGCGATTCCAGCAATAATCATTACCTCACATGTTGTTTTATCCGCGAAAAATGGGACTTTTTCGATAGGCCGTTGCCGTCAGGCCATAATGTTTTTTGAAAAGGGTACAGAAATGCTCCAGCGTAGCAAGCCCTGTCTGTTCGGCAATGGCCGCGGTAGGCAGCGTTGTAGATATGGCCTAACGCCAGTCTTATATTTAAATGATTAAAATGCACCGTTGGAAAAAACAACGTTCTCCCTGTAAGGATTTGGTTTCAGGAGCAGGGCAATGGGTAAGCATAGATGATAGGCATAACTAAGCGATAGAGGGGAAGCTTCACTATGCGTCTAACCCGATTGAACCAATTTTTCGTCAGTATCATATTGGTGCTGCTTATTTTGTATTTGTTTGCGCGCAACTCCGCCTTTTTTGACCCGATTATGCTCGCGCTGAAAATCATCTTTGTACCGATTGTGCTGTCGGTATTTTTGTATTATTTGCTCCGCCCATTGGTCGCACGCCTGCATCGCTGGAAGCTGCCGAAGCCGCTATGCATTCTGCTCATTTATATGCTCGCGGCTGCGCTCATTACGCTGCTCGGCATCGTCGTATGGCCGATATTGCAGCGCCAGCTGACGGGTTTGCTGGAGCAGCTGCCGAAGCTTGCGGATGACTTTCGAAGGCAACTGGAGCAGCTTCAGAAAAATCAAATTTTGTTTGGTGTCGATCTGTCGAAATTTGATTTTGCAGGCTTTAATTTAATGGATAAAGCGGAGCCCTATTTGACGTAAAGCATTGCATCGGCAACCGACTATGTGAAAAATGCCTTTTCCGTACTCTCCAATTTTATAATCGTCGTATCTACGGCGCCGCTGCTCCTTTATTACATGCTGATGGATGACCGAGCTGCGGTCCATAAGCTGCTGGAGCGGGTTCCCGGGCGGTACAAGAACGGTTTAAAAGAAACGCTTCAGGAAATGGACAAAGCACTAAGCGGCTTTATTGTCGGCCGGGTAACGCTTTGCTTGCTGCTTGGCGGGATGGTGCTGGCCGGCTTTCTTCTCATCGGCTTGCCGTATCCGCTGGTGCTGGCTCTCGTCATTGCTTTCATGAATATGATCCCGTACATTGGGCAAATTTTGGGGCTCATTCCTTGTGTGATCGTGGCGTTTATCGACGAGCCTTCGTCCGTCATCTGGGTTGTGGTCGTCATTATGCTGGCCCAGCAAATTGAAGGCAACATTTTGTCCCCGTATATTTATGGACGAAAGCTGGACGTTCATCCCATTACAACGCTGCTGCTTATTCTCGTTTCCGGGACGCTTGGCGGCATTATTGGCATCATGGTTGCGATCCCGGTTTATCTGCTTTTGAAGATCATCGTCATACGGATTTATAATCGCTGGGAAAAAACTGTCACCTAATAGGCTCCCTTCACGTATGAACAGATTAGGTTTGTTCTCATTTTGTTCATATAAATAGAAGGGAGAGGTTTAATTGAACACTGAAATAAACAGACCGCAAGGAAGCCAGAAGCCGCTTAATCCAAAAACGGTAAAGAAGGCGATCATCGGAGCTGCCATCGGCGTCGTAGCCGTTACACTCGGATTTTCATCTTTTTATACGGTACAGGAGCAGGAGCGCGCGGCGATTTTGACATTTGGACAATATACGGGGGAAGCGACGGCGGGGCTGCATTTTAAGTTTCCATATCCGATTCAGCAGGTTGTAACGGTGCCGGCTGAGCTGGTGCAGCGCATTCATATCGGGTACCGCCAAAATGGCGATAGCGTGACACCCGTTGATGACGAAGCGCTTATGATTACCGGGGATGAAAACATCGTATCGGCAGACGCCGTCGTCCAGTGGAAAATAAGCAATTTGCATGATTATTTGTACAACATTGATGATCCGGAGCGTTTCCTGCGCAATGCGGCGAGCTCCTCCATCCGTTCGGTTATTGGCTCAGAGAAGCTCGATTATGCGATTACGGATGGGAAAACCGTTATTCAGGATAAGGTGCGGGAGCGGTTGTTAGAGCTGCAAACGAAATACAAAACCGGCATTCAGATTATGGACATTAAGTTCCAGGATATTGAGCCGCCAAGCGGCCAGGTAGAGGAAGCGTTCCGCGAAGTAACGAACGCCCGCGAGGAGAAAAACACCAAGATCAACAACGCGGCAAAATATGAAAATGATCGCATTCCGAAGGCTCGCGGTGAAGCGCAGGCGCTGCTCGAAAATGCCGAGGCAGAGAAAAAGTCGCGGATCTTGAACGCCGAGGGCGACGTAGCGAAGTTCAATGCGATTTTTGCCGAATATAAAAATAATCCAGACGTTACGCAAAGCCGTCTTATCCTTGAGACGCTGGAAAAAATATTGCCGAATGCGCAAATTTTCATTACAAACAGCAATGGAGATACGGTGAACTACTTGCCGCTGAATGAACTGCTGCGCAGCAAAAGCGCTTCGAGCAGCTCAGGCAATTCGCAAACCCCTGCTCCGCAGGCGGAAGGGGGCGTAACACCATGAAGAAAAACCAATTGATTTTGCTAGTCAGTCTTGTGCTCGTCGTCATTCTTGGAGCAGGCTCGATGTACATCGTAAAGGAAGGCGAATACAAGGTTGTGCTGAAGTTTGGTGAAGCGGTACGGGTTGCCGAAACGCCGGGCCTCAAGCTGAAAATTCCATTTATCGAAAATGTATCGCCATTGCCGAAATACCAGATGACGTACGAGAGCAATCCAACGTCGATTTTGACGAAGGATAAGAAGCCGATCATCGTGGACAATTACACGGTGTGGCGCATTACGAATCCGGAGCAATTTTTGAAAACGGCACAGACGGTGAGCGCCGGTGTCCAGCGTATTGATGAAGCGGTATACAATTCGGTGCGCCGCAAGCTGTCTGAGGTCAATTACGATAATATTATTAGCGAGCAGACAGAGCGCGGTAATATAAATGATGAAATTACGCGCGACGTAGCCGAGGCGCTGAAGCGTGACGATTATGGCGTTGAGGTAATCGATGTTCGCATTAAGCGGACGGATTTGCCTGAAGGCAATAAGCAAAGCGTATACAATCGGATGATTTCCGACCGTCAATCCATCGCGGCGCGTTATTTGTCCGAGGGCGATGAGGAGTCGCGCAAAATTACGGCGAAGGCCGACCGTACCGCAAGCGAGCTAATGTCGCAAGCACAGGCTGACGCGAAAAAAATCGTTGCCGAGGGCGAGCAGCAGGCGGCAAAAATCTACAATAAAGCATACGGGCAGGACCCGGCGTTCTATAATTTCTACCGGACGCTGGACAGCTATGTGACGACGCTCAAAAATGAGCCGGTCATTATGCTGCCAATCGACTCGCCTTATGCGAAAATATTGCTTGGCAAATAAAGGGCCAGCTTGAGCTGAATAACGAGGCGGGGAAAAGAGTAGAACAGTTTCCCCGCCTTTTTTTGTCGTCCTCAGGCAGGTGTACAAACCAATTGTACGGCTGCCGCACTTCCTAATAGAAGCGAGCGAATCATGCTCGCGCTGGAAGGGAGGTTGAATGATGGCTGATAGGATACAGGATTTTATTCCGGCAGGCAGGAACAATCGTCCCGGAACCGCCATTCAAGGGCCGAATTATGTGACGGTACATGATACAGCGAACAGCTCGAAGGGGGCCAATGCGCTTTCGCATGCCAAGTATTTAAAAGGAAGTGCCGCCGCAGCACTGCCCGTCTCCTGGCATTTTACCGTGGATGATACGAGGGTGGTGCAGCATTTGCCTGTGAGCGAGCATGGCTGGCATGCAGGCGATGGCAATGGGCCGGGTAACCGGGGCTCAATCGGAATCGAAATTTGTGAAAATGCAGATGGCATCCGCAGCAAGGCGGAGGCGAATGCAGCGGCGCTTATTGCTGGGCTGCTGCGCCAGCTCGGACTGCCGATCACGGCCGTCGTCCAGCATAACCGCTGGAGCGGCAAAAACTGTCCGCATACGTTTCGGAGCCGGCCGGACGGCTGGGAAAGCTTTTTGCAGCAAATCAAAGCGCTGCTCGGTGATCCGGTGGAGCCAGAACCGAAGCCAGAGCCGGAGCCGGAAAAGCCGGAAGAGGAGGGGGAGCCAATGACAGAAGCGGAGCGCCAGCAGTTTGATGCGCTGGTGAAGCGGGTTACGGAGCTAGAAGCAAAGCACAGTATGGCGGTGCCAGCATGGGCCAAAACAGCGGTTGTGGCTGCGGTTGCTGCTGGTGTCATCGACACGCCGGAAGGCGGATCGCTGGACTTTTATCGCTTGCTGACGGTGCTGTATCGCAAAGGGCTGCTGTAGGGGGCAGGTAAAGGCCGAACGCAGGGCGGAGGCGGTTCAAGCGAGCCGTCTTTTCGTCATTTTCGACCCAAACGGCGAATAAACTGTTACAATGGATACTATAGCGGTAAATGGTTAGTCGGCAAAGGAGTGATGTGCAGAATGAAAAAAGGGCGGATTTTAGTCGATTTTCTAAGGCAAAGCTGGCCTTTATATGCAGTTGCCGTTCTGCTGCATGTCGCATCCAGTATCATTCAGGTGTTCTTCCCGCAGGTGCTGGGAAGGTTTACGGATGCGCTGCAAAATAACGGTTTATCGAGCGGGCTTATTCAAGAATACAGCCTGCTGCTGCTCGCCATTGGCGCGAGCTATGTTGTGCTGGCTTGTGTGGCGCAATTTCTCATTATGTACATTGGCAGACGTTTTGAGCGATTGACGCGCAGCAAGCTGTTTATGCATTTTACAGGACTCAGCGAACGTTTTTATTCGAAAAATGGCGTCGGCAAGCTGCTGAGCTATGTCGTCAATGATGTCACCGGAGTGAGAGAGTCGATCTCGATGGGCGTCAATCAGACGGCCAGTGCGGTGACGCTGTTTTTCGCCGTTGTGACGATGATGCTTTATAGCGGCATTCCGCTGTTTTTGCTAGCCTCGTCCATTGTGCCGCTGCTGCTGATTCCGTTCATCGTCACAAGATTCGGACCAGTCATTATGCAGCGCTCCAAAAAAGTGCAGGCCTCGCTCGCCACGATGACCGAGTCAGCGGAAGAGCAGTTCGGGGGCATACGCGTCACCAAGAAGTTTGCTGTTGAATCGGTAATGAATGAGCGGTTTTTCACCACCGTGGAACAAATCAAGGATAACCAGCTTCGTCTGGTACGGGTATCTTCGATTTTTCAGGCGATTATCCCATTTCTCGGCGCTTTGTCTTTAATTATAGCGATTTCGTTAGGCGGCTACTTAACGGTGAACGGCGAGCTGTCGCTGGGGCATTTTGTTGCATTGACGCTTTACATACGGATGCTCATGAACCCGCTTCAGCAAATCGGCACCGTTATTAATACGATGCAGCGCTCGCGTGCTTCGCTGGAGCGGCTGAATGAGCTGCTGTCAGAGACGCCGGACATTCAGGAAAGCAAGGCTGCCGCTTCGCTTGATTTTCAAGGCAAGAGCATTCATATTGCCGGATTGTCTTTTACTTATCCGGGGGCCCGCGGCGCGGCGCTGCGGGATATTCGGCTGGACATTCGTCCGGGTATGACGATTGGCATCGTAGGAGCGACAGGCAGCGGCAAGACGACGCTGATGAAGCTGCTGCTGCGCACATATGAGGCGCCGAAGGGCACCATTCTTTTTGATGAGACGGATATTCGCGACATTACGCTTGAGAGCCTGCGCAGCCAGATTGGCTACGTGCCGCAGGATGGCTTTCTATTCAGCACCTCCATTCGCGATAATATTGCTTTTTCGGATCGGGGGCGTGAATTGAACGCTGTTGAGGAATCGGCAAGGCAGGCGCAAATTTTTGAAAGTATTATGGCATTTCCCGAGCAGTTCGAGACGAAGCTTGGAGAGCGGGGTGTGACGCTGTCCGGCGGCCAGCGCCAGCGAACGAGTCTTGCGAGAGGCTTCATCAAGCAGGCGCCGCTTATGATTTTGGATGACAGTGTCAGCGCAGTCGATGCCGTAACCGAGACGGCCATTATGAATACGGTACGTTCGATGCGCAAAGGGAAAACGACGATTATCGTGGCCCACCGCATTAGCGCGATCAAGCATGCCGATCAAATTATCGTCATGAAGGAGGGGACGATTGCGCAGCAGGGAACCCATGCCGAGCTGTCGGCGAAGCCGGGCTTATACGCATCGCTGTGTGCGATTCAGGAGGAGGGAGAAGCAGATGGCTAATTCCATTCGCAATTGGGAGGCTGACCAGAAGGCTGATCGGCAAACCGGCAAAAACCAGCCGAAGCCGGATATAAAATATGTGTCGGCATTCCGGGCACTATCTGCCTTTGCTAAACCCCATAAATGGAGCTTTATGCTAATCTTTTTCTGTACGCTGCTTGCTATAGCTGCGGAATTGCTCCAGCCCTATCTTGTGAAAGTAATTATTGATGATCATTTGATGGCGGGCAAGGGAGAATATAGCGCCATTATCGGCATAGGAGCCTTGTATCTGGGCTTAGCAGCAATGAGCCTGCTGTTCACCTACCTGCAGAACAATATGCTGCAATACACAGGGCAAAGCATTGTGGCGAAAGTCCGCAAGCAGCTATTCGAGCATATTTCAAAGCTGTCGATGTCTTATTTTGACCGCACCTCAAGCGGCAGCTTGATTACCCACGTTTCCAGCGATACGGAATCGCTGAATCAACTGTTCAGCCAAGTGCTGATGAGCGTGCTGCGCGATGGCATGACGCTGGTGATCATTATATTTTTGATGTTCCAGCTGGACGTACAGCTTGCGCTTTATTGTTTGCTTTTGCTGCCGATTATCGCGGGCATCGCCATCGGCTTCCGTTCTTATATGCGCCGGACCTATCAGCGGGCACGCACGCAGCTCTCACGGCTCATAGCTTTTACTGCTGAAAATTTAGCAGGCATGAATCTGATCCAGGCTTTTCATCAGGAGAAGGAGCAGCAGCGGGAATTTACGGAGCGCAATGAAGGCTATTTCCGGGCTAATATGAAGGAAGTAAAGACGCAGGTATGGTTTCGCTGCTCCTTTGATATATTAAGCAATTTGTCGATTGCTTTCGTTACGTGGCTTGGCGGCATGGCGGTGCTGAACAAGCAAATCGAGTTCGGCGTGCTTTACGCGTTCATTACGTATATCCGCCTGTTTTTCCAGCCGCTTAATACGATTACGCAGCAGTGGAATACGCTGCAATCGGCGACGGTTGCGGTTACCCGCATCTGGGGCATATTTGCGCTTAAGCCGGAGGTGGAGAACAAGGCGAAGCCGCGTGCGCTTGCGAAAGCGCAAGTACGTGGCGATATCGAATTTGACCATGTTGTATTTGGTTATGGCGAACATGCACCGGTCATTCGCGACTTGTCGCTGCGTATCCGGGCAGGAGAGCGAATTGGCATAGTCGGCACGACAGGAGCAGGCAAAAGCTCGCTGATCAGCCTGCTCTGCCGTTTTTACGATGTTCGCTCTGGCGGCGTGCGAATCGACGGCATGGACGTACGCGATATGGAGCAATCGCAGTTGCACCGAATCGTCGGCCTTGTTCAGCAGGAGCCGTATCTTTATTCGGGCAGCGTGCTGGATAATGTGAGGCTGTTCGATACGGACATTGATGAGGATACGGTTATCGAAGCATGCCGCCTGGTTGGAGCGGATGCCATTATCCAGCGCATGAGCGATGGCTATAATACGCGGCTGTCCGAGCGGGGAAGCGGCTTGTCTGCCGGCGAGCGGCAGTTGATTTCTTTTGCCCGAATTATCGTATTTCAGCCCAAAATTCTCATTCTCGACGAAGCGACGGCGAATCTCGATTCCTATAGCGAGCAGCTGCTGGAGCAGGCGCTTGCGATCGTATCGAAAGGACGGACGACGATTATTATCGCCCACCGTCTGTCTACTGTAATGAAGGCCGATCGCATTATTGTAATGCGCAAGGGCGCAATTGCTGAGCAGGGCACGCACTCAGAGCTGGTGAGACGGCATGGCTATTATGAAGAGCTGTATCGCCATTCGCGGGGAAAAGTATTCGCTTGAGCTGATTAAATCGTTCAAAAAATGGGTATTAATAGTAGGTATGTGTTTTGCCCGAAAAAAGTAAAAAACTAGCAATGGACTTTGGGATTTTTGTCATTTTATATTAGATTTGATATAGTTAACAGTATCAAGCTAAGGAGGGATCTCTTTGAGTATTGATCTTCGGAAACAAGCGGAAGACAATCTAATTGATTTGAAGAAGAAAGCAACGATTTCCTTAACCAAACGGGGGCTTAATGGGCAGGTTGCTCGGGTAGCAGCCGTGTTCGATATTTCCGGCTCGATGACGAATTTGTACAGAAGCGGCATTATCCAAAAAACGGCGGAGCGCGCACTTGCGCTTGCGATGAATTTTGATGATAACGGTGCGGCGGATGTATTCGCTTTCGGACTGAGCAACCATGAAATTGGGGAAATATATCAAGCAAACTTTTACCAATTCGTAGAGCGGGAAATTACGAGCAAGCATAAGCTTGAGATGGGCACGCAATATGCGGGCGTTATGAAGCAGATCGCGGACTTTTATTATCCAGGGGCGCTGAAGCTTAGCCGCAAAGGTGGTTTTCTCGGATTGGGCAGCCGAACGGAATATGAAATAGATGCATCCAAGTTTAAAAATGACCCGCCCGTGTATGTCCTATTTTTCACAGATGGGGACAACTCCGACAAAGAGGAGACGCGCGAGCTAATTCGCGGCTTGTCCCGCCTAGGGATCTTCTTCCAGTTTGTCGGCATTGGCAATGAGCGCTTCTATTTCCTGGACGAGCTGGACAATCTGGATGGCCGTTATATCGACAATGCGAATTTTCTCAAGGTGAAAAACCTCGAAAAAATTTCCGATGACGATTTGTACGACAGCCTGCTTATTGAATTCCCGACATGGCTTAAGGAAGCTAAAGCAAAACAATTATTCTAAATAAATGACATGAAAATCCAGCACATTCTTCCCTTTATAAAATCTTTATACGATTCGCCAAAATTCTGTGAAACTTGTTGGGTGTTATATCCGTAGAAAAGGTAGAATGAAAATGAAAACCACGGATGACGAAGCTGCTTCGCCTGATGTGGGAAGGAGGTGACCTCGAACATGAGTATTAATCTGGTTAAGGGACAGAAAATCGATTTGACCAAAGGAACCTCCGGTCTTACCAAGCTGATGGTTGGTCTTGGCTGGGACCCAGCGGTGGAAGAGAAGAAAAGCTTTTTCGGAATGGGACGGAAGCAGGCGGCTAACGTTGACTGTGACGCTTCGGCGCTGATGCTGAATGCAAACGGAAAGCTGGCAAGCCGTGAAAGCCTCATCTGCTTCTATAATAAGCAAAGTGCCTGCAACTCGGTCATTCACTCCGGTGATAATATTACGGGTGAAGGCGATGGCGATGACGAGCAAATTGGCATCGATCTGGCGAAAGTGCCAGCTGATGTGGAGAGAATTCTAGTCGTTGTCAACATTTATGAAGCGGAAGCAAGAAAGCAGGATTTCGGCATGATCCGCTCGGCTTATATCCGGGTCTTAAATGCGAATAATATGCAGGAGCTGGTAAAGTTTAATTTGACGGATAATTACTCCGGCATGACCGCTCTGATTACAGGCGAGCTTTACCGTCACAATGGCGAATGGAAGTTCAACGCCATTGGTGAAGGAGCCCAAGCTCCTCATATTGATATTTTGGCGGCGCGATACAAGTAATACCCCAATCCCATAAAATGAAAAGAGGTCTTTGACAATGGCAATTAACTTATCCAAAGGTCAAAAAGTAGACTTGACGAAAACAAACCCAGGACTTTCCAAAATTTTGGTAGGCTTAGGCTGGGACACTAATAAATATGACGGCGGGGGCCAATTTGACCTCGACGTATCGGTATTTCTCTTGGCAGCTTCGGGTAAAGTAGAAGGCGAGAAAAACTTCGTATTCTACAACAATACATCCAATGAGAACGGTTCCGTCGTACATACAGGCGACAATCGTACCGGCGAAGGCGACGGAGACGATGAGCAAATCAAAGTCGAACTGGCTGCTGTACCAGCAGATGTAGAAAAAATAGCATTCGCTATTACGATCTACGATGCAGAGACGCGCAACCAGAACTTCGGACAAGTTTCCAATGCGTACATCCGCATTCTGAACGAAGCAAGCAGTGAAGAACTGATCAAATTCGATCTGGGCGAAGATTTCTCGATCGAAACCGGCGTTGTTGTCGGCGAATTGTATCGTCACAGCGGCGAATGGAAATTCAGCGCAGTCGGCAGCGGCTATAAAGATGGCCTTGGCGGTCTGGCACGCGACTTTGGCTTGAACTAACATTTAAAAGCATAGAAGCAGGGGCAAGTCCTCTTTTCCCGGTGCGATATGGCGGGAGGGGAGGGCAGGCCCCTTTACAGCTTTTTTCTAACTATTCAACCTCTATCACTTAACTCTTCTAGAAAGCGGGGAAATCATATGTCTATTAACTTGTCTAAAGGCCAACGCATTGATCTCACAAAAACGAATCCGGGTTTGACCAAAGTAGTTGTCGGTCTGGGCTGGGATACGAATAAATATGCAGGCGGCAGCGAATTTGACCTTGACGCTTCAGCATTTTTGCTCCATGCTGATGGAAAGGCTAAGGGAGCCGAAGATTTTATTTTCTACAATAATAGAGAAACATACGGTGGGGCTGTGCTGCATACTGGCGACAACCGTACCGGTGAAGGTGAAGGGGACGATGAACAAGTCGTTATCGACTTCAGCAAAGTTCCAGCACATATCGTGCGTATCGGCATTACGGTTACGATTCATGATGCTCCTGTTCGCCAACAAAACTTCGGTCAAGTGAGCAGCGCTTTCGTAAGAGTAGTCAATGAGGCGAATAACAATGAAGTGCTTCGTTTTGACCTTGGTGAAGAATTTTCGACGGAAACGGCAGTTGTATTCTGCGAATTTTACCGCCATGAGAACGATTGGAAGTTTCAGGCCATTGGAAGTGGCTTCGCTGGCGGTCTAGCCGATCTTTGCCGCAATTACGGCCTAGAGGTATGACGGTAGCGCTCGTAAAGGGGCAGAAAGCTGATGTAACCAAGTCTAATCCGGGTTTGACCCGGATTACGGCAGCTCTGGGATGGTCAGCCCCTTCCTCCTTCGAAATCGATACTTCTGCGTTTTTGCTAGCTGCAAGCGGCAAGGTGCGAAGCGACAATGATTTGCTGTTTTACGGCAATCCATCGAATGCTTTTTTATCTTATGTCGAATCGCCGGGCGGCAATGACCGCAAGCAGTTCAAGATCGATCTTTCCCGTACCGACGCTGCGATAGAGAAAATCGCAATTACGTTGACGATTTACGATGGCGACAAACGGAATCAGCAGTTTAGCGGGGTAGCCGGCCTATACATACGTTTCCTGAATGAAAGTACGGGCCAGGAGCTCATTCGTTATGATCTGCGTGAGCCATTTTCGGTGGAAAATGCAATTGTCATTGGCGAGCTATACAGGTACAATCAGGAGTGGAAATTTAATGCGATTGGAGCCGGATATTCCGGCGGGCTGAAAGACTTATGCGGAAGCTATGGCATTGAGGTAAAGGACGAGCCCAAAGCTCCTGCTGCGCCAACTCCTCCTCCTGCGCCGCCAGTACCACCTGCACCGCAGACGTCTTCTGCACCACGGAATCCGCTTATTCCGCCAGCGCCTCCTAAACCACAGGAGTCGCAAGGCTCGCGCATCGTGATTCCACCAAGGCCTGGCTCTACGCCTGCCCCTGCTCCTGCTGCTTCGCAGCAGCCAACTTCTGAAGCGCCGAAAATCAATTTTTCCAAAATTGAGCTGAAAAAGAAGGGCGACGTCATTAATTTGACGAAGCAAAACGGCGGTTTGGGCGAAATTTTGATTAACCTCAATTGGAACCAGAAAGCCGGCGGCGGATTGTTCAAACGTACGGGCATTGATCTTGACCTCGCTTGCATGTATGAGCTGAAAGATGGCAGCAAAGGCGTTATTCAGGCGCTTGGCAACAGCTTCGGTTCCTTGAACAGAGCGCCATACGTGATGCTTGACGGCGATGATCGGACAGGCTCAGTGACGACGGGTGAGAATATCCGGATTAACGGAGAGAAAATTAAGGAAATTAAGCGACTGCTCATTTTCACCTTTATTTACAAAGGGGTGACGCGCTGGTCTGAGGCTGATGGAGTCGTCACTCTTAGCCAACAAGGCGGCCCGGACATTATCGTTAAGCTGGATGAATACGACAATGGACAGGCGATGTGTGCAATTGCGATGATTACGAATGTGAACAATGAAACGTTCAGTATTGAGCGGATTGTTCGGTATTTTGAAGGGCATCGGAAGCTTGATAGTGCTTTCGATTGGGGTCTCAGCTGGGTTGCAGGCAGCAAATAAAATGGAGGTTAGAATGAAGTGGACTGGCTAACGAATTTTTTCACAAGCATTGTGGAGAACTACGGACATTTCTTTGATTGGAATGCAGTAGTAACTACCCTCTCCGACCCTGTCAGCTGGGGAATTATTGGAACACTGATTATATTGGAAGGACTTTTGTCCGCCGATAATGCGCTCGTGCTCGCTGTTATGGTTAAGCATTTGCCGAAGGAACAGCAGAAAAGAGCGTTGTTTTACGGTATTTTGGGCGCTTATATTTTCAGGTTTCTGGCGATTGGCTTTGGTACGTATTTGGTTACGTTCACAGCCGTCAAATTCCTAGGTGCGGCTTATCTCTTGTACATCGCTTATAAAGGATTGTTTAAGGGCGGCGGCGAAGATAGTGTTGAAAACAAAGGGCAATCGTTCTGGAGAACGGTTATCGCTGTAGAATTAATGGATATTGCATTCAGTATCGATAGCGTTATCGCGGCATTTGGCGTCAGCAAGGAAGTATGGGTATTGTTCCTTGGCGGTATTCTCGGCGTTCTGATGATGCGCGGCGTGGCCCAAGTATTCCTCAAGCTGATTGAGAAAATTCCTGAGCTGGAAAAAACGGCATTTTTCCTCATTGCGTTAATCGCAGTTAAAATGGTTTTGGGGGCCTTCCATATCGAAATCCCTCACCTCTACTTTTTTGCCCTAATTGGTCTTCTGTTTGGCGGTACGATCGTACTAAGCCTGATGAGACAAAAGAAGGGTACTTCAAACAGCAACTAAAGCTTGTTTAAATAGCGGTTTATGCGGGTAATGATCCCTTAATCCCTCCTGGTTAAAGGGGGGATTATTTTTTTTATGAATAGATCGCGTATTTGGCGATCGGGGCCGAGTAATTGGAACAGTGTCGATTACTGGAATGAATCAGGAGGAAACCGGAATGCGATACTTTGATTATTTTACCTGGGAGGAAGAAGAAGCGGTTTTCTTCTCGGCACCTACCCCATTCGATCATACGACGGAGCGGGAGCTTCTCGCTTATGCCGTCGGAGCTGCTTTGTATTGTCCGGCTACCCGCCAAACGATTTCCGAAGATATTTTGAACCGCAAGCATGAAGGTTTGACGACGATGGTCATTGACCTGGAGGATGCGGTTGGCGACCATTTAGTGGAAATGGCAGAGGACTCCCTGCTGCAGCAAATTTTTCGTTTATCCTCTTTTTTGAAAATTGGCTCGTTATCGCGCGATCATCTTCCTCTACTATTCATTCGCATTCGCAGCGCGCAGCAGCTTGCCCGTATTATAGAGCGGCTGGAAGAAAAGATCAGCCTGATTACCGGCTTTATTTTTCCTAAATTTACAGCAGCAAACGGTGAAGCCTATTTTAGTCAAATTGCTGCATTTAACCGTCAGCAGAGCGAGGGTTCACCAGTGCTTTACGGGCTTCCTATACTGGAGACGCCTGCTATTATTTATCGCGAGTCCCGCATGGAGGAATTGCTGGCGATTAAGCAGCTGCTGGATCGTTATCAACGTTATGTGCTTAATGTCCGTATTGGAGCGACAGACTTCTCCAGCTTGTTTGGCCTGCGCCGCAGCAAAACGATGACGATATACGATATTTTGCCTGTTCGCGATTGTATGGCGGATATTATGAATATATTTGGACGAATGGACGCCTCGTATGTCATCTCAGGACCAGTATGGGAATATTTTTCGGGCAGCAAGCAGGCCCCTGTCTCTTCGTTGTTTCCTTTGCAGCCGGAGCAGCTGTCTGGAAGAGGCGAGCGCTGGCCATTGCGGCATTCAGCTGCACCGGAAACGGATGGTTTGCTGCGTGAAGTCATTATGGACAAGGAAAACGGCATTATTGGCAAAACGATTATCCACCCGTCGCATATTCGGCCGGTGCAATCGCTTTATGCGGTTACGTATGAGGAATATATCGATGCACAAAGCATTATTGCTAGCCAGGGCGGCTATGTCGGCGTGCTCAAGAGCGATTATGCCAATAAAATGAATGAAGTAAAACCCCATATGAATTGGGCTAATCGAGTCATTGCAAGATCAAAAATATACGGGGTGCTGCATGAAGAACAACATTTTATCGCCTTACTCGCAAGCCAGGAGCAAGCATACGTATAACATTGTAGATGATCTTAAAGTAACGGTAACGGTTACAGCAAATCCATTCGGATTATCCCCGGATACGCTGTTTGCTATGGCAGCGCGGATGAACAAGAAGCGGGCCTTTCTGTTTGTTAGCAAAGTGCTGGGCAAGCATTTGCCTGTTAATCCTTACACTTCACTGCTTAGCGGAGCGGCTTTGTCGCTGTTGCTATATAAAAGGTACGCAGCGGATGAGCAGCAGCATTTTTTGGCTAATGAACTGCTTGATGCTGCCATCGAAGGTTTGACTAGACCAAAGCGGTCTGAACAGGTTTATCATCAAGTGATTGATGCTAAGCTTAAGCTGCCTGAGCAAGCGCTGTTCATCGGTTTTGCAGAAACAGCAACTGCGCTCGGACACAGCATGTTTCGCGTGTTCGGTGCGGACTGTACTTACCTTCATACGACCAGGGAGCAGATTCCAGCGATGGAATCGCTCATTAGCTTTGAAGAGGAGCATTCCCACGCGGTTGCACATCGTTGCTACGCCTTGGATGCTGCCTTTTTTAACGGTAACGAGCCGATCGTTCTCGTCGATGATGAGCTCACGACTGGTAAAACAGCCTTGAATATAATACGGGATATCCAAAGGCAATTTCCCCGTCAACAATATATAGTAGCATCGCTGCTCGATTGGAGAACTGAAGCGGACGAGCAGCGTTTTGCGGAAGCTGCACAGGAGCTTGGCGTATCGATTGAAGTATTGTCGCTGATGAAAGGCGCAATCGAGACGGAAGGCAGCTCGCCGGAGCAGGTGGCAGCAGGTGCTCAGACTCAGGCTGAAACGACAGCAAGCAGTCGCTTGAATAAAGTATATTTGGACGAGCTGTTCGAGCTAGCGTCCTATAGCTCGGTTGATTCTGCGGGAGCAGTGAATGCTTCGCCTTATGTGGCAGGAACGGGACGCTTCGGCGTTCACTCCAGCGATAATGGGACGCTTGATGCAAGTGTGGCAGAGGCTGGGGCTAAGCTGCGAAGCTTTAGAGCGGGCGAGCGTACGTTATGTCTTGGCACAGGCGAGTTTATGTATATACCGATGCGAATAGCGGCGGAGCTGGGGCAAGGTGTATTTTACCATTCAACGACGAGAAGCCCAGTTCATCCGATTGACAAGCCGGACTATGCAATTAAGTCGGGACAAGCGTTTCCGTCACCGGAAGATGAGCAGGTGAGGAACTTTTTTTATAATGTCGGTGCCTTGCAATACGACGATTGCTTTATTTTTACAGAGCGCGACTGGCCGGAGGATCGTCTTGCGCCCTTGCTGTCGGCGCTGCAAGCGTGCGGATTTGGGCAAATCAATGTCATTATCTGCGGTCCACAAACGGACGGTCAGAAGGAGGAGAAAGCATGAGCAGAAGCTTGCTTGAACAACGGTTGCAGAAGCCAATCGGCGCTCCAAAGCCACTAGGTAGTTATAGGCCGTCCGACGTCGTATTTCTGTTGAAGGATTTGAGCGATGTGCAGCTGGAGCGCGGGACGGAGGATCGTGAGGAAGCGATTCAATCCGGCGTTCATTATTCGGAAATGCTGCCTGTGGAATACCAGCCGACGCCGGAATACATTCGGTTGTTCCACCAGACATTGACGGAATCGGCGCAGCGGGTAGCATTGGGTGCAGGCATCGTAGCCGAACAGGTAGTGGCGCGCAGCGGCAAGCACACGGTACTTGTTTCTTTAGCGAGAGCGGGCACGCCAATTGGCATTCTGATGAAGCGTTACATAGCGGAGCGGTGCGGGCTCGATGTACCGCATTACAGCATCTCGATCATTCGCGGCAAGGGCATTGATGAAAATGCGCTGCTCTACATTTTGCAGCAGCATGGGCCCGAAGCGAAGCTTCAATTCGTCGACGGCTGGACGGGCAAAGGTGCGATTACAAAGGTGCTCATTGAAGCATGCCAAACCTTCAAGCAGAAGTATGGCATCGAGCTGAATGCGGAGCTAGCGGTACTGGCTGATCCCGCCTGCAGCTCAAGTATTTTCGGCACACGCGAGGATTTCCTCATTCCCAGTGCTTGCCTTAACTCTACCGTGTCTGGGCTGATGAGCCGCACGGTACTGCGCGACGATATCATTGGACCGGATGATTTTCACGGAGCGAAGTTTTATAAGGAATGGATGAAGGATGATCTGTCGAATCATTTTATCGATACGGTATCTGCGTATTTCAGCCAAATATCCCAGCAGGCAAAGCAGGAAGCTGTGAAGCTGATGGACAAGAAGGCTGCGGTAACTTGGCAGGGACTGAAAGATATTAAAGCCATTCAAAAGCTCTACGGCATCGAGGATATTAATTTGGTGAAGCCGGGCGTAGGGGAGACGACACGGGTGCTGCTGCGACGCGTGCCTTGGAAAATTCTTGTTGACCGCCTGGACAACCCGGGGCTCCAGCATATTTTGCTGCTGGCGAAGGATCGCGGCGTTCCGGTGGAAGTGTTTCCCGAACTGACTTATTCCTGCTGTGGCATTATTAAACCAAAAAATAAGAAGGCGGATATTGCTGCTTCCGCTGAGGAGGAAGCTGTATGATTTTCGCCAGTGATCTTGATCAGACGCTCATTTATTCCACGAGATCGATGGGGCTGGATGGTGCGGAGGGCTTGGGGCTTGTGATGCCCGCAGAAACGAAAGATGGTCAAGTGCTGTCGTATTTTTTGACGGAAATGCTGCCGCTGCTGCAAGCCATTGCGCAGGAGGTTCATTTTATTCCCGTGACGACCCGGACGATGGAGCAGTACAACCGAATTGAGCTGTTCCGCGACCATATAGCGCCAACCTATGCGGTTACGAGCAATGGCGGCAATATTTTGGTGAATGGCGTAAGGGATGAAGCATGGAGCACGCATATCCAGAAGCTTATCGCGGCTAGTGCGGCTCCCGCGGCGGAAATTAAAGCGATTTTTGATGAGGTGGCGAGTACGGACTGGATTCATGGCGAGCGTTATTGCGATGAGCTTTTTTTCGCCTACGTCATTGACCGCGAGCGGATGCCGGCAGAGCAGGTAAACCGTGCGATTGAGCGAATTACGGCGCTGGGCTGGAAAGTATCAATTCAAGGGCGCAAAATTTATCTCGTGCCGAATGAGGTGAGCAAAAGCGCGGCTCTTCTGCATTTGAAGCAGCAGCTTGGGGCTTCAGTCGTCGCGGCATCGGGCGATTCCTTGCTTGACCAGTGTTTGCTGGATGCAGCGAGTCATGCGATTGCGCCAAGACATGGCGAGCTGTATCGCCAGGAGCAGCGCCAGCCGAGTAATTTGGCCTATACGTTCACGACGAATTCGGGCATTATGGCTTCACAGCAAATTTTGGATTTTGTATCCACCGTCATGGCTGAATTTAAGACAGCAGCGGCAGTCGAAAGGAAGGCAAACGTATGAGCAACGTAACAAAAGTATGGTTTAACCGCTGGTTTTCAGTCGCTTATCATTATATGAATGCGATTCGTAATAATAGCGACGGTGCAGCCTTTGAGCTGTACGGCACGCATTCCGATCCGAAGCATATGTCGCTGCAAGCTTGCGATGTGGCGGAGGTTGAGCCGTCTGTCAAAGGCGAGGCTTACGTTGATTTTTGCATTGATTTCTGTTTAAGGCATAAAATAGATGTGTTCGTCCCAAGGCTGAATATGCTTGATATTGTGAAGAGCATAAAGCGTTTTGACGAGATTGGCGTTAAGGTTGTCGCCATCCAGGATGAGGAGCTGCTTGGCAAGCTGATGGTCAAGGATCAGTTTTATGAATCCGTAAGCGAAAGCGGCATTATGGTCATTCCGGATTATCATGTCGTCACAACGGCAGAGCAATTTAAGGCTGCATACAATGATTTGGCTGCAAAAGGGCATCGCGTTTGCTTTAAGCCAACGGATGGCGAAGGCGGACAAGGCTTCCGCGTCATTGACAATAAGCGCGACAAGCTGGCGGATTTGTTCGGCGCAGTTTCACGTGCGCTGCCGTTTGAAGAGGTATACCGCACCTTATCGACTGTCCCGCAGTTTGGCGATTTAATGGTGATGGAACTGCTTGACGGGTTTGAATACAGTATTGATTGTCTAGCCGCGCCAAATGGGGAGCTGCTTGCCGCAGTCCCGCGCCGTAAAGCCGGCGGCCGTCTGCGTCTGCTGGACGATGTGCCGGAATTATTGGAAATTGCCCAGAGGGTTTCAGAAACGTACAAAATCCCTTACAATTATAATATACAAATGAAATACAAAAATGGAGTGCCCAAGCTTCTGGAGATTAATCCGCGGATGTCTGGCGGTCTCCATGTTTCCTGTCTGAGCGGCATCAACTTTCCTTATCTGGCGATCAAGCTGGCGCTGGGAGGAACGGTCCACAAGCTGACGCCTGAGTTTGGCGTACTTGCCAGCCACGTGGAGCAGCCGATGCGAATGACAGTATTCGAATAGAAGCGAGTGGCACAGCAGGTTGGAGGGTGAGAGAGTGATTCAAAAACGCTCGATTATCGGAGCGGCAATCGGACTTGTCATTGCCGCTGCAACAAGCTGGCTGCTGCCAGAATTTATAACCGTGCTTATTCCTGTCGCAGCTACGCTCATGGGTGTGGTGCTCGATGAGAAGCGGCTGCTGCGCAAAACCAATATTATCGATGCGATTCCGTCTCCGTCCCGTGCTCCTTCTGGGCCGGAGCAGCTGCCAGAAGCAGTGCAGCCCTCTTCCTCTAGCGGAGGCGGGGCATCTGCACCAGCGATTAGTCCCATATTTGAGCCCGTGCTGGAGTATTTGGAAGTGCTGGAGGATATGGTTATCTCCGAAGGGCAGAAAAATACGTTGGACAATGAAATTGTGGAGAAATCCTGCTCGCTTTTTCTCCGTCTGCACCGGGTAATGCCGCTCCTGACTGAACTGAATAATGATGAAATTAATCATACGGTTAGACGGCTTGTGCTCAAGGAGCTGAACAGTGTCATTAATCCTTTCTTAAGGCTTAGCGGCGACGCCAAAACGAAAAACCGCAGAATTTTGCTAAATGGATTGCGGGATATTAATACAAAAATTTCGGAAATTGTTGCAACGATTGAACATAAGGATTTGATGGAGCTGCAAACCAAGGCGGAGGTTATTCACAAACGCTATAACTACTCGGAGTTTTAATCGCATGTCAGGTTGAAAATCCGTGGGGAGGGAACAGAATGTCCATACAAACGATTCAATTGAAAAAAGAAGACGAGCAGAAGGCCGTCCAGGAAGCGGCCGTCATTATTCAGAAGGTAGCACAGGCCGATACGCTTTCGCTCGATGGCTTGATGGACGAGATGGGCAAGCTGGGCGCCAAGACGCAGGAGCGGGCAGGCGCGACGCTAAAGCAGCTGGAACGTCCAGTTGCCAGTCTAATGTCCGGCGGGTCCAGCCAAGTATCGAACTTGATTTTGTCGCTGCGTAATGAATGCGAATCTTTGCAGCAAAGTAAAAATGTCGGCTTCATTGGCAAGCTGATCCGCAAGTCGCCTGTGAAAAATTACGTTTATAAATATCAGTCCGTGCGGACGAATATTGATGCCATTGTGCAAGGGCTTCGTGACGGCAAGGATGGCCTTGAAGAGAGCATCGTCAATATGCGTACACTCAAGCGCAGCTCGCTTGAGGAGATTTATTCGCTGCAAGAGAAGATTGCCATGGGCAACAAGCTCAAGGAGCTGTTCGAAACGGAAATTGCCAAGCCGGAAAATGAGCAGCGCAAAACGTATCTGGAGCGTGGATTGCGTAAAGTCGTCACCCGCATTCAGTCGATGACCGAGGATATATTGCTGTTTAATCAGGCGGTTGCCGCGACGGACATTGTCAATGACAACAGTGACAAGCTCATAGATGCGGTCAACAACAGCATTTATAAAGCGTCTAATCTGATTACGGTGTCGGCGATGATTACGCTCGCTATCGAAGATCAGTTGAAAATCGCGAATGCAGTTGAGAGTGTAAACAGCACGATTGAAGACCAGTTCAAGCGCAATGCAGAGCTGCTCAAAACGTCAACGGAAAAGTCGGCGGAGCTGCTCAAAAAGCCAGCGATGTCGCTGGAGGCTGTCAATACGGCGATTGCCGATTTGATTACAGCGCTCGATACATCCGAGAAATCCAACCGTGATATTATTACGACCTGCAAAACGCATACAGAGAAGCTGGCGCAAATTAACCAGAACATGTCGAAGCGTCTAGGTCTGGAATCAGGCGGACAATCGCAATCGGCCATTAGCAGTGGAGCTGCTGGCGGAAACGATATAGACAGGCTGCTCAGCTAAAAAAAGCAGGAGGCTCGTTCTATTTTAAAATATAGGAAAGCATATGATTTTTCATCCTTTCTCTATATTTCTCGGAATGAAACGCGCCGCACCGTCAGAGGACGGCGACAGCCGTTTCACCTTGGCAATAATACACATAGATGGCGCCACTCATTCATAGGCTTAACAAAAGCGATGAAATGAGAGGATGGTTGTCTTTGATTGCAGTAGGCACGCTCGGCTTATTGATTGTAACGTTGATTATCGTTGCCAGCAGCGAACGGGTGGAGGCTATTTTAGAGCAGCATAACCAATTATAATCGTGGGCAGGGCCGTATTTTCTGTAATTCAGGAAGATGCGGCCATTGTTATATTTTTCGAAATATAAGAAAGTATTTGTTTTGACGTACTGTTTTTCTATTTCTCGGACTGAAACGCTCCGCACCGTCAAAGGACGGCGACAGCCGTTTCACCTTGCAATACGAGAATAGAGTCGAATTTTATATAATATTAGCGTAATGGCGGATCATTTGGTAAAATTGACTTATCGGAAGATTTCGGGCCTGCTGCTCGTATGGAGGGAACGATAATGTTGGATTTTTCATTTGAGATGCTGGATGAACATACAATAAACGTAGAATACGTTTTTGGCAGCGAGAAATTTATTTTTAATTTATTTTATTCGAATGATAATTGGACCATTCATCCCTTCGATGGCATTTTACTAAAAAATCGCGATTTATGTCGCAGCGTCATGAGTGATTTGTTTCAAAACAAGTCGTTCCAAATTATGCTGGCGAAAGAAAATATTATTTTATCATCGATTCGTTCGTCGGTTAATCTTAATCCTTACGAGGAAGAGGAACCAATGCCGGAGCCGGAGAGGCTGCGGGGTGAACGTTATGGTGGTGATGGGGGCGGCGGTCGCGCCGAGCGGAGCGAGCTGGATGATTTCATCAACAGCCATACACTCGGCGAGATTTTGGAGCTGGAGCGCAGCTTCATTGAGGAGCGGACAACCCTTTTCAAGTCGGTGCTGCAGAAAATGTTTATGGATGGCCTTGGGCCAGGCGACAGTGAATTTAATCAAATTCAGGAGCTTGTGAAGGCGTATAAGAGGGCGGACGAGGACATCGCCAAAATTCGGTAATGCCAATATTAAAATCTATTATCCTATTTAAGTTTGGAGAGAAACTATGGATGCTTCCCAGTTAGCGGTTCGGATCAAAGAGAAGGACCCGTTGGTTTTCGCGGAAATTACAAAGGTCTATTATGATAGGCTGTTTTCAACTGCTTATAGGATGCTTGGCAGCCGTCAGGAAAGCGAAGATGTCCTGCAAGAGACGTTTATTCGCCTGTTGACGAATATCGATAAGTTCGATCCTTCGAAAAACTTCACGACCTGGATTTTTCAAATTACGATTAACTTATGTATTGATACGCTTAGAAAACGCAAGACGCGCCGAAGCGTCTCTCTGGATGCAGAGCCGGATTATTTTATGTCGCAATGGCCGCTCAAGGAAACGCTGCCGAGTCCGGATAAAGGGCCGGAGCATGTGTATTTGGAGCAGGAGCTATCCGAGGAGCTATCCGAAGTGATGAAGGGATTGTCCGATAAGGATCGCGAGCTTGTCGTGAAGCGATATTTCTACGATATGTCACTGGATGAAATTAGCCAGGAAACACAGGTTCCTGTCGGCACCATTAAATCACGTTTATTTCGTGTGCGTCAGCTATTGAAGAAAAAATGGAGCATACTAAATTTACGCGGTGCTTCCTGGAATTTTCTTAGCAGCATGATGATGGGTGGGCCGCTTTTCTAAAAGCGTGATGAAAACGGCGAAGCTTTCCATTTCCATGCAGCAAAGCCTCTTTTTCACTGCGACACGAACAAGGCCTTCAAAGGAGGGCAATACGTGTACGCTTGAGGCAGTAAGAATGATCGGAGGAATAAATCGAGATGAGACATGAAATTTTATATCGCGGCGCTTTTCCATTATTGAAGGTGCAGCTGGAGCGCGGCGAGACGATTAAAGCGGAGTCGGGAGCAATGGTATCGATGTCGCCAACCCTTGAGCTGAAAGGTACGCTGGATGGCGGCATTATGCGTGGTCTTGGACGGATGCTGAGCGGCGAGAAATTTTTCTTCCAAGAGCTGTCTGCAACACGTGGCCCTGGCGAAGCGCTGCTTGCTTCCGCAGCGATTGGCGATATTGAATCCATTGAGCTTGATGGATCGTACAAGCTGTTTGTGCAGAAGGATGGTTTCTTAGCTGGAACGCCGGGTATTGAGGTTAACACGAAGATGCAAAACCTGGCGAAAGGCTTTTTGTCGGGCGAAGGCTTCTTTATTGTCGAAATTAGCGGCAAAGGAACCGTATTTCTTTCCTCCTACGGAACGATTCATGCGGTGCAGCTGGCCGCTGGCGAGGAAGTTATCATCGATAACGGTCATCTTGTAGCATGGCCAGATTATATGGATTACCACATCGAAAAGGCATCAAGCGGCTGGTTGTCCAGCATTACGAGCGGAGAAGGCGTTGTGTGCCGATTCCGTGGCGAAGGCGTCGTCTTGATTCAAACGAGAAATCCGAAAAGCTTCGGCGGCTGGATTAATCAGTTTATTCCAAAGGGATAAAACGAGGGTACATAGACGGATAGACCTGAAAGGGTTGATGAAAAGCAAGGCATTTAGCTCGGAGGGACGGGCTAGGCGCCTTGCTTTTTATATTTTTAAAGCAGTGCTCGTATAGCTGCTTCAAGCTCCAGCGGTTGCACAGTCGGCTCAAAACGGTCAACCACTTGACCGCTGCGATCAATGAGAAACTTAGAAAAATTCCACTTGATTCCATCACCAGCGTGGAGATCGGGGTATTTTTCACGTAAAAACTGATCCAGCCACTTGCCGTTCGGGGTTAGCATATCGAAACCGTGAAACGGAGCTTCGCTCACTAAATAGTGAAACAAAGGATGAGCTGTTTCACCTCGAACGTCCACCTTGCCGAGCAGAGGGAAAGTAACGCCAAAGTTTTGTTCGCAATATGCTTTTACTTCAGCGTCGCTGCCTGGTTCTTTGTCGTTAAATTGATTGCAGGGAAAGGCCAATATCTCAAATCCCTGTTGGTGATGATTTTCGTAAAGCTGCTGAAGCGCAGCAAATTGGCTGGAATAACCGCATTTACTCGCAGTATTAACAATCAGGACAACCTTCCCGTGATAGGCTGACCAATCCAGCCATTCGCCGGTTATCGTTTTAACTTTAAAGTCATAGATGGACAAGTTGATCGCTCCCTTTGGCGTTATACAACCCATCATAGGACAAATTCGTTTATTGGTCTAATATATAATGAAGATAAAGGTTATAGTTAACAACTATATCGCTCAGCCATGCTGGGCGAGTCTGGATTTGCGATAGTCGGCGGGAGTGACGCCAAAGCTCTTCTTGAACATGCGATGGAAATAGGAGCTGCTCGTATAGCCGCTTTTGTCTGCGATATCGACGACGGACCAATCCGTATTTTCCAAATAATCTTTGGCATGCTCCAGCCGCACCTGATTAATGACGTCGACGACAGCGGTCAGCGTCTGCTGCTTGTAAACCCGGCTAATGTAGATGGAGGACATATCCAGCTCCTCGGCAATCCAATTCAAGCATAGATTGGAGCTCGCGAAGTCGCGCTCGATCAGCTCATTGATTTTACGAATGAGATCGCTCTGCTTGACGGTACGCTTCTCCATCAGTCTAGCTTGAATATCGTCAAATAAAGTGAAAAATAAGGCGTTCATTTCCTCTACCGTCTCGAATTTATCGAGTGAAGGAATATTCGTATTCAGCCCGGTTTCAACTTCGAGGCTGTTATTTTTATGAATGGTGTACAAAATCGTATTGACCGTCATCGTTAAATGCGAGATGGCGAGCTGCACGACGTGAATCGGATATTCAGCCGTTTCCTCAACAATAGAGGCAAAAATCTGCTTCGCATCGACGTTTTTGGAAGCCATCAGCGCATCGGTCAGCTTTTTCTCCTTATCGACGGGGAATTTATATTCCTTTGCTTTCAGCTCCATAATATTTTGCGAATAGATCAAGCAGCCCTGCCCATAAAATAAACGGTGAAGCGAAGCCTCCTTCACTTGTTTATAGAGCGAAGCAAGCTGCTGAGGCTGGTTCGCCTCCGGGCTGTACGTCATAGAAATGCCAATCCGCAAATATTCCAGGCTGGATTGCTGAATTTGCAGCAGCATCGTCCGCAGCAGCTCATCATCCGGCTGTTCAGTCGATTCGAGGCGCCCAAGCATCAGCACAACGCTGTCTTCATTCATATCAACCGTTTCGACGCGGTAATGCTTCAGCCCAATTTCCCAGCTAATGTTCATAATCGCGAATTTATAAGCGAGCAGATCATTGCCCCGCGTTTCCCTGAGCGATTCCAAATCATCAATTTTAATTAAAACAACTCGGTAATGGTTCGTGAAATCAAACGTAATGCCGCTTTGCTCAAGCTTGTCGAGTTGGGTCTTCGTATGCAATTGCTGCGCGCCTTCCAGCAAGTTGCGTAAAATATTTTGTCTAACCGTATAGGAGCTGTTGCGCCGTTCGGTTTCGAGCATATGCATTTTATCCATAATATGATGAATCGGGCGGTAGAGCATACGTGACAGCAGCCAGGAAATAAGCAGGCCGATCACCAGAATGGCAGCGGCAATGGCAAGCGTCGTATTGCGAATGGCGCTTACTTTTCCTGTAATTTCGCCATAAGGCGTGACACGAACATATTGCCATTCGAGCGCATCCGAGGACGTATAGGAAATGAGCGATTTTTGGCCGTCAAATCGTGCCACAATATAGCCCGGCTGCTGCTGACCGTAAATTTGCGATATAAGCATGTCATTATCCTGCTTGTTCAGCGATTTGGGGGCAAGCGTATCGCGCGAAAGCATGCGCTGGCGATCATCAATAATAAAGGATTTACCGAGTGACTCGCTTGCAACGGTTCCAATATCTTTATTAATCCACGACGATGAAATATTGACGATGACCGCCGAGTTTATCGTTTGGCTTTTTCCAATCGCATCATAGCCTAAATAAGTATATACATGATGCACGGGAGAAGGCTGGCCAGGCAATAAAGGGCTGTCCGTCTCCTCCGGAACATAGGAACGTGGAATTGGAGTAAACGGCTTATACGTCTGGTAATCGTCCAGCGTTTGCAAAATGCCTTTATCGGAAATTTCCTCCTTGGTAAAAATCCCGCTTTGCCCAGAACGATTGGCAATGTAAAATTGATTGTTGGCTGAATTGTATACATAAATTGACTCAATAAACGGCATGGAGCTCAAATAGTTGGTCAAGTCATTCATGGCCGCCGTCACATCATAAATATTAGGCTTCGTATAAAAAAGCAGCTTGGAAATCGTAAACGTCCGATACAGTTGGAAGGTGAGCGACTGTGCGCTCTCCGTCATGCTGTTCACTTCCTGGCTAGTCCGGGTCAAGCTGCTGACATCAGATAAATAGGCTTGCTTCAGATCCAGCCGTGTATAAGCAAGATAATAGAAGAAGGACGAAATGAGCAGCGTCAATACGATACATAATGTAATGCTGAGCAGAAACCTGCTGTAGAGCTTCCCGTTATTTTTCCATGCGGTGGCTTTCATAGCTGTCCCCCCTCTTTTAGTAAGCGCTTACTTTTTTTAAGCTTCCAAGTGATTTGGATATCGTTTGCCTGAATATGCGTATATGTCAGTTTGTTCACCTGATCTCTGGCGCATCTCTGTACATATTATAAACTTCACTCCGCCAACCGTACAATGTATTCTATGCATAAAATTGAACGCTCTTGCTTTGAACGCTGTGAACAAACCGAACCGGAGTGAACTTTTTGGCAAAACCAATACGTTCAGATGACAAAGCTATTGCTTTCCTTTAGACTTTTCCTCGAATTCGCAGTGCAATATGGATAAGTCGAAGGGAAAGTGACAAAATGATTCATTCCAAGCTTCCAAAAATATGGTATGGCGGTGACTATAATCCTGATCAATGGCCAGAGGCAATCTGGCAGGAGGATATGCGTTTGTTTAAGGAGGCGGGCATCAATGTCGTAACGCTTCCGGTATTTAGCTGGGCGAAGCTGCAGCCTTCCGAGGACGTTTATAACTTTGAATGGCTGGATAAGCTGCTGGATCTGATTGCTGAAAATGGGATTTACGCCTGCCTTGCCACCTCGACGGCTGCACAGCCCGCATGGATGTCGCGCAAGTATGACGATATTTTGCCGGTTGATGTGGATGGACGGAAGCGGACGCATGGCTCCCGTACTAATTTTTGCCCGAATAGCAAGACGTACCGCCGTTTCTCCCGTGCTCTTGCGGCAAAGCTAGCCGAGCGCTATAAAGATCATCCCGCGCTGCTCATTTGGCATATAAACAATGAGTATGGCACACATTGCTATTGCAATCATTGTGCGGAAGCTTTCCGCGTCTGGCTGCAGGCGAAGTTCGGCACAATTGAGCGCTTGAATGCGGAGTGGAACATGAGCTTCTGGGGTCATACGGTGTATGACTGGGAAGATATTGTGCCGCCAACCAATCTGAACGGCGACAACCGCAATTTTCAGCCGATGGCGCTGGATTATAAACGTTTTATGTCCGATTCCATTCTTGACTGCTATAAAGGGGAGTACGAGGAGCTGAAACGTATTACCCCGGCTCTGCCGATAACGACGAATATTTGGGGGCTGTTCAACGGCCTTGATTTGCAAAAATGGGGCGATGCGATGGATGTCGTGTCTTGGGACAGCTACCCGCAAATGAGTGAGCCGATGGGCAATGTGGCGATGCGACATGATTATATGCGGGGCCTGAAGCAGGGCAAGCCGTTCATGCTGATGGAGCAGACGCCAAGCCAGCAAAACTGGCAGCCCTACAACAGCCTCAAGCGTCCGGGCGTCATGCGGCTGTGGAGCTATCAGGCGGTCGCGCATGGCGCTGACACGGTGATGTTCTTCCAGCTGCGCCGCTCGATCGGCGCTTGCGAGAAATATCATGGCGCGCTAATCGAGCATGTCGGGCATGAGCATACGCGCGTATTCCGCGAATGCGCACAGCTTGGGCACGAGCTGGAGGAGCTGGGCGACAAGCTGCTGGATGCCACGGTACATGTGGAAGCTGCGCTGCTGTTTGATATCGACAACTGGAATGCCGTTGAGATTACGAGCGGGCCAAGCGTGGATTTGAACTACTTGGATCAGGCGCAGCGTTATTATAAAGCTTTTTATGATCAAAACATTCAAATGGACGTCATCAGCCCGCTCAGCGAGTTCTCCAAGTACAAAATCGTCGTCGCTCCTGTGCTGTATATGCTGAAGCCAGGCGTAGCCGAGCGCATCGAAGCGTTCGTGCAGGCTGGCGGCACGTTTATAACGACCTTTTTCAGCGGTATCGTCAATGAAAATGATTTGGTCACGCTGGGCGGTTATCCGGGCGCATTAAGGAAGCTGCTTGGCGTATGGGTCGAGGAAATCGACAGCTTGACGCCGGATATGCGCAACACAATCGAAGTGGGCGAGCAATTTGGGCATATAGCCGGGGGCTCCTATGCGTGTGAGCTGCTATGCGATTTGCTTCATTTAGAAGGTGCCGAGGCCATTGGCAGCTATGGGTCTGATTTTTATGCGGGGATGCCAGCGTTAACCGTCAATCGCTACGGAGAAGGTGAAGCCTACTATGTGGCGACGGTTCCAGAGCAGAAGCTGCTCAGCGGGCTGGTACAGACGATTTGCGAGAAGCATGGCATCGGGGCGCCGCTCCTCGCAGATGCCGGAGTCGAGCTGGCGCAGCGTCATAAAGGGGAGGAAGCCTACACCTTCGTGCTGAATCATAATCCTTTTGAATCCAAGCTTGAGCTGGGAGAAGTGAAATACACCGATTTGCTGACCAGTGAACGCTTATCCGGAGCAGTGACGATCGAACCATATGGCGTCATGATTCTGCAGATCTCGACATAGGCGAGGCTGCTATAGAAGAGCCGTTTTTCCTGTTCACACTGGGAAAAACGGCTTTTTCTCTATGTTTTTTTCACTTTGTAGCGTTAGTGGACAGCCTGTGAAAAGCTAAAAAATGCATAGAGGTGCAATTCGTTCACCTCCGTTTTCACAGCATTTTTCACTAATTGCCTGATGTTGCTCTAGCTGACCGTTCCGAGCCTGCTATACACTGAGGGCACAACGAACGACGCAACATCAGCAATTGCATAGGAGTGAGCAAGTGAGCATGAGGGCAATTGCAGCTAGCATCGTACAAATGAAAAAAAGAAAAAGCAAAGCTGAAAGGGGAGACATAGCCTGCATGAATACCAGAAGAGGTCTTTTTCACGAGCTGATCACCAACCGTATTTTATTTCTCATGCTGCTGCCGACGATTTTATTTTTCATCATCAATTCTTATTTACCGATGGTCGGCATCTATTACGCTTTCACGAGGTTCGATTATAATACGAGCTTATTCAATAGTGAATTCGTTGGGCTGGAGAACTTCAAGTTTTTATGGCAATCCGGCATTTTGACTAAACTGACCTTAAATACGATTGGCTATAATGTAGCCTTCATTGGTCTTGGCAATGTGCTCGCCATCGCGCTAGCTATTCTGCTGAGCGAGCTTAAATCAAAGTGGTTCAAAAAGCTGACGCAGTCGATTATGTTTTTGCCTTATTTCGTATCGTTCGTTATTTTGAGCGTTATCGTGTACAATCTGTTCAACTATGAAAGCGGATTCTTGAACACGCTGCTCAAGCAGCTCAGCATCGAGCCGGTTGATGTGTACAATACACCTTGGGTGTGGGTACCGCTAATTATTTTGTTCTATCTATGGAAAAACCTCGGTTACAGCATGGTTATCTATCTAGCCGCTATTACAGGCATCAGCGATGAATATTATGAAGCAGCCAAAATTGACGGCGCCAACATTTTTCAACGGATCTGGTACATTACGGTTCCAATGCTAAAAACGACATTCGTCGTACTGCTGCTGTTCGCTCTTGGCAGCATTATGAAAGGACAGTTTGACTTGTTCTATCAATTAATCGGCAACAACGGGGTGCTGTATGATACGACGGACATTCTGGATACGTATGTGTACCGCTCGCTGAAAGTAACGTTTGATATTGGGATGTCGACTGCCGCGGGTCTTTACCAATCGTTGTTCGGCTTCATCCTGATTATGACGGTCAACTATATTATTCGCAAAATCAACGACGAATACGCACTGTTCTAGGAGTGCGATGAAAAAGAGTCTGCGTTGCATGAAAAGCTTGGTTTCCGATCGCCATTACCCTTGAATTTCTTCGAATAACCCCCATAAGGGGGAAATTCAAGGGTAAAAGCGAACGCTTACGCTTCTCCAACTCAACCTTTTCATTCCACTTCGCCTTTTTCATCTCCCTCCTAGGGGGAGGAAAAAGCAGCTTAGCCGCTTTTGCGCTTGCGCTCTACCTTTTAGTTCAAAAGACAAGAACAAGAACAAGAACAAGAACCAACACCAAGAGCAAAAACAAATCCCTAGCCGCATTCGGCTTGCGTTACACCTTCTAGAGCAAGTGCCAGTGCCTTAGAGCTCAAGCAAGTGCTTAAGCTTACGAGCGTAGAGATTTGAAGTACAAAGATGTAGACATTAATAAGCATCATAATATTCCCTTATTGCTATTGAATTCGATCTTTGTGGTTCGTGTTTTAGAAGAAGGGTGTTGGTGAGAGGAGGACGAGCGGAGTAAAAGGTTTGAGCTGGAGAAGCGTTAGCTAAAGCTTTCCGCAGGAAAGCAGCTTCGTAAGCATATGCTTTCGCCACTGGAAATTTACCGCTGGCGGTATAGTTAAAAATTTCCACGGGCAATGGCGATCGGAAGCCAAACCTTTTACGCAGCGCCGATTCTACCCTCACCAAGTGCACTTATTCTAATCACCGACACAAAGAGAACATGGAGGTTACTTTATGAAAATCAAAGACGACAGCTATATGCTGCTGTTTCGCATTATTGCTTTCGTAGTTATTTTGCTCACGTCAGTCGCTTGCCTGTTTCCGTTTCTGCTCATTGTCTCAGCTTCGTTCACCCAGAACGAATCGATTCTCCGCGATGGGTATCATTTGATCCCGCAGGTGTTTTCTCTCGAAGGCTACAAGACGGTGCTGCGATTCCCGCAGCAGGTCATCAATGCCTACACCGTAACGATAGTGACGACAGTCGTCGGCACATTTCTGGGCCTGTTCTTCATTACGATGGCGGGTTACGTCCTGCAGCGCAGAGATTTTAAATACCGGAATTTTTTCTCCTTCTTTATTTATTTCACGACGCTGTTCGGAGGCGGCCTTGTGCCGTGGTACATTATGCTGACGAAATATTTGCAGCTCACCGATACGTATGCGGTGCTCATTCTCCCAGGACTTATGACGCCGTTCCTCATTATATTGATGAAAAACTTCATCCGCTCCGCCGTGCCTGACGAAGTAACGGAATCGGCTAAAATCGATGGCGCGAATGACTTTACGATCTACGCTCGCATCGTGCTGCAATTGTCGATGCCGGGCATCGCAACCGTCGGCCTGTTCCTGGCGCTGGCTTACTGGAATGACTGGTTTACATCCTCGCTGTTTATCAATGACACGACGATGTACCAGCTTCAATATTATTTGTACAACATCATCAATGCGATGAGCTTCCTGTCTCAAATGGGAGCAGGCACAGGCGTTTCGCTTGGTGGCGACATGCCGATGGAATCAACCAAGATGGCAATGGCGATTATTGTAACTGGCCCGATTTTGTTCCTCTACCCTTTCGTTCAGCGTTATTTTGTAAAAGGCTTGACGATTGGGGCTGTCAAAGGTTAGAACTGTACCAGAGTGCATAGCGGCAAGCTTGCTACTAGGGTCCAGCTAACATATATAGGTTCAACTTATAAAAGGGAGGATTCACATGATGAAGAAAAAGAGCAAAGGTTTAGTCATGCTTCTCACCGTAATGCTGCTTATGAGCATGATCGCAGCTTGCAGCGGCAATGGTGGCGGAAATACGGCAGCATCCAGCAGTCCAGCAGATAGCGCAGCGGCTACCGCATCGCCGGACAATGCGCAAGCAGGCGAGAAAACGGGTATCGATACTTCCAAAAAAGTAGAATTGCAATTTTATATGCTAGGCGATGCGCCGAAGGATCTCGCTACCATTCAAGACAAAATCAACGAAATGGCACTTCAGGATTTGAATGCAACAGTCAAATTCAACTACACGTCATGGACGGATTGGGAGCAAAAATATAAATTGCTGCTTGGCTCCGGCCAACAGGTCGACCTGATCTTTACAGCGGAATGGACGCAATACCAGTCCTACGCGAAAAAAGGCGCATTCCAGCCGCTCGACAAGCTGCTTCCTGTAGCTGCTCCGAAGCTGAATGAGTTCGTGCCGCAAGATATGTGGGAAGCGGTTAAAATCGACAACCAAATCTTTACCGTTCCTGCAACGTACAAAGAGTATGTAACAAACGGCTTCGTATGGCGCGAAGACCTTCGTAAAAAATACAACCTTCCCGAGCCAAAAGACTTGAAAACGTATGAAGAGTATTTGGCTGGCATTAAAGCCAATGAGCCGAGCATGCGTCCAATCGCACTTGGTGCAGACGTTCGCGGCAGCCTCGTGAACCAAATTCGCGATATCGAGCACAAAGCAATCGGCGCGCTGCCTTACGGTCTTGGCGTGAACTACTTCGAGCCAGGCAACATTTACACATACTGGGGCTCGGATGAGCAAAAAGCGGATTTGGAGCTGATTAAGCGCTGGCAGCAAAACGGCTACATCCCGAAAAACGTGCTTAACATCAACGACGTTATTCAGGAGCAGCTGACAAGCGGCAAAGCAGCAACGATTTTCGGCGACAACCCAACTCGTTTCAATGATTCGGTTATTAAAGTGCAAGCCGCTCACCCGGATTGGGAGCTGAAATACTACCCATTCCCGCTTACAACAGGTATTGCAACACCAGTACATGCGATTCACAATGGCTTTGCGATTCCAACAAGCAGCAAAAACGCAGAGCGCGCACTGGCATTCTATGAAAAAATGGTAACGGACCAACGCTACAACCTGTTGACTCAATACGGTGTTGAAGGCAAAAACTATGAAGTGAAAGATGGCTACTACCAAATGATCGGCGATGCAAGCTCCAACGGCTTTGCTCGTGAAGGAATGAACGGCTGGGCATGGAGAAATCCAGAGTTCATGCTGTTTGACAAAAACTATGACGGCGTAAAAACGATCTTCGACGAGTTGGACAAAATCCAAGTTCCAGACAAATTTAACGGCTTTGCCGAAGATTACAGCACGTACCAAGCCGAGAGAGCAGCACTTGAGCAAGTGGAGAAGCAATACCTGTTCCCGCTGCAAGCTGGTCTCGTGGACAATATCGAGGAAGGCTTGAAAACGTTCATGGACAAAGCGAAGCAAGCTGGACTTGAGAAAATTCAAGCCGAGTACATGAAACAATGGCAAGCTTATGTAACAGAGAAAAATATTAAATAAGCGACAAAGCCGTACCAGAGGCAGCTCTCGGTATGGATGGCAAAGCGGCGGTGCGTTCCTTAGGGACGAATCCGCCGCTTTTTTTTATGCAATAATAGAGGGCAACGAGGGGCTAGCGATTGTCCATGCCGCGAGGCATACCGATCAAGCTGTACAATCACAGTTAAATGATGAGTGGATATTCGGCTTTTTGAATCAAACGCTTACATAACGATCTATGCTACAATATATTTATAGTAATCCTTCTTATAACAGGTTTAGAGAGGATGTTAATCATTGGATAAAGTCAGAATAGGCATATTGGGCCTTGGGAATATGGGAACGGGACATGCCCGTTATTTGATTGAAGGAAGAGTAGAGGGCGCTGTGCTTGCTGCGGTGTCGGATGTGCGTTCCGAACGTTTGGAGCTGGCAGCGCAGGAGTGGGGGACAGAACTAAAGCTGTATTCGACGGCTGAGGAACTATTCTACTCAGGCGAGGTGGACGGCGTGCTTATCTGCACACCGCATTATGATCATCCGCAGCAGGCAGCGGCAGCGCTGAAGGCTGGGCTGCATGTATTGATTGAGAAGCCAGCTGGCGTCTATACGAAGCAGGTACGCGAGATGAATGAAGCGGCAGCGCGCAGCAATAAAGTATTCGGCATTATGTACAATCAACGCACGAATCCGCTGTATGCGAAGCTTCGCGATTTGATTACATCCGGGGAGCTTGGGGAAGTTCGCCGCACGAACTGGATTATTACGAACTGGTACCGTTCGCAGAGCTATTACGATTCCGGCGGCTGGCGTGCAACATGGGCTGGCGAAGGCGGCGGCGTACTGCTGAACCAGGACCCGCATCAGCTTGATCTGTGGCAGTGGACGACAGGAATGATGCCAAAGCGCGTACGTGCTTTTTGCTCCTTTGGAAAACATCGGAACATTGAAGTGGAAAACGATGTGACGGCTTACGTGGAATATGAAAATGGAGCAACGGGTGTGTTTGTCACCTCGACCTTTGAGTCGCCGGGAACGAACCGTTTTGAAATTTCCGGTGAACGCGGCAAAATCGTCATTGAAAATGACAAAATGACGTTCTGGCGTCTTCGCGTGTCTGAAACTGAATTTAATGCCACCTTTAAAGGCGGCTTCGGCCAGCCGGAATGCTGGAAATTCGAAATTCCGGTCAGCGATGGCGGCAATCATATGGGCATTACTCAGGATTGGGTAAATGCGATCCTGCATGGCACGCCACTGCTCGCTCCAGGCGAAGAAGGCATTAGGGGACTGGAGCTGTCCAATGCGATGCTGCTCTCCACTTGGACGGATGGATGGGTCGATCTTCCGATTAACGAGGATTTATTTTATGAGAAGCTGCAGGAGAAAATACTGAGCTCGGATAAGCATAAAGATGCGAACAGTTATGAGACGCTGGATGTTAAAGGTACCCACTAACCACTAACGAGCAAGCGAGAGGGAGGCAACATTTATGTCAACAGCAAATGGAATGAATTATGCCCCGAAAGGCAAGCCGAAGCCGGTAGTTAAAGAGGGAGAATTTGTATTCGCGGCTTTGTCGCTTGATCATGGACATATTTATGGCATGTGCAATGGTCTTCGGGAAGCGGGCGGCACGCTCAAGTGGGTGTATGATCCAGATCCGAAAAAGGTGGAAGCATTTGTACGCACCTATCCTGAAGTTCGCCCGGCGGAATCGAAGCAGCAAATTTTGCAGGATGCGGAAGTGGTACTGGTTGCAGCAGCGGCGATTACAAATTTGCGCGGCCCGCTGGGCGTCGAGGTTATGAAGCATGGCAAGCATTATTTTACTGACAAAGCGCCGTTTACGACGCTGGAGCAGCTGGCTGAGGCGCGTAAAGTAACGGCTGCTACGGGCAAGATTTATGCGGTTTATTACAGCGAGCGCCTTCATGTGGAATGCGCGGAATACGCTGGGCAGCTCGTAAAGGACGGGGCTATCGGCCGCGTGCTAAATGTAATGGGATTGGGGCCGCATCGCTTGAACGCAGCTGCTAGGCCAGACTGGTTTTTTAATAAGGAGCAGTACGGCGGCATTATTTGCGATATTGGTAGCCATCAAATTGAACAGTTTCTGTATTTCGCCGGCTGTAAGGATGCGACGGTGCAATCCAGCAAAATAGCGAATTACAATAACAAGCAATACCCAGAGCTTGAGGACTTTGGCGACGCTACGCTTATCGGCGACAACGGGGCTACGCATTATTTTCGCGTGGACTGGTTTACACCGGATGGCTTGTCTACTTGGGGCGATGGCCGGACGATTATTCTCGGGACAAAAGGCTATATCGAGCTGCGCAAATATGTCGATTTGACGAGAGGCGGCAGCGACCATCTGTTCCTCGTGAATGGAGACGGCGAGCAAAAAATAGATGTGAAAGACAAGGTTGGTTTCCCTTATTTTGGAGCACTCATTCTTGATTGCTTGAATGGCACGGAGCTTGCGATGCCGCAGGCGCATACGTTTAAAGCGGCAGAGCTGTGCTTGCAGGCGCAATTGCAGGCTGTCCGGGTCGAGTAGGGAAAGAGCAGAGGAAGCGAAACATACAATACGGTTCGAGGAAGGGAGCGCGTGAATCGATGATGAAGTTGTCTGTATTTACGGTAGCAACACCGGAGCTGGGGCCTGAGGAGCTGGCAGCGGCGGCGCAAGAGGCAGGAATTCATGCTGTAGAATGGCGTTACAAGGAAGCACCGGATGCGGCTGTTGCGAGCCAGGAGCCTTCTTTCTGGGGCAACAATCGCTGTACGATTTTTCCCTCAGGCGGCGAGGCGATGCTGGATCGCTTCGGAAAGGCTGCGGCTGATCATGGACTGACGACACTTAGCCTGACGCCATATCTGACCGCTGGCGATTTGGAGGCGACCGAACAGGTGCTGAAAGCGGCGAAGCGGGTAGGGGCTTCCTTTATCCGGGTTGGTGTTCCGATTT
The DNA here is from genome assembly GCF_000971975.1 of Paenibacillus algorifonticola. GTDB lineage: Bacteria > Bacillota > Bacilli > Paenibacillales > Paenibacillaceae > Pristimantibacillus > Pristimantibacillus algorifonticola. Next base: position 6,755 of record NZ_KQ040779.1, on the reverse strand, counting down.
ATGACCGCAGCCGGCCGTTCGGCGAGCTGTTCACGCTGGCACGGACGTATTTGCAGCAAGTGCAGGAGCTGTGCCGGACGTATGGCGTTAAAGGCTTAATCGAGACCCATCATCAGACGATTGCGGCAAGCGCTTCCGCAGCTTATCGGCTCTGCGAAGGGCTGGACCCGGATTGTATTGGCGTGTTGTACGATCCCGGCAATATGGTTTACGAAGGCTTCGAAAACTACCGGATGGGACTTGAGCTGCTAGGGCCTTATTTGGCACATGTCCATGTGAAAAATGCAGGCTGGCAAGCTGGCCCAGAAGAAGCAGATGGCAGCATAAGCTGGAAGGCGGACTGGGCGGGACTAGCTAAAGGGGTAGTGCCGTGGAAGCAAATCATCGAGGATTTGCAAGCTGTCGGCTACGACGGCTATCTCGGCATTGAGGATTTCAGCAAGGAATTTGCAGATTCTCCGGCTATGCTGCAACATTTTGTCCACTATATTAATGGATTGCAGTCGCAAGGTTAAAATGCTCGATTTCGGCTATCGAATTCAAACGCCGCTTGAAGCGATTTTTCATTCACATACGAATTACGAGGTTTATTATTTTCATGAAGGAAAATGTAACTATTTGATTGGCGATCAAATTTATCATATGCAGTCGGGTGATATGATGATTTTGTTCGGCATGACGCTGCATTGTGCCAAGATCGATCCTTCGGTCCCTTATGTCCGGACGATTGTCCATTTTGAGCCTTCGCTGCTGCGTCCACTGCTGGAGCTGCCGCAGGCGCTCAATGTTATGGAACCGTTTGAGGAGCTGCGCAATCACCGCCTGCGGCTCAGAGGCGAGCATAAGGAAGAGGCGGAGCAGCTGCTGGCTCAAATGCATGTGCATCAGCAGCGGGGCGATGCCATAGGCAGCAATCGTCTGCTGCTTGCCTTTGTTGATTTATTGTATTTTATTTTTGGCTTGTGCGAGCAGCCGCTAAGGGACCGGCAAGAATTTTCCTCCGATAAGGAGCAGACGGTGCAGCGCATCATTTCCTTGCTGGAGCACAGCTATACGGATGATTTGCATATGGAGCAGTTGGAAGAACGGCTGCATTTAAGCAAGTCGTACATTGCCAGACTGTTTAAGGATGTGACGGGTGTAACGGTGTTTCACTATGTGTATCGAAGGCGGATTAATGAGGCGAAAATTATGTTTTTGATGGAGCCGTCCGTTACGGTTACAGAGGCTTGCTATCGCCTGGGCTTCAAGCATTTGGCCCATTTCAGCAGAATGTTCAAGCAGTTCGTCGGTGTATCGCCAGAGCAGTTCAAGCGGCGCGAGACGCAAGGCTAATCGTGTAAATAAGGGGAATGATTAGGGTGAAGCTGGAACGTGGGCAGAAGCTGTTGTTCATTGGGGACTCGATTACGGATTGCGATCGGAACAAGCAGGATGGCGAGGGGCTGTTCGGCGCGCTTGGCAGAGGTTACGTAGCGCAGGTGGATGCGCTGCTGCAAGCGGTCTATCCGGAGCTCGGCATTCGCGTAGTAAACATGGGAACGAGCGGGAATACGGTCCGTGATTTAAAGGCGAGATGGCAGGAGGATGTGACGGATAAGAAACCGGACGTTCTTTCGATCATGATCGGCACAAATGACGTATGGCGCCAATATGATACGCCGTTCATTACAGATTGGCATGTATATATCGAGGAGTACGAGCAAACGCTGCGCGAGCTGGTCGCACAGGCGAAGCCGGTCGCCAGAAGCGGTATCGTGCTGATGACGCCTTTCTTTCTGGAAAGCAATGAGCAGGACGCGATGCGCCGCACGATGGACGAATATGGAGCTGTTGTACGCCGGATTGCAGATGAGACGGGCTGTCTGTTCGTGGATACACAGGCGGCATTTAATAAAGTGCTGGCACATCTGTATTCCGCTACCTTGGCGTGGGACCGCGTCCACCCGACGGCAGCAGGCCATATGGTGCTGGCGAGAGCTTTTTTGCAGGCGATGGATTTCGATTGGACGAAGTAAGAGTGGTTGATAAGCTTATCCTTAGAGGATAGGCTTTTTTTGATTTTAATGCCGCATAAGCCGTCCGTAGGGGTGCTAAATGAAAGTAGACGAATAAACGTATTGCCAAAACTAATATCATTAGTTATTATAAAACTAATGATATTAGTTTTTGCGCAGCCAGCGCAAAATACCGAGGAGTGATGCGTTGTGAGAATGACTGGACATCAGCATATTTATCAGTTGACCTACTTGCCCCGTGTGTTTCCTGTTAATTGCTATTTGATCGAAGAAGAGGACGGCTTGACGCTGATTGATGCAGCGCTGCCGAATAATGCTGAAGCGATTATGCGGGCAGCAAGCAAGCTCGGCAAGCCGATTGTGCGAATCGTGCTGACGCATGCACATGATGATCATATCGGAGCGTTGGATGCGCTCAAAGCACAGCTTCCGGAGGCCGTCGTAGCGATATCCGCGAGGGATGCACGACTGCTGCGTGGAGATCGGTCTTTGGAGCCGGGAGAGCCGACGACTCCAATCAAAGGCAGTGTACCAAAAAAAGTAGCAACGCAGCCGGATCTGCTGCTTCAGGATGGCGACCGGATCGGCTCGCTGCTCGCGGTTGCAGCACCAGGACATACGCCCGGCTCCATGGCATTTCTCGATACGAGAGGCGGCGGGCTGATTGCCGGTGATGCTTTTCAACTGCGTGGTGGCCTTGCCGTAAGCGGACAAGTTCGGCCGTTGTTTCCATTTCCGGCGTGGGCAACCTGGAATAAGCAGCAGTCGCTGCTTAGCGCCAAGCGCTTGCTTGCGCTGAAACCGTCCTTGCTGGCAGTTGGACATGGCAACCTGCTTGTTGATCCAGTATCGGCAATGGAGCAGGCCGTCATGGTGGCTGAACGCAAACTAGCTGCTGCTGCGGTACATTAAAGGAAAAAGCACGCTGATATAATCTACACTAATTTCATAACAGTAAGGAGAAAAACGCATGTCGCCAAGAATAGGCTTGGATGTACCAACGATTGTTCGAACAGCCGCAGATATTGCCAATACACAAGGGCTAGAAGCAGTGACGATGGCAACGCTTTCGCAGAAGCTGGGCATTCGCTCCCCTTCCTTATACAACCATATAGACGGTTTAAGTGGAGTGAAGCTGGCGCTCGCGATTTATGGCTTGCGCGAAATGAACGAGCAGATGAGTTACGCGGTAGAAGGGCTGACAGGGGAAGACGCCGTTTATGCGGCGGGCAAAGCCTATATTGCTTTTGCCCGCTCGAATCCGGGTGTTTACGAGGCGACAATTCCGTCTCAATCACAGGATAATGATGAATTTAAAGCGGTTAGCGAGCAACTGCTCGGGCTCATTATTAATTTGCTGGATAGTTACAAATTAAAGCATGAGATGGCGATTCATATCGTCCGCGGCTTACGCAGCCTGCTGCATGGATTTAGCTCAATCGAGCAGAAAGGCGGCTTCGGCTTGCCCTATCAGTTGGATGAATCGCTGCAGCTTGTGCTGCAAACGTATTTGTCGGGTATTCGACAAATGTGTATAGAAAAGTAACATCTTTATTCTAATCGCAGCATGTCTATTTAATCTCGCTTCCGAATAAATATTTTCCTCCTTATACAATATAAGGATAAGCATGCGAAAAATACAGTCAAGTGTACATGCCATTTTGAAGCAGGGACATTGTCCATAACTATTTTTAAGGGAATAGAAAGGATGAAAAATTGAAAGTAATAAAATAATTTATTTATGTTAGATAATTTTTTTTGCGGGATGGATATACTTCTGCTGATAAAGTAAAAACTGAAAAAAGATAAGAAAATAACACCTGTCATTTGAATGGCATTATTTCCTGTAGCAAATTCGATAAGCATTAAAAATATTAAAAATAAAACTAAAATATAAGCATCGATTAAATCAATAATAAGATTTATTTTCCTGGTTGTGATGGGGAACTCATCTAAATAAGAATTTTTAAATATAGGATATTCTAATTGTAGGGTTAGAAAAGTAACAAGGCATATCATGTAAGGAATATCTACAAATGCAGCCTTGGGCATATTAAAAAAAGGAGCTAGAACTACATCATTAAAGCATGATAAAAGAGTTACAACAGTAAAAATACGAATAATTCTACCCATATAGTCAGAATTTCTAAGCAAGCGGGTTATGTGAGTAGTTAACATTGCTTTTGTATGTTTATTTAAATAGAGAATACGGGTAGAGAGTTTCATAAGTTTACTGGTGAAATAGAAATAAAGCATTGCATTTCTGCTGAATTGATTCATTTGTTGAGCAGCGAGTAGCGGACCTGTGAGTAAGCCTAAAATGGTTAAAATTATAATAATATAAGCAGCAACTGAAGGTGAATATTGAAAAATAGATAGACTAAGCATTTGCTTTTTGTTTAGTACATACAGTAGTGCTGAACATGAAAAAAACAATATTGAAAACCAAATGCTCAAACCAGGTAAACTTTTTAAAAATCCAAATAAAAACTCGAAATAAAGTCGTAAAAATCGTATTGCTTCCAACAATATTACGAATATAATTACAGTTTTTAAACTGGTATCATTCCAAAGTAAAATTAAAGCTGCAATAAGATATTCTAATAGAATAAAAAACTTTAAGGAACTAACTAAATAAACCTTATAAAAATAAGCAGCAGGCTTGATTGGCATAGAACCAACAAATTTGCTTAGCGTTGGGATACTTTTTAAAACAGCAGCAGTGAAAAATAAAAGAATTAAATTTAGAGCCAAATGGATACCGATGTAATATTCCATAGTTGTTGCTATGCCAAAATTTTTGATGCCTAAAAGGATAAGACTCATTAAAAAGCCGAGGCTGCAAAAATCAATGATGGCTTGTTTAGTCACATTTGAACTACGGTCGTCATAAGCAATCGACAAAAGTTTTCTGAAAGCAGACAGATTCATGTAATATTCTCTTTCACAACATGAATACCATTATTGAAAAGTTCGAAAATAAGATCGGCAACCTCTTCACCATAATCACGAATATGTGTAGTGAGAAGTGTTCCCATACCTTGTAATTTTCTATGCTGATAAGCTTGTTGAATAAAAAGCACTGCATCAGTATCTAAGCCCTCATAAATCTCATCACAGATGAGAAGCTTTGGACAAATAAGCATTGCTGCTATGAACTGGATTTTCTTTTTAGTTCCAAAGGAAAGCTTTGAGAAAAGGGTATTCAGTTCGGTTAAGACATTTAAATCTTCTGCAAGATGGCTCACTTGTTCTATTCGTTCAAAAGGGATCATATAAATTTCCTTAAGAAACTGAAAAAATTCGTTTGGAGTCAACAGCTCGATAAATTGCTGATGGTCTGAAGAGATGAAAAAAGTATTTGATCTTAGACTTATACGGTCAGATAAAGGATTGCCGGCAATTTCTATAATTCCAGCGTCAATTCGCTCATATTGAAGCAAGCATTTTAGGAACACACTTTTTCCAACACCATTTGCTCCTTTTAGTACATAAATGGAGGGTGCTGGCATAGCAAAATTGATTTTGTTTAATACAAGTTTTTTCCCAAAGCTTTTAGATACATTTCTTACATCAATAAGAGGAGGAGGGGATGTTGTATTCATTGACATATTTTATACCAATCCTTATAATAATTTATTAAAGGTAAGCCAGAGGGAGTTTTCTGGGTCTTATCTCATCACTTTTTTGCTCAGCGTTCGTGGCGCTGGGCTTTTTTAGTTATCTCCGAAAACAGCTTTTAATGCTTCATATATGATTTCAACGTATACAGATCTTTCCACCAGCCATTGGGTGGCTTTCCACACGCCAGCATCCCATGCTGCTTTAAAGCTGCTCCATGCTGACCCAATAGCCACTTTGATTATATCCCAAGCTTTTGAACCATATTTAATAATATAAGCAATAATCTTTGCGATCAATTAAATCATCTCCTCTAATTTTCCCCTCTGACTTCACCTGGATACAATATTATACTTATTTTACAATTTAGTAAATTTCGCATATGCGCAATTATTTGGTTAAAAATTTAAAAAATATACATTTATTAGACTGTAATTTCCATTTTAGATATGGGTAATATAGTAAGTTTTTGACTTGTAGGATTTATCGCCAGACCCAAAAAAGTTAAGTTGCCGTAGAAATTAACGCCGGATTTTTTATAGAAAGTGAAAGTTTTGTGAAATGTAATAAATACTCAAAGATTGAAATTGAAATAAAAATATGGTATTAATTAGTTATGTATTGATTGTCTAAATTATGAAAGGAGTGGAAAAATGAGAAGAATTTTTGAAGTGCTAAGTTTTGTTGGGATACTAGGCTATCTTTTATGCCGAATCTTTTTTTATGAAGAGACGGAGACGATGAGATACCTATTTGGAGGCGCGGCATTATTAGGTTTCATAGGCAGAGTATTTTTGAGAGAAAGGAAAACTAGCTAAACATGGAATTGAACGCAACGGAAAAGAAGATATTGTTGCTCATTTGCAAGGAAAAGCCTAATAAAGAGATCGCCTCAATTTTGTATATCTCAAAGCGAATGGTCGATTATCATGTTACGTCCATACTTGGAAAGTTTAACGTAGCAACACGGGTAGGAGCTGCTGTATTTGCTTTGCAAAATCAAATTATCACTTCCGAGGAAATGAATGAAAACGTTTAAAATAGATTTGATCACTAGCGTTGCATAAACTATGACATTGATTTTGTCTGAAGATTAAGAAAACGATAGTTGGTCGT
>NZ_LAQO01000008.1 GCF_000971975.1 Paenibacillus algorifonticola | reverse complement strand
CTCCTTAGTATGATAGGTTTATTCTACAAGCCCTCATTTTTATTGTCCAACTAAGTGTAGACGATCCACAGTTTGAATTAGGGTCAAGGAGAAAGGTTAAAAACGAAGAAATTAGATTAAAGCTTCAGGAAATAATAGAACTTAATGAGGTGCCGCCTCCAAGTCTAAGTGAAGTAGGTAGACAGATAAATTACCCAGCAAGTTTATTATATAACCATGCTAAAGACCTGGCTGTTCAGATTAGTGGACGATACAAAGAGTATAAGAAGAGGCAGCGGGAATTAAAGATAGCTTCATTAATAGATGAAATACACCGAATAACCAGAGAAATAATTAATGAGGGAATCTATCCAAGTCTCTCTAGAGTTCAACAACGCATGACATCTAATCCTAGGAGTATCTTGATCCCTGAGGTTCGTGAGTCTCATCTGGAGTTGCTTGAAAAATTGGAAATTCGTAATGACAGATAGATAAAAAGCCGACTAAGGTATTACACTTAAGTCGGTTGTTTTTTCGGCAATTGTTTGATTGAAAAATATACTAACGGCAAACTTTTGCTTGAATGACTATGGCTAAATACAGAAATCAGAGGATTAAAAGCAGTGACTTTCGGCAAATCTATGGTTTAATTATCGGCAAACTTTTGGTTTAAATGATATGTGGTCCTTTTTCTATCTATGGAGCAGCCATAGGGGGCGAACCTGGGGTTCAGCCCGCGCGGAGGGAACGAATGACAAAACTTCAATAATAGGCTTCGTGAGTGAGCACGGCATCCAAATATTTACCGCTAAGGTCGTCATCGGGGAAAAGACTTCGGCAGCAGGATAATCAGGATTTGGATACTCCCCTCGCCTCCACCCAAACGTTAAGACGCTGACTTCGTGCGGTCAGCGTCTTTTTTAATTATATATTACTTATGAACAATTTGACCGCGAATTTCTCCGTTCGGGTTCTGTATAGTGTGTACATTGACATAGGCATTGCCTCTTTCAAATTCACGAATTAGATCGCGGATTGTCTTTCCTTTTAGCGGTCCGACTAAATCATTATTTCTCAGGATGCCTCGAATCACTCCGCGTCTAACGGTAATGCCAAATTTCGACGGACCAAATAGAAAGGCAACAACGGGACCGTTCTCCCCTCTTTTCCCCAGATGAATATGAGCCTGGGTTACTCGATTGATATTTCGGATGACAAGTTTAAACAGTAACTGATTGTTAGTTCTGTTAAGTCGAAGAATAGCATCTCCAGTAGCGGCAGTCTTTACAGGCGGAACTTCGTTTCTTCCCTTTAGGAAAGCTCGGAACAATCTCATCGACATTCACTCCTTTTTGCTCTTACAGAAGTGTATTCCTAACGAGAGAAATGGTCTGTGTAATGGCCGATAAAATGAAAAATGGTTTACTACCCAGGGTGACATCAAAACTGTGACTACACCCGTAGATGCCTGTGTGGCGTGATCTTCGGACAGGGGTTCGACTCCCCTCGCCTCCACCATGAAAACCCAGTCCGCATGAGGACTGGGTTTTATGTTGGAAAGGATTTTTGGAATAAAATCTGTATTTGTCTGATGTCATGATATAATGAAGTATTCCGATCGATTAGGAACGAGAGAGGAAACTCAATATGAACAGATTTGAAGACTGGAATCTAAAAGTAAAAAAGACATTTAATGCAACGAGCAACTTAGTTGTATTAACCGTTACGGAGGCAGGAGGATTAATGGGTCTCTCCAAAGACCAAATGAAGATCTTCGTGGATAAATATAACTTAACAAAAGTCCCGATCATGAGAAGTGCCCATAGATACCTGTTGCTGAAATGTGAAATAGACGAGATAGTTGCGAATAGGGCCGTTTAGTACAGGGCGCTCCCGCAGACGAAATCAAAACAATGAGTACACCCGTAGCAGCAAGCGTGGTGTGGTCTTCGGATAGGCTTCAAATCCCCTAACATTCACTATGCAAACCCCGACCGCAAAAGGTCGGGGTTTTTTCCTACCCAGTTGTCTAACCTTTACGATAAAGGGGCTTCTAGGATTTTTCATATGGTAAAAGCCCGGTATACGCATGATTCTTGATAAATTGGTTATTAGGGGATCAGAGCTGAATTTTTTATAAACGCCTTCTTCAATTGCGTTATTCTCTGTTTTGTGCGCAGAGCTAACAGATGGTATTGGCCTTTTTTATTTCTTTTAACTGTAATCGATTCAACAAGGTGATGGTTTTAAAAGATGGTGCAATGGTAGCTTTTGATATCCTTGAAAACCTGCGTAACAGAAATGAAACCTATGATTTGTTTTTCAAAAATCAGTATATAGCAGGTTGAAATGTTGTTATGAAAATATAGAGGACATAAAACCATTGATTGCGATTGCGCGGGGGTTTTACTTTGACAGAGAGCCTCGAATCCTGGTCGCTGGTCAGGGGCAACGCGCAATTGAGGCCTAGATGAAGAAGTTGGGTTCAATCCGGAAAAAGCGAGCGCTATTCAAGCTGAGCAAAAAGCTCAAACATGGCTATCTTATATTTATATATTCGCGACAACTATCTTGACTAACACCGATCATAAGCTCGTCCACAATATAATAAACCAAAATATATAATAATAATAATAACGAAATGTAATAAAATAATGATTTTTTAAAAAAGGCATAGGAAATACATTAGAGTATATATTCGTTCATAGATTTCATAAGGTGTTTACAACCGGGATAAAGATGGAGATACGGCCGTGATCGGGATGGGAAGTGAATCCTCTGAATTATCGTCTAGTTTTTGGGATTAAATATAAATAATTTTAATTAATTCAATTTAAAGCAATATATCCATAAAGTATAATTGGATTCATAAGGAGGTGAACATGCGATGTGAAGTCTATATCGAGGGTAAGCCTTTTTAAAAGCTCAAAAAGTAAGCGCTTCCCTGTTTGGAACCCGGTTACATGTCCTGAAGCTTTTACACCGATGATCACCTGCATTTAACCACAAGTGGTACCCCTCACCAAGGAAACTGATTTGCATATTCAGTCACCATTTCTATTTCTCTGTTTGCAGCTTTAAAGGCGATCTGCCCGCCTTATTGAAAGCGCAATCATTTTAGCCGGAGGTGAACATTCACAGCTCATCCGTACGTTCTCTAGGGTGCATACACATCATGCCGACACAGAGGATCAATTATGAATATTTAATAAATCTAACCAAAGGAAAGGTGGATCCATGATGACGAAACTGAAAACCAAATCTAAAGGCGGTAAGGCTCTCCATGAAGGTATAAAGCAAATACTTGTAATAGCGCTGCTTGTGGTGGGGATTTTCCATGGCATGGCCCCGGGGGCGATCCAGGCTGCGGAAGCGCATCAGAATAATCCGTTTGTCGGAGCTACGGCGTACCTGAACCCGGATTATTCCGCCCTTGTCGATACATCCATCGCGCTTACCAGTGATGCGTCGCTAAAAGCAAAGATGGAAACGGTCAAATCTTATCCAACTGCAGTCTGGATTGACCGAATTGCCGCCATTAATGGCGGGGCGAACAATGCCGGACGCAAAAGTATCGAGGAGCATCTGGATGCTGCTCTGGCTCAAAAGATAGCGGGTACTCCGATTACCGCTTCATTCGTCATTTACAATCTGCCGGGCCGGGACTGCCATGCGCTGGCGTCCAACGGTGAATTACCACTGACGCAGGCCGCATTGCAGACGTACAAAACGGACTATATTGATGTCATCGCAGGTATTTTTGCCAAACCCAAGTATCAGGACATTCGCATCATTGCCATCATTGAACCGGACAGTTTGCCTAATCTGGTTACCAATCTCAATACACCGGCCTGTGCTCAAGCCAGTTCGACAGGCATCTACGAGGCTGGCGTGAAATATGCACTGGACAAACTGCATGCCATTCCGAATGTGTACAACTACCTGGATATCGGTCACTCCGGCTGGCTCGGATGGGATAACAACCGGACAGGTACAATCTCGCTGTATACGAGCGTTGTCCAGGGGACAGCGGCTGGCCTGAATAGCGCAGACGGCTTCATTACCAACACGGCGAACAGCACACCGCTGAATGAACCGAATCTGCCCAACCCGGATCTGAACATCGGAGGACAACCGATCAAGTCGTCCAAGTTTTATGAGTGGAATCCGTATTTTGACGAAACCGATTTTACGGCTGCATTGTATAGCGGATTTGTGCAGGCAGGCTGGCCGACCAGCATAGGCTTCCTGATTGATACCAGCCGCAATGGCTGGGGAGGGATAAACCGTCCGACATCGGCTACAGGCAGTGATATTAACACCTACGTGAATTCCGGGCGTGTCGATCGCCGGGATCACCGGGGGAACTGGTGCAACAACAGTGGAGCAGGCATAGGTGAAGCACCTAAGGCAGCACCGGGGCCTGCCCATTTGGATGCCTATGTGTGGGTTAAGCCTCCAGGTGAATCCGACGGTTCCAGTTCGGAAATTCCGAACAATGAAGGCAAGGGCTTCGACCGGATGTGTGATCCAACGTTTACAACCCGTGATGGTGTATTGACGGGCGCTCTTCCTAACGCTCCAGTATCCGGTCACTGGTTCCATAATCAATTCGTCATGCTGGTGCAAAACGCATTCCCTGTTCTTCCGGCCACCAATGGCGGCGGAACGACGGCTCCAGCGGCTCCGGCAGCACTGACTGCGACAGCAGGCAATGCACAGGTATCACTGAGCTGGACGGCTTCCGCAGGAGCGACGAGCTATAACGTGAAGCGAGCGCTGAGTGCGTCCGGACCATTCACAACCGTTGCCGCCAACGTGAGCGGCACATCGTATGCCAATACAGGCTTGACCAACGGAACAACTTACTATTATGTGGTCAGCGCTGTAAATGCCGCAGGTGAAAGCGCGAATTCGGCTGTAAAAAGTGCTGTGCCGGTAGCTGGAGCCACCGCTCCTGCTGCACCTACTGCATTGACGGCCACAGCAGGCAATGCACAGATCAGCTTGTCCTGGACGGCTTCCGCAGGGGCGACCAGTTATAACGTGAAACGCGCGCTGAGCGCGTCCGGTCCATTCACTACGGTTGCTGCCAATGTGAGTGCCACATCTTACACGAATATAGGTCTGATCAACGGCACGACCTATCACTATGTTGTGAGTGCTGTGAACGCTGCGGGAGAAAGTGCCAATTCTGCCACTGCTTCCGCAACTCCGCAAAGCGTGGTTGTTCCGACCAGTGATCTGGTCTTGCAATATCGTGTGGGAGATACCAATGCGACAGACAACCAGATCAAGCCGTATTTCAATATCAAAAACATTGGCAACACGGCTGTAGATCTGAGTGATCTGAAAATCCGTTATTACTTCTCGAAGGAAGGTACCGCAGCTATGGACTCGGCCATTGACTGGGCTCAGGTTGGCGGTACCAACATCCTGCGCACGTTCACCGATACGTATGTAGAGCTCAGCTTCACTTCCGGAGCCGGCGCGATCCAGGCAGGTGGACAATCCGGGGATATCCAGCTCCGCATGTACAAAACGGACTGGACCAACTTTGACGAAACGAATGATTATTCCTACGATTCAACCAAAACATCCTATCAGGACTCGAACAAGGTGACCCTCTATAAAGGCGGCAACCTAGTGTGGGGAATTGAGCCTTAAAAGACAGAAAAAGAATCTCCAGAGTTGATTGACGAATTGGTCAGAGATAAAGACGTATGCAGACCATCATCACCAAGCAGGGGCGTTTCAAAGTCATGTTCATGACTTTTGGAATGTCTCTTTTACAATTTTAACGAAACTGAGGGCGTCTTATTTACTGTACTTGCCAACAATTGCATCAATAATTTGGAATCTGAAGGTCGTTGGGGGACTTTATTGTTTATTAGCTGATGAAGGATTTTTGCAGGCATGCGTTGAAGAGCATCAGTATTAAGAATTAGCATCAGGGGGATATATAAATGTCTAAATGGTTATAAGCAATTGCTGGAGAGATAAGAAGTTTTTTATTTACAACATGCTTCAAAGAATAAATGATTCCACCTATCTAAAATTCTGCTCAACACGCGGCGGCGAATTGTGGTTTTGCACAACCACGGTTCGCCTCCACCAATACCATGAAAAACCCGACCTCGTGAGGTCGGGTTTTTGTATTTCGAATTATTTCTATTATGAAGGATAGTCTTGATGAAGAGAACCTATTTGTATTTGCCAATAGACAATACCGCATATAGTATTAATATACTGGTAAACAAGGAGTGTGATCATTAAATGGAAGAGAGAGGAACTGTAGTCTCGATGTTATCCTCGCAGACTGGAGATTCGACGCAGCAATCGAATGAAAATGTAGCGTTAATGTGCAAAGAAAACCCGACACTATTAAAACAAATTGCAGAAGGTCTATTACATTCGGACGTGAAACTTGCAGGAGATTGCGCAGAAGTTTTCACAAAGGTAGCAGAAACTCACCCCCACCTAGTTACGCTATATGCTGAGCAGCTCCTTTCCTCGATTCATCACAAACATACACGGGTGCGATGGGAGTCCATGCATGCTGTTGCATTCATAAGTCCCCTCATAGCTAGTCGGATAATCGCTGTACTTGATGAAATACAAGAACGGATGTTTTTGGACCAAAGTACAATCGTAAAAGACTATTCGATACTTTGTTTGGGGAATGTGGCATCCTGCGGTGAAGTGGAAGCCAAAATGGTCCTGCCGATATTAAAGCAGGGACTCATTCAATTAGGTGATAAGTTTATATCAAAAGTGTTAACCGCCATGATTGGGATATCGAAGGTCTCCCCGAGTCTAGCGGTCGAAGTTTTAATGTATGGATATGATTATGAAACTCACCCCAAAAGCTCCGTCCAAAAGGCGGCGAAGAAGTTAGTGAAAGCAGCCCAGTAGATCGCTCATTCTGAGCTGACATCTAAAAGTCTATGAGGAAGTGCAACGTGTTAGGTGCTCTATTTGCATTTTGTCATGGTGATGCTTTATAAGATCATTTTTTTGATGGGGGCTTGTAGGAAATATGCCGTTTTAGAACTTGACAGAAAAAAGGAAAATAAAGTAATTTTATAGAGGAATCCATGAATAGCTATTCTGGTCAGAGAGGACGAAGTCGAAATGGTGGCTAATTGGTGGCTGGCTCTCATTATTATGGTTGTGTCTAACGGAATTGTAGCTTGGACTTTATTAGTAGGACAAGAGCCCGTAAGTCGAAGGGCTAAAAAGTGGTTGTTTATCGTTGTAAATGTCATTGCGCTGGTGCTCGCTGTTTCTCAATTTTTCTGGATGGATTTTTAGACTTGGAAACGTTAAGAAGCATAGCATGATCTTCGGACAGGGGTTCGGCTCTTTCCCTCGCCTCCAAAAGAGTAAAATAAAAAGCCATTAACCAGTGAATTGGTTGATGGCTTTTGTTTATTTTTTATAAATAGGGCGCATTCATAGCCCGTAAGCAAGCCTTAGTCATACGTAAGCATAAATAAAGGAAAAAGTTACTTCAGCTCATACTTTGCAAGACTCGTACTCATATCCAGATAAAAGGTATTTGCATTTAGGAATCGAATGTTTCTCTCGGCAAACCGAGCTTCTTCCAGGATTAATGAGGTTTGCGTTTTGAGCGTGCGAGAATCCACTACGTAGAAGACTGCTTTTGATGGTTTTTCGAAATCAAACCAAGAACCTTTAGACTCGACACCGCCGAAGGCGATGCTTTGGTTCCCTAGCAGCTGTAACGTGTATTGGTCAGGCAAATCATCAAAGGTTCTCGTTGCGACAAGCTTATTATTTGTATCGTACACGGTAAGCATATTTTTATCCTGAACCAGATAGTGATTGCCTATAGACATGAACAGTCTATCTTTATGATCGGGCTCAGGTGTCGGCATAATGCGGCTCCATTTCTTTTTTCCGTCAGGTGCATAACCGTATAAGGTTTCCATTCCGGTCTTTGCATCAAATACAGGAACAAGTAATGTTCCACCACTGAGAACATCGAAATCAGCATGTATATAGCTAAAATAATCTTGCGGGAGTTTTGCAGTGGCGATTTTTTTGTTAGCAGAAATAGAATATATATCTAAAATCGTTGTAGCCCCTATATAGTTAACGGAACCGACATAATTGCCTTGGATGTGGCGTATAACGCCATCATATTCTCTATTAAGAAGTTGTTTGCCTTCCGCTGAATAAAGAACTAAATGGCTCTTATTTTGAATCGTATCAATAGTGGCAATGCGTCCATCATCAAGCACGTACCAATTAAAATTATAAGCAAGGGTCTTCACCCAACGCTGCTTATTGTTTGAATCAAGTGCGACTAGTTTGCTGAAGTTTTTCTTTTCGATCTTTACCTGTTCTACATAATATAAGTTCCCGTTATGATCCATATCGAATGCATTGTACGCGTGAGGCGAGTTGCGTATCCATTTTTGCTTTCCCGTCGTATCGTCAAAAGCCATCATCTTGTAAGTGGGTTTGCTTTTTCCGCCGGGTTGATAATACTGTAACATATATCCAGTACGGAAACCGTTATGATCAGATACGATAGGGAGATATTTTTTCCCTAGAAAATAATCATTTTTGTCGAAATTAGTTGTTGATGTGTGATCTGGAACTGTAATGGTCCATCGTGGTTCGGGAAGCTCTGTAAAGTCAGCAGCAGATACAGGATGCGATAAGCATGTTGTCAAAATCGCAATCAAGGAAAATAATTGAATACGTAAAGCATACTTTTTCATTAAAGTAGAATCCTCCTAATAGTAGGTAATCAATTGGCTATGGTGATTATATCATACGATTTGGGAGCTTCCCCCACTAGAGAATCTTTGTGGCGTATTTGTTGTTTCTGCGTTATATTTAAAATATCGCACCAGACTAGGCAAGGAAAAATGTTATACCGAGTGTTTAATTGAAGCTTCTATATATAGATAAGGATTGGGGAAAATCCAAAATGAACAGCATTGAATCTCTGCAAACTATGGTTGCATTGACGCCGATCTTTAAAGCGGCAGTTCCTGCCGAATTATCGATCGCTATTTGTGATACAGAGAAATTTATTGCTTATTGGGCTGGCGAAAATATTGATTTGCACATACGTGTTGGTCAACCGCTGCACCATGAGGAACCGTTAACGCATGCGATTCGAAATAATGTAGCGCTAAGGGCGGAGGTTCCTGCCACCTTTTATGGTTATGAATTTATTGGGACGGCAACACCGCTCCATGACTCCGAGGGCAATGTTATTGGAGGCATAGCCATTCAGCTTCGAAAACAGAGTGAATTAATAGCGATTGCGGATCAAATTTCTTTTTCGCTATCGCAAGCCAACACTCAGCTCTCGCAAGTCGCGGATGGCTCGGTTACACTAGCGGAGTCTGCCCAACAGCTTCTTGCCCTCGCCCATCGGACGGTAGAACAGGTAGATGAAGCGGACAAAGTGGTATCGATCGTCAGAAAAGTAGCGGACCAGACGAACTTATTAGGCATTAATGCGGCGATTGAGGCGGCACATGCAGGGGGTCGAGGAAAAGGCTTCGGCATTGTAGCGGGTGAGATACGGAAATTGTCCAATGAGACGGTTACCTCTACAAACGCGATTCAGCATACTCTGAAATCATTTGAAGAGGCAATAAGTAGCATGCGTGCATCTATCGAGAGTATGACATCCATAGTTGATCAGCAGGCCGTATCATCCCGACAGGTTTTGGATTTTATTGAAGAGGTTCATCGTATGTCGGAGCAGCTCAATCAATTCGCAAAGAGATTATAATCGATCCTCTACAATGTTTACCTCCTCCATTTGCCTCCGCCAATATCATGATAAAGAGCACCGAATCAGGTGCTCTTTTTGCTTTCTAATGAACTGAAGAAGCATACACCTTTTCGAGGTAAGCAATAGAAACCTGCTCCGCTTCTTCTTTTAAAACGAGTGTACCAGATTGTTGGCGCAAGCGTTTATATAGATCGATCGTGCTTTTTAATGCATGGTAGCAGCTTTCGAAATTGTGCGAAGGAATTGTCTTTATTAATTCTTCTTTTTCACTGATGCCATACTGTTCCAGTTTTCTAACGCCTCTAGGAAGCTGGCCATTCTTCATTAACACCAACGGACCTATAACAGTGCCGCGAATAAATGTCAGATGGTCGATCAATTCAAACCATTCTCCTCTTCCCAGCTTCGTTGCGCCGTAATGGACCCAGACCCAGAAGCGGTCCTCTATCCATTGTGCATTTGGGTATGGATGTGAGGGGGAGGTTTCTTCAAAAATTTTGCTGATTTCCTGATCTTTCTCCCATAATATAAGAGGGTTTTCGATTCGTATTTCAAGCTCTTCCAAGGTAACGAATTTAAGATCGACATGCAGCGGCTCTGGCCCATATAAGCAAATCACCACACGAGGTTCACCAACATGTTCACCTGTGAATCCAGAAAGCAGCTTGCCCAATCCTTCAGCAATGAGAATCCGTTGATTCATGATTTGCTCCTGGTAGGCTGAGTCATATACGATGATTAGGTCTAAATCGCTATATTCATCCATGGTATTCGTCATCATGGAACCGCCTGCAAGGAGACCCCGAACTCGTTGATCTTGACTGAGTTTTTCCTTTGCTTGATTAATGAATCGTTCGTGCACAGGTAAAAACATATCAAACACCCCTTATAATATGACCCATAAAAATGGGTATTACGCCAACTTATCATCTCGAATGGTCTTTGTCAATTCGTGGAGGTTGCGGAAGCCTGGATAAGAGCGAGTTGACGATTGAAGCTGCTTCTATGGTGCTTCGTTGAGGCTGCCGAGTGAAAACGAAAAAAGTGGACAATATGTATCCGTTTACATTATAATCAAATTAATTCCATATTTTGATAGGGGGTGATTTGGAGCTTTTTCTGAGCAGGCGCTTCTAAGCACGGTGAAAAAGTTTGAAGTCTCGTTGGCGTGCCAATCTATCAAAAGAAATGGAGGGAGAATGAAATGAAGAAAACATTATATTCTGCTATTATGTTAACACTGTTATCAGGAACGCTTGCGGGTGCCGCCTGGGCGGATAATTACGAGTCAAATGACACGTTAAGCACAGCGTATAAAATTCCAACGCAAACGGTGGTCACTCCCTATGGTCTGGCATACTGGGGAGGAAGCGCTTGGTCCTATTTATCATCCCCGACGGACGTAGATTACTTTACATTCAGAGGGCATGGCAAATCGGTCGTGCTTGGTTCTCCTTCCGGCTATGATTACGATTTATACGCCTATGACAGTGCTGGAAATTTGGTTGCTTCTTCTACGAATACGTCAGGAGCGGATACGGTTCTTGTCGACTACGATAATGTATATTTTAAAGTGGTAAGCAAAGATGGACGATACAGCGACACCGATGCTTACAGCGTAACCTTTTACAAAAGGGATGTTTGGGTACCGTGACCAGATGGTGAGGGTAAAATAACGGTAGGCATAGTGGACTTTTTTCCGCCTGCCTCTACCAATAGAAACTCTACAGCCTCCCTGAGGTTGTAGAGTTTTTGTTATTCCAAGCAAATGGTCTTCATACCTTCTTTATGCCCGTTCCTATTATACAAACAAAAAACGACATATTATTTACAAATATGGTATTAATGTATAAAATAACCATAGAAATGAAAGTTTCAATATGTCGCTTATTCCGTATGGTCTGAAAGATTCGGATACAACGTCCCCACTTTAGTTGATTGGAAATTTTATGGAGGTGGAATATTTGGCACGTGTATTAGTTGTGATGATGCCTGCAGAAGGGCATATCAATCCGTCGTTGGGGCTAATCAAGGAACTGGTAGAAAATGGTGATGAAGTCGTCTATTGTTGTACGGAGAAATACCGGACGAAGATCGAGCAGATTGGAGCACAATTTAAAGCCTACTCGTTCACCGAGGCAACCCTGCTCAATGACCCTGATATGAAGCCATTTGAAATCAAACATCCTTATCAATTTATATATATGGTCTTAAAACATATTATTCAGCGATTTATTCCGGATATACTGAAGCTGATCGAAAATGAAACCTATGATTATTTAATTTTTGACTCCTTAATAGGCTGGGGAGGACAAATTTTAGGTAAAAAGCTGGGTATACCAACGGTATGCTCGACCACTACCTTTGTTTTCGTGGAGCCTCTCGGATCAGACAATGATCTGGAGGAGGACGATGAGGAGGTTAAGCGGCTTTATAACGGCATCATGGAATTGTCACAGCAATTAGCTGCCCAGTTCAACGTGGCTGTTCCTTCTTTGGCGGAGCTTGCCAAGCATGCAGGACAATTAAAGATCGTCTATACAAGCCGTTATTTTCAGCCAATGGGGGACAAGCTGGACGACAGCTTTGTGTTCACCGGCCCGTCTATTGTACCTCGCATGGATGCGCCAGCTTTCGCCTATGAGCCGCTTCATGCTCCGTACAAACAGACGGTTTACATTTCGATGGGAACCATTTTAAATAAAGACCTTGATTTTTATAAACTCTGCTTTACCGCATTTCATGATTTGCCTATACAGTTCATATTGTCGTCAGGAAAAGATACCGATTTAGAGCCATTGGCTGATCTCATTCCTGACAATTTCATCATAAGGCCCTATCTCCCTCAGCTGGAAGTGCTGCAGCGTGTAGATGCTTTTCTGACACACACAGGCATGAACAGTACAAGCGAAGCCTTGTATTACAATGTGCCGTTGATCATGCTCCCGTTAACCTCGGATCAGCCTCGTGTAGCAAGCCGGGTGCAGGAGCTTGGAGCAGGAGTAATCGTAGATAAGAACAACCTCACGCCCGAGGTACTGAGGAACGCAGTATTAGAGGTGCTCAGCAATGCCTCCTACAGAGAGCAGGCTGGGGTAATTGGCGAAACGCTGCGCGAGGCTGGCGGGTATAAGCAGGCTGCTGCGGCCATTGGGAGCTTTTTGGGCAATCGGCCGTTATCGGCGACCTCTCGCCTCCATATTTAGATTCTAAGGCACCTTAAAGGGTGCCTTTTTTCATTTCAATGTCATTTTTCGACTCGGTGAGAGCAGCTCTATACATCTTTACGAGGTTCAAATAAACGGAAAAATGTTATAATAATAACGAATGGAGCTGATGCCGATGGATTTGTTGGACCCGCGTGTGGATTTTGTATTAAAGATGATCCACTCGATAAACAGTCCATTTTCGATGTTTATGCCAAGACCGCGGAAGGCAAACTGATTGATATTGAGATGCAGCTTTTCAATAAGTATGACATAGAGAAACGAACACTGTTTTACTGGAGCAAGCGGTATGCGAGCCAACTCAGTGAGGGTGACAAATATCCGGAGCTTAAGAAATGCGTTACGATCAATATTTTAAACTATTCGTTCCTAAAGAACGATCAATACCACAATGTGTTTCATCTGCGTGAAGATCGGACAGGAATAGCCTTAATTGACGACATTGAGGTTCATTTCCTGGAGCTGCCTAAGCTGGATGAACGTATCGTTCCGTCAGAGGGCGGGTTGATTAATTGGCTGCTGTTTTTAAAAGGGGCCAATACATCACAATGGGAGGTGCTGAAAATGAATGAGCCGAGCTTGGAGAAGGCGATGGATACGCTGCAATATTTGAGCCAGGATTCAGACGCTAGACGATTGTACGAGGCCAGACAGAAGTATCTGCATGATGAAGCATCCATGATGGAAAGTGCGATGAAAGCAGGCATGAAAGCAGGCATGGAGGCAGGCCTAGAAGAAGGTATGAAGGCAGGTATAAGGGAAGTAGCGGAGAACATGCTAAGCCTAAATTTGGACCTTGCAACGATATCCAAAGCTACTGGACTGACGGAGCAGGAGATTGACAATCTGAAAAAGTGAATAAAGACTATTTTTTTAAGTCCATTTCCTTATTTGATAATAAATGAACATGAAAAATATAGTGCGCATCCTCTTGGGTGCGCACTATTTGTATTTATCGTAAATATAAAAGGGGAATAAGCAAACAAGGCTTCCCACGAATTTAACTCTGGTTCCTAAAACAATTAATGACTTCTAATTGACGTTTACTGCCTAACCTATTAGACTGATGGTACATAACGATATTTATATTTTACATAACAAAAATAACAAATAAGCAGTGGGTATTTGGCGTTCTGCAGGTTTCAATAATGTTAGCGATATAAAATTTGTCCTCACACATTTGCGAATCGGCATAAGTATAGCAGGCCTTATTTAACTAAAGGGGGCTATAAGTCATGCGAATCGAAGCGAGCAAGCAATATATTTTCCGAGAAGGGCAGCCGTTTCAGAGCAGCCATGCTTCTACGGTGGCGGTGCTGCCGAATGGAGATGTGCTGGCAGCGTGGTTTGCCGGGAAGCATGAGAAGTCCAGTGAGCGGAGCATTGGTTTGCCAGAGGGCTCATTCAGCCGAGCCTATGGTCTTCTAATGCAGGGCATGTACATATGCTGCTTCGCAGCACAGAAGGGTTTATTTTTCGCAGCGATTCGAATGATGATGGGCGTACCTGGTGCCAGGCATATCCGACGCCACTGCCTAATAACAATAGCGGTATTGATGTGGTGTTGGAGGATGAGCCCGGAGAATATTCGTATCCGGCTATCGTGTCATCAGGCGATGAATTATATGTCACGTATACGTGGAAAAGGGAGCGAATCGCTTTTTGGAAGCTGAATTTGAATAGATCTTTACCAGAGTGACTGGAGTGACAGAAGGAAAAAGAAAGGTGGTATTTCTATGACCAGTGGGCAGCCCTTATTAGAAGTAATCGCAGTGAATGCGGCTGACGCGAGAGCGGCAGAAGCGGGCGGCGCGGATCGAATCGAGCTGGTTTGCGCCATGTCAGAAGGTGGGCTCACGCCTAGCTTTGGTATCATCGAGCAAGTGGTTTCCAGCGTTTCGATTCCAGTGTATGTCATGATTCGGCCGCATAGCCGCTCGTTCTGCTACAACGAGGACGATATGGAAGCCATGAAAAAAGATATTCGTACGGCCCGCGAGCTGGGAGCATCCGGAATCGTTATAGGTGCCTTGACGGATAAGGGCGAAGCGGATCTATCGATGCTGCAGAAGTGCTTGGCTGAAGCTCAAGGGTTAGGTGTTACTTTTCACCGGGCAATTGATGAGAGTGCTAGTCTGACCCGAACGTTAGACGCCATAAGCGCGTTGTCCCAGATTGAACGGGTACTCACATCGGGTGGTAAGAGCACTGCCTTAGAAGCAATGGACGAATTAAAGCAGCTGTCAAAACGAGGCGGGGAACGAAACGTTGCCATAATGGCGGGCGCCGGGCTGCTAATAGATAAAATCCATTCCTTCGTGCTGCAAACGGGCATTACAGAACTGCATTTTGGCTCAGGAGTGCGCCGCGAGGGCAGTTTTCACTGGCCTGTTGACTCGAATTTAGTGGCAAGGGCAAAGCAGCACTTAGCTAACGCAGCAAAAGAGCTTTAAAATCCTTAATTCCCTAATTATATAACAAGAGGTGATCCGGTTATGCAGGTTATGGCAGCACGTTTGGTAGAGGAATATAGAGGCGGCACGCTTGAAAATATTCATCACGGTCATATTTGCGGAATCGATGATAAAGGCGAAGTCATCTACAGTGTAGGCGACCCGGAATGGGTTTCCTATATGCGCTCTGCGGCCAAGCCTTTTCAGGCGATTCCAGCCTTTGTGCATGGCGTTCCTGAGACTTACAGCCTGACGGATCAGGAGAAAACACTGATGACAGCCTCGCATCGCGCAGAGCCTTATCAAGTAGAAGCGCTGGAAGCTATGCTTGCCAAAATAGGCGTAGAGGAGCGGTGCTTGATTTGCTCCGAGACGTATCCTTTAAGCATACAGGCACGTGATGCGCTTTTGCTCCAGAGTCAGCCGCCGCGTCGTCTGTATCACAATTGTTCAGGCAAGCACTTAGGCGTTCTTGCGCTATGCCAAGCAAAGGGATATCCATTAGAGGGATATGCCACCCCTGAGCACCCGGCACAGAGAGAGATTTTACAAACAATCGCTGAATTCTCGGGGGCACAAGCAGAAGAAATCCAGCTGGGCACGGACGGCTGCGGCTTTCCTGTGTTTGCGCTGCCCCTGCGGCAAATAGCAGCCATGTTCCTAAAGCTTGCTTGCCCGGATTTGCTGGAGGATCATCGAATACGAGAGGCGGCTTCACATATAGGAAGGCTGATGAACGAAAATCATAATATGGTTTCAGCCCCATGGTTCATATGCTCTAATCTTTTAAAGGATCGCAATATTGTGGCGAAGGGCGGCGCAAAAGGCATTTATGGGTTTGCTCTTCGCAAGGAAAGAATGGCGTTTGCTTTGAAGGTGCTGGACGGCTCTGAGGAAGAGTGGGCGCTCATTATTGCGTCTATTTTGGAGCAGATAAATTACAGCAATCGAGTTACAATTGACCTGATGTACCAACTTGCGTCGCGGGAGCTCAAAAACGACGGCGGCCTTGTAGTAGGTACCAACGAAGCGGTATTTAAACTAAATAGAGTCGAGGAAGGAAGGCGGTCCCTATGAACCAAGCACATGGGATAAAATCGGCGGCAAGCGTTTCACCATCAGAACGTCAACTAAGATGGCAGGCGCTGGAGTTTTATGCCTTTATTCATTTTACGGTGAACACCTTTACGGATCAGGAATGGGGCTTGGGCAATGAAGACCCGGCTATTTTTGACCCTACGGAGCTTAGTGCTGATCAATGGGTAGAGGCATGTAAATCCGCTGGCATGAAGGGTTTGATTTTGACCTGCAAGCATCACGATGGTTTCTGCCTATGGCCTAGTAAGTATACGGATCATACGATAGCGGCAAGCCCTTGGAAAAATGGCTCCGGCGATTTGGTGCAGGAAGTAGCCGAGGCTTGCCGAAAAGGTGGAATCCAGTTTGGTGTTTATTTGTCGCCATGGGACCGCCATGAAGCCTCCTACGGAGACTCGGAGCGTTATAATGAATTTTTCAAAAATCAGCTCAGAGAGCTGTTGACGAATTACGGAGATATCTTTTGTGTGTGGTTCGACGGTGCATGCGGGGAAGGGCCTAATGGGAAAAGGCAGGTTTATGATTGGGACGGCTACTATGCAGTCATTCGCGAGCTGCAGCCCAATGCCGTTATTTCCGTTTGTGGCCCCGATGTGCGCTGGTGCGGCAATGAAGCGGGGCATACGCGAGCTTCGGAATGGAGCGTCGTGCCGGCCCATTTGCAGGATAATGAAAAGATTCAAGAGCAGTCGCAACAAGCGGATGATCGCGAGTTTGCGACCAGAATCAATTCGCAGGAAAGTGATTTAGGCAGCAGAGAGATTGTCAAACAGTACGACCAATTAATCTGGTACCCAGCGGAAGTGAATACATCGATTCGTCCGGGCTGGTTTTACCATGAATCTGAGGATGATCAGGTGAAATCGCTAGAAGAGCTTCTGGGCATTTATAATGGCTCGGTTGGCGGCAATGCTACTTTTCTGCTGAATCTTCCACCGGATAAGCGTGGCCTCGTTCACGAAAATGATATAGAGCGCTTACAGCAGCTTGGCGACGCTTTGCGCAGCACCTTTGCACATAATTTAGCGGCACAACCGAAGGTGGAAATACAAGCGTCGGAAACGAAGGAAGCAGCTCACGCAGCATCACAGCTGTTAAATGATGATTTGGATACGTTCTGGTGTCCTCGCGAAGGAACAGAGCAAGCTTGGATTGAGGTGGATTTGCAGGAAGAGCAGCGCTTTGACCGAATCGTGCTCAAGGAGCACATTAGGACGGGACAACGAGTGGAACGTTTTCAGCTGGAATACTTCGAGGGGAACGACTGGAAGTCTTTATATGAAGGAACGATTGTTGGTTATAAGCGCATCTGCTGCTTCGAACCGGTAACCGCAAGAAAAATCCGGCTCACTATTCAAGAATCCAGATGGTGTCCGACTTTATCTTGGCTGGGCGTTTATTTGAGCAATCAAGGGGAGGCTGTCTAATGGCGATTTTTGAATGCAGGCAATCCCAGTTTATATATGATGGGAAGCCGGTACAGCTTTTATCAGGAGCTATGCATTATTTTAGAATTGTACCCGAGTATTGGCTCGACCGGCTGCAAAAGCTGAAAGCTTGCGGCTTCAATACAGTAGAAACCTATGTGCCTTGGAATTTTCATGAGCCTAAGCCGGGGCAGTACCGTTTTGATGGCATGGCGGATTTGGAACGTTTTATTCAGACAGCGGGGGAGCTCGGTTTGCTCGTGATTGTGCGAGCAAGCCCCTTCATTTGCGCGGAATGGGAATTTGGCGGTTTGCCTGCATGGCTGCTGGCGGATGACGAGGTTAAGCTTCGCTGCTATAACGAGAAATTTCTGGAGCGGGTAGACGCCTATTACGATGTGCTGCTGCCCAAATTACAGCCGCTCCTATGTACAAACGGCGGGCCTATTATTGCGCTGCAAATTGAAAATGAATACGGAAGCTACGGCAACGACGCCAGCTATTTGGAATATTTGCGTCAAGGCATGGTTCGTCGCGGGATGGATGTACTGCTGTTCACCTCAGATGGGCCGACTGACTCTTTGCTGCAAGGAGGGTCGGTACCGGGACAGCTCTCCACTGTGAATTTTGGCTCCGGGGTGAAGGGAGCTTTTTTGAAGTTGCGTGAATATCAGGCGGATCAGCCCATAATGTGCATGGAATATTGGATTGGCTGGTTCGATCATTGGGGAGAGCGGCACCATACTAGAGACGCAGGCGATGTGGCTAGCGTATTCGAGGAAATGCTTGAGGAGAAGGCTTCGGTCAACTTCTACATGTTCCATGGCGGAACGAACTTTGGCTTCTATAATGGAGCGAACTGCCAGCAGAAGGATCAATATGAGCCGACGATTACGAGCTATGATTATGATTCGCTCTTAAGCGAATCGGGGGAGCCTACGGATAAATTTTATGCGGTGCGGGCTGTCATCGATCGCTATATGAAGCTTGGTGAACTTAAACTGCCAGAGCCTATTGGCAGAAGGGCATACGGCCAGGTAGAAATAACGGAGCAGGCGGCATTGTTCTCACAGTTAGACCGGCTGCCCGCGCCGATTCGCCGAACGAATCCCGAACCGATGGAGAAGCTCGGTCAGGATTATGGCTTTATTTTATACAAGACAACGATTTCAGGGCCACGGGAGAAACAGGAGCTTGTCGTGCAGGAGGTACGGGATCGTGCGCTGGTATTTGTGGATGGCAAGCTGGAAGGTGTGCTGGAACGCGGCAATCAGGAGCGAACGGTATCGTTCGAGGTGCCGGCAGCAGGGGCCGAAATTGCGATTCTCGTTGAAAATATGGGGCGAATCAATTACGGCCCGTATCTCAGAGATCCGAAGGGCATTACGGAAGGCGTCCGCTTTGGTTTTCAATTTTTATACGACTGGGCGATTCATTGTCTGCCGCTTGATGACTTGTCGCCTTTGCAATTCGAAGCTGCAACCGATGCTTTCACTAATACCAACACTGCCGCTGCGCAGGCAGCGCCTGCTTTTTACCGAGGCATTCTCCACGTGGATGATGTGCAGGATACATTCCTGCGGCTGGAAGGCTGGACGAAGGGAGTTGCCTTCATAAACGGGTTCAATCTGGGGCGATATTGGGACAAAGGGCCGCAACAAACGCTGTATGTGCCAGCACCGCTTTTGCGCCAGGGTGAAAATGTCATTGTTATATTCGAGCTGCATGGAACGGGCAGTCGGAGCGTAACGTTTGTAGATACCCCGGATTTGGGCGCCTAGACTGGAAAATAGAATAGTAGACGATTATTGCGAATTGTGTAATGACGGGGAAAAGGGTATACGTTGGTGTGAGGATACAAACATGCGGAGAGGATGAGGGAAGAGATGAAGGTAGGACTCAGCACATACAGTCTTCAGCAGGCTCTGGACAAAAAAGAAATGACGGTGCCGGATGCGATTCGCTTTATCGCCGAGCAAGGCGGGGAACATGTGGAAATCGTTCCTATCGGATACAGCCTAATCGACAATCCAGAGCTGGTTGATCAAATTGTGCAGACGGCCAAGGAAGTGGGCATCGACATTTCCAACTATGCCATAGGAGCAAATTTTGTTGCGAATGACGGTCCTGAAGCGCTGGACAACGAAATTCAAGCCGTCAAGAAGCATGTCGATGTTGCCAGAGCGCTAGGCGTCGCCAAAATGCGGCATGACGTCGCCTTCCGCCCCGCACACGAGGGAACGGTTGCCCAGTTTGAGAAGGATCTGCCGACTCTTGTAGAAGCATGCCGCACCATTGCTGATTATGCAGCAGGCTTCGGCATTACAACGAGTGTGGAAAACCATGGGTATTATGTGCAATCCAACGAGCGAATCCAGCGATTATTGCATGAAACGGCGCGGGATAATTTCAAAACGACGCTGGATATCGGCAATTTCCTCTGTGTAGATGAAGACCCTGTCAGCGCTGTGAAAAATAACATTCCTTATGCCTCGATGGTTCATGCCAAGGATTTTTACCTTAGACCATCCTCTCGCAACCCGGGAGTGGGCTGGTTTCAGACCGCGCATGGCAATTATTTGCGAGGTGCAATTGTGGGCCATGGAGACATCGACATGTACGAAGTGTTCCGCGTGCTGAAGCAGTCTGGTTATGACGGGTATATTTCCGTTGAATTTGAAGGCATGGAGGATTGCAGAACCGCTTCCAAAATAGCAATGGACAACGTACGCCGTTTCTGGCAAGAAGCATAACCGTCCGACCCATTAGCAAATGAACAGGCCAAAAAGCAGATCATGGAGGGAAGCAAAATGTCCAAATTAAAAATCGCCGTCATCGGCGCAGGCTCTATATCAGATTGCCATTTGCAGGCGTATGCCAGCAATCCGGAAGTTGAAATCTACGCCATCTGCGACTTGAACGAAGGCCGGGCGCAGGAAATGGCGAAAAAATATAACGCTTCTAAAGTGTTCACCGATTATAAAGAGCTGCTGGCGCTGCCTGAAATCCATTCGGTCAGCATTTGTACGTGGAATAATTCGCATGCCGAAATTAGCATTGCCGCCTTGGATGCCGGTAAAAACGTGCTGTGCGAAAAGCCGCTCTGCCAGACCGTTGAGGAGGCGCTCGAAGTGGAGAAGGCGGTGCATCGTAGTGGCAAGCTCCTGCAAGTTGGATTTGTACGGCGTTATAGCGACAATGCCCAAATTCTGAAAAAATTCATCGAAGAGGGCGAGCTCGGCGAAATCTACTATGCGAAAGCATCCTGCTTAAGACGCCTTGGCAACCCCGGCGGCTGGTTTTCGGATATCGAGCGTTCCGGTGGCGGCCCGGTTATTGACCTGGGTGTGCATATTATTGATATTTGCTGGTATTTAATGGGCAAGCCCAAGGTCAAGTCGGTATCCGCGAACCTTTCCCATCAACTCGGCAACCGTTCCAACATCCGCAATCTGTCGTTCTATAAAGCCGCTGACTATGATGCGAAGGAAAATACGGTAGAGGATATGGCCAATGCGATGATTCGGTTTGAAAATGGCGCGAGCTTGCTGGTGGACGTCAGCTTTACGCTGCATGCCAAGCAGGACGAAATATCCGTCAAGCTTTACGGAGACAAGGGCGGCGCCGAGCTGGAGCCGGAAATTTCAATTATCGGCGAAAAATTCGATACGATTTTGAATATGACGCCGCAGGTAGATTTCAAATCATTTGATTTCATGGGCTCCTTCAGCAATGAAATCAATCATTTTATCGACAGCACATTGGGACGTAAGGAGACGCTGAGTCCGGTAGAGGACGGCGTTGAAGTGATGAAGATCCTTTGTGCGATCTACGAGTCGGCACGTCAAGGACGCGAAATTCAATTTTAGGAGATGACGGCGATGAGCGAGCCTAAGGATATTTTGCTGGATCAGGAACTGGAGCAAGAGCAGGAGCAGGAAGCGGATATTGTTGAAGCCGGCGTACATCATTTCAGCAAAGAGGAAGAATGGGTAAGGCCTGAAGAGCCGCTGCTGAATGAACGATTGGAATGGTTCAAGGATCAGAAGCTTGGCCTGATGATGCATTGGGGGCCTTATTCGCAGCTGGGGCTAGTGGAATCCTGGGCGCTGAGCGATGACGACGGGGACTGGTCCCGCCATGATGTGGATTGGACCGACGACATGGAGGACTTCAAGCGCGAATATTTCGACCTGAATAAAACGTTCAATCCGATTCGCCTTCAGCCGGAGGTGTGGGCGGATTTGGCCGCCGACAACGGCTTTAAATATTTTTTGTTTACCACGAAGCATCATGACGGCTTCTGCATGTGGGACACGCATACGACAGATTATCGCATTACGGGAGCGGACACGCCGTTTCATAAACATAAATACGCAGACATTTGCCGTACGCTGTTTGATGCCTTCCGCGCTAGGGGACTAGGCATCTCGGCTTATTTTTCCAAAGCGGACTGGCATACGCCTTATTACTGGGCGCCCGGCATGGAGCGCGGACGGCATATGTGGCGTGGGCCTTCTTATGATCCAGAGCAGTATCCGTGGCTGTGGGAGAAGTTCGTGGAATTTACGCATGAGCAGATTATGGAGCTGCTGACGAAATACGGCCGGATTGAGTGTTTATGGCTCGATGCAGGCTGGGTGCGGGAAGGCAGGAAGGGACAGGATATCCGTCTGGGCGAGGTTGTGGAGCGGGCACGCAAGACGCAGCCTTGGCTTCTAGCCGCCGATCGTACGGTCGGGGGACCTTATGAGAACATTGTAACGCCGGAGCAGACGATTCCAGAGCAGCCGATGAATATTCCATGGGAGAGCTGCATCACGATTGGCAATTCCTTTGCTTATGCCTTCGACGACAAATATAAGTCAGCTAGGCAGCTGGCCCATATTCTTCTTGAGGTCGTAGCCAAGGGAGGGAATTTGGCGCTGAACGTGGGGCCGCAGCCAGATGGACGACTGCCGGCAGGTGCGGTCAAGAGTATCAAGGAGCTTGGTGCTTGGCTGAATGTACATGGCGAGGGCATCTACGGAACGCGGATTTGCGGTCCTTATTTTACAGGAGATTGGGCATTTACCTGCAAGGACAATGTAACGTATGCCTTCCGCCTATACGCAAATGAAAATGAGGCCGTCGATCAGCAGCTCGTCATTCCATACTTAGGCAGTGTAGAGCGGATCGAGCTTGTTGGAACGAATGATCAAGAGGGAGTTGCGTTTACCAAGGCGGAAACTGGAGTGGCTGTTAAGCTGCCGCAAGCGTCCATTACGGAGCAGGCGCCTATCACACAAACGTTCCGATTGTTTACATCCTAATAAGCAGCATTCGAAATCTCGGGGGAGAGTCAGCGGCCCTCGAGATTTTTTTGTGCTTTGCTTATCCCTTGCTTCTGCCCTGCGTATCCGCTATCCGCTGGCGAAAAAAGAGAAGAAAGCACCGATTTTCCCTGATTTGACAAGGGTTTCTGGAATATGGAGAGGTGTGCGAAAATTGCAAATTGCTTAAATGACCCGACTCAAGGTACGATCAATGCAAGAAAGCGCTACCTGATAGGAAAGTTTACACAATCGGCACGGAGAAGAAGTTCCAGTGAAAAAACAAGCTGTATAATGAATTGTGTGTTAGGTATTATTACATAAAAAATATAGAGGGAATGATGCAGATGAGTCAGAACTCGGGAGCGATACCGACACGAATGAAGCCCCAAAAAAGCATGAATCAGAGCGAGCGCAAAATAGAGCACCCCTTCCTTAAAAGTCTTAAAAGGCATTGGCAGCTGTATTTATTGGTGCTTCCTCCAGTGCTGTATCTATTTATCTTCAAGTACATGCCAATGGCTGGCGTACAAATTGCCTTCAAAAACTACAGCGTCGTTCAGGGCATTTGGGGAAGCCCATGGGTAGGGCTTAAACATTTTGAAACCTTCTTCAACTCTCCAAATTTCTGGCTGCTGCTCAAAAATACGATTGGTATCAGCCTTTACACGCTGATTGCGGGTTTTCCGATTCCGATCCTGCTTGCTTTGGCGCTCAATGAGCTGCGAACGGGTTATTTTAAAAAGACGGTGCAGATGGTCACCTACGCCCCGCATTTCATTTCAACGGTCGTTATGGTATCCATTATTATTTTGATGCTCTCGCCGCATGTCGGGGTCGTAGACCGGCTGTTTACCTTCCTTGGCATGACCATGACCAACTTTATGGGCATACCAGAATATTTTAAATCGATTTATGTATGGTCGGGTGTATGGCAGGGGATGGGTTATTCTTCGATTATTTATATTGCTGCGCTTGCTGGTATGGATCCCTCGCTCTATGAAGCAGCCCGCATGGATGGAGCCTCCCGCCTCAAAAAAATATGGCATATTGATATTCCGAGCCTCATCCCCGTCACCGTCATCTTGCTGATTTTGAATCTCGGCAGCATTATGGGCGTCGGCTTTGAAAAAATTTATTTGATGCAAAATCCGCTGAATACGAGCGCTTCGGAAGTGATTTCCACTTATGTGTATAAGGTCGGATTGATCGGAGCGAATTTCAGCTTCTCCTCAGCGGTAGGATTGTTTAATTCAATCATCAACCTGATTTTGCTTATTTTGGTCAATGCGGTTTCCCGGAAAGTCAGTAAGAACAGCTTATGGTAAAGGAGGAGGCTATCTATGTTTAATCGGAATCGAATTAAAGACCCCTTGGGCGACCGTATTTTTATGGGCATCAATTATTTATTTCTCGTGCTGGTGCTGATCGTTGTCGCTTACCCGCTGCTCTATATCGTCAGCTCTTCCTTCAGCTCCTCCCGGGCGGTTACATCCGGGCAAATATGGCTGCTGCCGGTCGATTTTAATATTAAGGCGTATATCTCGATTTTTAAAAGCACGCAGCTGATGATGGGTTTTTATAATACGATCATCTATACGGTAGTCGGAACGGCGATCAATGTGATCCTGACGGTTATGCTGGCGTATCCGTTATCCCGCCGGTCGTTTTATGGCCGCGGCGCCATCATTATTTTTATGATGATTACGATGTTTTTCGATGGCGGCCTGATTCCCACATACTTGCTGATGAAGGATCTTCACCTGCTGGATACCCGCTGGGCGATGTGGCTGCCAGGGGCGCTGGCGGTGTTCCAGGTCATCGTGGCCAGAACCTTTTTCCAGTCCTCGATTCCGGATGAATTGCGGGAGGCTGCTGAGGTGGATGGCTGCCGGGATATCCGGTATTTGGTCAGCGTTGTGCTGCCCTTATCGAAGCCGATTTTGGCGGTTATGACGCTGATGTATGCGGTGGGCCATTGGAATGCTTACTTTGATGCACTCATTTATTTGCGCTCTGAAAATTTATTCCCGCTGCAATATGTGCTGCGCAATTTGCTCATTCTGAACGCTGCCGATCCGGCAATGCTCGCCAATACGAGCCAGCAGCTCCGTGATCAAGGGTTCGAGCAGGTGCTCAAATACGCATTGATCGTTGTGGCGAGCATCCCTATTTTGATCATGTATCCATTCGTTCAACGGCATTTCGTCAAAGGGGTTATGGTTGGTTCCTTGAAAGGGTAGGGCATTTGCCATATCTGCCATCTGGAAGCCATTGTGAAAGGGGGCGAAGGTCGATCGGGCTTCCGGGACAGGGTTCAATATAGTGCAGTAACAGACAAATAAGTGGTGTTCATTAAAAAGGAGGAGTCTGGTTTGAAAAAATCTTGGATTTCGATGTTGTTGCTTATTTTTACTACGGTTGCCGTACTGTCGGCTTGCAGCTCCACACCAAGCAATAATACACAAAGCAGCAGCGGCGGTGGAGAGAGTGCCGGACCCGTAACGATGACTTTTTTTGCTCCACAGGGCAAAGCACCTATGGAAGACAATGAGTTCACGAAATTCATTGAAAACAAGTTTGATGTTAAGCTGAAATGGGATCTCGCTCCAACAGACGCGCTCCAGGATCGCAGGCAATTGCTGCTGGCGAGCGGCGATTATCCCGAAGTTTTCCTCCATGGCAAATTTACTACATCAGACCTTCAAACTTACGGGAATCAAGGGATCTTCCTTGGATTGAATGATTTAATTGCGAAGCATGCCCCGAATCTGACGAAGATTATGGAAGAAAAACCGTATTTCAAAGAGGCGATTACGGCTCCGGATGGTAACATTTACGCCCTGCCTATATTTAATGAATGCTACCACTGTACGTATGCGCAAAAATATTGGATCAATACCGATTGGCTCGACAAGGTTGGCCTTGAAATGCCGACGACGACCGATGAGCTTTACACCGTTCTTAAAGCCTTTAAAGAGAAAGATCCTAACGGCAATGGCAAAGCCGATGAAATTCCACTTACAGGCGCACCGAACAAATATGTATGGAACGGAAATATGGACGCTTATTTGATGAATAGCTTCATCTATAATGACAACGATAAATATTTAATCGTCAATGACGGCAAAGTTGATTTTGCCGCTAACCAAGAGGGCTGGAAGAAGGGTCTGGAATATATGCACAAGCTGTATTCGGAAGGCTTGATCGACCCGGCTGCTTTTACACAAAATGACCAAGCGGTCGGACAGCTCGGCAACAGGGAAGGCGACGAGGTTGTTGGCTCCATTACGACTGCGCTCGTAAGCTACCTGGTCAATACGTACGATAAGACGATTACCCGCCATCAGCACTGGGATATCGTGCCTCCGCTCAAAGGGCCGGATGGTGTGCAAACGACAGGCGCTACGCAAAGCGTAGGCGAATTCGAGTTTGCGATTACCAATAAAGCTTCGGAAGCGCAGCAAATCGCAGCGATTGAAATTATCGATTACATGTTCAGCGAAGAAGGCGCGCTTTATGCGGAATACGGCCCGACTGAGGGCAAGGGCTGGCAAATGGCTGGCGCCGATGAGAAAAATATTAATGGCGAGCCTGCCAAGTACAGCTACTACAACCTGCCTGAGCGTGATCCAAACGTCGTCGTTAACGAAAGCTGGTCGCAAATTGGCGCACATGATTTGTCCAATACGTTCCGCAACTTGTTCGTGGAAGGGCAGGATCCTCTAGTGTCTGAAGGCTACGGCACTCGTCTGGCACAAGCGACGAATGTCTATGCTCCTTATGCTCCGAAGGAAGTGTATCCTTCCAACGTCTTTATTCGTCCGGAGGATACAGAAGCAGCAGCTCAGCTGACAACCGCAGTTAAGGATTACGTGCAGACGAACATGGCGCAATTCATACTGGGCAACAAGAGCATTGAGAAAGACTGGGATAGCTATGTCAAAGGCTTCGATGGACTAGGCCTCGGCAATTATTTGGCGATTTATCAGCGTGCGATTGAGAAAAAATAAAACAGCATAAACGTTTATTCTAAGGGGCTGCTCCGTGTTGTCAGACATGACTCGGAGCGGTCTTCCCCTATGACGGCCCCGCTTCATCCTATATAATAAATGAATATTTTGAAGCTTGGTGAAAAAGCTGCTGCGCTGCATGAAAAGCTTGGCTTCCGATCGCCGTTACCCTTGCCTTTCTTTAGATGATCCACTATATGTGGAAATGCAAGGGTAAAAGCATATGCTTACGAAGCTGCTTTCCTACGGAAAGCTTTAAGCGAACGCTGTCGCTTCTCCAGCACAAGCCTTTCATTCCGCTACGCCTTCTTCACCACGCATCTAGGTGGAGCTGGGAGCTTGAGCCGGGCGGCTGTTGTCATATGTATAAAAAGTGAGGGGGGACCTCAGAGATGAACAACAATTGGTTTAGACGTTTGCTGCTATCGTATTTACCGGTCTTTTTTATTGTGACGACGATTTTGTTTATTATTTTCTTCCAGCTGTTCAATGAGCAAAATCGCAAGGAAGCTTTGAAAGCCAATGAATTTCTGGCGTCTCAGGTCATGCAGTATTTGGACAATTCGCTGCGCTCGATCGATTTTAAAGTGCTGCGAGAAATTTTGACGAACCCGGATTTGAAAAATTATTATACGGCTGCTGGCAGCGATGATGTGTACGCCGGCATTCAGGTTCTCGAGGTTATTGATGAGCTGAAAATCAATTTCCCGTTAATCGATTCCATCTATTTGGTCCGGTATAAGGACAATATCGTATTCAGCAACGGAAAGGCGGTTCCGATTGAGGAGTTTCCAGATGCGTCTTTTATAGAAGAAAGCCGCAGCAACCCGACGCGAAAATGGGTGGATTTCAGAAATTTCAAAGCTCTTCCCTTACAATCGGCGCAGCAGGTCGTGACGCTTGTGCGCGGCATGGAGGGCGGAACTGGCCTTATGGTCGTCAATGTGGATTTGCAAACGCTGCGGAAGTCCATTATGCAGATGTATGCTCCCGAATACACCTTCGTCAATGTGATCAGCAGCTCTGGCGGGAATTTGTGGGATGAGCATTTGCCCGAAAGTGGGGGTGCTAAGCCTGCTTCCGGCGAGGTTTTCTCGACCTTTACGTCCAGCTACAGCGGCTGGAAGGTAGAGACGGGTATTAATAATGGGAAGGTCGTTAAATTTGCGCTGCAATTTTATAATATATGGTTTGCTTTCGCGATTGCAGTCGTTCTAATCGGCGTCATTTGGGTCGTTTATGTCACACGGAGAAACTACAAGCCCATCCAGCAAATCGTGACGTTAATTCAGACAGTCGCCTCGCAAAAACAACCGGGAACGAGCTCCGCCAAAGAAAATGAGTTCAGGTTTATTCAAAACACGCTTGAGCGGATGATCGATCAAACGAAGCAATATCAGGAAAAATACGAAGAAAATCTGATTTTGCAAAAGAAATATTTTTTTCAGGAGCTGCTTGAAGGAACGCGTCCTTTCACGGACGGCGAATTGCAGGCTGAAATGACGAAGTTTAAGCTTCCGGAGCTTGATTGCAGATGGATGGTCATGGTTGTAGAAATTGACCGTTATCCGCAATTTGCCGTTGACTATCATCAGCATGATCAGACGCTGCTAAAGTTCGTCCTGTCCACTGTGCTGCAAGAAAGCGCCCAGCAGGAGGAGGCAGACGTATGGGCGGAATGGATTTCGGAGCGCCGGCTGTATGCGATTCTCTGGCTTTCCGAAACGGCATTGTCTGAACAGGTAGAGCGCAAGGTGCTGTCCGGCTATTTGGAGAAGGTCGGGCAATATTTGAACTTCACCGTTACGATTGGGACGGGTGGAGTGGCGACTGATCTACGAGGTCTAAGAGCTTCGCTCAAGGAAGCATCCCATGCTCTAGATTATAAAGCGGCGCTGGGCATGAACCGAGTGATTTCGTGCGGGGAAGTGCCGGATTCCAAAAATGACGTATATGAGTTTCTCAAGACGATTTCCCTATTAGTGCAAGCGATGCGGCTGTCCGATGAAACGTGGGAAAAACACTTTGAACGCTTGTTTGATCAAATCAGCGCCTCTGTGTTGTCCCGTCAGGAAATGATGAATACGGTGCAGCTGCTGTTCCAGCATTATAATCGGGAGTTTGCCGAGCTTCCTCGTGAATACCAAGAGCTGTGGTCGGCTTCGTTCGGCCGTCTCCTTCGTGGGCTGGAGGACTGGGAAGTATTAGATGATCTTCGGCTGCTCTGCTGGGAGACATTTCGGGAGCTTGCTGAGCAGATGCAGGCGATGCGCTGCAGCAAGAAGCATCGGACGCATATTTTGGAAATACGCAAATACGTGGAGGAAAACTATAATAACCCAGAGCTTTCGCTGAATTATTTAAGCGATCTGTTTGATATTAATCCGAAATATTTAAGCAAGCTGTTCAAGGATGAAATTGGCGAGAAGTTCGTAGATCTGCTCATCAGTCACCGTATAGAGCGGGCTAAGCAGCTTATGCTGGAGACGGACAGGGCGATTCAGGAAATTAGCGAGGAAGTGGGCTATACCAACTACAACTCCTTTAATCGGGCGTTCAAAAATGTAGTAGGCGTAGCGCCAAGCGATTACCGAAAGGCGATATGAACAGCTGATATGAACAGCTGATATGAACAGCTGATAGAGACCGAGGCGGACAGCCCCACAAAAATAAACGGCGGTAGTTCATTGTGAATACACAAAAAACTATCGCCGTTTATCTTTTATAGGTGGGGGAAGCCCGCTGCACAAGCTTATTCGAAATAAGCTGCTTAAGCGGAATCTCTAGGAATTAAGGTGGCGCTGAGATGCAGCCGCTCCATCGGCGTTCCTGGACGTTCGATGCGGCGCCATAGCGCTTCGATCGCGCGGCTGCCAAGTGCTTCCTTGCTGAGGTTCACGGTGGTGAGTCGAGGGGACGTGTGGGCTGCCGCCTCAACGTTGTCGATACCTGTCACGCGCGTCTGCTCTGGAACCGCTACTCCCATCCTCTGCAACTGCTGCATCCATTGCATGGCGATGTCGTCATTGGCGCAAATCCAAGCATCTGGGCGCTGTTCTGGTGCGAGCTGGACAAATCGTTCTGCGGTAGCGGTGAGCCATTCCTTCTCTTCATAGGCCAGCTCCCACTCCTGCAGCTTCGCCTCTGGGCCGCCGTAGCGCTCCATTGCTGTCCTTACGCCGATCCGTCTTTCGGCAAAGCTGGCGGACCTGCCATCATCACCGAGAAAAATAAGGCTTCTGCATTTCTGGGCGGCCAGCAGATGATGAGCAATGATAATTCCCGCTTCAATATTCGCATGATTGACCGAATCAAAATCAAGCAAAGGCTCATTATGATCGAGCAGCACCAATGGCTTGCCTGTACGGGCCATAAGCTGAAGGGCGGCATAAGGGTATGCGCCCATGACGATGAGTCCAAGGCAGCTGTTCCAGTCCAAATGCGGCGCGATAATTTCCTGCGGCGATAAATGGGACACGGCCGGGAACGAAACGGGCTGGGAGACGATAACATGAGGCCATCCCCGCTCGCTGCAGCCGGATATGAGTCCGTCCAAAACCCGCTGCCAATAAAAAGGGTCGACTCGGTTGGAAGGATTCATGCAGATTAGGACAAAGGAAGAGGCAGCGTCAGGAGCAGGGGAAGGCGCCTTCTGGGAAGGGAGCCCGTAACCAAGCGTTTTGGCGAACTCCAAAACCCGCTCGCGCGTTGCTTGGCTGACCCCGGATTTTCCGCTAAGCGCGCGGGATACCGCATATTTGGATAGGCCGAGCTGATCGGCGATCATTTGGATCGATACTTTACGTGGCATGATGTTCTCCTTAGGTGATAGGACTAACAAACGTCACGCTAAATAACAGCGTTGACGTTTGTTGGCAAAAGTTATAGACTGGCTTTATCATAACGTTATTATATAATAACCTAACAAAAATAACAATATTCATTTGGAGGGCCCATGAAAATTTTAGTGTTTTACGACGAATCATTTCCTTACGAGGGCGTGCGCCCCTCACCGGAAGTATGGAAGAAGATTTCCGTATGGGCTGAAATCGCTGATGCACATACGCTGTCAGATCGTTTGGCAGAGGCGAGTTGGGAAACGCTTATTCATTTGCACGGCCCGTATTTTCCGAAATCCGCATGGAGCGGCGTGAAAGCCCATCTGGGCCGAGGAGCCGGCTTGCTTCATGCGGGCGGTGCTCCTTTTCGCAGGCCAGTTGTGAAAGATGGCGACGGCTGGAGAGTGGAGCGGGAGCAGACGGCGTACCATCAGCTCTTGAACATCCATGACGCGCTGCCAGCAGCCGTTCAGAAAGTAGAGCGGGTAGCTGCATCGGCTGAATTTCCGCTGCTTCTGGGGCGCGAAGCGCTTTTCGGCATTGAACCGACCTGGGGATTGACGCTTCATGCTACAAAGTCGAGCGATATCCCCGCCGAGATGGGCTCGGGTGGCCCAATGGATGCTTTTATTTACCCGATGCTTGTTGGTGTGGATAAGGATGGACGCGAAAGAGCGGCTCCGGTCGTCCTGCTGGAAAACATGAAGGGGAGCTTTGCAGGAGGCCGCTGGATATTGATCAATCAGACGCTGGAGCAGCCATTCTGGGACGGCGCGGGCGCTGCATTGCTCAAGGAGCTTGCCGAATATGTTGGACGCGGCGTCACCGAGCTGTGGCTTAAGCCCAATTACGCGGCTTATGAACCGGGTGAACAGCCTGTTTTGACGCTTCAATTGCAGTCCTTGTCCCGTACTTGCTTGATGGAGCAGCACTGGAACTTCAAGCTGAAGGTAGAGCATGAAGGTCAGGCTTCGGTCTGGGAAAGTACGCTGCAAGCGAAGACGGGGCCGCAGCGTCGGGATTTGCAGCTGCTCCGCATCCCTGTGCCGGTACCGGCAGTGGCAGGCCTTCACTTGATCACCTGTGAAGTCCGCTCAGATGCAGGCGAAGTTCGGCTTATGACGCAGGCTTATTGGGGAATGGACAGGGAATTGCTGAACAGCGGGGAGCTGCTTGCATGCGGAAGAGACTATTTCTACCGCGGCGGACGCCCTGTACCTATCGTCGGCATGACGTATATGGCCTCTGATGTGTCGCGCAAGTTTCTCCATCTGCCGAATGTGAGCCGCTGGGAGCGGGATATGGCAGAGATGAGGCGGGCCGGAGTCAATTTGATACGGACGGGCATCTGGACGGGATACCGGAATATGATGTTCGCGGATGGACATGTCGTCGAGGATGTTTTGCGGGCAATCGATGCTTTCCTGCTTACCGCCAAGCGGAATGGGCTGGAGGTTACCTTCACCTTCTTCTCATTTACGCCCGAGGCGTGGGAAGGGGTTAACCCGTATTTGGATCCGCGGGCCGTCGAGGCTCAAAAACGGTTCATT
The DNA here is from genome assembly GCF_000971975.1 of Paenibacillus algorifonticola. GTDB lineage: Bacteria > Bacillota > Bacilli > Paenibacillales > Paenibacillaceae > Pristimantibacillus > Pristimantibacillus algorifonticola. The sequence continues at coordinate 240,872 of NZ_LAQO01000008.1, read as the reverse complement.
GCTTCCATCGTCTCCCGCCACCAGGGCACGACGCGCGTACATTGGGATCTCATCAATGAGCCTTCGTTATTTGATCCGGCGCGTGTGTTTGAGGGACCGAGGGCGCTTGCGGACCGTTATGAACGAGCAGCGTTTTCCCAGTGGCTGGAGGTACGCCACAGCGGCGACCTTACCCGGCTTCAGGAACGATGGAATATGACTCCCGGAGAGCTGCCATCCTTTGAAGCGGCCATGCCGCCGGACCCGGGCGATACCCATTTTGACAGTGTGCTTTTGCCGAAAAAGTGGGCGCCATGGCTGGATTATGCGCTGTTTTCTATGGATATGCACAATCGCTGGGCGCAGGAGCTGGCCTCCACCATTCGCAGCTCCAATCCGCGTCAGCTTGTGACGGTCGGACAGGATGAGGCGCTGGGCGGGCAGCGGCCGTCTCCCTTTTTCTACGCTTCAGTAGTCGATTATACGACCGTACATAGCTGGTGGCTGATGGATCAGCTGGTGTGGGACGGGATTTTCACCAAAACGCTGGATAAGCCAAACTTGACCCAGGAAACCGGCATTATGCATATTCAGCGCCCTGACGGCATCGCCAAACGCTCGGAGGAAGAGCTGCATCGCATTTTGGAGCGAAAATATGCCTATGCTTTTTCAACCGGAGGCGCTGGGGCGGTGCAATGGATATGGAATATTAACCCTTTTATGAACAATGCGAATGAATCGAACATCGGGGCCCTTCGGGCCGATGGCACCCAGAAACCCGAAACGGATGTGACGTATGATTTTGGCCGCTTTATGCAGGAGATTGGCGGTCTGTTTGAGGGACGGGTATTGGAGGACGTTGCTGTCGTATACCCGTATTCCAATGATTTTTCGAGCCGGAAGCTCGCTTTCGAGGCTACCTCGCAGGCGGTAAGAGTGCTTGCATTCGGGATGAATATACATCCTCGGGGCGTAGGCGAATACCAGCTGGAAGAGCTGGAGCGCCAGCCGGCTAAGCTCATTGTGGTGCCGAGCGCCCATAACTTCAGCGATGAGGCATTTGACCAGCTGGTTAGTCTTGCGAAGAACGGCAGCACCGTGCTATGGACGGGGCCGCTCCGCTTGGACGCTTATTGGGGCGCTGCCAATGAACGGCTTCGGGCTGAGATCGGCGAGACGGTGCCCGGCAACGTGCTTCGTGAAGAGGCGCTGCTGCTAGGCGGCAAGCTGCACAGCGTATCGTTCGGAGGACGCAAAATCGGGCAGCTGGCTATCGATCGGCCGATTTTGCAGCCAGGAAACGGTAGCGGCAATGCCAGCCAAGGTCTGGTCAGCATTGCGCTGGGTGCAGGCCGCTTCATATGGTGTCCGCTGCCGCTGGAGCTGAATGACAGGTGGGAGCCGCTGCAAGCGTTGTATGAAGAGGCGTTCCGTGCTTCCGGCGCTGAGCTGGAGCTGGAATGGATAAGTGGCGGCGACGCTGCGGGTGTTTATGGACGGAAGCTGCAATTTGATGAGGGCAATCTTTATATTTTTGTATCTGAATATAGCAGCGACATTGAACTGGAAATACGGGACCCGTTGACTGGCGCCCATTATGCATTTGTTTTAGAAAATGAACGGACGGTCATGTTCGTCGCCGACCATGAAGGACAGCTGTTGTCGGTGTATCGCCCCGAGCAAGTGAGCATCAGAGCTTTCAAACGCTAAATCAACCCAGAAGGAGAATGTGCACATGGACTATAAAGACGCTTCGCTTCCGATTCAGGAACGGGTTCAGGATTTGCTCGAACGAATGACAACAGAGGAGAAAATCGGCCAGCTTATCCAGCCTATGGGGTGGAAAACCTACCTTAAAGAATTGGACGGCACCGTGCAGGTGACGGAGCAGTTCAAAGAAGATGTTGCGCGGGGCGGAGTAGGTTCTTTATACGGTGTTCTTCGCGCCGATCCTTGGACAGAGGTGACGCTGGAGACGGGACTTACGCCAAGGCAAGGTGCGGTCGCGACGAATGAAATCCAGCGGTACGTGATCGAAAACTCCCGTCTCGGCATTCCGATTTTGTTCGGGGAGGAGTGTTCTCATGGGCATATGGCAATTGGGGCAACGGTATTTCCCGTTCCGCTTACGGTCGGAAGCACGTGGAATAAAGACTTGTACCGGGAAATGTGCGAGGCGATTGCGGTAGAGACTCGAAGTCAGGGGGGCGCTGCGACGTATTCGCCTGTCCTTGATGTGGTGCGCGACCCGCGGTGGGGGCGGACGGAGGAATGTTTCGCGGAGGATCCGTATTTGATCGGAGAGCTGGCGGTTCAGGCGATCAAGGGGCTGCAAGGGGAGCGGCTGGATACGGAGAAAACGATTGTGGCGACGCTTAAGCATTTTGCGGCATATGGCAGCTCGGAGGGTGGACGCAATGCGGCTCCCGTCCATATGGGCATGCGCGAGCTTCATGAAATCGATTTGCTGCCGTTCAAAAAGGCGGTCGAAGCAGGCGCCTGCTCCGTCATGACGGCGTACAACGAAATTGACGGTGTGCCCTGCACTTCAAATTCCTATTTGCTGAACGACCTGCTGCGCAAGGAATGGGGTTTTGACGGTTTTGTCATTACCGATTTTGGCGCGATTCAAATGCTGGTCAGCGGCCACAACACGGCGGAGAACGGGGAGCAGGCTGTGGCGCAAAGCCTGAGGGCAGGCGTTGATATGGAAATGTCCGGCTATATGTACGGCAAGTATTTAGGGAGCGCGCTTGCGCAGGGGCTGATGACCGAGGAAGAGCTGAATACAGCGGCAGGACGGGTGCTCGACATAAAATTTAGACTCGGCTTGTTCGAACGGCCCTATGTCGATCCAGATTTTGCGCAGCGGGTCATCGGGTGCAAGGAGCATGTGGAGCTGGCGAGACGGGTAGCTGCGGAGGGCATTATTTTGCTCAAAAATGAAAAGGCCACGCTTCCGCTCAGCAAAGCAGGCACCAAAATAGCGGTTATCGGCCCGAATGCGAACCACGTCTACAATCAGCTTGGCGATTACACTTCACCGCAGCCGAAGGGGCAAATCGTCACCGTGCTGGACGGTATCCGCCGCAAGCTCGGCGCAGATGCGGAGGACCAAGTGCTGTATGCCCCCGGCTGCCGGATCAAGGGCGATGCCAAAGACGGCTTCGGCCATGCCTTCGCCTGCGCGGAGCAAGCGGATGCCATCGTTATGGTCATCGGCGGCTCCAGCGCCCGGGATTTCGGCGAAGGCACGATTGATTTGCGTACAGGTGCGTCCGTCGTTACGGATAACGCATGGAACGACATGGAGTGCGGCGAAGGCATCGACCGTTCGACGCTTAATCTCATGGGTGTGCAGCTTGAGCTGGTGCAGGAAATCTATAAGCTCGGAAAGCCGGTTATCATCGTCTATATTAACGGTCGGCCGATTGCCGAGCCTTGGATTGAAGAGCATGCCCATGCGATTTTGGAGGCGTGGTACCCGGGACAGGAGGGCGGCAATGCGATTGCGGACATTTTGTTCGGCGACGTCAATCCTTCTGGGCGCCTTACGATTTCTATTCCGAAGCATGTCGGCCAGCTGCCTGTTTATTATCATTCCAAGAGAACACGCGGCAAGCGGTATTTGGAGACGGATCTGGAGCCGCAATATCCATTCGGGTTCGGACTCAGCTATACCCAATTTGGCTACGATAACATACGGGTTGTGCCGGAAGTGATGGCTCCGGGCGGAGAAGCCGAGGTCCAAATCGAAGTGACGAACATCGGCGGTGTGGCTGGAGATGAGGTTGTGCAAATGTATATAACTGATGTATCAGCATCGGTTACCCGTGCTGAAACCTCGCTCAAGGGCTTCCGCAAAATCCATTTGCAGCCGGGGGAGACGAAGCTTGTCACTTTTCCTGTAAATCAAGAGCATCTTGCATTGATTAATGCCCAGCTGGAGCCGGTTGTAGAACCGGGCGAATTCCGCTTGATGGTTGGCAGCAGCTCGAAGGATTGGCTGGCATGCAGCTTGCATGTGCAGCGTGAGGGGGAGCAAGCATGATTCGAATTCGGCGCTTCATTCAGGATATGACCGAGCGGCAGTGGCTGGAGACGATGGAGCTTCCGCAGTGGCATATGCAAAGAGCGAAATATATCCGGCCTGGCGAATACGTGATGGATGAGCAAAATGTCGGTGTGCAAAATGTGAATCCTCTTCACAGTACACATGGCACGACTTATTTTTTAACTAAAAAAGCAGACATTCCGCAGGCTTGGCATCAAGACGCGGTTGGTCTCATTTTCGAAGCGGGTGGGGAAGGGCTGCTGAAGGTGAACGGGGCTCCGTATCACGGACTCGACCGGAATCATTGGTATGTGCCGCTCCCCGTGGACCGGGTAGGGAGCACGCCGCTGCTGGAAATCGAATTGTACGATCCGATTCCAGAGCCGCATGATCCGCTGAACCGCCAGGCGGTTATTCAGCCGCCGATCGCTGGTATCCGTTCGGCACTCGTCCGAGTGAATCAGCCGCTGCAAAGCCTGATGTACAGCGTTACAGTCTTGTTGGAGTCGTTGAACGCGCTGCCGGAGAACGATTTGAAGCGAAATCGCCTTGTGGGGGCGATTCACAACATCATGGATCGCATGTACGCCGAGCCGCAGCGCTGGAATGAGGCGGAGTGGGTGAACGGTCTGGAGCAGTCGCTTGCCCAGAAGGTTCAGGAAGAAGAGCCGGAAGGCGGCCGCAGCGGCTTTATGCATTTGGTCGGGCAGTCGCATATCGACATTGCTTGGCTGTGGCCTGTCCGCGAAACGGTCCGCAAGTCCAGCCGCACGTTTTCGACGGTATGTACGCTGATGGATGAATATCCCGGCTTCATCTATTCGCAGAGCCAGCCGCAGCTTTATGCTTTTGTGAAGGAGCATTATCCCGAATTGTATGAGCGGATCAAGGAGCGGATTGCCGAAGGGCGCTGGGAACTAGTCGGCGGCATGTGGGTGGAGCCAGATTTGAACATTCCGAGCGGCGAGTCGTTGGTGCGGCAAATTTTGTACGGCCAAAGCTTCTATAAGGAGGAGTTCGGCAAACGTTCCAACATTGAGTGGCTTCCTGATACGTTTGGCTACTGCGCGTCGCTGCCACAAATGCTGAAGCTGGCCGATATCCCGTATTTTATGACTACGAAGCTCAATTGGAATGACACGAACGCTTTTCCTTACGACTTGTTTGATTGGGTGGGCATCGATGGCACCTCCGTCATTGCCTATTTGAACCATGGAGTAAATGAGCATACCCGTCCCAAGGATGTCGATGAACACTGGAAATCGTACAAACAGAAGGATTTGCATCCGCAGCAAATGCTGCTTTACGGGCATGGGGATGGTGGCGGCGGCGTAACGAACGAAATGGTCGAGTTTGCGGAGCGCTCCTCCTTTATGGTCGGGCAGCCTGTCAGCAGGTTCAGTACGGCCGGGGCCTTTTTCGAGGGAATCGGAAAAAGCGGGCAATCGCTGCCCAAATGGCATGGCGATTTGTATTTGGAGCTTCATCGCGGCACCTATACGACGCATGCAAGAAATAAGCGAAGCAACCGCAAGGCGGAAGTGCTGTACCGCGAAGCGGAGCTGTGGGGGCAGTTCTCGGGGTTGTCCGGCAAGGTGACTGAGGCTCTCGATGAAGGCTGGAAGCTGATTTTGCTCAATCAATTCCATGATATTATCCCGGGAACGTCTATTCCTGAAGCATACGTGACGTCTACAGAGGAATATGCGAAGGTGCTGGAGATCGGGACGGCTGCACTCGCCCGCTCGCTTGAGGCTATTGCGGACAACATAACGCCAGATGGGGAAGGGTTGCCTTACGTCGTGTTCAACAGCTTGGGCTGGGAACGCGGAGAGGTTGTCAGCTTGACATGCAGTGCTGAAATGAGCGGCTTATCCGTTGTTGATGTGAACGGGGAGCGTCTGGTTTGCGATGTCGAACGGAGTGGGGACGTCCAGACGATATCCGTGTACGTTCCATCTATCCCGGCCTTCGGCTATACAACGATATGGCTGCGAGCGTCATCGCATACGGACGACGTTGAGGATGCGAAAGCAGATGAAGCCTTTCCATCCGTTTGGGAGACGGATTTTTACACGCTTGAGTTTAATGACGTGGGAGAGATTACCCGCTGGTACGACAAGTCTGTGCAGCGCGAGTGGCTGAAGCCGGGCGATAAGGCGAATGAGCTGCAATTTTTTCATGATAAACCGACCTATTGGGATGCATGGGATATCGATCCGCGCTTTGAATCGCAGCGTGCCGGCTCTGTGCAGCTCATCTCGAAAGAAGTCGTACAGCGGGGGAACACCAAGGATGTGCTTCGCTTCCGCTGGAAGCTGAATGAATCGGAAATTAGCCAGGATATGATTTTGTATCGCCATCAGCGCCACGTTGACTTCCAGACGAAGGTGAGCTGGACAGAGAGCCATAAATTGCTCAAGGTGGCATTCCCGGTTGATCTTGTCGCTGCAAAGGCGACGTATGAAATTCCGTTCGGTGCGTTGGAGCGGCCGACCCATAACAATACGAGCTGGGAGCAGGCGCAATTCGAAGTGTGCGGACATCGCTGGGCCGATATTTCCGAGGGCAATGGCGGCTTGAGCGTGCTGAACGACTGCAAGTATGGATACGACATTAAGGACCAGACGATTCGCTTGTCGCTGCTGCGCGCGCCGAAATGGCCGGACGAACATGCAGATCAAGGCGAGCACGAGTTCACTTATGCTGTTCTGCCTCATCAGGAGGATTGGCGGGGGGCTAGGGTTGTTCGCCGTGCGATGGAATTAAATCATCCCGTCATGACGGTCGCGGGACAGCCGAATAAAGGTACGCATCCAGCGGTTCCCGCACTTGCTGCACGGCATGCATGGCTGGATTTTGAAAGCGAGCATGTCATTTTGGATACGATCAAAGCTTCCGAAGATGGGGATGGAACCGTGCTGCGGTTTTATGAGTCATCAGGCGGAAGAGAGACGGTGCAGATCCAGTGGCCGAAGGAAGAAGTGAGAGCGTCTGTCGTGAATTTGCTTGAGGATGAAATGGTGCAGCTGCCGTGTGAGCGAGGGGCATTCGAGCTGACATTCAAGCCTTTTGAGATAAAAACGGTGAAGCTTGTTTCATCGGATCAGGATCAGGAGTAGGGGGAGCTATGTGTTATGGAACGATTTAAGCTGCCGAAGGTAAAGCTGCCGCAGTTGGTGCTGCCTGAAGCGATAACAAAGGTGCTGGAGGAAGCGGAGGTCAAGCTAGCCCACCGCCCGAAGCTCCAGCAGCAATTTCGCAATTGTTTCCCCAATACGCTGGAAACGACGACGAAGCTGATGGATGACGGTACGACCTTCGTCATTACGGGCGACATTCCCGCGATGTGGCTGCGGGATTCGGTGGAGCAGCTCATCCACTACGTGCCTTTTGCCAAAGAGGACGCGGCATTGCAGCGGCTCATTTCTGGACTTATTAAGCGTCATATGATGTACATTGCGATTGATCCATACGCGAATGCTTTTAATGAAACGGCGAATCATTGGCATTGGGATGCTAATGACGATACGGAAATGTCCCCTTGGGTGTGGGAGCGCAAATTCGAGCTGGATTCGCTATGCTTTTCGATACGCCTGTCCTATATATATTGGAAGGAAACAGGGCTCACTGATATTTTTGACGAGCAGTTCAAACAGGCGATGCGCTCTATTGTGAACGTTTGGAAGACGGAGCAGCGCCATGCCGAGCAATCTGCATACCGGTTCAAACGCTCCAACTGCCCGGCCATCGACACGCTGCGCAATGATGGACGCGGGATGCCGGTCAACTATACGGGCATGGTGTGGTCGGGCTTCCGCCCAAGCGACGACGCCTGCGAGCTGCATTATAATATCCCGGCGAACATGTTCGCCGCTGTCTCGCTCGCCCAAATGCAGGAGATGGCGAAATGGGTGTTCCGCGACGAAGCGTTTGTGCGGGAAATGGCGAATTTGGAGGAAGATATTCGCCATGGCATTCAGCTCTACGGGATGTATAATCACCCAGTTTACGGAAAAATTTACGCTTATGAAACGGATGGTTTCGGGAATTACTGCCTATTGGATGATGCGGGTACGCCAAGCTTGCTCTCCATTCCTTACATTGGCTATACCGATGTTCATGATCCTATTTACCAAAACACGCGGCGCTTCATCCTGAGCCGAGAAAATCCTTATTATTATGAAGGAAAAGCGGCTAAAGGGATTGGAAGTCCTCATACGCCGCCGGGATATATTTGGCCTATGGCTTTATCTATGCAGGGGCTGACCGCCGCAAGCGATGAGGAAATGCTGGAAATCATTAAGGTGCTGGAAGCGACGGATGCCGATACGGGCTTTATGCATGAAGGCTTTCATGCGGACGATCCTCACCAATTCACTCGTCCATGGTTCGCATGGTCGAACAGCCTGTTCTCGCAGCTTGTTTACAAGGCAATGGCAATGGGGATTTTGGAGCAGAAATCATAGGGGTACGCTGGCTGATGCTGTTAGTTGCCTAAATCCTTGGGACACTACAGCTCATGTGCTCGTTAAGGGGAATCAAATATCCGGTTCAACAGGAGGCCAATTAATCGATGAAACTAACGAATAAAATAGGTGTAATCGTAGACAGCTTCGGGCTAGGGGTACGAGAGGGACTGGCGAAAGCCAAGGAAGTCGGGGCGGAGGGCGTACAGATTTATGCGGTTAAGGGAGAAATGGACCCGGAAAATTTATCGCCTGCGGCCCGCAAGGAATTAAGAAGCTACATAGAATCACTTGGTTTGGAAATTTCTGCGCTAGTCGGCGATTTAGGCGGTCATGGCTTCGGGGTTGAGGAGGACAATCGCTGGAAAGTGGAAAAATCGAAGCGTATCGTCGATCTGGCGCTGGACCTCGGTACGACGATTGTAACGACGCATATTGGCATCGCTCCACACGATACGTCCTCCGCTGCGTTTCATACGATGCACTCCGCTTGCGAGGAGTTAGGCCAATATGCCAAAAGCGTCGGAGCCTACTTCGCCATTGAGACCGGCCCCGAAACGGCAGCGGACTTAAAAGCGTTTCTCGATACCTTGTCGACGAACGGCGTATCGGTTAATTTTGACCCGGCGAACATGGTTATGGTGACGGGCGATGATCCGGTTCAAGGCGTTCATTTATTGAAGGATTATATTGTCCATACCCATGTGAAGGATGGCATTCGTCTTAAAGAGGTTGATCCGAGAGATGTATATGGAGCGGTCGGATATGCGCCTATGGATCATGAGAAAATCGCGGAGATGGTTTCTTCCGGCTTGTTTTTCCGCGAAGTTCCGCTCGGTGAGGGCGGAGTCGATTTTAATCGCTATTTTCAGGCGCTGCAGGATATTGGGTATACGGGTTACTTAACGATTGAGCGTGAGGTAGGAACGCAGCCGGAGTTGGACATTCGTAAAGCGGTTGATTTTATCAGGAAATACAGATAAGGAGGGGAGCTTGAAAAATGAAGGTGGGCCTCAGCACGTATAGCTTGTTAAACGATTTGAAATCCGGAGCGATGACGGTTCTGGACGCTGTCGATTGGATTGCCGAGAACGGCGGAGAGCATATGGAGCTGGTTCCTTATGGCTATACGGTAGAGGATAATCATGAGCTGGCAGACGCCATTCGCGAAAAGGCGAGCTCGGCAGGCATCCTATTGTCCAACTACTCGATGCCTGCAAACTTTGTCCAGGATACAGAGGAAGCTTTCGCCGCAGAAATGGAACGGGTTAAAAGACATGTCGATGTCGTGCACCGGATGGGCATCACCCATATGCGCCACGATGTAACGGCTTTTACGCTGCCCAAGGAAAACATGTCCATTGCCTGGTTTGAGGAAAGCTTGCCTCTAATCGTCAAAGGGAGCCGAATCATCGCCGATTACGCCGCACAGTTTGGGATTACGACTACAATCGAAAATCACGGCTTTAGCGTTCAGGCGAGCGACCGAGTACAGCGCGTCCTCCATGCGGTAGACCGCCCCAACTTCAAGACGACGCTCGATATTGGCAACTTTATGTGTGTAGATGAGAACCCGATTATTGGGGTAATGAAAAATTTGCCTTATGCGTCTCTGGTTCACTTTAAGGATTTTTATTTCCGTCCCTATGACGAGCATCCCGGTGATGGCGTATGGTTTACGACAGCGCATGGCAATTTTCTGCGCGGGGCCATCGTAGGGCATGGGGATATACCGATCCGTAAAATCGTCAAGCTTATTAAAGCTTCCGGCTATGACGGCAACATTACGGTAGAGTTCGAAGGCATGGAGGAATGCAAAGCAGCTTCTAAAATCGCGATGGACAATCTGCGCCGATTTTGGGATGAGGCGTAAGCCAGAGGTGATAGCTGGCAGGCAAACAGACTATAGGGACCTGTAAAGGGCCGACGTTAGACTAAATAGATACGTGTTGAGCGAATTAATCCTGCTAATTGATAGCGGGATTTTTTTTGCGTTGGGATGCTTGTTTTAATAATTGAGAGATTTTGCTTTTATAGAAGGGATGCTTGTATAGTAAGAGAGTGGATATAGAGGTTTGAGAGAAATAGGAGGAAATCAATTGAGCACACAAAATATTGGTGTACCATTAGAGGGTTTTGCAGAATTCAGCCGGACGGTAGCCGCAGAAGGCGCCGTATTATTGAAAAATGAAGGACAGGTGCTTCCGTTTAAGGATGGCGACAACGTTGCTATTTTTGGCAGAACCCAGGTTAACTATTATCGCAGCGGTACCGGTTCGGGCGGCAGCGTTCATGTTACTTATACAACAAATCTGCTGGGTGGGCTTCGTGGCAAAAAGAACGTTGCTGTCAATGAATCACTGGCCGCTGTCTATGAGAAATGGATTGAGGAAAATCCATTCGATAACGGCGGAGGCGGCTGGGCGGCTGAGCCATGGCATCAGAAGGAAATGCCTTTAACGGGTGAGCTGGTGTCGGAGGCAAGAGCCCAATCGAACAAGGCGATCGTGGTGATTGGACGTACAGCGGGAGAAGACCAGGATAATGCTGATGAGTCCGGAAGCTACCAATTGACGGTGGAAGAAAAAGCGATGCTGAAGCAGGTGACGGCTTATTTTGAACAAACCGTTGTTGTGCTCAATGTATCTAACATTATAGACATGAGCTGGCTGAACGATGAAAGCTACGTGCATCCCATTGCGAGTGTCATTTACTCCTGGCAGGGCGGCATGGAAGGCGGCAATGCAATTGCCGACGTGCTGGCTGGAGATGTGACGCCAAGCGGCAAATTGACGGATACGATCGCTTATTCCATCAATGATTATCCATCGACCCGGAATTACGGCAATGAATTTAAAAACGTTTATGAGGAAGATATCTATGTGGGATATCGTTATTTTGAGACGTTTTGCCCGGATAAGGTTCAGTTTGAGTTTGGTTATGGCATCTCGTATACCTCGTTCGACATCAAGTCTGAGGAGGCCAAGCTGGTCACTAAAGCAGGAGAGCAATACGTTGAAGTCGACGTCAACGTAACGAATACGGGATCCACCTTCGCGGGCAAAGAAGTGGTGCAGGTTTACTACGAAGCGCCGCAAGGCAAGCTGGGCCAACCTGCTAAAGCGCTGGTCACATTCGGGAAAACTAAATCGCTTCAGCCAGGCGAATCGCAGCGCCTTACGGTGAGCTTCCCTGTTTCTGCTATGGCTTCCTATGATGACGCTGGTGTGACGGGACATTCTTCCGCTTATGTGCTGGAAGCGGGCACTTACCGTTTTTATGTAGGTACGAGTGTGAAAAAGGTGGCAGAATTAGCTGTCGAGGGTCAAAACGGCTACGTCGTGGAGACTCTTCAAGTCGTAGAGCAGCTGCAAGAAGCGATGGCGCCGACAGAAAGCTTTACGAGAATGAAGCCGGGCGCTCGCAAGCAAGACGGCTCTTATGAGCTTAGCTCCGTAGAGGTGCCGCAGCGGAAGATTTCTATGGCCGAACGGATCGAGACCAATCTTCCTGCAACGTTAGCGCAGACGGGCAATCAGGGACATACGTTAAGAGATGTTTTTGAGGGTAAAGTCGGTATGGAAACGTTCATCGCGCAGCTTAGCGATCAGGATTTGGCGGCAATCGTCAGGGGCGAAGGCATGAGCAGCCCGCTCGTTACATCGGGGACGGCTTCGGCTTTCGGCGGAGTCAGCGACCAGCTGTTCAACTATGGCATTCCCGTTGCTTGTACAGCAGACGGTCCTTCCGGCATTCGGATGGATAGCGGTCAGAAGGCGACTCAGGTCGCAATCGGCACCTTGCTCGCGGCAACGTGGAATACGGAGCTGGTTGAAGAGCTGTATGTGATGGAAGGTCAGGAGCTATTAAGAAACAACATCGATACGCTGCTGGGGCCCGGCCTAAATATTCGCCGCAGTCCGCTTAATGGGCGGAACTTTGAATATTTTTCGGAGGATCCGTTGATTTCCGGGGTGTTCGCAGCAGCATGTACGAAAGGAATTATGAAGGGCGGCTCTAACGCCACGCTGAAGCATTTTGCCTGCAACAATCAGGAAAAGCATCGCAGCAAGGTAGATGCGGTCGTCTCCGAACGTGCCCTTCGGGAGATTTATCTGAAAGGCTTTGAAATCGCCGTGAAGCAGGGCGGCGCGAATTCGATTATGACCTCCTACAATCCGATTAACGGACATTGGGCCGCTTCCAACTATGACCTGAATACGACGCTTCTTCGCGGCGAATGGGGCTTTAAAGGTATCGTGATGACGGATTGGTGGGCGATTATGAACGATGTCGTCAATGGCGGCTCAGCGGATCGCAAATTAACGAACTGGATGGTTCGTGCGCAGAATGATCTGTATATGGTGGTGCCGAACTACGGTGCGGAAATCAATGGCTGGGATGACAATACGATTGAATCGCTTGAAAATGGCACTTTGACCCGCGGCGAATTGCAGCGCTCTGCTATGAATATCTGCACGTTCATTATGAACGCGCCGGTATTTTCGAGAAAACACGAAATCGTAGAGACGGTTGAAGCGTTTAAGGCGAATGCTTCGCTTGGGGCGGCTGCTTCATCAGAGCAAGTGCAAATACTAACCCAAAATGCACAGGTGAAGCCTGCCGCGACGGGATCGAGCTTTATGAAGGTGGATCAAGCCGGCCAATACCGGATTATTGTCAGCATTATGTCTCCAGAGCCGGAGCTTGCTCAAAGCGCATGTAATGTGACGCTGAATGATCAACTGATGACGACGATCCAAACGAATGGAACCGAAGGCAAATGGATCAGACAGAAGCTTGTGAAAATCGAGCTGGAAGCAGGCTTCTATGAATTGAAGCTGGAATTCATCAAGCCGGGGTTGCAAATTGATTGGATTGAATTTAAACAGGTTTAGGGTGGATCTGGAGCTAGGCTGATTGCGTATAGAGGTTCAAATATACATGTGAATAAAGTCGGCTTACATGAACTTGCTAATCTCTTTCTAAATAGAGGAGATTAGCAAGTTTTTTATTTCATCTATAAAACTATTTCTTCTCTTTTCTATTCATTTCCTTGGCCTCCCAGAAAAGGCCTGTCAAAATATCATTAACCCGCTTTTTATCCGCTGCATTCATAGACACACCATCGAACATAATTTCATGTTCCTCTTCAAGCATTTTCTTAAAATCTAAAATATCCTTAGAGCTTGCCCAACTAGGTATATGGTCAGATTCTATGCCAAGTATATGATCAGCTGTACTGCGAAGCTCTGTGGCTAAATCTCTAATAATGTTACCGGGAGGTACGGCTCGCCCAGCCTCATAATTCGAAATATTAGTTCGTTTCATTCCAAGTATCTCCGCTAGCTCTTCTTGTGAGATTCCTCTTTTTTCCCGGAGAGCTTTAATACGCATACCCATTTCTTTTTTTTGAATGTCATCCAAATGAACCAACTCCAAAAAATGATTTTAAAATATATTGCGCCATTTTAATTGACGTGTTAGTATAACTTAATGTCAATTAAATAAACGTAATTGAAGTGGGGTGAAGAGATGCAAAATAAGAGTAATACTGTGAAAAGAATGGTATTTAGCAACTATCGTAAAAGCTTTAAAAAAACACAGCGCGAAGTTGCATTCGCAGTGGGAGTTACTGAGAGTCATATTCGGCATATTGAGAATGGAAGAGCTAATCCCGACGCCAAGCTGCTATTTAAATTAGTTAAATATTTTGGAACAAATGCGGAAATGTTATTTCCCGATTTGGCAGATCAAGATATTGAGTTTGCTGGCAAGTAAACCAGCAGCAATATTTCCTTCATTATACACAGTCAATTTAATTGACGCAAATTGTTTTTTTAATAAACCTTATTTTTTTAATTTTCACGTCAATTAAATTGACTTTTTGATTACCGTTACAGTAGAGGCGCATGAAGTCGAGAACAACCGTTGAGAAAATAGGAGGAACGATCAATGATTAAAGAACTTAAACTTAAAAAGGGGACTTTTCAGCATGTGGAAAGTGAGTTTTATGCTTATCAGGATACCCAAAAGGAAATTGTTCGACTGAGGAATGAAATTTTACATGGAAAATATAGAGAGGATGAGAATATTGGCGGAGGCAGAAGTAATTTGCCTGATGATCCAACAGGCCGTGCGGTGCTGCTTTTAACCAGTCATAAGAAACTAGAACAGCTGCAAAACATTGTTGATGCTATTGAAACGGTAGTCGAAAGGCTGCCTATAGAAAAGAGAGAGCTTATTAAGCTTCGTTACTGGACGAGATCACAGCCTTTAACTTGGGATGGAACGGCTGATCATTTGCATGTCAGCCGAAGGCAAGCGCTGCGTTGGAGAGATGAAATCGTAAATGCTGTCGCAGAAACACTGGGTTGGAGATGAGTTGGCACTATGATGGCACTTTTGGCTTAATAAACCGTGTTATTATGCTAGTGTGGTAATAAAATAAAGGGGCTGATGCAAGTCCTATATTCATTATCACGGGTCACTCCTAACCGAGTGGCTTTTTATTATTCTATATTCTATTTTGGCAAAAATGAACAAGGAGTGAGGTGATATGTAGTGTCTCTTACAGCTAGACAAGCCCGCTTTATAGATGAATATCTCATTGATTTAAATGCTGCTGCTGCAGCCCGACGTGCTGGTTATAGCACGAAGACAGCAGGGGATCAGGGATCCAGACTACTAGCTAATGCTAATATCCAAGAAAAGCTTCAAAAACGAATGAAAGAACGAGAGCAGCGTACAGAAATTACACAGGATAGAGTTTTGCATGAGTTAGCTAAGATCGGATTTAGTGACATGCGAATGTTTACAACATGGGGAAATAACGGTGTATCGCTTATTAATTCAGAAATGCTCACGTCTGATCAAGCAGCATGTATAGCCGAGGTCAGCCAGACCATTACGGGCTCCGGCGGCAGTGTGAAGTTTAAGCTGCATGATAAGGTAAGTGCCCTTGAGAAGATCGGCCGTCATCTCGGCATGTTTAAAGACAAAGTCGAGTTAAAGGGGCAGCTGGTCCATACTCACAGTCATAGTCATGACTTGAGGAAACTCAGTGCAAAGGAGCTGGCAGAACTTGAACAGATCATTGGAAAAGCTGCCGACGCTGGATGAGATCCGATGTGCCCGGGCATATGTTGATTTTAGCTACTTTGTAGACTATGACAGTAAATTTCATGACGGGGATGGAAAACATCTGGATGTGCTGGATGAGACGCTGGTCAAGGTATCATTAGGTCAGCTAAAAAGAGTAATTATTACTATGCCGCCGCGACACGGAAAGAGTGAACGAGTTAGTAAAAAATTTCCAGCCTGGCATCTTGGAAGAAACCCGGCAGATGAAATCATTTTGGCCTCCTATTCTATAGATTTGAGCCGAGGTTTTTCGCGAATTGCCCGCGATACGCTAATGGCTAATAAAAATGTATTTGAAGCCAGTGTCGATCCCGTTAACAAATCTGCAGAATCTTGGGGAATTGAAGGTTATCGTGGCGGTGTAACCGCCGCTGGTGTAGGCGGGGCAATTACAGGCAAAGGCGCAAAAATCGCTATCATTGATGATCCAGTAAAAAATGCGGAGGAAGCGGACAGTGAAACCATACGTGAGAAGATCTGGGATTGGTATACGTCAACCCTTTACACTCGTTTAACACCAGATGGGCGTATTATTGTCGTCATGACTCGCTGGCATGAAGATGATCTCGTTGGCAGGCTTCTCAAAAAAGAGGCGGATGAGCTTGCAGAAGGGAGTCATCGTGGGGAACGGTGGACCGTCATTAATTTTCCAGCTTTGGCGGAAAAAGGGGATTATCTAGGCAGGGAGGAAGGTCAACCTTTATGGCCTGAGTTTGGTTTCGATAAGCATCGTATGGAGCAGATCAAAATGGATGTTGGATCAAGGGTATTTAACGCTCTTTATCAGCAGCGCCCAAGTGCGGCTGAGGGGAGTTTTCTCAGGCGTGAGTGGTGGAGATATTACGAGAATCCCCCGCCTTTTGCATCGCTCCTTATTTCTGTGGATGCGGCCTTTAAGGATGAGGCCGATAGTGATTATGTGGTTATACAGGTCTGGGGGAAAAATCAGGCCAACATGTATTTGGTCGATCAAATTAGAGCGAAGCTCAATTTTCCCGCTACGATACAAAGCATACGCAATATTTGTATGAAATATCCTGATGCGGCAGTTAAGCTGGTTGAGGATAAAGCCAATGGCTCGGCAATCATTCAGACGCTGCAAGGGCAGATAGGCGGCATTGTTGCCGTTAATCCGGAAGGCGGGAAGATTTCAAGGGTGAATGCTGTATCAGCCTACATTGAATCGGGGAATGTTTATTTGCCCAGAAAAACATGGATAAATGATTTTGTTGAAGAAGCTGCCAGCTTTCCAAATGGAAAGCATGATGACCAAGTAGATGCGATGAGCCAAGCGCTCCATCGCTTTATTTATTTTGGCGGCAGCTTGAAGCCCGCAGATGATAGTGATAATAGCATAGAAGCCCGTATTAGACGAAACATTGCAAATCAAGGGAAAAAGAAAAAGAGGGGAATACAGCCACTATGAATAAGGAACTGCTGATAGTCGTTCTAATTAGCGCAATGCTACAGATAGGGTTATTAATATTGCTGCTTCTGCATACGGAAAGATTGGGAAATGTGTACGAGCGAGCAAACGCTGATTTGTCTGAGCGTTGGGCTAATGAACGAGAAGCATGGGTGCTGGAGCGTCAGCAGCTGCTTGATCGTATTCAGGCACCATCCTTTAGCGAATTCAAGCATGCGGAAGTCAAATTAATAAAGGCAAAGCTGGGAATGACGGAACCAACACCGCTTGAGCCACTTTGAGGAGGATAGGAAGGCATGAATTTATTTAAATATACATGTGGGTTTGATGAGCGTTATGGGGCAGCCGTAAATGCTAGAGATGCTTATGAGCGTCGCGCGGAGGTGGACCCGACCTTTGGCTTTATCGAGGTTAAAATTGAAGAGGTTATCGTTCCTCATCACGTCATTACCATTAGGCCGACAGGAGATAAAGCTGGAAGCAATGATGCTTTTTTTCAGAATATGGAACGACCGGAACTTATAGAATGGCTGAAGGCTAACCATGTACACTATGTACCGCAATGGGGCGACCAGCGTCTGCGAGAAGCGGCGCTAGCAGCTAAAACACAAAATTAGGAGGGCATGAGCCGTGTCTAAACAAAGCAACAATACGGAGGCTAACGTAGTAGGACAAGAGTCGAAACGGCTCACTCCTGATCGTGTTGATCTATTATTTAGAAGTGCTGAAAACTGGACGGATATTCGCCAACAGCTGGTCAACATTAATTATTACCTTGGCAATCAGTGGATAGGCTGGAATAGTGGCGAGCGTCGTGTGCAGGCTATGTCCCAGCAGGCTGGAGAGACGAGAGTTACTCGAAATAAAATCAGGCCAAGAATTATGACTTTGCTTGCCAAGCATATAAAAAACAAACTCAAATTTGATGTGATCCCTGGAAGCAAGGATCAGACCGACATTGATGCTGCAAAGGCTGCAGACAAATATATGCATGTGCTGTGGCAGGAGCTTGATTTAAGTAGGAAAACGAAGGATATGTTCCTCTATATGTTGATTCAAAAGCGCTGCTGGGTCAAAACCTGGTTCGATAGTGAGGTAGGGATTGACCTTACACCCAACGAAGACGAGCTAGGTTACGAGGAATGGGTAAAAGGTGGAGGTAAGTCTGTAAATGAAGGTGCTATTCGCGCACGAGTATGTGACCCTTTAACGATATTCGCAGACCCAGCGGCTACTACAGAAGAAGAAATACGTTGGATTATCGAACGAAAGGCCCGCGATGTAGATGAAATTTATGAAGAGTACGGCGTACAAGTCAGCCCTGATGCAAATATAGATTATCTCAATCGATATGACATAGCTAAAATGTCGACAGATGGGGCAGGCGCTCATAGCAATAGGGGGCTGCAAAATCAGGCTGTCGTTTATGAGCTTTGGTATAAGCCCTGCAAGAGATATCCTGCAGGGGCGAAAATTACGGTTTGTAATGGTCAGGAGCTTGACTATAGTGAAAACTCTGGAGAGCTGCCGTACCAGCTGTTTGGATATATACCTATCCCTGGGTCTATTCAATACGATGCCATTGTAACGGATATGCTGGCTCCACAACGGGAAATTAATGTTTTGCGCTCAATGGTTGCCACACATGCCCGGAGACTAGGCAACTCGATGTGGCTTAACCCGTTGGGTAGTGGAGTAGATGAAGAAGAGTTAACTAATGAAATTGCCGGTATTATTTCTTACAACCCTATCAATAATGCTAAGCCGGAACGGATACACGCCCCGGATATCCCCTCGTTCTATAGTCAAGAGCTTCTCCAAAATGCTATTGATTTGGATGATATGAGTGGAGCGCGCGAGGTATCACAAGGGAGATTACCTGCTGGACTGGATACTCTTGGCGGCTTAGAGCTTATGGTAGAGCAGGAGAATGAAAAGCTGGCTGTGGCCTCCCAAAACTATGAGCAAGGAATGAAAAAGGTCATGCAGCGTATTTTGAGGTTGCTTAAGGCCCATTATACGGAGGAACGCCAGTCCAGGCTGCTAGGTGAGGATAATGAAATTGAGTTGATCAGCTTTAGCGGCTCTGATTTAACGGGATTTGAGGACATTAACATTGTTCAAGGCTCCAGCTTGCCAGAAATGAAGGCGGCGCAGCAGGAGCGTGTGATGACAATGTGGGGAGCAGGGGCCATTATCAAGAAGGATGGGACACCTGATACGGCCAAGTTATTGCGTCTTATGGGGATGGGGGATTCTACTGCATTATTTGAGCAAGAGGCGCTCGACAGCAATAACGCAAAGCTTGAAAATAAAGCTTTTGAAGATTTGCAGAATAATGCTGAGTTTATGCGGATGCTTAATATGTACAATGAGCAGACGCAGATTATTCAGCAGCAGCTTCAACAAGCGGGTATACCGCAAGAGCAGTGGGCGCCATATATGCCTCCGAAGCCCCCAGATGTACCGAACTTATGGGATAGCGATGACGACGAGGTGCACCTTTACGTCCATAATACGTTTCGTAAATCAGGCCGTTACCGTGAAATGCCGACAGAGCTGCGTTCGCTTGTAGATCAGCATTATGAGGAGCACGTAAGCCGGCTGAATGCACCTTTATTGGAAAAGCAAGCTTTGGCTGAAGCTAAACAGCAGCAGATTGCACAGAGATTATAGAGGTAAATAATATCAAAAGTAAAAGGGGGATATCCCAATGCATGATGGACCAGCGGTAGGCATTAAGGTCATTGCACCTAGTGACAGCAATCTTTTTGAGGCTACCCGTGCTATTTATGTAGGAACTGGAGGCGATCTGAATGTGCAGATGTTCGACGGTACTACAGCGATTATTCCCGCCATGCCAACAGGCATGTATCCTATTTCTGTGGTAAAGGTTCTAGCAACATCTACGACAGCAGCTGGAATAAGAGGGTTTTACTAATGGGGGTCTGGGTGGGTCTGGGACTCAATATTAACCTTAACGGCTCGAATAGCTTGGCGGGGGGCAGATCCAGCAAGCTTATTGCAGCAGACAGCTTTGACCGTGATGATAATAGTTCTGTTTTAGGTCTAACAGATACGGGACAGCCGTGGATAAGCCACACAGGCACATGGGGGATTCAATCTCAACGTGCGTATACGCCTGCAGGAACGGAAAATTACGCTACCGTTGATGTAGGCTTAACGGATTATAAGGCGGAAATTTCCCTCTCGGTACGTGTCAATCGATCGGGTCTGGTTTTCAGATTTACTGACTCCTCTAACTGGTATAGGTTTGTGCTGAGCTCGACCACTGTTTTTATGCAGCGCCGCTTATCGGGAACAACAACGTCACTTTCTTCATTTTCCGTTACGCCTACGGATGGAGATACTATGAAAATTATAGTGAATGGAAGCCAGTTTCAAGGCTATTACAATAACGAGCTCAAGGTGACTGTTACAGACACAACTTTTCAGACGCCAACCCTTGTTGGATTGGAATCTGCGGGTTTGGTTTGTCGTCTGGATAACTTTAAAGTGGAGGTTTTATAACATGATTATTACCGTAAGTAAGATTGGTACTGGTACTGATGATGACCCATACCGTCCTGACTACAATGGGGATTGGCAGTTAGTTGAGGAACGGGAAAATGAATTTGTGATCGAAACCCTGTAACGGGCTACAAGTGACAGTCTTGTAGCCCGTTCATTATATCTCCGGGCGTTAATACGTTATGGCCGCCGCATAACATGAGGGTTGAACATGTCAAAACTGTTTTCCAATTAAATCTTCAGTTATTGAAGATCAAAATTGAAGATCAAAACAGAGAAATCGGGCGTTAAATTAGCTCCTGACGCCGGGGAGTATTAAGAAGGAGGAGGCAGGTTAAGTGGATATTCAAAAGGGTACCGAAGGGCAGGGCAAGGAGGATATTGCTTTCGCTAAAAGGCTTGCAGCCGCTCAAGAGAAATGGCGGCTGGAAAAGGAGAATGAAATTGAGCAAATTCGCAATGAATACAAGGATCATGACATGTATCGGCAGGCTACCGAGTATCTCCAGCGCGCTAGCGGCATAAACGATATCATGACTCTTAAGGAACAAATCGAGCTGATTGAACTGCAGGATCGCGCAGAAGAGGAGAATGTTTCTCCGCAAGTGAAGCGACGTATCGAGGAGCTTGAGGCAAAGGCTGCACGAGCGGATGAAATGGAGGCGGAACAGAGTCAAAAGCAAGCTGTTCTGGCTTTCGAAAACATGCTGAAGGAATTTTGTGCCGACAAAAAAATTGATGGAAATTCCATTCACCATGAGGAGCTTTGGAAGTATATGCACGAGAATGAAATTGCAAAGCCGGAATTTGCTTTCAAGGCTATGAAAGCAGATGCTTTAGAGTCTAAACTTTCCTCAGCTAAAGAGGATGCCATTAAAGATTATTTAAACTCCAAACGTGGAGTGAAAACAGATAGCGCACCAGGTGCAGCCGCTCAATCCAACACCAAAATAGGTGGAGGATTCAAAGGGGCAGAGGCTCGAGCGATTGAGCGAATCAAAGCATCTCGGAATGCTGAATAAGAGGAGGAAATATATATGCCAGCAACATTGTCCACTATTGAAGAGGCTCTAAAAATTGATTATTTGCCTGAGGTGCAGGAGCAGGTCAATAACGGTTCCAACTACTTTATTAAAAAACTGAAGGATAAGGCTGAGAAAATTGATGGTGATGGTAAAAACTTTTATATCGCCCATCATTTTGGCCGCAATAGCGGAGTCGGGGCCGGTACTGAGATGGGTGATCTACCCAATGCGGGGCAGCAAGGCTACAAAGGTTCTTCTGGTAACGTTGCTTACGTTCATGGCCGGCTTCAAGTATCCAACGCTACCATTCAAGCCTCCAAACGGGACGAAACATCATATATTCGTGCGTTGACAAGCGAGGTTAAAGGTTTAACAACAGACCTTCAAAACTACATGCGTCGTGTTTCCCTGGGTGACGGAAGCGGTAAATTGGCAGCATTTCCAGCTCAGTCGGCATCAACGACACTTAACGTGGATGATGTTCGTTTGTTTTTTGTTGGCCAGGTTATTGATATTTATACCTTGCCGAATACTGCAGCTGCAACGGGGCGTACGATCACCTCGGTTGATTACGATGCAAAAACCATTACAATCAGCGGCGCGGCAGTTGCGACGACGGCTGGACAAATCGCGGTATCTACCGGCGCATTTAATTTGGAGCCGATGGGACTGGCGGGTATCATCAGCAAGACTAAAGCACTGCAAACGCTTGATCCAGCCACATATACATGGTGGCAGTCCACTGTAATGGCGAATGGCGGTACAGGCAGAGCGGTATCCGATACGCTTATTCGTTCACTGCTTGATCGGCTGGATATTGTTAGCGGCAAAAAAGTGGAATGGCTTGCTTGCTCCCATGGCGTTCGTGCAGCTTATGAGGCATCTCTTACCTCTATGAAGCGTTTTGTTAATCCGATGGAGCTGGAAGGCGGCTATAAAGCGATTGAATTTGATGGTATGCCGCTTATTGTTGATCGCTACATGCCGGCTAAACGTATTTGGGCTGGAAACTGGGATGATCTTGGCTTGTACTATACATCGCAGCTGGCCTTTATGGATGAAGACGGCAGTATGTTTAGCAGGGTCCCTAACAAAGCTGCTTACGAGGCAACGGCATTTTGCTACGAGACGATGGTTTGCCATAATCGTCGTTCATTTGGTGAATTGGGAGATCTCAACGAACCGAACGGCTATTAATTTAAGAATCAGAATGAAAGGGGCCTTCGGGCTCCTTTTTTATAGGAGGATCAATGAATAGACACTATAAAGACGGTTTTACCAGAGTGATGATTAATGATTTATATGACGTTGAGCCACAATTGCAAGCCTATGATGAGCATCTATATTTAATGTGGAATCCTCATACAGGAGAGCATTTAATCATGGATGGCTGGACAGAGCTTGCGGTTATGAAGCTGCCACAGACTGGTTTTCCAGAGCTGTCGAGCCGCGTTGTCACCCACATTCGTAAAATTCATACAGCTAACGGTTTCAGCGCTGCAGCTGTGATCGAGAAGGCTGATGAAATGCGGGAGCATCATTTGGAACAGCGCAAGGAACAGTTGGCAAAGGATTTTGCCAAGGATATGTATAACGGCGATAAATATTCCGTATCGATTGGCGGTGCAAGTACATGAACGTAGGAGAGTTAATCGAACGTGTCCGGCTAGAGATATTCAATGACCTTACCGATGCTGAAATAGTCGGCAGGTTCAATGAACTCTCTCGACGGCTTTTTCGATCATTTCCTTTGCCGAATAAAGAACATATTTTTGTAACAGCTGCAACTAATGGATATGTACTACCCGCAGATTGTCCCGAAGATCGTATTCAGTTGGTTACGGTTGGGGGCATGAGCTATACAAAAATATCTCCTAATTTGCAAGGGCCACCAAACTTTTATGCAAAAATGATTGGGGGCAAGCTTTATTTAGAGCCGAATCCTATTCAATCAGAGGTCGTGCTGTTGTATAGACAGCGTCCTCCTGCACTAAGTGCAGGTCGCCTGGCTGATACGCCAGGGCTTCCTGAAGATTACCATGGGCTTTACATTTATGATGCGGCAGCATGGATTGCCGGACTGCAGAAAGATGTGGATATGCTCAATAACTTTCGCGCTGAATTTATTTCCCTTCTGCAGGATGCACAGAGGGATATTAAGACTATGGGAATTAGGAGAGTAAAGGAGACGACATTGTGGTAGATCGCATGTGGCAAGGCATACGGGGTGTTTCCGACCCGATACCTGTGAGAGCGTTTAACGGGATATTCAAGCCGGATGATGAGGGCTTTAACTTGCCAGATGACGTTTTCACTGAGCTTACTAATTTTAGCGCCAACAAGTATCCAGCTATTACAACTCGTAAGGGATATACGGTAATTGGGGCATATGGTTCTGGCTCAGTGCTGGGTATGGGGGCTTGGAAAGGGAAGGAGCTGCATGCCGTATTTTCGGATGGGACTTGGCGCAAGTGGGATACAGTAGTATGGACTATTCTTGCATCAGGGCTTAATACGGCAGCAGAATGGACCTTCTGCAACTTTAAAGGCAACTTGTCAGGTATTAATTTAATTGGGTCGAATGGCATTGATGCTATAAAAAGATATGACGGGTCAACTGTTCAAAATCTTGCAAATGCTCCATCAGGGGGCAATTTTATTACGACTCACTCCAATCGGCTATATTGTGCAATAGGCAATTCTGTTCGCTTCTCAGCTCTTAATGAAGCCGACGACTGGACAACCGTAGATGATGCGGGTGAAATTGCGGTTGATACGCCAGATGGCGAGACGATTAATGGGCTGAATGCAGGCAATGGACACTTGACCGTCTTTAAGCCCTCCAGTATGCATGAGCTATACGGCAAGGGGCCGCAAAGCTACAGCATGGACAAGGTAGCTTCTGATATTGGAGCCGTAAGCAATAAGTCAATTATTGCTTATGATGAGACACTCCCTTTCATATCGCGGGATGGCATCTATCGGTACAGCGGAGGGATTCGTCCTCGCAAGGATTACTCTGTACCTGTACAGACCATCATAAACAATGCCAATAAAGCAAATATTCATAAAAGTGTTGCTGGCAACGATGGGGCGAGCCTGTACTTTGGTCTGCCTTTAGACACCTCCTCTCAAATCAACTGTATCCTTCAGCTTGATCCTATTCATCAAGCATGGTACACATGGGACGGCATTTCTGCAATGCAGATGCTTCGCGTTGGCGATTATATGTATGTTGGCGATGCAACAGGAAGAATATTGCGTCTAGGAACAGATACAGATGCAGGAGGAGCTATTACAGCGACGGCGGTGACAAAACCATTCACAGCAGACAGTCTGGCGCGGAAGCAGCACTGGTTTAGGCTTTGGGTTGTCGCTACTTTAGCAGCCGGAAGTACACTTCAAATATTCATTAGCGGCCAACCAACAGGAAACAGCTGGATACCACTGCCTATCATATCAACCGACACAGGCATTAGATATAAGGAGATTTTAGTCCCTATTAACAGTATTGCCGCTGCTAATAGTGTAAGGCTTAAAATTGTAGCAACGGGAAGAGTGACGATTCACGAAATTACAAGACAGCTTCGGCAGCTGCCTACAAGGAGATGATGGAATGCCCACACAAAGCATACATGTTGCAGCAGAGGTTGGCACGATAGAGGATTCCTTCGAGCAGCTCGCTAAGCTGCAAAAAACCGTGAAGTATCTAGTGAACGGCAATTTAGATTTTGAAAATATCCGTGCAAGAGGGATTAAAGCCGACAATATTGAGGCTGGTTCTATAACAGCTAATGAGATTGCAGCAGGAACGATTACTTCAGATCAAATTGCAGCGGGAACCATCACCTCAGACAATATTGCGGCTGGCTCTATCACAGTAGATAAAATAAAAATAACGGAGCTTCTTGCGGCAGTAGAGGCCGAAATTGATTTTGTTGTATCTAATGTAACGATAACGAATGTATTAGCTGCGGATAAGGGGTATATCGCTGAGCTTACGGTGGATCAGCTGGAAACAAGTGACAAGGTGCAAAAGTATTTAAACAGCGATACTTCGGATGTTAATTATATTCGTATAAGAGGGCAGACGGCCGAGTGGGTAACTGCCAGCCGGTCGGGGAGTTCGATAGAGCAGGCTAGAGACCGCTATGGTAACTTATTATATTGGACCAATTCAGCGAAAACTGCTGTTACCGCTCAGCCAACAAGCTGGGGGGTCATGCAGTACGTTTATAATGAACTGGTGAAATCCGCGATTAGCTTTCAACTGAAGGATGGGCAATATTTGCCAGAGTTTCAGTTGGGATCAGGAAATGGCAACGGCAATAGAGGGAAGAGTTTCATTCGAAAGCTGACAGACGGTATTGCTATTCAATATTACCGTGAGTCAAATGGAGAATTGGTTGAGCTAAAGGTGGGAGAGAGTGGTGTAGGGTTTGGCATAGACGTGCGCACATCTGATCCGACTAGTCCCGCTGTCGGTCAGATGTGGTTTAGGAGTGACTTGTAATGGCGGTTGATAAAAGCAGATTATTTACTTCTCAATCCATCGCCTTCTCCATTCCCAAGATCGGAAAATGGATAAAAGGCTACAGTCAATTTTTAACGAAGTATACAAGGGATGCTTTGCCTAATATTACGAACTCAGAGGGAGTTACAGTAGCACATTTTCATAATGAAGTAGGGCGTGGCGGTTATTTTCCAGCCTATGCAGGAACCTCGGAAGGACAATTTTTAGCTTTGCGGGGTTATTTGGATATGTATGGAACGACACATGAACGAGAGTGGCTGGATAAGGCTCTTCATCTTGCCTCTTCACT
The DNA here is from genome assembly GCF_000971975.1 of Paenibacillus algorifonticola. GTDB lineage: Bacteria > Bacillota > Bacilli > Paenibacillales > Paenibacillaceae > Pristimantibacillus > Pristimantibacillus algorifonticola. The sequence continues at coordinate 214,422 of NZ_LAQO01000008.1, read as the reverse complement.
GGATTGGGTTTATTACAGCGGCATGTCTCTTCCTGAGCCCAATGTAACCAACCAATTATGGGTCCCTTACTGGCTCGTTAATGCTAAGCAGAGTCAAGCAACCTCAGAGGAGTTTGTATTGGACGATGTTATTCATTTCAATGGCGGTGTAGGCTATACCTCTAAAGATGTAAACCGAGTATTTTCTGCCCGTTCATTAGACAGCCGGTTGAGCTGGGATAGTCCAACAGCAGATATTATCGGCACGAAATATGATGTCTATTATTTTGAGCCTGTATCCTCTGGCACTTTAATTCGACTTCGTTCAAATTTTACAGGCGATTTATATGTGGCATTATCAACACTTACCGGGCCAATTATCCATAAAAATGAAGTTTTTGACGCTTATCCGATTTGGCGTAAATATAAAGATGGCGAAAAAGGCGCAGCGGTTGATTCCCTCTTTTGGTCTTATGACTGTTATGAACTGTTATACCGCTTTACAGGAAACACAAAATGGTACAAGGCAAGAGAAGCAACTAAAAATATGATCTATATGTCACATCAAATTACTGTGAATAATGATTATTTGACCTTGGATACGAGCAGTACCGATGCTCTTAACTCGGCAGGCACTTATATTTATGACATGCGAGCCAATAAAACAAGATCTTATCGAAAGCCAAGTGGACATATTGTGCTAGAGGTGAAAGCAGACAGCAACTATAAATCTGTAGAAATTGGCAAAGGGAATATACAGGAAAAGTGGGATAGTGCTAACAAGTATATAGACGTGCGCTTAGCTTCGGATATTCCCTTAACGGCTAAAGCCGTTATCATACCTAATATAGAGCATTATGACCAATATTGGGAGGCTCGATTGCAGCTTATTGGCGGGAATAACCTTCAAACCATATCGCTGCGATATGCAGATTTTTATAATGCTAGTCAGGTTAGATGGAGTGCATATTATAGACCGGATAGCCAGAGTGGCTTTATCGTAAAAAGTTCGCATAGCACAGTGAGCTATATGGATGTTTCTACTTCATTGGGAGCGACTGCGCGGCGATTTCAGTTTTTTCGGGGTGAAGAGAAAGGTACCATCATAGACTACTCGGAAACGGATGAAGATGGAACACCGATTCCTAAAGAGATTGTATATACCTACACCGGCTGGGCCCAGTATTTTCTAACCTTTGCCGAAGGGATGCCTAGTACGATTTTACCGATGCAATATCGTGGAAATGGAATGGGTATGGTCGTAACAGATGCCAATGGCGTAGGTTGGGTGGCCAATCTGCCAGATCGATCATCCTTTGGTACGGTGGCTCTCTCCTGGAGTGATTTTGTGCTGGCAGATTACCAGGAGGTGGATATATCAGGTGTGACAGGGCCGGCCGGTGGGCGTGTGCGGAATTACGCGCTGAATGGATTGAATATTCAGGCCTGGTGCGAGATTGTATATATCGGAGTGCTGCAGAAGATGCCGCTTCAAACCAATATATCTACCTTTTGCATTAATGATAATGAACCAGCAGCCCATAAATTGACGATTGAATACGTAAGACCGTATCCTCTTCCGGTTCTGAACTATACGCCATGGGTGGCACCTTTCGGTTTTGGAACAGAAAACAATCAAATTATGAATTGGAGAGGAATGCCGTATTCCGGTTACCAGGCTCCGTACATTTGGGAGAAGCTTAATGAGTCAACGGGGGTAAACGTCGTCTTGGGCTTTTTATCAGATGCGGCAGATGCTTATTATGCGGCTACAGGAGTAAGAGGAGGTTTTGCTCCTGTTTATTTATGGGACAGATGGGATTCGAAGGATTATGGAGCTAAAAATACGTTTACATGGGACGGTCCAGACCCCAATACAACCTGGGCAGGCTTCCAATATCGGACGGCTGACACGGTAGCTAGGACATGGTATTTGGACCCCGATAATCAAGTGGCCGCAACCTTGACACTGGATTTTCTCCATATGATTAATAGGTACTGGACCAGCAGTCAGAATAAAATTTTAACCGACTTTCCTTCAAATGGAGCTCCTTATGGAAACTATGATGAGACACATATGGCGGGTCTATTGCTGCGTACAGCGCTGTATGCCCATCTGGCTGGCGGGGATGATTCTGTCATTATTACTATTATTACAAGAAGCTTAAGATACTTGGACAGGTTTTATGTTGATCCCAATACACCGACCAGCCAAGTAGGGGGGACATGGTCTGTCGATCCTAGTAATGATATTTGGTATACCTATTGGGGCGGGGAAATATTAAGCGCATTGTCCTTGCTTTTAAACCACACGTTAGAGTTTTTGAATGTGAAGGGAGCCTCTCGTGTGCATAGACTGCCCATCTATCATCCAAGTATTCTGGAATCAGGCAGCTCCTCCATGCGGATAACAACTCCAACACGCGTTGGCGCATTTGAGCTGTTGGCTACAAGTGATGCGAAGGCAAGTCCAATACGGGTCTACACCCGTTCAGGAGTGAAGGCGATTAGAGATAGTTGATTTAGCAATAGTTCTTAGAGCAGTATTCATTGAAGCAAAGAGGAGCCGTTAAGCCGTTTATTAAGCCGTTTATTTAACGGCTTTTTTTATTATTTTTGGAGGTGAGCGTTGTGACAGTAAACACAAATCAAAATCAATATTTGACGAATATGGCAGCGGGCAAGACAGCTGCGGGTGGAACAGCAAATGCAGGCCAGCAAGCTTGGGCAAAGGCTCAATTAGCTAAAAGTAGTATTCCTAGTTCAACCACGGCGGCTAATACAACAAACGCGACGTCGCAGACTAACACTCTAGAAAAGAAGAAAGCAGATCCAATATTACCTGATTTAAGGGCTAAATCTGGTTCGTCAGCATCTCAAAATCCGGGGACGGGAATCTTTACTCCGGTTGTGCCCAAAGTAACTCCCGTACCAGCTCCGACGACCACTCAGCCAACCCCCTCTTTTTCAACACCGCAATATAATGATTGGCAAGCTAAGAGTGCCCAACAGTATGCGGCGCTTGAAAGTCTTACGGGAACACCCTTCAGCTATGATCCCGAGACTGACGCCGGCTATCAGGCACAGCGGCAGCTGGCACAAATTCGTGCAGGCGATGCAAGTAAAAGCGCTATGGAGACGGCTAACGAAAAGGGTATTTTAAATAGCAGTCTGACTTCGTCGCAGCTAGGTCAAATTCAACAGCGAGCTGAGCAGGAAGCAGTAGCATATATTCCTGAATATCGCCAACAGGCTTATGCGCAATATCAAGACCGTTTGGCTAATGCCGCCAATCTACTAAATACAGCACGAGCACTTCGTGGGGATCAGTTTAATGAATCCGTGACGGAGGCAGGCTTAACGGGAAACTATATGCCAGCCGGTTCACAGCAGCTTATCCAGCAGCTCATCGGTTTAAAACAGCAAGCGGAGACAAAAGGAATTACGGCGACAGATCGTGCGCAGCTTAGTGGGCAGGCGGATGTTATCCGCTCGCAGCTTCAAGCGATGGGGGTGAATACGTCGACCCTTGGGGCAAATGTTTCAGCAGCAAATGTAACCGCTAATCCTTATGCAGGTACAAGGACATTGGCCGGTCAAGAAATGGATTTGGCCAATAAACAAAGTAACTGGAATGCTTATATGGATATGGTCGGGCAAACGGGTAATCTAGGTTCTGGCCCAACGCAGACATGGGGCAGTCTTGCGAAAAATGCGAATGTCGGACAGCAGACATTAGCTGGCAAGCAATATGATCGCGGTGTTTTTGAGTCTGATCGAGCCTATAATTATACGGCCGGTCGAGATGCCGTTTCTGACAAGCAATGGCTGGATCAGTTTAATGAGCAGGTTCGGCAATTCGGCATGCAGAACGCGCTTCAATGGGCAGCACAAAATCTTAATGAACAACAATATAAAGATAATAGTGCTCGACAGTGGGCAGGCTTGGATTGGGAGATGTCCCAGACGAACAGCAGTGCATACAATGGCATGAATCTAGACCAAGCGTATGGCGCCATTAGCCGCTTATACGGCACTCCAGTTCTCGATTCGTCAGGGCAGCCTACAGGCAAAAATACGATGCCTACAAACGCTACAGATCGCGAGAAGATGTACACATCGGCTATCGATCTTGGATTACCCGAAACACAAACAGATCAGCTTCTTCTATCTCTTGGTTTTAGTAAGGACGAGTTAAGTGCGCTCAATAAGAAGCACGGAGTGACCGAGGGAAAGTAAGTGGCTCTGGTAATACCAGTATTCCGTCAACTTATCAGAGCATCGTTAATGCGGCGGCACAGAAATATCATATAGAACCTAGCTTAATAGCGGCCATTATCCAGCAAGAATCCAGTTGGAATCCTCAAGCTAAATCATCCGCTGGTGCCGGTGGCCTTATGCAGCTCATGCCTGGAACAGCTTCCGGGTTAGGAGTGAAAGATGTCAATGACCCGATTCAAAATGTAAATGGCGGTACGAAGTACATCAGTCAAATGATGAGCAAATACAACAACGACCCCCAGCTAGCATTAGCCGCTTATAATTGGGGACCGGGTAATTTGGACAAGGCAATTAAGAAATACGGAGCTAACTGGTCAGCAATTGTGAGTTATGCTCCAACGGAAACACAGAAATATGTAGCCAAGGTAATGGGAAACTGGAGGGGAGCGGGTGTCAGATAAATATGATGTCGTGCGAAACCGACAGCGGCAAGGAGAAGAAGCGAAGCAGAACGTACTCTCTGGCATGTACAACCGTCCTGCAGCTGTACCAGATAAGTATGAGGTTGTACGCAACCGCGTATTGCAACAGCCTGCCGTTCAATTGGCATCGCCGACGCCAGCTTGGGATAAAATAGCGGGGGCTGCCCAGGGTGGAAGCGCAGCTCAGGCCAAACCGGAGCAAATACCAGGAACGCTATTTAATCGTGATTTTTCGCCAGCAACGGGTTTTTCGGGAACGGTGATGGGACAGAAGCAGCGTTTGAAGGAGCAGCAAGCGGCAGAGCGGCAGGAACGGGCTTTGAATTCCCGACTATCCAAGCTGACGTCGTGGTATCGGCCAGCGGAATGGCCGACGGCAAAGCTGATTGATCGGATTGTCCCGAAAGAGGTGGATGAAGGACTTTCGAGCCTGCTGGATGGGAAAACGGGAGGGGAACGACTGGGTGAGGCTATACGAGCGATGCCAGACATTCCCGGGGTGACGGATACAGGACCTGTCCCCAACTTTATTCGCGGAATAGGGGATACGGCGACATTAGGATTATCCTCGTATATGGATCGACAAATGGGCATGCCAGAACGTGCCGAGGGTGCCACGCAAACAACGGCGGGCAAAGCGGGTCAGTTTGTGGGTTACCTATTACCCGGCACGGCAGCATGGAAAGTAGCTGGTGCTGCTACGAAGGGGATGGCTAATAAAGCAGGTCAAACATTAACACGTGGGGCAATGGGCGGTTCGATGCTGGGTACCGCACGCGAAGTGGGTGAATACCAGCTGGGGGTGAATGAGCAGTCTCTAAGCGGTCGTGCTGCAGATGTAGCCTTAGATACGGTGTTGGGAGGTGCTGGAGATCTGGCTCTATACGGGCTGGGTAAGGGTGTGCAGATGGTTAGACAGGCGCCGGGAGATGTGCTTGCCAGCACGCTGAGAAATGTAGACAGCCATAATAATACTGTAGGAGAAGCGCGAGTAGGGTGGATGGATCCAACAGGAGAAAGAAGTGGCTTGCGAGGAATCTCAGGTAGTTTGCCAGATGTACAAGCCGCACTGCCTACAAGTATTTCAAAAGGCAAATCGGCCGATCCTCCTCCGAATTCATGGGAGGATTTTGTGCAAACCGGGCAACAAATGAAGCAGGAAGGGCGCTTGACTCCCGATCGGGGGGCGGAAGGGCTGAAGTCACCTCGGATTCCAGTGACGGACATAGAGGAGACAAGACTCAGTAACCTAATAGAGCGTACTTTTTCGGAGAAAAAGAGCCGTGGCAGCTCAGGAGATGCTCCCCGAGCAGGCTCATCGATGAGCAAGTTGGAAGCTCCCCGTGCCACTATTACGAAGGCGGCGGAGCGATTAAGCCAGGCGGTAGAGGGAGCTGGGAAAGTCTTGCATCCCATCCGAGCGGCATTGGAAAGGCTGAAGGAGCTTGGAGGGAACCAAACACAAGCACTTCGTAACCGTCAACTACCTTCAGACATGCAGCACGGGTTGGGAAACCGGGCTTCTAGTACTGCGAATAACATGAGTGGGACTGCCTCTAACGCCAGAGGCGAATTAGGCCCAGCGGAATTGAATATTTTATCTAACGAGTCGTTAAGCGCAGAGCAAATGGGTACAGGGCATAGGCTAATGCAAGAGCTAGAAGCAGCGGGAGAACATCAGCGAGCTGCTGCCCTAGGAGATAGGCTGACCCAAGACTTGGCGCAGGATGTAAACTCTGATACATTTAGGATAAATGGGATGTTAGAAGAGAATGCAGATTTCGCTGCTGGTTATAAAGGTAGTGAGCCTCCTGAAGTAGCTGCTGCGAATCCAGTAGGAAGTCTACACTTTCAAAACACGAATCATCTGTCTAGTGAAACTGAACCGATTGGTCGAACGGTAGCAAAAGAAGAAGGCAGTTCGACTGCTGGAGCCTTGAAAAGTACTGAAATGAGAAACTCAAATATTGAGAGTAGAACGAGTGCTAAAGTTGAGGGGGCGGATGAAGGTAAGAATTTCATTGATACTAAAGGATATAGGAATGATACACCGCTTACCAAAGAACAGATAAATGAATTAATTAGTTATGCAAAAAAGTTGAACTTTCCAGAATATAATATTCACATTGCGGATAGTGTAAACACTACCCCTACAAGCATAATGTACGATACGATTTTGACAATAAATAATGATGTATTACCATCCAAACTACCAACAAAAAATCCGAATTCTTTGATTAGTGGTAGGGGCACTATAGCACATGAAGTGGTTGGACACTACGAGACAGTTAAAAAAGGAACTGCTTATAATCAATATGATCTCATTGACAATGTACCAGTGATCAATTTAATAAATTATGCTTTAGATGAAGCCCAAGCTAGCATTAGGGCGGCACGATTTGCATCAGAATTAAGTCAATCCGAGAAAGTTATGCTTTTAAGAGATGGTATTCAAAGATTAAGGAATGCAAATTTGAAGCTAAAAGATGTTAAACATTTACTTGATATAATAGAAAGGTAGGGTGAAAAAATGCGTTATGAACATTTTATGCAAATAGGCCTGACCGTTAATGATAAAAAAATGGGGCATATTATTATAGGAGCTGATCCTAAGTTCACCCTAGATAATACAAGCGGACTAAATATCGTTGATAAATATATAATGGTTAAAGCAACTCTGGAAGAATTGAGGTTTAAAGTCAAGAAGGTAGATATTTCAACTTCTATGTTTGGAGATCTTAGTATCGGAATTATTATTTATGATTCAGATGATTTTAACAAAATAAATGCAGGCGATATAGTTTATAAAGTATTGGATTGAGTTTTTTGTTTAGTTTATCGTTGCCTATTCATATAGAACTAAATTCATTGAGAACGGTGGGGGGACTACCCAGTAGCGTATAAATTTAAAATTAATGAAATAACACATCCAACCGCTGAAATGTAGTATAAAGTTTTCATCGCTTTGTTTGTGCATATATCCATGTTTTAATTTTATACTCTAAATAACGATAAAGCGTTACAAAAAACAGGTTGATTATGGTTAGATACCGCCATAATTGACCTGTTTTTTGTTGACTTCGTTTTCTTGGTCAGCTTCAATGAGGTGGAATTGCGCAATTGACAAGCGATTCAAATAGTACTTAGTGAAATTTATCCTCTTTTCAAAAACAGCATTTGGCGCGTCCTAAAGAGCAGAAAGAGCTGTTGACGCCAACAGGCAAAAACTCAGCCTAACGTAGTAAGTAAATATAGAATCAAGTAACCAAATGGAGGGAGGGGAGCAGATGTTAGATAAATACGATGTCGTGCGAAACCGACAGAGGCAAGGAGAGGAAGCGAAGCAGAACGTACTCTCCGGCATGTACAACCGTCCTACAGCTGTACAAGATAAGTATGAGGTTGTACGCAACCGCGTAGTGCAACAGCCTGCAGTTCAAGTGGCATCGCCGACGCCAGTCTGGGATAAAATAGCGGGAGCTGCCCAGGGTGGAAGTGCAGTTCAAGCCAAACCGGAGCAAATTCCAGGAACACTATTTAATCGCGATCTTTCACCGGCAACGGGTGTTTCGGGAACGGTGATGGGACAGAAGCAGCGTTTGAAGGAGCAGCAAGCGGCAGAGCGGCAGGAACGGGCCTTGAATTCCCCGCTCTCCAAGCTGACATCGTGGTATCGGCCAGCGGAATGGCCGACGGCTAAGCTAATTGATCGGATTGTCCCGAAAGCAGTGGATGAAGGACTTTCGAGCCTGCTGGATGGGAAAACGGGAGGAGAACGACTGGGGGAGGCCATACGGGAGACGGATATCCCTGGAGTGACGGACACGGGACCAATCCCCAACTTCATTCGAGGAATAGGGGATACGGCGACATTAGGATTATCCTCGTATATGGATCGACAAATGGGCATGCCAGAACGTGCCGAGGGTGCCACGCAAACAACGGCGGGCAAAACAGGTCAGTTTGTAGGTTACCTATTACCTGGCACGGCAGCATGGAAAGTAGCTGGTGCTGCTACAAAGGGAATGGCCAATAAAGCAGGTCAAACCGTAACGCGTGGTACAATGGGTGGTGCGATGCTGGGTACCGCACGCGAAGTGGGTGAATACCAGCTCGGGGTGAATGAGCAGTCTCTAAGCGGTCGTGCTGCAGATGTAGCCTTAGATACGGTGTTGGGAGGTGCTGGAGATCTGGCTCTATACGGGCTGGGTAAGGGTGTGCAGATGGTTAGACAGGCGCCGGGAGATGTGCTTGCCAGCACGCTGAGAAATGTAGACAGCCATAATAATACGGCAGGGGAAGTACAAATAGGGCTGACGGCTCCAACAGGAGAGAGGAGTGGCTGGCGAGAAATCGCAGATGGTTTGCCGGATGTACAGGCCGCTCTGCCTACAAGTACTTCAAAAGGCAAATCGGCCGATCCGTCTCCGAATTCATGGGAGGATTTCGTGCAAACCGGGCAACAAATGAAACAGGAAGGGCACTTCACTCCCGATCGGGGGTCGGAAGGGATAAAGTCACCTCGGACTCCGGTGACGGAGGGAGAAGGGAGAAGTCTCAGTGATCTCATAGAACGTACATTTCCAGGGAAAAAGAGCCGTGTCAGATCAGGCGATGCTCCTCAAGCAGGCTCATCACTTAGCAAGTTTGAAGCTCCCCGTGCCACTATTACGAAGGCGGCGGAGCGACTAAGCCAAGCGGTAGGAGGGTCTGGAAAAGTCCTGCATCCCATCCGAGCGGTATTGGAAAGGCTGAAGGGGCTTGGAGGGACTCGTACGCAGGCGCTTCATAACCGTCAACTACCTTCAGAAATGCAGCACCAGTTGGGAACCCGAGCTTCTACTACTGCGAATAACAGGAGTAGGACTGCCTCTAACGACGGAAGTGGTTTAACTCCAGCGGAATTAAATCTATTATCCAACGAATCGAAAAACGCAGAGCAAATGGGTACAGGGTATAGGCTAATGCAAGAGCTAGAAGCAGCGGGAGAACATCAACGAGCTGCTGCCCTAGGAGATAGGCTGACCCAAGACTTGGCGCAGGATGCAAACTCTGATACATTTAGGGTAAATGAGAGGCTAGAAGAGAATGCGGGTGTCATTGCTGGTTATAAAGGTAGCGATCCTGGTGAAGTAGCTGCTGCAAATACAGTAGGAGATCAATACTTTCAAAACACAAAGCATCTGTCTAGTCCAATTGTCCCCCATGATGAAACGCTATCAAAAGGTGTACGAGATTCGACTGTTGGAGTTATAAAAAGTTCCGAAATAAGCATGCCGAATATGGAGAGTATTCGTAGTTCCAGTAATGAGGGGACGGGTAAAGTTGGTTCGGGTGGAAGTGTTGCTAAGGAGTCTGGGGACGTTGTTGAAGAAACTGTAGCATATAGTCGAGTTCAAGGAGGACAGAGTAAAGATATATTAAAAGTCAATGGAGACGGGACTCTTTCTTTGAATGAAAAGTTCAAATCAAATGACTTAAATGTAAGTACAGGCAAAGATCATGCAGAATACTTCAAAAACAAAAGAGGAGACGGTTCATATAAAGTTGAATTTGAAGCGCCAAAGTGGTTAGATGAATTAATTCAAGAAAATGCAATTTCTCAAGATTTTTATAAATCTAATCCCTTGAACCAAGGAGGGAGGGCACCTAAAATAGTTGATAAAGGTATTTTTGAAAAATATAATTTTGATGGCCTTGCTTACGAACTACCATCACCTGTTAGTGAATGGCTTGTTGAATATGCGAAAAATGTGAGGATAGTACCTTAGTAGAAAGAGGTTTTGTTAAATGATAGTTCCACTTTATGCAGAAAATATTGTTGTAGGAATAGTCTTTCAAAACCAATTTAATTGGTACATTTCAACAAAAGAATATTGGATTTTAGACTATAAAAAATACGGGATTAATAATGAAAATTTGTTTGATAATGAAAGAGAAGGTATTATTGTTTTAGATGAAACAACAGTGAGTGAATTTTTAAATAAAATAATAGAGTATAAAGTAGAAATTGATGAGCTAAAAGAAAAGTTTTTATTTTCAGTTGAAATTGATGAAGATAATGCTATCTACGATTATAGACCATCTCTATTAATAAATTTTGATGAGAAGTTTTTATATTCGACGTTTCCTGAATACACTAGTTTTGAAGAGTATATTCCAGATAAATGGATTGGTGAATATAAAAATTTTTATGGTTTAATTGATGAAAGTTTTAAATATTGGTGTAATGATAATGAAAATTATTTTGAAGGGGATATATCATGAGTGAAAAAAATATTACTATAATAAAAGATGTATTTAAAAATGAAAAAAATGGTGTTCTGACAGATGGAATTACAATCATTATTGATGGTCAATTAAAGCAAGTTTTAGATATTATCTCATCAAAAGAGAGTTTTGGAGATTATACGGAAACTGTAAAAGAAGTTCTTTTTACAGGAATTAACCAGTATGTTGAAAAATATAAGAAGGAGCAGTGAAAGATTCTTTTTGTTTCAGAGAATGGATTTATATGAAAAATTGAGTCTGTAAAATAGTTTGTGTAAACGCGTTAATTTTCCATCTCTAAGATCGTACAATACAACCAACGAAGCCACAATACCAGCTAACCACCTGTGTTGTAGTCTTTTTCGATTGTTTGTACTCACAACAATGCTCTAATTTTATACCCTAAATAACGTAATAACGTTATATCAAACAGGTCGATTATGGTCAGATACCACCATGATTAACCTGTTTTTTGTTATCTTCGTTTTATAAAGTCGTCTCATCATAAAAATATAAAATAAAGCTCCGCTGCGGCGGGGCTTTTACTTTTAGGAGGAAACAATCATGAACAAAGGGCAAGCCCTTATTTCAACAGCGGGTGCCTTCGTTGTACCTATTTTTGAATATTTGTATGGAGCGGGTGATGCAGTGTTAACAGCAATGATGGCGTTGCTATTTTTCGTAGCAATGGATTGGATTAGTGGCATAAGGGCGGCTAAAAAGGATTTTTCATACGCAAGCAAGTATGGAATTGATGGTGTATTCCGCACATTTTTCATGCTGGCTTTGCCGGCTGGTGGTCATTTGTTAGATATATTGTTTAATTTGCCAGGTCTCTTTTTTGGTGCACTAACTGCCGGGCTACTCTATCACGTTATACAGTCGATGGTTGCGAACGCTCTTCGTGCTGGTTGGGGAGCGTGGTTGCCTTTGAATGTATTTGAGTCACTATTATCCTGGGTTAGCTCAGAGCTGGATAAAAAAATTAACCGGGCAGCAGAGCGTGGTGCTATTGCAAACGTGGCGGACAACCCTGAAAATGAAACACAAAGGGAATAAATCAATAGACGAGATGTTCGAAAGAGCGAATGAAAGGTGGGCACCGTCGTGGATACGAGGCTATGGATGTCAGTATTGCTATGCTTTGCGACGGCGCTGATGCTGTTTGTGTTGTTACTGTCCTACCGCAAACGCCATTTGCAGGTGGCGAGGACGATGGTTTACATGATGGCAACGGCGTCTTGTTATGCGCTCGGCTATGCATTTGAGATTTTGGGCAGCAGCCTAAGCGGCGTTAAGCTTGCTCTTCAGTTCGAATATTTGGGCATTCCCTTCGTCTCCGCATTTTGGCTGCTGCTGGTCATTCAGTTCACGGGCCTGGCGACCGCCTATCGAAAATGGATCACGGTGCTGCTATTTCTCATTCCTACCACAACGTTTCTCCTCCATCTCACCAACGGATGGCATCATCTTATCTATGAAGCTTATATTTTGAACCCGAATGATACCGTTCCGTTGTACAATACGATAAAAGGGCCTTGGTATTCGGTACATGGGGTCTATAACTATACGATTTTGCTGCTTGGCATTCTGCTGTTTATTCCGATGTATTTGCGGGCGCTGCCCATTGTACGGAAGCAGATTCTCCTCCTCATTCTTGGAGCGGCTGCTCCTATGCTGTTCAACATTGGCTATATGTTCAGCACGGTAATCGATTTTACCCCGCTCGGCTTTGCTGTATCTGGTGTTGTGTACGCTTGGGGGATTTTCAGGTTCGGATTGCTCCGGTTAACGCCGCTTGCATATGCCAAAATGTTTGATACCGTTCGCGACGGCGTCGTGCTGCTGGATTATGAAAATCAGATCGTGAACTACAACCGTGCAGCTGAAGAGGTGTTTCCCGAGCTTGCCCAGACGAAAAGCATTCCTGCCTTCGGCAAGGATGTGCTCACCGCTTCGCCGGAGCTTGTCCAGCGAATAGCGGCAACCGATTTTCAGGATGAGCGCTTTCCGCTTCAGCTGTTGCTGGGTGCTCGGCAAATGTATTACATTTGCAGCTTAACGTATATTTACGACACGGGAACGACTCCGATTGGCAAAATGCTGATGTTCAGCGATATTACGGAGCTGAAGGAGAATGAGGAGCGTCTGCATGAAAAATCGCAGCGTCTGTCCCAACTGAACGCCTTTAAGGACAAGCTGTTCACCGTTATGGCGCACGATATTCGTGATCCGATTGCGCTTCTCGTCAGCTTAACCGAGCTGCTGGGCGAGGAACCTACGGATACCGATATTGCCAGCGCTGAGGTGTTTCAAGAAATCAGGCGGCAGGTCCGCGGCACCTTCCACCTCGTTGATAATTTGCTGGACTGGTATCGCAGTCAAAATGGCGAGGTCGCGTTCAGGCCGTTGGCCTGGAACCTGCAGCAGGTTGTTCGCCAAGCTTTATCGCTGGCAGGAGCCAGAGCGGCGATGAAAAACATTCAAATTTCCGAGCTTATCGACGAGAAGCTGACGGTGAATGCCGATAAAGAAATGCTGGATCTTATTTTTCGAAATTTGCTGTCGAATGCGATTAAATATACGGATATCGACGGAAAGATCGAGGTCAGCGCTTCTATTGAGCATAATGAGGTAACGGTATCCGTTAGTGACAATGGGAGCGGGATTGATGAAGATACAGCGCGGCTGCTGCGTCATGATGAACTCTTTTTCAAGGAGCCTGGATTTGCAAGCAGAGAGGACGGAGGCGATATGCGATTCGGTCTCGTATTGACCCGGGAATTTCTCCGCATGCATGGCGGCAGTCTCCGGTTTGAGAGCTCGGCTGGGCAAGGAACGACATTTCGTTTTACGCTGCCGGGGTCCGTCAGCAGTGGGGGAACGAGTGAAAGTGAAGGAATGGTGGTGAAAGCGATTGAAGGTCATCTTAATTGACGATGAGCCCGTCATGCATTTAATTATGAGGAAAATGCTGGCGAAATACGCCGAGCTGCAGATCGTCGGAGCATTTGCGGATACGCATGCGGCGGCTGATTTTCTCGCTAAAAATACCGACGTCGAGTTGGCGTTCGTCGATATTTCCATGCCCGGTGACAACGGGCTTACGTTCGCCTCCAGACTGGATCAGGTAGGCTGCAAAACACAAATTGTGTTCGTCACCTCGCATAAAGATTATGCCGTTGATGCTTTTGAGTTGTCTGTGCTCGACTATTTAGTCAAGCCGGTAACGCAGGAGCGGCTGGAGCGGACGATTCATCGCGCGCTTGAAGGCCGGAAAAGGGCGGAGGATTCTCAGACGGCAAACGCTCAAACTCAGAACGCCAATCGTGTTAGCATCACAGCTTTAGGCGACTTTTCGGTGCGAAATGAACGGGGACGCGTGAAATGGATTTCCAGCAAAAGCGTCGAGCTGTTTGCCTACCTGCTGCTGAACCGTGGACGCAGGATTTCGCGTGCCAGGCTCGTTGCAGATATTTTCGCCGGCATGACGAGTGTGAATGCGGAAAAGTATTTGAATACGACGGTCTATCAGCTTCGCAAATCGTTAGAGCCGTTAGCGCTTCGGGATGCAATCCGCTCGGAAAATGACGGCTACGCGCTGGAGCTGGCCGATGCGATGATTGATTTTGAGGAGTTTGAGCGTCAAGCAAGCAAGTTTAAAAGGATTGACGCCGCTAATATGGAGGACGCGCTGAACGCGGAAAGGCTCTACACAGGGGACCTGTTCGGCAGCAAAGCCTACGTCTGGGCTATACACGAGACGGATCGTCTGGCAGAGCTTTACACATCCTTCGTCAAAAATGTAGTGGAGGCGCTCCTAGTTCTCTCCAATACGGCAGCAGCGTCGAAGCTGTTGCTGAAGCTATATGCGCAAAATCCCCTTGATGAATCCGTTCTGAGCCTGCTGCTCCGCAAGCATGCGCAGGACGGAAACAAGAAGGGGCTTACTGCCCAATACATAGACTATGTGAGGCTGATCAAAAAAGAGCTCGGCATTCGTCCATCCAAAGCGTTGCTGCTCTTATACGATTCTCTTGTCAGTGAATTATCTGATAACGCTAATAATTAAAGTTAAAACCTCGGCCTACGCTGACCTAGGCTTTAACGGTTTCCGGCCGTGTATACATATTCAGCTCCTGCAGCCGGATCAGCACTTTTCCGTAGCGCCCGCCCTGATGAATGACCACTTTGCCATCCGGATAAGTACGGTGTACATATTCGGTAACGATTTGGCGGGCAGACTCATCAGGAATTAAATTATGGGTTTTCAGCGCTTGCATGACTTCTTCAATCGCTTCTTCGTAAGATGACTCGGTCGTTTTTGTTTCTTTCGTAATAATGGATTCGAATGAATAACCCTTCAAATAGAGCAGATGGGTTAAGTAGGCCATATCTGAGCTTTCTGGATGAACCTCGCGACCAGTCAGCAAAGGAAGAATGGCTTGGAACAGACTATGCTCTCTAGGCCCTGCACCTACACTAATGTAGCAATATTTGCGAGCGGTGCTGAGCACCCGCTCCACGCTTTCCCAATCGACAATGACCGGGCACATGGACACAAATACGAGATCGAAGGCGTTGCTCCAGCCCCTTGCGGCAAGATCCAGCTCCTCAAACACATCATGGATCAGCTCGACCTGTCCCTGATCAAACCTTGCTGTATTCTCCACAAACAGCTCGCTTAACGGAACGTTAGGCTCTACAGCTGTCACGCGTGCTCCGCGGTCGGCGAAAGGAACCGTGAACCCGCCCGAGGCAGCGCCGATATCGAGTACGGACAGCCCTTGGAAGTCGACACCCTGCCCTTCTATCCAGCGAATAATTCGCTCGCTCCTGTGTCTTCCCCCTTCACTGAACACCTCTGCATTAAAGGTTTTTGCTTTATGATCAAAGGACGTACGGCCAATGCCGGCCTTCTTCATTTTATTGCCCGTCGCGGCCGGGTCCTCCGTCCAAGCCTTCTCCCACACAGCTGCATTAAACAAATCGTTATTCATATCCCTTCATTCCTTTCCTGATTATAATATGGTTCTCATTTCAAAGACTTTATAGACTCTTTATATCTACAATAACCTTTAATGGAATGAAAAGCAATGGCTCTTTTTTGAAATATAGAGAAAGGATATGATTTTCCCATCCTTTCTCTATATTTCTCGGAATGAAACGCGCTGCGCCGCCAGAGGACGGCGACAGCCGTTTCACCTTGGGTTCGAGCACCGCGCTGTGTTCCAAGACAAGCCCGAAAATAAAATGGAACCGGACAAATAACGTGGAAGTAATTAGAGTATAAATAGAATCTGAAGTGATATTAGCAACATTTAGGAGCTTGTTCGGTAATTCTCTGCTAAAATTAAAGGTACAGGCAAATTATGATGTTTTTTCACAAATGGAGACAAGTTACCGCATTAGTGGAGGAATTATTTATGGGGAATAATTCGAAATTTTTCAAGCTGCTCGGACTCATTGGCGGAGTTGTCGCTCTAAATATTGTCATCTTGTCACCAGGGCTTGTCGGGGTGGTCATAGGGGGTGAAAGTGTTCTTGCAACCGCTTCAGGCGTAACCTTATTGTTCAGCAGCTTTCTGGTTCTGACTTATGGTAGCTATACGCTGCTGCTTAAGCCCGCTGCGGTGCCACAGATTCGTTCGATTGCCACACGCGAGGATTTCATGGCGGCGCTTTCCTATTACAAAAACGTTAAAGTGCTGCACAAGGATATTGCCTTGGCCCTCGACCAGTTGGAGCGTATAGCGAAAAAGAGAGCGATCTTATCCGACATACTCGGCCAAAGATTTGAGCAGACGGAAATCAGCTACAAAAAATTCGATTCCGTCATCGTTGAGGTCGAGAAGCTTTTTTACTTGAATATTAAAGGAATGTTGAATAAGCTCGGCGTGTTCGATGCTTCTGAGTTTGCCTCCTTGGAACGGCAGCGGAGCGCGAAGAAGTTCTCGAATAAGCTGATGCAGGAAAAAATAGAGCTTTACCAGCAATACCTGGACTACGTATCCGGTTATCTGGGAGCGAACGAAGAGATTTTGCTGAAGCTGGACCGCTTGGCTCTCGAAATATCGCTGCTAGGGAGCACAGATTACAGAACGGTCGAGGAAATGCCCTGCATGAAGGAGATTGATGTATTAATAAAGCAAACCAAATTTTATCAACAATGAGAAGGAGACGCATATGGCGAGTAAAGGAAAAGCTTTTGTTGTATTGGCACTTATTGCAATTGTTGTTTTTGCTCTCGTTTATTTTGGGATTAGCTTAACCTCGAACTTAGGCAAGACGGATACACAGATTTCGTCGGAGGATGCGGCGAAACAGCTAGATAAGCTTTATAAAAATATTTCGGTTTCAACCGCGGAGCCGGTCAAAGGGCAGATTGATCTTGATCCTGCTGATGTCGGCGACTCCTTGCCAGATATTTCGAAGTTTCCCGTATCGGTTGAAAACACGACCGACCAATTCGTCGAAATTTTTTCCTCTACCGAGAAATCGGGTACGGATATGGATGGCTGGCTGAACGAGGTGGCCACCGCTTTTAATCAAGCGAAGATTAAAGTGAATGGGAAGACGGCTTCGGTCAAAATCCGCAATATCGCCTCAGGCACCGGGGCGGATTATATTCGTTCAGGCAAATATGTGCCGGATGCCTTTACCCCGTCCAACGAGCTGTGGGGCGAAATGGTGGCGGCGAATGGCGTTCAAACGAAGCTCGTGTCTAAACGGCTCGTAGGCAATGTAGCTGGCATTGTGTCCACTCAAGCAAAATACGATGAACTGATTGCCGAATATGGCTCGCTCAACGTGAAGACGCTGACCGATGCTATCGCGAACAATCAGGTGGCGATGGGCTATACCGACCCTTTTGCGAGCTCAACTGGCCTCAATTTTCTGGTGACGTCCCTTGCGACCTTTGACAGCCAGGAGCTGCTGGGCGAGAAGGCGGTGCAAGGCTTTGAGAAGTTCCAGGCCAATGTTCCTTTCCTTGCCTCCACTACACTGCAAATGCGTGAGGCCGCCAAGACGGGGATGCTGGATGCTTTTGTACTGGAGTATCAAACCTATGTGAACGCGGCGGATTTCCAGAGCGGGTACGTGTTTACGCCTTTCGGCGTGAGACATGACAGCCCGCTGTATGCGCTTGGTAAGCTGTCCAAGGATAAGCAGGACATTATCCAGAAGTTCGCTGATTTTGTCGCACAGGATAAATACCAGAAAACTGCTGAGGAAAAAGGTTTTAATGGCCTCGATGACTACAAGTCCGAGATGGATGCTGTGAATGGCAAGACGCTCGCATCCGCGCAGAAGCTTTGGAAGGAAAAGAAGGATGGAAGCAAGCCGATTGCTGCTGTTTTTGTAGCGGACATTTCGGGCAGCATGGGCGGGGAGCCGCTTAATCGCCTGAAAGAATCGCTGCTCAAGGGGCAGAAATTTTTGGGCAGGAACAACAGCATCGGATTCGTCTCGTACTCCAGCGACGTTGCGATTAACTTGCCAATCGGGAAGTATGACACCAACCAGCAATCGATGTTTGTTGGCGCGATCAATAGCTTGCAGGCGAGCGGAGGAACGGCAACCTTTGACGGTATCGTAGTCGCCATGAAAATGCTGCAGGATGAGCTCGCTGCGAACCCGGATGTGAAGCCGCTCATTTTTGTGCTAAGCGATGGGGAGACGAATGAAGGGCATTCGCTCAAAGACATTAAAGGACTCATTGAAACGTACAAAGTTCCGATTTATACGATTGGCTACAACGCAAATATTAAGGCGCTGCAAAGCATTTCGAGCATTAACGAGGCGGCAAGCATCAACGCCGATACCGAAGATGTCGTTTATAAAATTGGAAACCTGCTGAACGTTCAAATGTAATTTTATATTGCAGTTAGAGTTCGAAGAGGAGGGGTTGCAATGTCATTTACGATGGAAGTGGTCAGTGAGGAGAAGCTGAAATCGGTCATTGAAGAGCAGGTGAAGCCTGAGCCTGAGGAGGTCACCCAGCTGCGGGAGCTTGCGACGAGCAATGTATCGACGATTTTGGAGCTGGATCTGGATCTGGATTCGCTCGAAAAACGGAAAGCGATTTTGCAATCGATTGACCAGTTTGGCATTCAGTCGATGAGGTCTTCCTCGGAGAAAAATTCGCTGCTGCAGGTGGCAGTCGGAAATTTGGCGCAAACAGGCGATGAAGGCGGCCAAGTGGCGAAGAGTTTGACGGAGCTGCACATCCAGCTCAAGGATTTGGACCCGAGTGTCGTCGATTTTGCCAAAAGCGGCGTGCTGGGCATGTTTTTTAATCCGTTACGGCGTTATTTTGCCAAATACCAGAAGGCGGACACGGTCATTTCGGGCATCATTTTATCGCTGGACAAAGGCAGTACGATACTTAAAAATGACAACACCACACTGGAGCTGGAACAGCATGCGCTTCGTGAACTGACAAAAAAACTGCAAAAGGAAATCCAGCTCGGCATGCTGATGGATGAAGGCATCGAGTCGCAGATTGCAGCAGCCAAGGCGCGTCAGGAGTCGGAGGATAAAATCCGCTTCATAACCGAGGAGGTGCTGTTCCCGCTGCGCCAGCGGGTCATGGATTTACAGCAAATGCTCGTTGTGAATCAGCAGGGGATTATGGCGATTGAGGTTGTGATGCGCAACAACAAGGAGCTGATCCGCGGGGTGGATCGGGCGAGGAACGTCACCGTTTCGGCGCTGAAAATTTCCGTTACGGTAGCAAGTGCGCTCTACAATCAACGAATCGTCCTGCAAAAAATCGAGCTGCTGAATCAGACGACAGACAGCCTAATCAGCGGCACCTCCAAAATGCTGAAAAACCAAGGCGCTGCAATTCAAAAGCAGTCGATGGAAGCGAACATTTCCGTCGATACGTTAAAGACGGCTTTCGCAGATGTGCTCTCGGCGATGGACTCGATCAGCACCTACAAGCAGGAGGCGCTGCCTAAAATGCGACAAACGATCCAGCAGTTCAGAGAGCTGGCGGATAGCGGCGAGGTTCAGATTCAGCGGCTGGAGAAGGGGCAGAAGCTGGGATTATAGAAGAGGATGGAGAGCAGGGGCAGCAAGCGTGAAGCGCCTCTGCTCTTTTTTATACAAATGATCATTTTCATCGTATACCGTCAAATGCCCTAAAAATATGCAGTAGCTTCTATAAAAATAGCATTTAGCTGTTTTGCCGCTTGTGCTACGATAAGAGTAACCTTGTCATAAATAGCGAAGAAGAATGGAGAAAAGCGATGATTAACTTATCCCTAGAAATTCAAAATGCCGACGGAGCGGTGCTTGAGACTCGTACGGACAGCGAACAGGTTTATTTGGTCTACAAACAAGCTTACGAGCCTGGAAATGTAATCGTTCTCAAAAGCTCGCAGGCTAATGTGCATCTAGTCATTCAGTTGGAGGATTCGATGAATCCGGCCTTCATTTATTTGAAGGGTGAGGAGTACCGCTATATCATTCCTTTTGGTGAAAAAAGAGTATCCTACTCACCTAAGTCGTTTACGGGCGACATCCATGTGCTGACTGCCCGCCTCGCAACCGTCGAGGAAACAAGTGCTTATAAAAATGTAGCTAAAAATGAATATGACCAGCACGCCAACGAAACCTGCTTCCCGCATGCATCCGCCAATGTGGAGACGCGCGGCGAGGCCGTATTTGCGGCACGGAACGCCATTAATGGGAATGCTGCGAATGATTCGCATGGCGAATGGCCTTATGAATCATGGGGCATTAACCAGAGAGAGGACGCGGCTATTTCGATCGATTTTGGACGTACCGTAATCGTGGACAAGGTCGTTTTAACGCTGCGAGCAGATTTTCCGCATGATAACTATTGGGAAAATGTGACGCTAACGTTTTCGGATGGCAGCTCGCATCAGGCCAGCCTGATCAAAACCCATAAACCGCAAACGATTTTGCTGGAATCCAGAGCGATTGACCATGTAACTCTAAGCGAATTAGTGAAGTCGTCCGATCCTTCACCGTTCCCTGCTTTAACGCAGTTTGAGGTGTTCGGAAGAGAAGCGTAACAACGGCAGTGCTAACGAATATTAAAATTATAGGCCGCAGGTTAATTGATGAATTAATCTGCGGCCTTTGTTTTAAAGAAGTTTTTACTTTGAATATGTTGAAGTTGAGTCACGACTAATAGTTAGCATAGTTGCATTTAAAATTTTTCCTGAAATTTGTCTTGGTTAATGATTACATCCCCATTTTCATTGATATCGATTTGATTAACGATTCTATAATTCTTATTATTGTTCATGGAGTTTTTATTAAACAGAATTATCACAAAATTCTTACCCTTTTTTAAATAATCAATAGAATTTAACTCGTAATTATAATCATAATGGCTATCTTCAGCTATATAAGCATCTTGGCTTTTACTCATTTCATCATTTAAGAAAGTTATTATGGATGACTCTTTAGATTGTTGCGATTGTTCAGTCACCTCAATAAATGAGCGTCTGAATTGAGAAGTTTCAATTTCTGTTTGTTTAGTCAAATGCTCGTTGTTGTCTTTATCTACAAAGTAGAATTGTAATGTAATTTTGTCGGGTACAGAATTTTCAAAATGAAATTTTATTGGAGCACTGGACTTGTTCGAAAATTCAGTTGTAAATACAGTTGTTTGACTGAAACTCATAGTTATAAATATGAAATAGATTATTATAAAGGTTGTAATAAACCATGAAGCAATTTTACCGCGATTACTGATAATGTAGTTTTTTAGTGATACAAGACTTTTACACAATTCTTGTCTGATATTTTTGAATGCTAAAAAAAATAGAAATAAGAGAAATAGAAATATTGTAACACCCATAACTAAATATTGTAGAGAGAGAAAACCAACGATGTTAATATACATTACTATCGTTATCCCGGAGAGTATGAATGCAAGAGAGGAGAATTTGAATACATAATTATAGGCAAGATCTGCTTTATGCATTACTTGTAAAGCTTCGTTGTTCCCTTCATCCCTGTTCGTATAATTCAGAGCTGCAAATTCACAATAGCAATAATATATTGCATAAACTAAAATTAAAAAAGCGCTCGAGAGCATACAGGCTGCAATTATATGTTCGTAGCTGATAAAAAATGAGAGATATATTTTATTTGCAAGATTGTTCAATGTGAATTTTAATATTTTGAAGTATCCAGCTCCTAAAACGCCAAGTACAGCAGTTATAAGAACAAGTCTTCCTGATCTTTCTCCAAAATTAAGTTTGTTAGATATATTACTCATTCCTCCACGATTTAATAATTTGGAGTTGTATACGAGAAAAGGAATTTATGGTTTCTTTTTAATATACGGAATCAAAATATTATCTAGTATAAGAACAGTGAATAAAAGGGTATTGAATCCTAACATTTATTGGTTTATAAAGCTTTTTCCTATTCTTCCTAAGCATAACCAGAAATAATTTAGTTTGCTTTCAGAAAGAGTTTAGGCTGGCTTGATCAAATCACACTTAACATAATACTCCAATGAATAGTGAATTGAGCGAGAAGACGTTTTGGGAAGGATGAACGGCCGTAATGATAACACCAGCAACCAAGTAGTGATAAATTTACTAGAACCGCGAGTGAATTAGTTAGTGGGAAGGGCTATTACACAGACTGAGCCAAGGAGAAGCCGAGTTTTAGTGTTCTGAACGGCAATTCAGCAAGCGTTAAGAGAACTGGTTCGTCCATCTGTCTCACTTATCTTGATGAAATTGTGTTGACGTCTGGGAAGACAGCAACGGCAGGTAGCGATCGAGGCGGATTCAGACAAACAAAAATCGATTAGACAAGAGCGCCGTGCAGGTGCTTTTTTGTCATTTGGCAGATGGTTCACAGCATTGACACTTCTTGAGAAACTTTATAAAATGAAGCAGGCACTGTAATACTGCTAGTATTCCATGCAGAACACTCAGGTAATCCGCTGGCTATTTTGACTGGAGGTTCACTGGTTTAAAATGAATCTAAAAATTATCGCAATCGGCGTCTACGTCATGCTTATTTATTGGCTTTCTTTGCAATTTTCTTTTCTGGATACCTTATTTTTTCCTACTTTGGGGGCATTCAGCTTCCTGTTTGTCTCGCGGTCATTCCGTTATACGGAGCTGAGCAAAATTACATTAGGCGCGTTTATTTCGTCAATCGTCGGTACGCTGCTCTTTTTCATCTATCCAAGCGCGATTTCCTTGTTCGCGAATGTGTTGATCACGATTTGGATGATTACTAAATTTAAGTGGAACGCTCCGCCAATTGTAGCGGTATCGCTGATTCCATTCTTCTCCCATTCGACGCATCTTTGGCTCATTCCGGTATCCGTATGTGCGGCGCTGCTGGGCTTGATGCTGATTTTATTCCTTGCCGAATGGGCTGAGAAACGGCTAAGCCCTTTATTTTCTCTAATAAAAAGAAATGGTGTATCCGTCGAATCGGATTAACGCATTTATAAATTCTTATCAATTGTGTGAAAAGTATTCACTCGCAGCGCAGGTAGTTTTATAATATAATTTATGATAACATGTAGTATTAGATGAAGAATGTGAACAAGGAAACGAAAATTCCGCTCATGCCTATAGATTTGTCGTTTATGAGCGTTATTTTAAGCAGTAGATCAATGGGCATGATTGAAAGTTCTATTCATTAAATTGCAACTACTTTGAAGGAGGATTTATCATGGCATTGGTTTCGATGAAAGACATGTTGAACAAAGGTTTAAAAGAAGGTTACGCGGTTGGTCAATTCAACATCAACAACCTGGAGTGGACGCAAGCAATTTTGGGCGCTGCTCAAGAAGAAAAATCCCCAGTTATTTTGGGCGTATCTGAAGGCGCTGCTCGTTACATGGGCGGTTTCACGGTTGTTACTGCAATCGTTAAATCCCTAATCGAAGAAATGAAAATCACAGTTCCAGTTGCCATTCACTTGGACCACGGTTCCAGCTTCGACAAATGTAAAGAAGCAATCGATGCAGGCTTCACTTCCGTTATGATCGATGCTTCCCACTCCCCATTCGAAGAAAACGTAAAAACAACGAAGCAAGTTGTTGCATATGCTCACGAGCGCGGCATTTCCGTTGAAGCTGAACTGGGAACAGTTGGCGGACAAGAGGATGACGTTATTGCTGATGGCGTTATCTACGCTGATCCACAAGAGTGTAAACAACTGGTTGAGCTTACAGGTATCGACTGCCTGGCTCCAGCACTTGGTTCCGTTCACGGTCCTTACAAAGGCGAACCAAACCTGGGCTTCAAAGAAATGGAAGAAATTTGCCAAACGATCAAGCTGCCATTGGTATTGCATGGTGGTACTGGTATCCCTACTGAGCAAATCAAAAAATCCATTTCCCTTGGAACAGCTAAAATCAACGTTAACACTGAAAACCAAATCGCCTTCACTAAAGTTGCTCGTGAAATCCTGACTTCGGATTCCGAAGTATTCGATCCACGTAAATTCTTGGCTCCAGGCCGCGAAGCGATTAAACAAACCGTTATGGGTAAAATGCGCGAGTTCGGTTCTTCCAACAAAGCGTAAGCTGAATAGATAGCCATTTAAAAAAGGGTTGGACGAGCTGCATGCGGCTCGTTCAACCCTTTTTTTGCGTAATAGCAGTTGTGCTATATGGCCTGCTTTAATCTATAATGACAGGTTGTTACTTTAGCGGTACGTTGGCAGCCAACTGCCATGCGCTTCAATCAGCTCATCGCATAGCGAGACAATGTCATCCATCGACAATTCTGCCGACGTATGCGGATCGAGCAGAGCTGCATGGTAAATATGCTCGCGCTTCAGTGTTTTGGCTGCCTCAATTGTGAGCAGCTGTGTATTAATATTCGTCCGATTCAAAGCTGCCAGCTGCGGCGGCAAATCGCCGACATAGGTTGGCGTTACGCCGGAACGGTCAACCAAGCAAGGCACCTCGACGCAGGCTTCCTTCGGCAAGTTCGTAATCAGGCCAGTGTTCATCACATTGCCGCCGATTTTATAAGGATTATTGGTCTCGATAGCTTCCATAATATGTGAAGCATATTCGCGGCTGCGCGTATGCTCAATCTTCTTGTTAGCAAGCATCGAATCTCGTCTTTCTTCCCAGCCTTTAATTTGCTCAATACAGCGGCGCGGGTATTCATCCAGCGGAATATTGAAGCGTTCAATCAGCTCTGGATAGTTCCGTTTAATAAAATACGGGTGGTATTCGGCATTATGTTCGGATGATTCTGTGACATAATAGCCGAATTTCAGCATGAGCTCGTAGCGTACCATATCGTGATGCTTCTCCGCTTGTTTTTCCGCCGCGCGCCGTTTAATTTCCGGGTACAAATCTACGCCGTCCTTCGTTGCTTCCAGCAGCCACGCCATATGGTTAATACCGGCGATCTTCGTTTTGACACCTGCAGTATCGATGCCCAGATGGTCGAATAGACCCGGTACACATACTTGTACGCTGTGACATAGACCTACAGCCTGCAAGCCGCCTTGCGAAATGAGCACATTCGTCAATACAGCCATTGGGTTGGTGTAGTTGAGGAACAGGGCGTCTGGACAAACCTCCTGAATATCTGCTGCAAAATCAAGCACGACCGGAATCGTCCGCAGATTTCGGAAAATACCGCCGATGCCGACAGTATCGGCAATAGTTTGGCGCAAGCCATATTTTTTCGGAATTTCAAAATCCGTAATCGTGCAAGGATCGTAACCGCCAACCTGAATGGCATTGACGACATATTTAGCGCCGCGAAGCGCCTCCTTGCGGTCGGTATACGCTTTTATGACGCAGCTGCTTCCGAGCGACTCTTTCATATTCAGTAACAGCTGCTCGGATTCACGCAGCCTTCCGCCATCAATATCAAACAAAGCTAGCTCAAAGCCTTGCAGTGCTTCTGTAAGCATGACATCACCCAACACATTTTTCACAAAAACAGTGCTGCCCGCACCAAGGAACGTTATTTTCGCCAATGAATTCGCCTCCGTTTATGAATAGCTTTGACTCCTTAACTATAGTCCCGGAGAGGCCGCGCGAACATGGAGTAATTCCTGTTAAACCTGTCATAATGCCTTTACATTGCATGGTTTCATTCGTTCTATTATACTATTACCTGTCATAATGAGGGGGGATGTCGAATGCCTCTGACCGAAGTCAGACATAATCGGGAGACGCCGCAGCGGCAGATGGAGCTGTTTTTGCGTTTTTTCGGCAAGGAAGAATGTGAGCCCCTGCATAGCTGGGGCCCGGGCTTACGCGACTTGTATATTATCCATTATGTGATCAGCGGCTCAGGTGAATTTAGTACCGGAGGAGAGACGTACCAGCTGTCACAAGGACAGGGCTTTCTCATAACGCCAGGCGCGATTGTCCATTATACAGCGGATGAGGCTGACCCTTGGGTGTATACGTGGATTGGTTTTGACGGGCTTCATGCCAGAGCTTTTGTGCAGCGGGCGGGGCTCAGTGTTTCGCAGCCGATATTTCGTGCCAAGAGGACGGGGAGAGACGATAGTCAGGACGGCAGCGGAAGAGCTGATAACGATGGCGCCAACTGGTTCGACACCAGCCATAAGCAGTTGATGGATGCCCATGAAACGGGCAGCCGGGACATTTTGTACCAGAGCATTTTGTACCGTCTAATTGGGGAATTAATTGAATGTGCAGATCCTGCATTAACGGAATCGCGGTCGCTCCGTGCCAACTCCAAGGAAACCTACATCAACGAAGCGATTACCTATATCGAAAATAACTACAGCCAGAAAACAACGGTTGAGCAAATCGCTCAGGTGGTCGGCTTGGATCGAACCTATTTGTCCAGCTTGTTCAAACAGCAGTTTGACCTGTCGCTGCAAGCGTTTTTGCTGCAATTTCGAATGAATCGGGCGGTAGAGCTGCTGAGCAGCAAGCAGCTGTCGGTGAGCGATATTTCCCGCTCGGTGGGCTACACCGATCCCTTTCTTTTCTCCAAAATGTTCAAAAAGGTCATCGGCCACTCGCCGCGCCGAACGCGAGAGCTGCTGGAGGAAGAGCAGGGCAAGCTGTGAGAGAATGGTCATGGTGCTTGCAGCACCGATACAGACGTACGCGGAAAATAGCCAGCTCAAATGGGTCATAAAAGAAAGCTGCGGTGCAGGGGAAAAGCAAATGGATCTATCTTTGCTAAAGCTGCATTGCGAGGTGGGACCGGGCTTGATCCTGGACAATATTCGTGGATATATACGCTGCCTGTCCAATAAATACACGCATTCCTTAATGAAAAAAGGCCGGCTTTGGCAAATATGCCAAAGCTGACCCATAGAGAGCAAGCGCCGTGCTTCATAGCAGCGGCAGCTTGCTTTTTGTTTTGAAGGGCAGGGCGATGCTGAACGGAATCGCTGCCGCAGGCAATGATGAGCGGCTTTAGCCGCGGACCGGCACTCGTTTCTTTTTCCCCGCCCGCATGGACAGAAGGAAGCACAGCAGGAGCACGATGCCAGCGGAGGCGTAAGGGAAATTGATATTCATATCAAACAGCACGCCCGCAGTGATCGGTCCGAGAATGTTGCCCAGGCTCGTAAAAGCGGAGTTCAAGCCAGCGAGGTAGCCTTGCTGATCATTCGCCATTTTTG
Organism: Paenibacillus algorifonticola; assembly: GCF_000971975.1. GTDB lineage: Bacteria > Bacillota > Bacilli > Paenibacillales > Paenibacillaceae > Pristimantibacillus > Pristimantibacillus algorifonticola. The sequence continues at coordinate 186,859 of NZ_LAQO01000008.1, read as the reverse complement.
AAATTTGGGTGCCGATTGCTGGGCGCAAAATATCGACGGACAGGAACAGAAAGAAGGTGACCACGAACACCATCCAATAGTTGTTGGTCAATAGCATCAGCAGAACGAATAGTCCCGCTACAAACAAGGACCACGTAATGACGTTCTGCTCGCCAAACCGATTCAAAATCCAGCCGAAAATCGTTACCTGCACAACCGCGCCCGCGATAGAGCCGAACGTAATAATAAACGCGATGTCGGTTGCCGTAAAGCCGAAGCGATGGTCAACGAATAGGCCGAATACCGTCTCATAGTTCGCAAGTCCGAACGAGGCGACAAGCACGATGATTAAGCTGAAAAAATACGGCTGTTTATAAGACGTCAGCAGCTGGGACATAAAGCTGGGTTCGCCAGCCGAAGACGAAGCCTTAGCGGGAGCAGAAGCGGCAGGCGTTGGAGCGGAATTCGCCTTGGATTCTGGCAAAACAAGCAGCGTAACAATGGCGGCCACCCCGCCGGCAATGCCCGCTACATAAAAAGGCACGCGTACGCCAAATTCGGCTAAATAACCTCCGATGCCGGGGCCAATAATAAATCCGGTCGTAATCGCGGCATTGATGTAGCCCATGCCTCTGGCGCGTTCTTCATTGCTGGTAACGTCAGCGACATAAGCCATAATCGAAGGCATGCTGAACGCGGCCCCGATTCCACCGAGAATGCGTGAAACAAACAGCAGCCACGGCTCGCTGACCGCACCAAACATCCATTCCGAGAGGGCGAACAGCGCAACGCCCGCCACAATCATTTTTTTTCGGCCAATAGAATCGGAGAGCCTGCCTGCAAGCGGGGAAAATAATAATTGGGCCAAGGAAAAAGCCGCTACCATGAAGCCAAGTATGCTTCCGTTCAAATCCAGCTCTCGCATATAGGCAGGCATAACGGGAATCACGAGCCCAATGCCTGTAAATACGAGCAAAATATTGCCCATCAGAAGGAGTATAGCCCCTCTGTTCCGTAGTAATAATGACATGGTTAAAATCCTCTCATCTTGATCTAGGTTGTAGCAATCATTAGATTTGCTGGCGGCTGGAGCTTGCGATGCCGTGAAGGACGACCTTTACAGCGGTCCTGTAAATTTTCAAAACCTCATCCATCGCATAGGAGCGTCTGGACAATTGATTCAAGCCGAAAAACAAGCTTTCCAATATGATCGCCAAATGCTCAACATGCATCGGCTCTAATTCGCCTCGATCAATGCCCTCCTGAATGAGGCGCTTGTTAAATTCCAAATGCCGGTCGATCATGACCGTCATTCGTTTCTCTACCTCATGGGTTTTCTCCTCATGATTGAAAAATTCATCAGCCGCTTTCGTGAGCGGATGGCTGAAATCATCCATCACACCTTGCTCGACAATGGCGTACAGCTTTTCGGTGGACGTCTCATAGCGCGCCTGCTGCTCGTTCCATGTTTGCTCCCATTCCAAATCCCATTCCTCTAATAGATAGAGAAACAAACCTTCCTTGCTTTTAAAATGGTAATAAATATTGCCCTTGCTGCTTTCGGTCGCCTCTACAATATCTTCAATCGAAGTCCCTTTATAGCCCTTTTGGGCAAAAAGCGCCCGCGCGGCACCTGCGATTTTCTTCTTCGTCTGCTCGCTTTGCAGCTGTTTCTTATTCATGAGGCGCTGCCCCTTTCTGTTATAGTGAACGGCGTGCATAAAATATATAGCGATAAACTATACTGAACGTTCGTTCTATAATAATAGCAAAATAGGCGGGGGAAATGCAAATGGAAGAGTAGAATTCATTAGGTATTCACCGTTTTTATGCAGGAAAATTATCATTTGCGGAGCCTTTAAAGATTCCGAGGGCCGTGTCATTAAAGCATAACCCAGTTTTATATGCAAAATAGAAAAAGAGCTCAGCTGAGCTCTTTTTCTTGAAATATAAGAATTTATATGTTTTTCCATATAATTCGGCTTCTATTTCATCACGAAACGAGCGTTGCCTTTAAAGGACTGCAGCGCCGTTTACGCTTGTTTAAGCCTCTTCTTTATTGATTTTCGCCGGGTTGTTGATTTTATAAGCGACGGGATGCTTGGTCAGCTTTTTGGCGACAATTTTTGCTTCGAAGGTGATGATATCGCCAACCTCCAGCTCCTGTTTTTTGAGTGTGGCGCTATGGCTTGACCAGGCTTCGCCCACGGGCGTTTCCGGCTCGGTAATGGACACCGCCTCATAAATGACAACCTCATCATCATTATCGGAAAAATGGTTCGGCACCGTCGTAAATTCCTTAACGGTTGCGATCATTTTCACCTTTTCCTCCGGCAGCACAAGCTTCGGCGCTTTCTCCTTCTTGGCTTTGCTTTTCGGTTTTTCTTCCGTTTGCTCTGCTGGGTCGCTGGCCGAGTCCGCAGCATCCGTGCTAGCCGCTTCCTCTACAGCGTCTGGAATCGCCGCTGCACTTTCGACCGAGTCGAATGCGAAACCGGCTTCCTCCAGCATTTCCTCAACCGACTTCGTGGAGGACATCCCAGTCTCTGCCTCAGCCTCAAAGCTGGCATCTGCGTTTCCTTCCGCGCCTTGTGCTTCACCAGTGGCTGCCGCTGCTTCCGATCCGCTGCCATCGCTGGCCTCGCTCGCTTCGGCGTGAGCTGTATGCTTCGCTCCGTAGCTCGCGGCCTGCATTTCCTTCAAATAGGAAGGGTGAATGCAGTGCTTTTGATCGTTATCTAGCTGAATAACGGCGGTCATTTTATCGACGAAGCCGACGATGCTGCAAACAACATTCAGGCCGTTGCCTTTATAATAAAAGGTTTTGGCTTTGCTCGCTTTCTCCGAGAGCAAGCCCCATTCCTGGCATTTCTCCAGCTGTTCCTCATCATTCTCGAAAGGCTCATAATGCTGAGGCTCAATGACAAACGCGTATTCCATCCTATTCCCGCCTTTCCGCCCTTGCGGCTAATTAAATAAGGTACAACCAGTTTAGCATAAAACCGGCCGCAGCTTAAGCTTCGCCGGCCCAGTCCTGCTTCAGCGTAACGAGCTGCTGGAGCGCAGCATTGTCCAGCTCGGTAATCCAGGTCTCGGAGCTGCTGGAAATGACATTTTCGCTCAGCTTCTGCTTCGATTCCAGCATTTCATCAATACGCTCCTCCAGCGTGCCGAGCGCAATGAACTTGTGCACCTGAACGTCGCGGGTTTGCCCCATGCGGTAGGCGCGGTCGGTCGCCTGGTTTTCCACGGCGGGATTCCACCAGCGGTCGAAATGGAACACATGATTCGCCGCAGTCAGATTAAGGCCGACGCCGCCCGCTTTTATCGACAAAATAAAGACGTTCGGCTGCTCGGATGCAGGGAGCGTATTCGACTGAAACCGCTCAATCATCCGGTCGCGAGTGAGCTTCGTTGTGCTGCCGTTCAAATAAAGAACCTGCTCCTGAAGCTCCCGCGCAAGGATGCCCTGCAGCAGCTGTCCCATGCCGATATATTGCGTAAAAATAAGGCAGCGCTCGCCTTCGGCTCGCAGCTCCTTCACCATCGCCATCAGCCGTTCCAGCTTGGACGATCGGCTGATCAGCGATTCCATTGCAGCCTCGGCACCAGTCGTTCCGCTGGCGATTTCCGCTTCCATCACCTCAAGCGGCATCCCATCCTCCAGCAGAGCAGGATGATTGCAAATTTGCTTGAGCTGTGTCAGCACGGACAAAATCGCGCCTCGGCGCTTGTTGCCCTCCACCCTCTGCACTTTAGCCATCAGCTCGTTGACGGTTTGCGTATAAAGCGCGCCTTGCTCGGCGGTAAGATGAACGTACGTTTTCATCTCGTTCTTATCCGGCAGGTCGAGCTGAATTGCCGGGTCCTTCTTTTTGCGGCGCAGCATGAAAGGCTTGACCAGCCGCTGCAAATCGATCACGCGCTCCGGGTCCTGCTCCTGCTCAATTGGCGTAGCGAAGCGCTTCTGAAAGCCCTGCGCACTGCCGAGAAAGCCAGGATTCATAAAATCATAGATCGACCACAGCTCGCTCAGCCGATTTTCAATCGGCGTTCCGGTCAGTGCAATGCGATGCTTGGCGGGCAGGCTGCGAATGGCGGCGGCCTGCTTCGTTTGGGCATTTTTAATATTTTGCGCCTCATCGAGGCATATCGCTTCCCATGTGCGGCCTTGCAGCAGCTCTTGATCGAGCATGGAGGTCGCGAACGAAGTGAGAATAACATCCGCCTCGCTGGCGGCTTCGTAGAAAGCGTCGCCCGCCAGCCGCTTGCTGCTGTAATGCAGCATGACGTTCAGTGATGGCGCGAAGCGGCTAATTTCCTTCTGCCAGTTGCCGAGCACCGAGGTCGGGCAAATGATGAGGGCGGCTGTGCGGCCAGCGCCGCCCGACTCTTTCATATTCATCAGATAGGCGATGAGCTGCACCGTCTTGCCGAGGCCCATGTCGTCGGCGAGACAAGCACCGAGCCCGAGCTGACGCATAAAAGCAAGCCAAGAGTAGCCCTCCTGCTGATAAGCGCGCAGCGTCGCTTGCAATCCCGCAGGTACGGGGAGCGCCGGCGCCTCTTTTTGCTGCACGAGCTGATCCATCATCTCCTGCATATAGCCATTCAGCTCGACTTCCAGCCGCAGCTGCTCATTCTCAGCCTCTTCCGCCGATGCTTCTGCGTCTTCTTCCTTGCGGGCGAAGTAGTCTTTCCGCGAAAGCAGATGGAGCTGAAGGACATCCTGGAAGGAGAGCCCTTGGGCGCTGTTCATGCCCTTCATCATCTTGCTGATTTGCTCCAGCAGGCCGGGATCGAGCGTCACCCACTGCCCGCGGAATTGCAGCAGCCGCTCCTGACGGGCGAGCAGCTCCGCAAACTCGGCTTCCGTGAGGGTAAGATCGCCGACGGAAACGCGCCAATCGAATTCAATAATGGCGTCCAGCCCGAAGAAGGAGCGGCCTTTGGCCGGGTTTTCCTCTTCCTTGACTTTGGCGCGCAGCCGCGGTTTTTTGCGGCGGGCACTTTCCCACCAGGCGGGGAGCAGCACCTGCCAGCCCGCTTCGATTAGGCGGTTGCTGCCCACCGTCAGGAAGCGCCAAACGGAGTCGCTGCTGAGCGGCACTCTTAGCACATCGTATTTCTCGCCTGCCAAATGCTCGTCAGGCAGACTAGCGCGCAGATGATCCAGCCATCCGGCGCAGCGATCACGCACAGCATGAACCCAAGCCGCCGGAACTTCGCCGGCGACATCGCCATGCTGCGACAGCCTCACGGGCCGCAGCACGGAAGGGTCCAGCTTGTCCTGCAGCACGAGCCGCAGCTGCCACGCTTCATCGGTTTCCTCTCCCGGCTCAAGCAGCTGCAGCATGGGGCGGAACGGTGCATGGTCTGCCTTCCAGCCGACGGCCATCAGCCAGCCGGACGCATCAAGACCAGCAAAGATCGCCTTCTCCTTCACGAACAGCAGCGGATATTCCGCGCGCAAATCGGCGGACGCCGCTTCACTGTTGTAATAGCGCTGGAACACCGCCGCCGAGAAGGCGGCCTCCAGCATGCCCAGAAAGCCATTCGACAAGCGGCCATCCTTCACCTTGTCCTGGGCAAGCTCCAGCTCGCTTGCCAGCTCCGCCGAAGCAGAGGTGTCCCACACCCATTGCAGCTGCCCGGCCCGCCATGCGGAGTGGCTCGGCAAGTAGCGCTTGGCCTCCATGTGCTCATGCAGCAAAGGCGCAAGCCGGATGAGCGCAGCCGACTGCTCGTCCCATGCCCAGTGAATATGCGCCAGCAGGCGCTGCTCGGCAAAGAAGGGAAGCACATGCTCCGCGGGAAGCACGACCAGCTGGGCCTGCTCCATTTGCCTGATTTCAAGCTCTGTTCCATAGGTGGTGGCTGCATGCCAAGCAAACAAGCTTTGCTTGAGGCGAACGCCGGAAAGCAGATCCTGACGATCGTCCACCGCATACAGCAGCGCATCGCCAAAATCGGTTAAAGCCAAATGGACCGTTATCGTCGTCCATGATGGGCTCTTTGTCAGCTCCGTGCTCATGACAGCAATTTCCCCTTTCGCAGCTCTTCCTGCAAAGCCCGCAAGCGGCTGTAGCGCCCGGCGAAGACGGTGATGAACGTTTCCCAGCCTGCCTCGTCCTTGCGTTTTTTATACAGCTTCGCTAATCGTTTCAGCAGCTTGACCGCCGATTTGTAGCCGTCCCTGTTTTTCAGCAGCACATAACGCTCGACAGCTTGGTGATAGAAGGGGAGCAGCAGCTCAGGGGCGTGCTTCTCGATCGGGGCGAACATCGCGACGCGATAATACAGCGGGTCGATGCCTTCACTTAGCTGGTAGTCGATCCACTCCTGCCATTTTTCATAATGATGAAGCTTGTCCGCATAGATGGAGCGCGAGGCGGGCAGCAGGAGCAGCAATTGCTCCCACATGGCTTCCTCCTCCTGAGGCATTTGCGCCAGCACCGCATCCCAATAGGCGAAAAAAGCGTTCAAATGCACGCCATGATGATCCTCCAGCAAGCTGGCCGTTTGCTTCAGCCAATGGAGCAGCCGATTCCACTCCTTGCGCTGCTCAAGCTCATCCAGCAGGGCGTAATAATCATGAATGCGCAATCTGGATTTGCGGTTGAGCGCGGTTAACAGCGCTTGTGCCTCCTCGTCGCGTCCTAGCAGAAAGCACAGCCAGCATTTGGCGAACATCCATTGATAACGCGTCTGGGCGATTTTCTGCTGCGGCTTCAGCGCCTCCAAGTGCGCAAGCTCCTCTACAAATAACGGGCTGCCCGGCAAGCGGGGATAGAGCCATTTTTTCCAAAGCGCATAATACACAGGTGAAAAATAATCCGCATACCGCTCCTCCGCGAGCAGTCTTCCACGCAAATCCGCCAGCGTTTCCGCCAGGCGGTCCCAAAACGCCGGCTCGGCATCAGCGAGCGCAGGCGACTGCTCGAACAGCTTGCTGATGCTGCCTTGCACGTCCTCCATCGCTACCCGCGTATGGTAGCCGACGAACGTGCCCGTATGCAGCTGCTCCATAATAAACAGGAAGCTGTGCAGCTCGAACAGGCATTTCATCGCAGGGGAAAAAGCCGGCCGCGATTGCTGAATAAGCTCAGCTGCGCGGCTGGCATAGTCGCTGTTTCTCGTTTGTGCAGCAAGCGGCTCCAAGCATTGCAGCAGCCATTTTCGCCACTCCGAAATCGGCTGTGCGGGAAGCTGCTGGAGTGCGGCATCTTTTTTTCGCTGGTTCTGTTTATCTATAGGCATCATTCGAATCAATCTCCTGAGACATTTCTTGAAGGCCGGACTTGTTGGCTAGCCTACAGCATTAACTCTTCAAAAAGTGCGCGGTATAGGTATTTATTATCATGTATTTGGATGTATTTGGATTCATAGGAATTTTGGCGGACATAGAAGCCGTTATTCCCTCCAAAAACGGTTTTGACTGGTGCTGGCGGACACAGAAGCCGCTATTCGTCCCTATGTCTCCTATTTGAAGCGATAGGAAGTAGAATAACGGATTCTCTGTCCGCCCGGCAGCTGATAACATGAAATATGCTGAAATAGCGGAATGTCAGTCCTTTAAAATAGGCGAATATTCGATCTGAGCTGAGCGAGCACGTGAGTATGATGCTCTTGTTCGCTCGCCATGTTTCTCACCCTAACTATACGCGAATAAAAATAGAGTTGGCAAATCGCTCATTCATACGAAATCGCCGCGCTCCTAACAGTCAGGGGCGCGGCGATTGCTTAGTTAGGCCAGTATAGAGCGCGTGTTGCGCATTACAGCTTTCATAAATGGAGAATTTATAGGGACGCTGCCCATAATCTTCATTTTCCGTTTCTGCACGTCCAGACTTTTCATTTGATCGGTCAGGACAACCCCAGAGAAGGCTAAACCTTCTGGCAGCGCGACCTCAAACGGATATTCTTTGATTTGGCTCGTAATGGGACAGACGACTGCAAAGCCCGTCAGCTCGTTAAAATCAGCTTCGGATAATACTAGCGCGGGTTTTCGCCCAGCTTGGGGATCAAAATCCAGCCATACTAAATCGCCTCGGTCGGGGATAGGTATCGTCAAATGAGCTCGTCTCCTTCAATGCCAACATCGACTTCCTCATGCCGAGGGGAAGCGGGCTGAATTTTGGAAAGGAGCCGCTTCAAATGAGCACGCAGCTCTTCATTCGTTTCTTGCTGTTGTTTCATAGGACGCATCAGCAATTCATTTTCAGGAGTAATAACCAATTCGATTTCTGCGCCCTCCTCCAAATTGAGCCGTTTAAGAAGCTGATTCGGAATGCGGACAGCGCTGCTGTTTCCCCATTTGCTAAGCGTTACATAGGAAAGGCTGCCTAGATTGAATTACTATATCTCCTTGCTATGTATAGTATAATGTTCTCTACTGAATAGGATGCAAAACAGGGAAAGAGGGATCGAATGCTTACTATTTTTTATATCGAAACGGTTCGTTGGAGTGGCTATCGGCTTGAGGTGCAAGAATGATCAAATCATTATATACACGCGTAGTCCTAATATTCCTAGTCTCCGTGATCGGGAGCACGATCATTGCTTTTTTTGCAGCCACTTGGCTATTTGAAGATCAATTGAACGAAAACTCGCAAATTCTTTTGCGTAATTTTGGACATGACATCGCCTCGATCTACGAGACCATTCCATCACGTGAAGCGGACGCATTAGTAAGTAAAATGAAGCAGCTCAATTCCTATCATATTCGAATTTATGAAGCAACGGATCGATTCCAGTCTTTCGGAGCGCTTAACGGACATAAGCCTGCTGCTACAACTGCGGAGCAAGTAAAAAAAGTATTAGATGGAGAAGTGGTTCAAGGCAATACGGAGGGTGTTATTGTTGCCTACATTGGATTTCCGTTGAACACAGATATGGGAATGAAAGCGATGTTTGTGGAGACGCTCTCCCCTCCGTCCACCTCATTTGTAATAAAATGGGGATTAACGATTGCAGCGTATTCGTTGATTACAGGAAGCTTGTTTGTTCTAATTGCCTCCATCTTCATCATAAGGCCGATTAACAAGCTGACAAAAGCGACCAGGCGGATAGCAGCTGGAGACTTCAACGTCAAGCTGAATATTAAGCAAACGGGTGAATTAGGTACTTTGGCTCGCAGCTTCGAAGAAATGATGCATGATCTGCAGCGGCTTGAGCAGATGCGCAGGGAATTCGTAACGAACGTGTCGCATGAGGTTCAGTCGCCGCTCACCTCGATATCCGGGTATGCTATAGCCCTCAAGCAAGAAGGCATCGAAGCTAATGAGCGCAGCCGTTATCTCGATATTATTATCAATGAAGCGAAGCGGATGTCCAAGATGAGCGATAATCTGCTCAAGCTAAGTTTGCTCGAATCACAGTCACAGCAGCTGCAGCTGGCAACGCTCAGTCTTGATGAACAGATAAGGCGAGTTATCGTCGCGATCCAGCCGCAGTGGTCGGCGCGCAACATCCGTTTTGAGCTTAATTTGAAGCCAGCTATGCTAACGGCTGATCATGATCAGCTAAATCAGGTATGGACCAATATAATTGGCAATAGCATCAAATTTTCCAAGGATGGCGGCATGATTAAAGTCAGCATCGAGCAAGACATCAAACACTTTACCGTCCGAATATCAGACAATGGTATTGGTATTTCGCTAGAGGATCAGAAGCGTATATTCGAGCGTTTCTTTAAGGCTGATCGTTCTCACAGTCGAAAATATGAAGGAAGCGGCATGGGGCTGGCCATCGTTAAGCAGATTATATCGCTTCATCAAGGCGATATCCGAGTGGAAAGCGAACCGGGTCTGGAAACAACCTTCATCGTCACCTTGCCCGTCACAATGCTGACTGAATAAGTGGCTTATCCGTTATCTCAATACGGTTACCTCTCCCGATGCCTGCGTCATCAGGTGCAAGCTTCCTTGCATGTGATGAAGCAGGCATTATTTTGCTCGTTCATACTCCGTTCATCCTGCCGGCATGTAGAGTACATTTTCGTCGTGTAAGCTTTCCCTATCGGCCCTTAAGGGCGCCCATTAGAGAGATGACGATAGGAGAAGATGCAAGTGGAAATACGAGAGGTACACAAGGTGGAGCTGGATACAACAACAGATAAAAAGCCAGCCAGCAGTATGAAAAAATGGCTTCGCAATTTACTTAAAGGATTAGCCATCGTAGTTATAGCCATCGTCGTTTTCATAGCCGTTGTTTTTTTCGTTGATCTGTTCAGCAGCAAATCAGAGCAAGCGAAATTATTACCTTATGGCCAGTCTGTAACTGTAGATGGGAAATATATGAATGTATCGACTCATGGAGAAGGAGAAGAAACCATTGTGCTCCTTCCAGGTTATGGTACAGCAGCGCCAGCACTTGATTTTAAGCCGCTAATTGAACAACTATCACCATTTTACAAAGTCGTCGTGATTGAGCCGTTTGGTTATGGATTAAGCGATCTAACCGACAAAGAACGCAGCACAGAAAATATTGTGAGTGAAATTCATGACGTGCTGCAGAGTCTTCAAATTGACCGTTATATTTTAATGGGCCACTCCATTTCAGGGATATACGGATTAGATTATGTGAACAAATATCCAAGCGAAGTGAGCGCATTTGTCGGGCTCGACAGCAGTGTCCCAACGCTAAAAGAGCAGAAGATAGGATCCTCCATATTAGGAACGCTTAATCTGCTCAAAAAAACAGGTTTCGCCAGATTGCAATTGAAAATAGGCGATGACCCCTATGCGGAGCTGCCCTATGATGATCAAACAAAAGAACAATTAAAAATACTTATTCACAAAAACATATATAATGCCAATCAATTAAATGAGGCCGGAAATATGTATGCTAATTTTGAAGCAGCAGAACATTTAACGTTCCCAAAAGCTCTTCCCGTTATGTTCTTTATCCAAGCAAATCATCCAGTAACGGATAGATGGATACCAGAGCATGAAAAGCAAATCAAAGATTCTGTACATGGAAAAATGGTGTTATTTGAAGCAGACCACTATTTATATCGTACTCATTCAACAGAAATCGTTGAAAACCTCAGGACGTTTATGGAACAAGTAAAACAAGACAAGTAGACAATTAGATAATTTCTGCTTCTTATGTAACAACCTGCTGCGTATTGCCCTGTTTTGCGCCGGGACGCTGCACGATTTTCACCGAACGGCTTTGTACGAGTAAAATATAACCAACATCAAAAAGGAAAATAAGGACGTACATGATCATCAGCAGCAGCGAATCCGGATAGAGCTTGTAGCTGAGCACGGAGGCGCATAGGGTGCCGAGCATTTTCGCCCAGGCAATAAAACGGGACTGCCCTAGCAGGTCCTTCTGGAACAGCATTTGAATAAACAGGATCGACATCATCAGATTGATGCCAAAGGCGGTATATTTGCCCTCCGGGTCATGGAATTCGACCGAGACGCCGTAATGCAGCAAGAAGGCGGTAGCGAGCAGTGCGCCGACGATAACAGCTATTTTTTTCGGTGAATACTCATTGCGGGTGTAATACAAAAATTGCAGCAAAATGATGATGTCGAGCGCGAACCAGACGATTGTGATGATTTGCTGAAGCGGGTTGAATGGCATGAGAAAGCCGAACAGCAGCTCCCATGTCAGGTTGGCGCAGAGCGCAGCCAAAGGCATGCCGCAGGTGCGATCCTTAAAGCCTTGATAAATAATAAGCAAATAGGTGATTGTCCAAAAAAACGCCATACCAAGCAAAAGCAGCAGGTCCATCAAGCCTCATCGCATCCTTTCCAAAAACGGTTGTTATAAAAACGTATGTTGGCGGCTGCTCGTCTATGTCTTATGTTAAAATAGAAGGCAACGAAGCTGGCCGGGTGCCGCTAGGCGCATAAACAGCTAGAGCAAGGAAAGAAGGACGAACGAATGGCAATCTATGAAATCGAAGAGGATGAGTGGCTGCGTCTGGCACGGATCGGCAATGGGAAGGATGCGCTGCTGTTCTCCAGCCCTTTTTGTGGAACGTGCAAGGTAGCGGAGCGAATGCTGGACATCGTCCAGGCAGCGGAAGTGCCGACGACGATGTATAAAATCAACATCAATTACGCGCCCAAGCTGCGCGAGGCTTGGAAAATTACAAGCGTTCCTTGCCTGGTGCTGGTGAAGAACGGCGAGCCCCAGCGGTTCGAATACGCGATGCGCTCTGTCGATTATCTTTACAAGCTGTTGAAAGAGAATGAGTAGCTATATACATTTATAAAAATGGTACATCGGAGCATGCCGCGATGTGCCGTTTTTGTTTTTCGCCTAAAAAAAACAGACATGGACCTGAAATAAACAACGGTAGGAAAAAAAGCGGCTCTCCATTACGATGAAGGAGAATAAGGCGGGTATACTAGAATCATCAGAAGGTGCTTTGCAGGAAGGATGGGGAAGATGCTGAAAGCGGTTGTGTTTGATGACGAATATATTGTACGCCAAGGGCTGAGCCAAATGATCGACTGGCAGCGTTATGGCGTCGAGCTGGTAGGAACGGCGGGGGATGGCTTATCGGCACTGGAGATGTTCCGCGAGCAGCGCCCGGACATTGTGCTGACGGATATTCGGATGCCGGGAATGGACGGATTGCGCCTCATTGAGACGGTGGCGGGCGAAGCGGGGGACACGATGTTTATCGTGTTCAGCGGCTTTAACGAATTTGAATATGTGATGCGGGCGATTGGGCTCGGCGTTGTCGATTATTTGGAGAAGCCGATTACGGTAGAGAAGATAGATGAAGTGATGCGCAAAACGATCGAGCGGATTGATAAGCAGCAAGCGTTCAGCTCCATGAAATCAAAATGGGAGGCGTCACAGCAGGAGCTGCTGGAGAAAGCAACGCTGAATTTGCTGCTCGCGGGCGACACTGCGCTAGGCAAGTGGAAGGAAAGCTACGGCCCGGATTGGGAAAATATTGCGGGTATTACGGTGCTTGCTTTTTCCTCGGAATGTGTAGAGCTGGCGGAAAGTACGTCCTATCGAATCGTTGAGGTTACGAATGGAGCAGACCGGCTGTCGGTGGTGCTTCATTTCGAGCTTCCCGCAGATGAGCTATGGGAGCAGCTTATGCTGCAGGGCGGAGACTGCGAGCTGTTTGCAGCCGGAGGAACCTATGCTTCGCTTGCAGAAGCGCCAAAAAGCTGCAAGGAAGCGCTGCGAGCGCTCCGCTACGGCCGATTTTTGGAGGAAAGTGGCTTGATCCGGATTGAGGACATGGAAGGCAGCGATGAGCTGGCAGGCAACTTGACGAAGCATGAGGAGTCTGTCATTTTCTCCTTGCGCACGGGAGACAAGAAGGGATTGCTGGGTGCCTTGGACGAATTCGAGGCGTCGGTTGGGGAGCAGAAGCTGGACCCGGAGCAGGCGGAGCGAGAAATTTTGCAGCTCGTTTATGTAGGGCTTGAGGTGCTGAAGGAAACGGGGCGGGATATTCGCTCCCTTGGCAAGGTCGCGCATCAGGAGCTTGGTGTCATGCATACGCGCGAGGAAATGTTCCGCTGGCTGCGGAGCAAGGTGGAGGCAATGCTGACGGCGATTACCGAAGCTAGACGCTCCACGAAGCATGCGGCGGTCGAGAAGGCGCTTGCCTATATGGAGGAGCGTTTTGGGCAAGATATTTCCTTGCAGGAGCTGGCGGAGCATGTTGGATTGAATGCGACGTATTTCAGTCTGCTTTTCAAAGAAGAAATGGGCCTTTCCTACATTAAGCATTTGACCCATGAACGTATGGAGCATGCGAAGGTGATGCTGCGCGCGGGGATGCTTGTCGGCGAAGTCAGCGAGAAGGTCGGCTATCTCAACTACAGGCATTTTACAGAAACGTTTAAGAAGCTCGTAGGCATGACGCCTAAGCATTATCGGGAAGCCCACTCTATCGAGCGTAAGGAAGACGGCCATGCCTAAAAAACGACTAGTGGAATGGCTGCGGTTCAAAAAAATCCGAAGCCGGTTTCTGGCGGCGATGATCATGCTCATTGTGCCTTCGATTATGCTGCTCGGCTATATTTCCTTCAATATTACGAAGGACACGCTGACGGATATGAATGAAAAAACGAATTTGGACCATTTGCGGACGTCCAGCGAGGTCGCCGATTTGCTATTTCGGAATATTAACAATTTTCATCTGTCCATTGTTGTAAACGATGCCATTCGGCAGAGCCTGCGCAGCAGCGGGGAAAATCCGGACATACAGCCCGATACGGTGAACGGCAGAACCTCCTCGCGGCTCCAGCGCCTAATCAGCAGCAGCTTTGCTGATACGCGTTATGTGACCTCGGTCTGCCTGCTTGATCTGAAGTTTCGCACCTACTGCTTTGGCCGCTCCGATGATGCGGGCGTGTATGAAGGAAGCGATAAAATAGCTAAGATTACAGGCTCGGACTGGTACAAGGAGGCGTATGAGAGCAAGGGAAAGGTTGTGTATTATCCGTCAGACATTTTTGACGAAACGAACAAGTCCTTTTCTACCGTGAAGCTGTTTCGCGATTCGGAGGACCCGGGCGGCGAGCCGATCGGCATTCTCGTCGTCAACGTTTCCAAGACGATTTTTGATAAAGTGTTCGGGGGCAGCAAGGAGAACGGAGCGTTCATGGTGCTCAGTGAGGCTGCAGGCTCAACAAAGGCGGTGTATAGCCATAATGACACCGTTCCGCTTGATGGAGGGACAACCGCGGAGACGCTGAGCCATTTGCGGAATGAAGGCTTTCTGGTCAATCCTTATTATAATCAGACGACAAGCTGGACGCTTGTCCATCTCGTCGAATCGAAGGAGCTGCTGAAGCATACCCAGTACATTGGTCTCGCGACGACCCTCATTGCCGCGGCTTTTGCGGTGACAGCGCTGATATTGTCCTATTTTATATCGGGCACGATTACAAGGCCGCTTCTGCGGCTGAAAAAAATGATGAACGACTGGACGCTCGGCAAGCGCGATTTTCCGGCGGAATTTGCCCAGGATGAGGTTGGCGTCATCGGTGAAACGTTCAAGCGCATTGCCCGCGAGAATGAGGAGCTGAATGCGCGGCTGATCAACTCGGAGCTCAAGGAGCGGGAGGCTGAGCTGAGAGCGCTGCAATCGCAAATAAAGCCGCATTTTTTGTATAACACGCTGGATTCAATTTATTGGATGGCGATTTTGCAAAATAACAAAGAGGTCGCCCAAATGGCGGTGTCCCTCTCCGAAAGCTTCAAGCTCAGTTTGAACAAGGGCAAGGAGACGATTCTCGTATACAACGAATTGAAGCATATTGAGCATTATTTGAACATCCAAAATATTCGCTTCAATAACCGCTTCCACTATATAGAGGAGGTGGAGGAATCGATCAAGGGGCTGGAAATGATGAAGCTGCTGCTGCAGCCGCTGGTTGAAAACGCCATCTACCACGGCTTGGAGCCGAAGGTGGGGGAGGGAACGATACGGTTGACGGGAGGAACCGACGGGCCGTATTTGATTTTCACGGTCGAGGATGACGGGGTCGGGATGGCGGATATTGCCCAGACAGAACAAGGCTACGGCATGCGCAACGTCAAGGAGCGGCTGCTGCTGTCTTATGGGCCAGACAGCTCGCTAACCGTCTGGAGCCGCGAAGGAGAAGGGACCCGTGTGACCTTGCGCTTCAATCCGACGACCCAACCTAAAGAAAACAGACACTCACCCGAAAAATGAAGCGCTTTCATAAAAAGCCTTTCCTCCTTACAATAAGGGTATAGAAAAGATCTTATACAGCATTGGCTACCATGAATGAGGGGGAACGAAAAATGAAGAATATGAAGCTTAAATCGCTCGCAATGACAGCAACCGCACTTGTGCTTACCGGAACGCTTGCGGCATGCGGCGGAAGCAATTCGGGCAGCAATAGCGGTACGAATACGGCGGAGGGCGGCACAGGCGGCAATACAGAGAAGAAGGTAACGCTCTCGCTGCTGGTGGACAATACACAGGATTCGGTCAATTTGGCGAATGCTTATGTCGACGCTTTCCAGAAGAAATATCCGAACATTACGGTTGAGATGGAAACAAGGCCGGGCGGTGGCGAAGGCGACAATATTGTAAAGACCCGCCTGGCGACAGGGGATATGACGGACGTTTTCTTTTATAACTCGGGTTCTTTAATGCAGGCATTGTCTCCAGAGAAAAATATGCTGGACCTGACGAATGAAGCGTTCCAGTCCAATATTGTGGATTCCTTCAAGCCGACGGTTTCCTTTGATGGGAAAGTATACGGTGTGCCGACGTCTTCCACAATAGCTGGCGGCTGGTTCTATAACAAGAAGATTTATTCCGAGCTTGGACTGAAGGTGCCCATTACTTGGGATGAGCTGATTGCCAATAACGAGAAAATTAAAGCGTCAGGCATTTCCCCGGTCATCGGCTCCTATAAGGACTCATGGACCTCGCAGCTCGTTGTACTGGCTGATTATTATAATGTACAGGCACAGGTGCCGTCGTTCGCGGATGATTTTACCGCCCATAAGGCGACTTTTGCAGGTACGCCAGCTGCGCTGAGAAGCTTCGAGAAGCTGCAGGAGCTGTATGATAAAGGTTTTATGAACAAGGATATGCTGGCGACAACTTATGATGCAGGACTCAAAATGCTTGCTGATGGCAAGGGGGCGCATTATCCAATGCTGTCGTTTGCATCGCCATCGCTTGTGCAGAACTTCCCGGATGAGATCGAAAATATCGGCTTTTTCGCCCAGCCTGGCGACGATGCCTCGAAAAACGGTTTGAGCGTCTGGATGCCGGGAGCAGGCTACATTTATAAGGAAACAAAAAATGTGGAGGCGGCCAAGCAGTTTCTGGCATTCATGGCTTCTGTAGAAGGGACACAGGTTGCGGCTACGGTCTCGAAGCCAACTGGCCCTTATCTGATCAAAGATGCGAAGATTCCAGACGATGTGCCAACGCTGGTGAAAGACATGCTGCCGTATTTCGAATCAGGCAAAACGGCGCCAGCGCTGGAGTTCGTTTCCCCAGTTAAAGGACCGAGCCTGGAGCAAATTACCGTCGAGGTTGGCGCAGGCATTAAGAAGGCACCGGAAGGCGCAGCTGCTTACGATAAAGATGTTGAGAAGCAAGCGAAACAGCTTGGACTGGCGGGCTGGTAATCTATAGCTTGGATATTAGTAAAAAATAGATAGAGAAGTTCGGCCCTGCTTGCAGGGCCGCTTTACTTCAATGTAGGAGTGATAACGATGAACAGTATTTTTAAACGAACCTACTCCTATTGGTTCCTGCTGCCTGCAGCCATCATTTATTTTATTATTTTCATCCTGCCGACGATTATGTCCTTCTTCTTCAGCATGACGAGATGGACGCTGTCGGATTGGGAATTTATCGGCTTTGAAAATTTTATTACGTTTTTTCAGGAGCAATCGTTAAGCATTGGTTTTAAAAATACGCTGATCTACGCAGTCGTTACCTGTACGCTCAAGGTCGCACTTGGACTGCTGCTAGGCGTATTGCTAACCTCGAAGATTCGGACCAAAAGCTATTTGCGGTCTGTCATATTTTTTCCAACCTTGGTGAGTACGATTGCTGTCGGTATTGCCTTCAGCATGATGATGCACCCGACCCAAGGCGTCATTAATACAGCGCTTGCCGCGATTGGCATTGATGGGCCGGATTGGCTCGGCGATACGAGAATCGCGCTGCTGTCGGTGGCCATGGTCGATGTGTGGAAAGGCTTAGGCTTTGCTACTGTCATTTACATCGCCGGGATTTTGTCGATCCCTGCGGAATATTATGAAGCTTTGCAAATCGACGGCGGAAACAGCTGGCATAAGTTTTGGAACATTATTGTGCCGCTGAGCCGTCCGGCTACGAACTCGGTTATTATTTTGGCCTTCATCGGCGGCCTGCGCTCCTTCGATCTGGTGTGGGCGATGACCAAGGGTGGTCCAGGCTTCACGACCGACTTGATCGCGTCGATCATTTACAAGCAGTATCAAGGCGGCTTCTATGGTCTCGCTACAGCGGGCAATGTGATTTTGTTCCTCGTTGTGACAGCTCTCGCCTTCCCGCTCTATACGTATTTGAACCGCAAGGAGGTAGACCTGTGAGAAAGATCAGACAATGGGGCTTTGAGATTGGTGCCGTCTTGTTCACGATTGTCGTGTTCTGGATTCCGTTCTACTTCATATTGGTCAATTCGGGCAAGGACGCGAAGGAGTCTTCGCTGTTGACGATGTCGTGGGCTTCCAATAGTCAGTATTGGGAAAATATTAAAACCGTCGTTGTGGCCCGCGATTTTATGCTGGTTCGCGCCTTCATCAACAGTACGGTGCTGACGGTGGCCTCCATCGCTATTTTGATCGTACTGTGCGCCATGGCTGGCTATGTGCTGCAGCGCCGGACAGGGAAGCTTTCGCCATTGTTCAACTTCCTGATTCTTGCTGGGCTGATCATTCCACCGGCAATCGTGCCGACGATCTGGGTCATGGATGGTCTTGGCCTGTTCAAAACGCTGATCGGCCTTATTTTGATCGAAGTCGCGCTCGGCTTTCCGTTTGCAGTTCTGCTTTATAAAGGCTTCATGAGCGGCATTCCGCGTGAGGTAGATGAGGCAGCGGTCATTGACGGCGCAGGCGGCATCCGGCTGTTCTTCGGCATTATTTTGCCGCTGCTCCAGCCTGTTACGGCTACTATCATCGTATTGTCCTCGGTCACCATTTTTAATGACTTCACGAACCCGCTTTATTTTCTTCCGGGCTCGGACAATGTGACGGTGCAGCTGACGCTCTATAACTTCCAGAGCCAGTATGTGACGCAATACAATCTGCTGTTCACGAACATTTTGCTGATTACGATTCCGCCGCTGCTGCTCTTTATTATTTTTAACAAGCGTATTGTAGCGGGCATGACAGCTGGTTCGGTTAAAGGCTAGCATTTGATTCATAAATCCAGTGATAAAGGGGATAAATACATGTTGAATGTTCATTCCGCAAGCTGTGAATATAGAGGTGCCCTGCTTGGCACCGACATCACAAAGCCGCGCTTTAGCTGGGTGCTGAAAGCAGCGGCGCGCAGAGGTGTCCGCCAAGCCGCTTATCAGCTGCAAGTGGCAGAAGCATCGAGCAGCTTTGAGGACGGCCTCTGGGATACGGGCCGGGTCGAAAAGGAACAATCGATTCATATCGATTATGATGGTCCTGCGCTTGCTGCACGTACCGCGTATCGCTTCCGTGTTAGAGTATGGGATACGGCAGGAGAAGAGTCGCCCTGGAGCGAGGAGGGCTCCTTCGAGCTGGGCCTTGCTGGCGGGGCAGACTGGCAGGCGAAATGGATTACACCGGATACAGCGGCTATTGCAGCAGATGCTGCCCCAGCCTATTTGCTGCGCCGGACGTTCGATGTGAAACCGGTGGGCATCTTGTCCGCCCGGGTGTATGCAACCGCGCTTGGCGTGTATGAGCTGTACCTGAACGGCGACAAGGTGTCGGATGATTTGCTCGCTCCGGGCTGGACCAGCTACCACACCCGTGTGCAATACCAGACATACGATGTAACGGCGGAGCTTAAAGAAGGCGCAAACGGCATCGGTTTTATGCTGGGCGATGGCTGGTACCGCGGCGGACTCGGCTTTGATGACAAAAATTATATGTACGGCGACAACCGGGCCGCGCTTCTGGAGCTGCATATCCGTTATGCGGATGGCACGGAAGAGGTCATAGCAACGGACAGCTCATGGCAAGCGGCGCTTGGCGCAATTCAATATGCGAATATTTATCACGGTGAAACGTATGATGCCCGCTTGGAAATCCAGGGCTGGAGCGAAGCCGATGGAGTGAATGGAGCGGAAGCTCAAGGGGATGCGAAGCAGGCAGCTAGTGGATGGTCGGCTGTGCAAGTGCTGGATCTGCCCTACAGCCAGCTGATAGCACAGGAAAACTGGCCGACGACCGTCACGGAAATTATCAAGCCGATTTCTTCTTTTATTACACCGGCAGGCGATCATGTGCTGGACTTGGGCCAAAATATCGTCGGCCGCATGAGATTTACCGTTGAAGCGCCAGAAGGAACGCAAATCGTCCTGCGTCATGCGGAGGTACTGGACAAGGACGGCAACATTTATTTCGGCAACCTGCGTCCCGCGAAACAGACGCTGACGTATACCGCGAAAGGCGACGGCATGGAAAGCTATGCGCCTCATTTTACCTTTATGGGCTTCCGTTATGTGCTTGTACAGGGCTTCCCAGGACAGGAAGCGGGCGTTCCGCTGCCGGTAGATGCTTTCCAAGGCGAGGTCATTCACTCCGACATGCCTTCGTCCGGTGAATTCGAATGCTCTGACGAGCGAATTAACAAGCTCCAGCAAAATATCCGCTGGGGACAGCGCGGCAACTTCCTCGATGTGCCTACGGATTGCCCGCAGCGCGATGAGCGGCTGGGCTGGACGGGCGACGCGCAGGTGTTTATCAGCACCGCCTTGTTCAACTTCCAAGGTGCGCCGTTTTTTGCAAAATGGCTGCACGACCTGAAGGCGGAGCAGCATGAGGACGGCGGCGTTCCTTTTGTTATTCCTGATATCGTTGGCGGAGCCAATTCGGCTGCTTGGGGAGATGCTGCGGTTATTTGCCCATGGACGGTCTATCAATATTATGGCGATGAGCGGCTGCTCTCCGAGCAGTATGAAAGCATGAAGCAGTGGGTGGAGTACATCCGGGCGCAGGGCAGTGAAGAGTATTTGTGGAATACCGGCTTTCATTTCGGGGATTGGCTTGCGCTCGATGCGAAGGAGAACAGCTATATTGGCGCGACACCAACCGCTCTGGTTGCAACAGCCTATTATGCCTACTCCACGCGCATTGTACGCGATGCGGCGAAGGTGCTCGGCCATGACGAGGACGCCCAGCGCTATGGCGAGCTGCACAGCCACGTCATCTCTGCGTTCCGCGACGAGTTTATGACGAAGACGGGGCGT
The DNA here is from genome assembly GCF_000971975.1 of Paenibacillus algorifonticola. Lineage (GTDB taxonomy): Bacteria > Bacillota > Bacilli > Paenibacillales > Paenibacillaceae > Pristimantibacillus > Pristimantibacillus algorifonticola. The sequence continues at coordinate 165,944 of NZ_LAQO01000008.1, read as the reverse complement.
ATCGCTTCTCCAACGCAAACCGCGCATATTTTGGCGCTTATGTTCGAATTGGTGGATGAGAGCGTGAAGGATCGGGTAGCGGAGGATTTAAACAATCTGATCGTCGAAAATGACTACCACCTCACGACTGGCTTTGTGGGCACGCCGTATTTATGCTTTGCCCTGTCGAACAGTGGCTATCATACGACGGCGGTTCGCCTTCTTCTCCAAGAGAGCTATCCGGGCTGGCTGTATTCGGTATCGAAAGGCGCGACGACGATTTGGGAGCATTGGGACAGCATTAAGCCGGACGGCTCCTTCTGGAGCGACGATATGAACTCGTTCAACCATTATTCGTATGGCGCCATCGGCGATTGGATGTACCGCAAGGTGGCAGGGCTCGACATGGACCCTTCGCAGCCTGCCTACAAGCATATTCGAATCGAGCCGTTGTTCGGATCGACCATGCTGACTTATGCCAAAGCATCCTATGACTCTGTGTACGGACGGATCGAGTCGGGTTGGCGTGTGGAAGGCAGCCGTATTGAGCTTCAGGTTGTCATTCCGGCAAATACGACAGCAGATATTATTTTGCGGGGAGCAACGTTGTCTGGCACGACGGAAGGCGGAACTTCGCTTGAAAATAAAGCGGGCATCACATCGGCGGAGGAAACAACAGCTGGCTTGATCATCCGTGCCGGCTCGGGTACGTACCAGTTCGCCTATGAGGGTGAAGGCCTGTTCCGTTCGCAGTACAGTGCCAAGACGAAAATAAACGAAATTTGGATGGATGAGCGGGCGATTGCCATTGTGAGCCGGCATATGCCGAATCTGTTCAGCGGCGCACAGGCAAACATTGCTAAGCCGTTCTCTCTTCAGCAAATCTGCGATAATGGCATGTTCCGAATTTCCAAAGAGACGATTGACCAGGTGCTTGAGGAGCTTGCAGCGCTGTAGGTTGAAGAACAATAGGTGTGAAAATAGGGTGTGAAAATAGAACGAAGCCGCACGGCAACAGCCATGCGGCTTTATTCTATTCATAAAGCGACTGCGAATCTACATGTATCAGGATAATATTGCCGCTATCACGTTTATTCTGCCCCGGTGCCTAGCATCGTCCGGATCGTCATTTGATTGAGTCCATGAATATAGTCCTTCTGCCAATCCCTAAGCATAAGCTTCGGCAGATGAGCTTCCGGCACATAAACGGCGCTGCGGCTTTTTACTTCCTCCAGCTCCTGCTCAGACAGGTTGATGCTGCAAAAAATAAAAATATCCGGATTCAGCGTAGCCGTAAAAATCGCGACCAAGCGGCTCATGGCATCCATCAGCTCCGGATCATGAGGCTGTTTTTTGGAGCCCATGGCAAGCTCCCGAATGACCTCGCCAAAGCTTTGCTGCTCAAACAGGGGCAAATAAAAAATCTCGCCCGCAAAATACGTATGACCCCTTACAAGCTCGCCATTGACCATAATTCCTGCACCAGGACCGTTCATTCCAAAATAAAGATAGACCAGTGACAGCTCCTGATTGTTGTCCAGTTGGTCGTGATAGCCGAGCACAGTTGCATTCATATCATTTTCAATCTGCACCTGAAGCGGATAGCGGCTCTCATAAGCGGCTTTCAAATCAAAGCCGTTAAATTTCTCGTAGCTGGGAATATGAAAAACCTGTCCGTTCGTCACACTTGCAGGAACGCCAAAGGTTAGGGCGCGGATGAGCGGGTAACGCTCCAAATAATCCTTCATTTGACGCTCCAGCGCTTCCGGCCCTTCATCCAAAACGCCGGGCAGCTTATCTTGCATCATGACCTCTCCGACATAGTTCAGCAAGGTGTAGATGGTACAGTCCTTTTCCAGATATACGGCTAAGCCTGACATATGCGCTTCGTTCAGCATATAGATTTGCGGTCTTCGTCCTCCGCTGGATTCCCGCAGCCCCGACAGCAGAACCTCGCCATCTGCTTTCATTTCCTCAATCGCTTTGCTCACGGTAGGAAAGGTCAGCCCCGTTATTTGAGCAATTTCGACCTTGGTCGATTTGTGCTCATAATAGAGCGCGGTGCGAATTTGCTGCCGGATCATCTCGCCCATTAGTTTAGGATTCACAAATGGAAGCTTTATTATTTTCACCATCCTGACTGTTATAAAATGTGATGCCTACTTGGTTGTTGCCTGGCCATTCTCGCCAATCGGCTTTGCGGCATGAGACGTGAACCCTGCGAATACAATGCCGACCAGCACGACGATTAGGGCCATCCGCAGGCCGATTGAATCGCCAATCATGCCTAGAAGAGGCGGTCCAACGAGGAAAGCCAAATAGCCAGCTGTTGCTACAGCTCCGACCCTTACAGCTACTCCATGCGGATTGTCGCCAGCGGCCGACAAAGCGACAGGGAAGCCGAAGGCAGCGCCAAAGCCCCATAATACAACGCCGATAGACGCGATGATGTAATTGTGACCCAAGATCACAATGAGCAGGCCGACAATAGCGGATAGAGCCGACGCCCGCAGCACAGCTACTCTGCCGAATTTGTCCAGCAGGATGCCGCCAGTTGCACGAACAATCGTCATCGCAGCTACAAACATGCCATAAACAAACGATCCTGTTGTTGGGGAAGTGTCATAACCATCGACCATAATTAAAGGAAGCCAGTCATTAGCCGAGCCTTCAGCAAAGGTCATGCCCAAAATAATAATGCCGAGCATCAGGGTACGCGGCTCTTTCCAGATCGCGAGGCGTTCTTTAGTCGTTAGAGTTGGCGCGCCTGCGTCTGTTTTGCTTTCTTGCCCTGTTCCTTTAGGTACGAATCGGGACAAATAGACGATGAGCACAACTAACAGAATCAGAACAATGCTGAGGTGCGTGATGACGGAGATATGAGACTTCGTTGCATACCAGCCCACAACGGCGCCAATAAAGGTTCCCAGGCTGAAGGCGGCATGAAGGCCGGTCAGCAGCGATTTTTTCGTTGCGCGCTCCAGCATGGTGCCCTCAACATTCATCGCGACATCACAGATGCCAACGCCAAATCCGAAAATAGCCAACCCAATGAACACAACGGGGGCATAGGTGAAAAACGAGCTGCCCACTCCGATAATCGCAAGTCCTCCCGCCCCGATAAGCAGCCCGTTCATCATGACGAAGCGTCCGCCCTTGCTGGCAATGAAATGCCCTGCACCAAGCAGGCCGAGGATTGAGCCAATAGACAGCCCAAAAATGATCCAGCCCATCTGGCCGGTCGAAGCGCCCAGTGTATCGCGAATGGCCGGCGTACGGGAAATCCAGGTTGCTGTGGCAAATCCGCATAAGGTGAAAATCACATAGATCGCATTGCGCCATAATCCAATCTGTCTTGCGTTTAATGGTTCGTGCATAAGAAGCTCCCCTTACTCGCTGAAATACTTTTTAAAGATATTTAATAACTTTGCAAGCTTATCATAACGTATCGTATCCGTTTTAAAAAGCTGTCTTTTTGCGCAAAACATATGGGATTATGGGTTTTGCATAATTTCACGTTTAGCTGTGAGGCCGACACCGAGTTAATATTGCATTGAAATCGGCTCTTTTAAATTTAAGGTTTTCCATGCAAACTATCTTAATTTTAATTGTTATAAGGCTGATTTAACTTAATTGCCTTATATAAACGAAATAACTTATTTTATATAATTAACTCACAATAGTAAAGTCAAAAGGCTTTAACTATTCGAAAGGATGAAGACTGATGAGTAAGATGGACTCAAGCAAAATTAATCTAGATTGTCTACCCGGTCGAATGGATGAGGTAATCGATAAAACGATTGCTGACAAGCGTTTGGTCGGTGCTGTCACTAAAGTGGCGATAGATGGAAAAATGGTTTACAGCCGCGCTGCTGGTTTTACCGACCGCGAGAAGAATCGGCCCATGCGAGAAGATGCCTTGTTCCGCCTTGCTTCCGTTTCTAAACCTATCGTTTCAACGGCTGCCCTAGTGCTGGTTGGGCAAGGCCGCCTACAACTGGACGACCGTGTTGATCGCTTTCTTCCGGAGTTCCGGCCACGACTGCAGAACGGAGAGTTTGCAGCATTGACGATTCGTCATTTGATGACGCATACCGCAGGTCTGACTTACCGCTTCTTTCAAGAAGAGAATGGCCCCTATCAACGAGCTGGGGTATCGGATGGTATGGATCAGTCTGGTATTACGTTGGAAGAGAACTTGCAGCGCATTGCCTCTGTTCCGCTACTCTATACGCCAGGCACCGAGTGGAAATATTCCATCGCGACTGATGTGCTAGGAGCAGTCATTGCAAAGGTTACGGAAACAACGCTCAGCGAGGCCGTGCATTCCCTAGTGACAAAGCCGATTGGCATGACCGACACCGATTTTATTGCAGTAGACCCCGACAGACTGGCTATTGCATATACCAATGATAGTCCAGAGCCGAGACCGATACTGAATCCTGACAAAATCGACTTTTTGGAAGGCACGGCAGGCTTCCGGCTTGCTCCAGACCGTGCACTTGACGGTACGGCCTACCCTTCGGGAGGAGCCGGTATGGTCGGCAGCGCCGGGGACTTTATGCGACTGCTGGAAACTTTGCGTAAAGGAGGAGCGCCTCTGCTGCCGGAGACTCTGGTTCGTGAGCTGACTACCAATCAGATTGGGGATTTGCCAATGGCTTATTGGCCAGGGCGCGGCTTCGGCTTAGGCATCACGGTGCTCAAGGATCCTATTGCGGCAAATACACCGGAATCACCGGGCACATGGCGCATGGGCGGCACCTACGGTCATTCGTGGTTCGTCGATCCAAAGCAGCGGCTCAGCGTCGTGGCGTTTACCAATACTGCACTGGAAGGCATGTCGGGCCAGTTTACGGTTGACCTTTGTGAAGCTGTTTATGACAGCATCAAAAAATAGTCATTCAAAGAAAGCTAGGTTAGTCGGTTTTCCCGGAAATTAAAAGGAGTAAAGCAGCCCCATTAAGGTTGCTTCACTCCTTTTTGCTGATTATGGGAAAAATTCGCCATGCTGCGACGTTCAAGCAGCTGTGTTGCTAGTTAAATTTCATTTTTGGAAATACCATTCAAACTTGGGACATAATCGGCAGCTTTATTGCTTGTCAACGTCTGAGCTTCTTCCGTTAAATGATCGTTATTTTGTTGATTGTTTTTCTTATCAGCACGATTATTTGAGCGGTCCAATTTGGGATCGGCGCTATTTTTGGGCATAATATTCACCTCCATCTTTTCAAACATAGTATGAGAAGGTGGTTTGAATTTTATCCCAAGGCCTTCTCATGGCTAAAATAAACCCGTTTTAATTTCAAGAACGTGGTTGCCTCCTGTTGAATACGGGGACAATGAGCGATTGTACGGAATAAATGCTTGCTTTTTAAAAACATTAGAGTTATTGTAGACTTGTAAAGTCTTTAATTGAGCTGCTGAATAAAATATACTCAGGCAACTGACTATGCGCTTCATACAAGGGAGCGCCTCCTTATTCGTAAGGATCTGTCCTTTTTTGCAGCAATTAAAGACATATTGAATCTTCTATATCTCTAATGTAATTTCGAAAAGTGGGAAGGAGAATAATAAAACCATGAAAATTTTTCTAACGGGTGTTACAGGATATATTGGAGGCTCAGTCGCTAAGAGCTTGCTGGAAGCTGGTCATTCGGTGTATGGCTTAACCCGCAGTACGGAACAAGCTGCAGCCGTCAAAGAAATGGGTGTGGAGCCTGTAATAGGATCTCTGGAAGATACGGATATGCTGACTCAATATGCGCAATTGAGCGATGCGGTAATCCATACGGCTGATTCAGGTCATCGTCTGGCCATCGATACGTTCATAAGGGCACTACATGGCAGCGGCAAAGCGTTCGTGCATACATCTGGTTCCGGTGTAATTGGCGATGATGCTAAGGGCGAATACGAAAGTCAGCAAATTTATGATGAAGATACGCCATTTGTGCCAATTGACCCGCAAAAAGAACGCGTCATGATTAACGAACAGGTGCGAAAAGCAGGTGTGGAGCAGGGCATACGGAGCATCGTGATCGCACCTAGCATGATCTATGGAACTGCGCTTGGCCTTCCAAGAGAAAGTGTTCAACTGCCCCTTATCATCCGCAAATCCAAAGAGATGGGTGCAGGCGTCTATATCGGGGAGGGAGTAAACCGCTGGTCTAACGTTCATATTAAAGATTTGGCGGAGTTGTATTTGCTTGCTGTAGAGAACGCTCCAGCTGGATCCTTCTTCTTTGCGGAAAATGGAGAACAATCTTACAAAGAGCTTGCCCATTTCGTCAGTGAAGCTTTGGGATATGGAGGACATACGGCAAGCTGGTCGATGGAGGAAGCTGTCGGCGAATGGGGAGGAGTCGCACGATACGCACTCGCTACCAACAGCCGAGTTCGCGCCGTTCACGCTAGGAAAATGCTTGAGTGGGAGCCAACAGGAGAATCGATACAATCGTGGATTTCCAATAACGTGTAGAAAAAACAAAACCCTCTCCTTCGTCAGGAGAGGGTTTTGTTATAGACAGGTATTGAATTTATTGATCCTTCTGTAAATAGCCGTCGCCCCAAGCTTTTATTTGAAGCAGGACGGGAATAAGACTTTTTCCAATGGGAGTCAACGCATATTCCACTTTTGGCGGAACTTCTGCATAAACGGTTCGTTCAACTAGGCCATTTTCCTCAAGCTCACGCAGCTGGCGGGTCAATGTTCGATGGGTAATTTGGGAAAGCATGCGCTGTAATTCATTGAATCTTTTTACTTCATGTGTAGTTAACTGATACAAAATCAGAATCTTCCATTTTCCTCCAATGAGGTTGACTACAGCTTCTACTGGGCATGGTTTTTCGCAATGTTCGTCCATAGGATTCTCCTTATAAGTATCCCATAGGATACCTTATATCTATAATGTGCGTACTTACATCTTGTATCCTCTTTTCTTAATATAAGGATAGCACTTACATCGATCAATCAGCTACTGCTGATGATTAGTTTGGAAAGGGAGATGACAATGGAGCAGGTTGAGCGTTATTTGGTTTATGGGGCATCAGGGGTTCAAGGAGGAGCAGTTGCACGCTTGCTGGTTGAAAAGGGTTTGTATGTACGAACCGTTACACGTTCAGAAGAACAGGCTGTTGTTTTAAATAATCAGGGAATAGAGGCTGTTATTGGGGACTTCTCCAAAGCGGAACTATTAGATCAAGCACATGAGGGAATCGACAACGTTTTTTTAAATATTCCAGTTGATTTTGAGCTGGCAAAGGTGAGGAAATATATTTCGAATGCGGTAGACGCAGCTCGGAGAGCAAACATTAAACTGCTGGTTGTTAACACAAGCGTTTATGTCCCAGAGCATGAAACAGATGCGGCGGCTATCGAGATTAAACGAGAGTTGATTAACTATGTCAAACAAAGCGGGGTACCCTTTATTATTGTGCAACCTATCGTTTACATGGAAAATTTTCTAATACCAGGTTTATTAAATAATCATATGCTCGCGTATCCTGTGCCTGCTGACAAACCAATTGCCTGGATCAGTGCGGATGATGCAGCAAAATATCATGTCTACGCCCTGACTCATTCTCACTTGGCTGGAAGTACGTTGCAAGCGACAGGTCCAGAAGCCTTGACTGGCATGCAATTGGCTGAACACTTCAGTGCAGCATTGGGAGAAGCAATAAGCTTCTATTCTTTACCGTTAGACAGCTTTGAAACGGCAATTCGACCTTTGTTAGGGAAGGAGACAGCTTCAGGCTTGGCGGGACTCTATCGATGGATTGAAGCAAATACAGCATCTCTGCCGCAGCCTGATCACATAAATCCCACAGTTGATCCAAGTTTTCGGATGACAGGGATGACAGAATGGATCAGCAAGGCAGTGGAGCGTGGACATTTTTCGATAAAATAAAACATAGGGGAGAACCGGCGAGCGCCGGTTCTTTGCGATTCAATCGAGTTAGCTGTAATTATTGATTCGGGAGCGCATTAGACTGCACTAAGATTTCAACACGTCTGTTGCGTTGTTTGCCTGCCTCCGTTGCATTACTGTCAATTGGCTTAAATTCGCCAAACCCTTTGGAGCTGAAGTATTGGGGATCGAGCTCCTTGTTTTGCAGTAGTAAATTAAGAAAATTGAGTGCTCGCATGGCGCTAAGATGCCAATTTGAATCAAATTCAGTAGTGCCAATCGGCACATTATCTGTATGCCCGCTAATGATTACGTTATGTATAGGGTCCATGACCAGAAGCTGTGATATATCTTTGACGATGCCGATATTGGAGCTTTGAACCTTGGCACTGCCTGAAGCAAATAAAACATCATCCTTTATCGTAATGAGCAGTCCTTCATCCGTCATTTGTGTTTCCAGTTTTGTGGTGAGCTGATGATCGGAAATGTACTGATTAACCTGTGATTGTATATTTTCCAACTCGGTTATTTCTTGTGTATGCGTGGTCTCTGGCGTTTCCTGCACGTTTCCCTGATCAGATTTTGAGATTACAGGGTTCTCCAACGCAGGCTGCCCTTCGAGAACACCAGAACCGCCAGCGAACGCGATTCTAAAAGCTTGCGACATCTGTTCGAACTTTGCAGCATCTGCGCTGCTCATCGCATAAAGCACGATAAATAAAGCGACTAATAAAGTCATTAAGTCAGAGTAGGGCAGCAGCCACGATTCATCGACATGCTCTTCCTCATGTTCATGCTTGTTTCTTTTCATTTGTTTAACACCTCTCCCGTCTAATTTGAATGCAATTAATTCAACAATCGATGAATTAAAGTCATAAGAAGAGAAAACATTTTTCATGCAAAACGCTCTCTCTTCATGATCTTCATTTTATACAGCAGCTATTTGAAAAAAATTGGCCAACACGGATTCCTTCATCTCGCTTTTAAGATCGTTGTTCACCGTAAAATCTTCTTTGAACTCGTTTACTAAATTAGGAATCGTTCCAAGAAGTGAAACGGAGTTCACAAGCATTAAATAATAGAGAGTAGGCTCCTGTTTTTTGATAACGCCAGCCTCCATACAATCCTTAATAAACGGCATTAGATGCCGGAATGTCGGCAGGAGCATTTTATCCATGAGATATATGGATCGCTCACTCTGGTGGGACAACTCATTCGTCACAAACATCATGTGAAAGGGAAACTCAAAGCAAAAATTTACAATGTTATCTACAAGAGCAATGCAAGCAGTCTCTAGCTTCATATGCATATAATTATTTTTAAATGGTACGGTTTGAAGCGTAATACGTTCAGTTAGATGATCGACTACCGAAGTCCACAATCCAAGCTTTGAGCCGAAATGGTAGGATAGCAGGGCCACATCCACATTCGATAGGTTTGCAATTTTCCTCAGACTTGCACCTTCATAACCGTGTTTTGCAAATTCAATCAGTGCATGAGACAATAAAAGCTCTTTCTGGAATTGATCCTGCTTGGATGGACGCCCTGGACGGCGCTTGGCTTCTTTCACTTTGTTGACCCACTTCCTTAAAACATTAATTCATCACATGATGATTTTAGCATGCGTTCATGTTTAGTGTCTACGATAAAGCTTAGGTATGTACGCAAAAAAAGGCTGTCCCATAAGGCCAGTCATGACCTTAGAGACAGCCGCTTGGACGAGCCCTTATTTTACTTCTTCCATAAACGCCTTAAAGTTTTGGGCAATTTCTTTGGATTTGGTATGGTGCAAATAATGTCCACCTTCAAAGGTCATCACTTTTCCATGTATAGAATCCTTGACTTGCTCTTCATGCAGCGGTATCCAGGTTGCAATTTCTTCATTATTCGCTTGGATAAAGAAAATAATAGGCAGCTCTTTTGGGAAGGTTAAATGTTCAGCTGCTTTAAAGTTAGAAGAAATATTTTTCATTTCATTTAAGGTTGTGGGACTATTGCTGTTCTTGAGAGAAAGCATGGTCAGCTGTTCTTTTGTTGCCTCATCATATGGCAGTCCATCATAGGGATCGCCACTTACTTTCACGACCAATCGAAGAAAACCTGACTCTTTGAGAAGCTTAAACGTTGTTACAGGGAGTTCAGCATCCATGCCGGGTTGTGTTGGAACACTGCTATCGATGCCGACAAATGCACTCACTTCGCTTGTATATTTGTTTGCATAATCGATTCCGTAAATGCCAGCAATGGAGTGGCCCATTAGAATATAGCGGTCAATTTTTAGGCTTTGCAGCGCTTCATGGATTTCACTTACTATATTTTCTGTCGTTCTTTCCTTATCGGTTCCATCACTTAATCCATAACCAAAAGGTTCAATCGCGACTACTTTGTAAGAGTGTGAAAGCTCATCTATTAGCGGCTTAAAATCGAGTGCTGGTGCTGCTGTTCCAAACCCTGGAAGTAGCACGATGGTTTCTTCGCCTTCCCCTTGAATGAACACATTCATATTTTTCCCGTCTACGGGTACTAGCTGACCATAGGTTTGTATTTTTCCTTGCTCAGATTTGCTGCTGACCTTATTCACTATAAACACAATAGCTATAAAAACGACTATTGCGATAACAATTGCTGCTAATATTTTAAGTAAAACCCTAAGCCATTTTTTCATAATCGTATCTTCTCCTGTCGTTATCTTGATAGTGGACTGCCTTAACGGCTGCTAATGTAAGCTTATACGACGAAGATGTCCTCGCGATGACGACAATGTGAACGGAAGATGAACGAGTAATATTTTATTTTCCTCATCCATTTATTTGCGAGATATATTCAAATGCTGTTGTTCCATATACGCCTTTAAAAAAGTATTGATAGGGCGAAATCCCCGTATGAGCCTTGAATAACCGGATAAACTGAAATTTCGACAATTGAAGCTCTTTACAGTCATTCTGGCTTGAAAGAAGAAATGATACGCGCAATAGCTTGCGGGCTTTCCTCCCCATTCGATTCCAGCCATTGATTAATGACCCCCATTGAGCCGTGAACCATGAAAGTAAAAGAATAGTCCATTGTGGACGAGTCCTTTTTGTCCTGATCATCTCCTCTTCTTTTTAGATAATCTCTATGAACCTCAAACAGCACTTCGGATAAAAAGTTGCTTTCTCCTCTATCTGAGATCATGATTCGATAAATCGTTTTCTTCTCTTGGATGATGTTCAATAGCTTGATTAAGGAGCCATCTTCCGCGCACGGACTTTGATCCTTTTGCAGCGTCTCCCATATTTCTTGATTAATTTCCTTCTGCATCACTTCAAATAATTCATAAGGATCTTTGTAGTGCAGATAGAAGGTACCACGGTTGATGTCGGCTTGTTTGCATATTTCAGTGACCGTTATTTGAGGCAATTTCTTCGTTTCCAATAGAGCAAGGAAACAGCTCTTAATAAGCTCTGTCGTATATTTGGCTCTTCTATTGTTCTTTACTCCGACCATAGGATCCGTTCCTTTCCGCATCTATTCGAACAAACGTTAGTGGATTTGTTGAATTGATGACATTAACTCGCATATTGATTATTGTGATTGTGAATATTTTGAGATTATACTATCACTGTGATATTAAATCAACATGTGTTTATTTTATGGAAATGATCTAAACGGTCGTTCTATTATTTGGAGAGTGAATAAACATGACAACTAGTACAAATAAACCTAATATCCTAATTGTAGGAGCGGGTGCAGTAGGATTTTCTGTCGGCTACCATCTCAGTTTGTCCGGCGCCAACATTACCTTTCTTGTGCGAGAAGGACGGAAAGCGGCATTCCAAGCTCCTCAACAGCTTTATTGCTATGACGATGCTGCACTGAAAAATTTTACCGGATTTGGCGTCATTGAGAATGTCGCTGAACTGGCGGATAAACCATTTCAGTTTATCTTCATTACACTTGACGGAAATGCCAGCCGAACGAAAGAAGGCATGGCTATGCTGAGCAAGCTCGGCGACATGGTACGCGCTTCTAAAGCTACTGTCATTATGAACGGTTTCGGGATTGGCCTTCGCGAGCACTATATCAAGGTTATGCAGATTTCGGAGGATCGCTTGCTAAGAGGGATTCTCGGCATGCTAAGCCACCAGGGAAGCGCGGGCTTGCCTGTACATGCACCAACAGATCCGACGAAGGTAGCAAAGGCCATTGTCTGTTACAAGCATCCTGCGAACAAGGTCGGTTTCCAAGTCGAGACCAACAATAAAGAGGCAGCAAAGCAATTCATCGAGATTTACAACCGCAGTAAGGTTTCGCGCTGTGGTCAAGTAAGCCCAGCCATGTTTAACATTTACTCCAGTATTGGCTTTCCTGTATATGCAGCGTGTGACATTGCGGGCTGGTCTGATTTTTCAACGGTTGCGTCGAACAAGGAGCTTTGGCGGCTTGCCATCCGTGCACAAGGCGAAATAGCGGCACTCCCGCAGCATGGTTTGTTGGGTAAATTCATGGCTTTGGTTATGGGGCCGCGCATGACGGCAAAAGTACACATTAAAATGGAACGGGACATGCTGCCGCTAGATTATCAGGCATTCAACCGCTTCCATCATGGCGGCAAGGTTCGTGCTCAGGACGTTGAATCTATGCGCAACTCCCTTGCCGAAGGGCAGCGTCGCGGTCATCAGATGCCGGCGCTGCAGGAATTACTGAAGCGTCTATCAGAGCACGAAGCGGCAAGCTAAGCTCTTAAGCAAGTAACGTTTCCGCCGCAAAGCCACAACTCCGCATGCGCATGCTGGTGTGGAATGACTGCTTCTCATAAGACCGAGCACTCGCACATACGATATGGAGTGGGAGTATTGCCTAAGGAGGAGTTGCTATTGTCGGATGCGTTTGTAGCCCGTTCTTTAGAGGAAGTAAGGTTTTGGTCACGGATTATGAAAGAACATTCTTTATTTCTAAAATTAGGATTCAGGTGTGAGGACACACAGTTGATTAATGAGGCGAACCAATTTTATGCGATTTTTGAGGCAATCGAAAACCGTGCAAATGCGTTTACAATGGGAACAGACCCTCACGTCATAAAAAAGTTTAATGAAGAAGTCCATAATGCTGTTTCGTATATTTGGGCTTTTAAGAGAAAAGTGCTTGGGTTAATTTTGAGGTGTCAACTTCCTGGCGCTAATAATTTCCCCTTATTAGTTGATCATGTAAGTAGGGAAGCCAATTATTTCAGAAATCGTTTAAGTGAATTAAACAAGGGGACTTTGGAGCCGTTGCCTGATGCTATAATTGATGAGAACGTGTTCTTCCTTAGAATTATGGCTGATCATGCAAAATTTATCAGTCATTTGCTTGATCCTTCTGAACGTAAACTTGTAGAGCAAGCGAATCATTTCAGCCAAGAATTTGATCAATTATTATTTCAGGCGAAGGATTTGGAATCCATGCGTCCTCAATCACAAACCGTACCTCTCCTTGATCAATTCCTTGACCAGAACAGGGTTTCCGTTAAGTCTCTTCGTGACTTTAAGAAAACAGCTCGTGACTTAATTGAAGCATGTAAAATCAAAAGCATTATTCATCCGTTATTGGCGGATCATGTTTTCCGGGAAGCCGAACATTTCTTGATCATTATAGATATGTTCGAAAATAGTCTGACAGGTAAACCTGTTCAAGTAAGATTTGATCATTAAATATACGAACATATGTAATCTCCACGTAGCCCCGGCTAATTACGTGATCGTTCATGTGGCCGAAAAAAGATTCCGTTCCATAAAATACAGATTTAAAAGGAGTAAAGCGCCCAATAGAAGGTGGATGCTTTACTCCTTTTTGTCGATGCCTTTCTTCTGATCCCGATCCTCCTTAATGATTTCGACCGCTTCCTTGAAGCGCAGGGCATGGACAATTTCCCGCTCACGCAAAAACGCCCGCAAAGAAGAACGACCGCACCCGGCTAGATGAACTTGTCGATTTTCGAGGATGGAACGTGTGTGGGCCGTTCTAGATTTAGACATCAGCATCATCTTTGAGCAGTATTAACGGATGTCTAAAAATGAACAACGCGAAGCCTTACTCCACTTCGATCTCTTTTACGGTTTCACCTTCAATTAACACCGGTTGGTAGTAGGTGGTAGTGGGCAAGTCTTTTTTACCTTGTAAATTCTTAATGACCCAGTCCGCTGCGTCACGTCCCATTTGTTCTTGGGGGTGCGTCAGAGTCGTTAGTTTGATATTTGCATTTTTGGCGATATACGAATTGTCTTGGCCAATGATGGATAGCTCATCTGGAATGGATATCCCCAGTCTTCTACAGACATTTACGACTTCCAGCCCTACCTCGTCATTGTAACAAACAAGCGCAGTCAGAACATCCCTATTGTCGTTTAGGAACTCCTCCAAGTTGGTGGAAAGGTCCGGCTTCGTCGCCGTATCGAAGGAAAGCACTTGCTCGGGGTGAAGACGTAATTTGGCTTCCCCAAGCGCCTTGATATATCCCTTCATGCGATATTTCCCTTGTAAATCATCCATTTTCGCGATAATGCCAATCTGGGAATGTCCTTTAGCAATCAGTTCCCGGGTTGCGAGATAGCTGGACTGCACGTCATCCAGACAGAAGAAAGGGACCTCCAGTTCTTCATAGTAGGCATTAATCATGGTGAACGGAACCTCCTGCTCCTTGAAAGAGAGGTAGTAAGCAATATTGGGGTTGTATAAATTGCTTTTGGTCGGTTCAATAATAAGACCGTCCACACCATAGGACAGCATCATTTCGAGCGCCTTCTTTTCCTGCATAATATCATTATTTGTACTGGCTAACAGTAACGAATAGTTATCTTCATTTAATCGGCCTTCTATACCACGGATTATAGAGGGGAAGATGTAATCCGAGATATAGGTCGTGATGACGCCAATCGTTTTTTTTGCGGCATTTCCGCCCGATCTGGAGCGGTATTGGCTGCTTACATATGTCCCAGATCCCTTTTCGCTTCTTAGGAACCCTTCGTTGGACAGCTCCAAAATGGCCTTCCGAACCGTCTGGCGGCTAACATTGTAGCTGCTCTGCAAAGCAGACTCTGTAGAAATTTGCTCACCTGCTTTGTACGTTCCCGACAGGATATTGCTTTTTATATCATCAATGATGATTTGATATTTTGGCTTCACGTAATCCACTTCTTTCATCGTTGTTCAGAAAGTTGTACGTACACATTCTAACATGATTTGCAGCGAATGAACATGCAGCGCCATTTTTTACGAAATAAATGGTGTAATTCCATGCTTGTACTGGGATTTTTCACATGGGAAAATGTCTAATAAGAGGACATTAACTCCAAGGATTAAGAGGAGATGGCGCCGTTGTAAGTATAACTATTAGTTGGTGTTGACAAATGTACGTACAAAAAATATACTAAGGCTGTCAGTAATGGAAAGCGTCTTCTTTTGATTAAATCGTTGCGCTTCTTTTTATGGAGTGAACCGTTTAATCTGAAGCAGCTATTATACGAATCAACATAGACCTGTTATTGAGGTATCACACTCACTTTAATTCCATCCTTCAGGTTTAAAAACCGCGAACAGAGAGGGGACATACGTGATTATGAATCATGTAGAGTTGAAAGAAGCGATAGCTAAGGGAGAAACTTCGCTGGGTATCGAATTTGGATCTACGCGGATCAAAGCGGTATTGATCGATCATCGTTTTGAGACCATCGCGTCAGGAAGCTATGAATGGGAAAATCAATTAAAAAACGGATATTGGACATACAGCCAAGAGGATATCATCACAGGCCTCCAAACGGCCTATCGCGAAATGAAGCAAGAAGTGGAACGCAATTACGAAGTCACCCTCAAGACTGTGGGTTCGATCGGATTTTCCGCAATGATGCACGGCTATATGGCGTTCGACAGCACGGGAGAGCTGCTCGTACCGTTTCGAACTTGGCGCAATGCAACAACCGGTGAGGCAGCAAGGGAGCTGACGGACAAATTCCAATTCAATATCCCTGAGCGCTGGAGTATTGCCCATTTGTATCAAGCGATATTAAACAAAGAGGAACATGTGCCTCGTATTGATTTTGTGACGACTTTGGCCGGTTACATTCACTGGCTGCTAACTGGAAATAAAGCGATTGGTATCGGGGATGCCTCTGGTATTTTCCCGATTGACGAATCGACTCATAATTACCATCCCTTGATGGTCAAGCAATTCGATGAACTGATTTCAGCGGGCGGCTATCCGTGGAAACTGGAGGATCTTCTTCCTAAAGTCCACCTCTCAGGCGAGCAAGCTGGTGAATTAACCGAGGCGGGAGCCCGTATTTTGGACCCCTCGCAGGATCTGCAGCCAGGCATTTCGCTTTGTCCTCCGGAAGGTGATGCCGGGACAGGCATGGTTGCCACGAATAGCGTGAGAAAGCGTACGGGGAACATCTCCGTAGGAACCTCCGTTTTTGCGATGATTGTATTGGAGAAGGAATTATCCAAGGTCTATCCGGAAATCGATATGGTCACGACGCCAGACGGAAGTCCGGTCGGCATGGTGCATGCCAACAACTGCTCCAGCGATATCAATGCATGGATGGGCTTGTTCCGTGAATTCTCTGTGGCCATGGGCTACGAAGCGGATAACGGAAAATTGTTCAGCGTGATGTTTAATAAGGCTTTGGAGGCCGACCCGGATGGCGGCGGTTTGCTGAGCTACGGTTATTACTCAGGCGAAAATATTACGGGAATTGAAAAAGGACGTCCGCTATTCGTTCGCTCGCCTGAGAGCAACTTCACTCTGGCTAATTTCATGCGCACCCATCTGTTCACTGCTTTCGGAGCACTCAAGCTTGGCATGGACATTTTGACCGAAAATGAGCATGTCGCCATTGACAGCATTTTGGCTCACGGCGGTCTATTTAAAACCCCTGTCGTCGGACAAAAAATGGTAGCCGCGGCGATGAACGTTCCGATTTCGGTCATGTCCACAGCCGGCGAAGGCGGGGCGTGGGGGATGGCGCTTCTGGCTTCTTATTTGATCAACAAGGATCAGCAGGAGAGCCTGGACGACTTCCTCGAACAGAAGGTCTTTAAAGATGTCGAGGGGCAGGAAATGGCTCCGGACGCATCCGATGTGAAAGGTTTTGAAGCATTTATGGAGCGCTACCGGAACGGACTGGCCATTGAGCAGGCTGCTGTAGACCATCTGCTAGAGAACGGGAGGGACTAACGATGTTAGAACAGCTGAAAGAAGAGGTATATCAGGCGAATCTGGAATTGCCGAAGCATGGACTCGTAAAATTCACATGGGGCAATGTAAGCGCAATGGATCGGGAAAGCGGCCTGTTCGTCATCAAACCAAGCGGAGTCAGTTATGACAAGATGAAGGCGAGCGATATGGTCGTTGTGGATCTCGATGGCAATGTGGTGGAGGGAGAGCTAAGACCTTCCTCCGATACCGCGACTCATGCCGTATTGTATAAACATTACTCAGAGATCGGCGGCATCGTGCACACCCACTCCACTTGGGCAACGATCTGGGCACAAGCAGGACTTGATGTACCAGTAATGGGAACGACGCATGCGGACACCTTTTATGGAGCCGTGCCTTGTGCTCGTTTCCTGAACCAAGGGGAGATTGACCGGGGTTACGAGGCTGAAACGGGGCGTGTCATCATCGAAACGTTTGAGCAGCGCGGGCTGGATGTCATGGCCATTCCGGCCGTCCTGCTCCATGGTCACGCACCGTTTACTTGGGGCAAGGATGCGAAATCGGCGGTCGTGAACAGCGTTGTGCTGGAGGAAGTTTGCAAAATGAATTTGTATGCGCGGCAATTGAATCATTTCGCCAAAGAGCTGCCGCAAGGCATTTTGGACAAACACTATTTGCGTAAACATGGGAAAGACGCATATTACGGGCAGAAGTAATCATTTTATCCACTATTAAATTTAGAAAAGAGGATGATTGGAATGTCAGTAACATTAGCTAAACAGTTTTGGTTTGTCGTAGGTTCTCAAAACCTGTATGGGGAAGAAGCATTGGCTGAAGTGAAAGCACATGCTCAGACGATGACGGATGCCTTGAATGCAAGCGGTGTGCTGCCTTACCCGCTCGTATTGCAAGACCTGGCTGTCAGCGCAGATAAAATCACAAGCATTATGAAAGAAGTTAATTATCGCGACGAAGTAGCGGGCGTTATTACATGGATGCATACGTTCTCGCCTGCAAAAATGTGGATTCGCGGAACGAAATTGCTGCAAAAGCCGTTGCTTCACCTGGCAACGCAATTCAATGAAAGCATTCCTTGGGCCACGATCGATATGGACTTCATGAACCTGAATCAGGCCGCTCATGGTGACCGTGAATATGGCTTCATCAATGCCCGTCTGAAGAAGCAAAATAAAATCGTCGTAGGCTACTGGGAACGTCCAGAAGTGCATCAGCAAATTGCCGACTGGATGGACGTAGCGGTTGCCTATAACGAAAGCTTTAACATCAAGGTTGCTCGTTTTGGCGACAATATGCGCAACGTCGGCGTTACGGATGGAGATAAAGTTGAAGCCCAAATTCAATTCGGATGGACGGTGGATTATTACGGCATCGGCGACCTCGTACAATACGTGAATGCCGTTACGGAGCAAGAAATCGACGATCTGATGGGGCTGTATGCGGAGCTATATACATTTGATTATGGCACGAGCAGCAAAGAGTCTTGGGAAGCTAGCGTAAGAGTACAAGCGAGCTATGAAATCGCCATGAAACGTTTCTTTGAAGAGAAGGGCTACAATGCCTTCACTACGAACTTCGAGGATTTGCATGGCATGAAGCAGCTTCCGGGTCTGGCTGTCCAACGACTGATGGCACAAGGCTACGGCTTTGCCGGTGAGGGCGACTGGAAGACGGCCGCGCTTGATCGCTTGCTGAAAGTGATGAGCCACAACCAAAATACAGGCTTTATGGAGGATTACACATACGAGATGGCAGCTGGGCAAGAAGCCATCCTGCAATCTCATATGCTTGAGGTAGACCCGACTTTGGCCAGCAACAAACCAACAATCATCGTTTCCCCATTGGGTATTGGCGATCGCGAAGATCCAGCGCGTCTCATATTCGACGGCAAAGCTGGCGAAGGTGTCGTCGTCTCCATGGCTGATTTTGGTACCCATTACAAACTGTTGATCAACGAGGTTTCCGCATTCGAGCCAACGGTTCCAGCTCCTAAGCTCCCTGTAGCTCGTGTGCTGTGGACGGTGAAGCCGAACTTCCAGGATGGCGTAAAAGCTTGGATTGAGAATGGCGGCGGCCATCATACTGTCGTTTCCTTGAACCTGACGACAGACCAAATCGTGACTTATGCTAAGCTGGTGAACCTGGAGTACGTTGTAATCAAGTAACATCGCTATTCATTCAAGCAGATAAGCTTTTCCTTGCGGCCGGAGGTGAACCTCCGGCCTTTTTGTTTTGCTCTAGTTAATTATATTTACTTCTTTGGCAATTGAAGTTTGGGGCTGGGTATCCAGATGTTCATTTTCGGTAACAAAAGATATGACCGTAGGAGCATCCATCGAAAGAAGGAATATGAAACAACAGGTAAACTTTTGTCGTCTTATAAGTGGATGGAGGAGTATGGTGATGGACATAAAGCAATCATTTTCAAATAGAGTTAAAGATTATATGAAATATCGTCCAACATATCCGAGTGACGCAATAGATTATTTATATGATATTGTCAAACTTGATGAGAATTCGACCGTGGCTGATATTGGGGCAGGAACAGGAAAATTATCTAAATTACTAGTTGAAAGAGGTACTAATGTTATTGCAGTAGAACCGAATCAGGAAATGCGAAAAGCTTGTGTACAAATACTTGGACATGAATCCAACTTTCGTGCTGTGGCAGGTTCAGCAGAATCAACATGTTTACGTGACAATTCCGTAGACTTTATAGTTTGTGCACAAGCGTTCCACTGGTTCGATCGTACTGTTACAAAAATGGAATTTAAACGAATTCTAAAAGACCGTGGTAAGGTTATTTTAGTTTGGAATACACGTCAAACAAAAGGAACCCCTTTTTTAGAAGGGATAGAACATTTATTGCTTAACTATGGTATTGATTACTCCGAAGTGAATCACAAAAACATTTCGGAAGATGAACTGCAATTATTTTTTAAAGAAAATACCATGGAGAAGTCCGTTTTTAAATTACAACAATTATTTGATTTTGAGGGTCTAAGTGGAAGAGTAATGTCTTCCTCCTATACTCCTATGCCTGAACATCCTAACTACGGACGTATGATGGACGAATTAAAAAAGCTATTTAATCGATATGAGAAAAACGGTAAAGTACCTTATATATATGAAACAGAGTTATATTGGGGAGAGATTTAATATTCACTTAGGGAGCGTGAGTCGAAGAATTGATATGTCAATTATCCAGTTGGAATTTTGTTCCTGCTACATTGACGACATTCTTATGTACAAGTTTGAATTAAAATAGTTATAGTTTGTGAAATATTGTACTTAAAGTAACGGATTACGATAGTGCAAAAAAAAGAAGTTCTTGTCTCCCGTTCTCCGTTGTTCATTTGCGTCGACTCTTCAAGTGCGCTTTTGGCGTGCCGCTACAAAGCTATATCCTCTCTCGAAAGCTGGCCATCAGCTTGGAGAATTTGATGCTAACCGAGAAACGGGTTCTCGACATTGCAATCGAATGCGTTTATGAACATAGCCGAATTAGGTTTGAGCCTACCCTTGCAGCCTTCACATAGATTTTTATCTTGAGGTATAGGGGAAACTGGTAATGTAACTGCAGTTTCCCTTATTAATGATTGTGTAAGCCATGACGGTAGAATGGCAAGATGGCTAAGAATAACAAGCAAATGTTACTAAGTTGCTTCTTCAATTATCAATTTTACTTAAGAAGTATGCTTAGATATTTCAGAAATATCACGGAGTTCAAAGTCTAGGCTTCGAGTCATATATTTATTGAAAAAACTTGAATCAATTCCTGTGAGATGATGGAAGAAGGGAATTTCGGCTTTCCAATCCTTCTCAATCATTTGACCAATGTCGATAACTCCTTTTTTTGAAACGAAATCAATGATGGTTTTAATTTTCATTGGTTTCTGAATTGGAATTACGTTATCAAGGGGTTCAAACTCCAAATAACCTTTCCGATGCATGGCCGCATAGAAGTTACGATGATCCTTTGACTGAATGATTCCAAGATTAGCTGCTCTATACCCCAACACCTGCAACGAAGTTTTCCATTTCTTTTTTAAATCTAAATAATCATCTGGATTGGTAAGATGGGACACATCCTGCATATCGGTGGTGAATTCGTCTTCAGGCAATAGCAAAGCCCCAGCAAACATATTTGCTTCATTCTCAATAAGTTTGTGTTCTTTTCGTTCTAAGTTCGTAAACTCCATACGATAATGAAGTAATAAATGACCTAATTCATGAGCGATATCAAAGTTCCTACGAACGGCTGAACGCTTCATATTGCCTAAAATAATATATGGCCTATCATCAAGAGTCCAAAGGCTATAGGCATCAATTTCTTCACCAATAGCCTTTTCAAACACGAAAACACCGCTTTTTTCAATCAAGAACATAAGATCATCATTATTCGTTTTTGATAGCTCAAGTCTTTGTCGTGCTAAAAGAGCAACATGGTTGATTTGAGCAGATCTATTGTCCTCTGTATGATTTAAATACTCTATAACTTCATCACGTAATTTAATCATTTTAAGGGTAGGATAACTAATTTTAGTTGTAAGATAGTTGACAAATACATTCAAAAATTCAACATGCTTAGCCTCTGCTTGCGTTTTTGAGATGACATTTAGCACTTTTGAGCGATAGGCAATATTCGTTAAGTCGATATTGTCTGAAGTGGTATTCTTTTCAAGCATGTCTTCTGTATAGAAATATTTACTTTTCACTTGAAAAATCCGTTTTAACTCATTTACGATTTGCATTTTAGGAGATGTATAAGCATTCTCGTATTGCCAGACTGCTTGTTCTGTTACGCCTAACTTTTCGGAGAGCTCTTTTCGCGAATATCCGTGCATGATTCGTAAATTGGTTAGGTTCTTACCAATAAACATGCCTGCTGCCTCCTAGTTTATTTAACATCATACTGTTTTATATATCTTGTTTTTTATCTTCATATATACCAATATCAAATGCTGCTGGGTCCATACGGTCATCATTTATTTCAGGTGCTACTACTTCTCGGTCCTCATCAGATAGTGTAGCTCCTGAGATAAAATCGGAAAGATCCTCGACAAGGTATGCGATGTTATCATTTGGATTAGGAAGATAGTGCAAAACCTCAGAAATTTGATACGCTTCATCAATAGAATAGGTGAGTATGTGGAACTCGTTGTAAGAAGATTTGAAATTATCAAGGTCAGCTTTGACTTTACTTTCTAAAATAAATAAGGAAAGTTGTTCGACCCGCTCTGTTTGTTTCGCTCTTTTTGGCGATTTTTCTGAGGAGGAAAATGGTAAATCTTTATTTATTTTTGAGAGTTCGTGAAGATAGGTGCGAAGAGACCCCTTACTTTCGCTCTCATCTGGAAGTGTAGCTTGTGAAAAGCAATCTTCATTGAAATAAGCGGCATTCTTAATAAGAAAAAGAATTTTGGAATCTCCATTAATGAATTGGAGGTAATCCCATGTTAATCCAGCCTTTGATTTCTTGTATGTGAATCCATGAGCTATGCACTCTTCAGCGAGTTTGCTCTCAATAAAATTACCCTTAGTCCAAGAAAAAGCAGAGCTGATTTTCATTTTTGATTTTCTGTCTTTACGATGATCAACATAGTCACGATAACCTTCAACAATAGCATCAACAATCATATTATTATGTGCAGGACTAAACTTGTATTGATCCACATCAAACACCCCAGTTCAATAATATGAAGACAGTTAATATTGTAATCGAAGTTGGGGTGTATTGAAATGATTTTCTTTGTTTTTTTTAAAGTTTCAATCTATATCTCGCTTTTTCTTTATAGTGGTTAGTTTGAATTATTGACTGTCCTTCTTGAATCTATTCATAGGTTGCCTAAGATCACACCTGTCAATGGCAACAAAGAATGGAATACAAACGTCTAGTTATTGTACTTCCTAGTAACGACTTTCGAATAAGCAAAGCAAA
The DNA here is from genome assembly GCF_000971975.1 of Paenibacillus algorifonticola. Lineage (GTDB taxonomy): Bacteria > Bacillota > Bacilli > Paenibacillales > Paenibacillaceae > Pristimantibacillus > Pristimantibacillus algorifonticola. The sequence goes on along the minus strand of NZ_LAQO01000008.1, from coordinate 142,924 downwards.
AGGAGCGTTTCCATGAAACCATATGCCGGAAAAATCGTGGTGCTGGGAATCGTTGCTGCGATACTCATACCTATTCTGATGTTCACAGAGTTTAATTACGGTTTTTACCAAAAGTTTCGATTCGAGCAGCGGGCAGAGCATTATTTGGCGGAGACCTATGCCGAAGACATGAAGATTGTGTACGTTCGTTATTTATGGGATAACATAGAACCGCTAGTAGCGAAAGTACATCCAAAATCTGATCCGTCGCTCCAGTTTTATATCTATCATAGTGAGGAACGGGAGCTCGGATTAACGGACGATTATGCGACCACTTTATGGAAAATACAGGCGATGGAAGAAGCGGAGACACTACTGCGTCCCGTACAGCCTGATTACGCCCGCCACGCGAGTATCGATTTTTCCTGCTGTAAGGTGAGTGAGTATGATTTTGCGTCAATTCGTGGGGAAGTGCCGCATTTCGGCACTACCAGGTTGCCCTTTGATTTAGCAGTTACTCTGGAAAGGGCGATGGAAGCAAACGATTTTGATCATATGTATCAATCTGTGTCGGCTCTACGGGAATCCGCATCACTTGTGCTGGGGAGCCTTGTTTTCCGTTTTCCGCTTCCGGAGACAGACGGCTTCGCTGTATTTGAGATTCCGGGTGATGCCTTAAATGCTGTCGCTTCCGCAGCGGATGTGGAAGCCTACAATGCAACGAGGATACCCGCACAGGAAATTGCCGAGCGGATCGGAGCCTCTCTTGAGTGGAACGAGCAGAAGAGCGAGGCAATCTTCACCCGGGATGATACGACTTTGGTCGTTCGCAGCTGGGGAAATGAGGCGTTTTTGAACGGAGAGCCCATTGCTGACCCAATAGGCGCTTATATTGGCGACTCCATGCAGCTCATGGTGCCAGTCTGGTTGGTCGAGCGCGCTTTTGAACAGAAAATAGCACTGTGGTAGCCTTTTTATCGAACCGACGTTTCGTTGCGACTGTGGCTACAACATCCATGTAGGCAACCATTTTTATGTTAATTTTGACTGTGTAATTTTGGATGTATGCGAGGTTCGTATCGGGGAAAATTGTTTTATAGCACCAGGCGTACATATCTATACAGCTACTCATCCATTAAATCCGTTTGAACGAATCAACGGCACCGAATTTGGCAAGCCCGTAACCATCGGCAACAATGTCTGGATAGGAGGAAGAGCGGTCATCAATCCGGGGGTTACGATTGGGGATAACGTCGTTATCGCTTCTGGAGCGATAGTAACCAAGGATGTTCCCGATAATGTCGTCGTAGGAGGCAATCCTGCAAAAATCATTAAGAACATTGATGTTTAAGCGATTACCAACAGAAATAATCAGCCTGCGCTCGACATTCAATTGCTTTACTGCTCAATAGCAATAGCAGTAGGAGGCAAAGCCTTATCGCTTATTCACTCCGGTGGCGAAAGACTGTATGCTAAGTGGAGCAGAAGGATGATTTGGAGACCAGCAGGCAAGATGCTTCGTGGACTTCAACTGGTAGAGGAGTAAAGCATCCCACAGGTGGCTGCTTTACTCCTTTTATTCGCTTCCTCAATAAACCTTCTTCTGATCCCGATCCTCCTTAATAATTTCGACCGCTTCCTTGAAGCGCAGCGCATGGACAATTTCCCGCTCGCGCAAAAACTTCAGGCTATCCTGCAAATCCACGTCGTCGGTCATATCGATCAGCCACTGGTAGGTCGCTCGGGCCTTCTCCTCAGCCGCAATATCCTCGTATAAATCGGCGAGTGGATCTCCTTTAGCCTGTATGTAGGCGGCGGTGAAAGGAACGCCCGAGGCATTGTTGTAAAATAGCGCGCTGTCGTGGCTCACATAATGCGGCCCAAGTCCAGCCTTTTCAAGCTGCTCAGGAGTCGCATCCTTGGTCAGTTTATAGATCATCGTGGCAATCATTTCAAGATGGGCGAACTCTTCCGTTCCAATGTCCGTTAGCAAGCCAATGACTTTGCTCGGAATCGTGTAGCGCTGATTCAGATAACGCAGCGCTGCCGCCAGTTCACCATCGGCGCCGCCGTATTGCTCGGCGAGATAACGCGCCATTCGAGGATCACATTTGCTAACCCGAACAGGGTACTGGAGCTTTTTCTCATAAACCCACATGCCGTTGCCACCTCCAACATGCTAAGCTGCCGCTTTAGGATCTAATACCCGGATGTCGGCGGCAGCCCGCTGTGCTTCATGTTGACTGTCTGTCAGGCTTGTTACTGGCTGATCAGCCATCCCAATCCCAATCTTAATCCTGCCCCCGGCCCAGATGCCTAGGGAATTTCATTTCGCTTTTCGTCACACCTGCCAAGGCCAAGGCGTATCCGGCCACTGAAAAGGATAACCCGAGAAGCTATGACCGTAGTTCATGAGTGGCCCGTACTTCATTTCAAACTGCTGGGCGCATTGCATGCGCTGCTGGGCCAAATAATTGAACTGCTGCAGGGCATGATGGTCATGTGGATGGGTATCAAGATAGAGGTTCAGCTCAAGCAGGCCAAAATCCAGCTGCTGCAGCTCCAAAAGCTTGGCATAGTAGGCTTTATCGCACACGATAGGCTGCTCACTCATAGCTAATAGCTCCCCCCTCCGCATTTCGATTGGTAAGGGCTGTATAGCGCCGGCCACAATGTTCCAAGCCGCAGCGCCTCCTCTAGCGAAAACTGCGGAAGGTTCATCGGCTGAAAAGGAATGTACTGGTTCGGCGGAACGACATACGTCCGTACAATCATCGGCTCGCACGGATCATGCGGCCCGACGAAAGGATACCATCTTCGAATTTGTGAATTGCTGTTCATGCACGGCCTCCCTCATCCAGCCATGGGCGTCCAATTTCCTTAGCAGTCCCATATCCGGGCTGGAGCAATTATTCATATGTATGAGCACCGCCCGCCTATATTGCCTGTCTGCTGCAAAATTTCTAATGTTCGGCTTGCAATTGGGATTTTTTTAGATGGAGGAACTGCCTTGGCTTATCCCATATCCGGAGGCACCATCTGATTGCGCTCAAGCAGCGACCATAACTCTTCGGCCATCTCTTTGGCTGGATAAGGCATGGAACGGGTAATCCACCACTCCAGGACGCCGACCGCAGCTGATACTAAAAACTGCATCAGTACCTCCTTGTTCCGGTCTTTGTTCATATCCCCCATATGGATGTTTTCGCCGAGCTGCTGAAACATCAACTCCATCATGCGGTTTCGGAAAGCGGGAATGCTCTTGTTCGTCAGCAGCGTCGCGTATAGGAAAGCATGCTCCTCTAAATATTCAAGTGTTCGAAGCAGCAGCTCTTTAGACGAAAAGGAGGTTGCTTCCTCGTTAGGCATGCATTTTTGCTGCAATTGGATTAAATGGATCTCTATGCATTGATCGAGAAGATCGAATTTGTCTACATAATGCAAATATACGGTGCCCCGGTTTACATTAGCTTGGTCTGCGATTTCATTGATTGTTATGTGTTCAAAATTTTTCTCTGCCATAAGCGCAATAAAAGCTCTCATAATCGCTTCCCGCGTTTTGAGCACCCGTCTGTCCATAGGCCCCTCCTCAAAAACTTTTTTAGACAACTTCGCTAAATTTGTTGATTAATCAACGAATGGGCCAATTTTAGCGATTGAAGCGAGCCCGAGTCGTTGGTACTATCATTGTATTGAACGAATGTTGATAAAGCAACAAATGTTCAAAAAGGAGGGTCAATATGAAAATATTAGTTTATGGCGCGGGCGTGTTAGGCAGCTATCTGGCCCATGTGTTAGTGCAGGGAGGCAATGACGTCACGGTGCTTGCCAGAGGAAGCAGAGCGGAGGAGCTGAGCAAGGACGGACTCGTGGTTCGCCATTATTTTCAGCGTAAAACGACCGTAGATAAAGTGAAAGTCATTCAAACGCTCCAAGAGGATGACAGCTATGACCTGATTTTTGTCGTGATGAAATATAATGATTTTCCAGCGGTGCTGCCGATTTTGGCGAAAAATCAAAGCAGTAATATTGTTCTTGTCGGTAATAACCCGACGGCCGATGCGACGGAGCAGGAGCTATTGGAGAATAGCTTGCCTGACAAAAAGGTTGCCTTCGGCTTCCAGCTAAGCGGCGGCCGCAGAGAAAAGGGGCGCATGATCTCCGTGCGTGGAGGCGGTCAAATGGTGCTTGGCAGCCTGAACGGGCCTGTTCCCTTTAAAGATTTAATTGATAAAGCATTTGCGGGCGTGAAATATAAAATCGATTATCATGAGCATATAGACGCATGGCTTAAAAGCCACATCGTGCCTATTCTGGTGTTGAGCTCTGTTAGTTATGTCAAAGACAATCAATTTAAACATATAGCGAAAGACAAAAAGCTGCTCCAGCAAATGATTGCAGCTGTTGATGAAGGCTTTAAAGTAATGGAGGCTGTCGGCTATACGATTACACCTGCAAACCAGGTTGATTTTTTTCGTCACAAAAGGCGGCTCGTCTACTTTTTTCTAAAAATTTATCATCGACTCCCCGTTGCGAAAATGATTGACGGATCATTTGTGGAAATCGCCCATTTGCATAAAGCGTTCGACGTTTGGAAGCGGCGAGCCAATATAGCAACGCCCAACTGGAATGAGCTTGAGGAGGCGTTCACCTCTAAAATGGTGAGGGAAGCTAAATAGAGATAATAAGCAGGGGATATAAAAAAGGACAGCGCGGCTTCGCTTAAGCCCGCTGTCCTTGCTTAGTGGCTTTTCAGTGATTGATGCCCATCTGTGCCTGACGCAGTTCCTGTTCCGCTGCCGCCCCCGATCCGCTTGAAAATAAGCCTAAGCAGCGGCGGTACCGCAAAATAGATAAACCAAATGCGAAACAGCTGGTAGCAGCTGACGATAGCCATATCGGCGTGAATTTCCTTCGCCATAATGCCCATTTGGTCCATGCCGCCAGGGACCATGCTTAGGAAGGCAGTTGCGGGCGAAATGGGATGAAGCTTCCCAAGCAGCACGGTAAGGCCGAATGCACCGACTAGCAAAATAATCCCGCTGGCGACGGCGAGCAGCGTCATTCGTACTTTGCTTTTCAGGCTTTCAGGCCGCAGCAGCAGCCCTACATAAGTGCCTATCATCAATTGTGCTGCGTTAATCATTCCGGATGGCAGAACAGGGGCATCCAGGCCCAAGCCGTGAATAATCGCCGTTACGATCATCGGTCCAAGCAAATAGGCGGAGGGCATTTTGATCCTCTTCGCCAGAAGTGCTGCCGCCACACATGCGATGGCGAACGGCACAATGCCAGGAAATAGCGCGGCCCAGTAAGCACCCTCAGAGCCAGCCGTTATTGACGTAGCCCCCTCGTGGACACCGCCAAAATCACCATTTGCGACAAGCCGCCGGGAATACAGCCCATGAGGACGGTCGGCAGCGGCAGTCCAGACAGCTTGGCGAAAGTCACGGCAATTAATCCGCTGAACAGCAAAAGCAGTACGGTCATCAGCACCATGGTCGGCAGCTGATGACCCATTTGCCTGATCGTATCCAGTGTTAGCGACAGTCCGATGGAATAGCCAATCATAATGAGTGCGGTATCGCGTATGGAACTGGGCCACACTGGCCTCCGTTTCTCCTTGAGCAAGCGGGAGCCAATGAAGGCGAAGACCATCGGGCCAAGCAGCCAAGACAGCGGCACATGCAGCAGCGTGAATAGAAGTCCGCCAGTCAGCGCGAGCGCAAGTGTAATAAGAAAGCGGATCACAGCTGATCAGCCAGCTCAGCAATCCGTTTGTTTGCGTTTCCTTGGAATAACCCGCCATGATAGCAAATAACCTGCTCGATATCAAAAGCTTTAAATTTGCTGAGGGAACGGACAGCCTCCGCCATATTAGGTGTAGCAGCAGGCACTGGCCCGGATAGCTGACCATCGATAATGACCATGGCATCCCCCGCAAGAAGCGTCTTGCTTGGCTGATGGTATAAAGCGACATGCCCCGGCGTATGGCCGGGTGTATGAATGACGGCAAGACCGCCGCCGAAGTCGAGCGTATCTCCATCTGAAATCGTCAAATTGACGTTCGGACGGGTGGGGTGGATAAAAGTGTTCTCAAACGCTGTCCGCTGCTGTTCAGGCATCGTCTCAAGCAGCTGTGCCACCCTTTCAGGAGACGCTTTAAGCAGCGGCTCTTGCCCGTCAATGGCAGCCTGGTCCCCAAGATGAGCGTAAACGACGGGCAGCTTGCGGCTCACGGACAGAAAACCTGGCAAGCCGCCGATATGATCTAGATCCTGATGGGTAAGAATAATAGCGCTAGGCGGTACATCGGGGAACCCCGCTTCTACGACGATTCGCTGAATCGCTTCGGCAGAGCCTGGCAGGCCAGTATCAACCAGCACCCAGAAGTCCGGCCCCAATATCGCTGTGGGATGGAATACTCTGTGGTTGCCTCCCAAGCTTAAAGTCAATTCCAGCATTTCAATTCCTTCAGCTATGCGCATGTGCAGGCCACAGCTCTATCCCTATTCAACATAGAAACAAGCAGCGGCGCACCTCCTTTACCAGTAAAGTAAAACTTATGAGTTCAATATAAAACTAATTAGTTTCAGTGTCAACTCCAGACATTGACCTCACCCTTTCCTCGTGTCAAGATAGGGGGGAGGAGGGCATATAATGGAGGAATTAAGAAAAGGAAAAATTTTGGACGCAGCTTTGGCGCTTTTTCGAGAGAAGGGCTACAGCGCTGCTTCCATGCAGGATATTGCTGAAGCTTGCGGCATGGCGAAAGCGAGCATTTATAAGTTTTTTGCCTCCAAGGAAGATTTGTTCACCGAGGTGTTTACCGTCTGCTACCGTTCTTTGCTGGAGCAGGAAGCGGAGCTTGACCGTGTGCAATCGCAGCAGGGGCTTGCGCCAAAGGAGAAATTTCGCCGGAAAATTGAATTCCAGCTGTATTATACAATGGAGAACCATTTGTTCATGCTCGACTTTAAGGAGCTGCCGATTACGGCGAATGACAAATTTTTGGCCGCATGGCAAAATAAAAAAGCCGCTATGCTGTCATGGCATCGGGAGCTGCTGACAGAAGCGTACGGCGAGCAAATCGATCACATCGTATGGGATGTTGTCACGATTTTTCGGGGCATGCTGCTGCAATATTTGTCTTATGCCATTCAGAAGGTCATCGCCGTGCCAATGGCAGATCTTGCCGCTTTTCTAGTGGACCGGATGGACGCTGTGGTCCGCGATATGGCGGAAAAGCAGCCGAGGCCGATTATCGACAGTGTCAACGTATATTTTAACCATTTGAATCCAAGCGATGAGCCGGTTCGGCGGGAGACGGTTGCACAGTTTCTACAGGCGCTGGCTGGGAAAATGGACGAGCTGCCCAAGCCAGAGGCCGTTCGCGCAGAACTGCGGGAAGTCGTTTCGCTCATTGAGCGGGAGGCTCGGGCAGAGCGGCGAAATCCGACCCTTTTACGCGTGCTTGTAGCGTATTTGGACAACGTTTCCGAGCTGAGGGCTGACGTGCGGCAGCTGAATCTTATGCTGTTCTAACAACGCACCGCACAACGAGTGGAGGGAAGCATATACCCTTCTTTTACTCCACTCCCTATGGGCTGACACGGCTGGGAAAGGATGAAATCAAACACATAAATCCAGTTCTTACATCAATTAGGGAAAAATCCAGCACATCTTGCTCAAGTGCAGAAAAATTATTATGTCAGCGTATTCACTCCCTCCTTGAGAATGTCGATATACATATCACACAGATCATGAGGAGTGAATTTATGAGATTTAGTATTCGATTTAAATTACTTGCGGGCTTTATTTCGGTAGCGTTATTGCTCGTTTTAACAGGGGTAATCGCGATATTTGCCATGAGTGGAATGGGCGACAAAGCAAGGGAAATGAATGATAGATGGATGCCAAGCGTCGCGCTTCTCGCTATTTTAAATGGGGAAGTGTCTGACATTGAACGGCTTGCCCTGAATATCATTGTCGAGACGGATGCAGATGAAGTTGACAAGATGGATAGTGCTTTGAATGATCTTCTCGACAAAATTAAAACCGAACGTGAGCAATATGCAGCGATGGCCCAAACGGAAGAGGAAAAGATGTTGTTCGAAGAATTCGGGAAAAGTTTGGATCTTTATTTGGCCAAAATGCCTGAGTTTGTCGCATACGGCAAAGAAAATAACTTTGACAGGGCGAGCGAGCTGCATACGACAGCCTACCCGCTCTGGTATACGGCCAATGAGAATATTACCAAGCTGATACAGCTCGGTATAGAAGGATCGACAACCGCTGCAGACGAGTCGGTTGACTTGGCTGTGACCAGCACGAATGCCATTACGGCTGTAGTCATCTTCGCGGTACTGCTGGCGTTGGTCATTGCTTACTTAATTGCGCAGATGGTATCCAAGGCAGTACTGAAAGTAAGCAGAGCTGCGGAGCAAATTGCGGGAGGCGATCTAACCGGCGAGATGATCGTCATTAAAAACCGCGATGAAATTGGCGATTTGGCTAAATCCTTTAATGCAATGACTCACAGTCTGCGCGAGGTCATTAATTCGGTCTCCATGACCTCCTCGCTCGTTGCGGCTTCCTCCGAGGAGCTGATGGCAAGCGCTGAGCAGAACAGCAAGGCATCGGAGCAAATTTCCGAGACGGTGGAGGAGCTGGCTGTCGGAACAAGCGAGCAGGTCGATATGGTGAAGCGTTCCTCCCAAGCGATCGAAGAAATGTCGATTGGCGTCGAGCAGATCGCATTGCGTGCGCAAAGCGTATCTACCTCGGCACTCGATGCGGCCGCCCAATCGTCAGAAGGCAACCGGACGATTCAACAGGCCGTCGTGCAAATGGACTCCATTCAGCGTTCGATTTCCTCACTTGCTGAGCTGGTTACTGGACTCGGCGAGCGTTCGGATGAGATTGGCAAAATTACCGATGTCATTACCGCCATTGCAACGCAAACCAATCTGCTTGCTCTGAATGCTGCGATTGAAGCGGCAAGAGCAGGCGACCACGGTCGCGGTTTTGCGGTCGTAGCGGATGAGGTCCGCAAGCTGGCGGAGCAATCGTCCGCTTCGGCCCTGCAAATTACCGGAATTGTCAGCGTTATTCAGAAGGACACGATTAATGCAGTCCAAGCTGTGACGATGAATAGGCAAGAGGTTTCGCAAGGGATCGCGGTTGTGACGAATGCGGGAGAAGCGTTTGAGCAAATTTTGGATGCCGTTAACAAGGTGGCTGGTGAAATCCAGGAGGTTTCGGCTAGTGCGGAGCAAATGGCGGCAAGCACGGATGAGGTTGTCGGCTTCGTGAAGCAGATCTCCCACATTGCGGAGGAAGCTTCAGGTGGTGCGCATAATGTGTCCGCAGCGACAGAGGAACAGCTTGCTTCGATGGAGGAAATTGCTTCTTCAGCGGCATCGTTGTCCAGCATGGCTGAGGAGCTTCAGGATAAAATCAGCAGGTTCAAAGTATAAGCGAATGATCGCTCTTAAGCTTCATTTGAAATAAAAGCAAAGAGACAGCTCCCAGCAGCATAGGGTGGCTGTCTCTTTGCTATTGAGCTCGACCATTGCTGTTAAGTTTATCGAATTTAAACTCGCTCGAATCAACTTCTTTTCATTCAAACTTTGCCTGATTGATTTCTTTAAGCTCTTTTGTGATCGTTTAGAAAAATGGATAAGCTCACAATTTTATCATCTACAATACGGAAATGATAATCGAGTAATAACGGATCGGGTAACCCTGTTTTGTCGTAAGTTCCTTCCACCTTGCATGTTACAATAACCTCATCCTTATTTTCTTTTACTGCTTTAGGCTCTAACGTTACGTTTGCTCCAAAATGGTATTGATCACTCCATTTTTTAATCTCTTTTTTGCCAATCCGCTTTTTTCCTTCATCCAACACAACGGCATCTTCTGAAAAGCAATTTATAAATGCTTCCGGATCGGGCTTATTCGATGCATCCATATATTTACGGATCACAGTAGGAATTTGAATGATTTCCATTGTTTCTCCCCCTTAGTTAGTTTGAATAATTAAACGGTAGGAATGGTTCCGCCATCAATGACATATTCGCTTCCTGTAATGGATGCTGCACGGTCAGAAACCAAAAATGCAACCAACTCAGCGACTTCTTCAGGAAATCCTGGCCGGCCAATTGGAATGCCTCCGAGCGAATCCATAAGCTGCTGAAGCGCACTTTCTCTGCTTCCCGTTGCAGTTGCCATCCGCTCAATCAACGCATCTGCTGCCTCAGTCTGAATAAAACCAGGAGACAATGAATTAATACGAATACCACGGGGAGAAAATTCATTAGACAGCCCTTTGCTGTAATTAGCGAGAGCAGCTTTAGCTGCTGCATAAGCTAATGTAGTTTCATAAAGAGGCAATCTTCTTTGGATTGAGGTGAAATGAAGAATAACACCTGATTTATTTTCCAACATGAGTGGAGTTAAGCCGCGATCAAGCCTCACTGCGGCCAGAAGATTCCAATTTAATGCCTGCAGCCAATCTTCATCGCTAAGGACAAGTGCGCCTCCTGGTGGAGTAGATGATCCGCCTACACAATGGACAATAATATCGATACCGCCAAGCTGTTCTTTCACTGCTGCGATCACTTGCTCTACTCCTGCAGGTGACGCAATATCGGCTTGAACAAATTTAACCGAAGCGGGCATGTCAGCAGATACGGAACGGGCTGTTGTCAAGACAGTGGCCCCGCTGCTTGCTAGCCTCTTCACAACAGCTTGTCCCATTCCTTTTGTACCGCCAGTTACAAGCACTTTCTTGCCTTTAAATTCTGTTGCCGAGTACTCAAATGTTCTACTCATATCTATTCCTCCTTATGATGGATAACCGAATCCGCTTGTTCAGCGCTCAGTCCCTTAAACGGTTATGCGATGTTCAAGAGGAGCTAGATATAATAGTACACTTGACTCTTTTATAAAGTCCAATCTATTATAATAATGAAAATGATGAATAATATTAATATAAAGAAGGTCATATGATGGAGCTTACACAATTAGAGTACTTTATGACGGTTGCACGCTTAGAACACATGACGATGGCTTCAAAGACACTCGGTATTACCCAGCCAGCGCTAAGTCATGCGATTGCCAAGCTTGAGAACGAAATCGGGGCTCCCTTGTTTGAGCGTAATGGACGAAATGTGAAGCTGAACCGTAATGGCGCCATGTTCTCTAAATGGATCGGCAAAGCCTTGCAAAACATTGAAAGCGGCATAAAAGAAATCGAAGAATGGTCTAACCCGGATACGGGCGTTATTACTTTATCCTATCTCAATATCCTTGGTGTTGACTTAATCCCCCATTTAGTCCGCAGCTATCAATTAGACTATCCCAAAGTTCGCTTTGAATTGACACAAGGGAATCTTGGAGATATAGATGAACATTTGGAACAAGGACATTCGGATCTTATGATTACATCGAAGGAATCTACTTTAGACAATCATAAATGGATGATTATCCAGAAGGTCCCCTTGTATATTGTTGTATCCTCCCAGCACCATTTAGCGAATCGATCAGCATTGAGTTTGGCAGAGCTTTCGGGCGAACCATTCATTGGTTTGAAAAACAATTGCGGATTAAAAGCGACGATTATGTCGCGTTTCCAACATACTGGTTTTGTACTTGATTCGGCGTATGAAGCCGAGGACTTAATCACAGTAGCCGGCTTTGTTAAGTCAAATCTTGGTGTATCTGTCCTGCCTAAGACTATGGGATTGATGTTAAACGAACTTGTTTGGATTCCGATTACTGATGATGGCTGGTATTGGGAAATAGGCTTAAAGTGGAGGGAGGATCGTCATATTTCTCCGGCTGCCAAGCGGTTTATTGCATTTGTTGAAAATGAGCAGCAGTCGGCTGATTTGCAATAACTCAACACTTTTACAAAAAAGTGGATGAATTACGCGCTTGTATGAAAAATTCACTCTAGGATAAAGCGCCTTTAAGTTGGAAATACGACTATTGTAAAATAATCGTACAACTTGGAGGTGTTTTATCCTTGTTTCATTAACGGGGAGCACTTTCGTAGGATACATCACTTGCGGGGTGTTGTTATGACATATCCAGTTGGAGAGGGGATTCCCTGACTCATATCGGTCATTGAAGGCCTCGTACAAGCACTTCCACCGATTTCTCTTCCGTTTTCACGATATCGTAGGCAGAGTCGGATTGGCACCAGGTGACCAAAGCTCCCGTGATATAGGTGTATAAATAATTTACGATTTCTTCTCTGGACAATTCGCCGGTGAACAGCGATCGGGATAGCCCTTCGTCCACGATTTCATACAGCAGCTCCGGCTTCAAACAGTCCGCCAAATAAGAGGAGTCGTCCGGCGATGTCGAGGACAAATTGACGATATGCGCCAGTTTCGCCAATTCTGCTCCTGCGACCGACGAAAAGCTTAAAGCGATGACAACAAAGGCTTTCAGCTTGTCTATCGGGGCAGCTGCTGGATGTTCGCTTGCATACTGCTGGAATTGTTCATTTATATATTCGCTGATATCATCGCGGTATAATTGTTTGACAATAGCCTCTTTCGACTTGTAATGAATGTAAAAAGCACCTTTGGAAAGGCCACATTTCGCGCAGATTTCGTCTACTGTAACCTGGTTGTAGCCTTTGGCTAAAATGAGCTCTTTGGCTACAGAAAATATTTTCTTTTTCGTTTGTTTCCCCTTGAGTTACCGCTTCGTTTCCGCCGTTTTCATGTCTTCCCTCCTCTGTAGGTTCAAGGTCAACTTCCCATTCGTCCAATGAACATCTATAACTATAATGCATTTTTTTTGTCGATGTCAAAGCATATAGTCTGGCAACGAAGGATTGATATTTAAAAGTGACCGCAGTACACTGACTGTGGTCACTTTTAGGTTCCGGAACAGCAAATAAGCCAAATTGGGCGAAAGGAAGGTTTAACAATATGAAGATCGCTATCATCGGAACAGGACGTATCGGGGGGAACCTCGCCAGACAATTTACGAAATGGGGGCATGCTGTTGCCATCGCCAATTCCGGCAATGCTCAAGCCCTGCAAAATTTGGCGCAAGAGACAGGGGCGAAGCTGGCAACAATTCAGGACGTTGCCGAAGGTGCGGAGGTCGTGATCATCTCTATCCCGATAAAACGAATTCCGAGCCTGCCGTCTGGATTTCTGGACAAGGCCGCTCCGAGCGTGGTCGTCATTGATACGAACAACTATTATCCATTTATGCATCGCGACGGCGTGATCGAGGAGATCGAAAAAGGCCTTCCCGAAAGCCGTTGGGTGGAGCAGCAAATTAAACGCCCGGTCATTAAGGCATTCAATGCGACCCCGTGGTATAACTTGACTTGGGGTGTGCCGGCGGGAACCCCGGGCCGTCTGGCCCTGCCTGTCGCCGGAGACGATTCCGCGGCGAAAGCCATTGTTTTCAAACTGGTCGATCAGGTAGGGTTCGACCCCGTCGATGCCGGCGGTTTGGATGAGTCTTGGCGCCTGCAACCGGGCAAGCCGGTCTATTGCGTCGATCTTGATGTATCAGGGGTGCAACAGGCGCTCGCTGCGGCGAGCCCGGAACGCGGTCCGGAATTAACAGGGTCCCACCTTAGCAAGGAAGTGATTCAAGCAGCACACGAGCAGCAAAGCGCGTTTTACGAGAAATACTTTAAAGCCTGCCTGCTGCTCGCGGAAGCGAACGATTGGACGGAAGCAAAAGCGACCAAGGCGCTGCATCTGCGATTTGAGAAAGGCGATAAGTCTCCAGACGATATTTTGAACTTCGTGCTGGAACAGCAACGACTTGATTGATGCCATGGTCGAATAAGACAATACCGGTTCGAGCGATCCATAAAATCGTATTCAGCATCATTCTATTATCATTGGCTAGTTTGGCTACCTTGTTTTTTCACTTGGAGGGCAAAAAGCCGTTTATGATTTCCTATTGCTATTGCTGGCATATTGTTCTGGCGTGACGCCGATAACGGCTTTAAAATCTTTAATAAAATGCGATTGGTCGTGGTAGCCAAGCTCAAGCGACAGCTGCGTCCAATCGTGGCTAGGACTGCGATCCAGCGTTTCAGCCGCATTTTGCAGCCGATACAGCTGAATGACCCATTTTGGCGTAACGCCGACATATTGATCGAATAAACGCTGCAGCGTTCTTTTGTTGATATGAAAAGCCGCACATAGCTGGTCGACCTTCGTAACGTCGCGCTGTGCCATAATCCAATCGACCATCTGATTAATGAGCGTGACCGACTCATCCTGTACGGGCAGCTTCGGTTTAATGAAGCGCTCGGCAAGCTCGATCATCGCCGCTTCCCCTTCCTGTGACAGCAGCAGTTCCTCCATGGCTGGCCCATCAACATCGAAAATATCACGGATGTCCAGCGGGCGATCAGCTAGAGCGGACACCGGCTGCTGCATAAAAGGATAGAAGCCGCCAGGGCGAAATTTTGCCCCGAACACGCAGCCTTTGCCTTCAACGAGATAACTATACTTCTGCTTGGCTGCGCCGAAAATACCGCTTCTTCCCTGCTGAACAATAAGGTTCACGCAAGGGTTAGGCACAACTTCCTGCAAATATTGTTTCTGCTCAGACAAGTCCCAGCTGACGATCCAGAAATGCTTGACGAAAAAAGCAATATCCTCGGAAGGCGCGTAACGCGTAAGCTGAAAATTTTTCTCCCCCTCCTGCAAATGGAGAAGGCCCATACTCGGTCGTTGCATGCTTGCGCTCATCATAGATTCCTCCGCAGTCCATTGTCGTTGTCGCGTTTTTACAATACATGCTGCTGCTTGCACATTATAATAATTTTATCAACAAAAGCTGAGAAGACTCTTTCCTCTATAGGGAGGAGATGAATCGGCAGTTTGTGCATTTTGTACGAACAGATGTGCTATAATTATAATAACATATATGGAAGGAGGTGGGTGGCGTGTTGGTGCATAAAGCTTATAAATATCGGATCTATCCGAATGAAAAACAACAAACTCTGATTCATCAGATGTTTGGCTGTTGCCGTTTTGTATACAATCATTTCTTGGGCTTATGGAATGATACCTATACGGCAACAGGCAAAGGATTATCCTACAACACTTGTGCCACCCAACTTCCTGCCTTAAAACAAGCACATGAGTGGTTGAAATTTTTCGATAGTATTGCGTTGCAATCGGCAGTTCGAAACGTGGCGGATAGCTTTGATCGATTCATTAAGAAACAAAATCAAGCTCCACGTTTCAAGAGCCGTAAGCATCCTGTTCAAAGCTACACCACTAAATATACGAATGGCAATTTGGCTATCGAAGGGGATCAACTCAAGCTTCCGAAATTGGGCTGGCTACGCTTTGCCAACTCCAAGGCGACAGAAGGACGCATTCTATCTGCAACGGTTAGGCGGAATGCGGCAGGAAAGTATTTCGCATCTATCGTCTGTGAAGTCGAGGTTCAACCTTTGCCGCAAACCGACAAACATATCGGTATTGACTTAGGACTCAAAGCGTTTGCTGTATGCTCCGATGGCATGCGGGTTGCCAATCCTAAAGCGTTTCGAAAGCACGAAAACAGATTGGCGATGTGGCAACGCCGCATGGCTCGTCGCTCAAAAGGCGGCTCTAATTGGCAAAAAGCTAAAAATAAAGTAGCTCAAATTCATGAAAAAATTGCAAATGTTCGTCATGATTTTTTGCATCAACTCACAACGCAGCTGATTCGTGAAAACCAAACGATCAGTATCGAAGACTTAAAAGTGACAAACATGCTTAAAAACCATAAGTTAGCCAAATCCATTAGCGATGCGGCCTGGGGTGAATTCGAACGTCAGTTATCGTATAAATCGCAGTGGTACGGACGCACCGTGAAGTTCGCAGACACATTTGCTCCAACGAGCCAAACGTGTCATGTGTGTGGATTCATCCATAAAGAAGTGAAAAACCTTAGTGTGCGACAGTGGGAATGCCCTCCATGTGGTACCGTTCATGATCGGGATGAAAATGCCGCACAAAATATAAAAGACGTTGCAGTATAAACTACAACACCATGAACTGTGGGAACTGCAATAGCAGATTTCCTGCGAAAACTGCGGGAACCGCAGGGATCGCTTGGTTAATTTTGCTTCGTAAGAGCAACTACCCAAGAATCCCCCACTTCAAGCGTTAGCTAAGTGGTGGGAGCGTTCAACATAGCCAAGCATACTAGCAATATAAGTAAAAAGGTCAGCCCATTCACGATTGCGAAGGAGTGTAGGTATGGATTTGAAATATGATTTTTATATTAATGCCGAGCCGGAGGATGTTTGGAATGCGTTCATGAAGCCGGAAAACACGCGCAAAATCTTTTTTGGCAGCACGCTGCATTCGACCTTTGAGCCAGGCGCCCGTTATGAATACATTGGCCCGAATGAGAAGGGCGAAGAGGTTGTGCATGTATACGGAACGGTGCTGGAGTTCACGCCAAATGAGCTGTTCAGCTGTACAGAGCATCCGGGGCCTTCATACCGTGAAAATCATGCGGAGCTGGAGACGCGGCTTACATTGTCGCTTGAGAAGGTCGGCGGCTGCACGAAGCTGACGCTGGTGAACGATCAATGGCCGGCTGACCATCCGTCGTATGAAAATACGAAGGCGAGCTGGTGGATGATTCTCAGCAATATTAAGACGCTGGCGGAGACGGGCAAGACGCTTGATTTTGGCTGGTAAGCGCACAAATGTAATGGGATAAAGAGTTAGAGCGGTAGAGGCATTTTTTGCAAAAAAAGCAAGGATGTATCCGCGTTCAGCGGAAAAGAACCAGAGCCATAGGCGGTTTTGGTTCTTTTTTGCGATTTAAAGTAAGAATAACGAGTCAGCTTGGTTTGGCTAAACTTCTTTACAAACCCTAAGAACAAGGTAATATGGAAGCTATATACATACAAACGATCAGGGGGATGAATTTATGCGTATAAAGCTTGAGGAATGGAATGAGATTGCTAGGTAATATTTTCAAAGTGCTGCAGCTTGGGAGGGGAATCCACGATGAGTGTAAAGCTTTTATATATTGAGGATGACAAAGAAATTGGGGAGTTCGTTTATGTTCATTTGAAGGAGCAGGGCTATGAGGTGTTGTGGCTGCCCAGCGGTGAACGGGCGCTGGAGGAGGCAGCAGGCTGTGGGCTGGCGATTTTGGATGTGATGCTGCCGGGTCTGGATGGATTTACGGTTGGGCAGCGGTTGAAAAAGGCCGACCCGAGCCTGCCGATTCTGATGTTGTCCGCGCGGACAGCGATTGATGACAAGCTGCAAGGCTTGCAATTTGCCGATGATTATTTGACCAAGCCCTTTCATCCCGATGAGCTGACGGCAAGGGTCGAGGTTCTGCTGCGCCGCTTTGCGAGCGTTGCGGCTGAACCGCTGGCGGTGAAGCATTGGCTCGTGTATGAGCAGGAGAACCGAATTGAAAATCGGGAGACTGGCGAAGAACTGATTTTGACGGGCAAGCAGTTTCAAATTTTCTCTTATCTGCTGCGCCATTTGGGGCAGATTATGACGAAGGAGCAAATTTACGAGGGCGTATGGGGCGAAGCTTACCTGGAAGGGGACAAGACGCTGATGGTGCATATCCGCTATTTGCGCGAGAAGCTGGAGAAGGACCCGGCTCATCCCGAAATCATTGAAACGGTGCGGGGCATCGGATATCGGGTGAAGCCGTGAAGCGGGATAAGAAAGAGCGGCGGGCACGCAAAGGTGGCCGTTTTTTTCAATCGCTGCAATCCAGATATTTGCTTATTATCTTATCGGCGTTTCTGTTTGTGCCGATTGTGTTTCCAGTGGCGACGATTTTGTATTATTTGCTGGGGGTTTTCGTTCAACAGCAGGATATGCAGGAGCTCAAATACGGCAACACCAGTCAAATTGAGCAAATGTTTCATCAGCAAGCGGCTGAGCTCTCCGGTGCATCCAACCAGCACATCAGTGACACGATGCACAAGCTGCGGGAGCGCTATCCTGATGCTTCCTTCTTTTGGGTCGATGGAGAGGGAGAGACCAAGCTGGAGCTTGGTGGGCAGATCGAACTGCCAGCGATTTGGTCGAATGAGGATAGCATCCAGTTTATGAAGGAATATACCGGCTCGGATACGTTTACGGTTTTAGCATTTATCGGGGATAAGCCGCTTGGTCAAGGCTTTATGGCGATGCAATTACCGCGTTCGCTTGTGCAAAGTAACACGCGGCTCATTTTCGAAGCCCCTTTTTATATTCTTTTTTTAATCCTAGTGTTCCTGTTTTTCGTGGCTTTGTCGCTGCTGTTCTTCCGCCATATTCGCAGGCGCCTGCTGCGTTTGCAGGCCGCTATGACGAGGCAGGGGGAGGAAGGGCTGCCGCTGCCGGTGGAGCAGGAGAAGCAGGATGAGATTGGACAGCTGGAAATCGCTTTTAACGAAATGATCCTGCAGCTTAGAGCGGGCAGGCAGCGGGAACGTGAAGAGGAGGAACTGCGCAAGGAGCTAATTGCGAATTTATCACATGATCTGCGAACACCGATGACGGTGATGGGCGGTCAGCTGTATACGCTGCACAAGGAGCCGCTCAGTCAGTCGGGACGGGAAACGGTGAAGCAGCTGGAAAATAAAATCGATACGGTCAGCAGCCTGATCGAAAATCTGCTCTCGTATACGTTGATGACCAGTGGACGGTATCCGCTTGAGCTGGCGTTGCAGGATGTGCTTCGGCTTGTCAGGGAAAGCGCAGCCTCCTGGTATCCGCTTTGGGAGCGCGAGGGCCTAGCGGTGGATATTGAATTGCCCGAGCAGCCGCTTGTCTGGAGCGTGGACAAGGAAGGTTTCCGCCGTATTTTGGACAATCTGTTCCAAAATGTCGTGCGCCACGCCGCGGAAGGCGGCTACATTGGCGTTGCGATGATACAGCATGGCGAGCAGTCGGCACTCGTCATTTCAGATCGGGGTCCCGGCACCCAGTCGGCCTCGAAAGAAAAAGGAGCAGGCATTGGCCTTGCGATTGTTCATTATTTGGTCCGCGAGATGGGGCTGGCATGGCATATCGACAGCTCGGCTGCTGGCACGCGCATTCTGATTTATCCGGAAGCAGCGGCGGATTATTTTTTAAACAAAATTTAAACAAAGCAGGTCTATGGTTTTAACCTTGATGCGTTATTCTAGCTTTCGAGGTGATAGACATGAACGAATGGGTCATTGAAACGAAGGGGCTTAGTAAAAAATATAAAGGGCGCTACGCCGTATCGGGTCTGAATTTGCGGATTGCCAAAGGCGACATTTACGGCTTTCTTGGGCCGAACGGCGCGGGCAAAACGACGACGATCCGCATGCTGCTTGGGCTGATTAAGCCGTCCAGCGGCAGCGTGCATATTTTCGGCAAAGCGATGCAAAAGGAACGGCTGGCGATACTCCGCAAGATCGGCTCGCTGGTAGAGTACCCGTCCTATTACGGGCATCTAACAGCCGCCGATAATTTGGAGGCGATTCGCCGAATTATTGATGCTCCGAAGACGAGAATTTCCGAAGTGCTGGATATCGTTGGTTTAACGAAAGAAGCCCGGCGGCCTGTAAAGGGTTATTCGCTCGGCATGAAGCAGCGCCTTGGCATCGCCAGCGCGTTGCTGGGCAATCCGGAGCTGCTGATTTTGGACGAGCCGACGAACGGCCTCGATCCATCCGGCATTTTGGAAATTCGCGAGCTTATTAAGCGCATGCCGCGGGAGCATGGCATTACGGTGCTCATCTCCAGCCATTTGCTGAGCGAGGTTGAGCAGATGGCGGGAACGGTGGGCATTGTCCGCCAGGGGGAGCTTGTTTTTCAAGATACGATTCAAAATTTGCAGCAGCAGGCACAAAGCTCGATTGTACTGCGGGTATCCGACCCGCAAGCAGCGCTGCTCACCTTGTATGAGCAGGGTTTGGACGCCGTCAGAGAGGGCTCGCTCATTACACTGGAAGGAATAAGCGATGCTGCCGCGGCGCAGATGGTCAATAATTTAGTAACGCGCAAGCATGAAGTGTACCGCATTGAGGAAAAAAGAAAGTCGCTGGAGGATCTCTTCCTGCAAATTGTCGGTGAAGGAGGGCATGCGTGATGGGCATGCTGACCAAAGCGTTATCCGCCGACTTTCTGAAAATCCGCCGCAAAGGGCTGTGGACGCTCATTATTTTTGCTCCTTTTGGCGTTGTATTGCTGCAAGCCGTCAATTTTGGGCTTCGTTATGACTATTTAGTCAAGGAGTATGCCGATGATTTATGGGGTGGGCTGCTGCATAACATCTTCATGTTTGTGCCGATCTCGCTGTTTCTCGGATGTGTGCTTGTCAGCTCGCTGCTGGCGAATGTGGAGCATGGCACAGGCTCTTGGAAGCAGCTGCTGGCACTGCCGATCTCTAGGCTTACTGTGTTTTCTGCGAAATTTGCGCTTAGCGCGATTTTGCTGGCCTGCTCCTGCCTGCTGCTCATGGTGTTCTCGATTGCCTTAGGTTTAGTGCTTGGGTTTGGCTGGCATTTTCCGCTGCCGGAGGTGCTGCGGCTAAGCTTTTATCCTTATGCAGGCGCGCTGCCCATGCTTGCATGCATGCTATGGCTCTGCATGACCTTTCGCAATCAGGGCCTCTCCATCAGTGCCGGAATCGTTACCGTGATTGCTTCGTTGTATCTTCCGGCAAAATATACGTGGCTGCCGCTGAATTGGCCGCTGCTCGCCTTCAGGAGCGAGCAGGGAGAGCTTTATATCGGCGCAGGAATATTGACCGGGCTTGTTATTTTTTTGCTGGGCTCCGTGCATTTTAGCCGAAAGGATGTGGTCTAGAATGGCTGCATTCATGAGGCTGCTGGCATCCGAGCGGCTTAAGCTGTCCCGCTCCTTCATCTGGCTGCTGGTTCCCATTAGTCCGCTGCTGAATCTTGTTCTAGGCGTTCTCTCCAATGAAATAGAGGGCACGCCTGCCGAGCAATATGAAGTCTTGTATTCATCTATGGCTTTGTTTCACGCGGTGCTGCTTCTGCCTATTTTGACAGGCGTCTTTGCAGCTTTCGTTTGCCGCTATGAGCATGCAGGGGGAGGCTGGAAGCAGCTGCTGGCGCTGCCTATATCGCGAAAATCGCTTTATTTCGCCAAGTTCTGGCTCGTTTCCGAGCTGCTCATCGGGGTGCAGCTGCTCTTCTTGGCAGCGGTGCTCATTACGGGAGCTGTTCGCGGTCTGCATGAAATTCCTTGGAATCTTATGCTGCCGGGTGTGCTGGGCGGCTGGCTCGCTTGCTTGCCATTAGCAGCGCTTCAGCTGTGGGCCTCCATTGGCTGGAGCAGCTTTGCAGCGCCGCTGACGATCAACGTCATGCTGACGCTGCCGAATATGCTGGTCATTAACTCAGCGGAATACGGCCCGTTCTATCCGTGGGCGCAGCCGACGATTGCGATGCTCGCGCTGGGCTCCGAAAATTACGGTGCCTTCACTATGCCTACAATGAACTTATTTATGACGATTATAGGCAGCTTTCTCGTATTTTTTATCGGCGGTCTGCTCTATTTTCGCGCTAAAGAAATATAATTGCGGATAACAGCTTGTTTACGAACACATCAAACACATGACAAATGTATAGCCACTGACTGTCATAAAGCTTCCTAGTTTCATACTAAAAAAACGTCTTTCCTTCGTTCACTATGAACGGAGAAAAGACGTTTTTTTACATTCGAACAGGCTTTGATTCAACCCGTGCAGCTCCACCTTACGGTTTGAGCTGCCGCTGCGCTTCCTGCTTCTTCAACAACGGCCTGACAACATACCAGAAATAAAGGGCGCTAATGAGCATAACGATGGCGGTAATGAGAAAAGGGAGCTGGACATTTTTCTGTTCCAGCATCAATCCTGTAGCATAGGCAGCCGCCGCGCCGCCGATACTGCGAAACAAGGAGCGCAGCCCCGCAAAGCTGTTGCGGTCCTCGTCCGGCAGCGACGACATCGTGTTGCTGTCGATCAGCGTATTAAGGAAAGCGAAGAGCCCGCCCCGCAGCAGCAGCGCGCCAGCGAACAGGCTAACCGAGCCTGTTACGGACAGCACCGCCGCACATATAATGGTAAGCGCGAACAGCAGCATATACGTCTTCACCTCGCCGAGCCTGGACAAGATTGAAGGCACCAGCAAAGTGCCGATGAACAAGAAAAAATAATTGGCTGCGAGCAGCGACGATACCGCTTCATTTTCCCAATCGAGCTGGTACTTTACGATGACGTTCAGGAAGGGCATGGTTAAAGCGCCTGCAATGCCGGATATGAAAATAAACCCGGACAGCAGCCAGACCTGCTTCGTCGGCAGCAGTTGAGCGAGTGAACGGGCAAATTTACGCGAAGCGGATTTTTCCACAACTGCCGCCCGATCCTCGCTACCAGCTCCCGTTTTCCTAGCATTCGCAGCAACTGTTGGCCGATCATCTCCCGGATGGTGCACCTCCCGCGTTTGCTGCTTCACCGCAGCGTGGCGGTCAGAAGGCAGCTTCAAGCCGCGAATGATCGCAAGCAGCAGCATGAATATCGCCGCCAGCCACAGCTGCGGCTCATAGTTGTCTTCAGGCGTGCCGAGCCAGCGAGGCAAATACCCGCCGAGCAGCGTGCCGCCGATGTTAAAGAACATAAACACAGCAAGAAACAGGCTGTAAGCCTGCGTTTCCGCTTCCCGTGACCGATTATATTGAAACAACAGCTGTGTTTCCGTCGCGACAATAAATACGATGCCGCAGGACAGCATAGCCTGAGCGCAATAATATAGAAGCAAGTGGTCGCTCACTGCAAACAGCGCAAAGCTGCCGGACATCAAGCTGATCCCGATGACCATAATGCGCTTTCGTCCCAGACGTCCTGCCAACATGCTGGCGGGAATGCCGACGGCTCCTCCAATTAAGGTGCTGACCGATGTCAGGTGACCGATTGCCTCTTCATTCACGCCCTTGGATAAAAAATATAAATTTAGCACCAGGCTCGATAGCCCCATGGTCATTCCAAAGCATATTTCGCTAAAAATCAGCCATTTTGCAGCGGGCGCAAGCTGTTTAATGGCCTTGCCGTATCCAAACATAACGATCCCCAATCTGATGTTGAACAGTGCTTTCGTTTTGCGACTATACTGCTGCCCAATTGAAATTTTAATATTCATGAAGTATACCATGCGCTGTTAGGAGCGTATAGAAGTCCAGCCGATGAACGATTATAATGAAATCTATCCATTCTTTCAAAGAAAGCGGTGTGAACATGAACGGCTCTGTGTACGTATTCATTATTTTAATCGCGGGACTAATTTTATGGAGGAGAACGCGCAGCTTTTATCGTCCGATTCGCGGCAGCGGCATACGGTTGCTGCTTCCCGTCCTTTTCATGCTGCCAGGCATAATGATTTTCCTCAATCCCCGTATTCATGCGCCGCTGCTGGAGTGGATCATCGCTATTGTTATTGGCTTAGCGCTGTCGATTCCGCTCATATGGACGACTAATTATGAGGTGCGCGAGGATCAGCAAATTTATGCCAAAAAGAATATGGGCTTCATCGTCGCTTTTCTAGCGATTTTGGGCATTCGCCTGCTGCTTAGAAATTATGTGTCGATGCTTGATCCGGAAACGCTCGCCGCCTTGTTTATGGTGATCGCCTTTTCCTATGTCATTCCTTGGCGCGTCATGTCCTATCTTAAATTCAGAAAGCTCGCAAGAGGACGGCTTGTGGCGTAGTCTTCTGATGTATACAAGCAACAAAAAAGGCAATTGGACCTGTAGGAGGCCCGATTGCCTTTTTTCACGTCATAGGGCAGCAGGGCATTCTCGGAAAGTAAATAATTACATTCATGAGGAAGCTCATTGACAGCCTATATGCTTTTCTCTATTATTAGTGAGAATCATTATTACTGAAATGGAACGGAGATAACGACATCATGATTAGAACGACCAAGAAAACGCTGCTTTCTATTGCAGCCACGATTTTCCTCGTATCAACCGTGCTTATGGCATGCACGAAGCAGGAAGCGGCGCCGAGCGCAAGCAATGGATCTGCTGAAAACACAGCAGTTGTATCTGAAAAGGCCATTACGCTATCTTGGCCGCGCGATATTGGAACGATGAATCCCCACACGTACAACCCTTCGCAGCTATTTGCCCAATCGATGATTTATGAGCCATTG
The DNA here is from genome assembly GCF_000971975.1 of Paenibacillus algorifonticola. Taxonomy (GTDB): domain Bacteria; phylum Bacillota; class Bacilli; order Paenibacillales; family Paenibacillaceae; genus Pristimantibacillus; species Pristimantibacillus algorifonticola. The sequence goes on along the minus strand of NZ_LAQO01000008.1, from coordinate 118,781 downwards.
GTCAGCTATAAAGCAGGAGGCAAGCTTGAGCCGATGCTGGCTGAATCATGGACGATTTCGGAGGATGGCAAGGAATACACATTCAAGCTTCGTCAAAATGTGAAGTTTTCCGACGGAACGGTTTTTAATGCTGCGATCGTGAAGAAAAATTTTGATGCAGTCATGAAAAATCCGAGTCTGCACAGCTGGCTTGGCGTAATCAACGTTCTAGACAAGACGGAAGTTGTTGACGAATACACTTTTAAAATGACGCTGAAGCAGGCGTATTATCCAGCTATTCAGGATCTCTCGCTCGTTCGCCCCGTTCGTTTTCTGGGTGAAGCCGGTTTCCCGGATGACGGAGACACTTCTAAAGGAATTAAAGAGCCGGTTGGAACAGGACCGTGGTTACTGGCTGAATACAAGAAGGACGAATATGCCATATTTACGCGCAACCCGAATTACTGGGGCGAAAGTCCAAAAATCGATAAAATCACCGTCAAAATCATTCCTGATGCCGAAACACGCGTATTGGCTTTTGAAAAAGGCGAGCTCGATTTGATTTACGGAGAAGGTGTCATCAGCATGGATGCCTTTAATCAACTGAAAGAATCTGGCAAGTATACAACCCAATTGTCCGAGCCGGTCGGAACAAGAAGCCTGCTGCTGAATACAACCAATGATAAGCTTTCCGATTTGCGAGTGCGTCTGGCGCTCCAGTCCGGCTTTAACAAGCAGGCGATGGTTGAAGGCATTACGCTCGGCCTCGAGGAGAAAGCGGATACGATTTTGTCCAAAAACTTCCCGTATACGGATATTGACGTACAACCTGTTGAATACAATACGGAAAAAGCAGCTGCCTACCTGGATGAGGCGGGCTGGAAGCTGCCTTCCGGCAAAGCGGTTCGCGAGAAGGATGGACAGGCATTAGAGCTGGAATTGATTTTCGACAAGACAGACCCGATTCAAAAAGCGATGGCTGAAACGATGCAAGCCGAATGGAGCGCCATCGGCGTTAAGCTGAACATTACGGGACTTGAGCTCACGACCCAAATTCAACGCCGGAAAGCGGGCGAATTTGACATTGATTTCTGGTACAACTACGGTGCGCCGTATGATCCGCATTCCTTCATTAACGTTGTAGCAGAGAAAGGCTGGGGCGTTGCCGAAGCCAACTCCGGCTTGCCAATGAAGCAAGAGCTGGATCAGCAAATCCATGAAGCGCTTGCCTCGACGGATGAGACGAAGCGCCAGCAGCTTTATAGCTCCATTTTGCAGACGCTGCAGGAGCAGTCGGCAATCGTGCCAATCTCCTATATTAAGAAAACGGTAGTATTCCAAAACAAGGTGACGGACTTTGCGTTCCCTGCGAACCGGGACGAAAATCCTTTTGAAGGAATTAACATTAGCCAGTAGCCAGCAGGGAGGCAATCCATGGTCAGCTATATCGGGAAGCGATTGCTCGCAATTCTTCCCATCGTTCTTTTTGCCATTCTTATTACGTTCGTACTGATTCATGTTTCACCTGTAGATCCGGCGGAAGCCTATTTAACGGCAGCCCACATTCATCCGACGGAGGAGCTATTGGCTGAGAAAAGACATGAATTTGGCTTGGATCAGCCCTTGCTCGTCCAATATTGGCGCACAGTCGTGAAGATGGCGCAGCTTGATTTTGGACAGTCGTATATGACGAATGAGCCGGTATGGGAGGATGTCGTGTCGAAAATGCCTGCGACGGTGCAGCTCGCCGTCAGCAGCATTTTATTTGCGATGCTCGTCAGCATTCCGCTCGGCTTTTTATCGGCCATTTATAAGAACAGCCTGATTGATTATTTCAGCAGAGGGCTCTCTTATTTCGGGGCGTCCATTCCGCAGTTTTGGCTCGGTTATTTATTGATGTTCTTTTTCGCCGTCAAGCTGGATCTGCTTCCCGTAGAGGGCAAGGGCTCTTGGGAGCATCTTGTGCTTCCAACGCTAACGCTGTCACTGGCTCTTATCGCCATCTATACCCGGCTGCTGCGTGCGAGTGTACTGGAGCAATTGCAGGAGTCGTATGTGCTGTATGCGAAGACGCGCGGAATCAAGCAGCGGATTATTATGGTCAAGCATGTGCTGAAAATAGCGTTTTCGCCCGTTATTACAGGACTTGGCATGAACTTTGGCAAATTGCTGACCGGGACGATTATCGTGGAGCAGGTATTTTCCTGGCCGGGGTTCGGACGTTATTTTGTCGATGCGATTTTCAATCGGGATATTCCAGTCATCCAGTGCTATGTGTTTCTCGCGGCTTGCTTGTTCATAATCTGCAATTTAATCGTTGATTTGGTACAGCTTTATATGGATCCGCGAATTTCCCTGAAAGGAAGAACCGACCAGTGATTGCGAGACTACGCACCGTCCTGAGGGGCCAGAAAGTTATTGCCATATGCACGGTCATTTTGCTGGTTTTCGCTATTGTGACCCTGTTAGCTCCATGGATTTCACCACATGACCCCATTAAAGTCAATTTGGCGCTTAAGCTGCAGCCGCCCTCGGCGGAATATTGGCTCGGTACCGACCATTTAGGGCGTGACAATTTTTCGCGCCTGCTGCATGGCGCCCGTATTTCGCTAGGCCTGGCCTTCTTAATTTTCATTGCCTCTCTTGGGATCGGCTTAGTGGTTGGAACCGTTGCCGGGTACAGAGGGGGCTGGTTAGATGCCTGTCTAATGCGTTTTTGCGAAGCAGTGATGACGATTCCGAATCTCGTGCTCGTGCTGGGAATGGTCGGCATTTTTGGACCGGGGCTGATGCAGGTCGTGTTGGCATTGATGCTGGTACAATGGGTCTATTACGCCCGCATGTTTCGCAGTATGGTTGTCAGCTTAAAAGAACGCCATTTTATTACCGCCGCTCGAATCAGCGGCTCCTCCGAGTGGAAAATTATTAGACGGCATATTATTCCGAACGTGCTGCCGCCTATTTTGGTAATGGGAACGCTTGAAATGGGCTGGGCGATTATGGATATTTCGGCCTTATCGTTTCTAGGCCTCGGCATTCAGCCGCCGACTCCGGAGTGGGGGGCGATGATCCATGAAGGCAAAGCCTTTATTCGCAGCCATCCGGAATTGATGTTATATCCAGGCTTGATGATTTTGTTCGTGGTCATTACATTCAACGTATTAGGAGAAGCGTTGTCGGAGCGATTTGGGGTAAAACGACGGATGTGAATAGGATGAGGCCCATGTTGGAAAAATCTCGCAAGGTGCTGCAGGTAAGCGGCTTGCATGTCAAAGTAAAGACGGAGCAAGGGATGCTTTCCCTGATCGAGGATATTCATTTTGATATTGAGCGCGGCCGGGTGCTAGGTCTTGTGGGAGAGAGCGGCAGCGGCAAGACGATCACCTGCAATTCCCTGCTGCAGCTTCTGGACCCGAAGCATACGACTGTCGAAGGCAGCATTCAATTGAATGGCCGTGAGCTGAATGGTCTCAAGGCGGAAGACATGCGGCAAATACGCGGCAAAGAAATTTCTTTTATTATGCAAAATCCAATGAATGCTTTTACACCGGTGTATACGATCGGCGTTCCTTTCATTGAAACGATTCGTACGCATACCGCCCTTACGAAAAAACAAGCTGCAGAGCTGGCAGTCACCGCGATGGAGGCGATGAATTTGCCTGATCCCGCCAAGCTGCTGAAATTATACCCCTTCCAGCTCAGCGGCGGCATGCTTCAAAGGGTCATGATTGCGATATGCATGTGTCTGCGTCCCGCGGTCGTTATTGCCGATGAACCGACGACGGCGCTGGATGTCGTGAACCAATTGCAGGTGCTCAGAGAGCTGGACCGCCTTCGTGTGGAGCATGGCACGTCGATATTATTGATCTCCCATGATTTAGGCGTCATTTCGGAATTGGCAGACGAGGTTGCTGTGATGCAGCATGGGCGAATCGTAGAAAAAGCAGATGTGTTTCAATTGTTTGATCACCCGCAGCATCCGTATACGAAAAAGCTGTTGAACGTAAGACCGAAACTGCCTGACCATCTGAGCGGGTATTTTGAAAATAGGGGGTAACGTATGCTGCTGCAGGTAAAGGAAGTCACCCATACCTATGGTGAAACGAGGCTGCAATGGCGTTCTTCCAAGCGTGCCCCCGTGCTCTCGGGCGTTTCTCTTGCTCTGGAGGAAGGAGAATGCCTCGGTCTGCTCGGGACGAGCGGTGCGGGAAAAAGCACATTAGGAAAAGTTATTCTCGGATTGGAGAAGCCGCAAGCGGGGCAGATTGTTTTTCAGGGACATGACCTTTATCAGTCGGATAGAGCTACCCGCAGATCACTGCGTCGGGATTTGCAAGTGGTGTTTCAGGACTGTTATTCATCGGTCAATCCGCGTGCGACGGCGGAGCAGATTATTGGAGAGCCATTGGAGAACTATGAGCGTCTGTCCGTACAGGAGCAAAAACGAACGATCGGCGGGCTGCTCGAACGGGTTGGCCTGAAGCCGGACGATATGCTGAAATACCCGAATCAATTTAGCGGAGGCCAGCTGCAGCGCATTAATATCGCTAGAGCGATTGCCTTGAAGCCAAAGCTGATTGTGCTGGATGAATCGGTGAGCAGCCTCGATATGGTGAATCAAACGCATATTTTGAGTTTGCTAAGCGAGTTGAGGGCAGATTTTGGGCTTTCGTACGTGTTTATTACGCATGATATTAAAGCGGCCTACTCCATATCGGATAAGCTTGCAGTGATGGAGCATGGGCAAGTAGTTGAGATGTGCGACGATAAAGATCAAGTTTTTGCATCCACTCATCAGGCAGTGAAAAAACTGCTTGCCGCGATGCTCCCTGAGCATCCTCGGTATCGTTCACGATCCTTGGGTAGTATTTAATAGACATAATCGTAAGAAAAGAAGACTCCAGCACCACGTTTACAGTGGTTTTGGAGTCTTCTTTGTTTACTTTTGTAAGGACGGGTTCTACTCGGCGCGAATTTGGTGCGTGATTCGCAGCGGCAGTGAGCTCGCTGCTCGGTCACATCGCCTTGCTGCTGACGTATTGCTTCTTGCGCACATAGAGGCGGTTAGCCGCCATGCGAACGAGCTGATACGTGACCTCAGCGACGAGAATGCCGCCAACGACATCGAGCAGGGAATGCTGCTTAATGAATACAGTAGAGGCAATGATAAGCCACATGAGGACGCTCCAGGCGATTCGGGAAACGTTGCTAAGCTTCAGGTCGCGGTTGATCGTAATGAACAGCAAATAACTGGTGAGGCAGTGCACGCTTGGAAAACAATTAAGCGGAGCGTCATTGCTATAAATAAACTGTACCAGCGTCAGCGCCAAATTGCTCGGTTCAATGTCCGGGCGCGGCACATACGTGGCGAACATTAGAAAAATCACATTGCAGCCCATAACGGCAATATTGTAGGTAGCTAGAACGCGCCAATAAAGCTTGCGATCAACAATCGCAAAGTAGATAAACGCCAAGTACATGACAGGCATCCAGCTCACATAAGGGAAGACGAACCAGGAGAGGAAAGGTATTTTCAAGTCAATCCAATAATAGTTGTAATGGACGGTTTCAATGGCACCTGCATTTCTCCCAATCCATAAGTAAATCAATCCTTGTATATAAATGGTTGAAACACCCAATACATGCCACCATCGTAAAAAAAACGACTTCATCACTGCCTCCTTAAGCAACGCACTTACAATTTTTTAAAATATAAGCATTTATAAGTATCACACTTATAATGGGCTCATATTTCACCCTCGAAACGTTAGCTTTGCCGCCGAGGACGGCGCCAGCCGTTTACGCTAGTTATTTCTATGCCTTAACTATAGACAATTCAGCGTCTTATTTCAAATTGTATGCGATTTCCCTGATTTCTCCTGAAACACAATGACGCTTTCGTGGGCAGGCGATACAAGCTATTTGAGCCGAGTTGGTACGTTATCGGGGGAATATGGCAGGATGTTTCTGGATACCTCCCATGAGCTTGTGAGATAGTGGCTAAGCACAAATTATCGGGCCTGAGGCGGTCTGACCGGATTTTATACATTCGGCAAAGTCCGCTATACTTAAAGAAACCCAATCGCACGGGAGAACAAAATGGAGGTTACTCACTTGACTTACAAGAAGATGTTGGGACGCCGAAACGAAATTCTGAAACGACACTTGAACTCATTCATTCTTAAAAATAACCGGGAAGGCTTGAGCGGCCAAGAGCACAACTTTTACCAGAGCATGCTCAAGGAGCTGTACCAAGGCGAATCACAGCTGAATTCGATGAAAAGCTAGGCTCAGTGAAAACAAACGCGTATGCATCAAAAGATATGCAGGCAAGTGGAATATGGTTCCTATAGGCTGCTGGGAAATGCCCAGCAGTCTTTTTCTTGTCGTATTTTTAGACATTAACGCCCCTCTCCCTGCTTAAGGGTTTATGATCGTTATATGTATTTGTAAAATTAGAGAAAACGAACCATTTGCCTATCAGGGGCCAATATAGAGTGAATACCCGCTAGGAGGCGCCCCTATGAAGGATCAAGACATTCATTCGTGGCTGACGCGGATGATCCAGGTTGATTCGGAAGCATTTCGCTATGTGTATGAAGCAACAAGTGATCATGTATTCCGAACGCTGCATTTATTTTTGAATAACCAGGAGGATGCAGACGATGTGATAAATGAGGTGTACATGCAACTGTTTAAAAGCTTGCCAAGCTCAAACAATGCAGCCGTTCCGTCCTTGGCTGAATGGCCTATTAATGAAGCAGGCGAACAATTGGCGGCGCAAGCAATGGCGAAAGCCAATCCATCTGGTTCAGTCCAACGGATGAAAATCGCAGCTTGATTTTTGTAGATACGCAGCAGGATTCATCGGTGATTTATACGATCAGCAGTTTTGCAGCGGATGTGACGAAGGAGCAGTTTGTCGCTATTGGAGAGCAGTTGGATAAATGATCAGAGGATGAAACATTAACGGGAGAGAAATCCATAGCCGAGTACGAGCAGGTTAACAGGCGCTCGGCTATGGGTTTCTTTTTTTGCGTGCTAAATACTCAATAGCGTTTTTCCGCGAAAACCGTAGCGAAGCTGCTGTCGACTCCTTCAATATACAAAGGCACCGCGTAGACGACGCTCACATTGGACAAATTATGATTTAAGTTCATATCCTCGATCAGCAGGATGAACCGTCCATCCACCCGGTCTTTTCCAAGCATGGTTTGGTGGAAAGCGATGCCTTCATCCATATGCAGCGGTGAGGTAGAAGAAATGAAATCCATGCCTACGGCTCGCAAGGAATCAAATACCATTAAGTAATTAGCAGCAGAAGCTGAAAAACCCGGATTATGATTGCCGTAGCGAACAGGGTCGGAAGTGCGGATTTTCCCGAACCCTGTGCGTATGATCAGCAAGTCTGTGCCAGCGATCTGATGTGCAAAGGGCTCAAGATCTGCTTTAGTAATCAACTCGTCATCGGTTTTTGGAATATCTAAGACAGTCACATGATGAAACACAAAATAGTCTATGGGAAGTTCGCTTAGCTTTTTGCCTTGCGGATTAAAATGCCATGGGCCGTCGATGTGAGTGCCGTTATGATTAATGGTTTTTATAATAAATTGATTAAACAGATCGCCTTTTTGGATGCTGAACTGCTGCACGATCTCAGGCGGGGGATTATCTTTATAAACAGGAGTATTCACACTTAGCGGATAGGACAAGAGCAGTCGCTTCATTTTACTACTCTCCTTTTTATTTATTTTGTAGGTCTGCATATAACGCTCTCTCCACTATCTTATGATGCAGCGGCATATTCATGTTCAAAAAAGCTTGAATAACCGAATAAACCCGCTGTTTCCGCGCTTTATTTTAATCGCTTACATTTGCGCTGGTGTTTTCTAAACAGTTGTGGTATGATAAGGATAATAAAAATTAGACCTGAACTCACATATGATAGAAGGTTATGGTTTTTGAGGTTATAGCCTGCTACCATATGTGATTTTTTTATTTTTAACGAAATAAAGGGGTCATGTTTTATAAAGAAGGAGGTGCTCTTATGCAAACAGGAACAGTTAAATGGTTTAACGCTGAAAAAGGCTTTGGTTTCATCGAAGTTGAAGGCGGAAACGATGTATTCGTACATTTCAGTGCAATCACTGGCGACGGATTCAAAACTTTGGACGAAGGTCAACAAGTTGAATTCAACGTGGTTCAAGGTAACCGTGGACCGCAAGCCGAGAACGTTGTAAAGCTGTAGGCTTTAAAACGGACTAATTGCCCGAAAGGGATTAAAGACAGCTGTTTGGGATTTTTCCCGGCAGCTGTTTTTTTATGTTTTGGAAAGAATCGGTACAGACGCCCGGTTGTATGCGCGTTGACGAAAGGGTGGTCGAGCGCTACACTGAAAGGGAATCATGATTAGGATGACGAAAGCGCTTACCAGAAATAAAGCTTTTTCCATTAGACTAACGGGTTGGTGAAGAAAGTGGAGAAAATAAAAGTAGGCGTAATTGGAGCCGGTTTTATTGGCCCTGCGCATATTGAGGCCTGCCGAAGGCTTGGCTTTGTAGAAGTGGTAGCGGTTTCCGGCTCGGACCAGAGCAGAACGGAGAAAAAGGCACGGGAGCTGGGTGTGCCGCTCGCGTATGGCGATTATCGGGACATGCTGAAAAATCCCGACATTCAGGCGATTCATAATTGTACGCCGAACCATTTGCATTATCAAATTACGAAGGCAGCCATTGAAGCGGGCAAGCATGTGCTGTCGGAAAAGCCGCTTGCGATTTCAAGCGAGGAATCGGCGGAGCTGCTGCGGCTTGCGAAGGAGAAAGGTGTCGTCCACGGCATTAATTTCAATTATCGCCAGTTTCCGATCATTCAGCAGCTTGCATCCATGGTAAGGGACGGCGATTTAGGCAAAGTCAATTTGGTTCACGGCAGCTATTTGCAGGACTGGCTGCTGTACGAAACCGATTATAACTGGCGGATGTCGTCGGATATTGGCGGCAGATCTAGAGCGATAGCGGATATAGGCTCGCATTGGTGCGATTTGATTAAATATGTAACGGGCAAAAAGATTGACGCGGTGTTCGCCGATTTCTCGACCGTGCATCCGGTACGGAAGAAGTCGAAGCAGGCTTCCGAAACGTATCAGAAGCATGGGGATAATGTAGAATATGAAGATATAGCGATTGATACAGAAGACTATGCTACCGTCTTGCTCCGTTTTACCGATGGTACGAAAGGGGCTTTCTCCGTATCGCAAGTGAGCGCGGGACGCAAAAACCGGCTCAGCTTTGAGCTGAATGGCTCGGAGAAATCGACCTTCTGGAATCAGGAGGAGCCGGAAAAGCTGTGGATTGGCTACCGGGACAAGGCAAATGAGGTGCTGATGGCTGATCCGGCACTTTTTGCAATAGATGCCCGTTCCTCGATTCATCACCCGGGAGGCCATAATGAAGGCTGGCCGGATGCCATCAAGAACATGATGCAGCATTTCTATGCGTATATTCGCGACGGCAAGCAGCTAAGCGGAGAAGAGCCGCCTTTCGCAACATTTTTGGATGGGCATATTTCGATGAGCACGACCGATGCTATTTTGCAAAGCCATGCGACGGAGAAGTGGGTTAAGGTTGAGGTTTTGGAAGTATAGTGGAAATAGAGACATGGGCTTCTTCATAGGAAGCGCTATGTCTTTTTTTTTACCTTCCCCCTTTTTGAATCAGAAGCCTTTAACAAATGAGTACACAGAATTATTATGAATTAACACTCCATAAAATTAACCTTGCTGTCGATATTATAGTATAACGCTTTTGATAAAGGGGAAATGGGAAAATATGACTACCGTTCAAGCTCTGATTGAAGCTATGCCATTCATCCGACAAATGATTCGTGAAAATGTTTCACTATCCATCATTGATGAGAAAACCTTTGTGTATTTTGATGCAGAGGACCCATTCAAGCTCGGTTATAAATCTGGGGACCCTTTGCTGGAGGTTAATCAGAACTATAAGGATTTGAACAATGGCAACGAGAAGACGGTAGCCCATATTCCGAAGGAAATAGCGGGTGTACCGCTGGATTGCTTATTTTTACCTATAAAAAATGAACAGGGCGAAATGCAAGCTTGCCTGTGCGTCACCTACAAAATGGATAATCAAGAGCTGCTTGGACAGCTCATGGACAAGACGGAGCATTTTAATGGGAAATTACTCGATGGTGTTCAACATCTGGCCGCCCATTCGGAGCAGTTGAACTCGACATCCGAGGAAATTTTAATTAATACGAAGGAAGCAGTCGAAAAGTCACGCGATGTCAATAAAGTTGCAGGCTTTATCCGCGAAATCTCAGAGCAAACCAACCTGCTTGGACTCAATGCAGCAATTGAAGCAGCACGTGTAGGCGAAGCGGGAGCAGGGTTTGGCGTGGTGGCGTCGGAAATTCGCAAGCTGTCCGTGGATACGAAAGGCGCGACAACGCAAATTGAGCAGTCGCTCAAGCTGGTACAGGAGTCGATCAAGCTGATGGAAACGGAAATTGCCGAAATAACTTCATCTTCCCAGGAGCAAGCGAAGCTGGTCAGCAATCTTATGGAGGTTATTGAGCAGATAAGCGAAACGGGGCTGGAAATGCACGCCTTCATCAAAAAAGTGATATCGTATCAGCATTAAATCGATAGCAGAGGGCGATTTTACTACATTTGCGGATGTATGCTATGATTCGAGCATGCACTACAACTGGAATGAAATCGGGTGAAAGTCATTAAAATTGGTTTTCGGACGATTAAGACGGCGGTTGGTGTCAGCCTGTCGATCTTAATCGCCCATTATTTGCAATTGGAAAATTTTACAGCTGCGGGTATTTTGACGCTGCTGTGCATTCAGCGCTCCCGCCGCCAGTCGAATCAAGCGGCGGTCAGCCGCTTCCTTGCCTGCATGGCGGGCATGCTTTTCTCCATGCTCATGTTTCAATTGCTCGGCTACCACGCGTACGCCTTCTTGGTCGTTCTGGTGCTGTTCATTCCGTTTTGCGTGAAGCTGCGCATTCATGAAGGCATAGCCAGCAGTGCGGTTATTATGATGCATGTATTTGTCCATGGCAAGGTGGAGGTTTCTTTTCTGCTCAATGAGCTGTTCGTCGTCGTGATCGGCCTTGGCGTCGCGCTTCTTGTAAACAGCTACATGCCGAGTATCGATAAGGAAATGACCCGCTACAAGCAGGAGACGGAGCGTTATATAGCAGCCATTCTCAAGGAATATGCCTTGTATTTGAAGAAGGGGTATACGCTGTGGGATGGCAATGAGCTGCTGCAGCTGGAAGCGGTGCTGCGGAAGGCGAGCCAGATCGCCCAGCTTGATGCGGAAAACTACCGGTCGTTGAAGAAAGGGCCGAGCTACCGTCAATATTTTGAGCAGAAGCGCAAGCAATATGATTTGCTGGAGCGACTGCTGCCGCTTGTTTCACAAATTACGGCACAGCTGGAGCAAGGCGAGCGAATCGGCGAATGTATGGAGCAGCTCAGCGCCTACGTTGGCGAGGCGGAGTCTTCGCGAGAAGACCGTTACGATTATTTTTATGAAATGCTGCGCGGCGTGCGCGAATATCATAAGCTGCTGCCTTTGCCGCAGACGAGGGATGAATTTGAAAACCGCGCCAGCCTGTTTGCGGTGGCCAATGAGCTGGAGCGTTTCGTCAATACGCTGTAGTTCCTGAGCCAAACCACACAAAAATGAAAGCCAAGCTATTCTCTTCCTGCACAATGGGAGAGGGGGGCTTGGCTTTTTTATGGTTTGGGGACAAGTCTCGCTTTCAGAAGAAAGAGAAGGGCAGGCGGAAGAGCGTTTTTTTCTTATGCGGCTTGCGCTCCATGCAGGCTGCGGCAGGCTGCACGGCAACAAGCGACGACAGCTGCTTATTTCGCTCCTGCATGCTCGACAGGGAGGCCGCCAATTGATTGAGCGTCTGACGAATTTCCTCCAGCTCCTCGCGGTGATGAAGCAGCTGTACGCCTATGACCTCATCAGCTTTGCGCGACAGCGTTCCTTCTATGCGCTCCAGGCGCTCTGCCAGCTCTTCCTGCGGGTTTTTGAAATCCCAAGCGGATTCGATTTTGCTCTTAGCTTCATCTAGGTTGAAAGTGGGGAAGTGAGCGGCAGCACCGGCAGCAGCTTGCTGTAGTCCAGTGGGATCAACCGTTTGCGCTAGCTCAGGCAATGTCATCTCATGCAATAGCTCTCCTGCCTCAAGCTTGGTCTTTATGCTTTGCAGCTTCTCTAAAGCGGGCTCATCAAAAATATAATGACCGAACATATCCTTGCTAAAGGAGGCAGGGAATAGGGCAACCCAGCGTCTGATCGTCGTTTCGCTCACAGCTAGCTGTCTGGCAGCATCTTTCGTTTTTAACAGATTCATTAGCGAGCACCTCGTTTCATTCGTCTTTGCTGTAAAGTATTCGTTGTGGATAAGGTACTCCCTGCTAGGGTGACAAAGGTAGTGTCGAATCGCTAAAACTAGTGTGAAACTGCCGAAAAATGCCCCTGTCGCGCGAGCAAGCGCGCTTTCTCCCGTAATTGGGCAAGTCCTAAACAATCAGGGCGTCCAAACGTACGAGGAGGGCTGTTTTTCGACAGCAAAAGCTGGGTTTACGCTATTCTTTTTACCTAAAAATAGGTAGTATAGAGAAAAGGAAGTTTTTCCAGCTTTAGGCCAGCTGCCATGTGGCCGTTCTATTGAAACTGAGTGTCCCATTTGTACTTTTCATTATAGATTTCGGAAACCTCTGCGCCAAGCGCTCCCCAGTTATGCTGCGGGTTATTGCGAATGACATTATAGAGCCTCAGGAAGCGGTCCTTCGGCAGCTTGCGCGCATAGCGCATAACCAGATGCGGGTATAAAATGACGTAGCGCTTCAAGCGGACGGCTGCTCCGGCAATGCCTATGAGAATGTGCTCCCCGTCCTTCATGCGCAAAATTTGCGCTTCATGAATAAGGGCGTAGCGGAACGCCTTCTCCTTCAGCAAACCCCGTTTCAGCTTGGATAGCTCGCCCATGTATTGGACGAGATCCGGATTGAAATGGTCGAGCAGCAGCGGCTCCAGCATCAGATCCATATCTTTGCGCAGCACGAACGATTGCAGCAGCAAAATTTGCTCCACCTTAATCTGGTCGGTGCGGACGAGCGTGCCAATCTCGCGCAGCATTTCATAGGCTTGCTGCTTCTCATCGTTGTGGAACACCTCGATCGCGGCTTCGCGGTCGAGCCGCAGCCCGTCAACCAGCTTGAACGATTCTCGCTGCAGCAGCTTCCCTAACTGGTAGCTTTGCCGTTCCGTGCGGGTGTTTCGGCGCAGCATCCATAGGAGGATGAGAGACGTTACGCCGCCAGCGGCGCAAAGACTTGTCTGCAAAGTCGACTCCGAAAAGAATATTCCAGCGGCGACAAGGGCAAGGATGAGAATAGTTTCCTTAACGATGCCTCTCCGTTGCAGCGATAGCGCCTTTTTCTCCAGTTTAATGAGGGAAGATTTTCCGCAGGAGGGGCATATTTTCTCGCCAAGTATGGTGAAGCGGCCGCAGCTGTGGCAAATTTTAAGCTTTTCATAAGCTTGTCGTGTTTTAATGTAGGGATTCAGCTGCACGGGTATCTTTTTCATCAGGAGTTCCCCCGATCGCTGTTCTTAAAGATGGCAAAGGCAAGCTGATCGAGCTGCTCGGGCGTGGGTGCTTTTTTACGCTGATTGTAGTAGTGAATACCCCGGAGCAAGACGAAAAGAAACAATATTCCTAGACATACGTATGTAACCATAAGCGCGAGTCCTCTCTTATGCTTGAAGTGATTTAAGCCATTCTATCAGGTATACTGACAGTATATCATTATTGAGACAACAAGGACCAATATGCTTAATTTGTGGAGAAGGAGCCAAAAGATGATTCAAATATATCGTTACCTCACCATGTTATTACTTATTACGCTGCTTCCAATCGCTGGATTTGCTCCTGCACATGCAGCCGCGCAAAGCTCGCAAATCGACGCCGTTCTGGTACTGGATGTCAGCCAGTCGATGAGCACGAGCGATCCGGGAGGCATCGGCAACGAGGCGATGAAGATGTTCATCGACATGCTGTCCGAGACGGGCGATCAGGTGGGCATCGTATCTTATACCGATCAAATTCAGCGGGAGAAGGCGCTGCTCGAAATTAGCTCGGCTGCCGATAAAACGAACCTCAAGCAATTCATTGACCAGCTCAAAAGAGGGGCATATACCGACATCGCCGTCGGCGTGAAAGAGGCGGTGCAAATTTTGAATGACGGCGCCGACCCGGATCATGAGCCGCTGATCATCGTGCTGGCGGACGGGAACAACGATTTTAACTCGAAGTCAGGCCGCACGCAGGCCGATTCGGATGCAGATATGGCTGCGGCGCTTAAGGAAGCGACCAGCAAGGGGTATCCGGTCTATACGATTGGCCTGAATGCGAATGGCAAGCTGAATAAAGCGGCGCTGGAGAGCGTGTCGCAGCAAACGGGCGGCAAGTCGTTCTCCACGAATACAGCGGCGGATCTGCCGCAAATTCTGAGCGAAATTTTCGCCAGCCACTTGCAGCTGAATGTAGTGCCTGTCGATTCTTTTACAGCAGATGGCAATTATCAGGATGTAAAAATCTCGGTGCCAAACAGCAACGTGCTCGAAGCGAATATATCCATTACGTCCTCCAATCAAGTGGAGGCGAGGCTCATTGATCCGTCCGGCAACAAAATAGCTATTCCGAGCGATCAGGTGCTGCTTTCGACGTCCAAAACGTATTCCCTGATGAAGCTGCTGGGGCCGGAAGAGGGCGATTGGACGCTTCAAGTGAAGGGCGCTGATCGCGACAAAATCGACATCAATCTTATTTTCAACTACGATCTGGCGCTGGAGATGGATAAGCTGAAAAGCTCATCATACAGTAAAGGTGACAGCATCCCGATTAACGCTTATCTGGTAAGCGGCGGGAATAAGCTAAGCGATCAGGAGCAATACCGCAACATGAAGGCGGTTCTGTTCGTCAATGATTTGGATACTGGGCAAACAGAGGAAGTTCAGCTGAACCATGCAGGCGATCATTTTGAAGGCACCTATAAGGTGGCAGACAAACATGATTATGAGCTGAAGGTTCGTGCGGAGGAGGCAAGCTTCTACCGTGAAACAGCTGTCGTGAAAATTAGTGCAAAAGGCGGCGCTTCGGCGAGCACAGGCACTGGAGCAGCGGCGGAGAGCGATAAGCCATTCCCGCTCATTCCCGTCATTATTGGAGCGCTTGGACTAATTGCGCTGCTGGTTGCTGCCTATTTCATTATGCGCTACCTGAAACAGGCGCGGCGCGGCTTTGTCGGCCAGATGGTCATCGAGATTCGCGATGAAAATACGGGCGACAAAACATTCCCGCAGTATAAGAAGCTGAACGCCTTCCGAGGCAAATTCTCGTTGCATCAGCTGCTGCAGCTGGCACCGGAGCTGAAGGAGACGGAGAAGCTCATATTCGTGCCTGGCAACAGCGACCGACTAGTCCTTCGTAATGGCTCGCCGTGTACGGTGGAGAAATCCGGGCGTGCTGTTGATGCCAGCGGCGGTCTTGAGGTCAAGAGCGGAGAGCGGTTGACGATTCCTTTGCAGCAGATCGATAAGACGATTTTTATCGAATATATTGTATAGATGGTTTTGGGTTTCATAAAACCTTTGTGGGTGGTGAAGAGTTGAGCTGCGCTGCGTGAAAGGTTTGGCTTACGATCGCTGTTGCCCTTGGAATTGTTGGAATAAACCGCTCAGCGGTGCAATTCCAAGGGCAAAGGCGAACGCTCCGCTTCTCCAGCTCAAACCTTTCACTTCGCTCCGCTCCCCTTTCACCGCAAGGGTTTTAAAGAATGCTAAAACCATGGGGGGGTCCGGCGGGGAAGAACACCTCGCGTAAACCTAAAGATGAAAGATGAAAGATGGAAGATGGAAGATTAAAGAAGAACTAAGATAATGAGCAAAAAAAGAATAATAAAAGAGTAAAAAAGAACAAAAACAAAGAGCAAAAAATATTAGGGGATTTGCAGGGGGTAAGGGCCTTGCGGTCGTCTATTGTAGATAGACTTTTGCGGCAATATGGGGTTAGAAGTATGGTGAGAAAAGCGGAATGGAATGAAAAGATTGGACTGTAGAAGCGTTAGCGTTCGTTTTTACCCTTGAATTTCCCCCTTGGGGATTAATTCATAGAAATTCAAGGGTAATGGCGATCGGAAGCCAATCTTTTCATGCAATGCAGCTTCTTTCTCGCCATCCTTCTAACAAGTATAAGCAATGATTCATACCATTTGGAGGTAGAACGAATGAAGCCGATTGTTAGAGAACATATCCAGCAGCTAGACGTTTCATTAGGCGGAGGAATCGTCAGTGAGAAAATCCGCGTCGATACGATCGATAATCCGATTCTCATTATTGGACTCGGCGGCACCGGCATCGATGCGCTGCTGCGCCTGAAATATCAAATCAACCGCCGCTTCAAGCTGCCTGAAGATCCCTTGTCCAAACGCAAGCTGGAAAAGCCGAACAATGTCGAGTTTCTAGCTTTTGAGACCAATGAACAGGACCGCAACAAAAAATATAAAGGCATCGGCCTCGATCCGATCAATGAGTTCGTGCTGCTCTCAAATGCAGAAGTCGGCGGGCTGCTGCAAAATCGCAGCATTTTGGAGCCTTATATTACCGACTGGCTGTCGCCAGAGCTGAGCATTACCGATGGCATGAACGGCGCGGCAGGCGTACGCCAAGCTGGGCGGCTGCTGCTTTTTACGAAGATCAATCAGGTTGTCCAAAGCATCGATAAAAAAATCAAGACGCTTTCCGTCGGCACGAGCAAAAAGCTAATGGTATTCCTGCTTACCGGTCTATCCGGTGGTACGGGCAGCGGCTGCTTTCTTGATATTTCGTATATCGTGCGCGGTATTATTGAGCGCGATCATGGCTCGGCGGGCGTTGACCGCGTCAACACGCTGGGGTACCTTTTTACGCCGGATATTAACCTTGCGAACAAAAGCTTAAGCGAGCATACCCGCGAATATATTAAGAAAAATGGCTACGCCGCGCTCAAAGAGCTCGACTACTGGATGAATGTGGACGCTCGCGGCGAGCGCTTCAAGCAGCAATACGGCAGCATTCTCAGCGTCAATTCGCCGCTTCCGCCGTTTAACCTTTGTCATCTGATTTCGGCGACGAATACGGAGGGCAAGCTGCTGGAGAACGCTTATGACTACTGCATGAACGTGACAGCGGAAAATATTACGAACTTTATGGCGAGCGAGGATAAGCAATCCGGCGAGGAATTTGCCATTCATGACTACATCAGCAACATCCGCACGAATATTGCGCAAATGAACAAGCAGTATCCGGCGAACTACGATTACAACATTATTGGCGCTTCGTCGGCGGTACTGCCGATTGAGGAAATGACGACCTTTTTGGCGTATCGCCTGTTTAGCAAAATGGACAAAATGTTCCACAAAGCGCCGACGCAGGACGATGTGGAAAAATTCGCCCGCAAGCTCGGCATTGATCTCGATACGATGATCAAGACGTTTGAGTCGCGCGTGCCTGAGCCGCTTCCGGGTTTTGAGAACAGTGAGCGCATGAGCTACAGCAACGTCGTGAAGATGCAGGTGGTCAACATGGATACCGAGCTGGAGCAGACGTTCCTGACGCGTGCCCGCGAGGAATATGTGAAGGCGAAGAAGCAGCTGCCAGGGGAAATCGTCGGTCAATTTACCGACCAAATCCGCCGCACCTTCCTGCATCCGGAGCAGGGGCCGTTTTACGTATCCCGCCTGCTGCACACCGAGAAAGGCTTCTGCCTGCTGAAAATGCTGCTTTCCTACATTGAAGTGCTGCGCGAAACGCTGCTGCGCCTGCCGCGCGACATTGAGTCGGCAAGCATTCAAGCGGAAGAGCGGATGGGCGATGCCAAGAGCGCCTTCGTGTCCAAGGACAAGAAGAAAAACAACTACATCGAAGCTAAAATCAATGAATATTGGCTGCGCGCCGATGTAGAGCGTACCGAACAGATGATCGAGTTCTACGAGGATCTGTATCAGCTGCTGAATAACGAGAATAATCGCTTCTACAGCGTATTTACCGAAGTGCTGAACGTGCTGAACGGCATTTTTGCGAAAAATGGCGATATTCTGATCAATGGCGACGAGCAAGCCGATCACAAGGGCAATAAAACCTACTATTGGAATTTGGTCGGCGTGCCGGACATTTCCGATGTGATCGCCCGCATTATGGAAAAGAAGGATGTGGATGATCTCATTCGCGACTTCTCGCAGGGGCTGCTTGACCATTCCGACCAGTGGGTGAAGGAGAAGGATATTGATATCGTCAATTCCATTTCCGACTTCCTCACCGATAAATTCGGCGATTTGATCACAAGATCGATGGAAGATTTCCTCGTAATGAAATATGGCAATGACGAGTCGATTGAGAAGTTCGTCGAGCGCTTTATTGCGACTAAGCTGGATGAAGAGGCAGTTGCCGTGTTCAATCTAAGCAACAGCTCAGGCAATCTGCATTTCCCTTCATGGGGCTTCGTATCGGTGCCGCAGCATGCGCCAAGCATACTCAAGGGCATTCGCAATTACCAGAGCAATGCGGTAGGCAAGTCGCATTTCACCATTAAAGAGAGTGAAGTGAAAAACCGGATTTTCTGGCTCAATACAAAAAATGGTGTGCCGCTGTTCGTCTATACGCCGCTTAAGGTATATGAAGAAAGCTATGAACGGACGATTCTCGATAAGGAAGGCATCGGCCGCCATCTCGTGATGACGGAGAAGGTCAACTGGACGAATCTGCCTTCGCCAATTCCTGAGAAA
Source organism: Paenibacillus algorifonticola (assembly GCF_000971975.1). Lineage (GTDB taxonomy): Bacteria > Bacillota > Bacilli > Paenibacillales > Paenibacillaceae > Pristimantibacillus > Pristimantibacillus algorifonticola. Next base: position 99,925 of record NZ_LAQO01000008.1, on the reverse strand, counting down.
TCATGGGGCGATACGTACAGCAACGCGAGGGTGAAAGGCTACAATGCCCGCGTTCGTGCCGAATTCCAGCGTGCGCTTGGCTACCGGATTATTAGCGAGAAGGGTGTCGACAACAGCATGAGCAGCCGTTATGCGGTGCAGTTCACCCAGCCATTCCAGCTGCAAACGCTGCTCAGCTCGTACAATATGGAGGCCGCTGCTGCGAAGCCGAATCTTGGTGAAGTGAAGCGCGCTGTCATTGAGCTTCGCCGCCTGCTGGCTGAAGGCTTGGCGCCAGATGGAGCGAAGGATATTTTTGGCAGCCTTAATGAAGATTTGGCGCAGGAAAATCTCATTCGTTCCCCAGAGCTGCTGGCGCGTGTGCGCGAGGAGCTGGCGAAATATGATGCGATTAGCGACAAGGCCCTTGAGCTTGAGAAGCTGCTGAGCCTGCATCAGGATGAGGAGAAGTGGCTGGATCAATTTATTGAGGCGCTCTATACGGATACGATTGTGAAGAAGGGCGCGCTTTACGTCTATGACCGTGATCCGGAGGAAGAGGCTTGGGCGCCATTCGCCAATCTGATGAAGAGCAGCAGCTTTGTGGAGCACGAAGTGTTTGAGAGCTTCCGGGCGCTGGATGAGAAAAACCGTGCCGCTCTGCTTCGCAAGGCATCGCGCCGTGTGACGGATTTGACGGCAACGGAGGATACGAAGCTGCTCGTTCATAAGCTGGATGAGCTGTTCAGCGCATTCCTCGACGCCCGCGACCGCTTGGAGTACGAGCGGATTGAGCTGGCAAACGGTGAAGATTTGTACCAGTTCTACAAGCAAATGACGAGCAAACTAAACGACATACGCAGAAAGTTGAAGTAGGCCTATGAGAGAGCTTCTGGAGCGGTATGCAGCTGATTATGCGGCTGCCGAGCAAATGCTCAGCGGTCATGGTGACGACCAGAGCATCATTCATTATCCGACCGTATTTTTGTATATTGGCGACGAGGCAGGGCAAGCGATTGAGCCCATGATCCAGATGAATGCGGCCAAATGGGAAAATAGCGCTGGCGTGATTTATTTTCACGCCGCGTCCACTCCAAGGGGCGGCGGCTCAGCTAGCGGGAGTGGCGGGCAAGCGTCAGCCGCGGGCGCAGCAGGAGCTTCTGCCGGAAGCTACGCGGGCAGCAATGCAGGATATGCCGGCGGAAACGGACGGCAGGCGGCGAGCGCCGCCAATGCCGCCAAGGTGACAGAGGTCGTGCTGGACGGCTTGTCGTCGTTTGGCAGCGACCATAGGACGGGGCGCAAGGAGCTATGGGAAGCTTTCCGCGGCAATGCCGGCTATTTGGCTGACCTGAACCGCGCGCTGCGGGGAGTCAGCGATACGATTGCCGATTATGGCAGGCTGTATGCCTCCTTTGATCGGCTGCATTTGGCGGTTATTACGCGTGCCGATGACCCGATGAATGCGCTGGTGCCGGATATTTCCCTGCTGGCACAGGCGATTTTTCAGCAATCGTTCAAATCCGTGCAGATGGATCTTTATACGCTTATCAGCGAGCGTGAGCAAATGGATACCTTCGCTCACGCCAGTGCTATTGGCGTGAGTTTTCTGCGCGAGCTGGAAGGGATGCAGCAGCCGGATTATACGTTCTCGGCGCTGCTTGAGGTGACGGGCGACGGACTGGCGATTCCGGTCATCCACCCGCCGTCCCCGCTGTTCGATCTCGTCTACGTGCTGTCGGACCGCAATGAGAAGGGCATGACCGCCGTTAACGGCATTCGTGACAATTACGATATTATTTGCCATATTCAGCTGCTCAAAAACCGCAAGCGCAAGGACGCGCAGGTGGACGTTGCCTACGGCGGCTATAATAACTCGACGTTCAAGAACAGCCTGCGTACGGAATCAGGCAGGCAGGGCTTCGTCTCTGCGGGGCTGTCCAAGGTGAAGCGCCCGAATTATTCGATTGCGCTGACGGTGCTGTATCATCTGCACATGCAGCTTTCGCAGCTGCTGGCGAAGGAGCCTGAGCTCAGCATGCGGGAGAAGCTCGCCTGCTTCGGACTCGATCCGGCCTCGGTCGATGCGATGCTGACACAGCTGCTGCCAAGTGAGGAGCAGCTTGCCGACATGACGGGACTGCTGACCTCCGGCGTCCGTTATGAGCAGCTGAAGCCGTTATCGCTGCATGGCGCCGAGGAGGAGCTGTTCGGGGAGGGGGCCTCTGTCTTTTTCCATAATCATTTCACCCGCACGGCGCAGCAGCGGCTGTCCGAATTTGGCGCAGCGCCAGAAATGCGGCGTGCAATCGCCAAGTTCGTACGGGAGCGTACGGACATTAGCTTTTACCAGCTGTGTGCTTGGACAGAGCCAAGCGGCGAGGATGGCAGTGTGCTCGCAGGCGTCCGCAGCCGTATCAAGGAGCTTGTGATCGCGGTGGAGCAAGCGCGCGAGGAGCTGGAGCGCACCCAGTCGGGACGCGCGGAGGATGTCCGCATTCAGCGGCTGCCTTTTATGGATAAGCAAAATTTGCGTTCGTTTATCCGTGCTTTTTTTGGGCTGGTGTATGGCCAGAAATGGGAGCTGCTCCGTTTGGAGCTGGAGCTTTCGCTGTATCGCCGCTTGGCGGATGAGCTGGAGCAGCTTCATGAGCTGTATCGCCTGCGCGTTAAGCAGATGACGGATATGGCGGATGTCATGAAGACGACGGCGCTGCAAAGCATCAAGACCGCTGACGATTACATCGGACAAAATATTTTTGAATATTACGCCCGGGTAACGGGGGATATTGTGCTGAATGTGCAGGATAAGCGGGGAGCGGGCATCTGGTTTGATGAGCGCTATCTCGGTTCGGCGGCGGAGCTGCTGGAGCAGGGCAATGAGGCTTATGTGAATAAGCTCTCCGAGCTATGCTTGAAGCATGTGCTGACGGCGGAGCCATTCGCCCAGACGTTTGAGGAGGAGCTGCTTCGCAGGGCGAATGTGACGATTGACTACAGCAACCGCCAGGCGCTGGCGAAAGAGGATTTGTTCAAGCGCCTCTACCGGACGCTGGAGGAGAACGCGTCGATCAACGTTCGGCTGCTGGATTACACGCATGAGCATCGCTACGAGGAAAAATATATGTTCGGCGATGCGGACAGCGAGTTTGTGCAGTATGCGCTTGGCGTCGACGAAACGTCGCGGATTTACAAGTTCGGCTGCATTCACGAGAAGCGCAGCAGCGGTGTGGAGAAGCTGAACCTGATGGGCGGCTTCCATCTTGAAGACCTGCTGTATTATCGCAATGGCAAGGTGTATTACGAGACCTATAGAGAGAACGGCTACGCGTTCCACGGCGTGGACCCGGCGGGCTTGCCGGAGCTGCGTTAGAGTCGTGTTGAAAAAGCCGAATGAATGTAAGAGAGGATGCTATACACATGCAGCGAAAAATAAACCTGCTACTATTGTTGTTTAGCTTAATAGGGGGATTCATCGGCTACGCCATCGGAGAACTGATGCTGGCGCAGTGGACGGGCGATATGCCGCGTTCGGTTCTCATGGGCTTGTATTTTGGCGTACTCGCATTATTTATCGGGCTAGGCTGCTTTGTTGCGGAGCTGGTTAATCCGCATTTGAACGGTTCATCCTGGCGGCAGCGCTACACAGGGCTTTCGTGGAAGCTGTTCGTGCCGGCGACGCTTGTGCTGCTTTTTGCAGCTGGCTGGGGGCTGCAGTTTTTTTACGGCCTTAATATTGGCGGCTTAAAGCAGGTGAAGGACATTGTCCTCGTCATCGACAACTCCGGCAGCATGGCGGAGACGGACCCGGACAATCAGCGTTATGTGGCGGCGAAGCAGCTTATTGACCAAATGGAGAAGGACAAACGCGTATCGATTGTGGGCTTCAGCAATTTGGCGGAGCAGGTGCTGCCGTTTACAAGCGTAGACTCGGCCGCTAACAAGGCGGCGATTAACGCAGCGATCGATTCGCTTGTACCGACGGATGGCGGCACGGATTTCAGCCTGGCGCTGGAGGAATCGCTGAAGATGATCGACGCGAAGGCGGATGCCAAACGCGGTACGATGGTGATTTTGCTGTCGGATGGCTTCAGTGAATCTGATGTGGCCCCGCAGCTTGCGCTCTACAAGGAGCAGCAGATTGCGATTAATTCCGTCGGCCTCAGTCTCGTAGACTCGAGAGGGGCGGACCTGCTGCGCAGCATCGCCGAGTCAACAGGCGGGGCTTATTACGATGTGCAGAAGGCGACAGAGGTATCCACTGCCTTCCAGACGATCTACGATACGATTGACGAACGCACGCTCGTCACGGAGCGCACGGGACCGATGGCGGATGCAACGTTTTATAAAATCGTTCGCGTCATCTCCATGCTGCTGATTGGCGGAGTGCTGGGCGTGGCGATCGGGCTGTTCTTCGACAATCGTTATTTAGCGCGCAGCTTTGGCATTGGCGGCGCAGTTGGCGGCTTGCTGGCTGGCCTCGTGCTGGAAGCGTGGCTGACGGGCCAGTTTCTCGGTGATTCGTTCACCCGCTTTATGGCGATTGCGCTGCTTGCAATTATGATCTCCTTATTCACCTTGATCGTGCCGATCAGGGAAAACAGCCGGCCGGTGAACGACAGGCGCCGTGGAGCACCCGTTCCAAGAGAGCGCGGAGCATCCGGCGGCGAGGGAAAATCGAAAGACAGCCGAAACCATGGATTTTAGAAGTCAGCTAGGGGGCGATTGACAGATGCGATTTGTGGAGGCAGAGGGCGATTCGCCGCGCATTAACGGCTTGACCCATACGCTGAATGGCGATCGCTGCACGCTGCAATGGCTATGGCCGAGCGGCGTCGAGGCGGTTTATATCGGCAAGGCGGAGGCTGAGCAGGCGGCATTCAGAGGAACGCCGGAGCTTGCATCATTAAAGCTTTACACAAGGGCCGAATACAAGGCGAACAACGGCTATCATATGCGGCTGGAAGGCATTGGGCGCTACCGCTTCACCGTCTACATTTATGAAGAGGGAGCGGAGGATGGCAAAGTCATCTGGCTGCAGCGCGATGGTGGCAACGAGCTGGATGTGAGCGCCGGGAGAGCGAAAATCCGCTATTCCGTCAAGCAGAAAACCGGATTTCTTCAGCGCTATAAGACGGTTTCTATTCAGGTGACGGCGGAGGTGCCGATTGCCAAGGATGTATTATGTTATGTGAAAAAAGCGGGGGGCTATCCAGCGAGCAAGGACGATGGCATGATGTATCCATTTGCCGCTGCTTTCGCCTCCGGGCGGAATGTGCTTCCGCCAATCGAGGTCGGCAAGCAGGACTTCGTCCGTGTATTTTTCACCGATGGCCCGCGTTTCGCACAGCTGTACGAACTGGTGCCGGAATGACAGCAGGAAGGGGAGATAAGGCATGGGCTTTTTTGATTTTTTGAAAAGAAAACCGCAAGCAGAGCTGCTTCAAGGCTCTTATGATATTGTATGCCCATTTTGCTTCAGCAAGTTTTCGCCGGAAGATGTCGTATTTCGTGCCACGCACAGCCGCGAGGACGATGAGGATTACGCGCTGGGCGAGGACGAGCAGCTGAATCGGTATAGAGAGCGCTTTGGCCTCGATTCCGTGCACGATATTGAGGCGGTTATTCATCCCGAGGATGTGCCGGAGGAGAAGCATCTTTATGCAGGCGAGGTACTGATTGGCTTGAACGACCGCTACGGCGAGCTTACGCGCAGAAGGCTGTGTCCGAAATGCCATAACGAGCTGCCAGTGACGTCAGGCAAGGTGCCGAGTAATATTATTTCGATTATTGGTGCTTCCCAGGTCGGCAAATCGGTGTATATGACAGCGCTCATACATACGCTGCAAAATACGACCGCCGATCATTTTAACGCGGCGTGCATGCCGCTTACGGCGGAGATCAGCCGCAAGTTCCGCACGAACTATGAGGAGCCGCTGTTTGGGCGCGGCGACCTGCTGGCTTCCACGCAGAAGGAAAAAATGCAGGAGCCGTTTATTTTTCAATTCGTCTTCCGTGACGAGTCCAAGCCGCCGCTGACGCTTGTGTTTTTCGATGTGGCGGGCGAGGGCATGGTCGAGGAGGATTATTTGGGGCTGCATGGGCAGCACATTAAAAACTCCGCTGGCATTTTGTTCATGGTCGATCCGCTGCAAATCCGCTCCATTCGCGAGAAGCTGCGTATTAACCACGGCGACAAGCCGGGCGAGTGGGCTCCACAATATGATGAGCCGAGGGATGTCGTGCTGACGATGTTCAAGGATTTTATCGCGTACCAGGACAACAGCAAGACGGATATTCCAACCGCCGTCGTCTTGACGAAAAGCGATATGCTGCATGCGCTCAAGGATGAGGAAGGCGAATATATTAAGTCGAACAGCAATATTTTCCACAATATGGTGCATCGCAATTATTTCAATTTAACCGAGTTTGAGAACATGGATGGCGAAATGCGGCGCTTTATCGAAAAGGTTGACCGTCCGTTTAAAGGGACGATGGACGTTTACTTTAAAGATACGGCGTATTATGCCGTATCGGCGCTTGGCAGCAATCCGGTCAATCAGAAGATGGAGACGGTCGTCAGCCCGATCCGCGTCGATGAGCCGTTTATTTGGCTGCTGTACAAGCTGGGTTATATAGAGGGGAGAAAAGAATAGTGAAGCATTCTACCTCTACCATTGGCCAGCAGATGTATACACGGGAGCGGCGAGGCATTTTCCGCTCGACAGAAGGTTATGACACGGTAGCCAAGTCCGAAGGGCTGGACCAGCAGTTTGTGAAAAAGCAGCTGCATCCGCTTTGCGTCTATGACGCCCCAGCGGAGCTGGCAGCGAGCGGCGAGAAGGATGGCGCCGCTTATCCAGAAACGGCGTATGTGCTGCGGCTTGAGGGCGGCGAGGCGGTTGTCGGCCGCAGCGTCTATCAAGCCGTGGACTTCACTGGGCTGCGCAGCGCTTTCTTCACGCACAACTACGTCATTCCATCCGCGATTGCGGATGCCGACCCGGAAAGCTATAAAGCTTACCTCGGTGCTGCCTTCGTGGACAGCTACGATATCGAGCAAGGCATGGAGCTGCCCGATTTGGCGGCGCTGCCGCAAGCGGCGGGCGGCGCATGGACGGCCCGCGATGCTGGAGCCGCAGGATCTGCTGCGGGCGGTGCCGGGCAAGCGGGCTCAGGCGGACAACGGGCGGCGCTCGCTGCGCTGAATATGAGCGAGCAGCGCTTCAAGCAGCTGCTGTTTGCCGTTATGGCATCGGTTGGCGGACGCAAGAAGGTGTATGTGGCGCTGGATGTGCCTGCCCGGCAGCTGCCGGAACAAGCGAAGGCGCTGCTGGCGCTGCTGTATGCGAGCTTGCCTTATGCATTCCGCAAGCAGCTTGGTTTCATGACGTTTGCCAAGGAGCCGCAAAGCCGAAAAGGGATTCATCTCACCTTCGTCGAGAAGGGCAGCCTGCGGGCGGGCGACCGCAATGCGGATAAGGACTACACCTTTGATTTTGTTAATGATCGTTTCCTAAATGTGGATTTGGATAAGGGAGAGCATCCTTATTTGGATTTTGCCTGGAACGTCTTGGACGAGCCGGACCGCGCCGAGCGTTTTTATCAGTTCGCTGAGGAAATGCTCAGGGGCATGGGGCAGGAGCGGCTAATGGCGCCCCACTCTTACCATGAGCTAAGCGTCCTGTTCCAAGTCGAGGAAGGCAGCGATGAGCTGTATGAAACGCATAAAAGTGCAGTGCTGCGCGGAATGCTGGAGTATTTGCGGCCGGCAGAAGCGCTTACGCAGCGCATACGGATGAATGATTTATTTTTGTCCCGCTTCGATTATGAGTTTGATGCCGTTCGTGACGGGCGTGTGCCTGAGCCTTTCATTGCGGAGTGCTTCAAGGATTATTACCATATTGACAGCAAATATAACGGCGGCAAAATCGTCGATTTCTTCATCCGCTCCTTGCTCGCTGCACAACAGCAGGGCCAAGCTGAAGCGATGGCTGCCTACTATGCAGCATTGGAAGCCGAGCCGCTTCTGTTGAAGGATTTTGTCAGCAAAATGCTCGCGAACGGACCCTTGCTTGAACGGCTGCTGCTCCCGTATTTGGATGGCAAGCTGCGGGATACAAGGTCGGCGAAGGATATCATTATTTTCATGGGCAAATGGGGAAAAGAGTTTCCGGCCATTCTCGATAATGATGTCGTTCACAAGCTCGTCAGGCAGCAGCTTAAGGATAAGCTGATGGATGAGGCGCAGCCTGTACAGGTGTTCCAGCAAGTGCATGAGCAGCTGGACAAGCTGAGCGCTTCCGCTTTCGACAGCGACGAGGGCCGCGTGAAGACGAACCATTTGACGGCGGGAATTGGCGTCAGGCTGTTTGAGCTGGAGCTTGTCGCCTACCGGACGCTGCTGACGGAGCTTGATTTGGATCGGCTGTCGCAGCGCGAGCTGCTGAAAGGCAGCTTTCTGGAGAAGGCGGATCGGGTGGAGCAGTGGAACGCTCAATTGACTGATCCAAGGCAAAAGTCGACGGCGCTTATTATTAAAGCGGCGTATGATTGGTTTTTCAAGCCGCTGCCGAAGGCGAGCCTGTTCGCAAAGCTGTCTCCGGTCGAAATCGACCGCGCCCAGCAGCTTGGCCGGCGGTGGATGCTGACGGTCGATTCGGAAATGAAAGCCGAGCGGTTCGAGCAGCTTGTGCTTGCCTTCTATCGCAGCTCGGATATGGAGACGATTGATTATGCGGGGCTGCTGGATACACTGCGCAAGAGCGCAGGGGAAAAAGAGCTCGTTTATCAATTTTTCGCATGGTCGGAGCGCCATGAGGATTTTATGCGGCCGCGAGGCTTCGTGCCTGCGTATGCAACTGCAATTACGAATTATTTCAAGCAGCATGACCGCGATGCGTTTAAGAGCCGAGCGAATCGGAACCAGTATTTTTCCAAAGCGGGTCCGAGGCTGGAAGCTGTCTACAAGCAGGTAAGAGGGGAGCTTTCTTCGCCTCTGTCGAAGCTGTTTCGGCAAAATCGCAAACCGTTCCTCTTCTCCTTAGTTATTGCTTTTGCCATTCTAATGGTAGGCATTGGCGGCTTGCTTGCGCTTGGTGGAGGAGACAAGCCTGAGGAAGGGGCCAATCTTCCAGGCGCTACGGATGGTCCTGGCCTGACTACTCCAGGAGCAGCAATTCCGAATACACTCGTGTATGCAGCGAAGCAGGACGGCGTTGACGGCAAACAAACGACGACGCTCGTATTCCGGTTCACGGACGCTGCGATATGCAGCGCTTTTTTACCAGAGACGGTGGCTGTTGTCGCAGCAGATAGAGAAACAAAGGAATACAGCGGCTTAACCTTCATTCCTAGCTGTACGGCGGCTCCTACGGGAACTCCCGGAACAGGCACAGATGAAAGCGGAGCTTCCGCCAGCCCGGGCGATAGCGCATCGCCTACTCCTACAGCAACGAGCGATGCAGCGGCAGGCAACACGGGCAATGTAGAAAATGCAGCGGCTGGTACGGCAGATGCAGCATCTGCAAGTCCGGGCAGCGTTTCCCCATCGCCAGACGCCAGTGCCGGCACGAATGACGATGCGGCCACTGGCGGTGGAAGCAGCGCAAGCCCAAGTGGAGCAGGCACCAGCGAGCCAGGTTCTGCTGGCAGCGCAGCGCAGCCAAATCCGAGCGATTATCCGAACCGCGTCGTTGTGGATTTAGGCGAGGACGTGGAGCTGCTTCCGGCGAGCAAATTGAAGGTAGGAAGCGTTGAATATACGCTGTCCGAGCCTTTGGCGGATGCAGGCCTGACAGATGATGCAACTAGCACGAGCAATCCAACAGAATCAACGAATACAACGAATTAAGCACGCAGGAAGCAGCCCTCTGTCGGTTTTATTGGCAGGGGGCTGCTTCCTGTGCAGCTGAAAGCAATATTTTTTCCTAAAGTTCACGTCAGATCATGCCCAAGCGGCGCATTCTGAATTATAATGAAAGACAGGATAATTTTACATAAAAGCTAGAGATATAAAAGTATAATTTAGACAGAGATAGAGGCGGCTGCTGTTGATCGTGTAGTCAGTCATTCGGCCAGCTTTGAGAGGGGAAATACAATTGAAGATCAAGCTCAAGCATGTCATGGCCGTACTGACGGCGCTTGCTTTGCTGTGCCTATATCGGGGGACGTTCTCACAGGCTGAGTTTTTTTTCCAGGACCATGTGATGCAGCGGGAAAGCCCGGTTGATACGCAAATCGTCATCGTCGCTGTCGATGATCAAAGCTTGGAGGATCTCGGCACCTGGCCGTGGAGCCGCAGCGCACATGCTCAACTGGTTGATACGCTGAGCGAGGGCAAGCCGGAGGTCATTGCGTTTGATGTAACCTTTGCGACGAGCTCGGATGAGGAGTCGGACAGCGAGTTTGTCGATGCGGTTGCGAGAGCAGGCAATGTCGTGCTGCCCGTCTACGGGACCTTCTCCGAGTCTGCGCGTTTAGGCGCGATTGAAGCGGAGGAGCTTTCCGAGCCGTTCGATGGCTTGAAGGAAGCGGCCGCAGCGACTGGCCATATCAACACGATTACCGATTCTGATCGGGTTGTGCGCAAGGCGCTGTATTCATTTAATAAAGATGGCGTGCAGGTCAACAGCTTTACATGGGAAATTTACAAGCTGTACATGCAGCGTTTAGGCAAGCAGGCCGATGCGTCCAAGCTGCCGCTCGACGGCTTTCAACGATTCCCTATCGCCTATACGAGCAGCCCCAATCAGTATGAGGCAATTTCTTATTCGGCCGTGCTGAGCGGCGACGTTCCGGCGGACTATTTTACAAATAAAATTGTCTTGATCGGTCCTTACGCTGTCGGCTTTAACGACGATTATTTGACGCCAATGAACGATAAGCAAGCGATGAACGGCGTGGAAATTCATGCGAATATCCTCCAGCAGCTCATGGAGCAGGATTTCAAGCGGGAGCTGGATTGGAAATGGAATGCGCTCGTTCTGCTCGCGTCCGTGGTGCTGGCGTATTATTTGTTCCGCAAGCTGAATATGCTGCTGTCCTTTCTGTCGGTTGCGGCGCTTATCGCCGTATTTATCGGAGGTGGACGTTATTTATATGGGCAAGGCATTTTGCTGTCGCTTGGTTATGCTGTGCCGCTGCTGGCTGTCAGCTGTCTAGCCGTCGTCATTTTCAACTATGTAAGCGAGCTGGTGGAGCGGCGGCGTGTGACGGATATTTTTGGCCGGTATGTGGCGCCGCAGGTCGTCAGCCAGATTTTGAAAAATGGCGAGGACGGCTTGAAGCTGGGCGGGAGCAGGCGCGTCCTGACGGTGCTGTTCGTCGATATTCGCGGCTTTACGCCGCTGTCGGAGAAGGCGGAGCCGGAAGAGATCGTCGAAATTTTGAATGAGTATTTGGATTTGACCGCCAGCTGCATTTTCGAGCAGGAGGGTACGCTGGACAAGTTTATTGGCGATGCGACGATGGCGATTTTCAACGCGCCGCTGCTGCTGGAGGATCATCCAATGAAAGCGGTGCGAGCCGCATGGGCGATGAAGCAGGGCTCAGTGGAGCTGGAGAAGAAGCTCACCGAGCGCTTTGGCTTTGGCGTGAAATTCGGGATCGGCATCCATACGGGGCCTGCGGTTTTCGGCAACATCGGCTCCAAAACGCGGATGGACTACACGGCAATTGGCGATACGGTCAATACGGCTGCCAGGCTGGAGAGCAATGCAAAGCCGGGGCAAATTGTGCTTAGCGAATCGACGTATGAGGCGGTCAAGGATCGCATTTTGGCAGAGTCGCTTGGAGAAATAAAGGTCAAGGGCAAGGAACAAGGCATTCACATTTATGAATTGGAGGGATTAAAATGAGAAACTTCAAATGGCTGCTTGTGTTATTAGTCGTGTGTTATGTGGCGCTGCCTACGGCTGCATGGGCGAAGGATACCGATAAAGTCGGCAAGCTGACGTCTATTACGGGCAAAGCTGAGGTGAAGAAGGGCGGCGGCACAAAAAGCTTCAAGGCGTTCAAGGGCATGGCCATTACGCAGGGGGATACGATTAAGACGGGAAGCAGCGGCAAAGTCAGCATGGACCTCGACAGCGATAAGGAAGTGACGATTGGAGCGAACACGACGCTGCTCATTAGCCAGCTCGTCAAAAGCGCAAGCGCGCTTGGCGGCAAGACGAAGCTGACGCTCCAGAACGGTTCAGTCATTATTCAGGTGAAAAAGAAGCTCACCGGCGATTCGCGATTCGAAATCGAGACGCCGACAGCGACGATGGGCGTTATGGGCACTAAATTCGCTGTTTCGTACGGGCAAGAAAACAGCTATGTCGGTGTGCTCGAAGGCGTTGTGAGCGTCACTGGCGAGGACGGCCAGCGGATCGCGGCATTGCAGGCGGATGAGCAAATCGGGCTGAATCAAGCAGGCGAAGGAGCGAAAGAGCCGCTCGTTCTGAGCGATCTGCCGCTTGTCGCGCTGGAGAAGCTGCTGGAGGAGCTGGATCAGGCCGCTGACACGGAAGCAAATGCGGCGCTCAAGCAGCAAATAAGCGAGCTGGTGAAGCAAAAGCAGGCGGAGCAAGGCGAGGCGGCAGAAGCTGAAGGTAAGCCTTTCAGCAAGCCAATCATCGTGTATGACCAGCTCGCTTCTAGTGCGCCAGCGAACAGTGGAGGAAGCAGCGGCTCAGGTTCGGGCGGCAGCACGCCAGTGCCGACAGCTACTGTGACACCAACACCGGCGCCTACTGCGACTCCGACTCCGACACCGGATGTAACGCCAACGCCAGTACCGACGGAAACACCGACGCCGGTCGTGTACGAAGGGGCGCCTGAGGCGGATACGGCCGCTTTTTACGGAAATCCATATGCTTATTTTCTGAACAGCACGACGATTATCGTTCCGTTCACGACGCTGCTGGCTTTCAATGCGCAGGAGGAGGAGCCAGAGCAGACGCTGGCGGATGGGGTTATTTTTGCGATGAACGACCTTGAATTTTTCCTGGAAATGGCGAGCGTTACGATTGACGGTAAAAATCTTGTCATCCAATTAGCCGAAGAGATGCCGCTTAATGCTGTTCTGTATATTTCCGTACGCGGCAATGTGCTGAAAAACGCGGAAACTGATGAAGTGCAGGCAGATTTCACGGAGCTTGGCAGAGACGGCAACGATATTATTTTCAAGCCTGCGCTTAGCCAATCGGCTATTCATTACGTACAGCATTTGACCGACAAGCCAACAATGGAAGAAATAGCCGTGTATTATCTCGGATACAGCGATATGGATATGTCGCTAACGGTGTCGAACGCGTATGGTCCGGTTTCCTTTGAATCAGAGGCAGAGTATTACAGCCAAATGGGCGGCGAAAACTTTTTTGCCTTCACCCTTAATTCTGATTGGCTCGAAAGCTTGAATGCGGAAGCAGGACCTTACACGCTTACGGTTAAGCTGGAGCAAGGGGGAGAAGAGTTTGCTGAACTGACGATGAGTATAACAGTGGAGGATTCGCGTGGGCCGCTGTAACAAAACGGCTATTTACAAAAATCGGATACCGCAGGGAGAGACGATAGATGAAAAAAAGGGGAATGCTGCTCGCAGCTGGAGCGCTGCTAGTCACATCACTGCTGCCGCTAGGCGGAGCAGCTGTCGCTGCCGAGACAGCCGCGGGCGCGACAGCTGGAGCTGGATCAACTATGGAATGGTCCGTAGCGGGAGGTACTACCACAGTCACTGGTTCATCAGCGGAAACGGCGGCCGCTACGGCTGTAACCTATGAGCTGCAAGGCTTGAAGCAGCCGTGGGGCTTGACGGCAGCAGCGAGCAGGGACGAGCTACTTGTAGTGAGTGCGGGGAGCAACACCATCGGCCGTTGGAACGGTGCTGAAGGCAAGCTGAGCATTGCCGCAGGCAGCGGAGCAGCGGGGTATATTGACGGGGAAGCGGCGGCAGCAGCCTTCCGTATGCCTTCTTTTGCTGCTACGGATGCGAAAGGGAATGTATACATTAGCGATACTGATAACCATGTTATTCGCAAATTTGCGGGCGGCAAGCTGACGACGCTGGCGGGCAACGGCGAAGCTGGCTATTCCGATGGGAAGCAGGGTGAAGCGCGTTTCAGCTCGCCTACGGGTATTGCGGTTGATGCCGAGGGCAACGTCTACGTGGCCGATACGCTGAATCATGTTATTCGCCGGATTACGCCGGAGGGTGCCGTATCGACATTTGCTGGACAAGCGCCGTCAGGAGAGACGGGCGATTATGTAGATGGGGCGGCAGCGCAGGCGCGGTTTAATGAACCTACAGGGCTTGCTTTTGACGAAACGGGACGACTTTTTGTCGCGGATAGTGGAAATCATATAATTAGGGTAATAGATAAAGGAGAGGTCACGACGCTTGCAGGCCAAAAGACAGCGGTCGATCCTTTGACCGGCTATCGGACGGGAGGCTATCAAAACGGAGCTGCTGCTGATGCACGCTTTAACCGCCCGCGAGGGCTTGCTTATGCAGATGGCGTCCTGTTCGTGGCAGATAGCCTCAATCACCGGATTCGCGCCGTGACGGCGAACGGCCGGGTTGTAACGCTGGCTGGGAAAAATGCTGCTGGCGACCAGATCGGTACAGTCGAGCAGGCACAATTTAACCAGCCTTCGGGGGTGTTTTATCGCTCAGGAAAGCTGTATATTTCTGATCCGCCGAATGGCAATGTGAAGGCGCTAGCGGTTAACCCAGCTCAATTGCAGCCTGTGCGCAATGCGGAGGATTTATTGTCTGGCGTAGATTTGAAGCCTGCCGGAGCAAGTGTACAGCTTTGGCTTGACGGCAAGCAGCTAGCGAGCGGCCCTGCACCCTACATGAGCGGGAATAAGGTGTATATCCCGGTGCGAAGCGTATTTGCAGCATGGGGCGCTGAGCTGATCTGGCATGCCGCAACGAAAACCGCTGAGCTGCGTAAAGGCGATTGGTCGCTGAGCATTAAGCCGGATTCCGAGGGCAAAGTTGTCATAACGCGAGGCGTGCTTTATATCGAGGCCAGCCACTTGGAGAGCTTAACTTCATTCCTTGCCGTCTATGACACCGAATATCGCGCTGCTGTACTAGATAGCGGGCAATAATAGGACGCTTTTTATTTGGGAAGTTAAGCGTCGTATGATATGATTATAAGAAATGTGAAGCTACTTTTGGAGGGAACACTCATTACTAACGTCGTCCTTAATGATGCTATGACCATGCTGCAGCAAACAAGCCGGACTTTCTATATTCCTATTAGCCGTCTGGAGCCCTGCTTGAAGGAAGCTGTAGCAGCTGCATATCTGTGTATGCGGGCTATTGATGAAATAGAGGATCATAACGACATCTCAGACCAATTGAAAGTAAAGCTGCTCGTCGGAATGGAAGAGGCGTTCCAGTCTCCTGACGTAACAGCTGCCACACAGAAGCTTTTGTCCCCTTATGAAGATGTTCTGCCGGCTGTATCTATGCGGGTAAATGAATGGGCGGAACTATGTCCGTCGACTGTTGCGCGCACAATCTATCGCTATATTGCGATGATGTCGAAGCAAATGGCAGAATGGGTGGAGAAAGGCTGGCATATCCATACGGAGGAGGATCTCGACCGTTATACATACAGCGTAGCTGGGATGGTAGGCGAGATGCTGTCGGAAATCTGGTTATGGTTTGATGGAACGAAGTCGGATACGGTGAAGGCTGTAGCTTTCGGCCGCGGGCTGCAAGCCGTCAATATTCTTCGCAACCGCGATGAGGATTTGGAACGGGGCGTGGACTTCTACCCGGATGGCTGGGGAGCGAAGGAAATGCTGGCGTATACGCGCCGCAATTTGAAGGTGGCCGATGCGTATATTTCCGAGCTGAAGAAAGGCCCAGCGCTCAGCTTTTGCAAAATCCCGCTCACGCTGGCTCATGCTACTGTGAACCTCATTGCTGCTGGCGGCAACAAGCTGACGCGAGATGCGGTGCTCAAGCTGGTTAACCGATTGAACTAACCGTCGCCTGTCAGGAAAAAATAGCCCGCAAGGAGAATGACTTTTTTGAAAAGTCTTCTTCTTGCGGGCTGTTTTTATATTAATTCTTTATTAGGAAAGTTGTTTTGTGGGACTATACATGTATGTTCTCATTAAAATAAATACTACACTCAATATCAAGAATAGGAATCCACCTAATACCACGTATTGTGTACCCATTCCTGAAATAAATAATCCACCTACAGATGTCCCAGCTGTTACCCCTAAGTTGGCAGATGCTAAAAACAATCCATTTGAGAATTCAGGAGCTTCTGGTGCTGCAGACGTAATCCAATATTGACTAATATTATTTCCTAAAGCCACTACTATTCCAAAAACAAAAAGAATTAAAGCCATAGGTACAGTAAATTGTCCCATCAAAAATAATATGATATAAACGGTTGCTAATACGAATGGAAAAGAGGCTACAGATTTTAATGCATTTCTAGTAAGCAACTTCCCTGCGACGATGTTTCCTATTATACTTGCCCCACCAAATAGGAATAACATTAAACTAATCGATTTGCCAGGTGCATTCGTAATGGTTTCAAGATACTCAGCAAGGAAACTACTAACTCCATACATCGCTGCATTTATAAAAATAACACCAACAATGGATAGCCAAATAATTGATTTTTTTAATATACTTAATTGAGATCCATAAGAGAGTCTTTCCTTAACGGGAATAGATGGTACAAATAGAAATATAGCAATAAACGCTATAGCATTTACGATTGTATAAAACAACATCGCCATTTCGAGTGAAGTTGTACTAGCAATAAAACTGGACACTGGTGCACCAAGTACGAGTCCCCCCGTTACTCCCATAAATACTTTGGAAGTAGCTTTTGGAGCGTCTTCCTTGCTAACGGAAGCAGCAGCTGCTGTCAAAGCTATTGTGACATAAACGGGATGTAAAAAGGCTGGAATCACACGAGCAAGTAATAAAATGGTGAAATTTGATGCAAAGATGGAAACAATGTTACCCAAAACGAAAACACCTAGTACAAGTAACATTGCCTTTTTTCGATTTATGCCCGAAAACAATAACGGCAAAGTGGGTCCAGATATTGCAACAGCAAGTGCAAAGAGACTCACTAGCAACCCTGCTTTGGATACACTGATATGAAAGTGATCAGCAATTAAAGGTAATATCCCTACGATACCCATTTCCGTATTTAAGATGCCGAAAACACCTATGGTTAAAATAAATATAAAGAAACGATTTCTTTTATCCATCAAAATCTATCTCCCGCCTTTGTTCTTTATTTACTAATACAAGGCCATAATAACGTTTAAAGTCGACTTTAAGTCAAGATCAGACTAGGCTACTAAACATAAACCAACTTTATATAGAAAAAAGCCGTTTCCCAAGATCATTGGGAAAACGGCTTTTTTACAACCAAAATCTTATTAAGGTAGTTCTCAATTAAGCTTTAAAATGACAGGTTTTCTTTGTGGTACTTCTTTTCGATTTCATCGTAGAACCCTATTTTCTCTTTGATTTTTATAAAAGCGTTATCCAAGTCTCTTTGTTTCTCCATCATTTTCTCTTTATGTTTTTCCAATATCTGTTTGCGTTTCGCAGCTGTGCTGTCACCTTCTTTTGTTAATTCCACGATCGCACGCAATTCTGCAAGAGGTATATCCGTTTTTCGTAAACATACAATGAGCTCTAACCATAATAAATCGTTTTCGTCAAAAATACGATTTCCATTTTCATCTCTTTTTATAAAAGGTAAAAGACCCTCTTGTTCATAATATCGGAGTGTATGTGTAGGCAAGTTTACCTTTTCAGCTGCTTCTTTTATATAAAATGCCATTGTATCCTCCATTATTTTTTACTAATAGTTGTGATCTATTTCTTTCGTTTTATTATAGACCTTAAAGTACACTTTAATGCAACTCGTTATCATACAGTGAAAAATAATTTTCGGAAAAACCCTTGCCTTAAAGTCGACTTTAAGGATTAAGCTAGTCTTGTGAATTTTAAATGGATTAAAAATAAGTTGCTGTGATGTTACTTCTTAAGTGGGCTTATTATTTTTACAAAGGAAAGGATTGTGTGATCGCTTATGTGCAATAATCATGAAAATATGACGAAGACACTTGTTCTAAGTGTCCCAAGTGCAAAAGCACCATTTGAAAAGACCACTATTGAGCGAAGAGAATTACGGCCACATGATATCTTAATAGATATTAAGTTTAGTGGCATTTGCCACTCTGATATTCATAGTGCATTCGGTGAATGGGGCGGTGGAATCTTCCCAATGGTTCCTGGTCACGAAATTGCCGGAGTCGTAGAAGCAGTAGGAACAGAAGTGACCAAATATGTCGTTGGTGACCGCGTTGGCGTTGGCTGCTTTGTTGACTCCTGCGGAGAATGCGAATATTGCCTCAGTGGTGAGGAGCAATATTGTACGAAAGGTGTTATCAATACCTATAATGGTCTAGACTACGATGGTAATCCAACATACGGTGGATATAGTCAGAAAATCGTTGTAACGGAAGGGTTCGTTGTCCGTATCCCAAACGTTCTGGATATGGATGTGGCAAGCCCACTCTTATGTGCTGGCATTACCACATTTTCTCCCTTGAAACACTGGAACGCTGGCCCAGGTAAGAAGGTTGCCATTGTGGGTATGGGAGGACTTGGTCACGTGGCGATCCAATTTGCTCATGCTATGGGTGCTCAAGTCACGGTATTGAGCCGCTCTAATAATAAGGAAGAGGAAGCATTGGAATTTGGCGCAGATCATTACTTCGCGACAAGTGATCCCGCTACATTTACCCAATTAGCAGGTCGCTTTGATCTGATCTTAAACACCGTGTCGGCAAATCTGGATGTTGATGCTTATTTATCCCTGCTTCGCATTGATGGGACACTTGTAAACGTTGGTGCACCAGCTGAACCAGATAAGTATCAAGTTTTTTCATTAATTATGGGTCGTCGCAGCATTGCAGGTTCACTCGTTGGTGGAATTCGCGAAACACAGGAGATGCTCGATTTTGCAGCTGAACACGGCATTGCCCCTATGATTGAAGTGATCCGTGCAGACCAAGTCGATGAAGCGTATGAACGTGTCCTCAAAAGTGATGTGCGTTATCGATTCGTTATTGACGTCTCTACTTTATAGCTCGTAAAGAAAAGTCCCTTATTTTGAACAAAGTTTGTTCAAAATAAGGGCTTTTTGCTAGTTTTCTAAGTTAATGCATTGTATTTGACTACACGGGTATGCGGTTGGGCTCCGAACTAACATTACCTATGCGTATATAGCTATTACGCCCGACGCTTAAAGCGTCTGATTAATAACGATCGACAGCCTGTAATTGGCATGCTCGTTCAGGTCAGTGAGGAACTGGTCGAGCGCAGCATTGGAGGGGAAGCGGCATTCCATCATGTAGCAGGTTTCCCCGCTCGTTTTGTAATGGTGAAGGATGGCCGTCTGCCGCTGCACAAACGCCAAATAAGGCCCGTGGTACAGCCCGCGTATATAAATGTGGATGAAAGCATGGACTGCAAGTCCAGCCTTCTCCTGATTGAAACGAATTGTATATCCCTCGATGAATCCCTCTTCCTCCAGCCGGCTGACACGATTCGCAGCAGCCTGCCCAGTCAAATGAACGAGCTGGCCAAGCTCCTTCATCGAGATGCGGCCATTTTTCGACAGCTCGTCAATGATGCGTTTATCCGTATGATCCAGCATAAGCGACAACCTCTTTCAAAAATCAAGTATTTGGTGCAATTTAAGTGATTGCTTCTATGTTCATGCCGTTCCTTAGATAGTAACCTATTAAAGAACAACAATAAAGGAGGAACAGCACATGCAAATTACCCAAATCCGCAATGCGACTTTGAAAATAAACTATGGTGGCCTCACCTTTTTGGTCGACCCTTTTTTGGCGCCAAAGGGCATCTATCCGCCTATCCCCAATACAGCTAACCAAGAGCAGTTTAATCCGACGGTCGAGCTGCCCTTTCCAGCGGAGCAGCTGCTCCCTGTAGATGCGGTCATTGTCACGCACTTGCATATTGATCATTTTGATCAGGCGGCAGTTGAGCTGCTGCCAAAGGACATGCTGATTTTTGCCCAAAACGAGCAAGATGCTTCAGCCATTCGTGAAAAGGGCTTTGAGCAGGTGCAGCTGTTTACGCCATCGGCACAGCTTGGGGAAGTGAGCCTCAGCAGAACCTATGGCAGGCACGGCACAGGAGAAATCGGCGAGCAGATGGGCGAGGTGTCGGGTATTGTGTTTCAGCATGCGCAGGAGCAGACGCTTTATGTGGCGGGCGATACGATTTGGTGCGAGGAGACGCAAGCGGCGATCGATAGCTACGAGCCGACGGTCATCGTCGTAAATGGAGGCGCGGCCCGCTTTTTGCAAGGTGATCCAATCCTTATGACGAAGGAGGATATTTATGCCACACATCTCGCTGCGCCGCAGGCGGTTATCATCTCCTCCCATATGGAGGCGGTCAATCATTGCTCTCTGTCCAGACCGGAGCTGCGCAAATATGCAGCAGGCAAAGGGCTCAGCAGCATAATCCTTGTGCCAGAGGACGGAGAAACGATTATTGCATAATCGTGTTGTCCGTGGTCAAAAAAATCTCCAGCCTGTCGCTGTTAAAGCGAAGCTGGAGATTTTTTTAATTGTTTTTCTAGGTAAACAGTACAAGCAGCAGCGCAATTAGCGCGGGCAGCCCCTGCATAACCAGAATGGAGCGCTTGGCGGTTAGACCGCCGAACAAAGCAGCAACGAGCACGCAAATGAGGAAAAACAGCTGGATTTGATAGCCGAAATCGGCATTCGGATGCACAAGGCCCCAAATCAGGCCGGCGGCCAGAAATCCGTTATATAATCCTTGATTGGCGGCAAGCGACTTGGTTTGCTGGGCAAACTCAGGCGTTGTGTTGAATGTTTTGCGCGTCCGAGGTTTCGTCCACAAAAACATTTCCATAACCAATATGTACAAATGCTCAGCAGCCACAAGGCCAACGAATATTGCAGCTAACATAATGATACCCTCCTGAATAAATTCAAATATTGGAAAAAACATCCCTACCCATCTTACTCCTAACCTCCCCTACAATCAAGCGCAGACTACGATTTTACGCTATCTTCGCATGACTGGATTTGACAGTCCTGTGAGCAGGTGATACGTTGGGTATACGATAGCATAAGGTCAGATGGACGAGGCAGGTAGGACACAGATGGATCATACTTATGAAATCATTCAGACGGATCATGAGCTGCCGCTGCATATTTTTTTTCATAACGTCAGATATGTTCCAAATCATTGGCATGACAGCATGGAGCTGCTGTTCGTGCTTAAGGGCAAGGCAATCATTGCTGTACAAGGCAAGCCTTTCGTGCTTAATGAAGAGGATATTATCCTTATTAATAGCAATGACATTCATACGATACAATCGGATGAGGAAAATCTGCTGCTGGCGCTGCAAATTCCGGATTCATTCCTGCGTGAGCAGGGGGTGGACACGGAGCAGACCGCCTTTGAGTGCAATTCCTGCTGGCATGCTCAAGGCGATCAGCAGAAGTTTATTGAAGTACGTACGCTGCTGTCCACCATTATGTGGAATTATAATAAAGCCGGATATGGCTATGAAATTAAAGTCCGCTCCCTGCTGCTGGAGCTGATTTATTTGCTGCTGCGCAAATTCAGAAGCACGCAGGAAACGCGGGAGTACCCGATCAACCGCCGAACGATGGCGCGGCTCCTCCATCTGAATGAATACATTCAGGAGCATTACAATCGTCCGCTGACGCTGAATGAGCTGGCCGAGCGTGAAAATTTCTCAGTCTCGTATTTATCCAGCTTTTTTCAAAAAAGCATGGGTGTGACGTTCCGTACTTATATTACACGTATTCGGCTGGAGCATGCGGTCAAAGCGATGCTGACGACACAGGAGCCGATTATCAAAATCGCGCTGGACAGCGGTTTTCCCAATTTGAAAGCTTTTCACAAGGCGTTCAAAGCGGTCTACCAGATGACGCCGACGGAATATCGCGGCCATCGTGGGCAGCATTCGCCTGAGACGGAATTGCCCGTGCCTTCCAGCGATAATTACTTGGCTTTTGACCGGGAAAATGCATATATCAGCTTGTTTAAATATTTGCCAACGGAAGCGAGTGCTGGAACGATCGCGGCTGCTGATCAAGGCTCCATCTGCCGCTCCATACAAATCCGCGCCTCTGGCAGCGGGCGTACGCTGAAGCATACTTGGCGCAACTTATGTACGATTGGCAAGGCGAAGGAAGCCTTGTTTGCTCCAGTCCAGCAGCATTTGCGGATGGTGCAGCAGTCTATTGGCTTTCAATATATTCGCTTCCACGGCATCTTCGATGACGAAATGATGGTGGCACGGTTGGGGCCAGACGGCAAGCCGCTGTTCAGCTTCGGCTATGTCGATCAGGTGGTCGATTTTTTCAGGAGCATCGGGCTGCGTCCCTTCTTCGAGCTGGGCTTTATGCCGGGCGATTTTGCAGATCAGTCGAAGTTTTTCTTCCATAAAAAAAGCTATATGAGCATGCCTAATGAAATGGCACATTGGACTGAGATGCTGGAAGCCTTCATCCAGCATCTCCTTACTCGTTATGGCAGTGCCGAGGTAAGCAGCTGGCGCTTTGAATTTTGGAATGAGCCGGATGGCGGGCTGTTCTGGCCAGACTCTTTTGAACAATACCTGAAATTGTATGAAGCGAGCTTTAAGGCGGTCAAGCGCGTGTACCCGCAGGCGCAAATTGGCGGGCCATGCATGCAGGGAGACACCGTCGTGGATCGCAGCCATTGGATGGAAAAATATTTGGCTTATTGCACCGAGCATGCGTGCCTGCCTGATTTTATCACCATTCATATGTACCCGATTGAATATGCGGTAACGGAGTCTGAGCATGATCAAGTGCCTCAAATCAGCGATTTCCGCTATGCGGGCGAGGACTATATTCCTAAAATGCTAGGCAGGGTGAAGCGCAAGCTGCTGGAGCTTGGCTGGACAGGCACTGAGCTGCATGTGACGGAATGGAATGCCACGCCCCATCATCGGGAGCTGACGAATGATACTTGCTTTAAAGCCGCATACATTGCCAAAAACATCGTGGAAACGCTCGATGAGATGAGCAGTCTAGGCTACTGGACGGTCACGGATTTATTGGAGGAGCTGCCGCTGCCGCAGGAGACATTCCATGGCGGACTCGGCATGATTACAAATAATGGGCTCAAAAAAGCGGCCTTCTATGCCTACGAGCTCCTTGCCAAGCTGGGCAGCAAGCTGCTAGACCGCGGCGATGGTTATTGCCTGACGATGTCGAAGGATGGCACATATCAGCTGCTGCTGTTCCATTACGCTCATTTTGACCAGATGTATCTCAAAAATGATATTTCAGGCATTCAGCCGCATAATCGCTATGCGGTGTTTAATCATAACGACCAGCTGGAGCTGACTATACAGCTAGAAGGGCTGGAGCCGGGGGCTTACCGCATTCACCGGCATACGATTAACCGGGAATCAGGCAGCTCTTATGATGAATGGCTGCGGATGGGAGCGCCTGCCGGGCTGATGCAGTCGGATATTGACTATTTGAACCAGTGCAGCTTGCCGAAGCAGCATAGGCGTACCG
Organism: Paenibacillus algorifonticola; assembly: GCF_000971975.1. Classification (GTDB taxonomy): domain Bacteria; phylum Bacillota; class Bacilli; order Paenibacillales; family Paenibacillaceae; genus Pristimantibacillus; species Pristimantibacillus algorifonticola. The sequence goes on along the minus strand of NZ_LAQO01000008.1, from coordinate 76,300 downwards.
AGATAGCTGGGGATGTTTTGACGCTGAAAGGCCTGCTAGCGCCTCATGAGGTTCAACTATTGGAGATTAAACGGGAATGGCTCAATAAAATTTAAAATTCTGAAGACCTTCGTCCGATTATACAATCGGTGAAGGTCTTTTTTTGTAGCGGGCAGCGGCTATATGGCCTTTTTTATTTTCTTTTTGAAGGAGTAAGAAAGACGAGGAAGGATAATCATAAAAAGTGACATTGTTTTCAATGAAAAGAGGGAAGGAAAGCGCTAAACAAACGCACTATACTTAAATTAGTTGATAAAGAAATGGGGATAGGAGAAGCTTGCGCTTCTTAGTCTTCCATTTTTTTCTGTGGGGTAGAACAGGGACTCATCATCACCTATATCGAATTGGAGGTTTTTACATTGACGAGAAATATTCAGGAAATCGTAGCACAAATGACGCTGGAGGAAAAAGCCGGACTTTGCTCAGGTCTTGATTTCTGGCATTTGAAAGGTGTTGAACGTCTAGGCGTACCTTCTATTATGGTAACGGATGGACCACACGGCTTGCGCAAGCAGCAAACAGGTGCGGATCATCTGGGGATTTTCGACAGCGTTCCAGCAACTTGCTTCCCTTCTGCAGCGGGACTTGCCTGCTCATGGGATGAAGAGCTAATTGGCAAAGTCGGCGTTGCGCTTGGTGAAGAATGCCAGGCAGAAGATGTTGCCGTCCTGCTTGGGCCGGGCGTAAACATTAAACGCTCCCCGCTTTGCGGACGCAACTTTGAATATTTTTCTGAAGATCCTTATTTGTCCTCCGAGATGGCGGCAGGCCATATCAACGGCGTACAAAGCCAAGGCGTCGGAACGTCGCTGAAGCATTTCGCGGTAAACAATCAGGAGCATCGCCGGATGTCGACGGATGCGGTTGTCGATGAGCGCACGCTTCGCGAAATTTATTTGGCAAGCTTCGAGGGCGCAGTGAAAAAAGCGCAGCCCTGGACGGTTATGTGCTCGTACAACCAAGTGAACGGCGCCTTTGCTTCCGAGAATGTAAAGCTGCTTACGGATATTTTGAAGGATGAATGGGGCCATGAAGGTTTTGTCGTTTCCGACTGGGGCGCGGTTAATGAGCGTGACCTGTCGCTTGCGGCAGGCATGGAGCTGGAAATGCCGGCAAGCAACGGCGTGGGCGAGAAAAAAGTTCTTGATGCGATCAGCAATGGAACTTTGACTGAGGAAGCACTGGATCGTGCCGTAACTCGTCTGCTTCGCATTATTTTCAAATCGGTGGATGAGAAAGTCAAGGATGCTACGTATGACAAAAACGCGCATCACCAGCTGGCTAGAACTGTTGCAAGCGAGAGCATGGTATTGCTGAAAAATAAAGGCGGCTTGCTTCCACTTGCGAAAAACAGCCGTATAGCCATTATCGGCGCTTTTGCCGAGAAGCCAAGATTCCAAGGTGGCGGCAGCTCGCATATCGTGCCGACAAAGCTGGATCAGCCAGTGGATGAAATCAAGTCGCTCGTTAGCGATGCTTCGGCTGTTGTTTATGCGCAAGGCTACCACGCAGGTGATGATGCAATCGATGAAGCGTTGATCGAAGAAGCGAAGCGTGCTGCAAGCGAGGCGGAGGTTGCTGTCATTTTCGCAGGCCTGCCTGACCGTTATGAATCAGAAGGGTATGATCGTGAGCATCTTAACCTGCCTGAAAATCAAAACAAGCTGATCGAAGCCGTTGCCAGCGTTCAAAGCCGCGTCGTCGTTGTACTGCTCAATGGATCAGCGGTGCTGCTGCCATGGCTGGATCAAGTAGATGCTGTGCTTGAAGGTTATTTGGGCGGACAAGCCGTTGGCGGAGCAGTGGCAGATTTGCTGTTCGGAGAAGTAAATCCTTCCGGCAAGCTCGCAGAGACGTTCCCGCTGAAGCTTAGCGATAATCCTTCATTCCTGAACTTCCCGGGTGAAGGCGACCGCGTTGAATACAAAGAGGGTATTTTCGTAGGCTACCGTTATTATGACAAGAAGGAAATAGATGTTCTGTTCCCGTTTGGATATGGTCTGAGCTACACGACGTTTGCTTACAGCGACTTAAAGCTGAGCGCAGCAAGCATTAAGGATACAGACGAGGTTGAAGTAACGGTTAACGTGACCAATACAGGCAGCGTAGCAGGCAAAGAGGTTGTACAGCTTTATGTGAAGGATGTCGCAAGCACAGTTATTCGTCCAGAGAAAGAGCTGAAAGGCTTTAAGAAGGTTGCACTGGCGCCGGGCGAGACGAAAACGGTAAGCTTCGTGCTGAATAAACGTTCTTTCGCTTACTACAATGTGGATATTAAGGATTGGCATGTGGAAAGCGGCGAATTCGCTATTTTGGTTGGACATTCCTCGCAGGAAATCGTTCTTGAAGCGACACTTGCAGTTGAATCTACCGTTAAATTGAAAAAGCATTATTCGCAAAATACGACGCTTGGCGATTTGTATAACAATGAAGAAGCAACGGCTATTCTTCAGCCATATATGAAAAAATTCCAGGAGAACAGCCCGCTCGGCGGCGTAGATGAAGATGATGCCCATGCCGAAATGATGGTCAAAATGATGCAATACATGCCGCTTCGCAACCTGATGGCATTCGGCGGCGATGGCTTCACCAAAGACATGCTCGACCAATTAATTAAAGAGCTGAACAGCTTATAAATTAGCTTTTAAAGCTAGGTACAAGAGGAGAATATGCGATGAGTGCGAATCAGACAGCAAGTAGCGTTCAAGACGACGCGTACCATAAAGTAAGATGGTCGGAACGAATTGGTTATGGCTTTGGCGATGCAGCCAGCAACCTTATTTTCACAGGAGCGGCTACGTTTCTAACGTATTATTATACAGACGTAATGGGACTGGCTGCAGGTGCAATCGGAACGATGATGCTGATTGCCCGTATATTGGATGCCTTTCTTGACGTCGGTGTAGGGGCATTGGTAGACAAAACGAAAAACAAGCATGGTAAAGCACGTCCATGGCTGCTATGGATGATGATCCCATTCGCAGCTTCAGGCGTATTGCTCTTTACATTCCCTGATGTGGGACCAGGTGGAGCTCTTGTATACGCGTATGTCACTTATTTATTAATGAACTTTATTTACTCGTTCATTAATATTCCATATGGAGTGTTGAACTCTCTTGTTACGCAAGACGGCTATCAGCGTTCGGTACTCAATATCGTTCGTATGCTTGGCGCGCTTGCAGGGGCAATCGGCGTCAGCTTCGCGACGCAGCCGCTTGTTAAAGTATTTGGCGGCGGAGAAAAAGGCTGGATTTTGACCTTCGCGATATATGGCGTTCTATCTCTCATTATGTTCTTCATCACCTTTAAATCGACGCGTGAGCGCGTAAAACCTTCCGTGTCGCAAAAAGAAATTCCTTTCAAGCAAGGCTTGGGAGCGCTATTCCGCAATAAATATTGGGCGATTATGCTGCTATTCGCTGTCACTGTTTACACAAACTATGGCATGAATGGTTTGAATATTTATTACGCACAGTACATGCTGAATGATGCCGAACTGCTGGGCCTTCTCAGCTTTGCCGGATTGATTCCTATCGCGGTCGGTTTGTTCTTGATTGCTCCACTTATCAAGAAGTATGGCAAACGGAACGTGGCGTTTTTCGGAAGTTTTATTATGATAGTGGGCTCGCTAGTTATATTGATTGATCCAACGAATGTCACATTTGTTATTGTTGGCTTGGTGATCAAGGCGCTTGGCATGACGCCAATTCTGGGTACGATTTTTGCCATGCTGGCCGATACCGTAGAATATGGCGAATGGAAAACAGGTGTGCGTACAGAAGGACTCGTATACAGCGCAGGAAGCTTTGGTACGAAAGCGGGCAGCGGTCTGGGCGCAGCTATTATTGGCTGGGGTCTGGCGATTGGCGGTTATATCGGAGGGCAAGAGACAATCAGCTCTTCCGCAAGCAGCGCGATTCACTTCATGTTTATTTACTTGCCGATTATTTTAGGGATTTTGCAGATGGTCATTTTGTATTTCCACAAGCTGGATAAATTGTATCCGCAAATTGTAGCTGAATTGAAGGCTGTTAAAAAAGGTTAATAAGAGGCAGCAAACAATTATCCAGAATGAAAGGTGCTGAAAAAAGATGAAATCACATGACACGTTAACGAAACATAATGGCTTTAATGTGTTGTTTGCGAAAGAATTCACGACGCTTGCATCTTCTTTCGAATCCGAGATTCGCGTCATTTGGCAAGCGAAAAACATTATTTCCGATGGCAAAAGCATTTTGGGCTTAATGGCGCTCGATATTATGAAGGGCACTCCGATCAAGCTCACTGCTGAAGGTCCAGACGAGGATCAGGCGATTGAGAAATTGGCTGCTATATTCGAAAGCCATGAATAAGAGGTGCTCTAGGGCAGCGTAGTAGGGTGAAAATAAGCATAAAAGCAGGGAGAGGAAATCCTCACCCTGCTTTTTTACTTAGAAGTTACGGCTGAAAAGGGCATTTTTATTAAGAAATTTCATCTGTTTAAATGTGTCAGATGTTTGAAAACTGTGCTATTATTATCGGAAAGCATCCAAAAGCAGCGCCCCCACTATAGGGGCTGTTTTTATATAGAGAAATCATGAGTGGTATTGCCTTGTTGCAGCAGTCGTTCGCCACATCACGATGCAAGATAGCGTAGAGAGGGTTGAAGGTCATCATGGCAGTGTTTCAGTATAATCCGGAGCGTCCCTTTCGTGATGGCCCGGATATGTATTTGCTTTATTGGGGCAAAGAGGCGTGTAAGCCTTGCCATCTAATAGGGCCAATCGTAAGGGAAAACTTTAAACTGCATTTCATTCATAAAGGAAAAGGGACTGTGAAGGTAGCGGGCAAAACCTACACGCTGACAGCCGGACAAGCATTCCTCATTTATCCGCAGGTGCTGATTTCCTATGAATCGGACGAGAAGGACCCGTGGACGTACTCCTGGATTGGTTTTTTTGGAGAGCAGGCCGCCCAAATCATCGCCCGAACATCGATTACACCAGAAAACCCCGTATTTCCTATGGATATGAAGCTGATGCCAACGTTATATGACCAGTTGACGGAAGCTGTCTCCCACCAAGCCAGCAGTGATTTGCGCCTTCAGGCTATTTTGTATGAGTTTTTATCGCTGCTTGTCGAGTTCGTTCCTTTAACGGACAGCAATAGCAGCAATGCTGCGCGCAAGCAGGAAGCCTACATTCACCGGAGCATGGAGTTTTTACACGCCCATTACAGTGAACGAATTACGATGGAGCAGCTTGCTGCCGTACTCGGCCTGGATCGCAAATATTTGTCTTTTCTGTTTAAAGAGGCTGTGGGCATGCCGCCACAGCAGTATTTGCTCAACTATCGGATGAATAAAGCCTGTGAGCTGTTGGGGAAGGGAATATACAGCATCAGCGAGGTGGCGCGTTCCGTAGGGTACCAGGATGCGCTGCTTTTTTCTAAAATGTTCAAAAAGGTAAAAGGAACACCGCCGCGCAATTTTGAATAGCTCATTTTACAAGCGTAAACGGCTGAAGCCGTCCTCTGGCGGCAAAGCTGCTGTTTCGCGTAGAAATATAGAGAATGGATCGAAAAATCATATACTTTCCTATATTAAAAAAAGACATTATTCCATAAATATCATCCTTGCTGACATAGGATTCATAGTGGTTTCCCGCTACAATAGGTTTATATTGAACCTGAGGAGGAACAGAATAATGAGCTATTTGGCAAGTCATAATCGATATGACACTATGACATATAATCGCAGTGGGCGAAGCGGATTGAAGCTGCCCGCAATTTCGTTAGGGCTGTGGCATAATTTTGGCGGTATTGATTCCGTTGAGAAAGGCAGAGAAATGGTTAGACGGGCATTCGACCTTGGTATAACGCATTTCGATCTGGCGAATAACTATGGACCTCCACCGGGCTCGGCTGAGCTATCGTTCGGCAGCATTTTGAAAGCGGACTTTGAAGCTTACCGCGATGAATTGATCATTTCGACCAAAGCCGGTTACGGCATGTGGGAAGGGCCTTATGGCGATTTTGGCTCCAAAAAATATTTGGTGTCTAGCCTTGACCAAAGCTTGAAGCGTATGGGACTCGATTATGTCGATATATTCTATCATCACCGTCCAGATCCAAATACGCCGCTGGAAGAAACGATGGCTGCGCTTGACCTGATTGTGCGCCAAGGCAAGGCGCTGTATGTCGGCCTGTCCAACTATAAGCCAGAGCAGACGCGTGAGGCATCGCGCATTTTGAAGCAGCTGGGCACGCCTTGTCTGATTCACCAGCCGAGCTACTCGATGATCAATCGCCACGTAGAGGATGGTTTGCTGGACGTGCTGGACGAAGAGGGTATTGGCTCCATCGTCTTTTCCCCGCTTGCGAAGGGCATGCTCAGCGATCGCTATTTGAATGGCATTGCGCCGGATTCGCGCGCCGCTGGCCCAAGCGTATTTTTGCGACCAGAGGAAATTACCGATGAGCTTATTGTTAAATTGCGCAAGTTGAACGAAATGGCGGCTGGCCGCGGCCAGAAGCTGTCGCAAATGGCACTGGCATGGGTACTGCGAGGCGGACGAGTAACTTCCGCGCTTATTGGCGCAAGCAAAGTCAGCCAGATTGAGGATGCAGTTCAGGCACTTGCTGTTGCTCATTTTACCGATGAAGAGCTGACGCTGATCGATCAGATTTTGCAATAGGCACAGGGGGATGAGGCAATAGCTATAAAGGCGCAACCATTCGTCAATCGGGTGCTGCTGACGCTTGATGCTCACCTCGTTGAGGATGCGAAGGGGATATTCTACGAACGGTTCCTTCGTGCGGACAAGCAGGCAGGCCGGACCGATGTTTATGGAACGGCCGATGCCGCCAATCTGTTATACACGGTGAACGGGCTGCCGGAAGGAGAAACGGCAAAATCCGCATGGACGCAGGCGCTGCAAAGCTTTCAGGAGCAAGGCAGCGGAATGTTCCGCGGGCTTTATCATAATGAGCTGCATAGCGCGGCGTTCGCAATATCAGCTCTGGAGCTTTTGGATGGAAAGCCACTATATCCGCTTCAGCAGTTTGCAGCCTATAGAAGCAAAGAAGGGCTTTACGAATTGCTGGAGCAGCTGGATTGGGTACAGCAGCCTTGGGGAGAATCACAGAAGGGTTCTGGCGTCTTCGCAAGTCTGGTGCTCGCACAGGAAGTAGACTCCGCGTGGGAAGCCTGGTACTTCGACTGGTTGAAGGAGCAGGCAGATCCGGCAACGGGCCTATGGCGCAAAGGCTGCATTGTCGATGAATATGGCGAGCTACGCGGTGCGCCGCTGTTCCATCACTTAGCTGGCAGCTTTCATTACCTGTTTAATCTGGCTTATCGCAATCAGCCCATTCCTTATGTGGAGGAGCTGGTCGATACTTGTATCGCCTTGTTCCGCAGCGAGCAGTGGGAGCAGCCGAAGGAGCAGCTTTCGTTTTTCGAAATCGATTGGGTATACGTGCTGGGCTGCTGCTTGAAGCAAACGTCCCATCGCCGCGAGGAAGTGCTGGCCGTTATCCGAGAATCAGCAGCGCCTTTCCTTGCTTATATCGAGAAACTGGGCGAACAATCGCCGGCAGAGCCGTTTGAGGATTTGCATTCGCTATGCGGCGCCGTAAGCGGCCTTGCAGTCATTCAGCAGCTGGCACCAGAGCTTGTCCTTACTGATCGTCCGCTTAAGCTTGTATTGGATCGCAGGCCGTTCATTTAAGAGCCTCATTAAAAAATAAATACGATGGAATCCACCCCTTAGAATAAACATGGGATAACCGGTTGGTTAATCCGATGACGTTCTAAGGGGTGTTTGTTAGGGTTGAAAATAGTTGGACGGGTGCCTTATGAAGCGAGCAGCGTATTCGCCTTCGTAATAATGGCGGCGATTTGTTCCTCGCTGCTGTAGATCGTCTGTTTCTTATCTAAAATACTTTGCTGCAGCGTCAGCAATTTAGCGAAGGATCGCGAAGCTGCTGCGGCATCGCCTTTCTTCACAGACTGGGTCAATAGCTTGCCTTCGGCCGTTATAAGCTTGCGGGTGCTGGATATGCTGCTTTTGGCGGAACGGATTTTGATGCGCTGCGAGGAAGCCGTCTCTAGTATGGCGCGCGTTTGCTTCACTTTCAGCACAGTGGCAGCTTTAAGCTTGCTGTAGGCATCGGTTTTATTTTTAATATCCAGCTTGGCGAGCTGGACGGCTCGTTTCGTTTGCTCCAGCTGTGCCTTGAGCACGGTATTCAGCTCCTTGCTTTGCAGCAGCTTGGCGGCTTCCTGCTGCTTTCGCAGCGAAGCGTACAGGTCAAAAAGCGGCTGATAACGCTCCTTCGTTTGCTTAACGTCAGCTGCCAGCTTGGCAAGCTGCTCCTGATTCAACTGCTTGATGCGCTGTCGAATGGCAACAAGCGCTTCTTCATTGCGATAATGAAGGGCGGTAATTTTGCCATCCCAAGTATCTTCCTGCTGCTGGGCGGACAGCAGGCTGTCGTATTGCTTCTTGAGCTGGGAGGCTGATGCGGAGTCGGCATCCGCGGTCAGCTTGTCAAAGGCCGTCTGAACGGTGGGCGAAAAGGGCAAGATCGACGTGGCGGCGGTAGAGATAGATGGCAGGGTCAAAAATAAGGATAATGCGATAAGGCTGGTAAACAGATGCAGCGGCTTGAAAATAAACATAGTGGAGCCCTCCTTTAAAATGGTGGAAATGAAGTGGAAAAGAAAGACGTTGAAGGGCAGCGATAGAGGGCATAGTCCCGAATGCACGCAAAAAAGCACCCGCAAGAAGGACGCCTGAGGCGTCTTCTCTTACGGGTGCTTCCATCGTAAGCCGCTGCTATTCAAATAATTATTTCCAAATATACTAAAAGGAAGGCCATTCGTCAAGCTCTTTCCGAGGGCTGTTCCCCCCGCCGATTCTCCTGTATGATAGTAGGAAAAGAGACGAAAGGGAGGAAGCAGCGAATGAATGTACCTATAGGCGTTTGGATTTTTTCAGGCTTAATCGTTATTTTGCTGACATGGATGACACTTTGGGTTACGAAAAAAGCGTATTCGAAAAAATGGGACGATTCCGATCAGGATATCGAGACGTAAATCCACGAGCCCACACTTTTACACGCAATGTGCGTCACAATAGCTCGTCCTGAGCTAAGGCTGAAATTTCAGCAGCTCAGGATCGATGGCTGGAACGAGCCCTTCCTGCGCAGCGCGGTTCAGCAGTGTCGTAATAGCCTCGTATCCGCTATCGCCGAGATTCGCGGTAAAGTCATTCACGTATAGATCAATGTGCGCCTTTGCAACGGCAGCGTCCATCTCTTGGGCATGCTGCATGACGTATTCGCGAGGCGCCTCCGGATTAGCCCATGCATAAGCGACTGAAGCCTGAATCCACTTCGTAATGGCGGGCAAATCGAGCGAGCGGCGGGCGATGATGGCACCGAGCGGTATAGGCAATCCCGTGTCGGATTCCCACCAGCTGCCAAGATCCGTCATCATGGATAGCCCAAAGCTTGGATATGTGAAACGCGCTTCATGAATGACAAGGCCAGCATCGATATGTCCGTCGCGCACGGCGGGCATAATTTCATGGAATGGCATGATGACGATATCGCCGACCCCGCCGGGAACGTGCTTTGCCGCCCAAAGCCTGAACAGCAAGTAAGCGGTGGAACGGTCGCTTGGCACTGCTACGCGTTTGCCTGATAATGCTGCCGCATCTGTGCGGGTTCCAGCTGTCAGGACGAGCGGGCCGCAACCTCTGCCCAGCGCACCGCCGCATGGGAGCAGCGCATAATCTTCCAGCACCCAAGGGAGGGCGGCGTAGGAAACTTTCAGCACATCAAGCGGGCTGTCGCCGCTGGCTGCCAGACGATTGGTAATGTCGATATCGGCATACGTAATTTCCAGCTCCGGTGCATTCGGGATAAGGCCGTGCGCCCAAGCGTGAAAGACGAAAGTATCGTTCGGACATGGAGAAAAAGCGATTTTCATACAAGCACCTCCAATAGTGTGGGGCCCGCAGCTTCCAAAGCCTGCAAAGCTTCGCCAATTCGCCATGCACTCCGGTCCCTTGGGCCGATAGCATTCGAAATGGCGCGAATTTCAAGAACGGGAATGCCAAAGCTTTGTGCAGCTGTCGCGACGCCAAAGCCTTCCATCGCTTCAGCGGCAGCGCGAGGAAAGCGCTCGCTCAGCGCCTGGGCGGTGGCGGCAGTTCCGGTGACGGTCGACAACGTTAAAATGGGGGCCAGCGCTGCTGCAAGGCCAGCCTGAGCGAGTGCTGTGGCTAAAGCGGAGGCTTGTCCGCTGGCCTCGATTGTGGAAGAACCGAAGCCCAGTGTGTCCAGACTGCTGAAGCCGTCCGGTGTCTCTGCCCCGAGATCGGCGGCAACGATAGCATCGGCAACGACGAGCGAGCCGACAGCTGCGCGTCCGGGAAAGCCTCCGGCGATTCCCATGCAAATGACGAGATCGAAGCTTCCCCGTGTGAGTGCAAGTGTCGTACGGACAGCGGCTTCCGCTGGGCCGACTCCTGCTTCTGTCACATGAAAGCGCGGGTTGTTTTGCAAGCCTCGACAAACCGCATCCATCTCGGCTGTGACGGGGGTCATAATTAAAATGTTTGGGCCAGCGTCCATCAGGTACAATCTCCTTTAACGGCAAAATTTCGCACCATCATGCGGGAGCAGATTGCATCTACGGCCGCATAATGCTGCGAAAAGCTAGGGTTGTTGCCATTTCCGAGCTTATTACTTAATTATAGTACGGTTGCAGACGTAAGGAAAGGCGAGCGCTTTCCTTGCTGCAAGCGATTAACGAGCCGCATAAAAAGCGGCTATTTGCGTTTCATTTCAAAAAATTCGCATTGCTCCCGGGAAAAATAAGTAATATCGCTGACGCTCGTTTGAATGACGACCTGCGTATCGTCGAAACGGACGATGTTCCCGCCAGAGCACACAATAAAATCATCTTCAAAGACGCGCAGCCGAAGCTCCCGCTGGAGTGCCTCCTCGAAATCCGCATCCGTTATCAATTTACGGTTTATCGCCATCATCAGACTCCTTTGCTGGGTAAAATTGCACCTTATAAAGGCGGCATGCCCTAGCGCTATGATAGACCAGCTAGCGGCCTGTTGCAACAATGTGCGTTATAGCAGCCGTTTATTCAAACGGGATAAAAACCGTCAGAACAGCACTTGGTTTGTGCGCAGACTGCTAGTACAATAGGAGGGAAAGCTTTAATGCGGGAAAGCTGGCAAGGCAAGCGGCAAGCTCCGCTGCCATAACGCCAGCCCTTACACGCAGCGGGGAAGGTCCCGCTAATTTGAAGGAGGAGTATGAATCGTGTCTGTACATAATGAACGAGTTGTCGTATTTGTCGGGTCCTATGCAGAGGCTGCGGCAAGCGGCGTATATGCGTATGCTTTTGATGAAAAGGAAGGCAAGCTGTCGCTGCTGGATGAAGTATCCGGCCTCAAAAATCCAACGTTTCTGAATGTCGATATTCCAAGCAAACGGCTGTATGCCATTGCAGAAGGGGTATCCGCAGCAGGCGCCAAAATTGGCGACGCTGTAGCTTTTGCCATCGACACGGACAAAACAGCATTGACCGAGCTTAACCGCAGCGAAGCGATTACGGCTCCGGCTTGCCATATTCAACGCGATCCATCCAATCGCTATTTGCTGCTGTCGAGCTACCATGGCGGCAGAATCAGCCTTGTTGCGCTGACGGACAATGGCGAGGTAGGAGAACTGCTCGATATTGCCCAGCATACGGGAGTCGGCCAGCACCCGGAGCGGCAAAATCAGCCGCATCCCCACAGCATACAATTCAGTCCGGACGGCCGTTTCCTGTTCTCGCCGGATCTGGGCATTGATCGCATTATGGCTTATCGCATTGATGATCAAGCGCAAAAGCTGGTTTTCCATGGCGAGACGGTGCTTCATGCGGGCGCTGGCCCGAGGCATATGGCTTTTCACCCGAATGGGAAATTTGCTTATGTCATTAATGAGGTAGATTCGACGATTACCGCGTTCCGTTACGATGCTGAGGTAGGCACGCTTGCGACGCTTGCAACCGTTCCAACTCTGCCTTCTGATTTTGACGGTGAAAATACATGCGCCGAAATTGCCGTTTCCGAGGATGGCAAATATGTATACGGCTCGAATCGCGGGCACGACAGCTTCGTAGTGTACGCAATTAATGAAACGGACGGCAAGCTTACACTTGCTGGGCATGTGCCAATTGAGGGCGAACACCCACGCCATTTTGCTTTTGTGCCTGGCGGTCGATACGTGATCGCGGCTAATCGCGACACGAATAATTTGGCTGTATTCCGCGTAGATGCGTCAACGGGGCTGCCTGTGTATACCGGACATTCCGTTACGGTATCTGGGCCTGTTTATGTACAGCCTGTATTGGTGTAGCAGCAGGAAATAGTTGAGGCGAAAGCGCCTTGAATGCGGCGAGAAGTGGAAGGGAGGTCAGCGGAGATGAAATGGCCATCAGCATGGGTACAGACTGTCATAAGCGTACATGGAGAACGCGGCGAGAAGTGGCTGGCTGAGCTGGATTCGCTGCTGGCAAGCTGCGCGGAGCGGTGGGAGCTGCAGCTCATGGATCGGACGCCGTATGAGCTGACCTTTAATCTGGTGCTTCCAGCGCTCCGTAAGGATGGAAGCGAGGCTGTGCTGAAGCTCGGCGTGCCGTCCAGGGAAAGTCGGACGGAGCTGGCAGCGCTTCAGCTTTATGCTGGGCGCGGAGCGGTTCGCCTGCTGGCTTCGGATGCGGAGCGCGGCGTTATGCTGCTGGAACGGCTGAGGCCGGGACAGCTGCTCTCGGAAGTGGCAGACGATGCGGCGGCTGTCCGCATCGCTGCGGAGGTGATGCGTAAGCTGGCTGTGCCAGCAGCGGACGCAGTGGCTGTGGGGAAAGCGGCTGGAGGTGCAGGCTTCCCTACAGCTCGTCAATGGGCGAGCGGGCTGGAGCGGCTGCGCCAGCGCTTTGATGGCGGTACGGGACCGCTGCCAGAGCCGCTCGTCCGGCAGGCGCAGCTGACCTTCGGCCAGCTACTCGCAACGGGCGTAAGCGAACCGCAGCAGCTGCTGCACGGCGATCTGCATCAGGGCAATATTTTGTCCGCGGTGCGAGAGGGAGAAGCGTCAGCCAGCTGGCTGGCGATTGATCCTAAAGGAGTTATTGGCGAAGCAGCTTATGGCGTCATTCCGCTGCTGATGAATCAGCTGCCCAAGTCACGGGTAGAGCGAATCAGCCTGCTGCGCAATCGCGTCCATATCCTCAGCGAGGCCCTTTGCCTCAAACGAGAACGAGTTCTTGCCTATGGCTTCAGCCACATGATATTATCTACAGCATGGTGTGTGGAGGATGGCGTTGGCGATAGCCATGCTGCACTTGAGACGGCGGCTTGCTTTGCGGAGCTGCAGCGTGAGGAGCCTGCTCTTGAATAGGCCAAATAGCAAATCAGCCGAACATTCATCATCATTTATCCATTATTAAGGAGCTGGGACGAGATGAGCGAGCAGCAATTGACCGTTTTATTTCAAGGGGATTCCATTACAGATGGTTCGCGAGGGCGCAATGATGATTTAAATCATATTTTAGGCCATAGCTATCCGTATTTAATTGCCTCACGCCTTGGCTATGAATTGGCGGAGAAAGCTCCCCATTTCATTAATAAGGGTATTAGCGGCAATCGTGTCTCTGATTTGTACGCCAGATGGAACGAGGATGCCCTCAGCTTGAAGCCGGATGTGCTCAGTATTTTGATTGGCGTCAATGATGCGTGGCGCACGATGTCTGGAGAAGCGAGCGGCGCAACGGATCGTTTCGAGCGTGCTTACCGGCATTTGCTGGAGGAAACAGCCGAGGTGCTGCCGCAGACGGGGTTCGTTCTTGTCGAGCCTTTTATCCTGAAAACAGGCGCGACGGTGGAGCGTTGGGACGAGTGGCAGCAAATCATTAAGGGATATCAGGAAAAAACAGCTGCTCTAGCAGCAGAGTATGATGCCGTTCTTGTACGCGTGCAGCATGTATTCGACAAAGCGAGCGAAGTGACCGGCGCGGCCTACTGGCTGTGGGATGGCGTTCATCCGACAGCGGCCGGGCATGAGCTGCTCGCCCGCGAGTGGTTATCTACGGTGCAAAAAAGCAGCTTAGCGATTAAATAGTAAAAAATGATATTTTTAAACCCGCCCGCTTTTTACTGCGTATAGTTTTGTAGAAATCGGAGCAGTTGGCAGCTTAATATATAGATGCAGCTACGAATAAGCATTCCTATTTCGCTGGAAATTGGGGGTGCTTCTCTTTTATTTTAGAAGAAGAGCGTTTGCAGGCATGTCTAAAATAGCAATTTTAAGGTGAAATGCTTCATTTCGAGAGCCGAAGTAACTCATTTGTAACTATTTTTCATGCGGATAGAAATGAGATTTATGTAGATTTTGTAAAAACCCTATATTACCGTGAAATTATAAAAAAAATGCGAAAAAACCTTGTAATGTCGCGATTTTTTAATATTTATAATTATAACGTGGAATGGGAAGGTTATATGCCGCTCATCTATCTGAAAAGTAAGAAAAATGGGATTACATACGTTTATGAGCCCGAAAACTTCTGGGACAAAACGAAACAGCAATCACGCAGCCGGCGAATTTGCATCGATAAACTGGATCCGCTAACTGGCGAATTGATTCCGTCAAAGCGGTTAGCTACACCAGAGCACCCCTTGAAGCGCGGTCCAGTTCCCGTGGTAGAAACGAAGCGCTTATACGTCGGCGCGGCCTATTTGCTCAGCGCCATCGGCGAGAAGCTGGGCATCACAGCAGACTTGAAGCAATGTTTTCCTAGTCAGTACAAGCAACTTCTATCGATCGCCTTTTTTCTGATTCTGGAAGATCATAATCCGTTGCTGCGTTTTTCGAAGTACGCTCTGACACATCAGCTTCCTTACGGCAAGGGTATTCCTTCCCAGCTCAGCAACGATTTTTTTTGCTTCGATTACAGAAGAAGCACGGAGACAATTTTTTTCGGCTACAACAAGGCAGGCGGCGGGCGGAAAAGAGTACTGGGCTTACGATGCGACCACCCTATCGAGTACCCGGAATGCTTGAAGCAAGTCAAATACGGAAAGAACAAGGAACAGATCCGCTACCGCAAATGAATCTGGCGCTATTGTTTGGTGAGCAATCGAATTTGCCATTTTACTAGCGCAAGGTTACTGGGAATATTTAGGTTGTGAAAACCACAAAAAATCTGCTTGCTGACATGGACTTCTTCGCCTACAAGAAGATCAAGCTGGTCATGGATCGCGGTAATTACAGTGAAGCGAACATCAATGCCATGTGTCAGCACCATCTGAAGTTTCTCATCGGAGTGAAAGTAACGCTCAAATATGTACAATCGGAATTGGAGGCCGCTAAACCTCAGCTTCAAAAATGGGAGAACTTTCATCCGGACTACAATTAATATGCGCAATCGACTGTCATCACTTGGAAATATACACAAATATGGTCCTATATAGGCGATGTGATAGAAGGCGAGCGCCGAGTGTACTTGCACCTATATTTCAACAAAGATTTGTTTAAATCCACTTAAATGTTTCTTCTTGAATTTGCCGTGCGTTCCTACCTCTATAAAAAGGATAGGAACGTTTTCCAGATGCTATTTTCATTTAAGAGGCATGCTTTCATTCTCAACATACTGCAGCGCCTTAAAAGCATTCACCATTCCGACCGTTCTGCCTGCGGGATCATTTACAGATAGTTGAGTTGCCATTTCCCTAAGCATGCTAGATATTTCTTCAGGCGCCTTGTTCAGCTTATTCTCTTTAAGTTTATGAATAACCAAGGCATATGTAGCTGAAACAGCGGGAGTTGCCAAACTTGTACCAATATCCAGATCATACCCTTTCGGCAAGCTGATCAATTGTGCAATAGTTGACTGCTCCAAATAAGTTGGATATGTGGTTAATAGAAGAAAACTGAAATCAAATTCATCTTCATGCGCAATCGGACCGTAACTTCCTCCTGGTGCGTAGAAATCAACTTTTTCGCCATAATTCGAATAAGGAGCTGGCATTCGTTCTAATGTTGAAGCACCTACAGTTATTACTTTTGAAAAAACAGAAGGCAACCGAATAACGCCTCCTCCATCTTCTCCTGTTGGAATAATTTGGTCAATATCAACTCCTTCGTTACCGGCTGAGTTTACGATTACACTACCTTTATTATTCGTATAGTCAATCGCTCGCTGGAAAGCTTCCACAACGGCGCCTCCTGATTTTTCGCTGTAAGTCTGATAGATCCCCGAACTAATATTAAGCACCTCATGTCCGTCGTTTGCTGCTTTCACCATCGCTTGGATCATCCAAAAGGCTCTTCCGCCCTCGCGGCTAAATACTTTATAGGGTACAATTCCAATTTCAGGGCCAATACCTGTTAGATTTCCATTCGCAGCTATAATGCCAGCCACCTTAGTTCCATGACCGTTGTAATCCATAGCAGTCAGTTCTCCTGGTACAAATGATTGTCCAGGTGAAATAATATTGTCTGCCAGATCCGGATGGTTCAAATCTATTCCGCTATCCAAAATTGCTACGCTAACATCATGGCTGCCTTTAGTTATAGAATAGCTTTTCTTATTTTCTGTAACATAATTAACGCCCCACTGCCAGTAAGAATATACGTTAGGATCATTTTGGAAATTAGGCATTCCGTTTGATTCAGCATTAGTCGCAAATTGAGCAGCTAGCACTGCATCTAAATCGAGTGGGTTTATAACTTCCGATTCTTGAACGATAAATCGTTTAAATTTTTTATGAATATACTTGCTTGCATTTTCTAAGACTTCTTCTTGAGGATGTTCAATTTGAATGACTCCTATTTCTTTTATGTAATCGAGCTTCAAATCCGGATATTTATTGGATATAAATTTGATTAATAAATTCACAAAGGACTTATCCTTAACAACAATGAGTTCATGGGACGTTACCGGCTGCCCAGTCGTATCAGTACCATTCGCCGATAAAAGATTGTTGTTCGTGAGCGTTAATAACAATATTGCTGTAATAATAAGAGATTTTAATAGTCTGGACGTTATTTGTTTCATTTTATTTCTCCTTCGAATTATATAAATAATTTGGAGGTGAAACATTCTTAATAAAGAAGATCCCATCCAACTGCTTATTTGGCACAATTAAACGTTCAAAGCTTCCTGACTCTAATATGATCGTTCTTCGGCTGATCCACTTGTTCTCAGGCTTTACTTCAACCTGGCTAAAATCTATTAAACCGACTTCCGCCTCTTGATGGTTCATATAATCTTCCAAGCTCTTCTTGCGTGGCTTGATAAGTGTATAATCGCTCCCATGATTCAAAGCTGCCGTCCCTTGGTACATAAATAACCCTACATAATAAGAGTCTTCGACTATTCGTTTTGAAACCAGCGATCCCATAGGCCTGTATCCTGTGAATGATTTAAAATTTTTGAAAATATGAGCGTTATGCGCCCACACAATCACTTTTTCACAAGGATATAGGACAGTAAGAAGCCATTCCAGATTGTCAGCCATCATTTGATCCCTGCGTTTTGCATACTCTCTAGAACTAAGCGCAATACTATTTAAGAATACTGCTGTATTTTCAAGGTAACGATCCAACACCAACAATACCTGGTTTCTCGGACGAGATAACAATTCGCTTCTTAACTGTTTAATGGTTCTCAATTTCTCGGTTTTACTGTCTTCATATTCTGCAAGAATCTCTTTCGGTATTCTTTTTCGTTTTGCTCGAAACTCCCCAATTCGGGCGTACCATTGAACAGAATATTCAGCCAGTAGATTCAATTCCTCTATAGTTGCTTTTTCTAATTCTCCTTGCGTTTGCAGCATTTCTCTTAATGGATTGACTTTTGAAGAAGGTTGAAAATCAATCCCCGTCAAGCTTAAATCTGTCGACTTGATCAACTCGAATAATGGCAACGTCTCTTTCGTTCTCCATAGCGAAAAAATAGATTGCTGCATGATTTCCTCAGAGCTAAGCTGATTCTTCATACCATTGACACTGTAACACTCACTTAAACCGCTCTCAAAGGCAATTACTTTAAAATTCATCTCAGTGTAAAGAAATGAAATAAGTTTCGATTTCAATGTATTAGTCTGAGATATGCCATGGCTGTTCTCTCCAAGCCATACGATTCGCTTATCGCCGATATACTGACGGATAGGCTCAAAATCGGAGTCCGTGCATCCTTCAGGTTCAGGAAGTCGAACGGTATTTCTTCTAACCCAGCTGCCCTCATCTAAATATTTCTTATTGGAGCGCTCAAATAATCCCATATTTTTGTACCTCCTTAGTGCTGCAGCAAATAACATATGATTTCAACTTAAGAAGATATTAGTTTACTCCTCGCTTTTCTTTTTTTTTTTTAAAATCATCGTTATTCCCGTGATTACGCCTAAAAGCACTAAGATTAGGAGCGACAATCTGATCGAGCCAATTCTAATAAGACTTTCTAACAGTTCTCTCAATAGCGCTAACATTTTCTTCCTCCATATCCCTTATGTATTTACAGCTGCCGGTTCTTGAAAAGATTCAATTTGCAGATTATATAGATATCGATATTCATTACATACATGCATTAATTCTTGATGGGTCCCAATCGCGTTTAGTTCACCATCTTCCATATAAATAATGCGATCGGCAAATCTGGTGGATGTATAACGATGTGTAATAAAGATCCCAATCTTGTCATCGATCAGTTTGGTGAACTTTTCAAAAACTTCCTTTTCGGATTCGGGATCAAGCGCAGCGCTCGGCTCGTCTAACACAAAGATACTCCCATCCTTAAAGAATGCTCTAGCGATAGCTATTCTCTGCCATTGGCCGCCAGAGAGCTGAATCCCGTCAGGAAACCACTTCCCTAGCTGCGTATTGATTTGAGCGGGCAATGCTTTAACTAAATCCGATATTCCCGATTTAAATGCAGATTCATATATTTTGTCATCATTATCCATGTTTTGATAATCGCTGATACCGATATTTTCTCGTACCGGCATTTCGTATTGCATAAAATCTTGAAAGACTACGCCGATGTTGCTTCGAATGGACTCCGTCGTATAATCATGGATATTAATATCGTTAATTAAAATTTCACCCTCATAGTCCTTATACAATTGAGCAATAAGCTTTATCAGGGTTGATTTTCCGGAACCATTTTTACCGACTATCGCAATGGCATCGCCTCTCTTCAAAAACAAATTAATACCCTTCAATGCATATCTGTCTGTGCCAGGGTAGGTGAATGAAACGTTTTTAAATTCTATTGACTCGATTTTAATAAGTTCGATTCCTTTTCCTTCATGGGAATTTGGTTGTGGTTGTGCTGCTTGCATATTTAAAAAATGAAAGAGTTGTTCGATATAGAGGTTGTGCTGACATAATCCGACTAGGCTCTGAGCCAAATGCTGCGAGTTCGATTGCGTAAGCGTAATCGCCTGAATGTAACTAATAAAACTGCCCACTAAGAGCTGTTTCAGCATTGTAGCTTTAGCTACCATAAAGATTGCGAAACCCATTAAGATTAAGTTCAGCGTTCTAAATACTAACGTGAGCTGGAGTCTCTTCTTAGCCAAATTTTTGTCTTCCTTATAGAAGCCTTCCACAATCCCTTCAAACTTGTGTAAGAGATAGTCGGCAACCCCAAACAGCTTTACTTCTTTAAAGGCTTTGTCGTGAGTCAATAGATGCGTATAGTACCAACTCATCCTGTTCCTTGGCGCACGCTGCCAATGGAGTACAAATTCAGAGTTACTTAGTTTCATATAGGATGGGATTGAAATAAATGGTGTTAGAAGCAAAAGCAAACTCATCCACCAATTCCACTGAAATAAGAAAATAACGGAAGAAATTAACGTAGTGATGCTAGTTATAAAAGCTAATATTTGTTGGAAAATTTGGTAAGGACGAAAGCTGGTTTCTTGTTGAGCGCGTTTAAGCTGATCCTGTACTTCGACGTTCTCGAAATCCTCTTGCTCCAACGTGCTGGCCTTTGTCAACACAAGCATATTCATATGATTGGACAATAACGTCTGAAAAAGCCCCTCTATATATTCGCGGATAAGCCCCAGTATATCCCGTACGACAACAAATCCGACGAAAAATAAAAATACGATTAAAACCCCTTCAATGCTGCTGTCTTTCGTTGTTACAATCGTATTCACGAATAATTGAGTCAGATATAGCGAAATGACCGGGCTAACACCCTGTAGCAAAGTGAGAATAATTATTCCAATGAAGTAAATCTTATTCGTTTTATAATATAGAATTAATAATTTGGGCCAATAAGAAAACGTATGCAGTATCGTCTTATAATTAATATTTCCGTCCAATTTTTCACCTTCTTTAACCGTTATGAAATAAGGAATATATAGTCCCATTCATAATCCTGATGTTTCAATATGCTTATCAGCGCGAGTACAATTCCTGCTGTCCCGACAAGAAGCCCTGGATTCTGAATCTTCCCATGATCATAATCGTGAAATCCAAAAGCTAACTCTGGATCGTACTCACTCAGTATAGCTTCCAACGTGTCATAGAGCGGTTTCCTGTCCCAATCCGCTCTATGCTTAAGATGAAACTTATGCAACAGATATAATAACCCAGCAAATCCATGACAGAACGTTGGCGATTTAATAGACCAAATGTCAATTGGCCGCTTCATCATTTCATTACAAGCACGGATGCCCAAAGTCTCGCAAGAGACATCGTTGAGCGCGTTTGCTGCCAAAGATAAAGCGTGACTAATCCCGGGAATGCCGTAGCACCAGGATTCGTTATTAACTGTTACCCCGCTCTTAGTACCCGCAGTGTACTCTTCCAACGATACTCGATCAGGCCATACAATTCCATAATCGTCGTGCTGTACCCACCGTTTAAAAAAGGCAACTATATTTTCAATAGCCTCAAGCTGTCCCTCGACTCTAATCCCTTTTGTATAGGCAGAGCTTAGCAACGAAAGCGGTCCTGCAATCCCATGGGAAATGCCCAAGTTGAAGTTCCCTTGTTCATACTTTACCTTCTCCGCTTCTAGAAATTGATTGGATTGGGGGATATACCAGCTTGGAACAAATTCTCCGTGCCTATCGAATTCACTGCTCAATGCAACTAGATAGTCTAAGATAGCCTTCGTACTGGAAACACTCTCTTCATCGTCAAACTGAAGCAAGTATCGCCCAATTCCTGCTAGACCCTCCATGCAGTCGTAGTCCAGCATTTCTACGTTGCCGTGTAAATTTTCGGTTGCCCGTTCAATCTCTTGCGGCAGATTGAATAAAATAAAACTGTGCAAAGCTTCCTTCATCTTCAAATATTTTTTATTTGTACATGCCAACAATTCTGTGCTTACAGCGATGCCTGTAAGTCCCGACCATAATGATAAAGAATAAACATTGCCATCGTTAATCAATGTTTGCAGCCTGCGCACATATTCGTGCCCGACTTCCTGCCAGTTCTCTTCAGGAAACAGCTTGCCTAGCTCCACCGTTAATATAATTAACCCCGGCAGTCCGACAGCAAGTGAGCAAAGATCCGCTTGACTAAATCTTTGCTCCTCATAAAAGTCCATAACCTTGTCAACGTTTCCATATGTTTGCTTTAAATGGTTAATAATTGTTTGGATTTTGTCGATTTGGTTTATATTCATCTGCAAATTGGCCTCTTTAAATTTCAACATGAATTTTTAAGCCCTTCTCTTTCTTGACATAGCTTAGATTATGTAGAGTATGGCAGGCAAAAGTCATGATTTTTTCCTCCAAGCTCTGGTTAATACCTATCAATCTATTCAAGCTAAGGTGAATGAAACTGGACAGTATTTGATCTGGCTTATTATATAATGTCTTAGCCCTTCTCATTTCCTCTATATAAGCTTTCATCTCTATAGAACGATGCTGGATCTGCTCATACAAAAATTCGCCTTCATTTAGGGTGCGCAGGTTACGCCAATTGTCCGAGTCGTTGCCCATTTTCATATAAAAGGAGCGCTGTTCCCTGAACTCTTTCGTATACTTCTTAATTGAAGTCATACGATTCAGCCAGTTCAATTGATCTTCAAAATGGGGATAGAATGCAGCAACATAACTGATTACATTAATGACTCCGATATTCTCAATAGATAGAATGGTATCTTTTTTCTGAGCGTGATTGATGCAATTGGCAACAAACCGGCTATCTGCAGAAAACAGTTCTTCAGCTCTGCTGACAAGAAATGGTCCGCCGTATCTTTCGATCTCAGGCTCATAGCTATCCAAAGAATATTTAGTTGCTATCCCCCTGGAGCGCAAGTTTTCTATCCAGTCGTGAAAGGCTGGAAATAATTTATTTATTAGAAGCTCCTGTTTTCCTTTGAATCGAAGACGTACATGAGTGCGTGGATCTGCATATCGCATAAAGAAGAATGAGTCAAAGGCTATTCCCTGCATTTCATCAATAAATTTCAGCAACTCAGTCCCTACCCACTCATCCGCTCTGCTTTTCATGCCGTAAATTTTGAAGTACATCCACTCGCTGCCGGGCGGGTATACTCTTATTGTATCCGTTACGGTTGAATAAGCCTCTAGGGCTTCCTTTTCATTTTGAATATACTTGTCTTGAGCATTTATGTGGATTTTCCTACTTAAAGGGAATACTGCTTCCATATAATAGGGTCTTTCATCTTCGGACTTAGTAATAAAGTTACTAAATTGAGATTCGATTTCCGTCAAGACAAGGTAACCGTTTTCAGGCAGTTTACTCACTTCGCTAACCAATTGCTTTAAATGGAATTCGCTGGATAAGTCATACATAATTCGATTGTCTGCTTCTGTTAAGTATATAAACTGTGGTACTTGATATTGCTCTCTCCACTGTCTAAGCATGGTCACTTTATCCTGCTCTGTATGATTGGAAGCAAAAGCTATGATCTTACGATCAACATTCCAAGTCGCAGGAGAAAATACGATTTTTCCGTATCTTACCCTCGGCAAATAAGGCTGTCGGGATAACATGCCCCAATAGAAGCCGCGCCAATTTTTATACTGCGATATTCCCAGCTCACATAAAAACCTGTATAGGTTAGGAGTACCGCTGGTGAAGTTAAGCATATGATTCGTTACAGGAACGATCTCTTTGTTCAATTTCCTTGATTTAAGATAGAACCTGTATCCGTAACTGCCTACGACCAGATCGTCTAACGAAATTTCCTCAAATCGATTATTGCTGCTAGTTCCGATGACAATTTGATGTTTGGTTAGATTCCTTGTCATGACCACATTAATTGCCTTAGAATGCCTAGGCAAATATACAACCTCTGCAAATATTTTATTGGGATGCTCTTTTACACTTTTTTTAAGCTGGTCCGTTACAGCAGGGTCTATCATATCCAGAAACCTTCCAAAGCTTTTACCTGCTCCGGCGGAACCAGGGTTCGGACCCATTATAAGCTCATAATCCGAAGCATCTTGTTCTGGGCTGATTATGGAGAAATATAATTCCATTGAATCCGGAGGCGATAGAAAATCATCCTCGTAACTAACTTTGAGGTCATCTACAATAGCATCCGTTAATTGAAGCTCTTCTCTCTTCAAGATTGCTTCCTGCGCATAATTCATCAGCTTCCTAGAGTAAACGATTTCCTCTTCATAGTTATTATGCAGTACATAGTCGCTTTTCGGATTTTCATAAGTTGGAGGTGCCCCCAAACCGATATCCTCATCCAACAGTTCGCACAAAGGTACCTCTCTGGCTACACCATAAGCTTCTATAAACTCCTCGTGATATTTGCTAAGATGCTTATACCATGACGTTTGGGGCGAAAGCTTAAGCAAAATATCCGCTGCCTGAGATAACTCACCCTTTATACTTTCATTTAACATATTATGATTGAGGGATGATTTCAGATCGATTTGCAAAGGCGTTTTCACTTCAGCCAATTGATTCATCAAGGTAACCGTCGTCTCGTAGATTGACAAACCCTCTCCAATTTTTTGCTGATTGTATGTATGAATGGAGTGTCTTATAACTAGTAACCTTTCGTATAAGAAATGAAGCTCTTTTATGCGTCTAATTTTCTCGATCAAATAGTCAAAGGCATTCTCATCCGTTAACGGCGGCCGAAGCGTGCTTAACAGAAACTCGTTCTTAAATAAACCGAATGTGAAATTTTCGACTGTCTTTCTGTCCACTTGGTTATAACGATTATGAATAATTTGATTCAATTCCGTCATATTAATAGGCTCATATGTCTGCTTCGAGACAAAATCCACAATTTCATTCCAATTAACGGAGGCATATGTGAAATCTTTATTGCTATCTGTATAATCTCCATATGAAGTGATAAAAGGGATTTTAATTCGATCGCCAATTTTATAGGCCGTTTGGTTGAATCTGACGTCCAGCTCCTTGACAATATTATGATCTTCTTCTATATTTTTAATAATTCTTAATAGCCACTGCATATCCGGTCTAGCTCGTTTAGCATGTTGTTCAACATTACCTACTTGAATAGTATTCTCGCTTCCAAAAACTCCAATGTCTACTCCAGAGAATAGCCCGAATGGAGTCGCTCTGGTAGACATGCGATTCATATATTTGAATAAGCTTCCTATCATTTGTTGTTGTTGCCTGTCATTCTTATCCGGTTTCAATAAACTTTTGTATAGCGAAGGGCTTGCGATGGCAATAGCCTCAAGAATTTCAGGACAGTTCAAGATTTCCTCAAGGTTCTGAGCAATGTCTTGTTCACTATTAAAGTAGGCTTTAATATGATCTACTGGAAAAAGCGGAGTTCTAATCATAAACAAATCTAAAGGTACGTATTTGTCTCTTGAATCTTTTTGCATTTGTCTCTATCCTCCAATTGAAATGGCTACATGGCTTTTTTAGACATATCACGGCGTTTTATTACTTACGAACTGGTAACTGTGTTACTGATATTAGAATGGGCAACCTGGGGTGCAATATTGTGTAAAGCCACATCCGCATGATGCCTTACACGTTACTTTTGTCACCCAGCATAAAGCAGTTCTAATCGTATCCGGGTCTACAACATCGCTATTAAAGCTTTGTACTTTAAAATCCAGTTCAAACAGTTGATTTTGCATGAATGATCGCTCCTTATAAGTTGGGAATATTAGATCGCCGCCGTGATATGCCTAAAAAAGCCATGTAACTGTTTGTGATTTTCATGATTCCGCAAACGACCCATAATGGTTCGCAGCTTCTTCCATACTCGTTATCAGATTTGTGCGAAAAAAACAAGGCATTCAACGAATCACAATTGATTTGGCGAAAGTGCTAGTTTGTGCTTCTTCGGGCTACTCCCAAACCGAAAATTTACCAAGGTTGACTCCGAATAGAATATGTCATGTTCATGTTCTATTTTATTTAATTTCGGCTGTATTTTTAAAATCCGCTAGTTATACTTATACTCGTTTGCACTGCTTGGTGGAGGAGCTTGAAAATAAACAGTGCTTGCGTACCGCAGAAATTCCCAAGAATGAACTCAAACCACAAAAAATAGAAGCAACCTTCATTGCCATTTAATCTTCCGATATTTCCAAAAAACACATTTAATTTTATTTAAATTACATTGCAATTATAATTTACCATGGAAAATATTTCAATAGTAGGTTAGTCCTATGGATACATGCCTGAATCTGTAGTAGGTGTTCTATGAAGATCGAGACCCGATTATAGACTTTCACCTGAGAAGTACTGAATATGTTGATTCATTTTATCCAATCTAGCATCAGATAATCACGGATTCAGGTAAGACGCTGACTCTTGCCGTGTAAATTTTCGTCGGACAATATACGTCCGATGGCAATACGCGGTGACCGCCATGGTGATGGGCGTGCTGCTGTCGATCGTCGTGTTCATCTTCTTGCAGAAGTACATCGTCAAAGGCGTTGTCACCGGCGCGGTGAATGGTTGAAAATAAGCTGCTCCTTCGGTTTTTCGACCGGGGAGCAGCTTTTTCGATTGCAAATATATATGAAAAAAGCATACATATTTTCCTTATTATAATTAATTCTGCATTCATGCGAAATTATAACGAGGATCGTATAAAATCCTTGTAACGGTGCGGTTTTTTGTTTATATACCTTGGCAACTCCCCCATTCCGCGTTATAACTATAACGTGGAATGGGGAGATCATATGCCGCTCATTTATTTGAAAAACAAGAAGAATGGGATTACATACGTTTACGAACTATTGGGACAAAACGAAAGAAAATCGCGCAGCCGTCGAATTTACGTCGGGAAACTGGATCCACTAATCGGTGGATTGATTCCATCGAAGCAATTGGCCCACTTGATCGCCCCGTGAAGCGCGGTCCGGTTCCCGTATCAGATACGAAGCGCTATTATACGCCCGTGCTACCTATTGACTGAACGCTATTGGCGAGAAACTGAATCGCGGCGGACTTAAAGCAATGCTTTCCCGAGCACTATAAGTAACTTTTGTCGATCGCCTTTTTTCGGATTGTGGAAGACCACAATCCGTTGGTACGATTTTCGAAGTGGGTAGTTCTGCCTAGTAACATCTCGGATGTACAAAGAATTTGCTTACCGACATGGACTTCTTCGCGTACAAAAAGATCAAACTGTTGAAATCTGAAGTTTCTCATTTGGCACGATTTGCAATTCGGTGAGATCACCAAGCGCCAGAGTGGACTTTATGAAGCGCTGGAAAACCCTCCACCGACCTCGTTGTAATTTGATCGGGAATTTAGGGAAAACAGGAAGCAACGGCAGTTGCATTGTTCTTTTGCAGAGGTTATAGTACGATTAAAAAAGCAAGGATAATTATGGAATACAGAACAGTTAAAGCGATAACCGCTTTGGCTGTATTTTGTGCAGCAATAGTTGCCGTCGACAGCCGTTTAGGATTAGTAGAGTTAGAGAGACAAGGGGAGTGGAGCAATTGCTTCGTGTAGAGGGCTTGTCCCATGCATTTAAGAACGGCAATGAGACGACGCTGGTTCTTCAACAGATCGATTTTCGCGTGAACAAAGGGGATATGGTTGCATTGCTGGGCAGCTCGGGCTCAGGAAAGTCGACGCTGCTCAATCTGATGGCGGGGCTGATGAAGCCGACGGAGGGCAGTATTTACATTGCCGACCACAACATCGTAAAAATGAACGAAAACAAGCTGGCGGAGTTCCGCCGCGAGCATATCGGGTTTATTTTTCAGGCTTATGAGCTCATACCGAACTTGACGGTTCGTGAAAATATCGAGCTGCCGCTCGTGTTCCAATCGACGCGCCCTTCGATTCGCAAGCAGAAGGCGCTGAAGCTGCTGGAGCAGGTCGGCATACCGGATAAAGGGGAAATGTTCCCTTCCCAGCTGTCGGGCGGACAGCAGCAGCGTGTCAGTATTGCGCGCTCGCTCATTACAGAGCCATCGGTTATTTTCGCCGATGAGCCTACGGGGAACTTGGATACGAAGACGGAAGAGGAGATTTTGGCCATTCTCAAGCATTTGAACAAGACGATGAATACGACCTTTATTATCGTCACGCATGAGCGTGAGGTTGCGCAGCAGACCCAGCATATCATTACGCTTCGCGACGGGCTGCTGGAAAAATCGCAGCCTGCTGTCGAGATGGACAAGCTTCCGGTAGAGGAGGCTGTCCATTGAGAGTAAGCGATCTTACGAGGCTGTCATGGGATCAGGTCAGACGGCGCAAAGTAGTTACTATGCTATGTGCCGCCGGCTTGTCGATTGGTTGTGCCGCTATTATTTTGGCGATGAGCATTGGGGAATCTACACAGAAAATTGTTGAAACCCAGCTCACGAGCTATTTGAAAATGGATGAGATTACGGTTATGCCGGATAATGGCGCATCCGCTGGTCCCGGAAGCCAAAGCACGGCAAGCGATGAAGTGAAAAATCGGGGCAAGCTGTCTGATCAAAAGGTCGAAATTATGCGCAATATTAAGCATGTCAAGGCCGTAGCGGCTATGCAGCAGCTGAGCTACATGCAAATGACGACTTCGGATGATAAACAGGCGTATGCCGAAGTTATTGGAACGGATCTAAACAGTCTGGAAGCCTTCGGCAATACGTATTGGCAGGGCTCGGCGTCGGACGCTCCTAACTCTGTTGTAATAAGCTACGGTACGACGCTTGGACTAATAAATGAAGAAGAGCAAAATAAGCTGTTTGACGCCATGAATCTAAATCCGGGCGATCCAGCACTGCAAGAGCA
Source organism: Paenibacillus algorifonticola (assembly GCF_000971975.1). GTDB lineage: Bacteria > Bacillota > Bacilli > Paenibacillales > Paenibacillaceae > Pristimantibacillus > Pristimantibacillus algorifonticola. Next base: position 48,016 of record NZ_LAQO01000008.1, on the reverse strand, counting down.
ATATATGACGATGATGACCACACCATCTGCCTTGTATCAGAAGCAGATTCAGCTTATGAACAATGATCAGGATAACAAGAGAAAGACCAGTGAGGCCCTTAGAGTTGTAGGGGTATTGAAGAAGCCTAAAGGTGTATCCGATATGCAAATTGCCAATGACCGCAAAATTTACGTATCAATTGAAACGGCGAACAGGCTGCGAGAGCAGCTAATGCAAAGCAGCGGTGAGGAGACGGCTAACGACACCTACAATCAAGTAACGGTAAAGGTGGATGCTGAGGAAAATGTGAAGCAGGTGGAAGAGCAAATTAAGAAGCTCACCTTGAACACCCAATCCAATCTTTTGCAAAAAGAGAGCCTTGAAGAGCAATTCGCTGTGTTCAAAAGCATCGCGGTAGGCGCAGGCGTATTCATTCTCATTATCGCCTCGATTTCCATTATTGTAGCGATGACGATGTCCACGTACCAACGGCGCCGCCAAATCGGCATTATGAAGGTGCTCGGTGCCAACCTGTCGCAAATCCGAAATATGTTTATTGTAGAAGCAGCCTTGCTTGGACTGCTCGGCGGTCTGCTCGGCGTTTTATTTTCATACTGGATCGTATGGGGAATTAATGCACTTATTTTATCGATGTCTACCGGCGAGGAAAATATGTCCATCTTTATTCCGTTGACCGCTATTCCGGTCGGGCTGGCATTTGCCGTGATGACGGGCATTATATCGGGGATTTATCCGGCAGTCAGCGCTTCGCGTACCGATGCATTGACCGCAATCAAGAGGGATTAGAGGCGTCCTGCGCTATTGTCAGAGCATGCCTGAGCCAGCGAGGAACCAGGGGGAGAAGAAGAGATGAAGAAAAAGATAAAATGGATCATCATCGGGATTGTATTAATCGGGATAAGCTTGGTGCTGTACTCGATGTCGAAACCGCCGGCGATAGTCGATATGTCGGGCGATTCACAGGCTATTACGTTTCAGGTGACCAAGGAGACGCTCGTCAATACGATTCAGGTTAAGGGCAAGTCGCTATATGAGCAGGAAACGTCAGTCTATGCGCCTTTCAGCTCCAAGGTGACGCAGTGGAAGGTTAAGGACGGACAGCAGGTCAAAAAGGGCGAGGTGTTGTTCACGCTTGACCAGACCGAGCTGCAAAATCAAATTACGCAGGAGGAAGCTGAGCTGCATAAGGCTGATCTGGAGGCCCAGCTGCAAGCTTTTGTAACGAATACGGAAGATGAGCTAGGGATGCTTGAGGCGACGGAGGTTGAGCGCAAAAAGGCGCTGGCTGCCAAGGAAATTGCCCGCTTGACGCAGGAGCTGAACGATGTGAAGGACTCGATTCAACGAAAAGCGCTGACGCAAAAGCGGCTGAAGCTGAATGACTCCCAATACCGTTCACCAGGCGATGGTATTTTTCTGTTTGATCAAGCTGCTAAGCAGCTGCAAGCTGTTGGTGACAACCAGCTGATTGGCAAAATCGTGGATCTGAACAAGCTGCAATTCATTGCTCTTGTCGGGGAGCAGGATGTTTTCCGCATCAAAACGGATATGTTGGTCAAAGTGAAGATGACAGCGATGAAGGATGTTCTACTTGACGGCAAAGTGCTGCGGGTATCCAAATTCGCCAAAACCGGCACGGATCAAAACAGCCTCAATCAAGCTGCGCAATTCGAGGTTGTTATTTCGCTTGAGCCAAGCGAATATTTGATCGCAGGACTATCGCTTACTGGTGACATTGAAACAAAGAGTAAGGAAAATGTACTGGCACTGCCGTCCATTGCTATTATGAGCGATAAGGATTCATCTTATGTGATGCTGGAAAAAGGCGCAGGCCAATATGAGCGTCAGGACATCAAGGTCGGGATGTCAGCGGGAGATAAGGTGGAAGTGCTGGAAGGCTTGAAGGAAGGCGACGTTGTCACCTTACAATAAATAGGATGACCAGCGCTGTAAATGAACCGAGTTCGTCCCGAGTGCAGCAGCTTGTCGAATAATAGAAAGCCCGAGTGTGCGCGTCTAAGCTTGAAAAAGCTGGGCTGCACGAGCTCGGGCTTTTTTGATTGGAAGCATGGTGCCCAAGTAAAGGAATGCTTTTTGGAAGAGTGGAGAAAAATAAGGAAGCACACTGGTTGACAAAAGTGTCCAGCTGGTTCATTATATAATATATGAATACATGCTCATATGTTATTTTTTATTGAAGAAGCGAATCGCTTTTAACAGCAGCAGGAGGTAGAGGATATGGACACAAAGAAAGAGCATCAGCAGACGGCTGGGCGGCAGGACAGTCAAAAATACGATCATGGGCACAGTCATAAACACAGTCATGACCAGGATGATCACCATGATCATAACGACCATCAAGATCATCAAGATCATCATGGGCACAGCCACAGCGAAGGTGATCAACATGATCATACTCATGGCCCTGGTCACGCCCATGGCCACGGGCACGACCATTCACATGGACCGGGTGGCCACCATCATTTTGATATCAATGGCAACAAGGTTGGCTTGATTATTGCGCTGTCGATTACAGTCGGAATTATGTTTCTTGAATTTTTCGGCGGCTTGTTGACGGGTAGCCTCGCGCTGCTTGCTGATTCTGGCCATATGCTGAGCGATGTGAGCGCGCTAATTCTTAGCCTGGTTGCAGTCTGGTTCGCCAGCAAGCCCGCTTCCAAAACGAAAACCTACGGCTTTTACCGCTTTGAAATTTTGGCCGCGCTGTTCAACGGCATTGCCTTGTTCGTCATAGCCGGATTTATTGTATGGGAGGCCTACCATCGTTTGTTCGATCCTCCTGCTGTTGCCAGCGGCTCAATGATGCTCATTGCGCTTGTTGGTCTGCTGGCGAATTTGGCCAGTGCATGGGCTTTAATGCGCAAAGGCGATGTTCATAACAACTTGAATGTACGCAGCGCCTATTTGCATGTTCTGAGCGATGCGCTTGGCTCAGTCGGGGCTGTACTCGCTGGGCTGCTCATCTACTTGTTCGATTGGAATATTGCCGATCCAATTATATCGGTGCTCGTGTCGGTGCTTATTTTGCGGAGCGCTTGGAGCATTATCAAGCAAACTCTCCATATTCTCATGGAAGGCACGCCGCCGTCGATTGATCAGGTGAAGGTGAAGCGGGTGCTCGCGGGGATCGAAGGCGTCATCGATGTGCATGATTTGCATATTTGGACGATCACGTCGGGGCTTGATTCGCTGAGCTGCCATTTGCTGGTGGAGGATGGCCGTGACAGCCAGCAAATTTTGCAGCAGGCGCTTGCGAGAATCGAGCAGCAGTTTGGAATTTCACATACGACAATTCAGGTAGAAACGTCGCGGATTCAGCATTCTGAAATGAAGGTTTAGCAGGGTGGGCGCGGGTTGACTGGTAGATCTGGCCTCTAAAATGAATGTCAAGTAAGAGTGTTTTCATAATTAAAATGGATTTTTAATGAAAATGATTAGGTCTAGGCGCATGTAGGGGTTGTCCTCTCATTGGTAATTGGTGGGGTAAATAGCTGTGGTATGGTGTTAGCAGGAATTATACCGCATCTGTTCTTACCAAAGGAGGATACATCATGAATAGCACAAAGAAAACCATTATGGGCAAAACCCTGCTAGGCAAAACGTTACTTAGTGTCACGCTAAGCCTATCCATCGCTTTGACTGGCAGCTTGGCTGTACCAGCAGCAAAGGTAGAGGCTGCATCGTCTTCATCCACTGCCAGCAGCGTCATTGCAATGGGACAGAAATTTCTGGGCGTTGATTATAAATTTGGGGCAAAAACGGGCAACACCAGCTCGTTCGACTGCTCATCCCTCACACAATATATTTACAAGAAGAACGGGATTACGCTGCCACGCTCCTCGCTGAGCCAATCCAAGGTCGGCAAATATGTATCCAGAAGCAATTTGAAAGCTGGCGATCTGATTTTCTCCGATACGAACAGAGATGGCGTCATTAACCATGTTTCTATTTACATGGGCAACGGCAAACTGCTTCATACGTATCGTAAAGGAATCGGCGTAACGATCTCGACTTTTGCCGGAAGTACATGGAGCAAAACGTATGTAACCGCACGTCGGGTCATCTAATCATCTAGCAAAAAAGCCCCGCCCCTACTGATCGAAGGCATAGCCTGATCAGAGGGAGCGGGGCTTTTGGTTATGGACGAGCAGGCTGCTTGCCTGTGTCTGCTGCTACAGTCTGAACCGAGCCGCCGAGCGCGTGAGTTTTCAGAAACAGGGCGGCCGCGATCAGCATAAGCCCGTTGATGATGAACACCCAGCGAATCGGGATGATGCCGCCGAGCACACCGCCAATAACGGGAGCGAGCATCGTCGCGAACATGGTGCCCGACTGGTTGAGGCTGAAGGCTCGTCCTCTGAAGCTGCTGTCCGTCACCTTGACGATCAAGGCATTAATAGCAGGGTAGACGCTGGCGAAAAACAGTCCATAGATGAATCGCAGTGCACCGAATTCTACGTAATCGCTGACGAAAAATTGCAGGCAATTGCCGATCCCGCCGCCGAGAAGTCCAATAAACAACACCTTGGAAAAACCGATCCTTGAGCCGATTTTGCCCCACTGCGGTGCGGCAATGAGCGTGGCGATTCCAACGGCGGAGAAGACGATGCCTGACTGCAGGGCGGCTTCACTGCCGCTGACACCAAGCTGCATAACATAGACGGTGAGCAGCGGCTCCAGAATCATAACCGAGAACGTTGCCAGAGCCGCCAAAATCAGCAGCGTGGTGAAGGAGCGGTTGGACAGCGCAAGCTTTAAGTCCTCTTTGATGGAGGAGCGGGCGCCCGAGCGGTTGAAGTTCTTTTCCCGCACGAAGAAGACGGCAATAAGCGCGGCAATGAGAACGATGCCTCCCGAGAAAAGGAAAGCCTCGCGATTGCCGATGTAATGACTGACGACCCCGCCAATGACGGGGCCTATAATACCGCCTGTCGCGCCGGCTGTCGCCATAATGCCGAGAGCATAGCCTGTTTTCTGCTCCGGTGTGTTGGTGGCGACTAGTGCAATCGCGGCTGGAACAAAGCCAGCAAGCAGGCCTTGGAAAATACGAAGCACGACGAACAAATACGGGTCATAAATAAAATAGGTCACCATGTAAAGGACAGCTAGGCTAAACCCTGAGCGAATGAGCATCGGCCTGCGGCCATATTTGTCGGCGAGCGAGCCCCAGTAAGGTGCAATAAGCGCGCTTGCCAGAAAGGTAATGCCGAAAGAAATGCCAGACCAAGCCTCCAAATGCTGGTCAATACCGAGCTCGCTTGAGAGAAACAGCGGAATAAATGGAATGGAGGTGGTGAAAGCCGTACTCGTAAAAAACACGCCAATCCACAATACATATAAGTTTCTTTTCCAAGAAAAATCCATGTGCGATCACATCCTGTAGGTTCCATCGTTATTTCCATTGTAAACCTATTTTCAATGGAACACTACACCATTCCAGTTATTTCCTCAAAGCTGCAGCGGCTATCCGCAGGTACAATTCAGAACCGGCTTGCGCGCCGCTGTCGTCTCATCGAGACGATTGACGACTGTCGTATAAGGGGCATTAAGGACGAGCTCAGGCGTCTGCTCTGCCTCTTGGGCAATTTGAATCATCGTGTCGATAAAGCCGTCCAGCGTTTCCTTGCTTTCCGTTTCGGTTGGCTCGATCATCATGCATTCCTCTACATTAAGCGGAAAATAAATCGTTGGCGGATGATAGCCAAAGTCCAGCAGCCGCTTGGCGACGTCCAGCGTGCGCACGCCATAAGCTTTCAATCTTTTGCCCGACAGCACGAATTCATGCTTGCACAGCCCTGGATAGGCGACCTCATAATACGGTGCGAGGCGGTGCATCATATAGTTGGCATTCAATACCGCAAGCTCAGATACACGGCGCAGCCCCTCCGGTCCGTAGGTGCGGATATAGGTATAGGCTCTCACCAAAATGCCGAAGTTGCCGTAAAAGGCTTTGACGCGGCCAATCGATTCCGGCCGGTCTGTATCCCAGTAGAAGGTGCCGTCCTCCCGTTTGCTGACGACGGGCTTAGGCAGAAACGGCACAAGCAGGCTTTTGACGCCTACTGGGCCAGCACCGGGACCGCCGCCGCCATGTGGCGTGCTCATCGTCTTGTGCAAATTCAAATGGACGACATCGAAGCCCATATCGCCCGGACAGGCAATCCCCATAATGGCGTTCGAATTGGCGCCATCGTAATAGAGCAGTCCTCCTGCCGCATGGACGATGGCGGCAATCTCGACAATTTGCTCCTCGAACAAGCCAAGCGTGCTCGGGTTCGTCAGCATAAGCGCGGCGGTGTCCTCAGAGACGGCAGCTCTTAGCGCGTCCAAATCGACCATGCCGCGCGCATCCGACTTGATCGTCACCGTATCGAATCCGGCAACGGTGGCGCTCGCCGGGTTCGTGCCATGCGAGGAATCCGGCACGATCACCTTGGTGCGAGCTTCGCCGCGGCTCTCATGATAGGCGCGGATGAGCATAAGGCCGGTCCATTCGCCGTGCGCCCCTGCTGCGGGCTGAAGCGTTACTTGATCCATGCCGGTTAAAGCGGCGAGGTCATTTTGCAGCGTGTAAAGCAGCTCAAGAGCGCCTTGGATGCTTTCCTCCGGCTGGTACGGATGGATTTTGGCGAAGCCGGGAAAGCGGGCGGTATCCTCATTGATTTTTGGATTATATTTCATCGTGCAGGAGCCGAGCGGATAAAAACCGTTGTCGACACCAAAATTTCGGCGTGACAGCTCGGTGTAATGGCGAATCACATCGACCTCAAACACCTCGGGCAGCTCAGCGGGCTGCTTGCGCAGCAGCTCCGCAGGCAGCAGCTCTTCGGCTGCGAGTGCAGGAACGTCACACTCAGGCAAGGAATAGGCGATGCGCCCCGGCTTGCTGAGCTCAAAAATTAACGCTTTCTCGGGTTTCATACACATGCCTCCAATTCACGGATGAATGCATTGATTTCTTCCTTGGTGCGGCGTTCGGTTACGGCGATGAGCATATGATTTTTCAGCTCAGGATAGGCGTCTCCTAGATTGTAGCCGCCAATATAGCCCGCTTGCAGCAGCTTGGCGCTTACGGCAGCAAGGTCGGCCGAATCCGGCAGCTTGAGGACAAATTCATTGAAAAAGGGGGCCGAGAAAGCGAGCGACAGCGGCCCGTTTGCCGCCACGCTAGCGGTATAGTGGGCTTTGCGCGCATTGAGCAGCCCTACCTCCTGCATGCCTGCTTTGCCGAGCACCGACATATAGATCGAGGCGCATAATGCGAGCAGCGCCTGATTGGAGCAAATATTCGACGTCGCTTTCTCGCGGCGAATATGCTGCTCGCGGGCCTGGAGCGTCAGTACGAAGCCGCGTTTGCCGTCCTTGTCTACGGTTTGCCCGACGATGCGTCCAGGAATGCGGCGCATGAGCGGCTCTGACACCGCAAAGAAGCCGCAGGTCGGCCCGCCAAGCGATGCGGGAATGCCGAGCGGCTGCGCATCGCCGACGACGATGTCGGCGCCAAGCGCGCCCGGCGATTCCAGCAAGCCGAGCGTGATCGGATTGGCGCTGACGACGAGCAGCGCTTTACTGGCGTGAACGAGCGGCTCAATAGCGCGAATGTTTTCGATGCAGCCGAAGAAATTCGGAGATTGAAGGAGAACAGCAGCTGTATTTTCTGTTATGGCCGCTTGAAGGGCATCTACATCAGTGACGCCATTTTGATAGCCAATTTCCACGACTTCTAAATTCAGCCCGCGTGCGGACGTCAGCAAAATCTCCCTCGCCTCCGGATGGACGGCGCGAGATACAATAATTTGCTTGCGCTTAGTCGCCCCGCTGGCAAGCGCTGCTGCTTCGGCAAGCGCCGTTGCCCCGTCATACATGCTGGCATTGGCGACCTTCATGCCGGTTAACTCGCAAATATACGATTGGAACTCAAAAATCGCCTGCAGCTCCCCTTGGCTGATTTCCGGCTGATACGGTGTATAGGCGGTGTAAAATTCCGAGCGGGACAGCATATGGTTGATGACGACTGGAATGTGATGGTCGTACAACCCTGCGCCGAGGAAGCTCGTATAGCGGTCGAAGTCGGCGTTTTTATCAGAGAGCTCGCGCATATGACGCAGCAAGGCAGGCTCATCGAGCTGCCCGGACATGGGCAAAATGCCGTCATAACGCACGGCGGCAGGAATATCGGCGAATAGCTCTTCAATCGAGCTGGCGTTAACGGCGGCGAGCATTTCGGCCTGATCCTGCTCGGTCATCGGCAAATAGCGGTGCTTATACATGGCGGTTGCTCCTTTTTTTTGCAAGCCCCTGATGGGTGCGTAGTAGTTAGCGAACGTGCAGGCTTTTCAGGATTGGGCGGGAATGACCTTGGGCTGTTTATAAAATGGCGATTTGACGACGACGGCTTTCAGCCGCTTGCCGCGAACCTCGAGCCATAGCTCCGTGCCGATGGCTGCATAGGCGCTTTGCACAAGGGCGAGGCCCAAATTGCGCTTCAGCGTAGGCGATTGTGTTCCCGTCGTTACTTCACCAATTTGCTCCCCTTCGGCGTTATGGACGGTGTAATGCGGGCGCGGAATGCCGCGCTCCAGCAGCTCCAAGCCAATGAGCTTGCGGAGGACACCTTCTGCCTTCTGGCGCTGCAGCTCCTCACGGCCGATGAACGGGCCTTTATCCAGCTTAACGAAGTAGCCAAGTCCAGCCTCCAGCGGAGAAATATCTGCCGACAGCTCTTGTCCGTAAAGCGGCAGCTTGGCTTCAAAGCGCAGTGTATCGCGGGCGCCAAGCCCGGCGGGCATGAGTCCATAAGCTTCTCCGGCTGCAAGCAGCCCGCGCCAGATCGAGGCGGCATGGCTGCTGCTGCAATAAATTTCAAAGCCATCCTCGCCCGTATAGCCAGTGCGGGACACCAAGGCGGTATGTCCGTATACAGATGCTTGATTAATAAAATGAAACGCAGGAAGCGCTGCGATAGGCGCATCCGTCACCTTCGACAAAATATCCAAGGCTTTCGGGCCTTGCAGTGCCAGCAGCGCGGTGCTATCGGACTGATTGCGAAGCGAGACGTCCCCTTCGGCATTTTCCTCCAGCCACTGCCAATCCTTATCGATATTCGAAGCGTTGACAACGAGCATGTACTGCTGCTCCCCGAGCTTGTAAACGAGCAGATCGTCGACTACGCCGCCATCCGGGTAGCACATCATCGTATATTGCGCCTGTCCGGGCTGCAGCTGCGACACATCATTTGTCGTCATTTGCTGGAGAAAGGTTTCGGCGTTGCTTCCTGTGACGATAAACTCTCCCATATGGGAGACGTCGAACAGTCCAGCCTGCTCGCGGACGGCGGCGTGCTCCTGCTGAATGCCCGAAAATTGGACGGGAAGCTCCCAGCCTCCAAAATCAATGCAGCGGGCACTCTTAAAATCCGCATACAGCGGAAAAAGCGGCGTACGTTTAAGGCTGCTCAATAAAATCACCTCTTTAGCTCGAATTTGGCTGGAATGTAGCTCGAAATTTTCAATAAGCATGAGAAAAAGGACAGGCGAAAGGGAAAAAGGGGGCGCTGCGAAGCATGCTTCGCCCATCCATCTTTCCTTTCGCTCTGTCCGTTGTACCTGAGAGTTGCCCCACGCCTTGAAAAATATGACGAAACACGTCATATATGCGTAAGTTTCCCCTTGGGTGATTCGCTCGTGGCGAATTCTCTCCAGAGGTGCGTCCGACAAAGGTCCTTTTGCCTGAGAGATTCACCTAAAAGGCTTACTCCTTCGGCGTTACCTGTACATCAGTAATCTCTCCCGCTGCCATCATCCGCGTATTTAATTAGGTCCTTGCTTATATGCCTTTGCCCTCATTATACGCATCAGCTGGATACGGATGTCAATCTTTTTTTGTGGGTTTTCGACTTATTTGTTAGGAATGTTGACATGCATTTAATGAATAAGCTATGCTTGTGGGGAATCAAGGCAACTGAATATGCGGATGATGATGAACGGGAGAGACTGCCTGAGGCTATTTGGATAGCTGACTGGGCGGCACCGAAGGAGCAAGCCGTTATCCTTGCCGGATAACGAATAATCTCTCAGGTAAACGTACCGGCATTTGACGCAGCTCTGGAGAGTGCGAACAGCCACCAAAGGGGTAAAGAGTGCCGCCATGCTTCATCAGCGGCCGCTCTCAAACTCTCAGGTACCGAGGACAGAGAATGGGCAATTACGCCTGTTCTCTGTCTTTTTTTAGCTGAATTTAAACAAAGAATTTGAACTTGAGTGGGAAAGCGAGGCGCTGGGAATGAGCGAAATTAGAGAGCAGCTGCGGTATAGCGATGAGCATGAATGGGTGCTGCAAACGGAGGGAAGCAAGGTGCTGGTCGGCATTACCGATCATGCGCAATGCCAATTGGGTGATATTGTATTCGTAGAGTATCCAGAGGTAGGCGCGGCGGTTTCGGCTGGCGACAGCATCGGCACGATTGAGTCGGTTAAGACGGTATCGGAGCTGTATAGTCCAGTATCTGGCCGAATTACAAAGGTAAACAGCACGCTCATTGACCAGCCCGAGCTGATTAACAGCGAGCCTTATGATGGCGGCTGGATCGTGGAGGTCGAGCTGGAGGAAGGCTTGGAGGAGGCGCTCGGCAAGCTGCTGGCTGCGGAAGCCTATGCTGAGCTGATTAAGTAGGCGAGCGGCCCTGCCCCGCCGCTTCATTTTTGCCGACAATATGAAAAAGCACCGCTGCCACGGCTGTATAAGCCAAGTGACAGCGGTGCTGTTAGCTATCAGGCCGACTGTTCTGAAAGCTGACTATGCAAAATCGTCTGATTGCGTCCATTATGCTTGGCAGCATACAGCGCATCATCGGCCTGCTTGAACAAATCGTCTATTTCGCTCAGCTGATTCGAGTGGGAGGCGATGCCGAGCGACAGCGTGACCTGCCTGCCAATTGGCGTATCCGCCTGTCCCATTTGTTTTCGCAGCTGTTCCGCTACGCCAAATGCATCCTCCTCTGACGTGTATGGCAGCACGATTGTGAATTCCTCGCCCCCGTAACGGAAGCAGAAATCTCCCTCGCGCTTATGCTCCAGCATCATGGCTGCAAGCAGGCGCAGCACCTCATCGCCCTTCGGATGTCCAAACTCGTCATTGACCGATTTGAAATGATCCAAATCTAGCATAATGACGGAGAACGGAATTTGTCTGCGGTCCAAATCCTCGGTAACCAGCTTAAGCGTCCGGCGGTTCGGAAGACCGGTGAGGGCGTCCGTTTGCGATTCCTGAAACAGCTCATCATTTTTCCGTTTCATCTCATGAAAAGCAAGCGCAACTGTAGCGTTCAACTGGTTTGCCTCATAGTTCCAGTGAACCTGTGAGGGGAGCGTATCGGGCATTTGATCCATCATGGTAAGCTGCGCAGCATAATTCGCCAGCCGATTGAGCGGAGAGGCAAGCATGCGCGAGAGCCACAGCGTCAGGAAAAGGAGCAGCAGCACGAACGGCGCGGAAACCTTCAGCATGTCTGTAATGAGCTCCCAGCTTTGCTGCTCTATGTAGCTGACAGGCGTCTGGGATACGATCCCCCACTGCGTTTCAGGGACGACGGAATAACCTGCTAGAAAGTCGACGCCTTGACTGTTGGTTACTTGCTGCTGTCCGCTTTTTCCTTGCATGAGCTGCTGCACGGCGGCATTCATGCTGACATTTTTCGGATGATCCTCCATATGCGGGTGATAAATCATATTGCCTTCCTCGTCCACGACGTAGAAATAAGATCCGCTGTTATTCTCATTTTGCACGCCAAGAATTTCTCGAAAAATATTTTCATGCTGCAAATAAATCGTTCCGGCCACATATCCCCGATAGGCGCCTTCACGGCTGAAAACCGGCTGGCTTACAAACACGATCATCCGATTCGACGGAGAAATATAAGGCTTCGAAATATGCGGCTTCTGCAATTTAAGCGCTTGCGTTGCTTCCTCGGTTGACACCTTGCGGCCAATAACACCCAAATTGTTGGGAGAGGTGGAGACGATGACGCCCTTGGCATTCACGACGGCAATCGAATTGAAATAATGATTGGTTCCCATAAAAAAATCAAGCTGCGCCAGCACGGCGCTGCTTTCCAGGTCGGCATCGGATAAATAAGTCGCTGTAATTTCAAGGCTGCGCTTCATTGAAATAACGAGCGATTGTGTTGTTTTGCTGAGATCGCCAGCTGTAATTCGATTTAGTTCCAATGTATTGTTATAAAGGGATTCCCTCTGGGACTTGAAAGCGATAATTACATTGATGACGATGGTAATGAGGACGGAAAAAAGCACGATGCAGGAGATAATGGATGCCAGGGTAAAGCCTTTTTTGCGTTTTAATACGCTGTACATGCTAGACCTCTTCTCGTTGAAATTCTATTAAATAGTTTATCATTTTTGCACGAGATTTTCGACATATAATGACAGACCAGCCGTATATTCTCTTTGCTTCGATCTGGTCAGGCATTGCTCCAATGCGAGAGGGACATTATACTGAATGCAGCATTTTGATTTAGAAGAAAGCCAGGTGTGCGGATGCCTAAAGTAAATTTGTTTTCCAAAATCGTTGGATTGTTCATTATTATGCTGCTGCCGATCATAGGACTGTACTCCTATTCCAATCATATTAGTACAGAAGTTCTAGATTCTGAGCTTAACCGCTCGAATACAAATCAGCTCGTTTTTTTTCAAAATCAGGTCAATTCCTCGATTGATCTGCTAGGGCTATGGCCGAATTTGCTCATTCAGGACCCGGACATTGCGAATTTGCGCGACTATTATGTCGAGCTCGACAATCTCGATCTACCCGCGATTACGATGGTCAAGCGCATTCAGACCAAGCTGAGCATTCAGGAAAGCTCCTCCAATTGGAAAAGCAATTTGGCGATTTATTCGCCTACGCTGGCCCGCGTCATCACGGTGAACGATGCTGTTCCCTATAATAAAGAGACGCTGGCCGCCCGTCTGAAACGCGGCTGGCAGGTGAAGCCGCTCGGCGGTGATGGCTTCCGTTTCTCGCTGATGACGGCGCTGCCTTACAATAATTTGTCCCAGGCTACGGATACGGGACTGCTCATCGAGGTCAGCTTTGACAGCTCGAATATTCAGGGCATGCTCGACCAATTCAAGCGCGATGGCCGGCGCGACCCCTTCTACTACAACGAGGAATGGGGTACGATATACAATCGTACCGCCGATCAGCAGCTGGGCAATCGGCTTATTGCCCAATTGGATGAGAGCGGCTTGCTGGTTGGTGGCAGCCATACCGTTCAGGTGAACGGGGAGCGCTATTTGGTCAATATTGTCCGTTCGGAAACGATAGGCTGGGATTTGATTGATTATATCCCGTTATCGGATGTGCTCCAGCCGATCAACCAAACGAACCGTTTATTTTATTATTCGGTTGGTTTGCTGCTATTGATGAGCTGTTTAATCGCTTATATGCTGTATGCACAGGTGCAGGTTCCAATAAAGCAGCTCGTTATCAGCTTCCAGAAGCTGAAAAATGGCGATTACGGCGTCCGGCTTACGCCGAAAGGGCGCGGCAACAATGAATTCAAGTTCGTTTTTATCCGTTTTAATCTGATGGTGCAGCAAATTCAAGAGCTGTTCGAGAATGTTTATTTGGAAAAAATCCATGTGCGCGAGGCGAAGCTCAAGCAGCTGCAATCGCAAATCAACCCGCATTTTTTCTATAATTGTTTTTCCTTTATATCGAGCATGGCGAAGCTGGAAAACTATCAGTCAGTCATTGCGATGAGCCAGAACCTGTCGAACTACTACCGCTATACGACCCGGCAGGAGCGAGATTTGGTCGATGCGCGGGAGGAAATTGATTTTGTCCGCAACTACTTGGATATTCAGCAGATGCGAATGAGTAGGCTGTCTTATGAGTTGGACATTCCGGAGCATTTGCTGCGTTTTCAAATTCCGCCGCTCGTCATTCAGCCGTTGGTGGAAAATGCGGTCATCCATGGCATTGAGCAATCGCCGGATGCTGCCCGTATACGCATATCGGGTGAATACGATGGCGAGTTCGCCGCCATTACCGTCGAGGATAATGGCGTAGGGCTTGATCCAGAGCGGCTCTTTTCCTTGCAGTACCAATTGACGCGGCCCATGGAACAGGAGATGGGCTGCGGCCTTTGGAACGTCCATCAGCGCTTGCATCTGCGTTTTGGAGCAAGCTCAGGCATTGTGCTGTCGCCTTCGCCGCTAGGCGGCTTGAAGGTGCAAATTCGCTGGAATGTGACCCGCGAGAAACAGATCGAACAGACACCGACAGGGAAGGGGCATCACAATGATTGAACTGCTGCTTGTAGATGATGAGGCCTATGTGACGCTGAGCTTAGAGAAGACCATACCGTGGGATGAGCTTGGCGTCAGCAAGGTGTACCGGGCCGAGTCCGCTGCCGAGGCGCTCGCTATTATGGAGGCGGGCGACATTGATATTTTGGTCACCGATATTCGGATGCCGGGGATGGACGGCCTGCAGCTGATTGAACAGGCGAAGAAGCTCTGGCCGGATTTGCGCTGCATTTTAATGACCGGCTACTCGGATTTCCAATATGCGAAAAAAGCGCTCCAATTACAGGCTTCGGATTATATTTTGAAGCCGGTGGACGATAAGGAATTTGTGCGCAGCCTGATGAATACGATCGAGGAGCTGAAGGTGGAGTGGGAGCAAGCGGAGCAATACCATCAGCTCGTCTACAATATGAAGTCGGAATATGGGCTGCTGCGCCGCAATCTGCTGCATGATCTGCTGCTCGGCCGCCAGCTTTCGGATACGACGATTGGCGCCAAGCTGGCGCAATATGAAATTCCGCTGCGGCTTGATGCTCCTTCCGTCATTTTGCTGATTCAATACAGCAACCCTTATGATGAAAGCAACCGCAGCAGCATGGAGCTGATGGAATATGCGGTCGGCAATATTGGCGAGGAAGTGTTCGCTGAGCATATGAACGTATGGTATGGCAAAGCGCCGCATAATTGCCTCATCTTCGTCGCGCAGCCGAATGAGGAGCAGCAGCGGCAGCTGGAATTTTCGCCAGATTACAAAGGACAGCGGCGGGAGATGCTGGAGCAGGCGGTGGACGTCTTTAGACGGCAAATTTCCCATTTTCTCCGCTCGGAAGTATCGCTCATTATTTCCGACTGGTTCTCCTTTCCGAGCGGCATGGCAAATGCGTACCGGACGGGAATGAGCGTATATTTGTCGAGCGCCATTCATGAATCGGGCATTGCCGTCTATTTGGAAAATCATCAGGCGGAGCCGGAGACGCGAGTCAATCTGATGGAGGCGTTGTATAAGCCGCCCACGCTTATTCATTTGCTGGAGTCCAAGCAGTGGGACACGGCGCTGCTTAAAATCGATGAGGTGTTCGGCAATTTGGAGCAGGTGAAGTTTTCGCGGGAGCATCTTTATGAGGTGTTTCTCTCGATTACGAATGCCTTTATGTATACCGCCCATAAACAGGGACAATTTATTTATGAAATCGATCACGCGGGCTTTGATATGCTGCTCGACCACACCGTTATTCATTCGCTGGACAAGCTGCGGAACTGGTCGACAGATATGCTGGAGCGGCTGCGCACGGAGCTATCGAGTACGGAGGAATATGCCAAGAGCAGTCTGGTTAAGCAGGTGCAGGAGCTTGTGTCCGCAAGTCTTGGTCATGATACATCGGTTAAGACGATTGCTGACAAGGTGTTTTTGCATCCCGTCTATTTGTCCAAAATTTACAAAGCCCAGACGGGCGAAAGCATCAGTGACTATATCACCCGGATGCGAATGGAGCGGGCGCATTATTTGCTGAAGCAGACCAATAAGAAAATTTATGAGATTACTTCGGAGCTCGGTTATCAGAACCCGCAATATTTTAGCAAAATTTTCCGAAAGCATTATGGCATGACGCCACAGGAGTTCCGCGATCAATAGCGAAAGGCGAACAGGTTGCCAAAGGTGCAGAAATGTTCGGTTATTGTCATATGACTCCCCCAGCAATGCTCCTATAATAAAGTCATAAACAATTGCACCATACAGATGGAGGGGGAAAAACAAAAATGATTAGCGCTTACAAAAAGCAGCTGCTGCTCGTACTAAGCCTCATTCTCGTTGTCGGCCTGCTCGCAGCATGCGGCAAGGATAACACAGGGACGGGCGAAGGAACGAATGCGGGAGCTTCTACGGAAAATGAATATAAAGAGAAATATGATCCGCCTGTTACATTGACGACCGTATGGGGTGTAGCTCCTGAGGTGAAATATAAGAATGGTGAAACGATTGAGAACAACGTAGCGACAAAATGGGCCAAGGAGCAATTCGGCATCGAGATTAAATCGCTGTGGTCGGTAACGGATACAAACAATGCTTTAGCTACAAAGCTGCGCCTGGCCATGTCCTCGGGACAGGATATGCCTGACGTGCTTGTTGTCGGCAATAATGATCCGCAGCTGGTAGCCGATCTGGTCGATTCCGGCTATTTCCGTGAAGCTGGCGACCTGTTTGACCAATATGCAAATGACACTTGGAAAAAAGCGATGGAGCTTGACCCTAACGTATGGAATCCATATATTCGCGACGGCAAAAAAATGGGTATTCCCGTACTGGATTATGCTTATAACAACGACTACTTGCTGTGGATCCGCCAGGATTGGCTGGACAAGCTGAATATGAAGGCTCCGACAACGATTGCCGAGCTGGAAACTGTGATGGAAGCTTTCAAAAACAACAATCCGGACGGATTGGCTCCGGATAAAGTAACGCCGCTTAGCATTGGCTTCAAAACGAAGCTGAGCAGTTGGATGGGCGACCCATCATGGATTTTTGGTGCTTATGGCGCTATGCCAGAGCAATGGAATGTTGGAACTGACGGAAATCTGGAATATGGTTCTATTAATACAGGCATGAAGCAGGGCCTCGAGAAGCTTTCGGAATGGAGCAAAAAAGGCTTTATTCCTAAGGAAGCGGCACTATGGGATGAGAACAAGACGGCTGAGCCAGCAGTTGCAGGAACAGCGGGTATTATTCCTGGACCTTACTGGATGAGCGGCTGGCCGCTTGTTGATACAGCGAAAAACGTGCCAACAGCAAAATGGACGCCGATCGCACTGCCAAAAGGTCCTGACGGCAAAGCGACAAGCCATGGCACGCCATTTTCCAGCGCTGTTATTTTGATCAACAAAGATATTAAGCATCCTGAGGCTTTGTTCACTTATGAGAACTGGATGTTTGACAACTTCGCAAACCCTGCGAAGGGCAGCCCGCTGGAGGTTGGTATGTTCAAAGGTTATGACTATGATGTTGATGCCAATGGCAACACGCTTTATCAAGATGATATCCCTGGAGGCTATATCAACATTGTTCGTTATTTCCTCGTTCGCGATGGCGCCCGTATTCCAGACGCGCAAATGACAGCTCTGCTGGAGTTGGCAGATGGCAAGGAGCCAGAGACGAAGCTGGAAAAAGATATTGCAAACAGCTTTGGCAAACAAACGCCAGAAGCGGCGAAGGTGCTCATGTCCCAGAAGGATGTTGCGCTTATGAACATGTTTACTGGTCCTACAACGCCGACGATGAAGTCCAAAATGGATTATCTGAAAAAAATCGAGCTTCAAACGTTTAACGAAATTATTTACGGAACGAAGCCGATTGACGCCTTCGATACATTCGTTGCCAACTGGAACAAATCCGGCGGCGAGCAAATTACGAAGGAAGTAAATGAATGGTATGCATCTGTAAAATAGTGCAAGTCAGCAAAGCAGTCTGCCCCCGGCAGGCTGCTTTTGTTTTTTTTTGCGAGGCTCCTGTGAAAAGTAGTTGCAATAGTGCCATCAATGTTGGTTCCGTCATGTGTTCAGGCGGTTTGGGGCGTTGCTATAATTGAGGTAATTCATACAATTGCGTTCAGGAGGATACTACAATATGAGGCAGCTAAAGCGCCACTGGCCGTTCCATCTCATGATTTTGCCATCTCTTGTTTTTCTGATTTTGTTCAGCTATTTGCCAATGGCGGGCATTGTCATGGCCTTCCAAGACTTTAAGCCCCGGTTGGGCATTACAGGCTCGGAATGGATCGGTCTCGATAATTTTCGCTATATGTTTGAGCGGGAGGACAGCTTGGAGGTTATTTGGAACACGCTGGTCATTGCGGTTTTAAAAATTATTTTTAACCTCGCAGCTCCATTCACCTTTGCTCTTTTCTTAAATGAGGTGCGCAAAGAGCTTTTCAAGCGTTATGTGCAAACGATGGTTTATTTGCCCCACTTCCTGTCATGGGTCATACTGGGTGGTATTTTGATCGACATCCTGTCTAGCGATGGCGGTTTTGTAAACCGGATTCTGGGCATGGTCGGGATCGGGCCGATCTTCTTCCTTGGAGAAGGCAACTGGTTCCGCTTTACGGTTATTATTTCCGAGGTGTGGAAAGAGTTCGGTTACGGAACGATTGTCTTTCTGGCAGCTCTATCGAACATCAACCCCTCGCTGTACGAGGCAGCCGAAGTGGACGGCGCAAGCCGCTGGAAGCAGACGCTTCACATTACGATGCCTTCGATGGTACCGATGGCGATTGTCGTAGGTACGCTGGCACTCGGCAACATTTTGAATGCGGGCTTTGACCAAATTTTCAACCTGTATAATCCGCTTGTCTACGATAAAGGCGACATTATTGATACGTTCGTTTATCGCACAGCGATTATAAGCGGGGAAATGGGCTTTGGAACAGCGGTCGGATTATTCAAATCCATTATCAGCATGATCTTGATTTTCGTCTCATACCGCATGGCCTATAAATGGGCAAACTATCGAATTTTCTAAGAATGGAGCGAGCCTAGAATGTACCATAAAACACTGTCATACCGCATATTTTCTATACTCAATAATACAGGGCTGCTGTTTATCTCGCTCCTGTGCATTATCCCGCTTGTTCATGTACTGGCGATTTCATTCAGCGCGAAGTCGGCGGCCGATGCCAATATCGTTAATTTGTGGCCAGTAGATTTCACTTTGGAGGCTTATCGCAAAACGATCGACAACCCGATCTTTTTAAACTCGATTTGGATATCTATAATGCGGACCTCCATTGGCACGGCGCTTACACTGCTGCTGGCGTTTATGGCAGCCTACCCACTTTCCAGAGAAAGCACGAGCTTCAAGGCACGTTCATACTACTCATGGATTTTCGTATTTGCGATGGTCTTCAATGGCGGGCTTGTTCCCTTCTATATGATGATCCAGAATTTGAACCTGATGGGCTCCTTCTGGGCACTGGTGCTTCCCGGAGCGGTTAATATTTATTTAACGATCTTGATGATGAACTTCTTCCGGGGCATTCCGAAGGAGCTGGAGGAGGCGGCGATGATCGATGGAGCAGGGCACTTCCGGGTGTTGTTCACGATCTTCCTGCCTGTATCGAAGCCAGCGATTGCAACGCTCAGCTTGTTCAGCATCGTGTTCCACTGGAATTCATGGTTCGACGGCCTGCTCTACACAGAGGGTGTTCACCAATATCCACTGGCGACCTTTCTGCAAACGGTCATTATTTCGCGTGACATGAGCTCGATGAGCCTTGATCCGGTATCGCTTGCCTTGATCTCGCAGAAGACAGTTAGTGCGGCGCAAATATTTATCGGTGCCCTTCCTGTCCTGATTATTTATCCGTTTCTGCAAAAGTTTTTCGTTAAGGGCCTCGTCGTAGGCTCGGTTAAAGAATAGCGTGACAAAGGTGATCGTGTGTGTTTTAGAAGATGTACAGGAGGCTGTTTTCCGGAAACGGAGAGCAGCCTTTTTTTGCGGCAGCCTCTATGGCTAGTAGATTGATCCAAAAGTAAAGGTTACAAAATTGCTACCAAAGTCATAATGAAAAACCTCATAACAACAAGGTTTTTCGTCGTTTCGGAATACGAACCTTCGCCAGGCCAAGCAGGACGGACTAGCGACTTATTTCCTAAAATGACGTATTCCCGTCCGCTTGCTTCTATTTTTTACTGGGCCGTTAAAATCAGCGGTCCGTCCGGCGTAACTGCGATCGTATGCTCATATTGCGCTGACAACTTGCCGTCGGCCGTTCTCGCCGTCCACCGATCATCATCGATCGTGATACGGAACGTACCTTCGTTGATCATCGGTTCAATCGTAAACACCATGCCTTCCTTTAACCGAATGCCTTTACCGGCTACGCCGATATGCTCGTAGCTCGGCTCCTCGTGCAGGCTCCGCCCGATCCCGTGCGCCAGCAGATCGCGTACGACCGAAAACCCGTTTGCTTCCGCATGCTGTTGAATCGCCGACGTTATGTCGCCGAGCCTTCCCCCAGGGAGCGCCCGGGCTATCCCCAGGTCCAAACATTCCTTTGCGACCTTCATTATTTTTTGCGCCTCCGGCCGGATATTGCCCACCGCATAGCACCAGCACGAATCGCCGAACCATCCGCCGTATTCCACGACGATGTCGAGCTTCAGCAAGTCGCCGTCCATAAGCACCTGGTTCGAAGGAATACCGTGGGCCACCACATCGTTGACCGAAATGCAGGTTTCGGCGGGGAAACCGTTGTACCCTTTCGTAAACTGCTTGCCGCCCAGCTTGGTGATGTGTCTGGCAACAAAGTCATTGATTTCCCGGGTGGTGATCCCAGGCTCAATCAGTTTGGCCACCTCGCGGTAGCAGTCTGCAACGATTTGGCTCGCCGGCTTCATTTCTTCGATTTCCCTAGGTGATTTTAAAATGATCATCTTTGTTTATTCGCTCCTTATCCATTCTATAATTTTAAAAACCGGGCGATATCCCTGGCCTCCTCGTGCAGCTTTCCGCGGCGAAGCGAAAGCGAGGCACAGCCGACCAAGGCGGCCAGCAGCATTTCCGCGTGCTGTAGCCGATACGGCGGCTCCGCCGCGTTTCCGCCGGAAGCGGCAGCCCCGTCCGCCGCACGCCCGGTTTCCAGCAGCGCGGCAAGCGGCGCGAGCACCTCCCGGCGAAAGGCAGCCGAGAGCGTGGCCGAGCGCGCTTCAGGCAGCGAGGCAAAGCCCTCACCGGCCAGCTTATACAGCAGGTAAAGGGCGTGGTCCTCCGCCCAAAGCTGCAGCAGCCGGACGCCGGCGGCGACAGGGCCAAGCTCTGCGGAAGCGGCCGTTTCGCGGCTTCCGCTTCGGGAATCCGCGGCAGCCGAATTCCCGGTGTCCGCCGCAGCAGCCAAGCCGAAATGCCCGTCCGCCTGCGCCTCCCCCAAAGCCGAAGCGCGGGGGACCTCCAGCGGAGCCTCTAGAGGCGTCTCCAACCATCCCCCGGCCCGCTCCAATGCGTCCCATAGCAGATCCTGGAGCAAATCGCCCTTATTGCTGTAATAATGGTATACCGTGCCATAGCCGAGTCCCGCCTGCGCGGCCACATCGCGGATTTCCAGTAAAGGCCCTTTATTCAAAAACACATCGGCAGCGGCTTTCCGGATTTGCGCCAGACGCCGCAGTCGGATCTCATCGTTTTGTTCCTTCGTGCGTGGAGTCATCTCGTCCGATCACCTCTTTTATTTTTGACCTGCTATTATGTCAATATAAAACATCAGCTTGCGAATAACAAGAGATTAGCTGGAATTCTTGTTAATCCCCGCGATGGGGCTTAAGCACGTTATTTCAGGATCTTTCTACTAGTTAGTTTTTGAAGCATCTGTTTGCGCAGGTTTTGCTTATGAAAACCCTATGAATGATAGCGTTACCAATATTCGGAATGCGGGGCGTCAAACAGGTTGCATAAAATGCTGGAATGTTGCTTTTGGTATGTATATCGCTTTTCATAAAATCGCTTACAATTAGTAGAAGCATGGAGAAACAATATAACCAAGGGAGAGGTTTACATGAAAAAGGGGAAAGGGTACATCAGCCTCGTGCTGGTCGTAGCGCTGTTTATGACGCAAATGGCCTGGCCGCAAGCCGCCGTAAAGGCAGCAGCAGCAAATTTGGCGCTTGGCAAAATCGTTACAGCAAGCGAAGAATATATAGATCCGCAGTGGGGCCAGCCGAAGGAATACGCGGTCGATGGCAATCCGGATACTGCATGGAGCGCAGCAAGCGCTGTTAATCCGACACACTGGCTCAAGGTGGATTTGGGCAGCGAATATGATCTTTCTGGCGTGGAAATCACCTGGAAGGATGATGAAATCGTCAATTATATCGTAGAGGTATCGCCGGACGATGTGAACTGGACGGTCGCTGCCGATAAATCGGCTAACGCGGTAAAGCAGCAGACGGCAAGCCTTGCTTTCGAGGCGGACAGCATGCGTTATGTGCGCGTCACGATTTCCTTTTATGCGGGAAGCGGCTGGTGGCCGGGCATTAAAGAACTAAAGGTAGGAGAGAAGGAAATCGTAAAAAATCCAGCGGACATTACCGGCTATGACGCGGTAATTTTAGAAACCTACAGCGGTACGGCTCCGAGCCTCCCGGCACAGGTAAATGCCGCCTATGCGGACGGCAGCTTTGGGCTGGTTGATGTGGCATGGGACGCTGTTGACCCGCAGAGCTATACGGGCGCAGGCAGCTTTGAAGTAGCAGGAACGGTAACGGGCGCAACCGTGCAGCCGAAAGCGTCAGTAACGGTGCTTGGCTACCGCGATGATTTTATTCGCGGGGTTGATATTTCGACGCTGACTGCAATTGAGGATAACGGTGGCAAATATTATGACAGCAATGGCGTGGAGCGCGATTTGCTGGACATTCTTAAGGATCGGGGCGTCAACTACGTTCGGCTGCGGGTGTGGAATGATCCGCAAAACTCAGGCGGCTACAATGATAAGGACGATGTGCTGAGACTCGCCAAGCGAGTAAAGGCGAAGGGGCTTAAGCTGCTCGTCGATTTCCACTACTCGGATGACTGGGCGCATCCGGGCCAGCAGGTTCGCCCTGCGGCGTGGAAAAACCTGACGATGCCTGAGCTGGGCCAGGCGGTATATGACTATACGTATGAGGTCATTTCTGAATTGCGGGCGGAAAATGCGATGCCTGACATGGTGCAGATCGGCAATGAAATTAACAGCGGTGTGCTCACGGGCAAAGGCGGTTCGGTTAATTTTGACGATCAGGCGCTGCTGCTGAACAGTGGTTCGTCCGCTGTCCGCGCCATACCTGGCGGCGATGATGTGCAAATTATGATTCATCTTGCTGAAGGCGGAAAAAATGCGACCTTCCGTTATTTCTTCGACGGGATCAACGGCAGAGTCGATTACGATATTATCGGATTATCGTATTATCCGTTCTGGCACGGTACGCTGGAAGCAGTGAAAAGCAATATGGACGATATGGCATTGCGTTACGGCAAAGAAGTGGTTATTGCCGAAACCTCATATCCGTTCTCTTATAAAAATGGCGATGCCCATGAAAATATTATCAACTCCGACCAGAAGCTGAAAACGGGAGGCGCAACATGGGACGCAACCGTTCAAGGCCAATATGACGCGATTCAAACGATTATGGATTTGATCTCCAATGTGGAGAATAACAAGGGAGCTGGATTTTTCTATTGGGAGCCGGCATGGATTCCATCGAATGTAGGCTGGATTGCGTCTGAGGGCGACGCATGGGAAAATCATGCGATGTTTGATTATGACGAATATCCAGCTAACGGCGGATATGCTTACAAGGGCTATGCACTGGATTCCTTGAACGTGTATAAGCACGGCTTGACGGCAGTTCCAGCAGATCGCCAGCATTTGGCGGCAGCAATTGCTGAAGCTAAGTCGCTCGTCGAGGCAGATTTTACGCCGCAGAGCTGGCCGCAGCTTGCACCAGCTATCAATCAGGCGCAGTTCGTTCATGATCAGGCGTATACGGCTCAAGGCGTAACGCAAGCTGACGTGGACGCAGCTGAGGCGCAGCTGGCTTCCGTTGTCGCTGGGCTTGAAGTAGTGCCAGCTGACAAGGCGGCGCTGACGCAGCTCATTGCCGATGCCGAAGCGAAGCAAGAGGCGGACTGGTCGGCAAAAAGCTGGCAGGCGCTGCAAAGTGCGCTTGCTATTGCACGGACGGCTTCTGGTGATGCAAGAGCTACGCAAACGGTCGTCAATCAGGCGGTTACTGGATTGCAGGCAGCGCTTAATGGTTTGTCGAACGTGGACAAAGGCACGCTGGTCACTACCATCGTATCGGCTGAACAGCTCGACGGTTCGGAATATTATGCGGCCGGATGGGCTTTGCTGCAAGCTGCATTAGGGAATGCGAAGGCGGTCAACAATGATGACCAAGCCGTTCAAACAGCGGTTGTGGCTGCGACTGAAGCACTTGTCTCAGCGATTCAAGCGCTTAAGCCTTTGCAGGATATCGCAGCGTTCAAAGCAGCAACCTCTTCCAGCAACGCGGGCAGTGGCGGCGGCAAGAGCAACGCTCCAGAAGGTGCTGTCGATCAAAATGAAGGCACTTCGTGGGGTACAGATAAAGGAGTGGACAGCTGGTGGATGGTCGATCTGGGCCAATCCTCGCTGGTGAAGAAAGTAGTGCTGAACAAATGGGCGGGAGTCGTCCATTACAAGGTGGAAATTTCCGATGATGGTGTAACGTTCCGCACCGCAGCGGATACGAAAACGCTCGCGATGCCTTCGGACAGCCACAAGCTGACGGACAACAACACGGGCCGTTATCTCAAGGTGACGATTACCGAAGGCCAAGGCTGGGTCGGCATGATGGACTTCAAGGCATTCGGGCTGGCTCTGGCCGATAAGGCCGAGCTGAATGCTGCTGTCGCTGAAGCGGCTGGCTTGACGCAAAGCGAGTACACGTCGGCAAGCTGGTCTGTGCTTGCTGAAGCGCTGGCTGCTGCGCAGCGGGTAAGCGCTGATCAGGAAGCCGATCAGGCGCAGGTAGCTGCAACCGCAGCAGCAGTGACAGCTGCGGTTGCAGGGCTGAAAGTGGCGACGGAACCAGAGACGCCGACGCCAACACCAGGGGAGCCGACGCCGACAGTATCTCCGGTAACGCCAACACCATCGACGCCGGCGCCAACGGCATCTCCGGCGACGCCAGCGCCGGGCACATCGACGCCCGCTACTCCGACGGCGAGCCCGCAGCCAACAGCAGCGCCATCGGCTGCTGTCATTACCATCGCGAACGGCTTGCCGGATGCTTCCGGCAAGCTGGTCGCGACAGTCGCCGCCAGCGAGCTGAGCAAGGCGGCGACGCAGGCGAACGGGAACGACGTCACGATTCGCGTCGTTCCAGCAGCTGCAGCACAGCAGGCAGTTGTACAGCTGCCCGCGGCTGCTATTAAAGAGCTGACCGATCACAACGTTCCGGTGCTGCATGTATGGCTGGACGGCGTACGCATCAGCGTTGCCGTCGAAGCCCTTGCTGGAGCAGCGGCGCAGAACACCGCCGCGATGCTGGCTTTCACAGCCGAGAAAGTAGACTCGGCTGCCCTTACAGCAGAGGAGCGCGCGAAGGTTGGCGCGAATCAGGTTTACGATTTGACGCTCGCTTATGATGGCAAGCAGATAACCTGGAGCGAAGGGCAAGTGGAAGTAGCCTTGCCGTACACATTGAAAGCAGGCGAGCAGCCGCATCAGGCAGTCGTTTATTATTTGAACAGCAATGGCAGTGTAGAAGCCGTCCATAGCGGTGTATATCGCGAGACGGATCAAGTGATCGTATTCAGAGCGGAGCATTTTAGCCGTTATGCAGCCGCTTATGCAGATGTTTCGTTTGACGATATCGCGCAGTATCCATGGGCGAAGGTTGCAATTGAAGGCCTTGCGGCCAAAGGCATCGTTCAAGGCACAGCTGCGGGCAAGTTCCAGCCTGCAGGCAGCGTAACCCGTACGCAGTTTGTGCATATGCTCGTTCAGGCGTTCGGTCTTAAGAGCACAGACGGCGCTACAACGAAGCTGAGCGACATCAAGGCTGGAAGCTGGTATGAGCAGTCTGTCCTTGCCGCAGAGCAGAATGGCATTATTCAGGGCAGAGCGGATGGCTCCTTCGGCATCCATGCTTCCATTACACGTGAAGAAATGGCGGTTATGCTGCACCGCGCTGCGAAGCAAAGCGGATTCGCAGCAGGGGCGGCGCAGCCTACAGGTGCAGCAGCCACCTTCACGGATGCCGAGCAAATCTCGGATTATGCACAGGAAGCAGTGGCTGCCATCAAGCAGCTTGGGCTGATTTCCGGCATGGGCAATGGCGCTTTCGCGCCTCAGGCAACAGCAACTCGGGCACAATCCGCAGTCGTCATTGCCAAAGTGCTTTCTGTATTATATGAATAGCCACAAAGCCTACTAGAGCAAATAAAGACGGTGTTCCAGGTCGATAGCGACCGGGACACCGTCTTTTTGCATGTGCCCGAGTCTATCGCTCGACAAAACCGCCGGCTGTATTGGCTTCGACAATCGCCGCACCTTCTATAAAGTGTTCCGCAAATTTGTCGGCCAGAAGCCAGGCGAATATGGCAGCAGCTCGGAGCGGAGCTGACAGAGGTGAATGTGATGTAAAGCGGTGAAGCGTGTAAAGCGGGAGTAAGCTGCAAATGTGTGTGCTGCTGGGCACAAAAGCCTCGCTCTTGACGCACGCCAAAAAAACCGAGCAGCTTGCGGAAACAAGCTGCTCGGTTTTTAAGCTTTTGCAAGTGAAATCTGTTTTGCAGATGAAATCAGATTAGTCAAGAACCGCCGTAATATGCTCGGACGTAATCGCCCAATGCGTAGCGCTCCAAACCTTCTCTTGATTTTGGATGAAAATAATTTGCGGCGACTCGTGCTTAACCGACGTATCTTCAGCGATTTTGTTCGATACAAGGCGGGATTCGATGACCTTTACGAGGACATAATCGGTATCCTGGCGCGGGTTAGCGTCCAGGTAGGCTGTGAATTCGCGGTGCGCGTTCGCGCTTACCGGACAAGTTGTACTATGCTTGAAAACAACCAGGGCACGATCTTTTGAGCCTTCCAAAGCGGCATCCCATTGCTCTGCTGAATCTATTTCACGATATTGTGTCATTTGTAACACTCCTTTTGTCTGTTAATCAATAATAGATATTAGCTTACTTCCCTTTATTGTACTCTTCTCCGAGTAAAAAGTCATCTTGCCTTTTATTTAGGCAGACGGCAAAGAGAAGGATTGACGAGGCTGAGGGGTTAAGCTATATTATAAGCATCAAATGATGTATACAACATTTATCATTAGAAGCGCCAAAGAACAAAACGACAAAACGAATAACCGCTTGCCAATATGGGCTAAATAGAGCCGCCATTTGCGGTGATTTTGGCGATGAGGCGATTTTTGGAGTCCTCCAAATGCTCACGAATCACCTCGCGCATTTGCGCAGCATCGCCGAGCTTAAGGACGGCAATTATGTTTTGATGCTGCTTAATGGCGGCAGTTACCATTTCTTTGCTGATCAGCGAGCTGCTTGCAGCGATGAAGCGATAGTTCATTAGGCTTTTATAGATCGCTACGTTATGACTGTTGCCGCCCAGCTGCATGAATTCCAAATGGAACAGCAGATTGTAGTCCTTCTGCAAATATTGATCGAGCGTAAGGGCATCAAGCTCGCGCAGCGACAGCTCGACGATGCTTTCCAGCCTTCTAATTTCTTCATGAAGCTGTTGCTTCGTGCAGGAGCTGAGCTTGTCCACAACCCAAAATTCGAGCATCATCCGTGTGTCTGTTGCATTCATCACATCCTGTACATCAATCGCATTGACGAAGGTGCCGACTTTGGAAACCGTCTTCACGAGGCCATCCATTTCCAGACGGTTCAAGGCGTCGCGAATTGGCGTTCGGCTAACGCCAAGCTGGGCGGCCAGCTCAGGAATAAGCAGCTTCTGATTGCCAAGAAATTCGCGGCGGATTATTTTTTCCTTTAATATATTGTAGGTTTTGTCCCACAGGTTAGAATTATCAATTTTCGGCAAATCCATTTTGCGGCACCACACTTTCAACGGTTTCATCTTAAATCTTATATACATCATATTTGGTGGGCTGTCTAGCGGTCATCGGTGTGCAGGCGAGCAAGCAGCATATGGCGCGAAGTAAAATGTAAGGGCTTACTTAAAAAAGGAGGACTAGCGATGGAATTGGCGAAAGGTATTATTCCGGCAATGGTTACCCCGTTTGATGAGCAGGAGGAGCTGAACGAGCAGGCGCTTTGTTTGATGGTGGAGCGGTTCACTGAAGCTGGGGTGCATGGTTTGTTTTGCCTCGGGACGAATGGCGAGTTTTTCTCGCTTTCCTTCGAGGAGAAGGTGCGAATAGCAGAAACAATTGTCCGAGAATCGAAGGGACGCGTTCCGGTCTATGCCGGAGCAGGCTGCGCGAGCACGCTGGAAACGGTTCGATTGGCTAAGCGGTTGCAGGAAGCAGGCGTCGATGCGCTCTCGGTCATTACCCCTTATTTCCTTGCGTTTACACAGCAGGAGCTGATCTATCATTTTGAGCAGGTAGCGGCAGCGGTTACGATTCCCGTCGTGCTGTACAACATTCCCGCTCGCACAGGGAATGCGTTGCAGCCTAAAACGGTAGCTGAGCTTGCGAAAATCCCGAATATTATCGGCATTAAGGACAGCAGCGGCAGTTTTGATACGATTTTGCAATATATCGACCAGACGCCTGATTCATTCTCGGTTATGGCAGGAACGGACTCGCTCATTTTGCCAACGCTTATGGCGGGCGGAAGCGGGGCGATTGCGGCGACAGCCAATGTTTTTCCGGCACAGGTGGCGGCGATCTATGAGCATTTTCAGGCGGAGCGTTATTGGGAAGCAGAGGAAGCGCAGCGGGTGCTGCGGGATTTGCGAAGCGCCTTTGCGCTTGGCACGCTGCCATCGGTGTTGAAAGCGGTGCTGAATGAAATCGGCGTGCCTGCCGGTCCATCCCGTCGTCCGGTAGCGCCGCTGACTCCCGCCGCGTTTAGCGAGGTTAAGCAAATGATCGAGAAATACAGGCAGCAGGGGCTTTTATGAAAAAATAAACCTTACTCCGCAGCACGCTTGCAGGCCGCTTTACGTTCACCGCGAAACGGGCTTTTGCCGCCGCTTCACAGCAGATAGCGCGTTTACGCCAGCTCAAGGGGGATGACGAGATGAGTCGATACACGAAGCCAATGAAACCGCAGCATCTTCAGCATATTGAAATTTACCGCAAAGACAATGAGTTTTGCTCTTGGCCGTTTAATGGTGGTTTGTGGAGAATAAGCGAAGGGAATATTTTGCTCGCTTTTATGAACATTGACTGTGACTATCAGATTCCCGGAAACCTGAACCACGACCGGGTGGAAACCTTCGGGCGCATCGCTGCTGTCCGCACGCTCGATGGTGGCCGCAGCTGGCAGGAGGCTGCGCAAATCGCCGACAATTACAAGCTGCTGGATCAGCTTCCGTATGGCAAGGCGCATACGTTCGAGGAGGGCTTCGATTTCTCCGACCCGAATACGCTGCTCGAATGCTGGTGTACGCCGAACTCCGCGGTTGATCACGCCCAGGCTTGGGTGAAAATGTCGCGTGACGCAGGCGCGAGCTGGAGCGAGCCAGTGATGCTTCCTGACTGTGGCATTCCTCGCTATCAGGGCAGGCCATCGTATATTGTGCGGCCCGACGGCGTTGTGCTGCTGTTTCTGACGGCAAGGCTGCGGAATAATCCACATGATCGCCCCGTCGTCTTCGCTTCCTTTGATGACGGCTGCAATTGGTCGCTTGTGTCGTTAATGCCCCGCAGCGAGGAGTATCGGATGATTTGTCCATCCCCCGTGCTGATGAAGGATGGCGTCATTATGGTTGCGGTCAGATGCAAGCCAGCGATGGTAGCGGCATGGTGCGAGCTCTACGCCTCGGACGATGGCGGGTTGACCTGGCGCTTCGTCTCGCGCATCAACGACCATGGCGATACGGTGCATTTGACGCTGATGGAGGATGGCAGGCTGTTTGCCGTATACGGATTCAGAAGGCCGCCCTTTGGCATTCGGGCAAGGGTAAGCGAGGATAACGGGCTAAGCTGGGGGCCGGAGCTGATTTTGCGTGACGATGGCGGCAGCAATGATCTTGGTTATCCGCGTGCAGTTGAAACGACTACCGGAGAAATATTAGCGACTTATTATTTTAATGATGCAATGGATACGATTCAGCAAAGAGGCGGCGTACGCTATATTGGCGGCACGATACTCAGGCCCTGACCGTTAATTATCCATTTATGAAGGAGCGGACTACGATGATCATTAGCGATTTGCGAAGCTGGGAGCAGGAACCAGGCTGGCTGCCGCCATTTCGGCAGGCACTGGCTTGGCTGGAGCGGGAAGTAACGGAGGATACGCCGGCTGGAAAATATGATATCGACGGCGAGCGCCTATTTGTGCTCGTCCAGCATGTGGCGACCCGTCCAGCGGAAGAGCAGCTGGCGGAGTCTCACAAGCAATATATCGACATTCAGCTGCTGCTGAAAGGTCGGGAGCTCATTCGCGTCGCCCGCGACAATGGGGAAGCTGTCGTTACAGCAGACGAGTTGGACAGCCGCGACCGCTTGTCATATAAGGAAGTAAGCGATGAATCGGACGTTGTGCTGACGCCCGGCATGTTTGCCGTCTTTTTCCCGCATGATATCCACCGTCCATGCTGCAGCGTTGAAGCGGAAATGACAATACGCAAGGCGGTCGTGAAGCTGCATGTTTCGCTGCTCGAGGACGCAGCGGCTTCTTAATAAAGGAGTGAGTATGTTGCATGTAAATAAAAAGGCTGACTCCTGCAGTATGCAGGAATCAGCCTTTTTTTGTTGCCTAAAATAGGAATACCCGTGGGAGTTAATGACCCATCATCATCGCAGGGTCCGGTGCATCTTCCTCTTGTTCATGATCATCCCCCAGCTTCGGCTTGCGCAGGATGATGCTTAATAAAACTCCTGCTACAGCAATGCCTGCTGATAGGAAGAAGGTATCGCCGAAAGCGAGCGACATATTTTCTAGCATATTGCTGCTAGCGCCTGTCTCGGTCATATGAGCCGTGATCTGAGACGAGAAATAACCCGTCAGGCCAGCAATGGCAAAGGATGTAACGACCTGTTGGCTGGCAGATGTCAACGGAGTTACCCGGCTCACGAGCCTTCTTGGCGCGGAGTTCAGCACATGGGTATTCAGCGGCATCATGGATAAGCCCATTCCCGCTCCCATCATGCCAATCGGGATCATAACGAGACCGATCGGGGTATCCGCCCCAATCTGGGACAGGGAGAACAAAGCGATCGTAATGATGGATAATCCCGTTAAAGCTAATGGACGTGCGCCCAATTTGTCGAACAGCTTACCGCTAATCGGCATAAAGATCATCGAGCAGATGGCCATCGGCAAGGTAGTCAGTCCGCTTTCAAGCGCAGAGAACCCGCGAACATTTTGCAGGTACAATGGAATCATCAGCATCGATCCGAACAAGGCAATTTGTGAAATCCATGATAAAATAATACTGCGAGTAAAATCGGAGGAGCGGAACACGCGCAGCTCCAGCAGTGGTTGCTTCTGTAATAGCTCGACGATAATAAACAGAATGAGAGCCGATCCACCTACGATTAATCCGGTTAAGGTTCGAGTGGAGCCCCAGTCTGTTCCGCCCTCGCTCACACCGAATGCCAGCATAGCGAAGGCAATAGGAGCGAGAATCATCCCCAAAATATCGAGTGCAGGCGCTTTTTGACGTTCGAGATTCGGCAAAAATTTATTGCCGACAATCAACGCGGCAATACCGATAGGGAGATTGATTAGAAAAATCCAGTGCCAGGAAGCAAAGCCAATCAACCAGCCGGATAAAATCGGGCCAATGGCCGGGGCGAGCAGCATCGGAATGCCGAGCATGCCCATAACAGCTCCGCGTTTGTTGGATGGCGCCATCTTAAAGATCATGGCCATACCGATAGGGGAGACCATGCCGCCGCCAACGCCTTGAATGATGCGAAACAAAACAAGCTGCTCAGGCGTTTGTGCCAATGCGCATAGGATGGAGCCCAGTGTAAACAGCGCGATTGTAATGAGAAATATTCGCTTAGCCCCGAATTTATCTGTCATCCATCCGGCAAGCGGAATAACGGCTGATAAAGCCAGCGTATAGCCCGTGATCGTCCACTGGATCGTTTTGAGCGAGCTGTCGAAGTACTCTTGCAGGTTAGGAACGGCAACATTGACGACGGTACTGTCCAGAATGACCATCATCATGCCAATAATGACGGCAAGAAGCGGCGCCAATATCGATTTGATGGAGAATTCCGGCTCTGAGGCTAACTGTGAAGCATTTGGTGTAGACATGTGTAGGCTCCTCGCCCTCTCTTGGTATTTGTATGCCGATCTGAGCACAAAGAAATATGCAGCCTAGCCAGCCGCTCCTTGACGAAGAAGGAGTAGATTTTGTAAAATTGACTTATAGTTTCTTTGTAAAACTGGTCGGTCACGCTAGATTTTATTTTATCGATATTTTGCTGAAAGTCAAATGATTTTGAGAGAAGGGATTTTATTGAGCCTGATTAGAGACCGAATTATTGAGTCGGCCGTCCGCCATTTTATAGAGAAGGGCTATGCGGCGACATCGATTCAGGATATTTCCGATGATTGCGGAATCGCCAAAGGTTCCTTATATAAATATTTTTCGTCTAAAGAAGAACTATTCAAGGAAATTCATAAAAGCCGGCAGCAGCTGCTAGATGATCAGCTCGAAGGCATTCTTACGGAAGTGGGACTTACGCCTCGTGAAGTTTTTGTGCGGGAAACGGAAGTGACGCTGGAGTTTTTTTTGACCAATAAGTTCATTATGCAGGAAATCAAGGAGCTGATTAAAACGAAAAAGGAGATGGCGCCCTTTTTCCTGCAAATGCGGATGAGGTTGCTCGACCATCATAGAAAAAGTCTGATTCGCCTGCTTGGTGAACAAATAACGCCTCACATTTGGGATATCGTGACCGTGTATGGCGGGATAATCAAGGAGTTTAACTTCCTGATGATTTTTGAAAATAAACCGCTCCGCATCAGGGATATCGCCCTCTTTACTGTAGGAAGGCTGGAGGAAATGGCTGCGGGCATTTTGGCGAAGCAGGAGACTCCGATTTTAACTGACGCGTTGATGTGCGATATGGTGGACAATGGATTGGAAGGCAAACGGGTGTCAGTGGAAGAGCAGCGGAGTCAATTGCTGGATGCCTTGCTGGCTATTATTAAGGAGCTGGCCATTACGGGCTCCAGACGAGCCCAACTCGTCGATGCGGCCCTGGCGCTTGCCGAGGAATTTGCACGTGACCAGCCTAAAGTGGTCATTATCCAGGCGCTGCTTAGTTTGCTCCAGCAGGAGCATGAGCTTAGCAGCCTCACCCTCCAGCTGGAGAAATATGTGAGGAAGCTCAAGAACGATAGAGAATGTTCTGCGCCATGCTAATTCTGTTGTTACAATAAGCGCTCGTCGCGTTCCATATGCTGAAAGGTTTGATGATGGGAGAAAGGGGGACAACTCATGCAGCTAAGAGAAATTGAGGAGCGGGACAATGCACAGGTGGAGTCATGGAACCGAGCATTTTGCTTGCGATGCTTGGTATATGAAAGCTCTGTAATCCTTTGACAGCACGGCAGCTCGTTCGTGCGTGAAGAAGCCCACTCCTCAAAGTGGGCTTCTTCACGTTATTAGTAAACCTAATGCTGCTTATATAAAAGGGGGGGCTTTATTCCATCGGAAAGTTGTCCCATGGCCATTTATTTTTGTGGACGCCCCGTACCCAGTCCTCGGAGAAGCTGACATATTTAATATGCGTCCGGTTCCCGTATGCAAAGCAGGCATGGATCATGCCGTCCTTTGACTGAATGAGAGACGGGTATTCATAACGCCGATTGTATTTGCTGTTCAGTTCACCGCAATAATGATCGCCCGTTTCGATATGCCGCATATAAGGCCAGGTCGCGCCTTCATCCTCAGAAATTGCAATTGTGACAGGAACGCGCTCGTAAGGCCAGACGACGACATCCGGAGCTTCATTAGCACGACAATGGTTAAAAATAATGGCAATGCCGCCGCTTTGCAGCCGTATCGCACGAATCGAAGCATTGTTGTTAGGCAGGACGGTACGCTCTGGCACGGACCAGCTTTCCCCGCTATCTTCGGAGCGGCTCATATAGATGTAATCAGCATTGCGGCTGCGGAAAAAAACGACAAGCCTGCCCTCTTCCAAATCTACGATGGAGGGGTGAACGCGTCCTTTGCTGCCGGGAATTTCCACCTCTCGCCAGCTTTCTCCTTGATCATCCGATAGATGCACAGAACTGTAGTCATAGCCGAACTGCCTCGTCCCATCCAGGCTGCTGTACCAGACAGGATACAGCCAGCGGCCGCTCGCGAGCACCGTAACAGGATGACGGCTGAATGTACCTGGCTTCTCGAATAAGGGAGCGCTCTCTCCCCAAGTATAACCGCTATCAAAGGAAATTCGGCGCTGTACCTTAGACGTATGCTGCATGGCAAAGGGCCCAGATACTTCCCCGCTCCTAAGCTTGGCCTGCCACTCCTCAAGCGTACAGCCGCGCGTATCCATCGACGTATGAATGGCCCACAATCCCCCATTCGGCGCTTGGAACAGCGACGGGTTCTGATCAGATTTGTTGAAATCATCCGATAGTCGCAGCGGTACGCTCCACTTCGACTCCTTCGCATTCAGGCGGGAGAGGAACACTTTAATATCGCCGGCCCCTTCATCCGAGCCCCCAAACCAAATGCACAATAAATCGCCATTAGCCAGCTCGATTAAAGCGGGAGCATGATTGGAAGGCTGATCAGTGGGCAGCATCGCCTCAATCATGTCCGATTCATGATCCAAATAACATTGTCCCTCAGCCAGCATTTTTTTGAGGTTAACGATCTGTGTGTGGTCCATCCTAAAAACCTTCTTTCGTTCATAATGGCAATACTGTTGCTAAATGAAACGAAACGATAGGGAAACTAAATGAAATAAATAAGTAAGCGCTTTAATTTCATGCTACAGCCTTTATTTTTCAAAGTCAATGCTCTATTTCCATTAGAAAATGAGGCATCTAAAGCTATGAAGCTTCAACTAAAGGAGGAGGAATCGCTACTGAATGTTGCAAATACCAAAAGGAAAACTTCCCCATAAGTCGTTATGTAGAAAAAACTATTGCATTTTGCTCTATTTTGCGATAATTTAAATACAAGAAAGCGATTACATCTTACGGGAGGCCAATCAATTTAAAGAAAAGTGTTGTAATAAGCAACATTCAAGTATGTGGAGATGTTCAAATTGTTAGCGCTTACTTTTGCAAGCCAAATGACAATTGGGGGAGAATGCTCAAATGAACAACAAATTGAATTGGAAATCCGTTACAACGATGTCGATGGTACTGCTTCTTGCACTGACTGCTTGCTCTAATGGCGGGAATAAGGCAGCTCCTTCGGCTTCAACGGGTACGGACCAAGGATCGGCCGAGGGAACGACAACCTTTTCCTATATGATGGCGGGAAAATATACGAATTGGCTTCAGGATTTGAATTGGTACCCGGTACTGGAGGAAAAGACGAATACGAAGGTTGAGCTGATTAATGGTGGCGAAGATGATGATGCTTATAAGAAAAATCTGGAGCTCAAAATCGGGTCCGGCCAGTTCCCGGATTCCGGCATCGTCTCGCTGGCACAATCTGAGGTGTACGGTGGCCAGGGGCTGTTCATTGATCTAAAGCCTTATATTGATAAATTTGCGCCGAACATTAAAGCTTATCTGGATGCGAATCCGGATTACGCCAAGCTGATGACGACGAAGGATGGCGAAATTTTTGGCTTGGCGCAGGAATATCCGACGATATCCAATGTAACCTTTTATCGGGCGGATATGTTTGAGAAGGCGGGCATTACGGCGAACCCGACGACGGTTCAAGAGTTTACGGATGTGCTGAAAAAGCTGAAAGAAACGTACAAGGACAAAGCGAATTTTTACCCGTTCACAGGGCGCGACGGCTACTTGAAGTTCCAGGAAGCTTTTGCGGCTAATGACAATATCGTCGATGGCAAAGTGCATGGCATTTATGAGAACGGCAAAGGTTCAGACATTTATTCGCCGGGCTTTAAATCGCTCATCGAGTGGTATGCGCAAATGTACCAAGATAAGCTCATTGATCCAGAATGGGTAGCTGGTACCGCGACAGAGGAATCGTGGCAGACGAAAATGCTGACGGGCCAAGGCGCAATCAGCAGCGACTTCTTCACACGCCCATCGTGGTTCATGAACAACGGCGGACCAGACAATGATCCGAAATACAGCATTAAAGTGATGGATCCGTTCAAAGATGCCAATGGCAATCAGACGATGCTGCCTCCAGCAGAGGAAAAATACAGAATGGACCGGGTATTTGTCATTAATGAGAAAGCGGAAGACAAAGCGGAAGGTATTATCAAATTCATGGATTACATGTTCTCGGATGAAGGCAGAACGCTGATGGATTACGGCGTAGAAGGGAAGTCCTACAAGGAGGAAGGCGGCAAGAAGGCATTTACCGTCAAATTCGAGGAGCAGGGCAACAAGCCGATTGGCACGCCGGTATGGAACTTCCTTCAGGATCGCCTGACGTTCCCGGTGCCCGTCAATAATGAAGCCTATTACCAATGGATGGACGATTTGACGAAATCGTTTGCGACAACGTTTTTCGACAAATACACGTCGAAGGAATTTAGCTCGTTGAAATATTCAACGGATCAATTGAAAGAAAGAACGACGCTTCTTGCTAATGTGAAGCAGGAGTTGAACGCGGCACTCGTGAAATTCATCAGCGGCCAGCGCAGTCTGTCGGAGTGGGAAACATTCCTTGGCGAAATGGAGCAAGCAGGCTACAAAAAGCTGACCGAAATCGACCAGGCCGCATACGACGCTATTTCTAAATAAAAAAGCATGGTGAAAAAGGCTAGCGCAGCTTCTTTTTCACCAAGCTTTAGGCGGCTCCTCTCGCTCTGGCGTGCGGGGAGGGAGGGGCGCCTTTCATTTTGAATCCAGAGGTGGGCTGAGATGAGCTCGATCGTAAAACCGACAACATCGAAAAACAGCGGACTGCTTAAGCGGATGTGGGACGCCAAAATATTATATTTGATTTTGCTGCCGGGCTTGATTCATTTAATTCTTTTCAAGCTGCTGCCGCTGTTCGGGCTGGTCATTGCGTTTCAGGATTACAGCATTTTTAAAGGCATACTGGACAGCAAATGGATTGGCATCGAGCATTTCAGCAAATTCATGAGCGACCCTTATTTCTGGAAGCTGGTCAGAAATACATTGCTGCTCGCTTTTTTCAATCTGCTGTTTGTGTTTCCGATCCCGATCATTTTCGCCTTGTTCGTCAATGAGGTGCGGTTGTCGGCGGTGAAGCGTTTCGTGCAGACGCTCAGCTTTTTTCCTTATTTTATTTCGTCTGCGGTTATCGTTTCGATCCTGTATAAAGTGCTGTCGCCGCAGGGTGGACTGGTGAACCAAATGCTGAATTTGGCAGGTTTTGAAAGCGTATTCTTTATGGCTGATCCCGGATGGTTCCGCCCGCTGTATGTCATGCTCAATGTGTGGCAGCTGTTCGGCTACAGCGCCATTATTTATATGGCGGCGATGACGAGCATCGACCCGCATCTGTATGAGGCGGCGGACATTGATGGCGCGAACCGGTTCAAGAAAATTATTAATGTGACGCTGCCGTCGATTTCCAGCACGATTGTCGTCATGTTCATTTTGGCTATCGGCCAAATTTTGACCGTCGATCTGGATAAAATCCTGCTCATGTACAATCCAAGCATTTACGATACGGCGGATGTCATTCAAAGCTACGTGTATCGCCAAGCATTTGCGAGCGACGGTTTCCCGAATTACAGCTTCGGCGCTGCCGTTGGCCTGATGCAGTCTGTCATTGCTTTCGTGCTGGTCATGATGGCGAATAAAGTATCGAAAAAATATTCCGAGTCCCGGTTGTTCTAGGAGGCGGCAAGATGAAGAAGTTTAGCTGGTTCGATCTGATCAACAACACTTTGCTTGTCCTTGTCGCCTTGCTGTGCGTATACCCGTTCGTACTCATTATGGCTACTTCCTTAAGCGACGGCAAAGCAGTCGTGGCAGGCTCGGTGTATTTGCTGCCCAAGGGCCTCAATCTCGAAGCGTACAAATATATTTTGGGCAATGAACGGCTTGGCGTAACGGCGGGGCTGCTGAATTCTTTATTTTATACGGTCGTTGGCGGCTTTGTAGCGGTGTTGGTAACGTTTATGACGGCCTATCCGCTGTCGCGCAAAAGGCTGATTGGACGCTATACCATCATGCTTCTGTTTCTGTTCACATGGGTGTTCGAGGCGGGCATTATTCCGAACTATATCGTCTATAACGGGCTGGGGCTGGTCAATTCCTGGCTGGTCATGATTTTGCCGATGGCAGTCAACACCTTCCTGCTCATTATTACAAAATCCTTCCTTGACGAGCTGCCGTATGAGCTGGAGGAGGCGGCGGTTATCGATGGCGCGAACGATTGGCAAATTATGTGGCGGGTGTTTTTCCCGCTCAGCAAGCCGATTATTGCAACGATCAGCGTATTTAATGCGGTCTACATTTGGAACCAGTTCCTCATTCCGATGATTTATTTGCAGGATCGCAGCATGCAGCCGATTACGGTCATTCTCTACAATATGATTATTAATTCCAGCAAGGGCGGTACTTCGCTTGAAAATATTACAGTAAACGGCGTACAGCTGCTGCCGCAAAATCTGCAAGCGGCCTCGATTTTTCTCGCGGTTGTGCCGATTTTGCTCATCTATCCGTTTACGCAAAGGTTTTTCACGAAAGGGATGCTGCTTGGTTCGGTCAAAGGCTGATCTTGGACGCGGGGTGATGACTTGAAAATTGCAATAATCGCAGATGATTTTACAGGTGCTAACGACTCTGGCGTTCAGTTCGCAAGAAGCGGCCTCAAGGCTTCGGTGCTGCTTAAATTTGCGGAAGATGATGCCGCAGCCCTTGATGACGACGTTGTAATTGTTGATACGGACAGCCGTTCGCTTGGTGCCCAGGAGGCGTATGATCGCGTACGGACGGCGGCTGAATTTGTGAAGGCAAAGCCATTTGATGTGATTTTCAAAAAGGTGGATTCGACGCTCAGAGGCAACTTTGGTGCAGAATTCGATGCGTTGCAGGACGTGTTTCAGCCGGATTTTATCGTCTGTACACCTGCATATCCGGAATACAACCGTATGGTGCGGGACGGTTCCTTATATTTAAACGGACAATTGCTGCATGAGACGGAATTTGCGCTTGATCCAAAGACGCCAATTACCGTCTCCAGCATTCCTGAGCTGATCCGCAGGCAATCTAAGCGTGCAGCAGCCTTGATTACGAGCGCTGATATGGTGCTTGGTCAAGCGCATTTGGAGCACAGGCTTGCTGAGCTTGCTGCTGAAGGCTGCCATTATCTCGTATTTGATGCGCAAAGCGAGCAGGAGCTGCGTGGAATTGTCCGGCTATTCGAGGGGCTTGATTATCGCGTCATTTGGGCAGGCTCAGCTGGCTTGGCAGGGTGTTTAACAACTGTTGCCGGTACTGCTCATGAAACGGTGTTGGAGCTAGCAAGGAGTGCTGCCCCAGTGCTGGCTGTTATCGGGAGCGTCAACTTCAAGACGCGCCAGCAGCTGGCTTTGCTGCTAGCTGAGCCGCAGGTTGCCGGCATCCGGATGGAGGCGCATGTGACCGTTGCACCTGATGCGGCTTGCAACGCGGAGCTAAAGCGCATATACGAAGCAGCGGCACTTGCCTTGCAGCAGGGAAAGCCGGTCGTGCTTTATTCCTCCGGCGAACAAGAAGAAATCAGGCTTGCAATGGAAGCCGGAAGCAAGCTGGGCATGGGACAGACGGAAGTTAGCGACCGAATTGCGGAAGCGCTCGGCCGCACGGCGGCAACTTTGGTGGAGGCGTATGGATTGAACCGGCTTATCTTGACAGGAGGCGATACGGCGAAGCAATTTTGCCGCTTCGCCGGAATGGAGAAGTTCCGCCTGCAGGGCGAAGTGGAGACGGGCGTGCCGATTGGGTTATTTTCAGGAGCAAATGAAGTGTATGGGGTAACGAAGGCAGGCGGCTTCGGCTCCGAGGATGTGTTCGTCCGCACGCTGCACATGCTGCAAGGAGGAGGGGGCGTGGGCACGCCTTACCCTGCCGGGCACAATACTGTTCATTCGGATCGCGTTTAGCTATAATGAGTGTATTAAACTGCAACGGTGATGATGAGGATGAAAATAAAAATAGTAGTAGTAGCCCCTTACCCGGGGCTCGTGGAACTGACAACAAGCTTGCGGGAAGAGCTTAAGGAATTCGAAATCAAGGTGCTGCAGGGCGATTTGTCCGAAGTGCTGCCGCTCATGAACCGCATCCATCTGGACGGTTACGATGTCATTATTAGCCGGGGCGGAACGGCCCGCCTGCTGCGCAAATATTCGTATTTGCCCGTCATTGACATTCAGGTGTCCGGCTTTGATATTATGCGGATTTTAATGGTTGTGAAGGGCTATCAGGCGAAGATCAAAATGATCGGCTTTCCTAATATTATAGAGGGTTTTATTTCCGTATCCGGTTTAATGGAGGTCGATATTCCTTATGCCTCGGTTCAGCAGGAGAGCGAGGTGGACGAGGCGCTGCAGCTTGCGAAGGCTGAGGGCGTGAAAGTCATTGTAGGCGATAACATTACGGTGCGCAAAGCGAATGAGCATGGCATGCAGGGGGTGCTGATAACATCTGGGCGCGAGTCAGTGCTTGAAGCGTTCGCTCAAGCGAAGCAAATTTATAAAGTGTCGGAAAGCTACAAGCAGAAGAAGCTGGCCTTCGAGCGGCTGCTGGACACGATGGATACCGGCTATGCTATTGTGAATGACAAAGGCATTATTCAATTTTCTAATGAGGCATTTAATACGTGGTTCCACTTGCCTGAAAATCAAACCGGGCTGTACGCCGATTATCCCGTATTCAGCCGCTATATGGCTGATTTGGAGAAGGGCGTTGCTTTGGAGCTGCTCGTGCAGCTGGATGGACAGCGCCAGGTGGCGGTATCTGGCGGCAAGATGAATGATGCTGCTGGTGACGGCATGTTTTATTTGAAGGTTCGTCCTGTAGATCAGCCGGGCTCTGGCATTACGATGATGTATACAAGCAAGCAGGATGACGCCTTCCCGCCGCTCGTGATGACCGATCATGAATTTGCCGTGCAGTCGCCTGCCGAGCGTGCTTATCCGCTCGCTGTGTTTGGCGAGACGGGTGCAGGCAAGCGGCTGTTTGCGATTAAGCGCTGGAGCTCCATGCCGCAAAGCGGCAGTGAAATGATTGAGCTGTCAATCACGAAGCGTTATGATGCAGCGGCGCTTGCTGCGTTAAGGAAGCTGCTGTCAACGGACAATGAGGAGCTTATCATTTATATTCGCGGCGTCGACCAGCTGTCGCTGGCCGATCAGCGTGAGCTGGCGCCTGTGCTTGCTGCAGCGCCGGGCAAAATCATTTTATCGTT
Organism: Paenibacillus algorifonticola; assembly: GCF_000971975.1. Lineage (GTDB taxonomy): Bacteria > Bacillota > Bacilli > Paenibacillales > Paenibacillaceae > Pristimantibacillus > Pristimantibacillus algorifonticola. The sequence continues at coordinate 6,494 of NZ_LAQO01000008.1, read as the reverse complement.
TGACCGCAGCCCGCTGGAGCTGAAAGGCAGCAATGTGCTTGATGGCAAGCTCTGCGATACGTTTGCCGGGCGGGTTGTCGGCATGCCTCCGCTGCGGGAGCGGCTGGATGATCTGGACGAGTACATTCGTACGTTTCTCATTATGTATAACGAGCGTTATGGCAAGCAAATTGTCGGCCTGCGTCCGGAAGTGATGGAGGCGCTGCGCGCACATGAGTGGCGCGGCAATCTGTTCGAGCTGCGCAATGTCATTGACCAGTTCGTAAGAAGCTCTGATGGCGAATATGTGGAAGCGGAGCGAGTAGAGCTGCTGAAGCAGGCGGGCTCCGGCTTAGGTGCCGGGCCCCATGATGCCTCCGAGCGTCCTTCCGCTGCAGGGGGGCTTGATCTGAGCAAGACGCTTGACGAGATCGAATATGATATCATACGCACGGTGCTGGAGCAGGAAGAGATGAACCAATCCGCTGCTGCCAAGCGTCTCGGTATTAACCGCTCGACTCTGTGGCGCAAAATGAAGCCTTCCGGCTCTTAAGCAGCTGAAGCCCGCGGCTCTGTGTGCGCATCATTGATAGGGCATTTGAGCAAAAATAAGCCTTTCCCTGCCGTCTGAACGACGGTTGGGAAAGGCTTATTCTATGTGCGAGCAACAAACTATGTATGCTATAAATACGTCATTGCGTATTTAAGTCGTCAGACAGTCTAGTAGGCAGCCCTTCTCCTGTTCGCTAACTCTCCCCGCGAATGAACTAAGCGATATAAGGCTTTACAACAGCCTTCACCCGCTCCAGCCCCTCCCACATATCTCCCGGCCCATCGTAGACGAGCACGTAAGCGCCGTCAAATCCGGAAGCTTGTACCTGATTCAAGCAGCGGCTAAGCTCGGCCTCATCGGGATGTCCCTGTTCATTATTCATCGCTTTCACATGGATCGATACGCTGCGCAGAGCTGTGCGGCCAATATCCTCATATTTGGCTGGTCCGCTGAAATTTCCGAAATCGGTAATCAGATCAAGCGATTCCCCTGCATGCTCCAGCAGCTCCATACAGCTGTCGCCCACACTCGTTAGCAATTTAAAGTTTTCGGTTACGATCTTCACTCCGCGCGCAGCGCCATAGTCCGCCAGCTTGGCCAAGGCTTGGGCAGACTGGCGAATGGCCGCGTGATCAGTTGGCTCCGCTTCGCCGGCGATAATGCGGACCTGCTTGGCACCGCAAGCTGCCGCCACGTCGATCCATTGCTGCATGAGCTGATAGTCTGCCTCTCGGCGTACTGCGTCGGGAGATGTGAGATCGCCATAATCGACGAGCAGTGTGTCAAAGGATAGACATGCAGCCGAAAAAGAATCTCTTAGCTGCTGTAAATAAGCCGCATCCGTAGATGGAAAATGGAAATGGCACACCTCTATGGCTTGATAGCCTTTGGCTGCTGCAACAGCCGGCAGCTCCAGCAATGTCAGCTCCAAAGGCTGCTCATGATCCGTCGTTTGATGGGTTTGCGTCTCAGCATCCCAGGACGTCCAATGAAGCGGGCCAAGCAGTCTGTGCAAGCTCCAGCTGTTCAGCGATAAATATGACATACAACATCCCGCCTTATCTTTTCATGTGGATTAGGAGCTGCGAGGAAATTAGCGGTACTTTATTTCGTCGCAGTCTCTTACATAATAAGGTTATTGTACCACGCGCAAAATTTGCCGCAAGAGACTTTCCTTTTTTCACAAAGCCTTGCTGTGGGCCGAGAGGAACCAGGACAATGGGGGCCAAATGCATTAGGGTACGAGAATAATGTCGAATTCAATCGAATGAGGACCGAATGCAGACAAAACCCGATTTTGAATATAAGAGTCGAGGCCCTTGCCGCTGCTTCTGATTTAAGCGATGATTTTAAGAAAAGCACGGTTTCACTTTCGCTTGCTGCTGGCTAAGCCATTTTCAAGCAAGGAAATCGGGTGAGGAATGGAGTGAACGACTACACAATGAAAACATTTAAATTCGCTATGCTTCTCGGCCTTATGCTTTGCCTGCTGCTGCCTTATACGGCCTCAGCGCAGGGCGGTTCCAGTTCCAATAAAGCGATTGTTGCAAAGCCTCTTCCAGTTAGTCTGGCCTTTGACGGACAGAAGCTGGAGCTGCCAAGCGGGCAGTATGTATTCGAACATCAGAGCCGGACTTATGTTCCGGTTAGATTCGTCTCTTATGCGCTTCAAAAGGCTGTGAAATGGAATAGCGAGACAGCGTCGGTAACGGTAGCTGAGCCAACGGCGGAAGAAGCGGCAGCATTGAAAGAGCAGCTCGCTGGCGTGATTGCCGCTGTTGAGGATGATGCTGCGGCGACTGCTTCACCGGCATCGATTCGGCTTACAGCGGTGCAGGCTTCCTTCGTGTTTGAAGGGAAGGAACAGGCTTTGCCTGAGAATCAGTCCGCTTATTATTATAAAGGATCGATCTATGTGCCGCTCCGCTTTATGGCGGAAGCATCCGGCGCAACGATTAAATGGGATAGCAAGACAGGTGCCGTAACGGGTGAAACGGCCGCTTATCAGCAGGAGCAGGCCGAAGCTGGCGGGAGTGAAGGAAGCGGTGAAGGCTCGGCGGGCAGTGGCGGCACGCAGCCTGGAACCGGAGAAGGCAGCCAGCCAGGTACAGGAGGAAGCAGTCAGCCAGGTACAGGAGGAAGCGGCCAGCCTGGAACAGGCGGCGGAGTGGTCGATAATACGCCGAAGCTGGCGTATGAGGTAATTACAAGCGAGGCGGAGGCCAAGCTTGATTCGCTCAAAACCGAAGCCACCTCGACGCTGACGAATTTGTATATGTCGTTTGTAGCAGCGCGAGATGAAGCGACGAAGGAGCAAGTGAAGCTGCAGGCTCAAACTGAGGTTGCCCGGATTAAAAGCGATTTTGAAGCGATATTAGCGGATACGGCGGCCAAACTGACGGCTAACGGCCACAGCACAGCTGTAATTGCGGAGTACCGCTCCGCATTTGAGAAGGATTTGGCGACCGTGCTTTCCTATGCTGAATCGTTGGCGTAATGCCTGTATGCAATAAAAAGCTCCTTCTAAAGCGGGCAGGTCGCTACTGACCGATTTATAGCCAGTCGATGAAAGGTCCCCGGGTCCACTGTCGGGGGCTTTTCGTTTATTTTTAACGGTATCGCATTCGCAAGTTGTAGGTCGGAAGGAAAATTTGATACAATTAGGATCAATGATGAAACAATTTGTTTCAAAAGAGCGGAATGTAGGGATAGGAGCTGATCAAGGTGGAAACTAGGAGCAACCGTTATATAATAGGGATATGGCTTGTTATTTTGGCAGCCTGGATTTTGTTTGTGTTTCATCTATCCTCGCAGTCCTTCGACCAGCAGACGATTAGGCCGAAGCTGCAAGCGTGGATTGGGCAGGAGCAGCTGATCCGGATTTTGCCTGATTTGTCGATCACGTATTTAGGCAAGACGATTGAGGCCAAAGCTAACCCGTATCATTTTGTCGAATTTATTTTTCGCAAGAGCGCCCATCTATTCGTTTATGCTATGCTAGGAGCAATCTGGTTTATGCTGCTGCGCGTCGTCATGAAGGGCCGCTTGCTTGCGCCGGCGATGCTGTCGCTTCTAGCAGCGGTGAGCCTGGCGGCGCTTGATGAGCGCAACCAACTAACCAGTTTGAACCGGACTGGCAACCGTATGGATGTGGTCGTTGATTTTACAGGAGCGTGCATCGGAATTGCGGTGTGCCTGCTTCTGCTGGCAATGGTAAAGCTGTTTTACAGAAAAGGAAGGTCGCGTTAATTTGAAATATAGGAAAGGATATGATCTTCCCATCCTTTCACTATATTTCTCGGACTGAAACGCGCTGCTCCGCCAAAGGACGGCGACTGCCGTTTCACCTTGGAAGCGCTACTGTTCATCAGGCATGGACAATCCTTCTTCGCAGCTCCTGTCAGACATCATTTAGAACGGAGTGACTTGTGTCTGTGAATAGCGCAAACTTAACGCTGCATACGGATAAATACCAGATCAATATGATGTATGCGCATTGGAAAAATGGAACGGCAGATACGCCAGCCGTATTCGAGGCGTATTTCCGCAAGCTGCCTTTTGGCAATGGATATGCTGTATTTGCGGGACTTGAACGCATTGTAAAATATATGGAAGAGCTGTGCTTCGGGGAAGAGGAGCTTGCGTTTTTGGCTGAGCAGGAGGAGCGGTACGAGCCGGCTTTTCTCGAACGGCTGCGGCAGTTCCGCTTCAACGGCAGCATGTACGCGATGGAGGAAGGCACGGTCGTCTTTGCGGGTGTGCCGCTGATTCGCGTGGAGGGCACGATATTTGAATCGCAGCTTATTGAGACGGCGCTGCTTAACTTCATGAATTACCAGACGCTGATTGCGACGAAAGCGTCGCGTATTGTGCAGGTCGCGGACGGCGATACGCTGCTGGAGTTTGGGACTAGACGGGCGCAGGAGGCGGATGCTGCCGTATGGGGCGCGCGTGCCGCTTATATCGCCGGCTTCCACGCGACGTCCAATATGCGCGCTGGGATACTGTTCGGCATCCCGGCTAAAGGGACGCATGCCCACTCCTGGGTGCAGGGGCATGATACCGAGGAAGAGGCTTTCATGAAATATGCCGAGGCGCTGCCGGATCAGGTGACGCTGCTCGTGGATACGTACGATACGCTGGAAAGCGGCGTGCCGAATGCGATTAAGACGGCCCGCTGGCTGGAGAGCCAGGGCAAGCAGCTCAGCGCGATTCGCCTCGACAGCGGCGACCTAGCGCTATTGTCTAAGGAGGCGCGCAAGCAGCTGGATGCTGCGGGGCTGCCGCATGTGAAGATCGTCGCATCGAATGATCTAGATGAGACGCTGATCTTTAATCTCAAGGCGCAAGGTGCGCGCATTGATACGTGGGGCGTGGGCACGCAGCTGATTACCGCTGCGGACCAGCCTTCGCTGGGCGGCGTGTACAAGCTGACCGCACGCTGGAAGGACGGGCGTTACGTGCCCGTCATTAAGCTGTCCGCGAATCCCGAGAAGGTGACGACGCCGGGTCGCAAAGATGTGTTCCGTATCCGCAACCTGAATACGGGACTGGCGCGGGCTGATTATATTGCGTTATGCGGCGAGGAAGAGAAGCCGGACGGCAGCAGGCTTAAGCTATTTGATCCGCTGCACCCGTATATATACAAGTACGTGAACAACTACGAAGCTGTACCGCTGCTGAAATGTATTTTCGATAAGGGCAGACTGGTTTATGAGTTGCCGTCCCTTTCCCAGATTAGGCAGTTCCATCAGGAGCAGCTAAACAGCTTTCTGCCAGAAGTGAAGCGCAAGCTGAATCCGGAATTTTATCCGATTCATCTAAGCGAGAAAACGTGGCAGATGAAGATGGACCTGATTCAGCAGCATCAAGAGTAGCTGCGCGATTAGCTACATAATGAGCTGTGATTAGCTGGACTGGTCGATTAGAATAGAACTGAGCAGCAGAAAGAAGGTAATTACGATGCTGATGAATGAAAAAATCAAAGCCTCTGAGGTGGAGCTGACGGGCTTGAATGGCGAGCAGCTTGGCGTTGTTTCTCGCGCAGAGGCGCTCGCGCTCGCAAAGCAGTACAAGGCAGACCTCGTATGCCTGTCCATTATGAGCAGCCCGCCGCCCTGCAGGCTGATGGGGCGCGGTACAGCGAAGCAGGAGGCCAGTCAGGCCAAGCGGCAGGAGAAGGCGCAAGGCCAGCCGGCGAAGGTGAAGGAGCTGCGCCTGGGCATTGATATTGAACAGCATGATTATGACACAAAGCAGCGTCAGGCTGCGAAGCTGCTGGAGTCGGGCCATGCGGTGCAGCTCGTCGTGCGCGTTCAAGGAGGCAAGCAGGGGGCAGCTGGCAAGACGCTGCTGGAGCGTCTGCTCTCCGATCTGAAAGAGCAAGGCAAGCCGCAGACGGGAATTCAAGTAAGCGGCAAGCAGGTAATGGTACAAGTTAATCCGTCATGAAAAAGCGCATAATCGCCGATTTAGCATATTTTGGGATGCCCTGAGCATAAAAATCGGTTATAGTAAGCATACAGAGGTAAATACTAACGCTGAGGTGATTCTAATGCCATTAAAAATACGCATTCAAGAGCTTAAAGCTCAACTTCCGAAGGAACATCAGGAATTATCCCATTATGTAGAGCATGCCCTGCAGGCGTTGGAAAGCTTTGAATCGGAGCATCGTCGTTTCGCTGCCACACAGGCAGTAGCCGGAGTAAGAATTTCAGGCGCGGAGGAAGTTGTCTTTTACGACACGATTGCCAAAATCAAGGAAGAGCTTGTGAACACCTTGCAGAAGACAGTGGAGGACTACGTTCACAAAGGCGATAAAAATTGGAACAAAAACTTTAAAGACGGCATCGACTAGGACGCCAAGCTAACTTACACGACTATAAAAAAAATCGGCTCTTCGCTCTACTGGATGGGTACCACAGACTAGAATGGCTTCATAGATACGTTCCACTTCAAGAGA